>NZ_SPQS01000004.1 GCF_004570865.1 Bradyrhizobium frederickii
GTGAACGGCAAGACCATCACCTTCCGCAGCGGCTCGGCTCCGGCCTCGTCCGCGGTTGCGGCCGGTTCGGGCGTCAGCGGCAACCTCGTCACCGACGGCAACGGCAACACCACCGTCTATCTCGGCACGGCGGGCACCCCGGCTGCGACTGTCAGCGATCTGTTGACCGCGGTCGATCTGGCCAGCGGCGTCAAGACGGTATCGATCAGCGCCGGTGCTGCGACGATCGCGACCAGCTTCAACCAGACTGCTTCGAGCGTTGGCGGCGGTGCCGTCACGTTGAAGAGCTCGACGGGTGCGGATCTGAGCGTCACCGGCAAGGCCGACCTGCTCAAGTCGCTCGGCCTGACGACGTCAACCGGTGCCGGCAACGCCACCGTCAATGTCAACCGGACCACAAGCGCGGCCTCGCTCGGTGCGACGATTGCGGACGGTTCGACGCTGAACGTCGACGGTCACGTCATCACCTTCAAGAACGCGCCGATCCCGGGTTCGACCGGTGCTCCGAGCGTTCCGAGCGGGTATGGTGCCAGCGGCAACGTCCTCACCGACGGCAACGGCAACTCGACGGTCTATCTGCAGGCCGGCACGGTCAACGACGTGCTGAAGGCGATCGACCTTGCCACCGGCGTGCAGACCGCCACGATCAACGCCAACGGCACCGCGACGCTTGCGACGGCCACCGGCCAGTCGAACTCGACGATCAATACGTCCGGTCAGCTCAAGCTCTCGACCGGTGTCAACGCCGATCTGTCGATCACCGGCACCGGCAACGCGCTGAACGTGTTCGGTCTCGCCGGCAACACCGGCAACGCGACCGCCTTCACCGCGGCCCGCACCTCCGGCATCGGCGGCATCGCCGGCAAGACCTTGACCTTCACCTCCTTCAACGGCGGCACGGCGGTCAATGTCACCTTCGGCGACGGCACCAACGGCACGGTCAAGACGCTCGATCAGCTCAACACCAAGCTTCAGGCCAACAACCTGTCTGCAACGATCGACGCCAACGGCCTGCTGACCATCACCGCGTCCAACGACTACGCGTCCTCGACGCTCGGATCGACGGCGGCGGGCGGTGCGATCGGCGGCACGCTCACTTCGGCGCTGACCTTCTCGACGGCTTCCACCCCCGTCCAGGATGGCGTCGCCCAGACCGCGCGTGCCAATCTGGTGTCGCAGTTCAACAACATCCTGAACCAGATCGACACGACCTCGCAGGACTCCTCGTTCAACGGCGTCAACCTCCTGAACGGCGATCAGCTCAAGCTGGTGTTCGACGAGACCGGCAAGTCGAGCCTGAACATCACCGGCGTCACCTACAACTCCAAGGGTCTGGGCCTCGCCTCGCTGACCGTCGGCGTCGACTTCATCGACAACGCCGCCGCCAACAGGGTGCTGACCAACCTCAACGCCGCCTCGAGCACGCTGCGCTCGGAGGCCTCCAGCCTCGGCTCGAACCTCTCGGTGGTGCAGATCCGTCAGGACTTCAACAAGAACCTGATCAACGTGCTGCAGACCGGCTCGTCCAACCTGACCCTGGCCGACACCAACGTCGAGGCGGCCAACAGCCAGGCGCTGTCGACCCGCCAGTCCATCGCGGTCTCCGCGCTGTCCCTGGCCAACCAGTCGCAGCAGAGCGTGCTCCAGCTGCTCCGCTAACAAGCGACTGAAATTACTGAATAAAGTCGAGCGGCGGGGCCCTTTGCCCCGCCGCTCTTTTCTGCGTCCGGAGGCGGGCGGGGGTGTTCATCCGGCATTAACCCTATCGCTTAAGCCGGCGTTAACCATACTTTAAAGGACACCTCCTAAAACTGGACGAAAGCCCGCTTTGCAGACCCGAGCGGCCGATTCGTATCCGGTTCAAGAGGAAGACTCGCCAATGTCCAACATCGTTCTCTCGGCGTCCGTTCGCCAGAACCTGTTGTCGCTGCAGTCGACGGCTGACTTGCTGGCCACGACGCAGGAGCGGCTGTCGACCGGCAAGAAGGTCAACACGGCGCTCGACAATCCCACCAACTTCTTCACCGCGCAGGGGCTGGACAACCGGGCGAGCGACATCAGCAACCTGCTCGACGGCATCAACAACGGCGTCCAGGTGCTGCAGGCCGCCAACACCGGCATCACCTCGCTGCAGAAGCTGATCGACAGCGCGAAATCGATCGCCAACCAGGCGCTGCAGACCACGGTCGGCTACTCCACCAAGTCGAACGTCTCCACCACCATTCCCGGCGCGACGCCGGCCGACCTGCGCGGCACGACCTCCTATGCGAGCGCGACCGCCAAGAGCAACGTGCTCTATACCGGCGCCGCCGGTGGCGTGACCCCGGTGACGGGAACCGCCGCTCTCGGCGCCTCGCTGGGCTCGAGCGCCGGCACCTTTACCGGCACGGCAGCGCTCGCCGCCGACGGCACGACCGCGCTGTCCGGCACTGCGACGCTGCTCGGCACCACGGCCTCCACCACGTTCAGCACGCCGCCCGCGGACGGCGACACCATCACGGTGAACGGCAAGACCATTACCTTCCGCACCGGCGTCGCGCCGGCCACGCAGCCGACCGGCTGGGGTCTGGACGCCAGCGGCCATATCGCCACCGACGGCAATGGCAATTCGATCGTCTATGAGGGAACGGCGGCTGCGCCAGGGGCGACGATCAACGACGTTCTCACGGCGATCGATCTCGCCAGCGCCGTCAAGACCGCGACCATCAGCGCAGGCGCGGCGACCATCGCGGTGAGCGGCGCGGCCGGTCCCGTCGGTACGCTTCAGGTGGCATCCTCCATCACGGCCGGCGCCGTGACCTTGAAGAGCTCGACCGGTGCTAACCTCAGCGTGACGGGCAAGGCCGATTTCCTCAACAAGCTCGGTCTGACATCCGCGACCGGCGCGGGCAACGCCAACGTGACCGCGAACCGTTCGACGACCGCCGGCTCGCTCGGCACTCTCGTTCAAGACGGCTCGACGCTGAACATCGACGGTCACACCATCACCTTCAAGAACGCCCAGACTCCCCAGTCGGCGGCCAGCGTGACCTCCGGTGGCGTCAGCGGCAATATCGTCACCGACGGCAACGGCAACTCGACGGTCTATCTCCAGAGCGCGACGTTGACCGACCTGCTCAACTCGATCGACCTTGCCACCGGCGTGAAGACCGCCAGCATCTTCAACGGCGCGGCGACCCTCTCGACCACGTCGGGCCAGATTCCCTCGTCGGTGAATTCCAGCGGCCAGCTGTCGCTCTCGACCGGCGTCAACGCCGACCTCTCGATCACCGGCACCGGCAACGCCCTCAGCGCGTTCGGACTCAGCGGCAACACGGGAACGGCGACCGCCTTCACCGCGGCGCGCGCCGCGGGCGCCGGCGGCATCAGCGGCAAGACGCTGACCTTCACCTCGTTCAATGGCGGTACGCCCGTGAACGTCACCTTCGGCGACGGCACCAACGGCACGGTCAAGACGCTCGACCAGCTCAACGCGCAGCTTCAGGCCAACCACCTGACCGCGACGATCGACGCCAACGGCGTGCTCACGGTCACCACCGTCAACGAATACGCCTCCTCGACGCTGGGGTCGACCACCGCGGGCGGCACGGTCGGCGGCACCATCACCGGTGTGCTTGCCTTCACCACCGCGCAGCCGCCAGTCCAGGATCCCGTCGCGCAGACCGCACGCTCCAACCTGGTCAACCAGTTCAACAACATCCTGGCCCAGATCGACACCACCTCGCAGGACTCCTCCTTCAACGGCGTCAACCTGCTCAACGGCGACACGCTGAAGCTTGTCTTCAACGAGACCGGCAGCTCGACGCTCAGCATCAACGGCGTGGTGTTCAATGCGGCCGGCCTCGGCCTCAGCAACCTCGTCAACGGCGTCGACTTCATAGACAACGGCGCCACCAACAGGGTGCTGGCCAGCCTCAACGCCGCCTCGAGCACGCTGCGCTCGGAGGGCTCGTCGCTCGGTTCGAATCTCTCGATCGTGCAGGTGCGCCAGGACTTCTCCAAGAACCTGATCAACGTGCTGCAGACCGGCTCGTCAAACCTGACGCTCGCCGACACCAACGAGGAGGCGGCCAACAGCCAGGCGCTGTCGACCCGCCAGTCGATCGCGGTCTCCGCGCTGTCGCTGGCCAACCAGTCGCAGCAGAGCGTGCTGCAGCTGCTTCGCTAATTCGAGCGCGCAAGCTCGCTACTCGAGATTTCGCGGCGGGGCTAAGGCTCCGCCGTTCTTTTGAGGGAGATCGCTAAGACAGGATTAGCTGAGATCGGCGCGCATCACGCGAAGCGAGTTTACATCGTGCGTGCGTGGATCTAGTTGCGCTGACGAAGAGCTCCGCGACCCGTAATTATCCGGAGTGCTTCCAAGCACGCACGTAAGCAAATCTTAAGCGGTGCTGCCTAGGGTTGGGAAAGAAATCCTTAAGCGCTTACAACGCGCTAGGTAACCTCCAGGGTGTGATTGATGTCGAATTCCGCTGCCTCGGCTTATGCGCGTGTTGCAACGACCACCGCATCTCCTCGCGACATCGAGGCGCAGACTCTGCTCAAGGCCGCGAACAAGCTCCAGGACGCCGTGAACAACGCCGATCCGCTCAGCGAGCAGACTATGCAGGCCCTGATGTTCAACCGCAAACTCTGGACCATCTTCCTGAGCGAGGCGATGCGCGATAACAACCCGCAGCCGATCGACGTCAGGCAGAAGATCGCCAACATCAGCGTGTTCGTGCTGAGCCAGACCGCCGCGCTCCAGATGAGCCCGCAATTCGATCACTTCCGTCCGCTGATCGAGATCAACCGCAATATCGCTGCGGGTCTGTCCGGGCGGCCGTGACGGGAGCTCGTGATGGCCGACATCGCGGGCATTCTTGCGCCCACTATCGGGGCGGGTGACGATCAAGACGCGCAGTTGTGCTTCGGCAATACGAATTTCACGCTGACCGGTGCCGGTCAGACGCGGAGCAGAACTTCGTCACCGATCCCGCGATCTCGACACGCGATCGTCAGGCGCTGACGTCCGTGCTGAGCGGACGCGAGGGCTCGGACTTCATATCCAATGCATGGAAATAGGCCCGCCGGCGCAACATCGCTTCGTCGGGGAACTGGTTGACCACCGCGTCGGTCCTGTCGTTGACGACCTGGAAGACGAAGGATGCGGCCGCCTGGTCGAACACGACCTGGCGCGAGATGTTCTCGTGGTTCGACAGATCATTGCGCACGGGGGCGCTCGTATCCGCCGCGGCGACCGTCTGGCTCACCGGAAGATCGGTTTGCACAGCCTCGTTCGCCGCCACGCTGGACGTCGCTACGATCTGCACGGGGGCCGGGATCCCCACCGGCCTGATGCTGAAATCTGTACTCATGGCAGCCTCCTGGTTGCCTTGATTGAGTCAAATCCCAACCCCTCTCGTAACGCAACCATGGAACGTCAGGACTGAAGACCCGGTCAACAAACGTGCCTAACCGCGCGACGAAATCGCCGCGCGGTTTTTCGTAAAATTGTCGGTTGTTTTCGTGCGCGCTCAGAGCGAGCGGCTGACCGCGAGCGGGGTGATGTGGCGCGGGCCCGGAGCTGCACGCCGCCCGGCGGCCGTATAGGTGTTCGGCACGTTGCGCTTCTGGATCTCGGCATTGACGCCGCGCACGACGCTTTCGGAAACAGCGTGCGCGGTCGCGAGCACGGTGAGATTGACCTGAAGCATGGCGCGGAATGCATCGTGGTGGCGGTGCAGCGTCGAGAGCAGCTCCGGGGCGGATTTCGCGAGCTGCGCCTGGTTCGCCTTCAACTGGCTGACGGCACCGACATAGTTTCGCGACAGCTCCTGCTTCTTGCTCTCGAGCGTCATCGCCTCGCGGACCTTGCCGGCGCGAACGAGCTCGGTCTCGCGCTCGATCAGTCCGAGCAGGGCGCTCATCGCGTCCATCAGGTCTTCGGCGAGCTTGCGCGCCTCGGCGCTGCCCGGCGCAATGTTCGGGCGTTGGGTCTGCATCGGCTGACGTGAGGCGTTGAAGTGGTTCATCTCGTTTGACCTTATGCCGTGCGGATCGTTTTCGCCTGCTGCATGATGAGGGTGCGATAGACCTCGCTGGCGACGCCGACGCCGCCGGCGTTGGCGAAGTTCTTGGAATATTGCTCGGTCAGCATCGAGCGCCACACGCCGGTGCCGGGCGTGTCGCCGAACGGGCCTTCGCCCTTCAGGCCCGAGGTCATCTGCGAGAACATGCTGTTGAGGAACATCGCCTCGAAATCGGTGGCGGTCTTCTGCGCCCTGGCCTGCTGTTTCGGCGAGACCTTCTGCAGGGCGCTGGCGAGGTCGAAATCGGGCCGGCCGTTGCGGCTCTCGACCGAAAAGGCCGAGGAGTTGGCGAGGCGCGGCGTGTTGATCGTGCTGGTCTGCATCACATCACCTCGATGTCGGCTTCGATCGCGCCGGCGGCCTTGATCGCCTGGAGGATGCTGATCATGTCGCGCGGACCGATGCCGAGGCCGTTGAGGCCGTCGACCAGTTGCTGGAGCGAGACGCCGTCCTTGACGACGGCCAGCTTCTTGCCGTCCTCGGTGACGGTGACGGCGCTGCGCGGTGCGACCACGGTGCGGCCGCGCGAGAGCGGGTTGGGCTGGCTCACCTGCGGACTCTCGGAGATGGTGACGGTGAGGTTGCCCTGCGCCACCGCGACGGTGGCGACGCGAACGTCGCGGCCCATCACGATGATGCCGCTGCGCTCGTCGATGACGATCTTGGCGGCCAGATCGGGGTCGACCTGCAGCTGCTCGATCTCGGTGAGGAATGCAACGACGTTGCCTTTGAACTCCGGCGGGATCGAGAGCTGCACTGTCGAGGGATCGATCGGCTCGGCGGTCTTGACGCCGAGATAGTCGTTGACGGCGGCTGCGATGCGTTTGGCGGTGGTGAAGTCGGCGTTGCGCAGCGCCAGGCGCACGTTCGGCAGGCGATTGAGCGCGAACTCGATCTCGCGCTCGATGATGGCGCCGTTGGCGATGCGTCCCACGGTCGGAACGCCGCGCACGATCTTGGCCGCCTCGCCCTCGGCCTGGAAGCCGGAGATCGCGAGCGAGCCCTGCGCCACCGCGTAGACATTGCCGTCGGCGCCGAGCAGGGGGGTGACGAGCAGGGTGCCGCCCTGCAGGTTCTTGGCATCGCCGAGCGCGGAGACGGTGACGTCCATGCGCGTGCCCTGGGTGGCAAAGGCCGGCAGATTGCCTGTCACCATCACGGCGGCGACGTTGCCGGTGCGGATGGTGGCGCCGCGAATGTTGACGCCCATGCGCTCGAGCATCGCCTGCAGCGATTGCTTGGTGAAGGGGATGTTGTTGAGCGTGTCGCCGGTGCCGTTGAGGCCGACGACGAGGCCATAGCCGATCAGCTGGTTCTGCCGCACGCCTTCGATGTTGGCGAGATCCTTGATGCGCGAGGTCGCAGCCGCCGGCGCGACCGACATCGCCAGCGCCGACAGCGCCGCGCAGGCCACCCCGACAATCCTCACCCAACGAACGCCTGGCATCCTCTGCTCCCCGAGGCCCCTCAAATCGGAAAGACCTGCACGACACTCCCATGACGAGCTGGTCCGACGCTGTCCTTGCGAGGGCTGTGCCAAGCCGGTGCAGCAGGGTTAGGTGGCTGAATAGGTTGAATAAATCTGTTTCAACCGGTGTCAGCCGGCGTTGTCCCTGAGGAGCGAAACTGCCGCCCGTCGGCAGATTTTGCCGGGCTGTTTACGCCCCGTTAACCATAAGACGGCGAAGGTGACGGCATCGATCACCCGGATTCCCTCCGATGCGCATCTACGGACCGAACGGCACCACGCTTGGAACGCCGGCCAGCCAGGCCAGGCGGACCGGCTCCGGCACCTTCGTGCTGCCCGACACCTCGTCGGCGCAGGAGACCCGGAGCGCTGCCGCACCGAAGGCCGCCGCCAACATCGATGGGCTGCTGGCCCTGCAAGGTGTCGCGGAGGATCCGATCGAGCGCCGCAAGCGCTCGGTCGCGCGCGGCAGGACTGCGCTCGACGTGCTCGACGATCTCAAGATGGGCCTCTTGTCCGGCAATCTCGACGCCTCGACCGTGATGCGGCTGCGGGATGCCGCAGCGAACCTGAAATCGTCCTCGGGCGATGCCGGTCTCGATGCGGTGCTGGCCGAGATCGAGCTCCGCGTCGAGGTCGAGCTGGCGAAGGCCGGGCAGGCGTAGACGTTATCCGTCACCCTTGAGGTTGTCGCTTCTTCAGCGGCCCTCGAGCGGCGACGGCCCCGCTGCATCTCCGTCCATCCTTCGAGGCTCACGGCGCGATGCTCTTGCATCGCGCCACTCGCACCTCAGGATGACGGACTCCCATAGCGTTTTCTTCGTGGCCCTACGCCGCTTCCTCGTTCTGCCGCGCGTCGTAGCGGCGCTGGGCGGCAAGAACGTCTTTGAGATTTTGCTCGGCCCAATCGCGCAGCGGATCGACCGCGCCGGCAAGCGTCAGCCCGAGCTGCGTGATCGAATACTCGACCGTCACGGGCACGGTCGCGATGGCATGGCGCCTGAGCAGGCCGTCGCGTTCGAGCGATTTGAGAACCTGGCTCAGCATCTTCTGCGAAATGCCTTCGATCGTGCGGCGCAGCTGATTGAAGCGCATCGGCTGCTCGCGCAGCAGCAAGAGGATCAGCACCGCCCATTTGTCGCCGACGCGGTCGAGGATTTGGCGGGTGGGGCAGTTCGCCGCATAGACGTCGGGTTTCATCGTCGGTCCTCGGAGTTGGTTCGGTCGTCGCTTGCGGTTCGGGTGTCGGTCGGCGGACTGGGTTACGCCCTCCGGGTTACCCTCGCGTAATCAGGTAAGCACAAAGTGCTCTCTTAACACCAGCGTTCTTTACGATATCTAGTCTCCATTAGTTACCACAGTAGCAAAGGAGCCTTCCAATGAAAATCGCAGTCGCTGGCGCCTCGGGCCGGGCCGGGTCGGAGATCACCAAGGAACTGTCCCGCCGCGGCCACGCGGTCACCGCCATCGCCCGGAATCCGGAGAAGATCGCGGCCCTGCCGAATGTCACGCCGACCAAGGGGGACGTGCTCGACCAGGCCGGCCTTGCCAGGCTGTGGGCCGGCCACGACGTCGCCGTGAGTTCCGTGCACTTTCTGGCCAGCGACGCGCACAAGCTGATCGGCGCGGCAAAGGACGCCAAGGTTGGCCGTTACCTCGTGGTCGGCGGCGCCGGCAGCCTCGAGGTCGCGCCGGGCGTGAAGCTGGTCACGACTCCCAATTTTCCGGCCCAGTACAAGGCGGAAGCCGAGGCAGGCGCGGCCTTCCTCGACCTGTTGCGGCAGGAGAAGGAGCTGAACTGGACCTTCATTTCGCCGTCCGCGCTGTTCGTCGAGGGGGAGCGCACAGGCAAGTTCCGGCTCGGGACCGATCAGCTTCTCGCAGATGCGAACGGCAAGAGCTGGATCACCTTCGCTGACTACGCCATTGCGCTTGCGGACGAGATCGAGCGCCCGGCCCATCCGAGGCAGCGCTTCACGGTCGGCTACTAGGCCTTCGGCCGCCCCCGAGCCCTCCAGGATAAACCTTCCTGTGCAAGGACTTGGGGGTGCCGGCCAGACTTTCAGGGAAATATTGTCTGTCACATGAGGCCACTATATAAGGCGCGGTTCAACGGACCCTGTTTCCGTTGCGAGTCGTTGCTTAGACAGATAGGCCGCCCTTGGAAAAGTTGAAAAACTACCGACCGACCGAAAAAGAGCCTTTCATGAACGACCGGCAGAAGGAGTACTTCCGTTTGAAGCTCCTCGCCTGGAAGGATGAGATCCTCAAAGAGTCCAAGCTGACGCTGCAAGCTTTGCAGGAGGAGAACGTCAACCACCCCGATCTTGCCGATCGGGCATCGTCCGAAACCGACCGTGCCATCGAGCTGCGTGCCCGCGACCGCCAGCGCAAGTTGATTGCCAAGATCGACGCCGCGCTCCAGCGCATCGAGGACAACACCTACGGCTATTGCGAGGAAACCGGCGAGCCGATCTCGTTGAAGCGGCTCGAGGCCCGGCCCATCGCGACGCTGTCGGTGGAAGCGCAGGAGCGCCACGAGAAACGCGAGAAGGTTTATCGCGACGAATAGAGACGGAGCCGCAGAGATGCGGCTCTCTTGTTTTGTGGCGGAAGGTGCGCGGTTTCGCACCGCGTCCGGCGTTTGCCTGCCGCTTGAATGTTGCCTGTCCGGCGCGTAGATTCGCGCCGCCATGATGATTTGCACCTCCAACATCGCATCGGTCTTCTTCCTGGGTTGAGCGCAGGCGCCTCCGCCGCGGAGGCATTGCGTCCCGCGAGCGCGACTTGCGGATTCCCCAGCGATCGACCCAGCCGGTTCCGCTGTGAGCGGACGACGCGGGCTGGGCGAGACATCGAGAGATCATCATGACGGCCAATCCCCGCGCGTTGGACGACGCGCAGATCGACCAATTCATTCGTGACGGCTTCATTCGGATCGACAACGCCTTTCCGCCCGACCTGGCCGAGGCGGCGCGTGCCATCATGTGGCGCGATCTGCCATGCAGCGAGCACGACCCCGCAAGCTGGACCCGGCCCGTGGTGCGGTTGCCGTACTATAGCGACCCACCGTTCCGGGATGCCATCAACACCGCAGTGCTGCATGCCGCGTTCGACCAGCTCGTCGGGCAGGGACGATGGCGGCCGCGACGCGATATCGGCAGCTTTCCGGTGCGCTTTCCCCATCCGGACGATCCGGGCGACGATGGCTGGCACGTCGATCTCAGCTTTCCCGGCGAGGGCTGCAGCCCGGACGAGGCGCAGGATTTCTCGGCCTGGCGCGTCAACGTCACCTCGCGGGGGCGGGCGCTGCTGCTGCTGTTCCTGTTCTCCGATGTCGGTGACGATGATGCGCCGACGCGGATCCGGGTCGGTTCGCATCTGCCGATGGCGCGTTATCTGGCGCCCGCCGGCGATGCGGGTCGGGCGCACATGATGCTGGAGCGGATGGGAGCCGATTGTCCGGTTGCGGTTGCGACCGGCGCGGCCGGGACGGTCTATCTCTGTCATCCCTTCCTGGTTCATGCCGCGCAGAAGCATCGGGGAACGCGACCGCGCTTCCTGGCGCAGCCGCCGCTGCATCTCGCCGAGCCATACCGGCTGGAGCGGAGGGAGGGCGATTACTCGCCGGTCGAGGTCGCCATCCGCATCGCGCTTGGACGCAATTAACGGACGCGATGCCGTTGCACTCGGCGTTGTGGCGCGTTCCTGCGCCACAACGCGATTGTCGTGCGAGACCGATTGCAGGGATCGCGAAAAATGAATCGCGATCAATGGGCTAGAGTCGAATCCTCCGTGCTCACGTGAATTCGCATGAGAAGCAGCCTTCACTTCAGGTGCGGGACGTTTTGCGAGTCGCATCAAGGAGATCGGCCGGCATCCTGAGACGGCGGCGCAGCGGCTTCACGCATCGCTGCAATCAGGGTCTCGTCCGCGCGGGCGCGTGGGGCTTGCGCGTGGCTCCATAAATACCGGACCAACTCAATATTTCCTTAAGCGGCGGGAGCATCCCGTAATCGACCCGGACGAGCGCCGACCGGCGCTTGTCACGCCCGGGCGGGAATGCTGAAGTGCCGCCCTTGAATGCGTAGCGTGGGAGGCGGCGCCGATGGACAAGATTCTCGAAGCCGCGAAGGCGATCGCGCTGGCGCGCCGCAACCACGCGCCGCTCGCGGCGCTGGAGCGTCCGCCCATGGATGAGGCCGAGGGCTATCAGGTCCAGCGCGCGCTGCACGATCTGCTGCTGGCGCATGCCGGGCCACTGGTCGGCTACAAGATCGGCTGCACCAGCCAGGTGATGCAGGACTATATCGGTATCCCGCATCCTTGCGGCGGCGGCGTGTTCCAGAAGGGCGTGCATGACAGCGGCGCCAAGCTGGCCGCCTCCAACTATGTCCGGGTCGGGGTCGAATGCGAGATCGCGGTGCGGCTTAAGCGCGACCTCGCCGCCGGCGAGGCGCCGTTCACCGCCGAATGGGTCGGTGAGGCGGTCGAGGCCTATCATCCCGCGATCGAGATCGTCGACGACCGCTACGTGAAGTGGGAGACGATGGGCGCCCCGACGCTGATCGCGGACGATTTCTTCGCGGCCGGCTGCGTGCTGGGGCCGTCCGTGCCCCGCTCGTCGGTGCCGGATCTGAAAGCGGTCAAGGGCCGTGCGATCGTCAACGGCGAGGAGGTCAGCCAGGGCACCGGCGCCGACGTGCTCGGTCACCCCCACAACGCGCTCGCCTGGCTCGCCAACCATCTCGCCGCCGAAGGCAAGGGTCTTCATGCGGGGCAGCTCGTGCTGACGGGCAGCCTGGTCAAGACGCTGTGGCTCAAGGCCGGCGACAAGGTGCGGATGGAGCTGGACGGGCTGGGCGTGGTGGAGGTGGAGTTTACGTGAGCTCTCGCCGGCATTGGCGATCTCGTGCCCCGGACGCAGCGCAGCGCCGGGGCCCATGCAGCAGTGTGTTGCTTGGCCTCCTGGGTCCCAGCTCTGCGCCGCACCGCTGACGCGCTGCGACTTGTTCGGGGCACGAGACAGGCGGGGTCCGGCGGACATCAATTTCGTTCTTCATCGCAATCGACACGCCGTCACATCCTCGCGGAAGAAGTTCGCGCCGTCGCGGATGCAGCGATCTCGCTGCAATGACACGACCTGACTCGCGGCCGCTATGGCACACCGCTCAAAATACATGCGGCCTCCGGCAGGGGAGCTACCGGAGGCCGCGTCGTACATCGTCGTTCGCGCCTAGGTTCGCGAACACGATGTGGGAGCTCGGGAGAGACTTAGAAGGGCAGCAGCACGTCCATGACCTGCTGGCCGTAGCGGGGCTGCTGCACGTCCATGATCTGGCCGCGGCCGCCATAGGCGATGCGGGCCTGGGCAATCTTGGTGGAGTCGATGGTGTTGTCGCTCTGGATGTCCTCAGGGCGCACGATGCCGGCCACGATCAGCTCGCGAATTTCGAAGTTGACGCGGATCTCCTGCTTGCCTTCGACGACCAGGTTGCCGTTCGGCAGCACCTGGGTGACCACGGCGGCGACGTTGGTTTGCAGGGCTTCCTTGCGGTCGACGCTGCCCTTGCCCTCGCTGGACGAGGTCGAGTCGGCGGTGAGGATGCGGCCGGGCAGGATCTTGTTGGCCTGGGTGATCGTCTTCGCACCGATAAAGTCGGTGATTCCCGAATCTTCCTTGTTGGTGCGGCTGCGCGAGGTGTCGTTCTCGATGTTGGCCTTGTCCGTGATGTTCACGGTCACGGTCAGGAGGTCGCCGACCTGGCGGGCGCGCTGGTCCTTGAAGAAGGCGCGGCTGCCGTTGCGCCACAGCGAGTTGGGATTGTAGGAGGCGACTTCCGGCTTCGGCATCGGCATCTGCACCGGCTTGTAGCCGGGCTGTGCCGTCGGATTCTCGATGGCCGACAGCTTCGGTTGCTCGCCGATCTGCGACAGGCGGTCGATCGAGGAGCAGCCGCCCAGCGCGCAAGAGCCCAGCAGCAGGGCAGAGATCGCGATGCGACGAAGGTGGAAAGCCGGACTGAACGTGGACATGATTTACTCTGACTTGGCTGGAGCCTGCGAGAGGCGAACTTGCGGAAGCTGGGCTTGGTTGATCTGGGCTTGATTCACCTGGACTTGGGCGATCTGGGCCGGCGAAGTCGGCGCCTCGACCAGGCTCCGGGCGAGGGCCGCGGCCGCAGCCGCGGGGGCGGGCGTTTCGCGCTGGAGCGAGGAGGTCTGCTCGACCGCGGGGGTCATCGGCGCGGACTGGCTCGCGCCCTGGATCGTCACCTGGCCGCGGCCGGTGACTACCCCGGTCAGCGTGCGCTTGGAATGCAGATTGAGCACGCTGACGGTGTCGCCTTCGGCGCCGCTCTCGATCGCCTTGCCGCGCGTGGTGAGATAGAGGCCGGGCGCCTGGTAGATGATGGTCACGCTCTGGTCGCGCACCACGAAGTCGGGCTTGACGATGTCGGCGGCACGGAGCGGCATGCCTGCCCGCATCGCCCGACGCAGCTGCATGCCGACGCTGCGCTCGCGCGAGGCGGGCTCGCCGGTGACCTCGGCCTTCGGCCGGCGCTCCAGCGCGACGTCGGAGGACTTCAGCGTGTCGGCACGGTCGATGTCGCGCGTCAGCACGGCCACTTCGACCGTCTCGATCGCGGTACCGGCGAAGCGCAGCTTGGTCGGAGTCGGATTGTTGTCGTTGGCGATCTCGAAGGCGACGTCGAAGCGGCCGCTGCGGGCATCGTAGCGGGTTGCGACCGGCTGCAGCGCGCCGCTGTTGGCGGCGTCCAACCGCATTTCGGTAACGCCGCGGTCGAACGTGACGGTGATGTTGGCGGCATCGCCGAGGCCGAAGCGGCGCTCGAGCGCCGAGGCGACGGCGTTCTCCAGATCCTTGCCCGCGAGCGTACGGGCGAGGCGGGTGACCTGGACCTCCTTGATGTCGCCGGTCGTCACGCCGATCACCTGCTTGGCGCGGAGCACCGACAGCACCTGCGCGACCGGCAGCGCGCCGGTGGTTCCGAGATCGGGCGAGCGGTAGACCGGGATCGGCGCGGCCGATCCGGCATTGTCGATGAGATCGCCGACCCGCACCACGTCCGAGGTCACGGTGACGCTTGCGCGCAGCGCCGGGGCGGCGATGAAATCGTCCGCCGCCGCGGCCGGCAAGGCCAGCGCGAGCAGGGCGGAGATGGTGGCGAGAGTGGCGCGGATCATCGTCATTGCCTCAGCGGAACAGCGCCGTGGTCGATTGCATCATCTGGTCGGCGGCGCTGATCACCTTGGCGTTCATCTCGTAGGCGCGCTGGGCGGCGATCAGGTCGCTCATCTCCGAGACGACGTCGACATTGGCCTGCTCGAGGCTGCCTTGCGTGATCTTGCCGTAACCCTCGCCGTTCGCGGTGCCGTCCTGCGGCGGGCCGGACGAGGGGGTCTCGGTGAACTGGTTGCTGCCGACGGGCTGCAGGCCCGCTTTGTTGATGAAGCGGGTCACGCCGATCTGGCCGACGATCGAGGAGGTCGAGGAGCCCGGCAGCGTCACCGAGACCTGGCCCTGCTCGCTCACACTGATGCCGGAAGCGTTGTTCGGGATCGTGATGGTCGGCTGCACCGGGTTGCCCTGGGCGGTGACGACGCGGCCCTGATTGTCCATCTGGAAAGTGCCGTCGCGGGTGTACTGGTAGGTGCCGTCGGGCATCAGGATCTTGAAGAAGCCTTCGCCGGAGATCGCGAGGTCGAGATCGTTGCCGGTCTGCGACAGCGTGCCCTGCGTCATGCTGCGCGGCGTGCCGACGGTCTTGACGCCGCCGCCGATGTCGACGCCGACGGGCAGGATGGTGCCCTGGTCCGAGGCTTGCGCGCCGACTCGGCGCACGTGCTCGTAGATCAGATCCTGGAACGCCGCGGTCTGCTTCTTGAAGCCGGTGGTGCGCAGGTTGGCGATGTTGTTGGAGATCACCTGAACGTTGAGTTCCTGTGCCGCCATTCCGGTCGCTGCGGTGTGAAGTGCCTGCATCTCAGTTCTCCCTCAATCAGGCCGGAACGTCGGCGAGCTTCTCGATCGCCGATTTGTGAAGGTCGCTCTGCTGCTGGAGCAGGTTGGCGATGGCGGTGTAGCTGCGCATGACTTCGACCATGCGGGTCATCTCGCCGACCGAATTCACGTTCGACTTCTCGATGTAGCCCTGCTCCACGGTGGACTTGGTGGCGGGCAGCGGGGTCGCGGAGCCGGTGTCATAGAGATTGGCGCCGAGCTTGGTCAGCTTGGCCGGATCGTCGAACGAGACCATGCGGATCTTGCCGCGGATCGAATCGGTCTTGGCGGTGCCCTCGAGCACCGTGATGGTGCCGTCCGGCGCGATGTTGATGTCGTGGTCGGTCGGCTGGAAGGTGATCGGGCCGCCGGTGCCGAGCACGAGGTTGCCGTCGGAGGTGACGAGCTGGCCGGTAGAGTTGAGCGAGAACTTGCCGTCGCGGGTGTAGCGCTCGCCGCCATTGACCTGCACGGCGAAATAGGCGTCGCCGCTGATCGCCATGTCGAGCGGGTTCTTGGTCATCTCCATCGGCCCCGGGCCGACATCGCGGAAGGTGCCGCGGTCCTGCACATAGGAGACACGGCGGTCGGCGCCGATGAAATTGTCCTCACGCGCGTTCGAGTTGAGGAACTCCTCGAACAGCGAATGGTCGGCCTTGAAGCCGTTGGTGTTGGCATTGGCGACGTTGTTGGCGATGACATCCATCTGCCGTTCCAACGTCATCTGCCGTGACAGGCCGATCAGAAGCGCGTTCTGCATCGGAAATCTCCCCTGAGGGGGATCTGCCATTTCGCTCTCCCAAGCGCCTTGGCGGACCCCGTGAACGAGACCTTCAGGTTCTCCCAAACCGGTGGGTCTCGGCCCTCACTCAGCGAAAGCCGTGCCAACCTGGAAAGATTCGCGATTTCAATGTGTTGGCGACTTTCGAGCGGCGCGGGAGGGCGGCAGAAAGGTTCTGTTAGCCATGTCTGCCCGGCAGATTTTTCCTAGCGGAAGCCCGATCGAAAGATTCCGTTAACCATTATTACCGTAGCGTTTGCCATGAAAAGGAGCGCATTGCGCCGGGGCATTTGTATCGCGTCACTGTCTTGAGCCTTCGCTCTTTCGACCCCTTTGAGAGATCCGGGCGCGGCGACCATGGCAGAGAATGAAGCGGAAGGCGGCGCAGCCACCGAGGGCGCGGAAGGCGCTCCGCCGAAGAACAAGCTAAAGCTCATCATCATGGCCGTCGGCCTGCTCGCCATCCTCGGCGGCGGTGCTGCGACCTGGTTCTTCTTCTTCCGCCACGGCGACGACGAGCGTCATGCCGAGGTCGCGCCGCCGCCGAAGCCGCCGGCCTTCGTCGACGTCCCCGACATGATGGTCAACCTCGCCGGCGCGCCGGGCGAGCGCGTGCAATATCTGCGGCTGAAGATCGTGCTGGAGCTGAAGGAAGAGAAGCAGATCGAGGCGATCAAGCCGACGATGCCGCGCGTCACCGACATCTTCCAGACCTATGTGCGCGAGCTGCGCCCCACCGACCTCAACGGGTCCGCCGGCATCTTCCGCCTCAAGGAGGAGCTGACCAAGCGCGTCAACGCGGCGGTCGCCCCGATCCAGGTCAGCGCGGTGCTGTTCAAGGAAGTCGTGGTCCAGTGATGGCGCTGCGGAAGGCAACGGGCTAGCGCCATGGCCGGCAACGAGCAAATGGACCAGGATGCGATTGCCGCCCAATGGGAGGCGTCGCTCGATTCCGAGGATCCCGCGGAGGCCGCAAAGGCTGCCGCCGAAAACGAGCTGTCGGAGACCATGGCCCTGCAATGGGCGGCCATGGTCGAGGACGGCAGCCGCGATCTCGGAAGCGGCAAGAACTCCGGCGAGCGGGTGCTGTCGCAGGAGGAGATCGACAATCTCCTCGGCTTCACCGTCGGCGACGTCACGCTCGACGACCATTCCGGCATTCGCGCCATCATCGACTCGGCGATGGTCTCCTACGAGCGTCTGCCGATGCTCGAAATCGTCTTCGACCGCCTGGTGCGGTTGATGACGACGTCCTTGCGCAATTTCACCTCCGACAACGTCGAAGTCTCGCTCGACCGCATCACCTCGGTGCGCTTCGGCGACTACATGAACTCGATCCCGCTGCCCGCCGTCCTCACCGTCTTCAAGGCCGAGGAGTGGGAAAACTTCGGCATGGCGACGGTCGATTCCAACCTGATCTATTCGATGATCGACGTGCTGCTCGGCGGCCGCCGCGGCACCAGCCAGCTCCGCATCGAGGGCCGGCCCTACACCACGATCGAGACCGAGCTGGTCAAGCGGCTGGTCGAGGTGGTGCTGGCCGACGCCGAGCAGGCGTTCCGGCCGCTGTCGCCGGTGACCTTCACGATCGACCGGCTCGAGACCAACCCGCGTTTCGCCGCGATCAGCCGTCCGGCCAATGCCGCGATCCTGGTGCGCCTGCGCATCGACATGGAAGACCGCGGCGGCAACATCGAGCTGCTGCTGCCTTATGCGACCATCGAGCCGATCCGGGGCGTCCTGCTCCAGATGTTCATGGGCGAAAAATTCGGCCGCGACCCGGTCTGGGAAGGCCATTTCGCCACCGAGATCGTGCAGGCCGAGATCGCCGTCGATGCCGTGCTCTACGAGGCCGAGATCCCGCTCAAGCAGCTGATGCGGCTCAAGGTCGGCGACACGCTGCCGCTGGACATGCGCGCCGACGCCAACGTCACCGTGCGCTGCGGCGACGTCACGCTGACCGAGGGCCGGATGGGCCGGGTCGGCGACCGCGTCGCGATCCGCGTGACGAAACCCTTGCGCAAGCCAAGTACGACACTTGCGATGTTCGAGAAGGTGGACGAGCAGAACAAGATGATGGAGGCCCCATGAACCACTCCCTGGGAATGGCGATCGAGACGCTGGTGGCTATCCTGCTGATGCTGACGATCGTCTACTGCGTCATGCTCAACAAGAGGCTGACGCGGCTGAAGGCGGACGAGCATTCGCTGAAGGCGGTGATCGGCGAGCTGATCACCGCGACCGAGATCGCCGAGCGCGCGATCGGCGGGCTGAAGCTCGCCGTGCGCGACGTCAACGAAAATCTCGGCAGCCAGCTCGCCGCGGCGACGCAGATGTCGGACCAGCTCTACAAGCAGCTCGGCGAAGCCGACAACGTGGTGCGGCGCCTGTCCAAGATCGCGATCGCCGCGCGCCCCGTCACCAATCCGGAAGCGGTTGCCGCGCCCATCGCCAAGCCCTCGACCGCGAAGGCGGTGGCGGCGGCGGCCGAAGCCTTCTCCGAGCGCCGACGGTCCAACGGTCTTGCCGCATGAAGTCAGGGTATGAAATCCTTTCGTAACATCCGCGTCATCCCGGTCGTCCTGGTTGCCGTCGCGGGCCTCGCCACGCTGAAGGTGGCGGGCCTCGCGATCAATGGCGGCTATGTGTTCGACTACAAGCCGAACCAGACCAAGAAATCCTGGGCGCAGGAGAATCTGAACTTCCCGACCGGCCGCGAGGAACCGGAGATCATCACCGGCTCGACCCATGGCGCGCCGAAGGAGGCGCCCAAGCCGGCCGCGCCCGAGACCAAGCCGGAAGGCACCGTGGTCAAGGTCGACGAAGCCCAGCCGCAGGTCTCGGCCTCCGAGCGCGCGATCCTTGAGCGGTTGCAGGCGCGCCGTCAGGAGATCGAGGCTCGCCAGCGCGAGATCGACATTCGCGAAAGCCTGCTCAAGTCGGCCGAGAAGCGCATCGAAGGCAAGGTCGAGGAGATGAAGGCGGTGGAAACCCGCATCTCCGCGACGCAGGCCGAGCAGAAGGCCGCCGAAGCCCAGCGCATGAAGGGCCTCGTCACCATGTACGAGGGCATGAAGCCGAAGGACGCCGCACGGGTGTTCGACCGGCTGGAGATGGGCGTGCTGATCGAGATCGCCTCGGCGATCGCGCCGCGGAAGATGTCGGACATCCTCGGACTGATGTCGTCGGAGGCCGCCGAGAAGCTGACGGTCGAGATGGCGCGCCGCGCCAATGGCGGCGGCGGCGATCAATCGGCCTCGGCGGCGGAACTGCCCAAGATCGACGGCAAGCCGACGCAAAAGCCGAATTGAGGGCGCGAGGCGAACAGTGCTATCGCGGCCGGACGCGTTGTGGCGTGGTCGTTCGACCGAATCCCAGCGGGACGCCTTGCGTGCCTAATTCACGAAGACCTGTTGCACCCTCCGAGCAGGCTGGCGCCACTGCTTCTCCACCCGAGGAAGAATATCTACCTGCTGCTTGATCGGCGGCGCCTCCGTGACGCGAGTCACGAGCTGCAGCGTGCTATGGCAACAGGAGCACTCGAATGTTTTCAGGGCATATCCTCTGGCAATCGGAACGATCGCGACGACGGTTCTTGCCCTGCTACACACAATGCAACCGGCTTCTCCGTTCATTGATTACCCCCGAAGCTAACCAATCCGACTTGCATCGCCGAGGTCACATCTGATTCAGAGTCGCGCGCGGACCGCAACGTCCCGTAGGTTGTGAGAGCGTGCGCCCAGCAACTCGTCAGCCGACAGATCGAATTCCCGCGGCGGATGCAGTCGAACCAGGGGGCACCCTCTGAGACTGCGATGAGTTGACGCGCGCAGGTGTGAACTGGCGTACAGTGGCGCTCAAGGCGCGGTCCTACGCTTCGGCCATTGGCAATCGGCGGCGCAGGAGAAGGCCATGAACTACTCGTCCGCAGCAGAGCGCGTCATTGAGGCCATCAACCGGCTGCTCATAGCGGCGATGACATCCGCGTGGACATCCGCCCTGAGCCATCAGCATTCAGCTCCGCCAGAAGTTGACGACGGCTACGATGAAGACTCGTCTCTCGACGAACAGAGCTCCTCGGCGCCGGAAGGCGCCGACAAGCAACACTGAAGACGCAATCGACTTGAGCGTCATAGGATTAGATCGTGCAACACATGGCCGTGAACCGTTCCTGCCCCGTGAGGTGGGTCAGCATCGGATGGCGACGTTTCAGGCATGAACGCCAGCTCGGAGCCATGGAATCCCTCAGCCTGCCCGTGCTGACCGACGAAGTCCGAGGGATGCTCCAACACTGCGCTGTGCAGCGAGCCCGGCGAAGCGTCATCTGTAAACTGGAACGAGCCGCCGGGCTGCGGCGGATTGGCGGGCTTGGAGCCGGACGCTCCCTGGGACGGGTTGTGCTGCTCCGCCTCGCTTGACGGCAAATGGTTGGCGCCGCCGCTCGCTGACTTCAGGAGGCTTGGGTTGGGCGTCGTGTCTGCGGCTTCATCGCTGGTATGATCATGGGCATGAGCCGCCTTGGCGGCGCTTCCCGGTGGCAACGTGCCGTCGTCAGCAAACCTGCCCCCGGCGTGGTGTTCGGCAGCGTCATGGACAGAATTCAGCATGGCGACCGGAATGTCGGGCACCTGGCCGCTCGCGGCAATCGCGCCGCTTTTGCCAGCCATTGAGGCCGCGTCGAGCCCGGTCAGGTTGTCGAATATAAAGCTGGTCTCCGTGTGTGTGAGGATGTGCTGCACGATCACCGCCAGTGCGCCGGCTGAGGGAGGTGCCGCGTCGCTGCGCAGCGGCTCGATCGCGAGCGTTTGCACTTCGTCTGAACTGGAGAAGCTGGAATATTCGGTCCGTCCGATCTGGTCCCAGCTCGAATCGAGGCTGTAGACCGGCTCGGTCGATTGGATCGTCGAACTCTCCACCGCGAGAAGCGTGCCGTCGATGCTGCCGAAATCGGACGAGACTCCGGAAGCGGTCGTCGCCACGGCGCTTGCGTCACTCTGCGCGGTTGCGGTGAGGTCGAGCAGTTCGCCGGAAGCCGCCATCACAGGTGCCGCTGCTGGCGCCATGATGAAGTCCGACGCGTCGATCGTTGCAATCCCCTGCAAATGAATTTCGAGCAGAGCGGAATCGCCAACGTGCAGGGTCTGGTCGGTTGGATTTACGTACACGATCGTTTCATTCGCCGCGCTGTCATAGAGCCAGGCGATCGTATGTGGCGGCACGGCCGTGCTGGTTGAGCTCAAGGCCAATATGACAAACCCAAGCGCGCCGAGAGCAGTCAAGTCGATCTTGTCGGCCCCCGAGGCGAAGTCGGTGATGGTGTCGAACTGGCTTGCGTTGGAATCGGCTACGAACAAATAAGCGAAGCGGTCGTTCCCATTGCTGCCGGTGAGTTGATCCGCGCCAAATCCACCGGTTATGGTGTCGCTGCCGTTATTGCCGTTGATTGTATCGCTGCCCGAGCCGCCGTAGATGGTGTCATCCCCATCATTGCCTTTGATCGTGTCATTTCCCGAGCCGCCGTAGAGAACGTCGGCTTTGCCGGTCCCGTTGACGGTGTCGCTGCTGGCCCCTGCGTAGATGATCTGACCTGTACTGCCGCCGCCGGCAATGGTTTCGCTCTCCGGCGTTCCATACACGTTGGGTGGATCGGAGATCACTGCAGATCCGGTGGCCAGGTTATCAAAATCGTTGGGGTCAGCGTCACTGGCGCCATCAATGGCGACGGTCACCGTCTGCGTCGTACCGTCGATGGCAGTTACCGTGAATGTGTCGGTCAACATGTCGCCGACGTCGAGCGCCTGAACCACGCTGTTGTTATTATCAAGAGTGTAAGTCCATACGCCGGCCGCGGTCATCGTGAAGGTACCGTATCCGCCGTCACTTGCTCTCGAAGAGACTGCGGTGAACGTGTTCGGCGCGTTGTCGACGTCTGTATCGGTGAGCGTGCCCGTCGCGATCGGAGCGCCAGATGAGAAGGTTCCTGCCTCGGTCACTGAGCCGGTCGTGGAGCCAAGAATGAGGGCCGCGTCGTTGCTGCCCTGAATGGTGATCGTCACCACCTGCGGCGTGCCGTCGAGGGTCGTGACCGTGAAACTGTCGGTGAGCGTGCCGCCGACATTGAGCGCCTGCACCGCGCCATTGGCGTTGTCGAGCGTGTAGGTCCACACGCCGGCGGCGGTTAACGTAAAAGTGCCATAACCATTCGTGCTTGCCCTGGGTGAACTCACCGCCGTGAAGGTGTTAGGCGCATTGTCGAGGTCGGCGGCAGAGAGCGTGCCAGTTGCGCTCGGGCTGCCGGGTGACGCATTGGCAATGCCGCCCGCCTCAGTCACCGAGCCGGCCGTGGTTCCTGAAACGATGGCCGCATCGTTGGTGCCATGGATGGTGACCGTCACGACTTGGGCAGTTCCGTCCAGAGTGGTGACTGTGAACGTGTCGGTCAGTGTCTCGCCGGTATTGAGCGCCTGCACCGCGGCGTTGGCATTGTCGAGCGTGTAGGTCCAAGCGCCGGCGGCCGTCATGGTGAAGGTGCCATAGCCGGCGGTGCTCGCCGTTGGCGAGGCGACTGCCGTGAAAGCATTTGCAGTCGTGTCGACGTCGGTGTCGGTGAGGATGCCGGTCGCGGTGGGCGTGCCAGGGTTTGCATTGGCGAGACCGCCAGCCTCGATCACTGCACCGGTCGTCGCGCCGGAGATGATGGCGGCATCACTGGCTCCGTGGATCGTGATCGTCACCACTTGGGCGGTGCCGCCGATCGTGGTCACCGTAAAGTTGTCGGTGAGCGTGTCGCCGGCGTTGAGCCGCTGCACCGCGAGATCGGCATTGTCCAAAGTGTATGTCCACACGCCGGACGTTGTCATCGTGAAGGTGCCATAGCCACCGGTGCTCGTGGTTGGCGAACTCACTGCCGTGAATGTATTGGGCGGATCGTCGACGTCGGTATCAGAAAGGGTGCCGGTCGCAATCGGCGTGCCGAGCGCGGCATTGTCTATGCCGCCGGCCTCGACGATCGAACCGGTCGTATTGCCAGAGATGATTGCAGCGTCGTTGACACCGTTGACGGCGATTGTGAACGTCTTGCTCGCGGAGGTGAGGCCGTCGGAAACCGTGATAACGAAACCGTCGGTCGAGGGCGATTTCAGCGCGTTGATCGCGACGCTGTTGGGCACGAACGTGTAGGCGCCGCTCGTACTGTTGACGTAGAGCGTCCCGTACGGACCTGGCTTTGACAGATCGTATGTCACTCCTTCGAGGATCGTCTCGTTTGCGGCCGCCCCAATGACACCAAAGGTCAGCTTGGCGCCGCTGCTGGTGCTGCTGGCGGCGAAAACTCCGCTCGTCGGAGTGAATGTATCAAACACCACCGTATCGAGCTCGGTTGGCCCCGCTCCGGTGCTGAGCGTCGGCGGCACAGGGTCGAGAATGGGAATAACGAATGGTGACACTGGGGCCAGCAGGTTCTGCGGCGCGGGCGCATCGGATGGAATGAAATTGATTGGCTGCAGCGACAGGGATTTGACAAAGGGTGGTGTGCTCGATCCGCGTGGACCTTGCCCGTCTGTGAGATTGGCGAGCACGTCCTGCTGAGCGGCGCGCAATTCGTCCATGCGAGCGGCCGTGTTCGTGACTTGGTTGACACTGATGGTGGATCCCACCTTCTTGAGGACGATCGTCTCGCCGGGATCTTCGACGATGATGTGTCGCGGGATCCGCTCCTTGGTCACGAGCTCGAATGCGCCGTGGGCAAGGTCCTTGTAGGTAATGGAATCGTCATCCAGGAAAGTGACATCCGGATCCGCGGCTTCGGCATCTTGCGCGGTCGAGAAAGTCAATGCTGCCAGCGTCAGCATCCCGAAACCGCCCGCGTGGCTCCGGGCGCGAATGCCTGCAATGGGCGTATTCACCTGGAGCGCCCCGCCTTTTGCCAGTCGGCCCGGTACGAAACTGAAGCTCCCTCGGGTCACGTCGAACAGGGCCGCAAGCGGCATGCCGCCGACGTCGAAGACGAACTCGCTCAGCTCAACGTGAGTGCCGCAGGCGATGTTGAAAAAAGTGCCGTCGACGAAGCGAATTGTGATCTGTCCGTCGGCATCGCTCTCCAGCACGTCGCCCCTGTAGATCGGCGCACCAGCTACCGCTTGTGTGGCGATGCCGCTTGCTCGCGTAAGCGTACAGCGACCGATCACCGTATGAATATGGCCGATGAATTCGGCGGGCAGGGCCATGGTGGCCCCGTTGTCAACCTGGATGCCGGAAGCAACTGACATGGCTCGCCCTCGCCTGGGTGATCGTTTCAGGCTCGGCGTGCCGCCTTGCTCGGGGTCCTCGCCAAGGCACAAAATTTCCTAGCGCTGGCAGCCCCGAAGGCTTGCCCGCCGAAAAATCAAGTCTGAGAGGGAGATGCATTGCGCCGGGGACAACGAAGCGTACCGCTATTCCCCGCCGTGCCCCTCCCGCCAATGTGATTAAATTGACAAACGAGATGTATTTAATTTGTGGCGCTCGCTTGGCGCTGGATATAAAGTAGTCCGGTTAATAAGATTAAACAATAATTATATTCATTGTAGCGGCGTTGCGCGGTTCAAAAAATGGACCGCCGATAGCGGCAAGATCTTCTCAGAAAGGGGGGATCATGTGCAGACCTGCGATAGCCGCTCTTGCGACCCTCCTTGTTGTGGCGCTTGGCTGTTTCTTGCCGAGTGCGGCTCGAGCGCAAATCGATTCCGCCAAGCCCGCCGTCGCTACCGCGTCACCGAAACCGATTGGGAAGGTGGTAACGGCCGCAGGCTCGGTCACCATCGAACATGCGGGCGCAGTGATCGTTCAGGCGAATGTGGCGAGTGACCCCGGCCGGGCCAACGCCGGTGACCCCGTATATCTTGGTGATGTGGTGCAGACCGGGGCCGACGGCCGAGTCGGCATCAATTTTACCGACGGCAGCTCGTTCAATTTATCGAGCAACGCCCGTATGGTGCTGGATCATTATGTATATGAACCGGCCGGCAAGTCCAATGCGAGCCTATTCAATCTCGCCAAGGGAACGTTCACTTTTGTTGCAGGCAGCGTCGCAAAGACAGGCGACATGAAGGTCGATACCCCTGTCGCCACGCTCGGGATCCGGGGCACGACGCCGCATATCGAGATTTCGGATGATGGGTCGGTCAGATTCTCTACCTTGATCGAAGAGGGCAACAGCAAGCTCCTGAAGAAGCCGCCGACATCCGCGGCGCCGGAGCCCGATCGAAGCGGCAATCGCAGGCTCAACATCTGTCGGGGATGCTGAGAAACCGGCCTGGCCCGAAGGCCGTCTTGATGCCGCAGCGCCGGCCGGGCAGAAATCAAGATTGGTGCTTCGCTCGCTGTCGGAGTGGGACGTTTGGTGTGGCAATGACCGCAAGAGCCGGTTTCATCAACGCGGTGATGCTCGTTCTTATTATTGTGCTGTCCAGTTCGTCTGGCTGGGCGCAGAAGCCGAAGAAGGGCAGCTCCCTCACGAGCATTGAACTGTGTAACAGCTCAGACCGCGTGTCACCCGAAGTTCGGATCGATGGCTGCACGGCGTTCATCGAAGCGGGCGAGGGAACGGTGAACGGCTTCGTTATCGCCTACAACAACAGGGGGAATGCCTATAGCGCTAAAGCCGACTACGAACGCGCGATCAAGGATTTCCTCGAGGCGACGAGGCTTGACCCGAACTATGCGAAAGCCTTCAACAACCTCGGCGTAGCCTATCTGAGAGCTGGCGCGAACGATCTAGCGATCGGCGCTCTTGAGGAGGCGCTCAAGCTCAACCCGAACTATGGCGCTGCCTATGCTAACCGCGCGGCAGCCTACTTGAAGACGAGCGCGTTCGACCGCGCAGCGCGGGACTATGACGAGGCAATTCGCCTTGATCCGAAGCTGGAGGCGGCGCGGAGCGGCCGCTGTTGGACCCGAGCCGTCCTTGGCGCTTTACAGGCTGCGCTGGAAGACTGCGATATTGTGCTTCGATCGGAAACAAACAACGCGGCAGCATACGACTCGCGAGCTCTTATAAATCTGAAAATGGGGCAATTCTCCGCGGCTATAGATGACTACAACTCAGCGCTGCGACTCGTGCCCAAGCTTGCCAGCGCGCTGTACGGCCGAGGGCTTGCCCGATTCAAGCTCGGCGACACAGACGGTGGCCATAGCGACATCTCCGCGGCTAAGAGGATCGATGCCGCAATTGACGAAGCCTTTGTCCGCTATGGGGTACCGTGAAGGGACTGACCATGCGCGACAGCACCGTCGTGCCGGCCTTAACAAGTCCTTAACCATCGGCGTCTCAAATTCAAATCCAGCGGATCCGTCGACGCTCGATGCGGCACGGCGTGCAGCCCCCAGAGCAAATCAAGATTTAGCATTAACAAGTCCTTAATTGGCGAGACCTACAGTCGAGGGCAGGGGCCGGCGCCAGGACCGGCGTCGACCGTCGAAACGGAAGAAATGCCGCCAATGGCGCGAGAGGCTGCCGCTGGATTTGTGTCGCGAGCCCGCGCTTTCGCGCCGGGCCTGTCGCGTCATGTCCGCGCGGCGGGCATGCTGGCGGTCTGCCTGCTGATCGGCCTCGGTGCGCCGGTCCGGGCGGCCGATCCCGTCAGGGGCGAGGCGACGTTTTCGGCCGGCGGCGGCTTTGCCCGCCTCGTCATCAAGCTCGGCGAGGACGTTCCCTCCGAGGTGGCGACCGCGGGCTCCATCCTCATCATCCGCTTCGACCGGCCCGTCGACGTTCCCGTCGACCGCGTGCCCGAAGGCGCCCCCGATTACATCAATTCCGCGCGCCGCGATCCCGATGGCACCGCCATCCGCCTGTCGCTGGCGCGGCGCGTCACGGTCAACACCATGAACGCCGGCGAGCGCACCTTCATCGACCTCTTGCCCGAGGGCTGGAAGGGGCCGCCGCCGAGCCTGCCGATGGACGTCGTCAAGGAACTCGCCGAGCGTGCGCGCATCGCCGAGCGCGCGCTGCGCGCCCAGCGCGCCGCGGCTGAGACCAAGAAGCGTCCGGCGATCCGCGTGCGTGCCTCGGTGCAGCCGACCTTCGTACGCTTCGTGTTCGAGATGCCCGACGGTGTCGGCGTCTCCTCCGTGCTCAACGAGCAGAAGCTCACGCTGGCTTTCAATGCCAACCTCAATTTCGATCTGGCGGACGCGGTCGTCGCGGCGCCGCCAAACGTTGCCTCGATCAAGCAGAAGGCCGACATCGACCAGACCCATGTCGAGATCGCGCTGATCGGCGATTCCGACGTGCATTCGTTCCGCGACGAGAAGAACTACATCGTCGACGTGTCTTTCCAGCCCGACAAGGGCAAGATTGCCGCGACGCCCGAGGCGGCGCTCACACAGATGAAGCCTGCAGGTCACGGACCTCAGCCGTCGCCCGACAAGCCGGCGGCCGAGAGGCCCAAGGACGCCCATCGCGAGATCGTGCCGCCGACCTCCGAGACGATCGCGCGCGAAGCCAAGATCGACGTGAAGCCGGAAGCGCCGGCGGCGACGCCGTCAGCCGAAGCGCCGAAACCGGCGCCGGCTCCCGCGACCGAGGCGGCGCGCGCTCCTGAGGCGGCCAAGGAGGTCGCGAAGGAAATTGCGAAACCGGTGCCCCCAGCTGCCGAAGCTGCGACCGTACCGGCCAGGCCCGCGCCGGCCGACGAGGCCGCAAAGGAGCCGGTCAAGGAAGCCGCCAAAGAAACTGTCAAGGAAACTGTCAAGCCTGCGCCGCAGCCCACGGTCGCCGGCGTCGATGCGCGTCGCGACAGCGACGGCTTGCGCGTGACGTTCCCGATTCAGGTTGCAACGGCCGCGGCCGCGTTCCGCCGCGGCGATACCGTCTGGCTGGTGTTCGATACGCTGAAGCCGATCGACGTCGAGGCGATCCGCGCCAAGGGCGGCGCGATGATCGGCGAGGTCGGGCGCGTCCCTCTCGACAAGGGGCAGGCGGTGCGCATTCGTCTCACCCGTCCGCTGGTCTACTCGCTGGCGAGCGAGGAGGTCGGCAAGGAGACCAACTGGCTCCTGACGCTGGCCGACAAGATCCAGTCGACGCCGCTGCCGCTGATGATATCGCGCAACATCACCGACCCCGCGCTTGCCAACATCGCGATCCCCTTCGCCAACCCGGGCCAGTTGCACAAGCTTACCGACCCCGACGCCGGCGACACGCTCTATGTCGTCACCGCGCAGCGGCCGGTGCGCGGCTTCATCAAGCGGCAGGACCTCGTCGATCTCTCGCTGCTGGAATCCGCGCACGGCATCGCGATCCGGCCGAACTCCGACGAGATCGGCGTCGAGGTCGGCGCCGACAAGGTGATTCTCGGCAAGAAGGGCGGATTGACGCTGTCGCCGGTCGACATCGCGGCCGAGCGGGCGCCGACCGCGGTGCGCCCGGTCTTCAGTCCCGAAGGCTGGCGCAGGGGCCAGTCGGAAAACTTCATGGCGCGCCAGAGCGAGCTGATGACGGCGATCGCGGCGGTCGAGCCGGCGCTACGCTCGCTGCCGCGGCTCGACCTCGCGCAGTTCTACATGTCGCGTGCGATGTATTACGAAGCCAAGGCCGTCACCGACGTCATGCTGGCCGATCCCCTCAACAAGGAGGAGAGCGGCGCGCTGATCATGCATGCGATCGCCAGCATCCTGATCGGCCGGCCGGCGCAGGGCCTGAAGGACCTCGCCAATCCCGTGATCGGCAACAGCCACGATTCCCAGCTCTGGAAGGCGCTCGCCTTCGCGCGCCAGGGCAAATGGGCGGACGCGCGCGAGAAGTTCAAGAACGTCGAATTCGCCATCGCCTCGCTGCCGCTCGACATCCAGCGCATCGTGACAATGGACGCGATGCGCGCGTCCCTCGAGGTGAAGGATTACGCCGGCGCTTCCAAGCGCCGCAGCGAGCTCGAAGTGGTCGGCGTCTCGCCCGAGGCCGCGCCCGGCTTCGCCGTGTTGCGCGGCCGGCTCGCCGAGGCGCTCGGCCACGACAAGGACGCGCTCGACGACTACAAGTTCGCAGCCGCCTCGGCCGACCGGCCGGCGGCGGCGGAAGCCAAGCAGCTCGAGATCGCGCTGCGGCAGAAGCGCGACGAGATCGGCAAGGAAGACGCGCTGCGCGAGCTCGAGACTCTGTCCATGACCTGGCGCGGCGACTCGATCGAGGTCAAGACGCTCCAGATGCTGTCGCGGATGTATGCCGAGAGCGGTCGCTACCGCGACGCGCTCACCGCGGCGCGCACCGCGACGAGGCTCCAGCCCAACGCGGAAGCCTCCCGCCAGGCGCAGGACCTCGCCTCCGAGCTGTTCACGCAGATCTTCCTGGGACCGAAAGGCGACGAGCTGCCGCCGGTCGAAGCGCTCGGCATGTTCTACGAGTTCCGCGAGCTGACGCCGATCGGCCGCCGCGGCGACGAGCTGATCCGCCGGCTCGCCGACCGTCTCGCCTCGATCGATCTGCTCGACCAGGCCGCCGAGCTCCTGCAATACCAGGTCGACCATCGCCTCGAAGGCGCCGCGCGTGCCCAGGTCGCCGCGCGCCTGGCCATGATCTATCTCGCCAACCGCAAGCCCGACATGGCGATCACCGCACTGCGTGCAAGCCGCATCAGCGATCTCTCCGGCGAACTCAGGCAGCAGCGCCTGCTGCTGGAAGCGCGCGCGCAGAGCGACGTCGGTCGTCACGATCTCGCGCTCGACATCGTCTCCAACGTCGCCGGGCGCGAAGTGCTCCGCCTGCGCTCCGACATTTTCTGGGCGGCCCGGCGCTGGCGCGAGGCCGCCGAGCAGATCGAGCTCTATTACGGCGAGCGCTTCCGCGACTTCAAGCCGCTCAACGCGGTGGAGAAGAGCGACATCATCCGCGCCGCCGTCGGCTATGCGCTCGCCGACGACTCGATCGGCCTGTCGCGCTTCCGCGAGAAATACGCGCCGCTTATGAGCGAGAGCGCCGACCGTCTCGCCTTCGACATCGCCAGCAAGCCGGCCGCGGCCTCCAGCGCCGAATTCGCCGAGATCGCCAAGCTCGCCGCCAGCGTCGACACGCTCGACGGCTTCCTGCGCGAGATGAAGCAGCGCTTCCCCGACGCCTCCGCCCGCGCACCAGCCCCACCCCACGCCAAGGACGAAGCCGAGCACACCGGCTCACTGCCCACGATTCCCGTGGTGCGGCAGATCAAGATGACGCGGTAGGCGCCCTCCGCGCGAAGCGCGGCCCGTGACGGCTCGACATTCTCCGCCATTGCGAGCGAGGCGAAGCAAGGGCTCCTCGCAATGACGCGGAGGGGCCGGAAGTGAATCCCGGTGGCGGAGAGGTTGCGGCGGCGACGTGGTGCCGAGCTCGCCGTCACCCCCCGTAGCTCTGCACCAGGCTTCCCGCCACCAGCGACCAGCCGTCGACCAGCACGAAGAAGATCAGCTTGAACGGCAGTGAGATCGTTGCCGGCGGCAGCATCATCATGCCCATCGACATCAGCACCGAGGCGACGACGAGGTCGATGATCAGGAAGGGCAGGAACAACAGGAAGCCGATCTCGAAGGCGCGCTTCAGCTCGGAGATCATGAAGGCGGGGACGAGGATGCGAAGCGCGAGGTCGTCGGGGGTGGCCGGCGCCGGTTCGCCCGACAGATCCAGAAACAGCCTGAGGTCCTTCTCCCGCACGTTCTTCTGCATGAAGCCGCGCAGCGGGACGGAGGCGCGCTGCAGCGCGTCCTCGACGCCGATCTGGTTGGCGACGAGCGGGCGGATGCCGTCGTCGTAGGATTTCTGCAGCACCGGGCCCATCACGAAGAAGGTGAGGAACATGGCCAGCGCGATGATCACCGAGTTCGGCGGCGCGGTCGCCGTACCCATCGCGGTGCGCAGCAGCGACAGCACGACCACGATGCGCGTGAACGACGTCATCATGATCAGGATCGACGGTGCGATCGACAGCACGGTGAGCAGCGCGATGAGCTGGATCGCGCGCTCGGTGACGCCGCCACCGCCAGCGCCGCCGCCGAGATTGATGCTGATGTCCTGCGCATGCGCAAGGCCTGCGAGCGAGGCCGCGACTAACAGGACAGAAAGGAAAACAACTCTACGCGGGAGGGACGGCAGCCTCACGAAGACGGCTTCGGACGGCCGAGCAGCGAGGCCATCTCGTCTTCGAGATTTTCAAAGCTGGTCTTTTCCGCAGCCGGCTTCGGCGGCGGGGCCGGCGGCGCCGCCGGCTCGCTGCGAGCCGCCCGCGGGGGAGCGGCCGGCGGCTCCGGCGCGACGGGCGGCGCGACCGTTTCGCCGGCGGGTCGGCGCAGCGCGGCCTCTAGCCGCTGTGCCATTTCCGCAAGGTTCTGCTCGGCGCTGGACGGGCCCGCGGCGGGTGCCGGCGGCGGAACGGGCGGAGCCGGCGGAGGAGGAGGCGGCGGTGCAGCGGCGCGCTCGGCCCGCACGGGCGGCATTTTCATCGGCTCGCTCTGGCGCGGCGGCCTCGGCATCAGCGGCGGCTCGCTGCGCGGAACGCGCGGCGGCAGCGGCTCGGGCCGCGGTTCGCGCTCGGGGCGCGGCGCGATCGCATCGGCCGTGAAGCCGGCCAGGGGATCGCTGCGGCGTTCGGCCAGCGCGGGGGCGGGCCGGCGCACCTCGTCGGCGAAGGACGGGCGCGAAGGCCGCGGCGGCGGCTCGGGCATTTGCGGCTCGGGATGATCGAGCAGCTCGGGCCGCGGCGCCTCGTCGGCCCAGCCGCCGGAATCCGGCATCGGGGCAAGGCGCGGCGGCTCGGCGGCGTTGGGACGCTGGGGGAGCTGATCGCGGCCATGTGCGGCACGAACGATGTTGGGCTCGACCACGATGTCGGTGGGACCGCCGATCATCAGGAGGTGCTCGACATTGTCACGCCGGACCAGCACCAGGCGGCGCCGGCCGTCGACCGCGGCGGCATCGATCACGGCAAGCCGGGGCATCCTGCCGCGCTGGGTGTTGGCGCCGAGCCGGCTGGTGGCGAATCGGCGAACCAGCCAGGCAGCGACGCCGATCAACGCCAGAACGACGATGAACGCGACGATGAAGGTGATAGGGCTGCCTTGCATACTAGTCCCCGACAAATGGCGCTGCTCTCGTGCCCATGGTCGGATACGCCAACCACCGGCCTACGATGCCCCAAACTGCGATTTCTTAACGTCCCACGGCAAGTTTTGCCGTCCCCAACTCTTAATAACCCATGAATCGCTCGATCCAAAACGACTTCTTGGGCTGTGCACGGCCCGCCAAACGGTTGGGTTAATGCTACTTTTGGCGGCGTCGGATCACGGGAGCGACGGAATCGTGTCCCGCTCGGGGACATCCGTCGAGGGTCCCTTAACCAGCTGTTAACCATACAGGCGGCAAATTCTGCCTAGCTGCGGACCTCGAGGTCCGTACCAGGCGGAAGGAGCCGCGACGATGTCCATCAACGACCTCCCGGTACTGTCGGCGCTTCGCACCAAGATGCAGTGGCACCAGGAACGCCAGCGCGTCCTGTCCGAGAACGTCTCCAATTCCGACACGCCCAAATTCCGGCCGCGCGACCTGGTCGAGCCGAAGCTCGACAAGAGCGGGGCCGTCACGGGCTCGATGGGCCCCCTCGCGCTGACCCGCACCAGTGGCTCGCACATGACGCCGTCAGGCGCAGCGTCCGGATTCGACCAGAACAAGAACGCGGGCTTCGAAACCCGCCCTGCCGGCAACGCCGTCAATCTCGAAGAGGAGATGATGAAGGCCGCCAGCAACCAGATGGACTACGCGGCGGCGACCTCGCTCTATTCGAAGAGCCTGCATCTGCTCAAGACCGCGATCGGCAAGGGCTAGCGGCATGATCCGGGAACAGAACAGCTAGGGGAAGCGCATCATGGCCAATGACAGCAGTGACTTTGCCCGCTCGATGGCGATCGCGACCTCCGGTCTGCGGGCGCAAGCCGGCCGCATGCGGGTGATCTCGGAAAACATCGCGAATGCGGATTCGACCGCGCAGACCCCCGGCGGCGACCCCTACCGGCGCAAGGTTCCGACCTTCTCCTCCGCGCTCGACCGCACGCTCGACGCGCAGGTCGTCACCCTCGGCAGGATCAAGCCCGACCAGTCGAACTTCCGCGTCAAATACGAGCCGAACAATCCGGTCGCGGACGCCAGCGGCAACGTCAAATACCCCAATGTGAACTCGGTGGTCGAGATGACCGACATGCGCGACGCGCAGCGGTCCTACGAGGCCAATCTCAACATCATCAGTGCGACGCGCCGGATGATCCAGCGCACGCTCGACATCCTCAAGAGCTGAACAGGACAATTGAGCCATGGCATCACCGACAATCGCCGCCAATGCTTACGCCAACCTCGCCCGGGTGCTCGAAAACAGCGGCGCCGGTGCCGGCAAAGGCAGCGAGGCCAGCGGGCAATCCTTTGCCTCGCTGCTGAAGGACGCCGTCGGCAGCGTCATGGAATCCGGCCGCAAGTCGGATGCGCAGACGGTCGCGATGGCCTCCGGCAAGGCCAACGTGATGGACGTGGTGACCGCGGTCGCCGACACCGACGTCGCGGTGTCCACGCTGGTGTCGGTCCGCGACCGCGTGATCGCGGCCTACGAAGACATCATGAAGATGCCGATCTGATTTGGGGGCAGGGTGCCCGCCAAGCGTCATTGCGAGCGCAGCGAAGCAATCCAGAATCTTTCCGTCGCACCACGCTGGATTGCTTCGTCGCAAGGGCTCCTCGCAATGACGGGGAGGGCCGGACAATCCTCTCCGGGACGGTGGGGATGAAACTTGAATAAGGAATTCTGCAAATGACCGGCCCCGAAACCCTCGACGTCGCGCGCGATGCCATCTGGACGATCGTGATTGTGTCCTCCCCCCTGATGGTGGTCGGTCTCGTGGTCGGCGTCATCGTGTCGCTGTTCCAGGCGCTGACGCAGATCCAGGAGCAGACCCTGATCTACGTGCCGAAGATCCTGGCCATCTTTGCCACGATGCTGCTGGCGCTGCCGTTCATGGCCGACGCGCTTCATTCCCACATGCTGCGGATCTCGTCGCGAATCATCGGCGGCTGAGGCAAGATGCAGCAATTATGCGCATCGACGTCTCGCTGCTGCCGGCGCTCGCCGCTTCCTTCATGCTCGCCTTCGCCCGGGTCGGCGCGATGGTGATGCTGCTGCCGGGGCTGGGCGAGACCAATATTCCGACGCGGATCAAATTGTCGATCGCGCTGCTGCTCACGCTGATCATCCTGCCGCTGCATCGCAACGCCTACCAGGTCGACATGGGCTCGCTGGCGCCGCTCCTGGTCCTGATGCTGCATGAGATCGCGATCGGCATCGTGCTGGGCGCGACGGCGCGCGTGACGCTGTCGGCGCTGCAGGTCGCAGGATCGGTGATCGCGCAGCAGATGGGGCTCGGTTTCGTCACCTCGGTCGATCCGACCCAGGGGCAGCAGGGCGTGCTGGTCGGCAACTTCCTGACCATGCTGGGGGTGACGCTGCTGTTTGCCACCGACAGCCATCACCTGGTGATCGCGGCGCTGAACGAAAGCTATACCATCTTCTCGCCGGGCGAGACCGTGTCGAGCGGCGACGTCGCCTCGCTGGCCACGCGTGCCTTTGCCGCCGCGTTTCGCCTGGGCTTGCAGCTCTCGGGGCCGTTTCTGGTGTTCGGCCTCGTCTTCAACATCGGCCTCGGCGTGCTGGCGCGGCTGATGCCGCAGATGCAGGTCTATTTCGTCGGCGTGCCGCTCTCGATCTTCGCGGGCTTCCTGGTGCTCGCCGTGGTGCTCACGGCGATGATGGGCACCTTTCTGGATTACTTCATCGGTGTCATGCACCAATTGATGCCGCTCAGGTCGCGATAGATCGATGGCAGAAGACAGCGATCCAGAGAGTCAAACAGAAGACCCGACGCAAAAACGTCTGGACGATGCGCTCGAGCGCGGCGACGTCGCCAAGAGCCAGGAGATCAACACCTGGTTCATGATGGCGGGCGGCACGCTCGTGGTGTCGACCTTCTCGGGCTCGGTGGGCAGCGGCTTGCTGACGCCGATGCGCAATTTGCTCGCCAATTCCTGGATGATCAAGACCGACGGCAAGGCCCTGCTCGCGCTGATGCAGCAGATCGAATTCGCCTTGCTGGCGGCGGTCGGCGTACCCCTGCTGATGCTGGTGCTGGCGGCGATCGCCGGCAACATGCTCCAGCACCGCCTGGTGTGGTCGGCCGAATCCCTCAAACCCAAATTCAGCAAGATCTCGCCCGGCGCCGGCTTCAAGCGCATCTTCGGCAAGCAGGCGGCGGCGAATTTCCTGAAAGGTCTCGGCAAGCTGATCGCGCTCGGCGTCGTCATGACCATGATCCTGTGGCCGGAGCGGCATCGCATGGAGGCGATGGTGAAGCTCGATCCGGCCGCCATGCTCGGCGCCAGCACCAGCATGACCATTCATCTGCTCGGCGCGGTGGTCGCAGCGCTCGCGGTCATCGCCATCGCCGATTATTTCTTCCAGTATCGCAGCTGGTTCCAGCGGCAGAAGATGTCGCTCCAGGAGATCAAGGAAGAGTTCAAGCAGTCCGAAGGCGATCCGCACATCAAGGGCAAGATCCGGCAATTGCGGCAGCAGCGCGCCAAGAAGCGCATGATGGCGGCGGTTCCCAAGGCCTCGGTGATCATCACCAACCCGACCCACTATTCGGTGGCGCTGTCCTACGAGCGCGGCATGTCGGCGCCGATCTGCGTCGCCAAGGGCGTCGACAACCTCGCCTTCAAGATCCGGGAGATCGCGCGCGAGCACGACATTCCGATCGTGGAGAACGTGCCGCTGGCCCGCGCGCTCTACGCCACCGTCGAGATCGACCAGGAAATCCCGACCGAGCACTACCACGCGGTAGCCGAAGTGATCGGCTACGTCATGCGGCTGAAACGCGGATTTGGCGCGGGGCGGGGATAAAACACCCGAAAAGTACCGGAAGTGGCCGTAATCTGGGAATCAGCGTACCTTTCGGCGCTGCTGCCCTTGCACCTCAGGGTCCGATTCAGGCAGGGAGGACCCCACGCGCCCGTGGCGCGTTGATTCTCTGCCGACAGGCCGCGCCAGCTTGAGATGACCGCCGAGACCGACCACGACCTCACACGCGAGCCCGTTGCGGCGCACGAGCCGTCGCCGCGGTCGGGCAGCATTGCGCTGGTGCTGCTGGTGGCCGCCGGCCTCGTCGCCGTCGCCGTCGGACTGATGACGCTCGGACGGGTGCAGGCGCAGCCCTATATCCTCGGTGTCCTCGCCGTGCTGGCGATGGTCGGCCTGTTCAACCTGTTCGCCTTCGCCGCCGGCATCGTCCGCTTCGCCGACCGCAATCTCGACGATCCCATCATTCGCCGCATCTCCGATCATGCCTTCGACGGGCTCGCGGTCACCGATGCCCGCGGCCACGTGGTCTATTCCAATGCCGCCTATCTGACGCTGACCGGTGCCAGCGGCCCGCAGGACGTGCGCCCGGTGGAACGCGTCTTCATCGGCAATCCCGATGTCTCCGAGGCCGTGTTCCGGCTGCTGAAGGCCGCGCGCGAGGGCAAGCGCCAGCAGGAGGAGGTGCGCATCTCCGGCCATGACGGCAGCCAGGGCCGCTGGCTGCGCATGCGCGTTCGCCCGCTCGGCACTGAAAAGCGCGAGGCCAAATACGCGGTATGGTCGATCGCCGACATCACCCGCGACCGCGAGCGCCAGGAGGACGTGTTCCAGGAGCTCCAGCACGCCATCGAATATCTCGATCACGCGCCGTGTGGCTTCTTCTCGGTCAATCCGGCCGGCGAGCTCGCTTATGTCAACGCGACGCTGGCGAACTGGCTCGACTACGACCTCGCCGAGATCGGTTCGGGCGGCCTCAAGCTGACCGATATCGTCTCCGGCGACGGCGCCTCGCTGCTGACGTCGATCGTGGCGGTGCCGGGCGAGGTGAAGACGGAAGTCTTCGACATCGACCTGCGCATGCGCACCGGCAAGACCATGCCGGTGCGGCTCTATCACAAGCTCGCCTTCGGCGCCGACGGCGCGCCGGGGCCCTCCCGCACGCTCGTCATCAGCCGCGCCCGCGACGAGCGCAGCGATCCCGACCGCGCCGCCGAAGTGCGCTTCATGCGCTTCTTCGACCATACGCCGATGGCGATCGCGACCGTCGACCGCGCCGGCAACGTCGTGCGCGCCAATGCCCGCTACGCCAAGCTCGGTCAGGCGCTGGGGCTCGACAGCGCCTCCAAGTCGATCTTCCGCGCGGTCAATGCGCGCGACCGCCACCTCCTGATCGCGGCCATCAACCAGGCCGCCGAAGGCCAGGCCGACATCGCGCCGGTCGAGGTGGCGCTGGAAGGGACCAAGGAACGCTGGGGCCAGTTCTTCGTCACGCCGGTCGATTCGGCCGAGAACGACGCGGAAACCGCCATCGTGCACATGCTCGAGACCACCGAGCGGCGCGCGCTGGAGAACCAGATCAACCAGTCGCAGAAGATGGAGACGGTCGGCCAGCTCGCCGGCGGCATCGCCCACGACTTCAACAACGTGCTGTCCGCCATCATGATGGCGAACGACTTCCTGCTGAACGCGCACAAGCCGACCGACCCGTCGTTCCAGGACATCATGCAGATCAAGCAGAACGCGACGCGTGCCGCGACCCTGGTGCGGCAGCTGCTCGCGTTCTCGCGGCGGCAGACGCTGCGGCCGCAGGTGCTCGATCTCGGCGACGCCTTGAGCGATCTCACCATGCTGCTGCGCCGGCTGATCGGCGAGAAGGTCAAGCTCGACCTCGTCCACGGCCGCGATCTCTGGCCGGTGAAGGTCGACGTCTCCCAGTTCGAGCAGGTGATCGTGAACCTCGCGGTGAACGCACGCGACGCCATGCCCGACGGCGGCAAGCTGATCATCCGTACCGCCAACGTCACCACCGAGGACGCGGGCAAGCTTGCCTACAAGGGCATGCCGGCGGCGGATTATGTCCGGATCGAGGTTGCCGACACCGGCACCGGCATCCCCGCCGACATCCGCGACAAGATCTTCGAGCCGTTCTTCTCGACCAAGGAAGTGGGCAAAGGCACCGGCCTCGGCCTGTCGACGGTCTACGGCATCGTCAAGCAGACCGGCGGCTTCATCTACGTGGACTCCGAGCCGGGGCAGGGCACCTCGTTCCACATCTTCCTGCCGCGCCATCATGCCGAGCCGGAGGTGCAGGTCGAGCAGCCGGCTGTCGCCAGCGCGACCAATGGCGCCGCGAAGGAAGCCGCCGCCGTCGAGGCCAAGCCGCGCACCGATCTTACGGGACAGGGCACCATCCTGCTGGTCGAGGACGAAGAGGGCCTGCGCGCGCTGAACGCCCGTGGCTTGCGCTCGCGCGGCTATACCGTGGTCGAGGCCGAGAACGGCGTCGAAGCCATGGAGATGCTGGAGGAGCAGAGCGGGGCGATCGATCTCGTCGTCTCCGACGTCGTCATGCCCGAGATGGACGGCCCGACGCTGCTGAAGGCGATGCGGGAGAAGAACCCCGACATCAAGTTCATCTTCGTCTCCGGCTACGCCGAGGACGCCTTCGAGAAGAGCCTGCCCGAAGGCCAGCAGTTCGACTTCCTGCCGAAACCGTTCACGCTCAGCCAGCTCGTGGCGGCGGTGAAGGAGACCATGACGAAGCAGGGGTGAGGGCGCGCTCTCGGCGCGCATCCCCACCCCCGCCGGTAACTGGTGACCACGGTTCCCTTCCACGGCCAAATCCCCGTCCAATATGGGCTTTTGCCACATCCCCGCGACTGAGGGCCGCAGCCACAAGTTCCGAAACCGGCTTCACTTTTCGGCAAGTCTGCCCATCTTAAGCGCACGTCCCCATGCCGGGGATTTGGGAAACGAACATGAATTTCTCGCTACGCTCCCGCAGTCTCTTCAAGACGATCGCTGTCGTGCTGGCGCTTGCGCTGCCGACTGCACTGGCGATCTCGTCCGCCGACGCGCGCGTCGGCGGCGGCTCCTCGTCGGGGTCACGCGGCTCGCGCACCTATTCCGCTCCGCCCTCGACCTCGACGGCGCCGGGCTCGGCCTCGCAGTTCAACCGGACCTACACCCAGCCGGGCGCAGGCATGAACTCGGCTGCTGCCGCACCCGCGCGCGGCGGCCTGTTCGGCCGCGCCGGCGGCTTCATGGGCGGCCTTGCGGCCGGCTTCCTCGGCGCCGGCCTGCTCGGCATGCTGTTCGGCGGCGGCCTGTTCGGCGGCCTCGGCGGTCTGTCCTCGATCCTCGGCCTGATCATCCAGATCGTGCTCGTGGTGCTGGTGGTGCGGCTGGCGATGTCCTGGTGGCAGCGCCGTCACTCGCCGCAGGCGGCCTATGCCAATGCCGATGCGGGCGCAGCTCCCGGACCGCAGCCGAACCAGCGCAGCGGCCTTGGTGGCTTCGGTTTCGGCGCCAATGCCAACAATGCGCCGCTCGAGATCAAGCCGGACGATTACGAGGCGTTCGAGCGCTTGCTCGGCGAGGTTCAGACGGCCTGGTCGAACGAGGACGTGGCCAAGCTGCACACGCTCGCGACGCCTGAGATGGTCTCCTATTTCGAGCAGGACCTCGCCCAGAACCGTGCGCGCAACGTCGTCAACAAGGTCACCAACGTCAAGCTGCTGCAGGGCGACCTCGCCGAAGCCTGGCGCGAAGGCGAGACCGACTACGCCACGGTGGCGCTGCGCTTCGCGCTCACCGACAAGACGCTGGACCGCAACAGCGGCACGCTCGTCACCGGCAGCGAGCAGCCGGGCGAAGTCACCGAGGTCTGGACGTTCGCCCGCCGGCCCGGCAGCGGCTGGGAATTGTCGGCGATCCAGCAGACCAACTGATCGCAATGCGATTGAAGACAAGGGCGTCGTGCTTCGGCACGGCGCCTTTTCTTTTGCGCTCCTGCATCGCGGCATCGGAATAAGTGGGGGCGCACCGGGTTGAAATCTGGCGGCCAACGACAAACAGAACGGACAAACAGAACGGGAGGACAAGATGATCCGTATCAAGAGATCCCTGGCGATTTCCGCGCTCGCCGCGGTCCCGCTTGCATGGCTTGCGGCACCGTCGGCGCAGGCGCAGTCGGCCGACATGACCTTCTTCGTGACCTCCAGCGGCCCGGGCAAGGGCGCCGATCTCGGCGGCCTGGAGGGAGCCGACGCGCAGTGCCAGAAGCTGGCTCAGGCCTCCGGCGCCGGCGCCAAGCCCTGGCGCGCCTATCTTTCGACGCAGGCCGCCGACGGCAAGCCGGCCGTCAACGCGCGCGACCGCATCGGCAAGGGACCGTGGCAGAATGCCAAGGGTGCCGTGATTGCCAAGGACGTCGCCGAGCTGCACGGTCCCGCCAACAACCTCACCAAGCAGACGGCCCTCAGCGAGAAGGGTGAAGTCATCAACGGCAGCGGCGACACGCCGAACCGGCACGACATCCTGACGGGGACGCAACCCGACGGCACCGCGTTCGCCGCCGGCGACGACAAGACGTGCAAGAACTGGACGTCGAGCACGCAAGGTGTGGCGGTGGTCGGTCACGCCGATCGCAAGGGCCTGCGCGACGACGAACCGTCAAAGTCCTGGAACAGCTCGCACCCCTCGCGCGGTCCCGATGGTGGCTGCTCGCAGGCCGATCTGAAGAGCACCGGCGGCGACGGGCTGCTGTATTGTTTCGCTGCGAATTGAACTGACGGGCGGAGCTCTTTCCTCCGTCATTGCGAGGCGCTCGCGACAAAATTGCGTAGCAATTTTGCGCTGATACGACGAGGCAATCCAGAGTCTTTCCGCGAGACAATCTGGATTGCTTCCGCCTTCGCCAAGGCTTCGGCGGACAAGTCGCCACGCGCAAATGACGGAGGATGTCGTACATCCGTCTCGCCCTGACGGAACCTCCGGCTGCATGTTACATTGGTCCGATCGCTCCCACGCTCACGGACCCCTCCCATGAAATACGAGCTCTACTACTGGCCCGAGATCCAGGGCCGCGGCGAATATGTGCGGCTGGCGCTGGAGGAGGCGGGCGCGGCTTACGTCGATGTCGCGCGCGGAGCGCGCGGGACGGCGGCGATGATGAAGATGATGGACGCGCAGAAGGGCACGCCGCCCTTTGCGCCGCCGTTCCTGAAAGCGGGCAAGCTCGTCATCGGCCAGACCGCCAACATCCTGCTCTATCTCGGCAGCCGCCATGGACTCGCGCCGAAGACGGAGGCCGGAAAGCTCTGGGTGCACCAGCTCCAGCTCACCATCACCGACTTCGTGGTCGAGATCCACGACACTCATCATCCGCTCGGACCCTCGCTCTATTATGAGGACCAGAAGGCACCGGCGAAAAAGCGCACGGCCGACTTCTGGGACGAGCGGGTGCCGAAATATCTCGGCTATTTCGAGCGGCTTCTCGACGCGAATGGCGGCGTCTATGTCACGGGCCGCCGGCTCACCTATGTCGATCTCTCGCTGTTCCAGCTCGTCGCGGGGCTGCGCTATGCCTTTCCCAAGCGCATGAAGGCGTTCGAGACGGACATTCCGGGCCTCGCCGGCCTGCACGATCGGGTCGCTGCGCGGCCGAACATCAAGGCCTATCTCGCAAGCCCGCGCCGCATTCCCTTCAACGAGCAGGGCATCTTCCGCCGCTACCGCGAGCTGGACGGTTAGCGGTTCGGACGGGAAAAGGATCAGCCCTCACCAGACGCCGGGCACGAGGCGATAGCGCACCCGCGCCGCGTATTCGGTATAGCCCGGCAGGCCCGCGCGCAGCGTGCGCTCTTCGATGGAGATGCGGACTGCGAACAAGGCGACGAAGAGTGGCAGCATCGCAAGTCCCCACCACGACCCCAGCAGCAGCGGGAGGCCTGCGAAGAACAGCACCATGCCGCTGTACATGGGGTGGCGGACATGGGCATAGGGACCGGTCGAGATCACGTGCTGCGCACGCTCGGTCTGCAGCTTCACCACGGGGGCGGCGAATGAGTTCTCGCGGAAGACCCACATGGTGAACAGTGTCGAGGCCAGGAACAGCACGAGGCCGAGCGTCTGCAACGCAGTCGGCATGTCGGAAGATTGAAAGCGCCGGTCAAGCCCCATCACGACCAGCCAGGCCAGCATCACGAAGACGAAGGCCGTCATGAACATCTTGTCGGCGGCGGGCTGATCCTTTTGCAGCACCGGGCGCAAACGTTCGGCCAGCAACGCCGGATCGATCCGGTAGAGCCACCAGCCGCAGAGCGGGCCGAGGAGCGCGGAGGTGGCGAGGGACGTCCAGGCCGACGGCCACTGCAGTGTTCCCGCGGATGCGAACAGCACCGCGCCCATGGCGACGACGAAGACCGTGTTCTGCAACAGCAGGCGTGCGATCATGCGCAGGTCCCGGGTGAGCGGCGCACGATATTGGTGCAGCTATCCGGCAAAGATGCGGCCGGACGCGCGAAAGGCCCGATCGACCGGATCGGGCCCCTCCGTGGCAAGCCTGCTCAGGCCAGCTGATCGATCCGCGTGCCCTGACCCGGTGGCAGCGGCACGGGCGGCTGCGGCTTGTAGGTCGGGTCGGCGTCCTTGGTCTTGGTCTGATCGTCCTGCTGCTTGGTCGTGTCGTAGCTGGGAACCACGATCGCGATCGGCGGCGGTGCTACGGTAGAAACCTTCATCCGCAAATCCTCACACATGGAAACAATTGAGCCTGCCCTGCGAGGCGCGAAAATTCCTTCAAGGCAATCGTTAAAATGCGAGGGAGTTGGTGGTGAGACGGCTATTTTTGGGCTTCATCCACGCTGAGCGAGAGCGATGACAATTCTCTCCTCGTCATTGCGAGGAGCTCGCGACAAAATTGCGTAGCAATTTTGCGCTGATGCGACGAAGCAATCCAGGCTGTCACGGTGGAAAGATTCTGGATCGCTTCGCTGCGCTCGCAATGACGACGGTCGGATGCACGAAGCCCGTGCGGCGAGTTTGTAGCAAGCGAGAGGTTGAGCCGCCGCCTATTCGTCCTTGCCGCGCGTGATCGCGATCGACGCGTCCGTCTTGGTGCGCGTGCATTCCATGTTGAGGCGCCGGTAGCGCATCGTGATCTTGTCGCCGCGGAGCAGGCCCATGCGCTTCAGGCAGCGTGTCGCGCCGGTCGTGGTGTCGTCCTTGGTCACGGTGAAGACGATCGCCGCCATCGACCCCACCAGCCCGTAGAATTCCGGCTTGGGCTTGCGATCGCCCTTGGCATAGAGCTCGATCGAATATTTGTCGCCGCGGCAGGCGACCGACAGCTCCTTGGCCGCCGGGTGCGAGAGGTAAACGACGTTGCGTGCCCGGAAATTCACCTTCAGGCGGTCGACCTGGTTGGCCAGCTCCTTGGCGCTGTCATCGCAGCGGTCGGCCCGGGCCGGCGAGGTGAGGGTCACAAGGCCGGTGATGGCGGCGGCGACCAGGATCGCGCCGCGGACGTTTAGTTTCAATGTCATGATGAAAAGCCCCTTAGGGCGCGCATTCAAGCGTCGGCGGACGCGAAGCGCAAGGGTGGGGTCCGGCCTTTCCACGTGCTGCGCCACGCCTTCCCAAATGCCCGCGCCGCCCTCTCTCATGCGTCCCGGTCCCTTCCTTTTCCGTCCAAAATGGGCTTAGAACGCTTCTATGCGAGGGCCCGCGCGTGGCCCCAAACCCCGGATTCGCCCATGAACGCCCCGACCGCCTTCCCCGACCAGTCCAAGCCCGTTCCCCCCTACAAGCACACCCCCCTGTTCCCGCTGGGCAAGGACGAAACCCCCTACAAGAAGATTTCGTCCGAGGGCGTCCGGGTGGAGAAGGTCCTGGGGAAAGACATGCTGGTGGTGTCGCGCGAGGCGCTGCGGGCGCTGTCGGAGGCGGCTTTCGGCGACATCAACCATTATTTGCGCCCCGGCCATCTGAAGCAGCTCCGTGCCATCCTGGAGGACAATGAGGCCAGCCCCAACGACAAGTTCGTCGCGCTGGACTTCCTGAAGAATGCCAATATCGCGGCCGGCGGCGTGCTGCCGATGTGTCAGGACACCGGCACCGCGATCATCATGGGCAAGAAGGGCTGCAACGTCATCACCGACGGCGATGACGAGGCGGCGCTGTCGGAAGGCGCGCGCGATGCGTACCTGCGCCGCAATCTGCGCTACTCGCAGGTCGCGCCGCTCTCGATGTACGAGGAGAAGAACACCGCCAACAACATGCCGGCGCAGTGCGAGATCTATGCCGAGGGCGACGATGCCTACAAGTTCATGTTCATGGCGAAGGGCGGCGGCTCCGCCAACAAGAGCTTTTTGTTCCAGGCAACGCCCTCGGTGCTGACCAAGGACCGGCTGCTCGCGTTCCTGAAGGAAAAGATCCTGACCCTCGGCACCGCTGCATGCCCGCCCTATCACCTCGCCATCGTGATCGGCGGCACTTCGGCCGAGCTCTGCATGAAGACGGTGAAGCTTGCCTCGGCGCGCTATCTCGATGCGCTGCCGACCCACGGCTCGCCTGACGGCAACGCCTTCCGAGACGTCGAGATGGAGAAGGAAATCCACAAGATGACGCAGTCGCTCGGCGTCGGCGCGCAGTTCGGCGGGAAATATTTCTGCCACGACGTGCGCGTGATCCGCATGCCGCGTCACGGCGCATCGCTTCCCATCGGGCTCGGCGTGTCCTGCTCGGCCGACCGCCAGGTGCTCGGCAAGATCACCAGGGACGGCATCTATCTCGAGGAGCTCGAGCACAACCCGGCGCAATATCTGCCGCAGGTCGAGCAGTCGCTCGGCGGCGAGGTGGTCAAGATCGACCTCAACCAGCCGATGAAGGACATTCTGGCGACGTTCTCGAAATATCCGATCAAGACCCGCGTCTCGATGACCGGCACCATGATCGTCGCGCGCGATAGCGCCCATGCCAAGCTGCGTGAGCGGCTGGAGAAGGGCGAGCCGCTGCCGGATTACTTCAAGAACCATCCGGTCTATTACGCCGGGCCCGCCAAGACGCCCGAAGGCTACGCCTCCGGCGCGTTCGGTCCGACCACCGCCGGCCGCATGGATTCCTTCGTCGACCAGTTCCAGGCCGCCGGCGGCTCGATGGTGATGGTGGCCAAGGGCAACCGCGCCCCCGCCGTGCGCGAGGCCTGCAAGAAGTATGGCGGCTTCTATCTCGGCTCGATCGGCGGCGCCGCGGCCAATCTCGCCGAACACTGCATCAAGAAGGTCGAGGTGCTCGAATATCCCGAGCTCGGCATGGAAGCGATCTGGCGCATCGAGGTCGTCGACTTCCCCGCCTTCATCATCATCGACGACAAGGGCAACGACTTTTTCAAAGAGTTGAATTTGGGCTGAGGCTAGTTCACCTCGCCCCGCTTGCGGGGAGAGGTCGGACTTTGCGCGTGGCGCAAAGTCCGGGTGAGGGGGACTCTCCACGAGTCCAACTGTCGCCGTCCTTGCGGAGACTCCCCCTCACCCCAACCCTCTCCCCGCAAGCGGGGAGAGGGAGAATACTCAACTGCAATTTGTGACCTGGTTGGAGCACAGCGCGCGCCACCAGCCGCGCACGCCGTCGTGACTCTCGACCAGCCCCCAGAAGCCGCTGCAGGCCAAGAGGCGCTTCGGCCCGCCGTCGCCGTCGATCGGGCCGCCGAGCTCGCGCTGCGCCGGCATCCATTTAGCGTCGACGAAGGGCGCCTGGAACAGTCCGCCCGCGCGCGTGTAGCCATTGGCGTAATTGGCGCCGACCTTGTTGGAGGCGACCCAGCCACGCCCGGCATAGGGCTTTGGCGCGTTGCGCGGATATCGCTTCTCGTCCTCGTAATCCTTGCCCGGCGGCTTGGCCCCTTCGATCAGGAACCAGCCGTTCTTGAAGCCGATGATGCGGAATTCGGTGAGCCAGCCGCCGTCGGGCGTATTCTCGGCGCCGCCGAGCTTGAGCCGGTAAGGCGGCGGCAGCGTGCCGAGCACGCGCCCTTGCACCGACGGTTCGGCGCGCACGTTGAGGCCTTTGGGATCCTGGTCGATGGACCAGGCGCCGAGAGCGCAGGGCTCGGCGCCCTCGGGCAGCGATGAGCGCTTTTCGGCGAGCTCGGCGTGCAGCTTGGCGAAATCGCTGTCGTCGTCATCGCGATCGTTGCGCGGCTTCAATTCGGCTGAGACCGCGCGCGTCGCGTCCGGCGTCAGCGTGACGACGAGGCTCTGACGCGCGGCGAACACGCTGGCCGGCGTCTTCGGATCGTTCGATGTCGCGGGATAGACGGCGAGATAGCCGGTCGCACCTTCCGTGCGATAGGCGAGGCCGGCGACGTAGCCCGCCGGCACCAGGGCGAGCGCCCTTGCGCGCCACGCCGGTTCGGTGTCGTCCGCGCGCGCCGCTTGGATCGCGACGCACAGCGTCGTCGCCGCGATGAGACGGAGCATGCGCATGATCGCTGCGCGGCCTTACGCGCGCGCGCCCGTGAACGGGAAGCTGCCCATCGGGCCGATGCCCATCTCGCCGCTCATGCCGTCGCCGGAGACGGTGCCGGTGAATTCCAGCGTGAGCGGCATCGGTTTGTCGATCGAGACCTTCCAGGACACATTGTCGCCGGAGACGGTGCCGTCGAAAATCTCGGCGGTATTGCCTTCCGCGCCCTGCGTGCCCGTGAGCGTGCCGCCCGCGGCCTTCAGGCTCAGCGTCGCCTGGCGTTCGCCCATCGGCGTCGTCATGGTCAGATTCCAGTTGCCGTCTACGGCCATTCCCGTCTCCCGAACAAATCCCGGCGGACCGCGACGATCCGCGGTCAGTCCCGAGCGAGCCTATAACCCAACTCGCAGCTCCTGCCTAACGCCCGAATAGGGCATTTAGGCGCGGGCGGCGGCGCGCCGGCGGCTGGTGACGATGAGCCTGAGAACGACGTATTGCAGGGCAAAGGCCAGGATCTTGGCGCCGCCGGCGACGACCGTGAGGTAGAACGCCCAAAGCTTCAGATCGCCGGTGGAGGCGACGACGATCATGCCGGCGCCGAGCACGAACATCAGCGCGGCCCAGGCATAGCCCGCAGCCGTCACATATTCCGGAACGGTCTCGACGACCATCGGCGGCATGTAGCGCAGCATCCAGCCGCGCTTGAGCATGATGAGGCCGATCGCGAAATGCGCGATCGAAGGCTTGGCCATCATGAAGCGGGGATCGTTGGTCAGCAGCGTGATCGTGCCGAGGCCGACGACGAGCGCGAGGCTCGCATACGTCATGTAATTGAGTTGCTGCCCCTTGATGCGCGCGTGGATCACCTGCGCGACCGCGCCGGCGATCGCCACCGACGTCGCCAGGATGACGTTGTCGGTGACGAGATAGATGACCAGGAAGAGGATGGCGGAGAAGAGATCGGAGGCGAGGCGGGCGAATACGTCCTTCATCGTCAATCCTGTTCAGCGGGCGTTCGGCAATGCGCGGGCCGGCGTACCGTACTTGATCTGGCGATACTCGGGATACCATTTTGTGAAGTAAACCGCGCTGTTCCGAGCGGCGAAGGCGACGGCAAGGCTCGACCAGAGCGGTAGGCCGGGGACGTAGATCAGCACGAGATTGGCGGCCGCCATCAACAGCACGGCGACGGTCCAGGCGCCGGTGATGACGTAATTGGCATGGAGAAAGCCGGGCATCGCCGCGGTCTCGGCCGGCACCGCTTCCAGCGCATATTGCAGCGTGAAAGGACGGCGGACCAGCATCGAGCCGAGCGAGATGACGAAGATGCCGATGTCAACCGCCAGCTTGACGCCGAGCGTGCCGAACTGCGGATCGAGTAGCGCGAGGTAGAGCCCGATGGCGGCGAACACGACCGCCGAGCCCGCGGGCAGGGTCTTCACCGAGCGGCCGCGCACGACATCGATCGCGACGGTTGCGAGGCAGATCGCGGAGGCCGCGAACACGCTCCAGGCGGCTGACGTCACCATCATCAGAAAGGTGAAAACGCCGTAGGGCGCGAGGATCAGGAAGATCGCCATGGGCCGCCTCGGTCAGGAAAATCTTTACGATGTAAAGATCGATAGTTCAGGAGCGCCGCCGGGTCAAGTGAAATCTTTACAGTGTCAAAATAACGTAGGCGGCGTGTAAAAGCTGAATGGCCGCAGTCGCTTGGTCGGACACCTCTGCGGCGATTTCGGCCCACGGCAGGTGCGACAAAACGGGCAGCGCGCAGGCGATCGCGAGGCCGAGGGCGAGCAGGATGCCGCCGTTGAAGATGACCTGGCCGCTCCGCCACAGCCGGATCATATGGAGGGCAGCCACGGCGCAGAGCAGTGCGAGGACGGCAAGGAGGTCGGGGGTAATTGCGGGCATCTGCATGCGGTGCCTCCTTGGTGACACGTCCGTGCTGCGGCTTCGGGGCGCCCCGGAATGACGGGCGCTACTGCGCGCCCACCCAATTGCCGTGAAAGCCATCGGGCACGCGGTGGCCGAGCTGCACCAGCGCGACGGGACCCGCCTCGACATCGGTGGCGTTGAACACCGCGAGGTCGCTGCGGTTCTCTCGCGCCCGCCAGATCACTGCGAGCAGCCAGCCGTCGCCCTCGGTCGCATCCTTCGATCGCTCGACGAACACAGGCTCGGAGATGGTGTCGCCGGCGGGCAGCAGATAATGGCCGAGCCGCCTTCCGTTGCCGTCGACATGGACGACGCCGGAGAGCGCGCCGAACATCGGCAGTTTCGGATTGGCGCAGGCGTACCAGCCGTGACGGTTCTTCAGCCCGGCGCGGCGGTCGTCGATGCGGGGGAATTCGCCGGTGAGATCGTCAAGGTAGGTCTGCTGGAAGCGGTCGGTATTGCCTGAGAGGTCGAACGTCCAGCGGCAGTGCCGGGCGCGCGACTTCTCCGGATCGGTCGGCCGACCGTCGGGATGCGGAAACAGCGGCGCTTCCTCGAACTGCATGACGTCCGCGACGATGCGATTGTCGTCCTCCCACGCGTTCATGACGTGGAAGACGTAGCAGGCTTCGGCACGGAACCAGACGATGTCCTTTGCCGCGCCGCTGCGCTTCATCACGCCGACATAGGCGCCCTTGTCCGGCTCCCAGGCGTAGGGCGGCCGCCCGCTCATTGCGCGCTCCATGCTGCCGGTAATGGGGAGGATCGGAAACAGCACATGGTTCGCGGTGACGATGAAGTCGTGCACCATGCTGGCATAGGGCGCCTCGAACCGCTCGAAGCGAGTCGCCTTGCCGGAGGCATCGATCGAGCCGTAGGAGAGGGCAGAGGTCAACGGCCCGGCGGCGTTGTAGCCGAAGAACACGAGCTCGCCGGTGATGGGATCGATCTTCGGATGCGCGGTGAAACTGCCGGCGACGCGGCCCTGATAATTGTGATAGCCGCGCGTCGCCAGCGTGCCCGGCTCGATCTCGGTCGGTAGATGCGCCTCTTCCAGCGCGAGCAGCTTGCCGGCATGGAAGATGATATTGGTGTTGGCGACGCCGCCGTCGGTGAGATCAGCCGGCGCATCCGGCAGCTTGCGGCCGAAGCCGCCGAACAAAGCGCGGCCGGCGTCGTGCTCGGCAAGCCATTTCGGCGTGCGGACCCAGCGGTTGCGGTAGCTGGCGCGGCCGTTCTCGAGGTGGAAGGCGTGCAGCATGCCGTCGCCGACGAACCAATGCGCGCCGGGCGAAGAGAACTGCGGATTGGGACCGTTGCGATAGAGCGTGCCGTTCAGATCCTGCGGCAATTCGCCGATGATCGTCAGGAATGGCGCGTCCGCCTCGAACGGGATCGGCGCGATATTGTTCCGGCGCTCGGCGATGGCGTCGTGCTGCACGGGCATATCCTCCGTATCTTTACATCGTAAAGATCAAATAGCGTCGATTGCCAATCCGGTCAAGCGAAATCTTTACACTGTCAATATTGCGTCATATAGCTTGCAAATGATCAAGACCGACACCAAGAGCGAAGCCGCACGAAGGCCGCGTGCCTCCAGAAAAACGACGTCGACCGCGGCATCGCGTCCGGCACGCCGGACCACGAACGCGAAGACTGAGGCGCCATACCATCACGGCGCCTTGCGCGAGGCGCTGCTCCAGGCCGCCGAACGGGTGCTGGAACGCGACGGGCTCGCGGGCCTCACACTACGCGCGGTGGCACGCGAGGCGGGCGTTTCGCACGCCGCGCCCACCCATCATTTCGGCGATCTCACCGGGCTTCTGAGCGAGCTTGCGGCGGTCGGCTTCTGCCAGTTCAACGCAGCGATGGCCGCGTCCTGCGATGCCGCCACCACGCCTCTCGAAGCCGCGCTGGCGCGCCCGAAGGCCTATGTCGCCTATGCGCAGGCCCATCCCGGGATGTACGGCATCATGTTTCGCACCGAGCGGCTGGATTATTCCAGGCCCGCACTGCACGAGGCGGCAGAGGCCTCTTTTGCCGGGCTTGCCAATGCCGTCGGCATGATGCGGCAGGAGCAAATCAGCGGCGACGCGCTGACGCTGAACCAGGGCGCCGCCATCGCACGCGCCTGGTCGATGGTGCACGGCTTCACCATGCTGCTGCTCGACGGACGTCTCGAGGACATCCTCGAGCGGTTGCCCGAGGGGACCACGGCCGAACGCCTGCTTGAGGCGATGCTGACCGCGCCCGTGTCCCCGAAGCATCCCGTATAGCGCCGTTTGGGGTGCCTAGCGCATCGTCGCAAGCTCGACGGCGCGGCCGCGCGTGCCGATGATCTTCACCTCGTCCTTGCCGCAGGCGAAGCCACGGGCGAAATCGTCCGCGGCCTTGCGCGCAAGCTCATTGGCAGTGGGATTGGCGATCGCATCGACATAGGCGACGTGGCAGACCGGGCCGGGCGGCAGCCGGGTCACGACCAGCATGGCTTTGGTATTCGGCCGTCCCTGCTTGTCGGGATCGCTGTTGTCGGCAATGTGCCAGCGCTGGATGATCGCAAACGGCTTTGCGCCCACCGCGCGCCATTCGATCGTGGTCTCCGACGAATTGAACGGCGCGAACCGGGCCTTGGCCGCCGGTTCCTCGGCGGCTTGCTTGCGATTGCGGCCGACCGAGACGATTTCGCGAAGATCGTCCTCGGCAATCAGCACCAGGAGGCCGTTCATGCCCGGACATGCCCGCGCGGTACTGCCGTCGAGCTCGCTGGCTCTACCGATCTGGCTGCAATCTTTCGGCGCCGTCGAGGTGTAGATGCTGCCCACGGATTGGGCCTCGGCGCTGTTCAGGCCGATGCAGGTCATCAAGACGGCAAGACCTGTGCTGGCGTGGTTCATCATGAGGCCTCGAGGGAGTGGGAACTTCGTCCCATCAGACGTCTTGATTGTGGGCAAGGTTCAAACTGCGACGGGATATACCTGACAGCGCCGCGGAATCGTTCTAGAAGAGCGGCTTCGCTTGGGCTTCTCCCGCCTCGTTCGCGTCCTCATTCTCTCGATCATGCCAGCCATCTCGAACAAACCTTATCGTGTCGGCCGCTCCAAGACCGGACTCGGCCTCTTCGCCACCAAGCCGATCAAGAAAGGCACAAGGATCATCCGCTATTTCGGACCGATCCTGGATTCGCGGATTCCAGCGCACGACGAGATCGAGAACAAGTACCTGTTCGAGCTCAACGGCCGCTGGACCATCGACGGGTCGGTGCGCAAGAATCTCGCCCGCTACATCAATCATTCCTGCCGGCCCAACGCCGAGTCCGACGTCCGGCCGCGCGAGCGCAAGGTGTTCATCCGCGCCATCAAGAACATCGAGCCGGGCGACGAGATCAACTACGATTACGGCACCGATTATTTCAAAGCCTATCTGAAGCCGATCGGCTGCAAGTGCGATTCCTGCGAGAAGAAGCGCAAGAAGCTGCGCGCCGAGGCGCGGGCCGAACGTGCCAAGGTGAAGGCGCGCAGCGAGCGCAAGGCCGAGAAGGCGGGCGCGAAGGGCCTTGAGAACAAGGCCGCCAAAAAGAAGAAGCTCAACGGTCACGCCGTCGGCAAGGCCGGTGCGCGGGCGTAGCCTGCGCTTCCAGCTCCGCTGGTATGCTAAGAAGGAGCGCATCGTCAGGTGTCATTCCGGAGCGATGCGCAGCATCGAGCCCGGAATCTCGAGATTCCGGGCTGGTGCGCGAGCACCAGACCCGGAATGACGGTGACTTGACGGTGACTTGGCCTCACGCCGCCGCCACGCTCCCGCTCCTCCGCAATCCCACATATTGCAACTCTGCGAACACGCCCGTGGCGATCGCCTGCGCAACGACCATGAGCTGGCCGGCGAGGTTCGGCGACACCGCGCCGGAGAGCAGTAGCGCGATGCTGCCGACGGTCCAGGCCGCGTTGCCGACCACGACCAGCAGCACGAGCGCCTTCGCCACGGCGGCGCGCGAAGCGAGCCAGCCGACCAGCGCGGCGTAGGCGATCAGGAACAGGCCGGTCTCGCGCAGCAGCGCCTCGGGCAGGTTGAACAGCGCAGCGAACGTGCTCGCGCCGAAGGCGAAGCCGAGGGCGGCGACGCCGCTGAAGACGGCATCGGCCAGCAGGGCGCGGCGGAGGAAAGTGGATGCAACGATCATGGTCGGTCTCCTTGCTTGGGGGGTGAGGTCGAGTTCACTGCCGTCCGCGCCACCAGGCGCGGAGCCGGCGGGCGAGACGGTAGGGGCAGAGGCTTCTGCCGACGCCGTGCTCGAAGGCGATGACCTGTGCGACCACGTAATCGCCGGTCGAATGCACCAGCGGCTCGGGCATGTTGAGGCTGCGCGCCAGCATGCGGGTCGCGAGCGCCATGGCCCAGGGAACAAGGTGGTCGGCGATGGTCCGGTAGAGCAGCAGCGCGATCATGGTCATCTCCTATTGAACCGAAGATGCACGCGCCGGCTCCCCAATTCGATTACCTCGGTGGTAATGGAAGCACCGAAATTCGCATGCTAGATTTTCGGTCATGAACGCACATGCATCCACGGCACGTACCGAACGCAGCCAACCGGTCCATATCGGCGACCATTTGCGCGAATGGCGGCAGCGCCGCCGCATGAGCCAGCTCGATCTCGCGGGCGAAGCCGAAATTTCGGCGCGTCACTTAAGCTTCGTCGAGACCGGCCGCGCCGCGCCCTCGCGCGACATGGTGCTGAGGCTCGCCGAACGCCTCGACGTGCCCCTGCGCGAGCGCAACGTGCTGCTGGTCGCGGCCGGCTATGCGCCGGCATTCCAGCAGCGGCCCCTGGAGGATCCTGCCTTGAAATCAGCCCGCCAGGCCATCGATCTCGTGCTCAAAGCCCATGAGCCCAATCCCGCGCTCGCAGTGGACCGGCACTGGAACCTGGTGTCGGCCAACCGCATGGTGGCGCCGCTGCTCGACGGCATTCCCCAGCGGCTGCTCGGCCAGCCCGTCAACGTGCTGCGCCTCGCCTTCCATCCCGAGGCGCTGGCGCCGCGCACGGTCAACCTCGCGGAGTGGTGCGGGCACCTCCTGGAGCGGCTGCACCGGCAATGCGAGGCGACCGCGGACCCCGAGCTGATCAAGCTCTACAACGACCTCAAGAGCTATCCGATTCCGGCGCGCGCGGGGCCACTGTCGAGCGACAATGTCGCGATCCCCTTCAAGCTGCGCCACGAGGGCGAGATCCTGAGCTTCTTCTCCACCACCATGGTTTTCGGCACGCCGGTCGACATCACGCTGTCGGAGCTGGCGCTGGAAACCTTCTTCCCGGCGGACGAGCGCACCGCCGAACGGCTCAAGCAGATGGCGGCCAGGCTGTCATAGCGGCGTTTACAGACGGTAGCCGCCCCCACATAATCCTCGGGATGGATACACGCGCGTTCCGGCGCTTGCGGCCGGCCAACCCTGTCGGCGATCTCCTGCGCGGCTGGCGCACGCGACGCAGCTTGAGCCAGGCGGACTTGGCGTTCGAGGCCGGCATCTCGATCAAGCATCTGAGCTATGTCGAGACCGGCAAGGCGGCAGCAAGCCGGGACATTCTGCTGCAGCTTGCATCCGCTCTCGATTTGTCGCTGCGCGACCGCAATGCCCTGCTCGAGGCCGGCGGCTTCGCCCGGCAATTTGGCGAGCGCGATCTCGCCGCGCCCGAGCTTGCCGACGCGCGACGTGCCATCGATCTTCTGCTCCGGCGGCACGAGCCGTTTCCCGCGATCGTTACCGATCGGCGCTGGAACGTGAAGCAGGCCAATGCCGCCGCAACGCGCCTGATGACCATGCTGCTTGGCGCTGAGCGCATGCAGCGGCCGCTCAACCACATGCGGATGTTCCTCGCGCCGAACGAGCTCAAGCCGTTCGTCGAGAACTGGCCGGGCGTCGCGGCGGCGCTGCTGGCGCGGGCGCGCCATGAAGCGATGGCCGCGCCGCTCGACGAGGCCTTGCAATCGACCTGGCGTGAATTGATGCGGCTGCCGGAGCTCCCCGCGGTCGGGATCGGCGATCACGCCGTTCCAGGGCCGCTCTGCGAGGTGCGCCTGCGCAAGGGCGATGTCGGCATCGGCCTGATCGGCGCGGTCCTGACGCTCGGCACGCCGCAGGACGTGACGCTGCAGGAGCTTCGCGTCGAGATGTTCATGCCGGCGGACGCCGCGTCCGAGGCCGCCCTGGTCGCGCTTGCGGCTCAGGACGCCTGAGCTTGCGCGGCGTCGCGCCGCTCGAAGCTCATGGCCTGCATCACCTCGGCAAACGGGCCCTTGCGGTCGCTCAATGTCGCCGAGGTGAGGCCGGCACCGTTGGCGCCGACGCGCGTGGCGGCGCGGATCAGGATCCATTCGCCCTCCGGCGGGCGGAAGAAATAGAGGCTGATCTCGGGGTTGATGAAGGTCCAGTCGCGCATGTCGACGATCTGAGCGACGCCGCTGGAAAAGTCCGCGGCCTGCACCGCCTGCAGCAGCGGCGTGTTCGGCTCGCCCTCGACCAGCGGCGCATCGAGCCGCATCCAGGCAGCCGCCGGTCCCGGCTTCTCCAGCGCGCCCTCGATCAGCCGGACCGTGACGTTCTGGAAATAGCGGCTCCATTTCTGTGCGAAGGCCGGCGGCGGCACACCCGCCTCGGGCGCCTTGTCGGCCGCCGCGGCCCTTGCGAAAGGATCGGCGGGCGATTCTCCGCTCGGCGCGGTCAGCAGCGCCGTACAGCGGCCGATCTCGGTTTCGCCGTCCATCAGCCGCACCTGCAAGGTCTTCGCCTTGCGGCCGTCGCGCAGCAATTCGGCGACGGTCGTGAAGGCACGCAGGCCCGCCGGTCGCCACAAATCGAAGGTCAGGCGCCGCACCGCAAAGCCGGAATCGACGGCAAGACGCTCGACCTCGCGGGCCATCAGGGCAGTCGTGGCGCTACCCTGCAACATGTCCGGCGACCACGGCCCGCCGGCATGCTCCGTGGCCCGGAACTGATGGCCTTCCGGCTTGAAAATGGCGCTCATCGCGGTCTCCCTTCCTGATCCCAGGCTTGATCGTGGCCGCGAGTATCCCGGCGGGCCGGAGCCGTCACAATAACCGCAGAGGTGCAGTCGTGAGCCATGCAGGAGGGGTGCCTTGCGCCGTCCCCGGTTCGGCTTATCTTCCGGCGAACCCGTGACCCCGCCCGAAGGAGGCGCCTGACATGAGCACGCTGAAACCGCTCCAGATCGACGTCGTCTCCGACGTGGTGTGCCCCTGGTGCTATATCGGCAAGCACCGGATCGAGAGCGCGCTGGCGCTCGTTCCTGATGTCCCGGTCAAGCTCAATTTCCGTCCCTTCTTCCTCAATCCCTGGGTGCCGCGCGAGGGCATCAGCCGCGAGGCCTATCTCACCCAGAAGTTCGGCTCGGTCGAGGCCTATAAGGGCATCGCGGGGCGCGTCGTTGCGGCCGCCAGCGAGGAGGGCCTCGTCTACAAGCCCGAGCTGGTCGCGCGTCAACCCAACACCACCGACTGCCATCGTCTCATCCTGTGGGCGGAAGCGATTGGCAAGGCGCCGGAGATGAAGCAGCGCCTGATGGAGCTGTATTTCCGCGACGGCGGCGATCTCACCGATGTGAACGTGCTGGTGCAGGCGGCCGCCGATATCGGCCTCGATGCCGACGACGTGCGCAGGCGCCTTGCCACCGACGAGGACGTCGCGCGCGTCTCGGCGGACGCCCAGGAGGCCGCCGAGAAGGGCATCTCCGGCGTGCCGACCTATGTCTTCGCGCAGAAATACGCGGTCTCCGGCGCGCAGGATCCGAACCTGCTCGCGCGCGCCATCCGCCAGGTCTCGGCGGAGATCAACGCGCAGGCGGCGGAATAGTCTTCGCTTATTTGCGCAGGCGGCGGATTAGGCCTCGCGCGGTCACATACGCGGCGTTGCGGCCGAGCAACGCTCCGTGAATGAGCGCCACGACCGGATCGTGCCGCCGCAGCGGGACCAGCACGTCGCCGACTGCGAAACGTCCCCGCCAGATCGGGTTGATCATGGGATGATCGGCGCTCGCGGTGGAATCGGCGCTGGCGATGGCGGGATCGGCGCAGAGATGACGGGTGAGCTCGAGCGTGAGCTGCACGCCCGGTGAATATCTGGCAAAGCGCTCGTCGATGCCGAGCTTGAAGAAGAAGGCGCGATCCTGGTGGCGCAGCACGATGCCGGCCGCCACCGGTGTCGTGCCGGCGCGAAGCGTGATGATCTCGCACTGCGCGGTTTCCGCCAGCGCCGGCACGGCGTGGCGGATGAAGGCCGCATCGCCGGCATGCTGGACCAGCGCGGTGCCGCGCTTGCCTTTCCAGCCGCTGGCCTCGAGCTGCAGGAACGTTTCAAGCGCGGGCCCGATCTCGTCGGGCCGGCGTGCGACGTCGAACGTGACGGGGCCGTGCTCTTCGAGGCGATGGCGCAGGCGGCGCTGCTCCTTGAGCTTCTTGCTGCCGAGCGCCTCGCGCAGCAGCGTTTCGTCGTCCTGCGTCGCGTCGAGGCTGGCGCGGAGGTAGGAGGACAGGATGCGCGGCTTCAGTCCGTCGCGGCTCAAGGCCTGCTTGAGCGCATTCATCGCAGCGCCGTCGAGCGCGACATCGTTCAGCACGAGCGCATGCGCGCCGGCCTTGCGCGCCTGCTGCAACACATGCGTGGCTGCCTCGATCGGAGCGTCGCGATCGATCAGCGGGCTGCACAACGTGCCGTAGGGGTGCGCGCTCACCAGCGCGGGCAGAGGAATCTTGCACGCCCGCCACAGCGAGATCACCGGCATCAGTCCGATCAGCCGCGACGAAGTCTTGGCGAATGCAGGCAATGCAGAGGCGTTGGTGCGGCTCCGCGCGGTGGCGCTGACGGCAAGCGCCCAGGCGGGCAGGTAATACCCGTTCGGCTCGATCGCCCGCTGCGCGAGGGCGCGCCACTGGCCGGGGTCGATCGCCGTGAGCGGGACGCGCGCGGTCGCGGCGTCTTTTGCAGATGCCGGATGGAGCGCTGCCTGCTGCGCGATGTCGACCACGTCCCCTCGTCCCGTTCACGCGGGCAAAGCCTGCGTCACGGGGCCATGCTTAGCGCAAAGATTGGAAAATACCGTTGGCGCGCCGTCTCAATTCGAACGGTAATGTTAACGTCTCATTGAGCATACGTTGCCGGATGCTCAATGCGGACCCTACTTGTCGCCGGGCAAGAAATGGTCGCGGGCGCTCGCCCGGCCACCGCTGGCGGTATCGGTGATCGTGACCTCGAGATCGCGCGAGGTCTTCGGCAGGTCGGCGGGCCCGACCTGCACCGACAGCCGGACCTCGCGGGTCTGGTCCTGCCCGACCTCGACGACGGGCTTGCCATCGGGCGCGGCCTCGATGCCGGCAACGCGAATGGCTGCGCCGGGCAGCCCGGAGACCTCGATCGCGAACGATCGCTGTGCGCCCTTGTTGAGAATGCGCACGGTGTAATCGTTGCGGACCCCGCCATCCGACAGCTGGACGAACAACGGATTGCGCTCGTGCAGCACGTTGACGTCCATGGTCGCGCGCGTGGCGAGCGTGTACAGCATGATGCTGCCGACGATGGCGATCGCCGCGGCGTAGATCACCGTCCGCGCGCGGACGATGCGATAGATCGGCGGCTTGCCCTCGCGCCGGCGCTGCATGTTGATGTCGGTGTCATAGCCGATCAGACCCTTGGGCCGGCCGATCTCGCTCATGACGTTGTCGCAGGCGTCGATGCATAGGCCGCACTGGATGCAGCCGAGCTGGATGCCGTGTCGGATGTCGACGCCCGTCGGGCAGACATTGATGCACTGGTGGCAATCGACGCAATCGCCGGCGAAATCGCCATGGGCGCGGGCAGCCTCTGCCTTCTTCACCGACATGCGCGGCTCGCCGCGGTCGCGGCGATAGGTGACGTTGAGTGCCCATTCGTCGGTCAAGGCCGCCTGGATGCGCGGCCACGGGCACATGTAGATGCACATCTGCTCACGGGCGTGGCCGGCGAAGACGTAGGTCGTTGCCGTCAGGATGCCGATCCAGAGATAGGCGATGAACGGAGCCTGGAAGGTCGCGAGCTCCTTCACCAGCGTCGGCGCATCGTCGAAATAGAGCACCCAGGCGCCGCCGGTCCACCAGGCGATCATGATCCAGAGGAAATGCTTCAGCGCGACCTTTCGGATGTGGTCGAACGTCCAGTAGCGCTTGTCGCCCTGCATGCGCTCGCGCCGGTCGCCCTCGACCCAGCGCTCGACCGCATAGAACAGGTCGGTCCACACCGTCTGTGGGCACAGATAACCGCACCACAATCGCCCCGCGACCGCGTTCATCAGAAACAGCATCATCGCCGCGAGGATGAGCAGGCCGGTGAAATAATACACCTCCTGCGGCCACAGCTCGATGAAGAAGAAATAGAAGCGGCGATGCGGCAGATCGATCAGCACGGCCTGATCGGGCAGGCCGGGGCCGCGATTCCAGCGCACGAACGGCAGGAGATAATAGATCCCGAGCGTGACGCAGAGGATCGCCCATTTGATGCGGCGGAACGGCCCGTGGACCGACTGCGGATAGACCTTTCTACGCTTCTCGTAGAGAGGCCCCTCGATGAAGGTGTCGTCGGTCATGGCAAATTCCCCCGCATCACAGGCTGTATCTGCGCGTTCAGGAGAACGCGCAGCCGCTGCTCAGGCCCAGCTTCCTGAATACGATCGCCGCCGGGCAGAAGCCGGTGAACGAGGCCTGCAACATGTTCAGCCCGGCAAACGCCGTCAGCAGATACCAATACGCATTCACATAGGTGCCCAGTGCGAGACCGAGCAGGACGACGAATCCCGCAAACGCGAGGACGGCTTTATCGACATTCATGGCAGGCTCCTTTTTTGATCTTGCGACGTTACGAACGGGTCAGATTGGCTTCGGTCCAGGCAACGATGCTGCGCGCATCCATCGCGCCGGAATGGCGGGCGATCTCGCGGCCGCCGCGCATCAGCAGCAGCGTCGGAATGCCGCTGACGCTCAGCCGCGACGACAAGGCGGGTGCGTTGTCTGAATTCAGCTTCAACAGCCGCACGCCGGGCTCGAGCTGTTGCGCCGCGCGCGCGAACATCGGGGCCATGGCACGGCAGGGCCCGCACCATGGCGCCCAGACGTCGACGAGCACGGGAATGTCGTTGCTGGCGACATGACGGCCGAAAGCGGCTTCGTCCACCTCGATCGGCTGGCCGGTGAACATCGGCTGGTGACAGGCGCCGCAGCGCGCACTGTCCGGTGCGCGCTCGGCGGGCAGGCGGTTGATGCGCCCGCAATGTCCGCAGACGATCTGGCGTGTCGTGCTCATGTGCCGGTTCGGACCTCCTTGATCTTGGCGATGTTCAGCCTGTCGAGCAGGAAGCGCTCGTAGAACGGCTCGCTCTCGCCGCGCCGCATCTTGCGCAGGAAGTATTTCTCGAAGGCGACCTTGGCGAAGTGCACCCATTCGCCCTTGGAGGACCAATTGACGTTGCGCGGCGGGATCTGCGGCTGCGCGAGGAAGGCGACGCCGGAATCGCCGAAGTCGGCGAGGCAGATCGCGTTCCAGGTTGGCTGCGCCGTCGGTACCTTGCCGCGGAGCAGGGCGCCGATGTTGATCGCGGTCGCCGTCACCATGGATTCGATCATGAAGCCGGTCTTGGGCACGCCCACCGGCACGGGCGTCGCGCCGACCGGCGCGATCGCAACGCAGACGCCGACTGCAAAGATATTGGGAAAGGCCGGGTTCTGCTGATGCTTGTCGACGATGACGAAGCCGCGCGGATTGGTCAGCTTCTCGATGCCGCGCACCGCTTCGACGCCGCGAAAGGCGGGCAGCATCATCGAATAGGCGAATGGCAGCTCATGAGCCTTGCGAGACGTGCCGTCGTCGGCAAATTCCTCCACCGACATCACGCCGGGGGCGACATTGTCGACGCGGGCGTTGGTGATCCATTTGATGTGCTTCTCGCGCATCTCGCTTTCCAGGAGACCCTTGGTGTCACCGACGCCATCGAGACCGAGATGGCCGATATACGGCTCCGAGGTGACGAACGTCATCGGCACCCGGTCGCGCAGCTTCCGCCGGCGCAGTTCGGTCTCGAGGATGAAGAGAAACTCGTAGGCCGGGCCGAAGCAGGAGGCGCCCTGGACAGCGCCGATCACGACCGGGCCAGGATTGGCCGCGAGCTTCTCGAGGGCGTCACGGGCATGCGCGGCGTGATCGACGTGGCAGATCGACTGGGTATGGCCCTGCGGCCCGAGACCCGGAATCTCGTCGAACGCCAGCTCGGGACCGGTCGCGACGACCAGATAATCATAGTCGATCGACGTGCCGTCACCGAGCTCGACACGGTTCTCCTCGGGGTGGACGCGCTTTGCGCCCTGCGTCAGCAGCCGCACGCCCTTGCGTTTCATGACATCGGCGAGATCGATCTCGATCTCTTCGCGCTTGCGCCAGCCGACGGCCACCCACGGATTCGAGGGCACGAAATGATAGACCGCGCCTTGCGAGATGACGCTGAGGCGGTCCTCCTTTCGCAACTGGGGCAGCAATTCATAGGCCATCAGCGTTCCGCTCAGACCGGCTCCGATTACGACAACTTCCGCCATGGGTATCCTCCGTTGGACCAGGCCGCTCCGCCGGTTAAGTTCCGGCCGTCATGCAGCGCTTGACGATATATTCGTAATTGCGTATATACGCAAGTATGAAAATAAATAGTCAGGTCATGGAGCGGGCGGCGGATCAGGCGAGCGAGTTGCTCAAGGCGCTGTCGAACCGTCACCGTCTGCTGATCATCTGCCAGCTGATTGACGGCGAGCGGTCGGTCGGCGAGCTGGCCGAGTTCCTCAGCCTGCGCGACTCCACGGTCTCCCAGCATCTTGCGCTCCTTCGCAAGGATGGCCTGGTCGCATCCAGGCGCGATGCGCAGACGATATTCTATTCGATCGCCAGCGAGCCGGCGCGCGAGATCCTGAAGACGCTTTACCAGGTGTTTTGCGCGCCGAAGTCCAAAAGGACGAAGTGAAGCCTAGGAGAATGCGGGCAGGTGCGCCTTGCGCGAGATCAACGCGCCTTCGCCCGACGTCGATGAAATGAGAGGGCACCGCGGCGCGGTGTGATGAACCCGATGACGACACGGATGTGTCCCTTGCAATATCTGACGCGCCTGGGACTTATCGCCGCGTGGGCGGCGATCGGAGTACCGGTGGGGCACGCTGCCGCTGCGGGAACGCTCTCCGTTGCGCAGCAGACCGTCGCCGACGAGAAGGCCGTCTTCGCGACCGTCGAGAGCATCAGCGTGGTTCCCGCCCGCGGCCGCATCGGTGGAACCGTCGTTCAACTTGAGGTGCGGGAAGGCGATCGCGTCACCGCCGGCCAGGTCATCGCGGCCATCGGCGACGAGAAGCTCGTTCTTCAGATGAAATCGCTGGACGCCCAGATCGAGGCGCTGCAGGCGCAGGCCAACCAGGCGCAACTCGACTTCACCCGAACCGAGGGGCTGGTCGAGCGCGGTATCCTGCCGCGGATCAAGCTGGACGAGCAGCGCACGGCGCTCAACGTCGCCGACAACGGCCTGCGCGCCAGGACCGCGGAGCGTGCCGTCATCAACGAGCAGCTCAACCAGGGACAGGTGCTCGCGCCGGCAGACGGTCGTGTGCTGAAGAGGCTGATCACCGTGGGATCCGTTGTGCTCGCGGGCGATCCGATCGTGACCGTCGCCCAGCAGAATTTCAAGCTGCGGCTGCGCGTGCCGGAGCGCCACGCGCGCTTCCTCAAGGCCGGCGACAAGGTCCGCGTCGATGGCGCGGAGCTGGCGGGAGAGGCCTCGAAATGGGGCGTGATCGACCTCGTCTATCCTCAGATCGAGGAGGGGCGCGTCATCGCGGATGCGACGGTCGAGGGGCTCGGCGAATATTTCGTCGGCGACCGCTTGCGGGTCTGGGTCGCCGCGGGAACGCGAACGGCTTTCGTCATCCCTTCGGGCTATGTGACGACGCGGTTCGGCATCGACTATGTCCGGCTCCGGAAAGGCGACGAGACGGTCGACGTGCCGGTGCAGCGCGGCCGCGACATGCCGACGCCTTCGCTTCCCGACGGCCTCGAAATCCTGTCGGGCATCCAGGCCGGCGACCAATTGGTGCAGCCGTGAATCTCGGACTGTCAGGACGGTTGACCCGGTCGACCATCGCATCGCCGCTGACCCCGCTGTTCCTGATCGGGGCGCTGGTCGTGGGGCTGATCGCCGTCGTGGCGATCCCACGCGAGGAGGAGCCGCAGATCAGCGTTCCCATGGTGGATATCCGCGTCAATGCCGACGGCCTGCGCGCGCCCGACGCGGTGGAGCTGGTGAGCAAGCCGCTGGAATCGATCGTCAAGGGCATCGACGGCGTCGAGCACGTCTACAGCCAGACCGAGGACGATCGCGTGATGGTCACCGCGCGCTTCCTGGTCGGCACCAAGTTCGAGGATGCCATCCTGCGGGTGCACGAGAAGATCCGCGCCAACCTCGACCGCATTCCCGTCGGCATCCCAGAACCGCTGATCGTCGGGCGGGGCATCAATGACGTCGCGGTGACGGTGTTGACGCTGTCGCCGAAGCCGGAGGTTGCCAGCCGCTGGACCGACAAGGATCTGTACGAGCTCGCCGACAAGCTGCGCGCGGAGCTGATGAAGGTCGACGATATCGGTCTGACCTACATATCCGGCGGCGCCGCGCAACAGATCCGGGTCGAGCCCGATCCGGAGAAGCTGTCGCTGTTCGGCGTCACGCTTCAGCAGCTCGTGGCCAAGGTCAAGGACGCCAACCGCTCGTTCCTGGCTGGGCAGGTTCGCGATGCCGGCATCGTGCGAGGCGTCGCGGCGGGGCAGACGCTATCCGGCATTCCCGACATCGGACTATTGCTGATCACGAGCCGCGACGGCCGGCCAGTCTATGTCAAGGACGTCGCCTCCGTCGTCGTCGGTCCGAGCACCATCGAGCATCGCGTCTGGACGGATTCGCGCGGGGCCGCCGGGCAGTGGGCGCGCACGCCCGCCGTCAGCCTCGCGCTGGCCAAGCGGGCCGGCGCCAATGCGGTCGTCGTGTCCGAGAATATCGCGGGGCGCCTCGAAGGATTGAAGTCGCGCCTGATCCCCGAGGACGTCCAGGTGACGGTGACGCGCGATTACGGCGAGACCGCCAACGAGAAGGCCAACGAGCTGCTGTTCCACCTCGGCCTTGCGACCGTCTCGATCGTCGTCCTGATCGCGATCGCGATCGGCTGGCGCGAGGCGCTGGTGACGTTCGTCGTGATTCCCACGACAATCCTGTTGACGATGTTCGCCGCCAATTTGATGGGCTACACGATCAACCGCGTCAGCCTGTTCGCGCTGATCTTCTCCATAGGCATTCTCGTCGACGACGCCATCGTCGTCGTCGAGAACATCGCGCGGCACTGGGGCATGCGCGACGGCCGGCCGCGCCTGCAGGCCACCATCGAGGCGGTGGCGGAGGTCGGCAACCCCACCATCGTCGCGACGCTGACCGTGGTCGCCGCGCTGCTGCCGATGTTGTTCGTGTCGGGCCTGATGGGCCCCTATATGGCGCCGATCCCGGCCAACGCGTCGGCCGCCATGCTGTTCTCGTTCTTCGTCGCGATGGTGGTCGCGCCCTGGCTGATGCTCAAGCTCGCGCCGAGGGGCGAGGTTGCCTCAGCGCACGCGGAGCACGACGAAGGCCGGCTCGGCCGGCTCTACCGGCGTTTCGCCACGCCGATCGTGCGGAGCAAGCGGTCGGCCTGGATCTTCCTGCTCGGCGTCGGCATCGCGACGCTGCTGTCGATGACGCTGTTTGCGACCAAGTCGGTGACGGTCAAGCTTCTGCCGTTCGACAACAAGTCCGAGATCGCCGTGGTCGTCGACCTGCCGGAAGGCGCGAGCCTGGAGGCGACCGAGCGTACGCTGTTCGGCGCGGCCGCGATCGCGCGGCAATTGCCGGAGGTCACCTCGCTGCAATCCTATGCCGGCACGCCGGCGCCGTTCAATTTCAACGGCCTGGTGCGGCACTATTATTTGCGCCAGAGGCCCGAGCTCGGCGAAGTGCAGGTCAATCTGGCTGCGCGCGGCGAGCGCAAGCGCGCCAGCCATGAGATCGCGCTCGAGCTGCGCGAGAAGCTGAAGGCGCTTGATCCACCCGCGGGCACCAGCATCAAGGTGGTCGAAGTGCCGCCCGGGCCGCCGGTGCTGTCGACGCTGCTCGTCGAGGTCTACGGTCCCGATGCGACCACGCGCCGTGCGGTCGCGGCGGAGCTCAAGAAGGTCTTCGCGGAAGTGCCTTTCATCGTCGACATCGACGATTCCATCGGCGAGAAGCGGCCACGGCTGCGGCTCTCGATCGACCAGGACCGGCTCGAATTCTTCGGCGTCGAGCAGCGCGACGTCTACGACACGATCCAGGCGCTGTTCGGCGGCACCTCGATCGGCTATTCGCATCGCGGCGAGGACCGTAACCCGATCGAGATCGCGGTGCATCTCGGAAAGCGCGATCTGGTCTGGGACGAGGCGCTGGCCTCGACGCCGGTGCCGGCCAACACCTTGCCCGGCAGCAAGACGGTGGTCGAGCTCGGTCAGGTCGTCAAGGCGACCATGGAGGAGGGCTCGCCGACCATCTTCCGCCGCGACGGCCGCTTCGCCGACATGGTGATGGCCGAGCTCGCCGGGCGCTTCGAGGCGCCGCTCTACGGCATGCTCGCGGTTGCCGATCGTGTGGATGCCCATGACTGGGGCAAGCTGCCGAAGCCGGCGATCAGCCTGCACGGCCAGCCATCGGACGAGTCGCGCCCCACGCTGCTGTGGGACGGCGAATGGGAGATCACCTGGGTGACCTTCCGCGACATGGGTGCCGCCTTCGGCGCGGCCATCCTCGGCATCTACGTGCTGGTCGTCGCCCAGTTCGGGAGCTTCCGTCTGCCGCTCGTCATCCTGACGCCGATTCCGCTGACGCTGATCGGCATCCTGATCGGGCACTGGCTGCTGGGTGCGCCGTTCACCGCGACCTCGATGATCGGCTTCATCGCGCTCGCCGGCATCATCGTGCGCAACTCGATCCTGCTGGTCGACTTCATCAGGCACAGCGGCGGGGACGGCAAGTCGCTGCGCGAGGTGGTGCTGGAGGCCGGCGCGGTCCGCTTCAAGCCGATCCTGCTCACCGCGCTTGCGGCCATGATCGGGGCCGCGACCATCCTGCTCGATCCGATCTTCCAGGGATTGGCGATCTCGCTGCTGTTCGGGCTGGCCTCGTCAACGCTGCTCACCGTGCTGGTGATTCCCGCGATCTACATCGCCTTGCGCGCGCCGCGTGAGGCTCCGACCACCGCCAAATCCAGCTAACGAGGGTCCAATGGACAAGAACTACGTCGACATCACGAGGAACATCTCGGCCAACCTGAAGAAGCTGCGGAGCGACATTCCCGACACCATGAAGGGATTTGCCTTACTCGCTCAGGCCGCCACGCGCGACGGCGCGCTGGACAAGAAGACCAAGGAACTGATGGCGCTGGCGCTCGGCGTCGCCGCACATTGCGACGGCTGCATCGGCTTTCACGTCGAGGCGCTCGTCAAGCTCGGCGCGAGCCGCGAAGAGATCGAGGAGACGCTCGGCATGGCCGTCTACATGGGCGGGGGCCCCTCGCTGATGTACGCTGCGGATGCGATCGCGGCGTACGAGCAGTTCCAGCAGCAATCGACCGCCGCATGACGTCGGTCGCCTCGTAGTCGGGGGCATACGAACGGGACCGGGCGAATAGTCTCGTCCGGTCCCGAACCATCAAGCCTTCGCGGATTACCAGCGGTCGTCGACGCCCACGCCGACGCTGACGCCAGGCGCGCGAATGCCGACGCCGGCGCGCGGCCCGTCATCCCAATCGCGATGATAGGTGCGGCGCTCGTAATAGCGTTCGCGCGGCATGTAGTTGTAGGAATCCCGCACGATCACGCGCGAACCGCTGCGCGTGCGATAGCAACGGCCGGCGTCATCGCAGACGAGCCGCACCTGCTGAACGAGATCCGGATTGGTGTACTCGCTGGTCGTGTAGATATCGGAAGCCTTCGCCCCCGTGACGGCTGCCAAGGCGCCCACGCCCGCCAACAGCGCAATCGTAAATGTCTTCATCATGTCCTCCTCGAAACTGCCCTCGGCGGTAACAAGAAGGGGAGGCGGCGATCGTTCCCCGCCGCGATGCGCGTTTTTCCCGGAACCGGCGGGTCGCGACGGTTCCTAAAGCGCGATGCATTAGGATGATTCGTCGTCGCGCCTTAGGTTGTTGTTTAGGCATGATCTTTTCGGAAAACCGCTGCGCACTTTTCCGGATCATGTTTTAGGCCGGCTCGTATGTCTCGGTCCCGCAGATGTCGTCGGCTTCCGCCCGCCGGCGGTCCACGACCTTCCCGCCGTTGATCGTCACGATGTAGGTCTGGGCGCCCAGCGAGGTGCCGGTTGCGGAGGTGAGCTGCGCGCGGACGCAGGCGGTCCAGCCCGGTCCGCGCAGCTCGCGATGGGGCGGGGCGACGTGCACCTCGCGCGGATAGGAGGTGGCGAGGAAAACCACATCGATCTGCTCGCGCACCACACGCTTGACGTCGGGAGGCGCTTCGGGCGGCGGTTGCTCGGCCTCCTTCATGCGCATGAACTCAGGCACCGGCGCGCGGCTGTCGGCAAAGCCGCAGGCACCGAGCGCGAGCGCGCCGGCGAGCAGCGCCGCATGAGCAATGATCCGTAACATCCGTGAAAGTCCCCTGCGGGCCAACAGATAGGCACGAATGCGGTCCGCCGAAGTCCTTGCCGATCAAGATTTGCTGAGGCCTCCACAAGCCCTAGAACCCGCGGCATTTGCTATTCCGCGATTGCGGGCTAGTTTGTGCCGCGCAATCATCATCGCCTTGTGGATGCGATGCGAACGCTCGTTCACATCGCGCGCGCTATTGCACAAAGGCGAGGCCGACGCGCTTGTCACTGCGCCAAACTGTGCGACAATTCCGTACGAACTCGTCGCGCGCGATCGAGAGCGTGAACGATTGCGGCAACGTGACGGGAGCGTCGAGGTCGATCGCCGCGCCGCCGGCCGACATGTTCCGCACCGTGCAGGCGATGCCGTTGTTTTCGAAGGTGATCGTTCCACCCTTGAAAACACGGTGACGCTGCGCTGTACGTTTCTCGATCATCGGCGTCGGTCCATCACGATGATTATGGAGTAATGCATAGAGATTATGGAGTAATGCATAGAAATTACGTTGAACTAAACTCAATATCGGCGCTGCTCGCACGGCGCTTCAGACTTCGTTTACGACGTTCGAGCGGAGAGCCTCTCCGCCGATTTCCCTGCAAGCCTTTCTTTTATGGCGTTACGGCGCCGATGGAGATTCCGATGAAGACCACGCTTTCGCTTCTGTTCGCCGTTGCGCTCTCGCTGTCGTCGATGCCCGCCCACGCCGTCAAATGGGACCTTTCGACCATGAGCTGCAAGCAGTTCCTCGAGAGCGGCGAAGACAATATCCAGGTCGTGCTGACCTGGATGGATGGCTGGTACAAGGGCGACGAGGACAACGCGATCATCGACACCGACGTGTTCATCGCGAACGCCAAGAAGTTTGGTGCCTATTGCGGAAAGAATCCGACAGCCAGCATCGTCACGGCGGCTGACGAAGTGCTCGGCAAGTAACGCGATGCGCGCGGACCGAAGCGCGATTGCGGTCGCGCCTGGGTCTCCTGCCTCGATGTCTCCTACCTCGATGTCTGCTGCCTCGATGCGATCGTGATGGAGAGCCGCGCTGCGCTTTGCGCTCACGCGGCTCTCGCTTTTTCGATCAGCCCGGCAACATCGCGAAAGCGCTGGACACCATCGCGGCCGGCTTGTTGTCGGTCGCCGAGAGCAGCGTGACGCGGCCAAAGCTCATGGTGCGCCCGAGCCGCACCACGCGCGCGTCCGCCAGTACGTCCGACGAGGACACCGCGCGCATGAAATGCGTGGTCTGGTCGACCGTCGTCATCGGACGATAGCCGCGATTGGCCGCAAGGATCGCGATCACCATCGCGGTGTCGGCAAGCGCCATCAGGGCCTGGCCGCAGACCACGCCGCCGTTGCGGCACAATCGCTCCGAAAACGGCATGCGCAGGAGTGCGCCCGGCTGCCAGTCCGGCTGGTCCGCCGGCTGCGCGTGCTCGAGGCGCTCGACCGCGAGGTTGAGATCCTGGACCCAGGGCGCAAAAACCTCGCCGAGGATGCGTCTGGCGTCGGGGAGGCCGAATTCGGCGTCTGGCTGCCTTTGCATTGCTGTCGCGCTCTCCTGTATTGCCGGATGTTTCGTCCCATTGTGAGCGCATCGGCGCAGCAAAGTCACCCGGTCTCGCGGCGGTCCCGTCGGCTTGAAAATGCCTGACTTGGCCCGGTATGATGCCTCGCTTGGGAACGGGTGGATGATGTTGCGTCGGTGTGTCCTCGTCTTTGGTATGATCGCGCTCGGCCTCGCGCTGAGCGGGTGCACCAGATGTGGCCCGATCTGGGACGATTGGCTGCATGGGCCCAAATCGTGCCGGTCGGATCGGCTCTAGCGGCACCGAACGGCCCCGGCGCGGGCGATCCCTGCCTCATGGATGATCAAGGAGTAGACGATGAAGCTTTTCCGTATGGCGGCGGTGCTGCTGGCAGCGCTGGCGGGACCTGCCTATGCGCAATTGCCCAATATCAATTTGATGCAGGACGGCCCGAGCAAGACGCCGGAGGAGAAGGCGGTCGAGGCCGAGCGCGAGAAGGCCTACAAGGAAACGCTGAAGAAGATCCCGGATTCCAAGTCGTCCAGTGATCCCTGGGGCGGCATGCGCGCCGATCCGCCGAAGCAGCCGGCGGCGCCGAAGGCATCGGCCGCAACCAGCGCGCCGAAGAAGACCAAGAGCGGCACGGCCGCCAACTGACGACAGCTTCGTCCGGGGGCGGCACAGGCCTTCGGACAGGACTCCTCTTCGGCCGGCCCACGCCCTACATTTACCTCTGAGCGTAGTGCGTAGAGGAGGACAGGACATGGCCGATCGTCCGCGGGATCTCGCCGAGCGGATGGCGCGCCGGCGCAAGGCGCCTGGCAAGCCCGGCCAAACGATCGGCGACGGCTTTCTGCGCGAGACCTTCACGCTGCCGCGCGCGGCGGCGCGGGAACGGGCCCAGGCCTTCTTCGCCCGCTATCCCAAGGCCGGCTATATGAGCGCGGTCGAGACCTGGCGCGAACTGCCCGGCGGCGACATCGAATTCACCATGCGGCGGCTGCCCAGCGCGGACTGAAGCCTGCCTGCTCGAGGGGCTCTTGCTAGTCGAGGGTTTCGGCGACGATGCGGATCCGGAATACCGGCTCCTTGGCCTCGTCCAGCAGCTCCATGTGCCATTCGGAATTTTCCTGGAGCTTGCGGGCAATGCCGGCGGTCATGTCGGCGCAGACATTGGTCATCTCTTTCCAGGCCGAATCGCGATCGGCGAATTCCGTCGCCTGGTCGGCGCAGCCGGAATAACGGCCATTCCGGATACGAAAGAAATAGAGCGGCATGGCTGGCACCGATCGCGCGTGACGGCCTCGCCCCCAAGGCCACGGGCGCGCGCAGTCCAATCCCAAACCAGCGTCAGATCAATTCCGGGCGGCTACGGATGATGCCGCCGCGAGGGGCCTGCCAGCCGCGCCGGTGCGGTGCACACGCCCCCGCGCGATCAGCGAGGCGCTATCCGGCCGGTTCAGGCCGTTGCCCCGCCGATCGCTTCAGCTCCCGATCGATCCGCAGCTGCACGCGCCGGATCGCGAGCAGATCGATTTTCGTCTCGGTCTTGCCCGTCTTGATCTGATCGCCGATGCGGAACTGCCATTGCCAGATTCCGGGAATCGCCGTCTTGGCGACGGTGAATTCGATGCCCCTGTGATTCATGGTGACCTCCCACGATTCACTTCCAAGATCGCAAACAAGTTGGCCGTCCTCATATTCCCACGGCAAGGAAAATCTGTTGGTTGACGGACAGTTACCCCGTGGTTCTCCGACCAAGAACAGAGTTCCTGGGCTGCATCCGTTTGCGGGTGTTGCGCCGCGCGATACGCGACGCAGGCCGGCTCCTGCCAACGTTGCCGATGCGCGCGGCGGCATGTGCCTTGCTTGCCCTGATGACGGCAAGCAACATGGGTCCGTCATGCTCGGCATTCCCCGCCGCTACAGTCATTTCGTCTTCGGGATCATCCAGTCCGGACTGACTTCGCTGATCGCGGCCGGGATCGCCAGCTGGCCCGCGGGCAGCGCGGCGATCTTCGTCGGTCACTGGATGGCGTCGTGGCTGATCGCCTGGGCCGCGATGCTGCCGATCGTGGTCCTGGCGGCGCCCGCGATCCGCGCCTTCGCGCTGCGTCTGACCCGCGAGGAGAGGGATCCGCGAGCCGGCAGCCAGGCATGAAAAAGCCCCGCTTGGGGAGAGCCAAGCGGGGCAGCGAGTTGTTGGAGGCTGAGGTGCTGGGCTGCAACACCATAGCCGCGTCATCCTAGCCGGCTCCGCTTACGGCAGCCTGACAGGCGGCAGGTTTCCACGCCCCGTGGCTGAGGCCGCAGACTGGCCCCGCACCGGTCCCAATTTCGACATCCGTTCGCACAACTGCGGTCACACAGGTCGGCAAGATTCCAGACCGTTCGGCGCGGCCATGGGGGAAACGTGGCACGCCGACTACGGGGTGGCATCATGGATAACGTAGAGCGGTCGTTCGCCGCCGCGACAGCGGCTGGCTTCGTGGTGCTGGTGATCGGCCTCGTGCTGCTGGCGCTGCTGTAAGCCAGGCACTGCCGGCACTCGTGCCTGCCGCGATCGCGGGCACGGCATGCCGCCACTCTCAAAACTGGAAAACAACCCCATGCACAGTAGGCCGCATGGAAATTCTGTTGTTCTTTCAGTGGCCTGATGGAGGTGTTTAGATACCTCTATAGCTCGCGACTCGCCCGGAGGCCATGCGGGACCCGTCCCCCCCGCGATGTCGCGCCGTCGCGGGTCAGTCGATCCCGACCGGCGGCCAAAGAGAGCGCCGGCGGATCGTTGTCGGTTCCAAAGCCGGCCCCTGCGCTGGCCCTAATGGATCTTGATTTCATTCAGGGGAAGATGGAGCTCGCTGGCGCGCTCTTCGCGGTCCTTCTTGCGGAACTCGTTTTCCTTGCGCTCGAACTTCATCATCTCCTCATGCGCCGTCTCCGGCAGAGGTTTGCGCCCGATCGTTTCGCGGTGCTTGTTGTCCGTCATGACAGAGATCCCCAGAGTTGCGGTCTCATCCTGGAGAAGGCCTGAGACCGCGAAAAGGTTCGGTGCCGCAGGATTGCGGAATTATGACGACCAGGCATGCATCTTCGACGCGCGTCAGCTTCGGTCGGGGAGGGATATTGCGGCCGCGCCGCTATTTCGGCGGTTCCAGCCCGGGGGATTTGACCCAGTCGTGCAGATGATTTGCCAACTCAGCCTGGCGCGCCTTCTTGAGGAGGGCGTCCCGTTCGGGGCCGGGAGGCAGGCTGGCGGCGTCCTCCTTGACCTGCTTCACCCATGCGGAGAGCCGGTCTTGAAGGGTCAATTGTTGCTTGAAACGTCGCCGCTTGAGCATGGCACGATCCTGTCCGTGCGCGGAAGGCGGGAGCGCAATCGGGGTTCTCATCATCGATCGTCGCCGCGGTCCCGCGCGGGGTGATGATGGATTAGGATCCATAAACGGAACGGCGTCTGTTCAGTTGTGCGCACAAGGCGCGCGGCGGAGCCGGCTGATCGACCAGGATCGGGCCGCAACCGCGCCCGCGGAACGTTCACCATTTCCGGCCAGAATGCTGGATCTACGTTGTGGGGCTGCTGGCTTACGACGAGCCACCTCACCGGGAATTAGGACGTCCCGAATTCAACCCGGGGTAGGGCAGAAACGCGGCCAGCGGCCAAATTCCAAAAAGAACATATTGCGAACCTGGAACAAATAGGGTACATTGCTTTTATCGCCGCGCCGCCTCGCAACTGTTTGTCCCTCACGCGAATCCTCGCCATAAGGAGCACGACCCAATGTCCGCCACTGCCCTGCGTATCGTCGAAGGATCTTCCATGGACAAGAGTAAAGCTCTGGCCGCCGCGCTCTCCCAGATCGAGCGCCAGTTTGGCAAGGGCTCGGTGATGAAGCTCGGCAAGAACGACCGGTCCATGGACATCGAGGCGGTGTCGTCGGGCTCGCTCGGGCTCGATATTGCGCTTGGCATCGGCGGCCTGCCAAAGGGGCGCATCGTCGAGATCTACGGGCCGGAATCCTCGGGCAAGACCACGCTGGCGCTGCATACGGTCGCTGAAGCACAGAAGAAGGGCGGCATCTGCGCCTTCATCGACGCCGAGCACGCGCTCGACCCGGTCTATGCCCGCAAGCTCGGCGTCAACATCGACGAGCTCCTGATCTCGCAGCCCGACACCGGCGAGCAGGCGCTGGAGATCTGCGACACGCTGGTGCGCTCCGGTGCGGTGGACGTGCTGGTGATCGATTCGGTCGCGGCGCTGGTGCCGAAGGCCGAGCTCGAAGGCGAGATGGGCGATGCGCTGCCGGGCCTGCAGGCCCGTCTGATGAGCCAGGCGCTGCGCAAGCTCACGGCCTCGATCAACAAGTCCAACACCATGGTCATCTTCATCAACCAGATCCGCATGAAGATCGGTGTGATGTACGGCTCGCCCGAGACCACCACCGGCGGCAACGCGCTGAAATTCTACGCCTCCGTCCGCCTCGACATCCGCCGCATCGGCGCGATCAAGGAGCGCGACGAAGTGGTCGGCAACACCACGCGCGTCAAGGTGGTCAAGAACAAGCTGGCGCCCCCGTTCAAGCAGGTCGAGTTCGACATCATGTACGGCGAGGGCGTCTCCAAGATGGGCGAGATCCTCGACCTCGGCGTCAAGGCCGGCATCGTCGAGAAATCGGGCGCCTGGTTCTCCTATGACAGCCAGCGCCTCGGCCAGGGCCGCGAGAACTCGAAAGCGTTCTTGAAGGCCAACCCCGACATTACCGCCAAGATCGAAACCGCGATCCGCCAGAACTCCGGCCTGATCGCCGAGCAGATCCTGGCCGGCACGCCCGAGCGCGACGCCGACGGCGAGGAGCCGACGGACGAGTAAATCTTAAACAACCAGGTTTTTCGCGAGGAGCGGGCGCTGAAGACGTTGAGTTGCCGACGTCGTCAGTGCCCGTTTCGTTTTGTGGTAGAAGACATACCGGATCATTTTGTGATGCCGGGATCGTAGATCGTAGGGTGGGCAAAGGCGCGTAAGCGCCGTGCCCACCATCTTTCACCGCATACAAAGGTGGTGGGCACGCTTGCGCTTTGCCCACCCTACGAAGCTTACTCCGCGGCTTGCGCGTAGTCGCTCACCGGCGGGCAGGAGCACACCAGGTTGCGGTCGCCGTAGACGTTGTCGACGCGGCCCACCGGGCTCCAGTATTTGTCGGTGCGCGAGACGCCCTGGGGGAAGCAGCCTTCAGCGCGGGTGTAGGCGCGCTTCCAATCGTCATCCGCGATGTCGTGCACGGTGTGCGGGGCGTGACGCAAGGGCGAGGCTTCGATCTTGAAGCGGCCGGCCTCGACCTCGGCGATCTCCTTGCGGATCGCGATCATGGCATCGCAGAAGCGGTCCAGCTCGGCCTTCGATTCCGACTCGGTCGGCTCGATCATCAGCGTGCCCGGCACCGGGAAGCTCATGGTCGGGGCGTGGAAGCCGTAATCGATCAGGCGCTTTGCGATGTCGTCCACGGTGACGCCTGATGTCGCCTTCAGCGGGCGGGGATCGACGATGCACTCATGGGCGACACGGCCCTTGGCGTTCTTGTAGAGCACCGGGAAGTGCGGATCGAGGCGCGCTGCGATGTAGTTGGCGTTGAGGATCGCGATCTCGGTGGCGCGCTTCAGGCCTTCGCCGCCCATCATCAGGATGTAGATGTAGGAGATGGTCAGGATCGACGCCGAGCCGAACGGCGCGGCCGAGACCGGGCCGACAGGCGCTTCAGCATTCGTCGCGGGATGGCCGGGCAGGAACGGCGCAAGATGGGCCTTCACGCCGATCGGGCCCATGCCGGGGCCGCCGCCGCCATGCGGGATGCAGAAGGTCTTGTGTAGATTGAGATGGCTGACATCGGCGCCGTAATCGCCGGGCCTGGAGAGGCCGACCTGCGCGTTGAGGTTGGCGCCGTCCAGATACACCTGGCCGCCATGGGCGTGGACGATGTCGCAGATCTCGCGGATATGCTCCTCGAACACGCCATGGGTCGAGGGATAGGTGATCATGACCGCGGCGAGATCCTTGGAATGCTTCTCGGCCTTGGCGCGCAAGTCATTGACGTCGACGTCGCCGTTCTTCTCGCAAGACACAACCACCACGTCCATGCCAACCATCGCAGCCGAAGCCGGGTTGGTGCCGTGGGCGGAGGAGGGGATCAGGCAGATCTTGCGGTGCGTCTCTCCGCGCGCGGCATGGTAACCGCGGATCGCCAAAAGCCCGGCATATTCGCCTTGCGCGCCCGAGTTCGGCTGCAGCGAGATCGCGTCATAGCCGGTGATGTCGCACAGCCACTTCTCCAGCCGCGCGAACAGCGCGTGATAGCCGCTCGCCTGCTCGCGCGGCACGAACGGGTGCAGCGTCGCGAATTCCGGCCAGGTCAGCGGCATCATTTCGGTGGTCGCGTTCAGCTTCATGGTGCAGGAGCCGAGCGGGATCATGGCGCGGTCGAGCGCGAGGTCGCGATCGCTGAGCTTGCGCATGTAGCGCAGCATCTCGGTCTCGGAGCGATGCGCATGGAAGACCGGATGGGTGAGGAAAGCGGTGGTGCGCTTCAGCGCCTCCGGCAGCGCCTCGCGCGTGGTCGCGTCGATCTCGGCGTAGGCAAGCGTGCCGCCGAAGGCGCGCCAGACCGCTTCGACCGTCGCCGGCGTGGTGGTCTCGTCGAGCGCGATGCGCAAGGCGGTTTCACCGACGCCGAGATTGATCTTCTCGGCGGCCGCGCGCGCGACGATCTCGGCGCGCCTGGCGCCGGCATCGACGCTCACCGTGTCGAAGAAGGCCTCCGACTGCGGCGCAAAGCCGAGCTTGCGCAGACCGCTCGCCAGCACGGCGGCACGGCGGTGCACGTTGCGCGCGATCTGCGAGAGGCCCTCGGGGCCGTGATAGACCGCGTACATCGAGGCGATCACGGCGAGCAGCACCTGGGCGGTACAGATGTTGGAGGTCGCCTTCTCGCGGCGGATGTGCTGCTCGCGGGTCTGCAGCGCGAGGCGATAGGCCGGTGCCCCGCGCGAATCCACGGAGAGGCCGACGATGCGGCCGGGCAGCGAGCGCTTCAGCGCATCGCGCACCGCCATATAGGCCGCGTGCGGTCCGCCATAGCCCATCGGCACGCCAAAACGCTGCGCCGAGCCGATTGCGATGTCGGCCCCGAGCTCGCCGGGCGAGGCGATCAGCGTCAGTGCCAAGAGATCGGCGGCGAGAATCGCGAGCGCGCCCTTGGCCTTCAGCGCCGATATCGCGGGCCTGAGGTCGCGCAATGCGCCCGAGGAGCCCGGATATTGCAGCAGCGCGCCGAGCACGTCCGCCTTGTCGAGATCGGTGAGGGGATCGCCGACGATCAGGCTCCAGCCGAGCGGCTCGGCGCGGGTGCGCATCACCGCCAGCGTCTGCGGGTGCACGTCCTTGTCGACGAAGAACGCCTTTGCCTTGACCTGCGAGTGCCGCTCCGCCAGCGCCATGGCTTCGGCCGCCGCGGTCGCTTCGTCGAGCAGCGAGGCGTTGGCGACATCGAGCCCGGTGAGGTCGCAGATCATGGTCTGGAAGTTGAGCAGCGCTTCCAGCCGGCCCTGGCTGATCTCGGGCTGGTAGGGCGTGTAGGCGGTGTACCAGGCCGGATTTTCCAGAATGTTGCGCTGGATCACCGCGGGCAGGATCGTGCCGGAATAGCCCTGGCCGATCAGCGAGGTGAAGACCTGGTTCTGTCGCGCCAGCTCGGCCATATGCGCGATCGCTTCGGTCTCGCTGAGCGGCTTGCCGAGATCGAGCGGGGCGGCCTGCCGGATCGAGGCCGGCAGCGTTTCCGCCATCAGGGCGTCGACGCTCTTGGCGCTGACGGTTTCGAGCATGGCGGTGACGTCGCGCGCCGAGGGGCCGATATGGCGGCGAACGAAACTGGCGGCGGTGTCGCCGTTGGTCTTGCGGTGCGCGGTCATCATTGGGTCCTCGCTAGGAGTTGCTGTCATCGCCCGCCTAGTGCGCAATTGCGCACAGGGGCGGGCGATCCAGTACGCCGCGGCCTCTCGGCTCTAGCCGAAGCGGCTGCGTTTACTGGATGCCCCGCCTTCGCGGGGCATGACAGTGAGTATGTTGAGAGGGCTCGGCTCATATCGTCACGCCGTGTGGGCCGTGTAGGCGGCTTCGTCCATGAGGCCGCCGAGCTCGCTTTTGTCGGCGATCTTGATCTTGAAGAACCAGGCCTTGCCTTGCGCGTCCGAATTCACCAGCGCCGGCTCGGAAGCGAGCTCGGCATTGGTCTCGAGCACCTCGCCGGTCACAGGCGCATAGACGTCGGAGGCGGCCTTCACCGATTCCACCACGGCTGCGGCTTCCGCCTTCTTCAGCGCGCGGCCGATCTTGGGCAGCTCGACGAACACGACGTCGCCGAGCTGCTGCTGGGCATAGTCGGTGATGCCGACGGTGGCGACATCGCCGTCGATCGCCAGCCATTCGTGGTCGGGGGTGTACAGCGTCGTGGTCATTTCGAGTCCTCAGCGTTTGTAGGTGTTTTTCACGAAGGGCATGGCGGCGACGGCGAGCGGCAGTCGCTGGCCGCGCACCTCGGCGAACAGCTTGGTGCCGAGCGCGCTCAGCTTGGTGGGCACGTAGCCCATTGCCACCGGCGCATTCAGGCTCGGGCCGAAGCCGCCCGATGTGACTTGTCCGATCGGCTCGCCCGCATCGGCGCCGGCAAAAAGCAGCGCGCCCTCGCGCACCGGCGCACGGCCCTCGGCACGCAGGCCGACGCGGCGGCGGGTCGCGCCGTTGTCGAAATGCGCCAGGATTTTCTCAGCGCCGGGAAAGCCGCCGGCGCGCGCGCCGCCGCTGCGGCGGCTCTTCTGCACCGACCATTCCAGGGCGGCCTCGACCGGCGTGGTCGCGGTGTCGATGTCGTGGCCGTAGAGGCAGAGACCGGCTTCCAGCCGCAGGCTGTCGCGGGCGCCGAGGCCGATCGGCAGCACGTCGGGATTGTCCAGCAGCATCTTGGCGAGGCGTTCGGCATCGCTGGCGGGAGCCGAGATCTCGAACCCGTCCTCGCCGGTATAGCCGGAGCGCGAGACGAAGCACTTGATGCCGGCGACCTCATGCGGACCGGCGTCCATGAACTTCATGGACGGCGCCGTTGCACACAATGTCGCCAGCACCGTTTCGGCCTTCGGGCCCTGCAGCGCGATCAGGGCACGGTCGGCGAGGGGATCGATGACGCAGTCGCCCGAGAGATTCGCGCGCAGATGCGCCTCGTCCGCGTCCTTGCAGGCGGCATTGACGACCAGGAACAGGTGATCGCCGAAATTGGCGACCATGAGATCGTCGAGGATGCCGCCGTCTTTATTGGTGAACTGGGCGTAGCGCTGCCGGTTGGGCGCGATCGCCACGATGTCCTGCGGCACCAGCCGCTCCAGCGCGCGGGCGGCGTCCTCGACCTTGCCCGACTTCGGCCGGAGCGCGATCTGGCCCATATGGGAGACGTCGAACAGGCCGGCCGCGGCGCGCGTATGGAGGTGCTCCTTCAGCACGCCCGCAGGGTACTGTACGGGCATGTCATAGCCAGCGAACGGCACCATCTTGCCGCCGAGGGACACATGCAGGGCGTGGAGGGGCGTATGTCGGAGAGATTTCTGGTCGTCGGGTACTGGCATCACAGGGGTCCTCGGCGGTTCCCCGGGGACGATTCCCCGGGCCAACCTGTCGAGCCCCATCTGTCGCTGTGCCTGAGAGTATTATCCCGTCGGCGGGCGCAGTCCGGGTCTAGACCCGTCGGCGCCTCTTTCCAGATGCTGTCAAAGCCACGCGGTCCTTTTGCCTGAGAGTTTCCGGGGCGGTTGCTCCTTCGGCGCCGGCTGCCTAAAGCCGGTCTCTCCCGACGTGGCCGTAGATACAGATGGGTACAGACCACAGGGCGGCCAAGCCTGTCAACGCGTCCGCATGTCCTATCAACGGGATTGCAACGGGAATTGAGCGGATGCGGCAACCCTCTGATCTGCCTGCACAGTTTCTGGACAGGGAAGCTGGCCTTGTCTAAAAGCGCTTTGGCCCGCAGATATCAGCCTTAACGTTACGGTTTGGATGGCGAGAAGCGGGTCCAAGCACACCCGATTGGATGAACATGAGCGGCGTCAACGAGATCAGGTCGACCTTTCTGAACTTCTTTGCCGAGAACGGCCACGAGATCGTGGCGTCCTCGCCACTCGTGCCGCGCAACGATCCGACGTTGATGTTCACCAATGCCGGCATGGTGCAGTTCAAGAACGTCTTCACCGGCGTCGAGAAGCGGCCTTACCAGCGCGCCACGACCTCGCAGAAATGCGTGCGCGCCGGCGGCAAGCACAACGACCTCGACAATGTCGGCTACACCGCGCGCCATCTCACCTTCTTCGAGATGCTCGGCAACTTCTCCTTCGGCGACTACTTCAAGGAGCGGGCGATCGAGCTCGCCTGGAAGCTGATCACCAAGGAGTTCGGGCTCAAGAAGGACAAGCTGCTCGTCACCGTCTACCACACAGACGACGAGGCGGCGGGCCTGTGGAAGAAGATCGCCGGCTTCTCCGACGACCGCATCATCCGCATCCCGACCTCGGACAATTTCTGGGCGATGGGCGATACCGGCCCGTGCGGTCCGTGCTCGGAGATCTTCATCGATCGCGGCGAGCACATCTGGGGCGGGCCGCCGGGCTCGCCTGAGGAGGACGGCGATCGCTTCCTCGAGTTCTGGAACCTCGTGTTCATGCAATACGAGCAGGTGACGAAGGAGGAGCGGGTCGGCTTGCCGCGTCCCTCGATCGACACCGGCATGGGCCTGGAGCGCATGGCCTGCATCCTGCAGGGCGTCGAGAGCGTTTTCGAGACGGACCTGTTCCGCCATCTGGTCGACGCGACCTCGTCCGCGCTCGGCAGCGGGCCGACCGAGCAGAATGTCGCCTCGTTCCGCGTCATCGCCGACCATCTGCGGTCCTCGGCCTTCCTGGTCGCGGACGGCGTGCTGCCCTCGAACGAGGGCCGCGGCTACGTGCTGCGCCGGATCATGCGCCGCGCGATGCGCCATGCGCAGCTGCTGGGTGCGAAAGAGCCGCTGATGCATCGGCTGGTCTGGGCGCTGGTGCGCGAGATGGGCCAGGCCTATCCCGACCTGATGCGCGCGGAGAATCTGATCGAGGAAACGCTGCGGCTGGAAGAAACCCGCTTCCGCAAGACTCTTTCGCGCGGCCTCGCCATCCTCGACGAGAAGAGCGCGGGCCTGAAGAAGGGCGACATGTTCGACGGCGACGTCGCCTTCACGCTGTACGACACCTACGGCTTCCCGCTCGACCTGACGCAGGACGCGCTGAAATCGCGCGGCATCGGCGTCGACCAGGCCGCGTTCACCGATGCGATGGAGCGCCAGAAGGCCAAGGCGCGCGAGTCCTGGAAGGGCTCGGGCGAAGCGGCTTCCGAGGCGATCTGGTTCCCGCTGCGCGAGAAGCTCGGGGCCACCGAATTCCTGGGCTACGAGACCGAGAGCGCCGAGGGCGTGGTGTCGGCGCTGGTCAAGGACGGCGCCGAGGTCACCAGCCTGAAGGCCGGCGAGACGGGCGCGATCGTGCTGAACCAGACGCCGTTCTACGCGGAGTCAGGCGGCCAGGTCGGCGACACCGGCGTGCTGACGGGCGAGGGCGGCATCAAGTTCCGCGTCACCGACACGCAGAAGAAGCTCGGCGATTTCTTCGTCCATATCGGCAAGGTCGAGCAGGGCGAAGTGAAGCTCGGCACCGCGCTGCAGCTCGAGGTCGATCATTCGCGCCGCTCCTCGATCCGCGCGCATCACTCGGCGACGCATCTCATTCACGAGGCGCTGCGCCAGGTGCTCGGCGACCACATCGCCCAGCGCGGCTCGATGGTCGCGCCGGACCGCCTGCGCTTCGACTTCGTGCATCCGAAGCCGATCACGGCGGAGGAGCTAGCGCGTGTCGAGGACATCGCCAACGAGGTGGTGCTGGAGAACGACGAGGTCACCACGCGCGTGATGGGCGTCGACGAAGCGCGCGAGGCCGGCGCCCGCGCCCTGTTCGGCGAGAAATACGGCGACGAGGTCCGCGTCGTCTCGATGGGCAGGACGGCGCGCGAGCGCGGCGCCAACGCGCTCGGCTGGTCGGTCGAGCTCTGCGGCGGCACCCATGTCAAGCGCACCGGCGACATCGGCCTGATCACGCTGACGAGCGAGAGCGCGGTCGCGTCCGGCGTGCGCCGCATCGAGGCGCTGACCGGCAATTATGCGCGCAGGCATGCCAACGACACCATGGCGCTGGCGAAGAGTGCGGCGAACGAGCTGCGCACCTCCCTCGACGACGTGCCGGCGCGCATCGCTGCGTTGATGGATGAGCGCAAGAAGCTCGAGCGCGAGCTGTCGGATGCGCGCAAGAAGCTGGCGATGGGCGGCGGGGCATCCACCGGCAGCAATGGCGCGGCTTCGGGCGTGCGCGAGGTCGGCGACGTCAAGCTGATGGCCCGCGCGGTCGAGGGCATCGAGATGAAGGATCTCAAGAGCCTTGCCGACGACGGCAAGAAGCAGATCGGCTCCGGCGTCGTCGCGATCGTCGGCGTCACCGAGGACGGCAAGGCCGGTGTGGTGGTCGGCGTCACCCAAGACCTCACCGCGCGCTTCAACGCCGTCAACCTGGTGCGCGTCGCCTCCGAGGCACTCGGCGGCAAGGGCGGCGGCGGCCGGCCCGACATGGCGCAGGCCGGCGGCCCCGACGGCGCCAAGGCGACCGAGGCGCTGGCGGCCATCGAAAAAGCGATGGCAGGCGCGTGAAGCCATGAGCCCCGTTCCGCGAGGACGTGGGCTTCGCGATCCCGACATGAGGGATCGCCTCTACGAATTGCTGGAGCACGACCCGCTGGCCTATTCGGCCGGGTCGCGCTTCATCCAGATCATCATCGGCGTCATCGTGCTCAATGTGATCGCGATGGTCCTCGCCTCGGTGCCGGAGCTGGACGCGCGGTTCGGCACGCTGTTCGAAGCCATCACCATCCTGTCCGTGATCGTGTTCGCGCTGGAATATGCCGCGCGGATGTGGACCGTGGCCGGCCATACCCAGCGCAAGGGGTCCGCGCTGTCCGACCGGCTTGGCTATGCCTTCTCGGCGCTCGGCATCATCGACCTCATGGCGTTCCTGCCTGCGGCCATCGTGATGGCCACCGGCCGGCACGCGACGCTGGCGGCGCTCGGCGTGCTGCCGTTCTTCAAGCTGGTCCGCTATTCGCCGGCGATGCGCTCGCTGCTCGCCGCCGTGCATGCCGAGCGGCGGGCGCTGGTCGGCTGCGTCGTGATCCTGATCGGCGCGGTCTTGACCTTCGCCTCGCTGCTCTACGCCATCGAGCGCGACGTGCAGCCGGACAAGCTCGGCACCATCCCGCAGGCGATGTGGTGGGCGATCGTGACGCTCGGCACCGTCGGCTATGGCGACGTCGTGCCGGTGACGCCGCTCGGCAAGTTCGTCTCCACCTTCGCCATCATCAGCGGCTTCGCCATGATCGCGCTGCCGGTCGCGATCATCTCCACCGCCTTCGCCGAGGAGGTGAAGCGGCGCGACTTCGTCGTCACCTGGGGCATGCTGGCGCGGGTGCCGCTGTTCTCGCATCTGTCGGCCGCGGAGATCGCCGACATCATGCGGCTGCTCCGCGCGCGCACCGTCGAGCAGGGCGAGGTCCTGGTGCGGCGGGGCGACGCGGCGTCGTCGATGTATTTCATCACCGCCGGCGAGGTCGAGATCGTGCTGCCGAGCCAGCATGTGCGGCTCAGCGACGGCACTTTCTTCGGCGAGATCGCGCTATTGCACAAGACCAAGCGCAGCGGCACGGTGACGGCGACCCGCAAGACGCGCCTGCTGGTGCTCGACGCCCAGGATTTCCACGCGCTAATCGCGCGCATGCCGACGCTCGCCGACCACGTCCACACCACCGCCAAGGCCAGGCTCGCCGACACCGGCGATCTCGCGCAGGCGGAGCTGGCGCAGGCGGAGCAGGAAGACACGGACCGCTGAGCGGCCAACGTCTTCCGAAGGAGCTGAGGACAGCCAACTCCACCTCCGGTGTCGTCGCCCGGCTCGACCGGGCGACCCAGTATTCCAGAGAAAGCACTAATTCAGCCGAGAAGCCTCGGCGTACTGGATGCCCCGGTCAAGCCGGGGGCATGACAGTTGAGCTTACGCCGCCAGCTCTTTCGCGAGGTTCTCGGCGACCTTGTCGAGGAAGCCGGTGGTCGAGAGCCAGCGCTGGTCGGCGCCGACCAGGAGCGCGAGGTCCTTGGTCATGTAGCCGGCCTCGACGGTGTCGACGCAGACCTTCTCCAGCGTGTTGGCGAACTTGGCGAGTTCGGCATTGTTGTCGAGCTTGGCGCGGTGGGCGAGGCCGCGCGTCCATGCGAAGATCGAGGCGATGGAGTTGGTCGAGGTCTCCTTGCCCTTCTGGTGCTCGCGGTAGTGCCGGGTCACCGTGCCGTGGGCGGCTTCGGCCTCAACGGTCTTGCCGTCGGGGGTGAGCAGCACCGAGGTCATCAGGCCGAGCGAGCCGTAGCCCTGCGCGACCGTGTCGGACTGCACGTCGCCGTCGTAGTTCTTACAGGCCCAGACATAGCCGCCGGACCATTTCAGCGCCGAGGCCACCATGTCGTCGATCAGGCGGTGCTCGTAGGTCAGGCCCTTGGCGTCGAACTCCTTCTTGAACTCGCGGTCGAAGATGTCCTGGAAGATGTCCTTGAAGCGGCCGTCATAGACCTTCAGAATCGTGTTCTTGGTCGACAGGTAGACTGGGTAGCCGCGCAGCAGGCCGTAGTTGAAGGAGGCGCGGGCGAAGTCGATGATGGAGTCGTCGAGATTGTACATCTCCATGGCGACGCCGGCGCCGGGGGCCTTGAACACTTCCTTCTCGATCACGGTGCCGTCCTCGCCGACGAACTTCATCGAGAGGGTGCCCTTGCCCGGGAACTTGATGTCGGTGGCGCGGTACTGGTCGCCATAGGCGTGGCGGCCGATGATGATCGGCTTGGTCCAGCCGGGAACCAGGCGCGGCACGTTCTTGCAGATGATCGGCTCGCGGAAGATCACGCCGCCGAGGATGTTGCGGATGGTGCCGTTCGGCGACTTCCACATCTGCTTGAGGTTGAACTCCTTCACCCGGGCTTCATCGGGGGTGATGGTGGCGCACTTGACGCCGACGCCGACCTTCTTGATGGCCTCGGCCGCGTCGATGGTGACCTGATCGTTGGTGTGGTCGCGGTATTCCATCCCCAGGTCGAAATAGAGCAGCTCGACATCCAGGAACGGGTTGATCAGCTTGTCCTTGATGTACTGCCAGATGATCCGGGTCATCTCGTCGCCATCGAGCTCGACGACGGGATTGGATACCTTGATTTTTGCCATGATCGGGGAAGCCCTCTTGGGAACGGCGCCGTCGGCGCCAACGTGAATATCCGCCGCCTCTTAGCACCGGACCGCGACGGGCGAAAGCCAAGGGATTATGCACTTTTAGCCGATCCGGCCCCCACAGATGGGGAGCGCGCCGGGCCGCGTCGCAACGGGCAGGGGTGAGGTTTCAGGCGAGATTCAAAAGTCGAATCCAACCCGTTATTTCCCTTGAGAATTTTGCCAGGACAGGCAAACGACAGGCGGACAACCCGGCCGGCCCAACGCGAGCCTGAAAGGCCGGCTTGAATCAATTCCTGAGAGCGCCTTGCCAAGGCCTTGAGACCAAGAGTGAAAGCGAAGCGAGATGTCGGGGACTGACAAGAGCAAGGCGGGACTTTCCCTCGACGGGCCCATCGTGATCCTGGTCGAGCCGCAGCTCGGCGAAAACATCGGCATGGCCGCGCGCGCCATGGGCAATTTTGCCCTGAGCCGCCTGCGCATCGTCAACCCCAGGGACGGCTGGCCCAATATCGCCGCCCAGCGCGCCGCCGCCGGCGCCGACCACATTCTGGAGAAGGTCGAAATGTTCGGCACGGTGGAGGAGGCGGTCGCCGACCTCGATCTGCTGTTCGCCACCACCGCGCGCCCCCACGACCAGGCCAAGCCCGTGGTCGGGCCGGAAGCGGCAGCCGCCGAAATATCCGGGCACATCGCCACGGGAGGCAAGGCCGGTATCCTGTTCGGCCGCGAGCGCTGGGGGCTGACCAACGAGGAGGTCGGGCTCTCCAACCGTATCATCACCTTCCCGGTCAATCCGGGCTTCGCCTCGCTCAACCTCGCCCAGGCCGTGCTGCTGGTCGGCTATGAATGGTTCAAGCGGATAACGTCGGGCGAGCTGCCGCACGCCATGCCGGAGCGCTCCGAGCGCGCCTCGCAGCACCAGATGCAGGCGTTCTTCGACAACCTCGTGCGCGAGCTCGACAAGGTGGAGTTTTTGCGCCCGGCCGAGAAGCGCGACACCATGCTGGTCAACCTGCGCAACATCTTCACCCGGATGGAGCCGACCAAGCAGGACATGCACACCCTCCACGGCGTGGTGATGGCGATCGCGGAGGGGCGCAAGGGCCCGGCCAAGGGCGGCGTGCTCGACGGCGAGCAGGCGACGCGTCTGCGCGCGCTTCTCGCCGAGCACGGGCAGGGCGGCGGCGTCTCCGACAGCGGCTCGACCGTGCGCGGCCTTGCCCGCCTGCTCCGCCGCAATCCGACCGACGCCGAACGCCTGCTCTGGCAGGCGCTGACCCGCGACCGCCGCTTCGCGGGTGGGTTCAAGCGCCAGACCCCGGTCGGACGCCACATCCCGGACTTCGTCTCCTTCCCGCACCGGATCGCGATCGAGCTGGTCAACCCGGGCGAGGGCGAGGCGATCGCGGCCGACCGCGCGGGACGGCGGGCCTGGCTGGAGGCGCGGGACTATCGCGTGCTGGAGATTCGCGCGGCCGATGTGGAGCGGGATCTCGAGGCGGAGCTGGTGCGGCTTGCGGGGATGATGGCGGAGAGCGCGTAGGTTCGTCGCGCGAAGGTCTCGTAGGGTGGGCAAAGCGGAGCGTGCCCACGATCTCTATCCGTCACGGAGGAATGGTGGGCACGGCGCTACGCGCCTTTGCCCACCCTACGAAATCTCGGTGGCCGGAGCGAGTGGGCACAATCGGACTCCCGTATTCCGCTGCGCTTCTTGCGGGCTGAGCGGCGATCACACCGCCTCTAGCTGATCCGCCGCGCGCTTCTTCTTCGGCTTGGACTGGCCAAGCAGCGGGCCTGCCGTGAGCGCCGCCGTATCGGCCACGCCCGGATCGCGCGAGATCATCGCCGCGACGATCGCGCCATCGATCAGGAGGCCGAGCTGATGGGCCAGCACGGCGGGCTCGCTCGAGCCGAGCTCGGCGGCGAGCTTCTCGATGTGGCCGAGCACGATCTTCTTGTGCTTCAGCGCGATGTTGCGGAACTGCTTGGCGTCCTTGTCGTGCTCGCCGACCGCGTTGATGAAGGGGCAGCCGTAGAAGCGCTCTTCGGCGAACCAGCTCTTCAGCGCCGGAAAGATGCGCGTCAGCTTGGCCTGCGCGTCGCCGCCGCCTTCCTCCATGGCGGCGATGAACCATTCGCGCCACTGCTTGCCTTCGCTCTCCAGCACCGCGTTGACGAGATTGGTCTTGGAGCCGAACAGCTTGTAGAGCGTGGTCTTCGCGGTGCCGGCCTCCTCGATGATCGCATCGATGCCGGTGGCGTTGATGCCGTTCTTGCAGAACAGATGCGTCGCGGCACTGAGCAGGCGCCCACGCGCGGATTCGTCGTCGCCTGCGCCGGCGTGCGGCGAGTTCGCGTTCTTCTTCGATGACGTCTTTGCCATAGTCTGCAACTTAATCGCAGCTGCATCACATCAGCAAGCCGCATCTGTCCCGCGCTGAAAAGATTCGCATCCGCTCAGTCATCTGCTCCGCCTTTGAGCAGGAGGGGGCTGACCACTCCGCAGGCAGCGACGCTTAAGCGGCTCCAATGCCTCGCATTTCGCTTTTGGCCGCCTTTGGCACGGCCTATGCAAGAAAACAGACCGTTCGGTATCCTACCGATTTCCACTTCTGCCAGGGAGAAGCTGATGACTGCCGTCGTTCAAAAGACAGTGCTGACGGGGTGCCTTGCGCCCATCGACAAGAATGGCCTCGAGCAACTGATTGCGAGCGGCAAGGCCAACCCGAAGGTCGTCAAGACCTTGAAATGCAAGACGGTCGCCGAAGGAAAATTCCGCCACGCCAACTACATCCGCAACCTGCCGCCCTACATCGTCGACGAGCCGCCGGGGCTGCTCGGCGACGACACCGCGCCCAATCCGTCGGAAGCCTCGCTCGCCGCGCTCGGCTCCTGCCTTGCCGTCGGCCTGCACGCCAACGCCGTGCACCGCGGCTGGATCGTCAACAAGCTCGAGCTCGAGCTCGAAGGCGACCTCAACATCACCGCGGTCTGGGGCACCGGCGACACCTCCGACAAGCCGGTCGGCTTCACCGACGTGCGCGTCAAGGTCGACATGGAATGCGAGGGCATCGCGCAGGACGAGATCAACGCCCTGGTCGCCCATGTGAAGAAATGGTCGCCGGTCGCCAACACCTTCACCCGGCCGGTCAATCTCGAGGTCGGCATCTAGCAGGCGGCAATCAGGACAAGGTGCGGGAGACGATCATGGGTTCACTGGCTTTATCGCGGGTCGACGTTCTGGATCAGCCCGCACCGTCCATTGCAGGTGAGGTGGCGCGGATCGCGCGGGAGCAGCTCGCCCCGCTTGTCGCCGGCATCGACGACGGTTCGGTCTATCCGGTCGAGGTGCTGCGCAAGTTCGGCGAGGTCGGCGCCTGGGGCAGTCACGTGCCCCACGAAGGTCCTGCCGATCTGCGCTGCGCCATCCAGGCGATGGCGGCGATCGGCGAGGTCTGCGGGGCGACCGCCTTCATGGCCTGGTGCCAGAACACGTTGGTCTGGTACGCCGCCAACTCGACCAATATGAAATTGGCGAAACGCTTCGGCGATGCCTTCTCGACCGGCCGCGTCCTCGGCGGCACCGGGCTCTCCAACCCGATGAAGAGCTTCTTCGGCATCGAGAAGCTCAAGCTGAAGGGGCGCAAGGTCGAGGGCGGCTACATCGTGCGCGGTGCGCTGCCCTGGGTCTCCAACCTCGGCCCGGACCATTATTTCGGCACCATCTTCGAGCGTGAGGACGACCAGGGCACAGCAAACGGCGAGCCCGCCACTGTGATGTTTCTCGCGGATTGCGCGGACCCTGCGATCACCCTGACGCCGTGCAAGCCGTTCCTCGCCATGGATGGCACCGGCACCTATGGCGTCCAGTTCCGCGACGTCTTCGTGCCGGACGAGCTGATTCTCGCCGATCCCGCCGGGCCGTTCGTCAAGAAGATCCGCGCCGGCTTCATCCTGCTGCAGGCCGGCATGGCGCTCGGCCTCATCAAGGACTGCATCAACATCATGGGCGAGGTTGATGGTCCCCTCGGCCATATCAACCGTTATCTGCCGCAGCAGCCGGTGCATTTCGGCGATCTCGCCGCCGAGATCGAGGCCGAGACCATGGCGCTGGCTCGCGATCCCTACAACGAGGAGGAGACCTACTGGCGCAAGGTGATCGCGCTGCGCTTGCGCGCCGGCGAAGCCAGCGTCGCGGCGGCGCATGCGGCGATGCTGCATTGTGGCGCGCGCGGCTATTTGAAGAGCCACCGCGCGCAGCGGCGCCTGCGCGAGGCCTATTTCGTCGCGATCGTCACGCCGGCCACCAAGCAGCTGCGCAAGATGCTCGCTGATTCCTGAGCTTCACGAGTCCACCCCAGAAGACCACTTAACCTCAACGGAGAGGCTGCCAATGACGGACGTTCTGATCTCTGCCAGCGAACTTGCCGATCTCTTGAAGACGGAGCCGTGTGTCGTGATCGACACCCGCAATCCCGATGCCTATGCCGCCGGGCACCTGCCGGGTGCCGTGAACGTGCATGAGATTTTCACCTTTCTTGCGACTTCGACGCCCGAGGGCATCAGCGAGCTGAAGACCAAATTCGCCGACGCCTTCGGTGCCGCCGGCCTCTCCGGCAAGGAGACGGCCGTGATCTACGAGCAGTCGATGAATTCCGGCTTCGGCCAGTCCTGCCGCGGCTACTATCTGCTCACCATGCTCGGCTATCCCAAGGTCAAGGTGCTGCACGGCGGCTTCGACGCGTGGGCCGCCGCGGGTCTACCGGTGACGAAGGAAGTGCCGGCGCCGGCGAAGGCCTCGTTCGCGATCGTGCCGGAGGCCGGCGATATCCTGATCGACGCCAAGACCATGCTCGCCGCGGTCGGCAAGCCCGGCATCGCCATCCTCGACGTGCGCGACGTCGACGAATGGATCGGCGACAGCTCGTCTCCGTACGGCAAGGATTTCTGCCCGCGCAAGGGCCGCATCCCCGGCGCAGTGTGGCTGGAATGGTACCGCATGATGAAGCCGACCGCGGAAGGCCCGCGCTTCAAGTCCAAGGACGAGATCCTGGCGGAATGTGCCACAGTCGGCATCACGCCGGCGACACCGGTCTACCTCTACTGCTTCAAGGGGGCGCGTGCCTCGAACACGTTCCTCGCACTGAAGAACGCGGGAGTGAACGACGTGCGGATGTATTTCGGCTCCTGGAACGAATGGTCGCGCGATCCGTCGCTGCCGATCGAGCAGGGCTTGCCGATTGCATCCGGCGTCACCACCAAGGCGGCCTGAGCGCGCGCCTCGTCCTTCGAGACGACCGCTTCGCGGTCTCCTCGGGATGAGGCTAAGTGGCATCGGTGTCTGTTGCTTCCGTTGCCGCGCACGCTGCCCTCATCCTGAGGCGCCCGCCTAAGGCGGGCGTCTCGAAGGATGGGCCGCATGCGGCGGACGAGGCGCGATCCCAAGCGCCTTGATCCGCGAGGCCAGCGTCGTCGGTTTGATATCCAGCATCTCCGCCGCCCCGCCGGGGCCGAACACTTTGCCGGCGGAGGCATCGAGCGCGGCCAGAATGTTGGCGCGTTCGTGATCGCGCATTTCGGACGAGGTCATGACCGCGGGGCGCGCATCGGTCGTCTGGCGTGCCGCGCCGGTCCGAGGCTGCGCGCCGGCGGAGTCCGGCAGATCGATTCGCAAGCGGCCGTTCTGCGACAGGATCGCGGCGCGCTCGATCACGTTCTGCAATTCGCGGACGTTGCCGGGCCAGTCGTAGCGCATCAGGCGGCGCGCATCGCCTTCCGACAGGCGCAGGTTGGATTTCAATGCCTTGCTCTCGCGCGTCAGGAAATGCTGGGCGAGCAGGGGAATGTCCTCGCGCCGTTCGCGCAACGGCACCGTCTCGATCGGGAACACGTTGAGGCGGAAATAGAGGTCCTCGCGGAAGCGGCCGCGCTGCACCTCCTGCTTGAGGTCCCGGTTGGTCGCGGCGATGACGCGGACGTCGACGGCGCGCGTGCGCTCCTGGCCGACACGCTCGAAATGGCCCTCCTGCAGCACGCGCAGCAGCTTGCCCTGCAATTCGAGCGGGATCTCGCCGACCTCGTCGAGGAACAGCGTGCCGCCGTCGGCGAGCTCGAACCGGCCGATGCGATCGCGCGTCGCGCCGGTGAAGGCGCCGCGGACATGGCCGAAGAACTCGCTCTCGAACAATTCGCGCGGGATCGCGGCGCAATTGACCCGGATCAGCGGCCGGTCGCTGCGACCCGAGGCCTCGTGGATGGCGCGCGCGATCAGCTCCTTGCCGGTGCCGGACTCGCCGGTGATCATCACCGCCGCCGTGGTCGGCGCCACCAGCTTGACCTGGCGCAGCGTCTTCTGGATCGCCTCGCTTCCACCGATGATGCCGCGGGGATTGGTCTCGATTCGGATTTCCTCCTGGAGATAGGCATTTTCCAGCTCGAGCCGCTCGCGCAGGCGATCGACCTCCGCAAGGGCTGCGTGCAGCTTCTCGTCGGACTCGCGCCGCTGGCTGACATCGCGAAACACGACGACGGCGCCGACCACGACGCCGCGATCGCGGATCGGGGTCGAGGTGTATTCGACCCAGGCCGGCGAGCCGTCCTTGCGCCAAAACACCTCGCCGTCGACCTGATGCACGGCGCCGTCGCGGAACGCCGCGTAGATCGGGCAGTCATGGTTGTGATAGTGCCGGCCGTCGTGATGGGTATGGTGCACGATCGGGTGGATTTCCTTGCCGACCAGCTCCTCGGCGGTCCAGCCCAGCATCCGCTCGGCCGCCGGGTTCACGAAGGTGGTCTTGCCTTCCGCGTTCACGCCATAGATGCCTTCGCCCGCGGCGCGCAGGATCAGCTGGTTCTCGCGCTCGATGTCCTGGAACACCCGCTCGACCCGCTGCCAGGTGGTGATCCCGCCGCGCATGTGGTCTTCGGCCGCGGCATCGACATTGCGGCGGCGGCGCGCTTCGAGATCGGTCAGGGTGAGCAGCACCAGCGTGCGGTCGCCATGGCTGACGAGGCAACCTGAATATTCGAGGCGGAGCTCCTGGCCCGTGGCGTGACGCGGCGTCAGCGCGGTGGTCCAGTAGGCGCGCTTGTGCAGCACGGCCTGGGTGAACACGGTGAGTGCGGGAAGGTGGCCGGCGTGCAGGGCGCTGGCCTTGGTCTGTCGCAACAGGACGCGGTCATAACCGAGCAGGGTGCAGGCAGCCGGATTGGCGTCAACGATAAGGTCATCATAGGGATCGACCAGAAGCGTGGCCTCGACCGAGGATTCGAAGGCCGCCACGCGCGGATCGAGGGCCTCGGCGGTATCGTCATGGGCCGGCATTGGCGTCGTTGCCATTGCGAAATCTCGTAATTGAACTACGAAATCTCGTTTATCACGAGTTTTCGTAGCGGCCAAGCGCGACTGAAAATGCTGCGTCCTCAAGGCACTGGCCGTTGTGACGGCCGTGGCATGCTCCTTGCGTAATTACTCCTGCAACGACGCGCAGGAGGGCCGATGTCCACGTTCGACAATCCGTTTGATCCCGATCGCAACCTTCGAGCCGGCTGCGCCTGCGGCCAGCATCGTTCTGCTGCAGAGCACGAGCAGGCGGCAGCGCTACGCTGCGAGCCGGTGGAGAGCGAGGAAAAGCGCTACGAGGGCGTGGTCGCCTCCGCCGTGATGCGCGCGATGTTTCCGCAGGACGTGGCGCGGCGTGCTTTCCTGAAGTCGGTCGGCGCATCGACTGCGCTCGCGGCACTGTCGCAGTTCTTCCCGCTCAAGACGGCGACCGAGGTGTTTGCGCAAGGAGGCGCCCCCGAGAAGAAGGATCTCAAGGTCGGCTTCATCCCGATCACCTGCGCCACGCCCATCATCATGGCGGCGCCGCTGGGCTTCTATTCCAAGCACGGTCTCAACGTCGAAGTGGTCAAGACCGCCGGCTGGGCCGTGATCCGCGACAAGACCATCAACAAGGAATACGACGCCGCCCACATGCTGGCGCCGATGCCGATCGCGATCTCGCTCGGCCTGGGCGCCAACGCCATTCCGTTCGCTGTGCCTGCGATCGAGAACATCAACGGGCAGGGCATCGTGCTCGCGACCAAGCACAAGGACAAGCGCGATCCGAAGGACTGGAAGGGCATGAAGTTCGCCATCCCCTTCGACTATTCCATGCACAATTACCTCTTGCGCTATTATCTCGCCGAACACGGTCTCGACCCCGATACCGACGTGCAGCTGCGCTCGGTGCCGCCGCCGGAGATGGTGGCGAATTTGCGCGCCGACAACATCGACGGCTTCCTCGCGCCCGACAACATCTGCCAGCGCGCGATCTACGACGGCGTCGGCTTCATGCACCTGTTGTCCAAGGAGATCTGGGACGGTCATCCCTGCTGCAGCTTCGCCGCCAGCCGCGAATTCATCACGACAGCGCCGAACAGCTTTGCGGCGCTGACGCGGGCCATCGTCGATGCCACGGCCTTCGCGTCGAAGGCGGAGAACCGCAAGCAGATCGCGGAAGCGATCGCGCCGGCCAATTACATCAACGCGCCGGTCACGGTGCTGGAGCAGGTCCTGACCGGCACTTACGCTGACGGCCTCGGCGGGGTGAAGACCGACGCCAAGCGCGTCGATTTCGATCCGTTCCCCTGGCAGTCCTTTGCGGTCTGGATGCTGACGCAGATGAAGCGCTGGGGTCAGATCAAGGGCGACGTCGACTACAAGGCCGTGGCCGAGCAGGTGTATCTGGCAACCGATACCAAGAAGCTGATGACCGAGATGGGTCTGTCGCCACCGGCGAGCGCCTACAAATCGTTCGCGGTGATGGGCAAGACTTTCGATCCGGCCAAGCCGGAGGATTACGTGGCGAGCTTCAAGATCAGGAAGGCGTCGTGATGGCGAGCGCTCTCTCGCCGTCGTCGTCCCGGCGAACGCCGGGACCCATACCGCGGAATCCATCGATCCTGATCGGTGGGAGCACCGAGCAACGAGTCTTCGCCAAACTTCTCCCTGGGGTTATGGGTCCCGGCGTTCGCCGGGACGACATGTGACATGTGGAGAGGTCTCGCACGATGACATCCTCCCTCCGTCTCCGCGCCGGCCTCGTCTCGATCGCGCTGCTCGCCGCGTTTCTCGGCGTCTGGCATCTCGCCACGCGCTCGACCGGCACCGCGGCGACGATGAGCCCGGAATATGCCAAGCTGATGGGGCTGACCGCGACGCAAGGCAAGTCCGCCATGCCCGGGCCGCTCGATGTCGGCGCCAAGCTCTGGGAGCATCTGAAGCGGCCGTTCTACGACAACGGACCGAACGACAAGGGCCTCGGCATCCAGCTCGCTTATTCCATCGCGCGCGTCGGCACCGGCTATCTGCTGGCGGTGCTGGTCGCGATCCCGCTCGGTTTCCTGATCGGCATGTCGCCGCTGCTCAGCAAGGCGCTCGATCCCTTCATCCAGGTGCTGAAGCCGATCTCGCCGCTGGCCTGGATGCCGCTCGCGCTCTACACCATCAAGGATTCCTCGATCTCCGCGATCTTCGTCATCTTCATCTGCTCGATCTGGCCGATGCTGCTCAACACCGTGTTCGGCGTCGCCAGCGTGCGCAAGGAATGGATCAACGTCGCGCGCACGCTCGAGGTCGGCACCGTCAGGCGCGCCTTCACCGTGATCCTGCCCGCAGCCGCGCCGACGATCCTGACCGGCATGCGCATCTCGATCGGCATCGCCTGGCTCGTCATCGTCGCCGCCGAGATGCTCGTCGGCGGCACCGGCATCGGCTATTTCGTCTGGAACGAGTGGAATAACCTCTCGATCACCAACGTCATCATCGCGATCCTCCTGATCGGGATCGTCGGCATGCTGCTCGACCAGATCCTCGCGCGCTTCACGCGCATGGTCACGTTTCCGGAGTAGGCGCGGTGTCCGACAAGTTCATCTCCATCGAAGCGATCGCAAAGCGCTATCCCGGCGCAGGCGGCGCCACGACCACCGTGTTCGAAAATCTGTGGCTGTCGATGGCGCGCGGCGAGTTCGCTTGCGTGATCGGGCATTCCGGCTGCGGCAAGACCACGGTGCTCAACATCCTCGCCGGCCTCGATGCGCCGAGCGAGGGCGCGGTCATCGTCGACGGCCAGGCGATCTCCGGCACCAGCCTCGACCGCGCCGTGATCTTCCAGAGCCATGCGCTGTTGCCCTGGCGCACCGTGCTCGGCAACGTCGCCTACGCCGTCAGCTCAAAATGGCGGAGCTGGGACCGTGCCAAGGTCAAGGCGCACGCGCAGAGCTTCATCGATCTCGTCGGTCTCACCGGCTCCGAGCACAAGCGGCCCTCGGAACTGTCGGGTGGCATGAAGCAGCGCGTCGGCATCGCGCGGGCGCTGTCGATCACGCCGAAGATGATGCTGATGGACGAGCCGTTCTCGGCGCTCGACGCGTTGACGCGCGGCACGCTGCAGGACGAGGTCCGGCGCATTTGCCTGGAGACCGGGCAGACCGCGTTCATGATCACTCACGACGTCGACGAGGCGATCTATCTCGCCGACAAGATCTTCCTGATGACCAATGGGCCCGGCGCGGTGCTCGCTGAGGTGGTCCAGAACCCGCTGCCGCGGGATCGCGGCCGCACCGATCTGCACCGCCATCCGCTCTACTACGCGCTGCGCAACCACATCATCGATTTCCTGGTGACGCGCAGCAAGACCTTTACGGCCGAGACACCCGATCACGATCCGCGCAACGTGCCGGTGGTGCACATCGGCAAGCCCGGGCTGACGATCGCCTCGAACGGCGAGGAGCAAAGACAGACCTGGATACCCGGGCCCAGTCCCGGACTCACCGCCTAACAGGAGACCCAGACATGAAACGCGAAGACCTCACCGAGAAGCTGCTCGACATCAAGCGCGAGAAGGGCTGGAGCTGGAAGCACATCTGCGAGAAGATCGGCGGCTATTCCGAGGTGTTGATCGTCGGCGCGATCATGGGCCAGATGAAGCTGACCAAGCCGCAGGCGGCCAATGCCGGCGAGCTGTTCGGCCTGTCGAAGGCCGAAGTCGCGATGCTGAACGAGGTGCCGATGCGCGGCACCGGCACGCCGATGCCGCCGACCGATCCGCTGATCTACCGCTTCTACGAGATGGTGATGGTGAACGGCCCGGCCTGGAAGGCGCTGATCGAGGAGGAGTTCGGCGACGGCATCATGTCGGCGATCGACTTCGACATGGGGATCGAGCGCGTCGCCAACCCGAAGGGCGACCGCGTCAAGATCACCATGAGCGGCAAATTCCTGCCGTACAAATATTACGGCGCCAGCGGAAACGTGCCGGAGTACGGCTTCAAGGAAGAGTGAGGTTGGGGGTCATTCCGGACGCCGCGTCAGCGGCGATCCGGAATCTCCAGATTCCGGGTTCGGCTCTGCGAGCCGCCCCGGAATGACGGTGTGTGTAGGGGATGCGCGGGCGCTTATTTCCCCGCCTTCACCTCGCCGGCCGCAACCGCGAGCAGCTCGCTCATCTTGGCCCGAATCGCCTGCTCGGTGACGGCGACGTTCTTGGCGGCGAAATCGGCCGTCAGCTTGCGCAGGACGTCGGCATCGCCGGCCTCCTCGAAGTCGGCCGCGACGACCTCCTTGGCATAGGCGGTGGCGGCATCGCCGGACATGCCGAGCTTTTCGGCCGCCCACAGCCCGAGCAGCCGGTTGCGGCGGGCCTCCGCCTTGAACTTCTGCTCCTCGTCGAGGGCGTATTTCTTCTCGAAACCTTCCTGGCGCTTGTCGAACTCGCTCATGCCTTGTTCCAAATCCCCTGCTGAATGGCGCGGAGCCTTCCGTTGCGGCGCCCCGGCTGCATGCCTACATAGATAGCACGAATCGGCAAAACAACGGGCCGTTAAGCCGCAGGCAAGACGGTATAAGTTGGCGCCGGACGGCCGGATCGATTGTGCTCGGACAGCCAATCGGATAGGTTGCCTGAAGTCTTGGTTCCCGTTCTGTTTCCAAGGGTTTATGAATGGGTTCCGGGCCGTTCACGGCAGCTCCGCTGTGGGTCATAAATCCTGGTAATCGGAGCACACCAAATACATGGATTTCAACAAAACACGGTACATCCCCATGAGCCGTCGGCGTCGCATTTACGAAGGCAAGGCAAAGGTTCTCTATGAAGGCCCGGAGCCCGGTACCCTGATCCAGCACTTCAAGGACGACGCCACCGCGTTCAATGCGAAAAAGCATCAGGTGATCGAGGGCAAGGGTGTCCTCAACAACCGGATCTCGGAGTACCTGTTTCAGCACCTCAACGACATCGGGGTGCCGACCCATTTCATCCGTCGCCTCAACATGCGCGAGCAGTTGATTCGCGAGGTCGAGATCGTGCCGCTCGAGGTGGTGGTGCGGAACGTCGCCGCCGGCTCGCTGTCGCAGCGTCTCGGCATCGAGGAGGGCACCCAGCTGCCCCGTTCGATCATCGAATTCTATTACAAGAACGACCAGCTCAACGACCCCATGGTGTCGGAAGAGCACATCACCGCCTTCGGCTGGGCGACGCCGCAGGAGATCGACGACATCATGGCGCTCGCCATCCGCGTCAACGACTTCCTCACCGGTCTCTTCCTCGGCATCGGCATCCGCCTCGTCGACTTCAAGATGGAGTGCGGCCGCCTGTTCGAGAACGAGATGATGCGCATCATCGTCGCCGATGAGATCTCGCCGGACAGCTGCCGGCTGTGGGACATCAAGTCGAACGAGAAGCTCGACAAGGACCGCTTCCGCCGCGACCTCGGTGGTCTACTGGAAGCCTATACGGAAGTTGCAAAACGCCTCGGCATCCTCATGGAGAACGAGCGTCCGCAGGGCTCCGGCCCGGTGCTGGTGAAGAGCTGAAGAGGATCTTGACGTGAAGGCACGTGTCACCGTTACCCTGAAGACGGGCATCCTCGATCCGCAGGGCAAGGCCATCGAAGGCGCGCTGAAGTCGCTCGGCGTCGACGGCGTCGCCAGCGTCCGCCAGGGCAAGGTGTTCGACATCGAGCTCGCCGGCGCCGACAAGGCCAAGGCGGAAGCCGCGCTGAAGGACGCCGCGGACAAGCTGCTGGCGAACACCGTGATCGAGAACTATCGGGTGGAACTGCTCGGGTGAGCAGGATGGCTCACAGCCATCCGACGCTGCGAAAACGCAAGTACAGCGTGGTGCATGCCGTCAGCATCACGCCGAGCAGCATGAAGTAGCCGTACTCCCAATCCAGCTCCGGCATGTGCTTGAAGTTCATGCCGTAGATGCCGGCGAGCGCGGTCGGGATGGCGATGATCGCGAGCCAGGAGGCGAGCTTCTTGGACACCGCTGTCTCCTGCGCCTGGCCGACGAGCAGGCTCGCCTCGAAGGCGAAGGCCAGCACCTCGCGCATGGAATCGATGCGCTCCTGAATGTTGCGGACGTGGTCGGTGACGTCGCGGAACAGCGGCTGCATGGCCTGCCGCACCATCGCCAGCTCGTCGTGCTCCAGCCGGCGGCAGACCTCCACCAATGGTCCGATCGCGTTACGCAGCCGCAGCAGGTCGCGGCGCAGCATGTAGAGCCGCTCGATCTGCGCCTTGCTGAGCGGCTTGGACAGCACGTCATCCTCGATGCCCTCGACCTCGTCGTGAATGCTCTCGAGCACGGGCGAGTAATTGTCGACGATGAAATCGAGGATGGCGTAGAGGATGTAGTCCTCGCCGCGGGCCAGCGCCCGCGGGCAGCTCTCGCAGCGCTCGCGCACCGGCGTGTACGACGTCGAAGCGCCGTGGCGCACCGAGACCAGATAGCCTTCGCCGACGAAGATATGGGTCTCGCCGAAGGCGATGCGGCCCTCGATCAATTGCGCGGTGCGCGCCACGATGAACAGGGCTTCGCCATATTGCTCGATCTTCGGCCGCTGATGGGCGTGGTTGGCGTCCTCGATCGCGAGCTCGTGCAGGTCGAACTGCTTCTGCACCGCGCTGAGCAGCGCCATGTCCGGCTCATGCAGACCGATCCAGACCACATGGCCGGGCTTTCCCCGCCAGCTCGAGGCCTCGCTGATCGCGATATTGGCAACGCGCCGGCCGTCGACATAGGCGCCGGCCGCGACGACGCCCTCGGCGGAGACCGGCTCGGCGGGGGAGGTGGGCAGCGACGGGACGTTCATGGCTTCAATCCCGGGCGATTGATCGGCCGAACGGCGTGTCGCCGACCGATGTGCATGGCCTGTGTACAAGGCCCTCTGCCGAGGCTAGCACTGGTAAAATCCCCGTCAAATGGTTATGTCTCTTCACGAAAAGGCCTGTTGGCCTGCCCGATTCCCGCCACCGTCGGAACCTCTGCCATGAAAGCCGCTATCCTCGTCTTTCCCGGAATCAACCGCGAGCGCGACATGGCGCGTGCGCTGAGGCTGATCTCCGGCACCGAGCCGGCGATGGTGTGGCATGCCGAGACGTCGCTGCCTCCTGGCACCGATCTCGTGGTGGTGCCCGGCGGCTTCTCCTACGGCGATTATTTACGCTGTGGCGCCATCGCGGCACGGGCGCCGGTGATGGACGCGGTGCGTGACTATGCGGCCAAGGGCGGCCTCGTGCTCGGCGTCTGCAACGGTTTTCAGATCCTCTGCGAGTCCGGCCTGCTGCCGGGTGTCCTGATGCGCAACGCGCGGCTGAAATTCATCTGCCGCGACGTCCACCTGCGCGTCGAGCGCTCCGATACGCCGTTCACCCGCGGCTACAATGCCGGGCAGGTGATCCGCGTGCCGGTCGCCCATGGCGAGGGCAATTACGAGGCGGACGAGGAGACCATCAAGCGGCTCGAGGGCGAGGGGCGGGTGCTCTATCGCTATTGCTCCGCCGCCGGCGAAGTCGACGATTTCAACAACATCAACGGCGCGGCGCATTCGATCGCCGGCATCGTCAATGACAAGGGCAACGTGCTCGGCATGATGCCGCATCCGGAAAATCACGTCGAAGACATCATGGGCTGCACCGACGGCCGCGGCCTGTTCGCCGGCCTCGTCCAGCATCTGGAACAGGCCGCGTGATTTCGCTCATGTTGAAGCGTCTCTCGGTCGCTGTCGCCGCCGTTGCTTTTGCGACGGCCGCGTTCGCCCAGGACTATCCCAAGCGTCCGATCACCATGATCGTGCCGTTCGCGGCCGGCGGCACCTCGGACGTGATCGCGCGGGCGGTGGCCGAGCAGATGGGCATCGCGCTGGGTCAGACCATCGTGATCGAGAACGTTGCGGGAGCCGGCGGCTCGACCGCGCTGGCGCGCGCCTCGCGCGCCGAGCCCGATGGCTATACCATCGCGATCGGCAATGCCGGCACCAATGCCGCGAGCTACACGATCTATCCGAAGCTGCCGTTCACGCCTGAATCGTTCGTGCCGATCGCCATGGTGGCGAAGACGTTCGGCATCATCGCGCTGCGCAAGGACTTTCCGGCCAAGGACCTGAAAGAGTTCATCGCCTATGCCAAGGCCAATCCCGGCAAGATCAATCTCGGCCATGCCGGCGTCGGCTCGTCGAACTATCTGATCTGCAAGAGCTTCGTCACCTCAGCCGGGATCGACGCGACGCTGGTCGGCTATCGCGGCGCCGCGCCCGCGCTGACCGACGCCGTGGGCAGCCAGATCGACGGCGTCTGCGATGCGGCCGCCTCGGTCTCGCAAGCGATCAACGAGAAACTGGTGAAGGGCCTCGTGGTCGGCTCGACCGTGCGGCTCGCCACGCTGCCGGACCTGCCGACCTCCGCGGAAGCCGGCCTGCCCGAATTCGAGGCGCAGGGCTGGAACGGCCTGTTCGCGCCCAAGGGCACGCCGCCGGCCGTGATCGCCAAGCTGAACGCCGCCGCGCGCACGGCCGTCGAGACCGACGCGGTGAAGAAGCGCTTTGCCGACCTGTCGACCGTCGCGCCCGATGCCAACGAGCACGCGCCGGAGCTGCTGCAGCAGCTCGTGACGCGCGACGTGGAAAAGTACCGGAAGATGCTGGCGGACGACGCCAAGCAGTAGATGCATTCGGCTGCAATCCCATGAACCTGCATCGCGTTTCGGACGACTGACTCCTCGTTGCCGTCATGGCGCGCGGCGTGCGGTTCGCTGATTTTGGAGGGTGAAGGCAACTCAAAGTTGTTTCATCGCTTCAGTTGCGATATCAGGAGGCCGACGCTTTCGTTGTGCTCGTGGATGTCACATGCCCGTCGCTTTGGTCGTTCTGCTGCTCGATATCAGTCTGATCTATCACGCCTCGCGGACCGGACGTTTGCGGCCCTGGGCCTTCATCATCCTGATGGTGCCTCTGATGGGTGCGCTGGCCTATATCGCGGTCGAGCTCATTCCCGAATGGTTCTCCAGCCCCGGCGCGCGCCAGGCGCGCCAGCGTGTCGCCAATCGTCTCGATCCCGAGAAGCGCTATCGCGAGTTGTCCGACCGGCTGACCGGCGCCGACACCATCGCCAATCGCGCGGCGCTGGCCGAGGAGTGCGCAAATGTCGGCCGGTTCGCCGAAGCGGAAGCGCATTATGATCACATCCTGAAGCTGCCGATGGGCCACGATCCGGCCTATGCGCTCCGCAAGGCGCAGACCGAGTTTGCCGCCAAGCGCCCCGCCGATGCGCTCGCGACGCTCGACGAGCTCCAGAAGCAGTGGCCGGATTTCGATTCCGCCGACGCGCATCTGCTCTACGCCCGCGCGCTCACGGAGGTCGGGCGTCTCGACGAGGCCCTCGAGGAATATCACGCTCTCGCCGGCTATTTTCCCGGCGCCGAAGCGCGGGTGCGTTACGGCCTGCTGCTGCAAACGGTTGGCCGCAGTGCCGAGGCGCGGATGGTCTTCAACGAGCTGCTGATCCAGATGCGCCGCGCGCCGAACTATCTCCGCAAGGCGCAGGCCGAGTGGCTGTCGATTGCCGAGAAGCAGCTCTCGACATGAGCGGTGGCGGGACTCGCCTCGCTCTTCCGCTTGAGGGAGAGGTGCATCGGATTTCAACCGCTCCGCCGGCACCGTCATGACCGCAACGCCGGCCATGACGAGCAGCAGCCCCAGCGGATGCTCGCGGACGACGCCAAGCCATAGGCGCGCCTCGCGACGCGCCCGCTATGGCGCCGCAAATGCTTGCCCGGTCACGGGATCCGGGCGATCACCTTGATCTCGAAGTCAAAGCCGGCCAGCCAGTTCACGCCGACCGCCGTCCAGTTTGGATAGGGCGGGTCACCGATCTCCTTGCCGCGAACCGCCATCACCTTCTCGATCTGCGTCGCCGGATCGGTGTGGAACGTGGTGACGTCGATGACGTCGTCCAACGCGCAGCCCGCAGCTGCGAGCACGGCGCGCAAATTTGCAAAGGCGCGCCGGACCTGGTCCTCGAACACCGGCTCGGGTGAGCCGTCCTCACGACTGCCAACCTGGCCTGAGACGAAGAGCAGGTCACCGGAGCGGATCGCTGCAGAATAACGATGCGCTTCATAGAGCGCATGGCGGTTGACGGGGAAGATTGCCTCGCGCTGGGGCATGTACTTGATCCTTTCAATCGAGCAGGGAAACGGGCGGACGCAGGCAAGCCCGACGCCTGGCGTTTTGTGCGTCGTTCATATACGGTGCGTATGTGAGTTGTATCGCTCAGATACGAGGCGTATGTCAATGGGGAAAGACGGGGCCGGCATGGCAAAAGGGAAACGCGCGGCCGGCATGGCTGAAAACCGGGCCAAGCTGATCCGCGCAGCTCGCGCGGCATTTGCCACCCAAGGTTATGCAGCCGCGTCGATGGATGAACTGACGGCTTCGGTCGGGCTGACGCGCGGGGCGCTCTATCACAGCTTCGAAGACAAGAAGGGACTGCTCTGGGCCGTCGTCGAGCAGATCGACGGCGAAATGGCGGAACGGCTCCGCGCAATTCGCGAGCAGGCGCCCACGCTGTGGCAGGGCCTGCTCGCAGAGGGCTGTGCCTATATCGAGATGGCGCTCGATCCTGAGATTCAGCGCATCATGCTGCTGGACGGGCCTGCCGTCCTCGGCGATCCATCCAAGTGGCCGGGCGAGAATGCCTGCCTCGACATCACGATGCGAACGATCCGGTCGCTGATCGAAGCAGGGGTCGTGAAGCCGGTTGATGTCGAAGCGGCGGGACGGCTGCTGAACGGCGCTGCGCTCAGCGCCGCACTATGGGTCGCCGCAGCCGACGATCCGAAAGAGGTCCTGAACAAGGCGGTCGACGCGTTTCGACAATTGGCGAGCGGATTGCTCCGCCAGCCGGTTTGACCGTGCGTCATGCAAATGTGCCGATGACCCGCGCTACCACAGCTTCAGCCGCTCCGCCGGCACCGTCATGGCCGCAACGCCGGCCATGACGAGCAGCAGCCCCAGCGCCAGGTTCGACGGCACGCTCTCGCCGAGCAGCAGCACGGAGAGGCCGACGCCGATCGGGATGCGCAAATAGCCTTGCGCGTTCGTGGTCAGCGTGCCGAGGCGGCCGAGGCAAACGTAGAACAGCATCAATCCCAGCGCGCTCGAGACGATGCCCATGACGATGGTGGCGACGATCGCCGTCGGGGTCGGGTGCAGCGTCCAGGGCTGGTCGATGATCAGCGAGGGCGGCAGCAGGATGAGGCCGCCGAACAGCAGCGAGCCGGCCGCCACCACCATCGGGTCGTAGTCGGACAGGCGCAGGCCAAAGATCGTCGCGCAGGCAAAGGAGATGGTGGCGAGCAGGATCGCGATCTCCGCGACGATCTCGCTGCCAAAGCCACGCAGTGCGTCGAGCCCGACGATGAGAACCGTGCCGGCAAGGCCGAGGATGGCACCCGCGAGCTTCAGCAGCGTCGCCGGCTCGTGCCGCGTGATCAGCGAGGTGATCAGGAAAGCGAAGATCGGCGTCGTCGACGCCAGCACCACGGTGTTCGACGCCGGCACATATTGCTGCGACCAGGTGATGATCAGGAACGGGAAGGTCGAGTTGATCAATTGCTGGGTGGCAAACAGCTTCCACGCCTTGGCGTCGGTCGGCACTTTGATGCCGCGCATGCACAGGATCGCGAAAAGGAAGGCAGCCGCGATCAGCGAGCGCGCCGAGATGAAGGTGATGGGCGGGATGGTGGGAAGCGCCAGTTTCGCCAGCGGATAGGTCGAGCTCCAGCAGCAGGCGAGCGCGAGCAGCAGCGCATAGTCGCGCCAGTTACGCGCGCCGGTGGCGACGGTTGGCAACGGCGTTGATGCGGACGCCGCCGTGCGCCCCGCCTCCGATGTGCTCTCCGGCACCTTGTTCTCGCTCCCCGGCGCGACAGCGCTTGCCGGAAGTCTGGGCGAGGGCGCCCGAAAAGGGAAGGCGCCGAGCTATGCGTTTGGCTGAGGGAGCGCCTTCCGCTTCATCCGCTTGATCGTGCCGGAAAAGGTCAGCAGCAACCGCTCCCCGGACATCATCTTGCCGCGCAGGAAGATCAGCGAGCCGCCGGCGCGGGTCACCTCGCCGGTGCATTCGATCAGCTCGCCCTCCCGTGCCGCGTCGAGGAATTCGCAGGCGAAGTTGGTCGTTACCGCCCGGCTGTCCAGGACATGGGTGGCGATCGCAAACAGGGAATAGTCGGCAAAGGCCATGTAGCAGCCGCCATGGACGTTCCCGGAGCCGTTGAGATGCTTCTTCTCGACCCGGAAGGCACTGCGGACGGTGCCGTCCGCCTCGATCCGATGCCAGAAGGGGCCGACATGGGCCTCAAAACTGTCGCGAATCCAGGTCCGCCAGCCCACAAACTCGCCTTCGGTGGCGATGTGGAGGTCGGGGCGGCGGGGCGGGGGCGCTTTGGTCAATTCGTGCAAGGAAATGGGCCTTCAATTGCGGGTCTTTAGCCCTTAAATCCGATCCGTCCGCGCCGTGCAATTCCTGTTCCCGCCGTCCGTGCCTGCAAAACGTGGGACAGCGGGAAAATGCGCCATAAAGGGCTTTTCCCGGCCCTCCGATCTTCCTAAGAACGGCCAAACGCCGCCGAAAGCCCCGAATCCATGAAGAATGAACCCAAGATCACCCCCGAACTGGTTGCCGCCCACGGGCTCAAGCCCGACGAGTACGAGCGCATCCTGAAGCTGATCGGGCGGGAGCCGACCTTCACCGAGCTCGGCATCTTCTCGGCGATGTGGAACGAGCACTGCTCGTACAAATCCTCGCGCATCCATCTGCGCGGCCTGCCGACGAAAGCACCCTGGGTGATCCAGGGCCCGGGCGAGAATGCCGGCGTGATCGACATCGGCGACGGCCAGGCGGTGGTCTTCAAGATGGAGAGCCACAACCACCCGAGCTACATCGAGCCGTATCAGGGCGCGACCACCGGCGTCGGCGGCATTTTGCGCGACGTCTTCACCATGGGCGCGCGCCCGATCGCGTGCCTCAATGCGCTGAGCTTCGGTGCGCCGGAGCATGCCAAGACGCGGCACCTCGTCTCCGGCGTGGTTGCAGGCGTCGGCGGCTACGGCAATTCCTTTGGCGTGCCGACGGTCGGTGGCCAGGTGCGTTTCCACACCCGCTATGACGGCAACATCCTTGTCAATGCGATGGCGGTCGGCCTCGCCGATTCCGACAAGATCTTCTATGCGGCGGCCTCCGGCGTGAACATGCCGATCGTGTATCTGGGCTCCAAGACCGGGCGCGACGGCATCCACGGCGCCTCGATGGCGTCGGCCGAGTTCGACGACAAGTCCGAGGAGAAGCGTCCGACCGTGCAGGTCGGCGATCCCTTCGCCGAAAAACTGCTGCTGGAGGCCTGCCTCGAGATCATGGAGAAGGGCTGCGTCATCGCGATCCAGGACATGGGCGCGGCCGGCCTCACCTGCTCGGCGGTCGAGATGGGCGCCAAGGGCGACCTCGGCGTCGATCTCGATCTCGACGCGGTGCCGACCCGCGAGACCGGCATGAGCGCCTACGAGATGATGCTCTCGGAGAGCCAGGAGCGCATGCTCATGGTGCTCAAGCCCGAGAAGGAAAAGGAAGCCGAGGCGATCTTCAAGAAATGGGGCCTCGACTTCGCCGTGGTCGGCTACACCACGCCGAGCAAGCGTTTCGTGGTCAAGCATGGCGGCGACGTCATGGCCGATCTGCCGATCAAGGAGCTCGGCGACGAGGCGCCGGTCTATGATCGCCCGCACGTCCCGTCTGCCGCGCTGCCGATCGTGCATGCGCGCGAGGTGCCGGCGCCGATGGGCCTCGGCGCTGCGCTGGAGAAACTGATCGGCACGCCCGACATGTGCTCCAAGCGCTGGGTCTGGGAGCAGTACGACCACGTCATCCTCGGCAACACCATGCAGCGCCCCGGCGGCGATGCCGCCGTGGTGCGCGTGCAGGACGGGCCGAAGGGCCTGGCGCTGACCGTCGACGTGACGCCGCGCTATTGCGAGGCCGACCCGTTCGAGGGCGGCAAGCAAGCGGTGGCGGAAGCCTGGCGCAACATCACCGCGGTCGGCGGCAAGCCGCTCGCGATCACCGACAATCTCAATTTCGGCAATCCTGAGCGGCCCGAGATCATGGGTCAGTTCGTCGGCTGCCTGAAGGGCATCTCGGAAGCCTGCCGCACGCTGGACTTCCCGGTCGTGTCCGGCAACGTCTCGCTCTACAACGAGACCAATGGCCGTGCGATCCTGCCGACGCCCTCGATCGGCGGCGTCGGCCTGCTCGACGATTTCACAAAATCCGCCTCGCTGGCCTTCAAGGCCGAGGGCGAAGCGATTCTCCTGGTCGGCGAGACCCATGGCTGGCTCGGCCAGTCGGTGTACCTGCGCGACATATGCGGCCGCGAGGAGGGCGCACCACCGCCGGTCGATCTCGCCGCCGAGAAGCGCAACGGCGATTGCGTGCGCGGCATGATCCATGCGGGCACCGCGACCGCGGTGCACGACCTCTCCGATGGCGGTCTCCTGGTCGCGCTGGCCGAGATGGCGATGGCGGGCGGTATCGGGGCGAAGCTGCTTGCGGCGCCGACCGCGCTGGTGCCGCAGGCCTATTGGTTCGGCGAGGACCAGGCGCGCTATCTCGTCACCGTGCCGGAAACGGAAGCCGGCCTCGTGCTGGCCAAGATGCGCGGCTGCGAAGTGCCGTGCGTGCGGATCGGCACCACCGGGGGCGATGCGATCGCCATCGCGGGCGAGGCGCCTGTGGCGATCGACACGCTGCGCGCCTCGTTCGAGCGCTGGCTGCCGGAATACATGGGCGGGAAGGCGGCGTAAGGCGCTGCCGCGAACTCAGACCTGTAGCCCGGATGGAGCGTAAGCGTCATCCGAGACCACTATCACTTGTGGCAAGGCCCCGGATTGCGCTGCGCTCCATCCGGGCTACGGACTTCACAGTGACGAGAGGCCATGCCTCACAACACCTTCGACGCGCCCGGGATCTGCCGCAACGCTCGCGTCAGGGCCCAGCTCGCTGCGACAGTCAGTACAAACCCGATCGTGGCCTTGACGATCGCCGGCAGGTCATAGTCGAACAGCCAGTATTGCAGCCACAATGCGATCGGATAGTGCACCAGGAACATGCCGAACGCGTCGCCCTGCATTGGATCGAGCAGCCTGGCTGAGCCTGATTGCTTGAATCTCTGGAAAATGGCCAGGATCAGAAACATGATGGCCACGCTGAAGACAGTGAAGCAGATGGCATAGAGCGCTTCATACCAGTCCGGCAACGGCCACGGGTTGCCCAATATTTCGCGCTTGATGAAGATCAGCCCCCACAAGAGGCAATACGGAACGATCGCCAGGACCATCCAGTCCCAGCTGACCTTTGCCATGCGGCCGTCGACAGAGAGCAGCCCGCGATCCATTTGCGCAACGCCAATGCCGGCACCGAAAAAGAAATAGGTCGCGTAAAGCATCACGCGCCCGTGCTGGACCGAGAACGGCCCGAACTCGAACCAATTGCTTGCTCCAAAGTGAACCCGCCCGGGAATGTAAAACGCGGCAGTGACGGCCAGCATGACCGCGAAGAACATGGCGGGTCGACGCCGACCATGTAGCGAGAGGCGATTGATCGGATCGAGCAGATTGGGTGAGAGCCGGTACAAAAGGCAGGCAACCAGGTCGAAGGCGAACAAGACCCAAAGGAACCAAATCGGCCCGCTCGGCCACGGGCCCTTCGTGACCGTATTCCACCAGAATTCCGCAAAACCGATCTCAGGATGCTCCCGCAGGGAGATCGCGTAGTAGGCGAGCGGAATGACCGTAAGGGCGCAGATCGCGAAGGGTAAGCCAAGCCGAAGCAGGCGATCTGCCATATAGCTCCGGACTCCCTTCCGGGCGATGCCAGACCAGGCGAACAGCCCCGACAGGAAGAAGAACATCGCCATGAAGAAACTGTCGGTGGCGAGCACGATCATGTCGAAGCCGAAGAAATAACTCGGATCGGTATGACCGAAATAGGTATAGGGGATCACGGCGTGATGCAGCAGCACCACGAGAGTGAGGAAGGTGCGGGCGCGATCAATCGCCATATTGCGCACCTTGCTCGTGGGCGCGGCATGCACCTCCGCGCCGATCGTCGCTGAATGTGACATCGTGATCATGGCCGCCCCGCGCTCCTGCTCTCCGCTGGACTTTGCCGTCGGCAACCGTTTTCAGCAAGCCACGTTTCAGCAGGCCTCTCGGCCCAGAGCAGCATTAGGAACCAGTTCTGCTCCGCGAAGTTAGCGTCTGCGAACAAGGCGTGGAGGGGCCGCAGGCGAGCGGCCGCCGATTGCGGAGCTGGTGATGACGATCCTGAAATGGGCGCTGATCTTCCTGCTGATCTCGATCGTGGCCGGCGTGCTCGGCTTCACCGGCATCTCGGCCGCCTCCGCCGATGTCGCCCGCTTCCTGTTCTACGTCTTCGTCGTGATCTTCCTGGTGCTGCTGATCCTTGGGCTGACGATCTTCAGGGCGTAGCGGAGCTGTCATCAAATCAGAACAACCGCCCTCAATTGCGTGCGAATCGTCTTACGCGGTTCATCAGCTCCGCCAGAAACTCAGCGGGATGGTTGAACGGGATGAAATGATCGCCGCCGCGAATCCAGACAAATTCCTTATGCGGGGCACTGATCTGGTTGAAATATTGCTCGACGGGCCCCCCCCGGTGTCACGCCATCGGCATCGCCCTCGATGAAGAACATCGGAATCGAATACTCGAAACCGATCGAGGCTATGTCGTGCCGAAACATCGGACCGTCCCTCCCGGTGAGATACTTTGTCGAGAAGGCGGCGCCTTTGCGCCAGTTGTACCAATCGAGCAGGGAGAAATCCGGCATGAAGAGAGGCGGGATCGGACCGGCCGGCTGGAGGCTATCCGCGGGAGGCAAGGCAAACGCGCTGCTCCACTTTTCAACGATTAGGCGATTCTCCGGGGTGATGGTCGGCCGTGCGGCGACCGATGCCAGTTCCGCCAGCGCCTCGGTGTTTCCAGCGGTCGCCGCCCGCGTTTGCAAGCGCCCGATCGTGAGTTCGAAAGCCTTCTCGAAGGTAGCCCTGCCAACAACCTGACCTGTGCCGACATAGGCATAGAACAGATCCGGACGTTGCTTCGCCATGTGAATTCCCAGGAATGAGCCCCAGGAATGCCCGACCAGGACGATCCTGTCCTTGTGCAAATGCGTCCGCAAATACTCAGTCAGCTCAATGCCATCCTGCGTCATTCGCTCCAATGTCATGGTTGGAGCGAGCATGTCTCCAGCGGCGCCATACGTTCGGCCGGTGCCGCGCTGGTCCCACTGGACAACGGTGAAATGCTTTTCCCAGGGCCGCCAGGCCGACGAGATCGGCAAGGTGGTGCCTCCAGGCCCGCCGTGGACGAACAGGAGAACCGGATTGTCCCGATCCTCGCCGCGGATTTGAACCCATTGCTTGATGCCGCCGACCTCGACGAACCCTCCTTCCTGCACTCCTATGAGGGAATCGATGGAGAGAGTTTCCGCGGCAAGGTGCTGGCGATACGCACGAAACCCAAGGCCAGCGGCGACCACCGCGATGACCACGCCGGCTGCTCCGAGCAACGTGATCCCAATCAGTCTTCCGGCCTTGTGCGGCATCGGCGACCTGCATCGACCGAGGGGAGGCGATCCATGATCGCCCTGGCGTCACAGCGTCGTGAGACTACCCCACTTCCTCGATCTTCACCTTGTCCGGGTAGAAGGCGAGATGGCCCGAGATCTCCGTCATCGCGGGGAAGGGCGTCTCGTAGGTCCAGATCGCGTTCTCGAGCGTCTTGCCGTTGGCCTTGATGCTGTAATAATTGGCATCTCCCTTGTAGGGGCAATGGGTGGTGCGCTCGGTGCGCTCCAGCAGGGCCATGTTGGTGTCCTCCCGTGGCACATATTGCACCGCCGGATATCTGGCCTCCTTCAGCGTCAGCGCCTTGGCAGTCTCGGCGATCACGATGTCGCCCGCGGTCACGCGGACGCGCCGGGGATTTTGGCTGATGGTGATGGGGTGGTCGGGCCCTGGAAGCTTCATGATGTCACGCCTTTTCGATCGATCTGCCGCGCGCGGCACTTTGTCGTGCCTTTATCCTGATGGGATCAGGGATATAGTGCCGGAATGCGTGACCTAGAAGGCCGTTCACGCTAAGTTTGGTCCTGCCGGCGAGGGGACCCCCGGCAGCGATTCGAGCCGAGACCGACAGAAGCAAAGGAGCACCACCCGAATGCCCATGGACGCCCACGATATCGAGGCGATGATCAAGGCAGCGATCCCCGATGCCGAGGTGACCATCCGTGACCTCGCCGGCGACGGCGACCATTATGCCGCGACCGTGATCTCGGAATCCTTCCGCGGCAAGTCCCGCGTCCAGCAGCACCAGATCGTGTATCAGTCCCTGCGCGGCCAGATGGGCGGCGTCCTGCACGCGCTGGCGCTGCAAACCGGCGTACCCGGCACCTGATCTGGCGGGCCACCTGATCTGACCAGCGCCACGGGGGGACGGATGATGGCTGCGGACAATCCGCGCGGCGCGATGTTTCGTGTGATCACGCCGAACCAGCACAGCCGCGTCACCAATGCCGAGCTGTTCTTCGATCTCGTCTTCGTCTTCGCGGTCACGCAGGTGTCGCACACGCTGCTGCACCACTTTACGCCAATCGGCGCGGTGCATGTCGCCGTGCTGTTTCTGGCGGTGTGGTGGGTGTGGGTCTTCACTGCCTGGGTCACCAACTGGCTCGATCCCGAGTTGACGCCGGTCCGCATCCTGCTCTTCGCGATGATGCTGGGCGGCCTCGTGCTGTCGACGACGATCCCGACCGCCTTCGAAGGGCGGGGCCTGTGGTTTGCGATCGCCTACGCAGCCATGCAGGTGGGGCGCACGGCGTTCTGGCTGTTGGCAACGCCGCGGCATCGGACGGCGGTGCGCCACAACGCCATCCGCATCCTGACCTGGCTCTGTATCTCCGCGGTGTTCTGGATCCTCGGGGGCCTTGCCCATGACGAGGCCCGTCTGTGGTTTTGGATCGCCGCCCTGACGATCGAATACATCTCGCCCGCGGTCCGCTTCTGGGTGCCGAAGCTGGGCTTCTCCTCAATCGAGGCCTGGGCCGTCGAAGGCGGCCACATGGCCGAGCGCTGCTCGCTCTTCGTCATCATCGCGCTCGGCGAAGCCGTCGTCGTCAACGGGGCGACCTTTGCCGAGCTGGAATGGAGTGCGGCCAACATCCTGGCCTTCGTCTCCGCGCTGGTCGGCGCCATCGCGATGTGGTGGGTCTATTTCCACAAGGGCGCGGAGGCCGGCGCCGCGCGCATCTCGAAGTCCGCCGAATCCGGCCGGCTGGCGCGGCTCGCCTACACCTATCTGCACATGCCGATCATTGCTGGCATCATCCTGACCGCGGTCTCGGACGAACTGGTGCTGAAGCACCCCACCGGCCATTCCGATATGCGCACGATCGTGAGCACGATCGGCGGTCCGCTGGTGTTCCTGGTCGGCACGATCCTGTTCAAGCACGCGATCCGCGGCTTTCTGCAACTCTCGCACGGTATCGGCATCATGCTGCTGCTGGTGCTGTGGTGGTTCGCCGCCGATCTCTCGCCGCTCTGGCTGTCGGTCGCGACCAGCGTCATCATGATCGTGGTGGCCGTCTGGGAGTCGGTATCGCTGGGGTCGGCGCCGGAGGAGTAGGCGCGGAGGAGCTTACTCCGCCACCTCCAGCGCATGCACCGAGAACATCTTGGCCGCATCCGTCCAGCTTTCGCGCACCCGCCAGCCGGCGCCCTGCGCCAGCGCGGCAAAACGCTCGAGGCTGTACTTGTAGCTGTTCTCGGTGTGGATGCTCTCGCCCGGCTTGAACGAGAAGCTGGTGCCGAGCAGCCGCACGGTCTGGCTCTTCTTGCTGATCAGGTGCATCTCGATGCGATGGCGCTCGCGATTGTAGATCGCGCGATGGGTGAAGGCGGAGAGATCGAAATTGCCGCCGAGCTCGCGGTTGATGCGCACGAGAACGTTGAGGTTGAAGCGCGCGGTGACGCCGGCGGCATCGTTGTAGGCATCATAGAGCACGCGCTCGTCCTTCTCGAGGTCGGCGCCGATGATCATCTGCGCGCCCCGGCCCAGAATCTTGCGCGCGCTGTTCAGGAAGGCCTGGGCTTCCTGCGGCTCGAAATTGCCGATGGTCGAGCCCGGGAAGAATCCGACTTTCGGCATGGACGCGACCTGTCTGGGCAGCTCGAACGGCGTGGTGAAGTCGGCCGCGACCGGATAGATGCCGAGCGAGGGGAAATCCCGTTTCAGGCCGTTCGCCTGCGCCTTCAGGAAGTCGCCGGAGATGTCGACGGGCACGTAGGCCGCGAACTTGCAATGGTTCAGCAACAGGCGAACCTTGGTGGTCGCGCCGGCGCCGAACTCGACCAGGGCGGCATGCTCCGGAATGATCTTTGCGATCTCGCTGCCGCGCTCCCTCAGGATCGCAAGCTCGGTGCGCGTCGGATAATATTCCGGCAGCTTCGTGATCGCCTCGAACAGCTCCGAGCCGGTCGCGTCGTAGAAATATTTCGGCGACAGCTTTTTCGGCTGCTGCGAGAGGTCCTCGATGGCCTCGCGGGCGAAGGCGGTGGTCTGCTCGTCGGGAAGATGGGCTTCGGCCAAAGCGCTGGCGTGCACATTCATGATACTCTCCTGAACGCGCTGTCCGGCGCGCATTTGTCGTCGGATGAACCCAAAGCGCGACGAGGTCGCATCTCAGGTTTTGCTTCTTTGAGCATGATCTTTTCGGAAAACCGCTGCACACTTTTCCGGATCATGCTCTACTCGTAGTCGGCGAGCCGCAGTCCCGTGAACTGCCAGCGGTGGTGCGGATAGAAGAAGTTCCGATACGTGATACGGCTGTGGCCCTCCGGAGTTGCAAGCGAGGAGCCGCGCAGCACCAATTGGTTGACCATGAACTTGCCGTTGTACTCGCCGAGCGCGCCTTCGACGGCGTGGTAGCCGGGATATGGCGAATACGAAGACCGGGTCCATTGCCAGACGATGCCGAAGGCGTCGTTGAGCTGGCCTGTGCGCGCTGCGACCTCCCATTCCATTTCGGTCGGCAGATGCTTTCCGGCCCAGCGCGCGAAGGCGTCGGCCTCGTAATAGCTGACGTGGCAGACCGGCGCTTCGGGGTCGACCGGCTTGAGGCCGGCGAGCGTCATGACCTGCCATGCGCCATCGGCCTCGCGCCAATGGCCCGGGGCCTGCCAGTCGTCCTTGCTGGCCGCGGCAAAGCCGTCCATCAGCCACAACGTCGCGGTCCGGTAACCGCCGTCGCGCATGAAGGAGAGCCACTCGCCATTGGTGACGAGATTGCGCGCCAGCTTGACCGGGCCAACGAGGGCGCGATGCGCGGGCTTCTCATTGTCGAAATGGAAACTGTCGTCGACATGGCCGACGGTGTGGATGCCTTCGTTGAGTTGCAGCCATTCATCGCCGGTGCGCGTCGGGGAGGGAAAGCGCCAGTCCGGGTCGTAGGCCGGATAGACCGGGTTCTGCGCAAATGCGTGCAGGATGTCGGTGAACATCAATTCCTGATGCTGCTGCTCATGGTTCAGCCCGACCTCGACCAGCGGCGCGATCTCGCGAAGCTTGTCCGCGCCGGTCTCCCGGAAGAATTTGAGGACGGCCGCATCGACATATTTGCGATAGGCGCCGACCTGATCGGCGCTGGGACGGGTGATGTCGCCGCGATGATTGCGCGCATGACGCGGGCCGGCGCTGACGTAATAGGAATTGAACAGGAACGCGAAATCGGGGTGGAAGGGGCGATAGCCCGCCACGTGCTCGCCGAGCAGGAATTGCTCCCAGAACCAGGTGGTATGCGCCCGATGCCATTTCGTCGGGCTTGCATCCGGCATGGACTGAATCTGCTGGTCCTCCGGCGAGAGCGGCGCGGCCCGGCGCTCGGTCTCATTGCGGACGGCAATGAACGCGTCCTGCAGCCTCTGGGCGAGGCCGCCCGGACCGGACAGTGACGAAAGCGGGGCGGCGGCCGTGGCGGAGGCTTGTTTCGTCACGTTTTTCTCCAGACAGGACAAGAGAACGTTGTTGGCGTTACCCGGTTCCACAACCGACGTTCGTCCTAGATAGGGGCTCCGTTACGGTATGAAAGTCCTCTCCGGCGATGATATTGATGTCGTCAGCCTATGGACCTGGCCCGGGTCAAACCGGTCGCAGGGGACCTCTCGCCGCCATTTTACTTTGGATGCACAACGGTTTGGGCTACATATATAGGAAGGTATCGGGTTAGATCGGCTGAGCCGGCCCGAGGGATATTGTTGAGGGCTCTGCCCCAGAAGGACACGGATATGAGCATCGCGGAATTCATCGACAACGAAGTGAAGTCGAACGACGTGGTTCTGTTCATGAAGGGTACGCCGCAATTTCCGCAGTGCGGTTTCTCGGGCCAGGTCGTCCAGATCCTCGACCATATCGGCGTCGGCTATAAGGGCCTCAACGTGCTCGAATCCGCCGAGCTCCGCAACGGAATCAAGGAATATTCGAACTGGCCGACCATTCCGCAGCTCTATGTGAAGGGCGAGTTCGTCGGGGGCTGCGACATCGTCCGCGAGATGTTCCAGGCTGGCGAATTGCAGCAGCTTCTCTCCGAGAAGGGCGTCGTCGTCGCGGCCTGATAAATGACCCAGCTGGCTCGCCGGATCGGCGGCGCCGAGCTCGAGGTCATCGTTGCCGACATCACCACGCTCTGCGTTGACGCCATCGTCAACGCAGCCAACACGTCGCTCCTTGGCGGGGGCGGCGTGGACGGCGCGATCCATCGGGCCGCCGGGCCCGACATGGTCGCCGAATGCCGCATGCTGCACGGCTGCAAGACCGGTGATGCCAAGATCACCAAAGGCTACCGGCTCAAGGCCGCCCATGTGATCCACACCGTCGGGCCGGTCTGGAATGGCGGCACGATTGGCGAGGACGATCTGCTCGCCTCCTGCTATCGCCGTTCGATGGAGCTGTGCGGGAAGCACAGGCTGACCTCGGTAGCATTGCCCGCGATTTCGACCGGCATTTTCCGTTTTCCCGCCGACCGGGCGGCCGACATCGCCGTGCGCACGACGATCGAAGGCCTCACTGCTGCGCCGTCCGTGACCCGGGTCGTGTTCTGCTGCTTCGCGGAGCCAAGCGCCAAACTCCATGCCGAGGCACTTGCGCGATACGCCGGCCCTTGTGCCGACTGAGGCGGCCGGTACACTCCGCCGGACCATGTTCCGAGGAGGGGATATGATTTCACAGTTTGGGCTGCGTGCGCTGGTTTGCGGCGCGCTGGTGTCGCTCGGCGCGATGTCGCTGGCGCGTGCCGAGGGCACTTACGAGATTCCGGCCGGCGCGCATTTCAATCAGGACAAGCTCGCGCGGATCACCGAGTTCTTCAAGAACGAGGTCGCGACCGGGAAGATCGCCGGTGCAACCGTCCTGATCCAGCAGCACGGCAAGCCGGTCTATCATGAAGCCTTCGGCGTGCAGGACGTGGTCAGCAAGGCGCCGATCACCGACAAGACCATCTTCCGCCTGTTCTCGATGACCAAGGCGATCACCGCTGTGGTCGCGATGCAATTGGTCGAGGACGGCAAGATCAAGCTGGATGATCCCGTTTCGAAATACATCCCATCCTTCGCCAATGTGAAGGTCGGCGTCGAGAAGAAGGCCGAGGACGGCACCAAATCGCTCGAACTGGTGCCGCCCAATCGGCCGATGACGGTGCACGATCTGATGACGCACACCTCGGGCATCACCTATGGCTTCTATGGCGATAGCCTGGTCCGCAAGGCCTATCGCGAGGCCAACATCTATGCCGGCGATTTCGATCTCGCCGAGTTCGCCGAGCGCATCGCCAGACTGCCGCTGCACAACCAGCCGGGCGCGCTCTGGCAATACGGTCATTCCACCGACGTCCTGGCGCGCGTGATGGAGGTCGCCGCCGGCAAGCCGCTGATCGACATCATGCGTGACAAGCTGCTCGATCCGCTCGGCATGGTCGATACCGGCTTCTTCGTCAGCGATCCCGAAAAGCAGAAGTTGCTGGCGCAGCCGGTGCCGAACGACGCCGATTTCCGCGTCGGCCGCATCAACGATCCGACCGTGGCCAAGAAGATCATGTTTGCCAGCGGCGGCATGGTGACGACCATGGCGGACTATCGGCGGTTCGCGCAGATGCTGCTCAACGGCGGCAGCCTCGACGGCAAGACCATTCTCAAGCCGGAGACGTTCAAGCTGATGGCGACCGACCAGGTCGGCCCCGGCTCCGGCGTCGATCGCGACTTTTTCTATTTTCCCGGGGACGGTTTCGGCTTCGGTCTCGGACTTGCGGTCCGTACCGATCCCGGAAATGCCAAGCCGCCGCCCCCCGGCAACCTCGGCGAACTCAAGTGGGACGGCGCCTCCGGCTGTTACTTCGTGATCGACCCCAAGCAGGACATGTTCTTCGTCCTCCTGGAGCAGACTCCGAGCGAGCGGCAGCGCGTGCAGCGGACCTTGAAGCAGCTGGTCTATGAAGCCATGGAGAAGTGAGGCGTTCGTTCGGATCGTCCTCGCCGCCGCCTTTGTCCTGCTGACCGGTGCGGCGAGCCAGCTCCGTGCCGAAGCGCCGGCTGCCCGCAGTTTCTCGACGGCGGGACTTGCGCGCGTCAGTGCGTTCCTTGACGATGCGGTCGCCGCCGGCAGGATCCCCGGCGCAATCCTTCTGATCCAACAGCACGGCAAGCCGGCACTCTACCGCAAATTCGGCCAGCGCAACGTCGCGCCGGCGCAGTTGATGACGGACGACACCATCTTCCGCCTCTACTCGATGTCGAAGCCGATCACCTCGGTAACGGCGATGATGCTGGTCGACGACGGCAAGCTCGCTCTCGATGACCCCGTCGCGAGATACATTCCGGCCTTCGCCGATGTGCAGGTCGGCGTCCCGCAAGCAGATGGCAAGCTGGCCCTCCAGCCGCTGGCGCGACCGATCACGGTGCGCGATCTGCTCCGGCATACGTCCGGCATCACCTATGGCTTCTATGGCAGCAGTCCCGTCCGCAGGCTCTATGCGGAAGCCGGCCTGTTCGACGGCGATCCCGACAATGCGCAATTCGCCGAGCGGCTCGCGCGATTGCCGCTGGCCGAGCAACCGGGGACGCTGTGGGACTATGGCCATTCGACCGACGTGCTGGGCCGGGTGATCGAGTCGGCATCGGGTCGGTCGCTCTATCAGTTCGAGAAGGAGCGGCTGCTCGATCCCCTTGGCATGCGGGATACGGCGTTCTTCGTCGCCGACGATGCCCGGCGGCCGCTGATCGCAGAAGCTTTGCCCGGCGACTGGTTCGATCGTCCCGTCGCCGGCATCATCGAGGCGACCGCGCCGCGTCGCTGGGAATCCGGTGGTGCCGGCATGGTCGGCACCATCGGCGACTATGCACGTTTTGCACAGATGCTGCTCAATGGCGGCGAGCTCGACGGTCGCCGCTATCTCAGGCGCGAGACCGTAGCGCTGATGGCGTCGGACCAGCTCGACGGCGGGATCGCGAAGAATCCGGAATTCTATTTTCCGGGCCCCGACAGCAGTTTTGGTCTTGGCTTTGCCGTGCGCACGCGCGCGAAGCCGCCGCTGCCCGCAGGCGAATATCGCTGGGACGGCGTCGGCGGCACCTTCTTCTTCATCGATCCCGCCGACGACATGTTCGTGATCTGCATGATGCAGTCGCCTTCGCAGCGCGGCCCGATCCAGGACGAGCTGAAGCGGCTGGTCTATGAGGCGATGGGACGCTAGCTAAAGCGCGATGCGATTAGGATGAATCGTCATCGCGCTTTAGGTTGTTGTTTAAGCATGATCTTTTCGGAAAACCGCTGCGCACTTTTCCGGATCATGCTTTACGCGCCGCGCACGATCTCGCGGACGTATCCGATCGTCTCCTCGACCTGGGCCGCATTGACGTCGAGATGCGTGCAGGCGCGGATGCGTCCGTCCATCATCGCGAGCGTGACGCCGCGCTGGCGCAGTGCCGCGACCATCTTGTCGCCGGCAATGCCGGCGCCGTCGGGCTTGAAGAAGACGAGGTTGGTCTCGGGCTCCTGGACCTCGATGCCTGCGATCTGCGACAGACCGCGGGCGAGCGCGCGCGCATTGGCGTGGTCGTCGGCGAGCCGATCGACGTGATGGTCGAGCGCGTAGATGCAGGCGGCGGCGCAGATGCCGGCCTGGCGCATCGAGCCGCCGAGGCGCTGCTTCCATTGCCAGACCGCATCGATGAAGGCGCGCGAGCCCGCGAGCACGCCGCCGATCGGCGCGCCCAGCCCCTTGGAGAAATCGATCCAGGCCGAGTCCCAGCCCGCCGTCATGTCGCGCGGGGAGACGCCGCTGGCCACGGTGGCGTTGAGCAGGCGCGCGCCGTCCATGTGTGTGACGAGGCCGTGCTGCCTGGCGATGGTCACGATCTCGTCGAGAGCTGCCTTCTTCCAGATCGTGCCGCCGCCGATATTGGCGGTCTGCTCGACGCTGACGACGGTCTGCGGCGGCTGGTAGCGCGTGCGCGGATGCAGGGCCTTCCGGAGCGTCTCCGGCGTGAACTGGCCGCCCTCGCCCTTGAGCTGCGTGACCTGGAAGCCGCCGAGCGCGGCATGAGCGCCGCCTTCGCGGGCGATGATGTGCGCGGTCTCGTGGGCGAGGATCTCGTCGCCGGGGCGGCAATGCACCAGCGTCGCGGTGACGTTGCACATCGTGCCCGAGGGCATGTAGACCGCCGCCTCCTTGCCGAGCAGATCGGCCACGCGCTCGCACAGCGCGTTCACGGTAGGATCGTCGCCGACCTGCTCGTCACCGACCTCCGCGCGCGCCATCGCCTCGCGCATCCCGGCTGTTGGTTTCGTCTGCGTGTCCGAGAGCAGATTGATGCGCACCGGCGGCGCCTTGGGGTCGACAGGGGGAGGGGTGTAGAGCATCAACTTGCTCCCTGAGGGAAATGCATGTGCTCGCGGTCAGCGAGCTCTGGGTGGACGCCGCGCGGCGTGACGAAACCGCATAATAACGATTTCTGTCTCGGTCACACGATAATCGATCAGATAGGGATAAGGGTTGACCGGCAAGCGACGGACGTATGCACGAGTGGTCTACCGGCCTGCGTACGGGTGATCCCCAAGCAGCGTGATGAGTGCGACGAGGCGGTCGCGCACGTGATTGGCTCCTTGGGGAGAACGCGCATCGATGTAGGTCAGAACTTCGTCGATTTGGGCGAGCGCCCGCTTGGCGTAGCGAGCCTTCACAGTCCGTGCTTGGCCCACATCGCTCGGACTTCGTCGGCGCTGGCCAACTCGCCGCGGGCGATTTCAGCTTCGGCCTCGCCGAGATCTGCGTCTTCCGCCACCGTTAACTGGATAGGAGGTTGATCGATGCCGGCGAGCTCGAGCAGGGCTCGCGCCAGCTCGTCCTGCTCTGAATCGGGCAGGTTGGAAACCTTGCTGAAAGCCTCTTCCAGAAGACGCGTCATGGTCAACTCCGCTAGGTGCGAGCATAGCACGGACCGGCTGAAACAGGCGAGTGGCCGCCCAAAAATGAAAAGGCCCCGGAAAACCGGGGCCTTTGAATGTCGTTCTGCCGAAATGATCAGCGCGAATAGAATTCGACGACCAGATGGGGCTCCATCTGCACCGGGAAAGGCACGTCGGAGAGGCCGGGGATGCGGATGTACTTGGCGGTCATCTTGCCGTGGTCGACTTCGAGATAGTCGGGCGTGTCGCGCTCGGGGAGCTGGCTGGCTTCGAGCACGTGGGCGAGCTGCTTGGAGGCTTCCTTGACCTCGACGACGTCGCCGACCTTGAGCTGGTAGCTCGAGATGTTGACCTTGCGGCCGTTCACCTTGATGTGGCCGTGGTTGATGAACTGGCGTGCGGCGAAGATCGTGGAGACGAACTTGGCGCGGTACACGACCGCGTCGAGACGACGCTCGAGCAGGCCGATCAGGTTCTCGCCGGTGTCACCCTTGAGGCGGCTTGCCTCGACATAGATGCCGTGGAACTGGCGCTCGCTGATGTTGGCGTAGTAGCCCTTCAGCTTCTGCTTGGCTCGCAGCTGCACGCCGAAGTCGGAGAGCTTGCCCTTGCGGCGCTGGCCGTGCTGGCCGGGGCCGTATTCACGACGGTTCACGGGGCTCTTCGGGCGGCCCCAGATGTTCTGGCCCATACGGCGATCGATCTTGTACTTCGCCTCACTGCGCTTAGTCATCGCGTCCTCTTCGGTTGCATGGTTTGAGGAAACGCGCCCTCCTGTGTGACGGACCTGGGCCCGGCACCGACAGGTCCGATCCCCAAAGCTTAAGGGAGTGGACCACGGGTCGCGAAACGCTTCGCGGGCCGAAATCGGCCCGCGAGCAGGCGGCTTTTAGGGGAGTTTGGGGCGTCCTGTCAACGTCACCTCGGTCATTCCGGGTGCCCACAGGGCGAACGCTAGTGTGCAATTGCGCACCTGAGAACCTCGAGATTCCTGGCTCGGTGCTCCGCGCCGCCCCGGAATGACGGGCCTTAACCGCCGACCGCCCGGATGGACTTGGGACCGGCCCGCAATTCGGCAGCGATTTCAGTGTTCAGCACCTGTTCCAGCCGGGTCAGGACCCGGGCAATCGGAGCGCCGTCGGTAACCCGGTGATCCCAGCGGATCACGACGTGGATGGTCTGGTCGGGCTCGACCACCCCATAGCTGACGATGAAGGGGCCCGGCGTGATCGGATGGAGCTCGCCGCCGCCATAGGCGGCCACCGAGCTGACCGCGAAGCTGCCGAACCAATTGCCGCGCTGCCGGCCGAAATTCAGGCCGATCGCCCAGGACAGGCGGCGCAGCGGCAGCGGCAGGCGGGTCGCCCGCATGATCTTGCGGAACATCGGGACGTCGTTGAACGGCGCCGTCTTGGCGCGACGGATCTCCGCATCGACCGCGGCCAGCGCCATGGCCTCGGGCGCCGCGATTCGCTGCGGCATCACGCATTCCTCGCCATCCTCGACCCGGGCCACGGCCACCAGCGCCACGCTCTTGGGCAGCTCGTAGAGCATGGGACGGGGCCATTTGGCGTAGACGGTGCGCAGGATCGGCTCGTCCCTGGCGATCAGGGCGAAGGCCTTGACGAACATCGCGGCCCAGCCCGCGGGCGCCAGCGCGCCTGCGCGGGCCTCCAGCAGGGGGCGGACATTGAGCGGGCGGGACAGCGAAACGAATGGCACGTCCATCGAGGCGCGCATGAGGTCGCAAATCAGCCGGCGCGGCAGCGAAATGTTCTTGGGTTTCCCGCGCATCGGTCTTTCGGTTCCCGCGGATGAAAATATGTGCAGCGAGCGGATTTCCCGCTCGCTGTCTGCTCTAGCACGAACCAACCCTGTTGGGGCCAGTCGGTTCGGCGCACGGCAGCGACGGCGGCTGCCGCCTATTCGAGGTGAAAATACAAATTGTTTTCAATGCTTTACTAATGTTCCTGTGCCGTTTGGACTCGCTCAGCGCCTGATCCCCTCGAACGCCGCCATGATGCCGCGCTGGAACAGCGACCAGTCGAAGCCGAGGGCGATGGCGCGGTAGCCGCGGTCGATCAGGGCGTTGGCCTGATCGGCGGTGCGGGCGACGCCGCCGATCGGTACGCCGCTTCTGAGGATGCCGGCCTCCGCGCGCGCGATCAGCTCCAGCAGCTCCGGGTCGTCCATCTGGCCGCGCTTGTTGATGGACGTGGCGAGATCGCCGGGGCCGATCACCGCGACGTCGATGCCCGGCGTCGCCATGATCTCGTCGATGCGGTTGACGGCGTCGACATGCTCGATGGTGACCATGCAGATCATCTCGTCGTCGGCGCTGGCCATGTAGTCCGGCATCGACTGGCCCCAGCGGAACGGGGCGTGGAAGGGGCCCCAGAGCCGATCGCCACGCGGCGGATAGCGCACGCTGCGCACCGCCTTTTCGGCGTCCGCGCGGCTGGTGATCATCGGGAAGTTGATGCCGAAGGCACCAATGTCCATCGGCGCCTTCGCAAGCCACGGCTCGTTCGCCGCGATCCGCACCAGGGGCGTGCACGGCGTGCCCGTGGTTGCGGCGATCATCGCATGTGCTTCGGTCAATCCGATCGGGCCGTGCTCGAGATCGACAATGATCCAATCGAGCGAGCGCGCCATGATCTGCACCATCTGCACGCTCGGGATGGTCGCGATCGCACCGAAGGCGGGGCGCCCCTCGCGCCAGAGCTGGCGGAGACGGTTGAGTGGCGTGGACGGGACCGACATCGAAAGACCTGCATCTGGGTGACGACGGCAAAACGTAGCAGCGCGGCACCGAGGCGGAAAGTCAGGCCAGCGCGCGTCCGCCGAAGAACGGCGTCAGCGTGGCCGAAAGGCCGTGCACGCGGTTCGAGGTAAAGATCATCTCGGCGCCGGATTGCGCGACCTCTCCGCTGCGCGGACCGAGCAAATCGGAGACGCGCCTTGCGATCGCCGGCGCGGGATCGATCCAGTCGACCGGCCAGGGGGCCAGCCGCTTCAGCCGGTCGAGCAGCAGCGGATAATGGGTGCAGGCGAGCACGACGGTGTCGGTGCGCGCGCCGGCATCCTCGGTATCGCCGACGAAGCAGGGAGCGAGCTCGGCAAGGATGTCGCCGTCGCTGACGGAAGCGCCGCCCAGCGCGGCCTCGGCGAGCGAGGCGAGTTCGGGCGAGCCGACCAGCGTCACCTCGCAGCCTTGCGCGAAATCGCGGATCAGCGCCTTGGTGTATTCGCGCCTCACCGTGCCCTTGGTGCCGAGCACCGAGACGCGCCGGGTCCTTGACTGCGCGCAGGCCGGCTTGATCGCCGGCACGGTGCCGACGAAGGGTACGGAATAAGCGGCGCGCAAGTGCGACAGGACCAGGGTTGACGCGGTGTTGCAGGCGATGACGACGATATCAGGCTCATGCGTGCCGATCAGCTCCCCCATCAGCGGCACGACGCGGGCGATGATCTCGTCCTCGCTGTGATGGCCGTAGGGGAAGAAGGCGTCGTCGGCGACGTAGACAAAGTGCGCCTCGGAGCGCGCGGCCACGACCTCACGGAGCACCGTGAGCCCGCCAAGGCCGGAATCGAACACCAGGATCGTCGGAGAATGGGTCACGTCGTCACCTTAAGGCGCCATGGTTACCATTCGGTTTTTGGGGCGGTTTTGCGGCGGGGCTGGACGACGCCATTGGAAGGGAGGCAGCGAGCGCGGACGGCGGCATCCACAGAAATCCCGGGGCCGACATGACGCGGCCCGGCGTGGGCCGCCCAACTTCACGCGATCCTGTTCGTCGTGGCTGCCCGTTCCGTAGCCAGCTGCTTCTGCAAGCGATCGATGTTCTGCAGGAGGCGCTGGCTGGTCAGCACCAGGAAGTAATAGCCGAACTGCGGATCCTGGAAGTAGATCTCGAGCAGCCGGTCATAGGTGATCGTCAGCACCTGGCCGTCCTCGATACATTCGACCGTGCCGGTGCGCCGGTTGTCCGGCGTGAGGAAGCCGAGCTCGCCCATCAGCGCTCCGGGCAGGATCTCGACATTGATCTCCTTGACCAGGAACTTGCCGGTGACCGTGAGGAACATCTCCTTGGCGGGATCGCGTAGCTTGAACAGCGTGTCGCCGCGGCGATATTTGCGCTCGGTCATGAACGGCTTGAGCCATTCGATCGACATGTCGCCTTCGGCGGCATGGCGCGCCTTCTTGACCAGCTTGAGCATCTGCCGGAGGCGCAGGGCGTTGATCGGAAGCATCAGCAGATAGAGCAGAAACGTTGCGACGTTGGCGGAGAGCGCGCCGAAGATGGCAAAGAACGCGCAGCCGATCATGTTGGCGACGCGCAGCGGCACCATCGTCCGCATCAAGAGCGTGGCGACAAAGAAGACCGCCCCGACCACGGCGAACATATTGGCCAGCGTGATGTTGCTGACGAAGATCTCCAGCAGGCGGTTGAAGATCGCGTCGTAGGTGACGTTGTTGGGATCGAGGCCCATCTGAACCAGGATCTTCGCGATCCTGAGATTGTCCGTGGCCGCGTCGAGAATGCGGTCGAGGATCGAGGAAATGTCTGCGCTGCCGGACGGCATGGTACTAACCCCGCGTAAGGCCTTCAGTCCTGGTCGGTGTGCTCGACACCTATAGCCGAAATCGCATGACGGCCGGCTGAAATGAAGCCTTCGGCCACCATGTCGCAAGAGGCAAATTCTAGCCCGATCGGACGTTTCGGCAATTGCCGGTTGGTGCCCACCAGGCTGTGGCGCGCCGTGATTCGGGCAGGGGCCGGCGTCGCGGAGGCGGCTGCATGCCCCAGGCGGGGCGCCGGACGATCTTCGCCTTACAGCTTGGCGGCGGGCTGCACGACCTGCTGCTCGACGAGGCCAAGGCGCCCCGGCAGCGAAGCGGCCCGCAGCATCATGGCGATGCTGTTGGCTTCTTCCAGTGTCAGGTTTCCGGAGATCTGGCCGGAGCCGCCGGTGATCGGCTCGCGGATCTCGGGAGCCGAGACGACCTTGTCGTCGAGCACGATGGCGAAGGGTTTGCCAACGTTCTCGCTGGTGATGTGGGCAAAGCGCCGCGTGCCGCGGCCGTTGAAACGGAACAAGGCGACGGGCTCTTTCGTGCCGCTTGCAAATCCCGGACCCGCATAGCTGATGTCGTCCCCGTCGAGCGCGCTGTGCTTGGCGACGAGGTAGGGTTTGTTGTCCTTGAAGCCGAGCAGAACTTCCGTGCCGTCCGGTGGCGCGCCCCGCTGCGCCTGCTCGGCAGGCATCGAGACGTCGACCTGGCGGAAGCTGACCTTGACCTTCCTGGCGAAGATCGCGGTGATGCGCTCGGGCTCCGTCATGCCGGGCAGGAAGATGCGAATGCGATCTGTGCCCTCGGGTTGGACGCTGGCGAGCGTTACGCCGGCGTCCTTGAGGCGCTGCTCGATCATGGCGATGCAATCGTCGACCAGCTCGTGCAGGCGTGCGGCGGATGCAGCCTCGGTCGGCGCCAGCCTGATCAACCCGTCGCCACTGCCGGTAATTGTGAGCGCGTGCGTGGGCAAGTCCTCCGCCGCCGAAGCGAGCTTGCGTGTGAGCTGTTCGCGGCCCTTCGCGTCGGGGATATTCACCTCGACGCGGCCGTCGCGGATCGCGAGTCCGGAGAAGGCGATCCGGCCCTCGCGCAGGGTCTTGTAGACGTCGTCGCGCAGGTCCGCGACGACTGCCTCGCGCAAGCCGTCGGTGTCCACCCTGTAGACGATGCGCGATCCGCCCAGCTTCTCCATCTTGTCGGCGATGAAAGCCGCCACTTTGGCTCGCATCTTGTCGAGCTGGGCGTCGGCCGACGCCGCACCCGGCATGGCGATCGCCGCTGCCATGGCGAGCGCTACGCGCAGCCTGGTGATGAAGTTGCTCCGGTGCATGGGCATGATCACCTCAAGTCTTGCGGCAGGACGCTGGCCGGCGCATCCGACGCCAGTTCTTGGTCCCGGAATTGGGTGTGGAGGTTCAATGCCGGTGTCGATCGAGGCGGTCGCCGCGGCGGGTAGGCCATGGACGAACGGCAAATCATCCATCATTCTGCGCTCGCTCGACCGGCCATCGGTCGAGGCCTCGCCGAACAAAATGTCAAAAGACAGCGGGCGGGGGACATGCATCTGAGGGAGGACGGAATTCCATGGCGGGCATCCATGCGCTCGATCGGCTTATCGGCAACGACTATCCGGAGCTTTTGACGGACGCGGACGTCCGCGCCTTCGAGCAGGTTCCTTACGCAGAGCGCGTTGCGGCCGAGAGCACCTATGACGCCATCAAGCTGGGTGCGGAGCGCAACCCCGACGGCGCGGCGATCCAGTTCCTGCAGAACGCCGATCCCGCCGACACGCCGGTCGTGGTCACGTACCGCGACTTCATCGCGCGCGTCACGCAGGCCGCCAACATGTTTCACGCGCTCGGCGCGGAGAAGGACGACGTCATCAGCTTCATGCTGCCGCTGGTGCCCGATGCCTTCGTGACGCTGTTCGGTGCGGAGGCCGCCGGCATCGCCAATCCCGTCAATCCGCTGCTCGAGCCGCACCAGATCGCGGAAATCCTGGAAGCTGCGAACACCAAGATCCTGGTGGCGCTCGGGCCGATGCCGGGCACCGACATCTGGCAGAAGGTCGAGCAGATCCGCCCCCAGCTCAAGCACCTCAAGGCGATCGTGCAGGTGTTCGGCGGCGGCGATCACGACAAGGGCATCTTCGCCTTTGGCGACCTCATCAAGCAGCAGCCGTCCGACCGGCTCGTCAGCGGGCGCAAGATTGCCGGCCGTGACATCGCCGCCTATTTCCACACCGGCGGCACCACCGGCACGCCGAAGCTGGTGCGGCACACCCATGCCAACCAGGTCTATCAGGCCTGGGCGCTCAATCTGCTGCTGAAGGGAAAGCCCGGCGCCAATCTGCTGTTCGGCATGCCGCTGTTTCACGTCGGGGGCTCCTTGACACAGGTGCTGACGACGCTGTCGAGCGGCGGCTCGCTGGTCGTGCTGTCGCCGAGCGGCTGGCGCAATCCGAATGCGGTGAAGAACATCTGGGGACTGGTCGAGCGCTTCAAGCCCGAGGCGCTGTCGAGCGTGCCGACGGTGCTGGCCGCGACGCTCGCGGTGCCGCCTGGCAATGCGGATATTTCCAGCCTGAAATATGCCGCCGGCGGCGGCTCGGCGATCCCCGTCGCCGTCGGCTCGGCGATCCAGGACAAGCTGAAGCTGCCGGTGGTCGAGGTCTACGGCATGACCGAGACCTCGAGCGTGCACACGCTGGCTTATCCGTCACGACCGATCCGGCTCGGCTCGGTCGGCCTGCCGATGCCTTATTCGCGCGTGCGCATCGTGCAGCTGGACGCCGATGGCCGCCTGATCCGCGACTGCAAGCCAGACGAGATCGGCGTCGTCATCATGGCCGGGCCCGGCGTGTTCGGCGGCTATCTCAACGACGAGCACAACAAGGGTGCCTTCGTCGACGAGGTCTGGGTCAATTCCGGCGATCTCGGCCGCCTCGATGCCGACGGCTATCTCTGGATCACCGGCCGCGCCAAGGACCTCGTGATCCGCGGCGGCCACAACATCGACCCGGCGCCGATCGAGGAGATCATGTTCCGCCATCCCGCCGTCGGCTTCGCCGCCGTGGTCGGCCAGCCCGACGCCTATGCCGGCGAATTGCCCGTGGGATACGTGCAGCTGAAGCCGGGCACCAAGGTCGAGCCGGGCGAGTTGGAATCGTGGGTTCGCGAGCGCACGCCGGAGCGCGCCGCCGTTCCGGTGCAGGTCATTCCGATCGACCCGATGCCGGTGACGGGCGTCGGCAAAGTGTTCAAGCCGCAGCTGCGCTGGGACGCGGCGGAGCGCGTGTTCACCAAGGTGCTGGCGCCGCTGGTCGAGCGCGGCATCGATTGCAGGGTCAAGGTCGGCGCCCATGGCAGTCACGGCTCGATCGCGACTGTCACGCTTGCCGGTGTGCCGCCGGATCAGCGCGAGACGATTGCGGGCGAGGTGCACGCTCTGCTCGCGCCGTTCGTGATGCGGCACGAGGTCGTGCAGGTGTAGCACCCATTTTGGCTTACTGAATCGGACAGGAAGGGGACGCTTCGGCACGTTATCCATATCGAAGTCGGAAGCCTTTATGTGATGGATGTCACATAAGAAGGATTGGAAATCGGCGACGCTAGCGAATAGTCTCATGGAATTGCATCCGGGGGGACGCAAGTGATTCCGCTTCGGCTATTTGTTTTGTTGATGTTGGCGATGGGCTTTGCCTGCGGACCGGCGCATGCCGACCGGCGGGTGGCGCTCGTCATCGGAAATTCCGCCTACAAGAGCGCACCCAAGCTCAGCAACCCTGCGAACGATGCCACCCTGGTTGGAGGCATGTTCAAGAAGGCTGGCTTCGATTCCGTCGATGTCAGGCTGGATCTCAATGCCAGCGAGATGCGGCGGATGTTGCGCGAGTTCGCGGGCAGGACGCGCGATGCCGACATGGCGGTAATTTATTACGCCGGGCACGGCATCGAGCTCGACGGAACCAACTATCTCATTCCGACCGACGCGACGCTGGAGACCGACGGCGACGTTCTCGACGAGACTATTCCGGTCGAGCGTGCGCTCTTTGCGGTCGAGCCCGCCAAGCAACTGCGTCTGATCATCCTGGACGCGTGCCGCGACAATCCATTCGCGAAGTCGATGAAGCGCACGCTGGCCTCGCGCGCGATCGGACGCGGCCTCGCCAAGGTCGAGCCGACCAGCCCTAACACCATGATTGCCTTCGCGGCTAAGGCGGGATCGACCGCCTCCGACGGCGATTCCAGAAACAGCCCGTTCGCCGCCGCACTGGTCGAGCACCTGCCGAAGCCGGGACTTGATCTGCGCAAGGCCTTCGGTTTCGTGCGCGACGACGTGCTCAAGGTCACGGGCTACAAGCAGGAGCCTTATGTGTACGGCTCGCTCGGCGGCGACGACGTGCCCCTCGTCGCGAAGCAAGTCCCAACCGGTCCCCAGGCTAACCCGCAGGAGGCCGTGCGCAGGGACTATGAGCTCGCGCTCCAACTGGCCACGCGCGATGCCTGGGAAGCCTTCCTGGCGGCGTATCCGGACGGCTTCTACGCCAACCTCGCCAAGGGCCAGTTGAACAAGATCGGCGCCGAAGAGACGCGCGCTGCCGCTGAACAAAAAGCGAAGACAGCCGAGCAGGAAAAGGCGAGGCTCATCGCCGAGCGAGCCCAGAAGGCCGAGCAGGAGAAGGCGGCTGCTGCGGCCAAGGCCGCCGAAGAGGCGCGCATCGCGGCAGAGAAACAGAAGCAGATCGAGCAGGCGAGGGCCGAAGCGGCCGAGCACCAGCGTAAGCTGGCTGAGGCGGCGGCGGCGAAAGCCTTGGCCGAAAAGCAGGCGGCGGAAAAAGCCAAGGCCGAGCTGGCTGCCCGGCAGGCCGCCGAGAAGTCCGAGCAAGCGGCAAAGCCGGCACCTGACAGGCAGATACCCGAGGTCGAGAACAAGAAAGTCGCCGCGCTCTCGGCTGGGGCAACCGCGACATTGTCCGCGACTGACCTCAGCAAGTCCGTACAGAGCGAGCTGCGCCGCGTCGGCTGCCTGACGTCCGCCGCAGAGGGCGAGTGGACGTCGGCCGCGCAGCGTTCGCTGACGCTCTTCAACAAATATGCCGGCACCCAGTTCGACGTGAAGCTCGCCAGTATCGACGCGCTCGATGCGCTCAAGGCGAAGCCGGGACGGGTCTGTCCGCTGGTGTGCAATTTCGGCTTCAAGGCCGACGGTGACCAATGCGTGAAGATCGCTTGCCGCCCAGGCTATCGCGTCGGCGACGATAACGAATGCGAGAAGATCCAGGAGAAGAAGCCGGTCGCGACGCGCGAGGAACCGAGGAAGCGCGATCAGGACCGGAAAGAGGCGGAATCTGCGGCACCTAAGTCGCAAGCGTCCGGTCAGATGATCTGCAATCAAGCCGGCTGCAGACCGGTCGCAAAGGGTTGCCGCCTTGGTTCGGTGCCCGGCCCAGGGAGTGGGGTCGTGAAGATTACTGGCGAGATCTGCAACTGACCAGCCGGGCTTGGCTCGCCCAAGGCTTCCCCTAAAGCGCGATGCAATTGGGATGAATCGTCATCGCGCTTTAGGTTGTTGCTTAAGCATGATCGTTTCGGAAAACCGCTGCGCACTTTTCCGGATCATGCTTTAGCTCGCCGGCATTCGCGTCTCGACCAGGCGGGCCCAGAACGAGGCGCCGTGGCCGAGAATGTTGTCGTTGAAGACGTAGGCAGGGTGATGGCACTCGTTGCCGTCGCCCATGCCGACCAGCACCATCGCGCCGGGACGCGCCTCCAGCATGAAGGAGAAGTCCTCGGCGCCCATCATCGGGATGAACTTGTCGTTGACGCGATCGGTGCCGACGATGTCGCGGGCGACGTCGGCGGCAAGGCCGGCCTCGCGGGCATGGTTCATGGTCACCGGATACATCCGCGTGTATTTGGTCTCGGCCGAGCCGCCATAGGCGCGGGCGACGCTCTCGGCGACTTCGCCGATGCGGCGTTCGACGAGATCGCGCACCTCGGGATCGAGCGTGCGCACGGTGCCGCCGAGCTCGGCGATCTCCGGGATGATGTTGAAGGCCGTGCCGGAGTGGAATTGCGTGATCGAGATGACCGCCGACTTCAACGGATCGACGTTGCGCGCCACGATCGATTGCAGCGCATTCACGATCTGCGAGCCGATCAGCACGCTGTCGACGGATTTGTGCGGGCCTGCGCCGGCGTGGCCGCCCTTGCCATGGACGGTGATCTGGATGTTGTCGGAGGAGGCCAGCATCGCGCCGGGCGTGGTTGCGAAATGCCCCTCCGGCAGGCCCGGCATGTTGTGCATGCCGTAGACCTCCTGGATGTTCCAGCGCGTCATCAGCCCGTCCTCGACCATGGCCTTGCCGCCGCCGCCGCCTTCCTCGGCGGGCTGGAAGATCACGACCGCGGTGCCGTCGAAATTGCGCGTCTCGGTGAGGTACTTTGCGGCGCCGAGCAGCATCGCGGTGTGGCCGTCATGGCCGCAGGCATGCATCTTGCCGGGGACCTTCGAGGCGTAGGGCACGCCCGACGTCTCCATGATCGGCAGCGCGTCCATGTCGGCGCGCAGGCCAATGGTCTTGCCGGAGGCGGACTTGCGGCCGCGGATCACGCCGACCACGCCGGTGCGGCCGATGCCGGTCACCACCTCGTCGCAGCCGAACTCGCGCAGCTTGTCGGCGACGATGCCGGCGGTGCGGTGGACTTCGTAGAGCAGCTCGGGGTTCTCGTGGAAGTCATGGCGCCAGGCGGCCATTTCGTCGGAGAGGGCGGCAACGCGGTTGACGATGGGCATGGGGGGATCCGTTTCTTGTGGGTTCTCTTGTCGTTCCGGGGCGATGCGACGCATCGAACCCGGTGTCTCGAGATTGTAGCGCAAGATTCCGGGTTCACGCGTCGCGTGCCCCGGAATGACGAGGATATCAGCTCTCGCCGAACACGCGCTTGAAGATCGTATCGACGTGCTTGAGGTGATAGCCGAGGTCGAACTGCTCCTCGAGCTCGGCGTCCGAGAGATACTTCTTCACCTCGGCGTCCTTCTTCAAAAGCTGGAGGAAGTCGCCTTCGCCGCGCCAGACCGGCATGGCGTTGCGCTGCACCAGCTTGTAGGAATCCTCGCGGCTCGCGCCCTTCTGCGTCAGCGCCAGCAGCACGCGCTGCGAATGCACGAGGCCGCCGAGGCGGTCGAGGTTCTTTTGCATGTTGGCGGGGTACACCAGCAGCTTGTCGATCAGGCCAGCGAGGCGCACCAGCGCGAAGTCGAGCGTGACGGTCGCATCCGGGCCCATCATGCGCTCGGCCGAGGAGTGCGAGATGTCGCGCTCGTGCCAGAGCACGACGTTCTCCAGCGCCGGCGTCACGTAGGCGCGCACCATGCGGGAGAGGCCGGTGAGGTTCTCCGACAGCACCGGATTGCGCTTGTGCGGCATGGCGGAGGAGCCCTTCTGCCCCTCGGAGAAGAACTCTTCGGCCTCCAGCACCTCGGTGCGCTGCATGTGGCGGATCTCGACCGCGATACGCTCGATCGAGGAGGCGATCACGCCGAGGGTCGAGAAGTACATCGCGTGGCGGTCGCGCGGAATCACCTGGGTCGAGATCGGCTCTGGGACGAGGCCCATGGCTTTCGCAACGTGCTCTTCGACGCGTGGATCAATCTGCGCGAAGGTACCGACGGCGCCGGAGATGGCGCAGGTCGCGACCTCTTTCCGTGCGGCGATCAGGCGCTCCTTGGCGCGGGTGAACTCGGCATAGGCATAGGCGAGCTTGAGGCCGAAGGTCACCGGCTCGGCGTGGATGCCGTGGCTGCGGCCGATGGTCGGCGTCATCTTGTGCTCGAAAGCGCGCTTCTTCAGCGCGGCCAGCACCTTGTCGAGGTCGGCGAGCAAAAGGTCGGCGGCACGGGTGAGCTGGACATTGAGGCAGGTGTCGAGCACGTCGGAGGAGGTCATGCCCTGGTGCACGAAGCGCGCCTCGGGGCCAACGATCTCGGCGAGATGGGTGAGGAAGGCGATGACGTCGTGCTTGGTCTCGCGCTCGATCTCGTCGATGCGGGCGACGTCGAAGGTGGCATTCCTGGCCTTGGCCCAGACCGTCTTGGCGGCCTCCTTGGGGATGGTTCCGAGTTCGGCGAGCGCGTCCGCCGCGTGCGCCTCGATCTCGAACCAGATCTTGAACCGGGTCTGCGGCTCCCAGATCGAGGCCATTTCGGGACGAGTATAGCGGGGGATCATCGGGCGGCTCCAGGAAGGTGGGCGGGCGATCCTGAGGAGGCGGCGCCGGCCAAATGCTTTTTACGCCGTGATTTAACAGAGCGGACAAGGCGAAACAAACGATCTGGCCCGCGGTAGAGGGGGGATCGCCGAGCTATCCACCGGACTGGCCCGCAGGGATGGCAGCCCCGGCCGCAAAAATTAACTGTCAATCACGGATCATTGACTGACAGATATTGAAATCTGTCAGCGAGACGTGTATATCCGTTTCCGGACGCTCCGATTGGGCGTCCCGCGACAAGCCCCGGCGAGCCCGACATCCGAAGCGGATCGGAGGGCGAATTGAAGGACCGGGACCCGCGGACGAATGGAGACTTAAGACAATGACGACCGAAATCCTCAATCTGACCGGCGTGATTGGGCATTGGCTCAATTTGCTGGTGGCGCGCCAGATCGCGGCGCAGGCTGCAAAACTGCCTCATTAGGGCATAGGCTTTCCGAAACGACCGGCCAGGGCGCTTCGGAAGCAGCCCTACTGCCGGGAAACTGAACCCGAACGGGAACATGGTGCTGGCATGAATGAAGCTGTTGTCTTGACGCCGGAGCGGATCCTCGACGTTACCGAGGACGTGCTCAGGCGGTTTGGACTTGCCAAGGCCACCGTGGTCGACGTGGCCCGTGCGCTCGATGTGAGCCACGGCAGCGTCTACCGCCATTTCCCGAGCAAGGCCTCGCTGCGCGAGGCCGTCGCCAAGCGCTGGCTGGACCGCATCGACACGCCGTTGCGCGCCATCGTCGAGGAGCAGGGCCCGGCGCCGGACAGGCTCGCGCGCTGGCTGCGCACGCTGTTCGCTGCCAAGCGTTCGCGCGTGCTCGACGACCCCGAAATGTTCGAGACCTACCTGACGCTGGCGCGCGAGGCCTGTGCGGCCGTGAAGTGTCACAAGGACACCATGATCGACCAGATCGCGGCGATCCTGGGCGACGGCGTGAAGCAGGGCGTGTTTGACGTCGCCGACACGAAGATCACGGCGCGCGCGATCTTCGATGCGACCGTCCGTTTCCACCATCCGGCTCATGCCGAGGAGTGGAAGGATGCCGATCTTCCCGCGCGCGTCGACGCGACGCTGGCGCTGCTGCTGCGCGGTCTGAAGGCGGCCTGAAGCCGCAGGACTCATTCAATTCGCGGTGCGGAGGATCAACCTCTCGCCTTGTGAAGAAGGGCGCCGTTTCGAAGCGAGGGCGATGAAACCGAATGTCTTCGCGCTTGGAAGGCAGGATCGGACGATGGCACGACCGGCGGACTTTCCGGATATGCATTGACCGCGATCTCGACGGCGTCTTTTGACCGCTTTCGAAGATGGTAGAATGTCAGCTCCTGATCGAGCATCGGGCAGCGGAAGTGGACGACGGCGGTGTCGGGCAGGCGGCAGAGTTCGTCGATCAGCTCGCCTACCGTGATAATGGGGGGATGGTCGACTGACTTGTGATGACCCTTGCTCATGACCCTGTACTCCTTCATTGCCGGGTTAACCGGAGCCGGATGGTCTCCGTTCCAATTTCGTTCGGCAGATTGAGAACCTTCGGGGCCAAACCGGTGCGGCAGCTCTGCTGCTAGATCCTCGTCAGACCGCACGTCGCGGCGAGCCGCACCAGCTGCGCATCCGTGCGTGCGCCGGTCTTGGTCTTGATCAGGTAGTGATAGTTCTGCACCGTCTTCACACTGAGATTGAGATACGCCGCGATCTGCTCGGTGGTGGCGCCGCCGGCGAACTGGCGCAGGATCTCGATCTCGCGTTCCCCCAACTGATCCAGCACTGAACCCGACGACAGGCTGTCCTCGGCGAGGACATGCGCGATGTCGTCGCTCATGGCACGCTCGCCGCGGGCGACGGCCCGGATGGCGCCGACCACGGCGGACGGCTCGCTGCTCTTGGTGACGAAGCCGCTGGCGCCGGCGCCGAAGGCGGCTTTCACCAGCACGGCCTCGTTGTGCATGGTGAAGACGAGGATCCGCGCCCGCGGGCTGCGGGCGCGGATATTGCGGATCGCCTCCAGCCCGCTCGCGCCCGGCATCGAGATGTCGAGCACCACGACATCGGGGTCATGCGCCTTGAAGGCGCCATAGGCGTCCGCGGCGTTGTCGGCTTCCGCCACGACATGCAGATCGCCCTGGCTTTCCAGCACGCGCCGGTAGCCTTGCCGGACGATCGGATGGTCGTCGACCAGCAGCACGGAGATGCCTGTTGCTGCGACCTCGCTCATGTCGACCTCACGCGGCGAGCGGGATGGTGGCGGCGACGCTGAGGCCGCCGCGGGCAGGCAGGATCGAGAGCGATCCGCCGGCCGCATTGACGCGCTCGCGGATGCCGGTGAGGCCGAAGCCGGCCGACTGTGCGACGCGCGCCGCATCGCCGCCGCCGTCGTCCTCGACCCGGATCAGCAGCGCGTTGTCGTCGCCGGTCCGTCGTTCGATGCGCAAGGAAATCTCGCGGGCCGCGCTGTGACGCAGCGCGTTGGTCAGGCATTCCTGCGCCACGCGATAGGCTGTGGTGGCGGCCGCTCCCCGCACGTCCGTCAGGTCGCCTCTGAGGTCGAGCCGGATCGTCGGCCGCGCCGCGCTCTGCGAGCGCCAGCTGTCGACGAGATTGACGAGGCTCGCCTCGAGCCCGAGCTCCTCGGGCAGAGGATTGCGCAGGCGCTTCAGCGCATCGCGGAGCGAGGCCATCAGGTGATGGGTGGCCTGCGAGATCATCCGCGCATCCTGTGCGATGCCGATGTCGGCGTTTCCCTTCTTGCTCGCCGTCTCGATCGTGTTGGCGAAGGCGAGAATGGCGGACAGATTCTGCCCGAACTCGTCGTGCAGCTCGCGGGCGAGGGCGCGGCGCTCGTCCTCGCGGATCTCGATCAGGCGCCGCGTCAGCGCGGCGCGCTGCTCGGTGGCTTCCTCCAGGCGGTCGCCGAGCTCCTCGACGGCGCCGCCGATCATCGCCAGCTCCATCGAGCGGAAGCGCGGCAGTCTGGTGCGATATTGTCCGCGCGCCATGCGCTGCAGCGCCGTCACGATCGCGCGCGCCGGGGCCAGCGCATGCGCAATCGCGAGCGATGCCAGCACTGCGATCGCCGCCGCCATCAACAGCGCCACATCGATCACGTTGAGGATGTATTCCCAGGCGAGCGAGATCGCGGCGGCGGCATCCGGCGTCGCGACCACGGTGCCGGCGGAAGCGGCGCGGGGACTGACGGGCCGCACCACCTCGGCGTGGCTGCCGAGGAAAATCGGCACGATCGCGGCGAACCAGCGCGGCGGAGTCTTGCCCAGCCCCTCGCTCTGGCCGCAGAGCGGCTTCTCGAATGCCGCGGCGGGCTGGAACTCGACGCAGACGCCGGGCGCGATCAGCTTCATGGTCTCCAGGGTGCGCCAGTCCGGAACGGGCAGGATATGCTCGCGGGCCCTGCTGCTACGCAACAAAAGCTCGCGCCAATAAAGCGCCTGAAGCGCCTGCGCGACCCGCTGCGCCGAGGCTGCGGTCGACCGATCGACGCTGCGATAGGCATCGAACGTGGCCCAAATGGTTGCCGCGCCAAGGCACAGGGCCACGATGAGCAGCAGACGGGCGACAAGCTGAAGCACGAGGCGCATGCGATCACCCTCGACGTTTGATAAGGTCAGCCTAACAACGCCGCCGCGCCTTGCCAATTGCGGGGTTCGGCAGGATTGCAGCTCGGGCAAATTTCCCAAGCCGGATTGGGCATGGGTCTTTGGACCTGATACGGCCGCTTTGATCTAATCGGGTGGAAATCTTGATGGGCCAATCGTTGCGGCCCGAGGAGCGTTGCAGCATGAGTTCGATGACGATTGGACCGATCGCGCCGGCCGCGACCGACCCGTCCGAGCGCAGCGCGCTCCTGTTCTGGATGATCTTTACCGGACTTTCGATCTTCGCCGTCGTGCTGCTGTGGCGGTTCGGCCTGATCCATCTGATGCTGACCTCTGACCGCACCTACATCTCCAGCGTCATCGCGCTGCTCTACGTCGTCACCTGCGGCCATTGCTTCCTGCGCACGCGGGCGATCGCGCGGGAGGGCGCGGCGGCGCGGCGCTGCCGGGCGGCGCTCGCGGCCCCCGATGGCGGCAAGGTGCTCGATGCGCGTGCGGCGGCGTTGCCGCGCGGGTTGGTGCGGGATCACATCGAAAGCCTGGTGACCAAGGCCGCGGCGCAGGATTTTCGCCCGGTGGATCAGACGCTGCTGCTGCGAAATCTCGCCGATCGGCTGCGCGGCTCCAACGGGTTCGGCGCCTTCGTCTCCGACACGCTGATGAAGCTCGGCCTGCTCGGCACCATCATCGGCTTCATCATCATGCTGGCACCGATCGCGGGGCTCGATGCCGCCGACAAGGTCGCGATGCGCTCCTCGATGGGGCTGATGAGCGACGGCATGGCGGTCGCGATGTACACGACGCTCGCCGGCCTCGTCGGCTCGATCCTGGTCCGCATCCAGTATTACATGCTGGATGCGGCGACCCAGCGCGTGTTCTCGGATGCGGTGGTGCTGACCGAGACCTATGTGACGCCGGTGCTCGAGCGCAAGGGCGCGGCAATCAAGGGCGCCACCCCGTCATGATGGATGATTTCGGCCTCTATCCGCGCGAGGAGCCGTTCGACCCTCTGGGCGTGATGCTGTTCAAGGCGCTCCAGGTGATCGCGTTCCTGTTCTTCCTGGCGCTGCTCGCGGTCTCTCCGGATGCCAAGGAGGGCAAGATCGACTCCAAGGCCGAGTTCATGATCACGTTGGACTGGCCGGACAATCACCCCGATGATCTCGACCTGTTCGTGCAGGATCCCGCCGGCAACATCGCCTGGTACCGCCACCGCGAGGCCGGCTTCCTCACCCTCGACCGCGACGACCGCGGCGGGGCCAACGACTTCATCATGGTCGCCGGCAAGAGGGTCGCCTCGCCGATCCGCGAGGAGATCGTCACGGTGCGCGGTGTCCTCGCCGGCGAATACACCGTCAACGTCTCGCATTTCGTGGCCACGACCGGTGAGCCCGTCACGGCCAACGTGAAGGTGCAGAAGCTCAATCCGACGGCGCAGGTGGTGTTCGACAACAAGTTCACGCTCGACCACACCGGCGACGAGAAGACCGCGGTGCGGTTCCGGATCGATGCCGAAGGCAAGGTCGTCAACGTGGACCAGCGTCCGAAATCGCTGCTGGAGACGTTCCGCAGCGGCTGGCGCAACGGCGCCGATCTCGATCCGAGGACCGGTGTGAGCAGGAATCCTGTGAGGATACGCCGTGACTGATCTGCAGACCGTCATCCTGACGCTGTCGGTCGCTTACGCCGTGATCGGCGCGCTGCTGCTGGTCGTGCTGGTCTATGCGCGGCTGCACTGGTCGCTGAAGGCGGTCGCGGTGATCGTGACCAGCGCCTTCTATGTCGTCAGCTTCACCGAGATGCGCGGGCTGCTCGGCTGGGCCAGTTCCGACCGGCTGCCGGCGACCTTCAAGCTGCTGAAGGCCCGCATCGTCGAGCCGCATTCGCTTCAGGGCGATCGCGGCTCGATCTATCTCTGGGTCGAGCAGCTCGACGAGGACAATCGTCCGAGCGGTATCCCGCGGGCCTTCCGCGTGCCCTACAACGACAGGCTCGCCGACAAGACCCATGCCGCGGAGAACGAGATCGCACTCGGACATCCGCAAGGCGGCCGCGCCGCCGATTTCGGCGGCGGCGATGGCAGCCTGATCGACCTGGTCCGCGAATATGTGACGCCCAAGACGATCTTGGAGACGAGCGGCGGCGATTCCTCGACCGGCGAGTTCACCGCCCCGCCGGCCGGCGCGCAAGGCGCCGTGTTCACCCCGCTGCCGCCGCCCCGAATGCCCCCGAAGGACGAGCAATAGGCTCGTCACCATCGCCCGCAGGGCGCTGGCAATCCGTGTGGCGCTGGCGCATCTTCTTGACCTCCCTCAATTTGGCCCTATCGGCCTTCAATAAGAATTCGAGGGTGGAGGGTGTGTGCTCCTAGCTGTCTTTTCGGATATCCATGGCAACCGGCAGGCCTTCGAGGCCTGCCTGAAGGTCGCCCGTGCGAAGGGCGCGGAGCAATTCGTCCTGCTCGGCGATTTCGTCGGCTATGGCGCCGATCCCGAATGGGTTGTGGATACCGCGATGGAGCTCGTTGCCCAAGGTGCTGTCGCCGTGCGCGGCAATCACGACCAGGCGGTCAATTCCTCCGCAGAGACGATGAACGCCGAGGCGCAGGTCGCGATCGAATGGACCCGTGGCCGGCTTGACACCGCGCAGCGGCGGTTTCTGACCGAATTGCCGATGCTGGTCGAGGACGGCGATCGGCTCTTCGTGCATTCGGAAGCCTCACACCCCCAGCGCTGGCACTATGTCCGCTCGACGGTGGAGGCCGCCAAGAGCCTGATCGCGACACCGGCCCATGTCACGTTCTGCGGCCATGTCCATCGTCCCGCGCTCTATTCGATGTCGGTGACGGCAAAGATGACGAGCTTCGTGCCGAAGACCGACGTCCCGGTGCAGCTCTTGCGCGGACGGCAATGGCTCGCCGTGCTCGGCTCGGTCGGCCAGCCCCGCGACGGCGATCCGTCGGCAGCTTTCGTCTTGTTCGACACCGAATCGTGCCAGATCACCTATTGCCGCGCGCCCTATGACGTCGCGACCGCGGCGGGCAGAATTCGCGACAACGGTCTGCCGCATTGGCTCGCCGACCGGCTCTCGCAGGGGCGCTGAAGGCAATGCCGAAGCCTCTGGTCAAATCCGGCGCGGTGATCGATGGCTACACCATCGGCGAACGCGTTCATGCCGGCGGCATGGCGACGCTGTGGACCGTCACCCATCCCGGCATCGACGTGCCGCTGCTGATGAAGATCCCGCGGGTCTCGGAGGGCGAGGACCCCGCCGCGATCGTCTCCTTCGAGATGGAGATGATGATCCTGCCGCGGCTCGCGGGCCCGCACGTCCCCACCTGCTTCGGCACCGGCGATTTCGCGCACCAGGCCTATGTCGTGATCGAGCGCATCGGTGGCGCCACGCTCTATAAGCGGCTGCCCGAGCTGCCGTTGCCCTATGACGAAGCGCGGCAGCTCGTCGCCAGGATCGCGAGCGCGCTGGCCGATCTACACCGGCAGAACGTGATCCATCACGACATCAAGCCGAGCAGCATCATGTTCCGCGAGAGCGGCGAGGCCGTGCTGATTGATTACGGCCTGTCGCATCACAATTACCTGCCGGATCTGTTGCAGGCGGAGTTCCGCCTGCCTTACGGCACTGCGCCCTACATGGCACCCGAGCGGCTGTCGGGCGTGCGCGACGATCCCCGCAGCGACCTGTTTTCGCTCGGCGTGCTGCTGTATTTCTTCACCACAGGCGAGCGGCCGTTCGGCGAGGGCGAGACGCTGCGCGCGATGCGGCGCCGGCTGTGGCGCGATCCGCATCCGCCGCGCAAGCTCTGCCCCGACTATCCGCCCTGGCTCCAGGAGGTGGTGCTGCGGTGTCTCGAGATCGAACCGGTGTGGCGCTATCCGACGGCGTCCCAGCTCGCCTTCGATCTTACCCATCCCGACCAGGTCAAGCTCACCACGCGCTCGGAGCGGGTCAAACGCGACCCGCTCAGCGTCGCCTGGCGTCGCCGCTTCAATCTGGGCGTCATGGCGCCGCACGCGAAATCGGATGTCGCCGCCCAGATCGCATCGAGCCCGATTCTTGCTGTCGCGCTCGACACGGTCGAAGGCGCACCGGAGCTCAACGAGGCGCTGCGCGTGACCACCGAGCGCATCCTCGCCACCCTGCCGTCGGCGCGGCTCGCCTGCGTCAACGTGCTCAAGCTGAGCCGGATCGCGGTCGACCGTACCTTGGACGAGCAGGGGTCCAACAAGCATATCGACCGCCTGGTCGCGCTCCGGCATTGGGCGATGCCGCTCAAATTGGATGAGAGCCGGCTGACGGCTCATGTGCTGGAGGCGGTTGATCCCGCCGCCGCGATCCTGGAATTCGCCGAGGTCAACCAGGTCGACCACGTCATCATCGGAGCGCGGCAAGACTCATTCAGGCGCACGCTGCTCGGCAGCGTATCGGCCAAGGTCGCTGCGGAAGCCAGGTGCACCGTCACGGTGGTGCGGCCGCCGCGGATGGCTGGCGACGCCGGCGAGTCCGATGCCGGCGAAGCACCGGGCGAAGCACCGGCATAGGCTGCCTGCCGACTTGAACGGGTGGATCAGGCGTGGGCGGACTGAGCGAGCCGCTTGCGGCGGATCGGCCAGGAGAATTGCGGGCCGGGCTCGCCGTGATCCGCGCTGCCGCCGAAATACTGAATGATCTCGCGGCAGGGCTCGCAATTGAACAGGTTACGCGACGCGGATGCCTTGGTCATTTCCTTCAGGCAGTTCGGGCAGTGCGGTTTCATGGGTAAGTCCGAAAAAAGAAGTGTCAGTGTCGGTGCTGCGAGGCCAACGAATGATCGAGGTCCGTCGTGTCGAGCCTGACGTCGCCGTCCATCGCCCCATCGGTGCGCTCGAGGCGGCCGAAGAAATAATCAAGGCCCGGATGCGGACGGCGCGGGATCCGGCACCTGCGCTTCGGCTGGCGCTTCACGAGCGTGATCTGCATGGCGCTCAACCCCGACGACGATGAAGCTGGATGACGCGGGCAGGGGTCTTGGCCTTCACCGGTCGCGCCACATACAGGCTGCGGGCCGCAATCGCCGCATTGAACGCCAACCACAACGCTACGCCAGTCCAGAGCAGGATCGCCGTCATGATGTCCTCCCGTCAAAAGCAGGCAGGAATCACTTGCGGTGATTTGCGCGAATCAGTGAAGCCCGGATGAGTACGGATCAAGACTGCAATTTTAGGCATTGCGCATTGCAACACCCGTAAGAGCCGCAGATTTTTCTGCGGTCCGCCTGGGTCCTGATGCAGCTCAAATCGCTTCGCCGCGGGCCCCTAGCGCCGCGTTGCGGATCGCGGCGATGTTGGCCTTGTAGGCATCCTGCGTGCCGCCCCGGAATACGGATGTGCCGGCGACGAAGGCGTTGGCGCCGGCCGCAGCCAGCGCGCCGGCGACATCGGGGCCGACCCCGCCGTCGACCTCGATGTCGATCGGGCGTCCCGCCGTCATCGCGCGGATGTCGCGGATCTTTCCGATCGCGGAGGGAATGAAGGCCTGGCCGCCGAAGCCGGGATTGACCGACATCACCAGCACGAGGTCGACGAGATCGAGCACGTATTCGAGCGCGCTGACCGGCGTGCCTGGATTGAGCGAGACCCCGGCCTTCTTGCCGAGCGCGCGGATCGCCTGCAGCGAGCGGTGCAGATGGGGGCCGGCCTCCGCATGCACGGTGATGTGGTCGCAGCCGGCTTTCGCAAAGGCCTCGAGATAGGGGTCACACGGCGAGATCATCAGATGCGCATCGAACACCTTCTTCGTGTGCGGGCGCATCGCCTTGATGATGTCGGGACCGTAGGAAATGTTGGGAACGAAGTGACCGTCCATCACGTCGAGATGGATCCAGTCGGCGCCGGCGGCGTCCACGGCGCGCACCTCCTCGCCGAGCCTGGAGAAATCCGAAGCCAGAATCGAGGGCGCGATGGCCAGGGGGCGTGGGGCGAAGGCTTGGGTCATGGCGGTTTCCCGTGGCGGCCGTGAAAGATGGGCCTCGCCTAACATGGGCCTCCATGGCGGGCAATGCAGGGTAGGCGCGCTTGCTGTGGGCGGAAAATTCTGCCGCGGCCGGCACGAATTGCCGGTGTTCCCCGGCCGTCCAAGGCGCGGCGGAGCCGGATTTCATTGAACTTTTTGCGCTGGCACGACGCTTGCTGACATCGCCTGCAGAACATTGGCCGCGGCATGCCGCATCGGTTGGAGTTGTGCAATGTTGTTTGCCCTTGGGGCCGTCGGGGCCGTATCGAGCGCGCTCGATGCGATTCAGTCGCTGACAAACTCGAAATCGTCCTCCTCGACGCATAAGACGGGATCGGCGCAGAGCGCGACCAATCCGTTCGCGATCGACAGCGGTAGCAGCAACACGACCAGCGGCGCGACCTCGTCGGTCAACTCGGGCAATTGCGCGCAGATTTCGCCGGAAACGATGAGCGCGCTGATCGCCGCGCAGAGCCAATCGTCCGACGGCAGCAGCGTGGCGACCTCGTCGACCTCGACGTCGAAAGGCCGGGATGCTGCGCTCAAGGATCTGTTCTCGCAGATCGATGCGGATGGCGACGGCAGCATCACCAGGTCCGAGTTCGAGGACGCGCTGGGCGCAGGCGGGACCAACCTCGCGCAGGCCGACGACGTGTTCTCCAAGCTGGATGCGAACTCCGACGGCGACGTCAGTCTCGACGAGATGTCGAAGGCCCTGAAGAGCGGTCACCACGGCCACCATCACGCGCAAGGTGCCGGCGGCTCGGGCGATGGATCGGATTCCTCGTCGAAGTCCGGCGGCGGATCGACCTCGACGACGACGACCGCTGCCGACGGCTCGACCACCACCACCGTCACCTATGCCGACGGCTTCAAGATGTCGACAACGGTGCCGGGCGCCTCCAGCGCCCGCAATTCGGCCTCTGATCTGTTCGCGCAGTTGATGCAGCAGCAAGGCGGCCAGGGCCAGGGCTCTTCGGCGGCGGCCGGTTCGTCGATGTCGATGAGCGTCTGACCGGCATCCGGATCAGCCGGCATATTCGTTCGTGATGTCACGATAGACATAGCGGTCACGGATTTCGTGGTTGAAGAACGCGCCCTTTGAGCGCGCGTCCCGGAACGCTGCAGCGACCTCGGGCGGAACGTCCTCGTAGACATAGAGGCGACCGCTGACGAAAGTCACCTTCAGCTCCCGCGTGTCGGGCGCATAGCGGAAGAACCGGATCACGTAAGACGGCATGGCAGCACACCTGGGGCCGCCAGGGTAACGCCGTATCAGCCGTTTCGTTTCTAGCCGAATCTGTCCTGCCACGCCGGCTGCGCCCCCGGGAACGGCAGCGCGGTCGCGCTGTACACGGCGCGGCCGATCGCGCGCGCGACCACGTTGGCGGCGACGGTGCCGAGCTCGGTAAGGCCGACCAGCGGCTCGATCGGCTTCTCGCCGGTCGCCGCCGCAAACAGCACGTCGCCATCGGTCGGTGCGTGCACCGGATAGATGGCGCGGGCGAAGCCGGTGTGCGCGATCATCGCCAGCCGCTTGGCCTGGGGTTTGGTCAGCACCGCGTCGGTCACGACCGCGCCGATCGTGGTGTTTTCCCGCGCGCTCGCCGCCGGACCGCCCTTGATGCGCATGCGGAGCATGTCGTCGGTGAACGTGTCGGGCAGGCCGCGGCCGCCGAATTCGCCGCCGATCTCGAACGGCGCCGCCCAGAACCAGGGCCCGTCGCCGACGGTAACGCTGCCCACCGCGTTGACGGCGATGATCGCGGCGACCTTCACGCCATCAGGTGTCACCGCCGAGGCCGAGCCGAGCCCGCCCTTGAATGTCGCGGTGGTGGCCCCTAAGCCGGCGCCGACGCTGCCGAGCGCGAAGTCGGTGCCGGCGGCAGCGGCCGCGGCGTAGCCGAGGTCGCGATAGGGCGAGAAGCGTCCCCAGGCCTTGTCGCCGCCGTTGAGCAGATCGAACAGGATCGCGCCCGGCACGATCGGGATCAGGGCTTCGCGAACCCTGAAGCCGCGCCCCTGCTCGGCGAGCCAGGCCTGGACGCCGCCGCCGGCATCGAGACCGAAGGCGGAACCGCCGGACAGCGCGATCGCATCGACCCGCTCGACGGTGTTGGCGAGATCGAGCAGGGCGTCCTCGCGCGTGCCGGGACCGCCGCCGCGCACGTCGATCGCCGCGACCGCGGGGGAATCGAAGATGATCGCGGTCGTGCCGGTGGCGACTTTGGCATCCTCGGCATGGCCGACGCGGACCCCTGCAATGTCGGTGAGCAGATTCTTCAAGGTGGCCTCGTGCGCTGAAAGGAGCTCGCCTTGCGATAGCGCAGGGATGCCGCAGGCTCAACTCGCCAGTGCCGTCCTGAGCATCTTGGCGAGTTCGGTCTTGCGGTAGGGCTTCGCCAGCAGCAGCACGCCGGAATCGAGCCGGCCGTGATGGACGATGGCATTCTCGGTATAGCCCGAGGTGAAAAGAGTCTTCAGATCGGGGCGGCGGCGGACCGCTTCGTCGGCCAGCTGACGGCCGTTCATGTTGCCCGGCATGATGATGTCGGTGAAGAGCAGGTCGATGGTCTTGTCGTTGTCGAGGATGGTCAGGGCCTCGGCGCCGTTGGCGGCCTCGAGTGCGGTATAGCCGAGGCTCTTGACCTGGGTCACCACATATTGCCGCACCAGCGCATCGTCCTCGACGATCAGGATCTTCTCGTTGCCGCCGGTGACGGGCGCATTCTGCAGCGCCTCGAACTCGCTCTCCTGCACGCCGCTCGAGCGCGGCAGGTAGATCTTCACGCTCGTGCCATGGCCTTGCTCGCTGTAGATCTTGATGTGGCCGCCGGACTGCTTGACGAAGCCGAACACCATGCTCAATCCCAGCCCGGTGCCCTTGCCGACCTCCTTGGTGGTGAAGAAGGGATCGAACACGCGGTCGATCAGCTCCGGCGGGATTCCGGAGCCGGTGTCGCTGACCGCGATCATCACGTAATTGCCGGCGGCGACGTCAGGGTTCATGCTGGCATAGCCGTCGTCGAGGAAGATGTTGCGGGTCTCCAGCACCAGCGTGCCGCCCTCGGGCATGGCGTCACGGGCGTTCAGCGCGAGATTGAGGATTGCGGTGGACAATTGGCCGGGATCGACCAGCGTCGGCCAGGCATCCTCGGTGAGCTGCGGCACGATGGTGATCTGCTCGCCCAGGGTGGGGTGCAGTAGCTTGGCGGCTTCGAGCGCCAGCGCGTTGACGTCGATCTCGCGGGGCTGGAGCGGCTGCTTGCGGGCGAAGGCCAGCAGATGCTTGGTCAGCTGCGCGCCGCGCTCGGCGGCATCGTCGATCAGCTTGGTGATCGCAGCCAGCTCGGGGCGGTCGGCGACCGCGTCGGCCAGGATGCCGATCGTGCCGGTGATGACGGTCAGCACGTTGTTGAAATCGTGGGCGACACCGCCGGTCAACTGGCCGATGGAGTCCATCTTCTGGACGTGCCGGAACTGGGCTTCGGCGGCCTGCTTCTCCGTGAGATCCCGGCCGATGAAGAAATGGCGCTTCACGGGCTCGGACCAGGTGCCCATCCAGTTCAGCGTGACCTCGTGACCGTCGTAATGATAGTAGCGCGCCTCGAAGCTGCGCTTGACCGCGCCGCGCCGCGCCGCCCGCATCTCCTCCCGCGTCTTCTCGAGGTCGTCAGGATGGATGAACTCGGTCGCGCTGTGCCCGATCATGTCTTCCGGGTTGAAGCCGAGGATGTTCTTCACGCTCGGGCTGACCTGGACGAAATTGCCGAAACCGTCGGTGACCAGGATCAGGTCCTGCGAGGTCTCGAAGATGCGCTGGCGCTCCTCGGTCTCGCGGCGCAGCTTCTCGCGCGCCTCCTTCTCCTCCGTGATGTCATGGGCGATCTTGGAGGCGCCGATGATCTCTCCGTGGTCCGATCTCAATGGCGAAACATTCAGGACGACGTCGAGCGCGCGGCCATCCTTCCGAATCCGCACCGTCTCATGCTGGGCGATCGACTCGTTGCTGGCGATCCGGTTGAGGATGCTTCTGACTTCGTGCTTGCGGTCCGGCGGCACGATGATGTCGATCGACCGTCCGACGGCCTCCGCGGCGGAATAGCCGAACAGATGCTCGGCGGCCTTGTTCCAGCCGGTGATGATGCCGTCGAGCGTCTTGGTGATGATGGCGTCGTTGGAGGATTCGACGACGGCGCCGTACAGCGCGAGGCGCTTGCCGTAGTAGTCGCGTTCCGAGGCCGATTGCTGGCGCAGCCTGCCGACGAGGCCGACGGTGTGCACCTGAAGGCGGACGTTCTCGATCAGCAGCACCGCGAGCACGAAGCTCGACGCGCAGAGGCCGTAGAGACGGCCGGCGTAGAAACCGAGATCGAAGCGCGCGACGTTGACGATCGCGGACAGAGCGACGTCGAACAGCCATGCGCACATCACGACCATGAGCCAGACGTCGATCACCGAATGCGGGCGGCGGAACCACAGCGAAACCAGCGCGGCGAAGCTCAGCGACCACACGAAGGACACGACCCCGATCATGGTCGCTGTGTAACGGCCGTCGCGGAGCAGAACCGGCAGCAGATCGTGCTGGGCGGTGACGATCCAGGTAAAGACACCCATGGCCGCGACGACGCCGAGCGCGACGGCGCAGATCGCGGTGCTGGTCGGACCCTGGATCCTTGGGCCGCCGTCCTTTTCCTTCTGCCAGGCATAGCCGAGCACGAACAGCGGGAAGACGCCGTGCCAGATCATGTAGAGCCAGACGGTGGTCTGGCTGCCCGCGCCAAACAGCCCGGTCGGGGTGAACAGGCCGGGGAAGGTGAGGGCGTGGACCAGCGCCGCGGCGGCGGTGAAGAGATAGCCGGTCGACAGCCACAGCAGCGCACGGGTCCGCAACACCGAAAACTGCGATAGCAGCAGCACTGCCGTGATGATGTCGCTCACGGCCAGGGCTGATTGATAACTCGCGACGAAGGCCGGGACCGGCGGCAGCGGGATACTTGCGAACGGAACGGCCAATGCGAACAGGATCGACGAGATGCTGACGATCCACAATGCCGCGGTCCGATCGGTTGACGTGGCCGGCAGAGTAGAAAGAAATGTGCTTCGGTCGATCGCAGGCGCGTTCATCTCGTGCAGACCCGTTTTGAGCATCTCCGCAGTTCCAAGATCGGGCAGTCTTGACCTCCACGGTAGCCCGTTCCGGGCACGGGTCGTGAACTTCTGCAGCGACGACTCAACCGAAGGTTACAGTTTACTTAATTTGGGTGGGAACGCGGAATAGGGATCGGGTAAGATGCGCTTTACTGCGCGGTGTCATAATGCCCTGCCATGGTGCCGGGTTCCAGGTTGAATCATACGATTTGATCGATCTGCGGGAGTTGTTCCCATGCCTCGCGTTCTCATCATCGACGACCAGAAGGACGTGCGCGCGATGGTCGCGATCGTGCTACGGGTCAACCATTACGAGGTTGCCGAGGCCGACAGCGGCGCGGCCGGGCTGAAAACCTTCGCGGAAAGCCGCTTTGACGCAGCGATCGTCGATATTTTCCTTGGCGATACCAGCGGTATCGACGTCATCTCGGCCCTGCGCGAGCGTGCGCCGGGGCTTCCCATCGTCGCGGTGTCTGGAATGACGGCGCTGGACTTCATGGAAGCGTCGCCCCACCTCGCCAACGTGATCTGCCTGCAAAAGCCGTTTCGGCCGAACGATCTCCTGCAAGCGCTTCGGAAGGCCCAGACCGCGGCCACCGGCGAGTTGCCCGCAGCCGTCTGATCCTGCCGCAAAAACAAAAACGCCCCGGGCAAGCCGGGGCGTTGATGACGATTGCATGCGAGGTTTGAGCCCCGGAGCCGCGTTCAGGTGCCGTTGCCGCTGATCTGGGCGTAGCCGCCCTTGGCGTCCCACTTGTAGACGACGTAATCGAGCAGCTTGATGTCGCCCTTGGCGTCATACTCGATCGGGCCGATCACGGTGTCCCACTTGCCGGCCTTCATCGCCTCCATGACCTTCTTGGCGTCGGTGGTGCCGGCCTTCTTGGCCGCCTGCGACCACACCTGCATCGCCGCGTAGGTGTAGAGGGTGTAGCCCTCCGGATCGATGTTCTTGGCCTTGAAAGCCTCGACGATCTTCTTCGCGGTCGGCTTGTTGCGCGGATCGGGACCGAAGGTGAACAGCGTGCCTTCGCCGGCCGGGCCGGTGATGGAGGCGTACTCCTTGTCGGCCAGCGCGTCGCCGGCCATCAGCACGGTCTTGAGGCCCTGGTCGCGCATCTGACGCAGGATCAGGCCGCTCTCCTGATGGTAACCGCCGACATAGACGAGATCGATGTTGTCGCGCTTCAAGCGCGAGACGATCGCGTTGAAGTCCTTGTCGCCCTTGTTGTAGGACTCATACATCTTCTCGGTGACGCCGGCCTTGTTGAGCGCCTTCTTGGTCTCGTCCGCAAGACCCTTGCCGTAGGTGGTCTTGTCGTTGAGGATCGCGATGTTCTTGCCCTTGTAGTTCTTGGCGATGTACTGCGCCGCGATCAGGCCCTGCTGATCGTCACGGCCGCAGACGCGCGCCACGTTCCAGAGCTTGCGCTCGGTGAAGAGCGGGTTGGTCGAGGCCGGCGTGATCTGGAGCACGTTGCCGTCGGCATAGGCTTCAGAAGCCGGAATCGACGACGACGAGCAATAGTGCCCGGCCACGAACGGGATTTTCGCGCCGGCGATCTTTTCGGCGATCGAGCGCGCCTGCTTCGGGTCGCAAGCGTCGTCCTCGACGGAAAGCGCGAGCTTCTTGCCGTTGACGCCGCCGGCGGCGTTGATATCGGCCACGGCCATTTCGGCGCCGTTCTTCATCTGGCGGCCGAAGGCGGACTCGCCGCCGGTCATCGGACCTGCGACTGCGATGGTGACATCCTGCGCGAACGCCGCGCTCGACAGCGCGATCGATACGCCGAATGCCAGACCGATGAGCTTCAGTGATTTCATGAGATACCTCGCGGGTGGTCGCCTGTGGAAGTTGCCGGGCATGCCCGGTCCAAACCGGCGCCATTCTTGAATGAATTTCAGGAGAAGTCACCGGCAAAATACGGGCATTGGCGCAGATATCTCGCCCATTCGGCCGCAGGCGGGGCCACGCGTGGCTCGGTCAGCCGTGCCGGCCGCCTTCCAGATAGGCGGCGCGAATCTCAGGGCGCTGCAACAATTCGGCGCCGGTGCCGGCCAGCGTGATCAGGCCATTGACCATGACATAGCCGCGATGGGCGAGCTTGAGGGCATGGTTGGCGTTCTGCTCGACGATCAGGACGGTCAGGCCGTCCTGCCGGTTCAGGGTGCGGATCGCATCGAAGATCTGGCGCGCGATCAGCGGTGCGAGGCCCAGCGAGGGCTCGTCGAGCAGGAGCAGGCGCGGACGGCTCATCAGGGCGCGGCCGATCGCCAGCATCTGCTGCTCGCCGCCGGAGAGGGTTCCGCCGCGCTGGTCATAGCGTTCCTTCAGCCGTGGAAACAGCGTGAAGACGCGCTGCAGCGTCGCCTCGCGTTCGGCCTCGGTGCATTCGGTGGCGTCCGCCCCCATCTGGAGGTTTTCCGCCACGCTCATGCGCGGGAAGATGCGGCGGCCCTCCGGCGATTGCGCGATGCGCAAATGCGCGATCTCGTGGGTGGGGACGTCGGTGATGTCGCGGCCTTCATACAGGATCTGGCCGGCCCGGGCGCGCGGCTTGCCGAAGATCGTCATCATCAGCGTCGACTTGCCGGCGCCGTTGGCGCCGATCAGCGCCACGATCTCGCCGGCATTGATCGCGACGTCGACGCCCTTCAGCGCCTCGATCTTGCCGTAGGCGGCGCGCAAGCCCTGGATCGCGAGCAGAGGAGAGGTTGTCACGCTCCGCCCTCCATCACGGCTGCCGCCTCTTCCTCGTCGGCGCCGAGATAGGCCGCGATCACCTTGGGATCGTCGCGGATCTCGCGCGGCGTGCCTTCCGCGATCTTGACGCCATGGTCCATCACCACGATGTGGTCGGAAATCTCCATCACCACCGACATATCGTGCTCGATCAGGAGGATCGAGGTGCCGAGCTCGTCGCGGATCGAGAGCAGAAGCTCGCTCAAGGCCGCGCTCTCGCGCGCGTTGAGGCCGGCGGCGGGCTCGTCCAGGCACAGAAGCGCGGGCTCGGTGCACATTGCGCGCGCGATCTCGAGCCGGCGCTGGTCGCCATAGGCGAAATTGCCGGCGGCATCGTCGGCGCGGTCGATCAGGTTGACCCGCTTGAGCCAGTCGGTGGCGAGGTCGATGGCGCGCTTTTCGGCATCACGATAGGTGGGAACGCCGAGCAGACCGAGGAGGGTGAATCCGGAGGCGCGCATCAGCGCGTTGTGCTGCGCCACCATCAGGTTCTCCAGCGCGGTCATGCCGGGAAACAGCCGGATGTTCTGGAAGGTGCGCGCGACCTTGGCCTGCTTGGCGATGCGGAAATCGCTCAGCCGCTCCAGCGCGACCGTCGTGCCGTCGTCGTGCGTGAGGCGGATGGCCCCGCCGCTCGGTTTGTAGAAGCCGGTGATGCAGTTGAACACGGTGGTCTTGCCGGCGCCGTTCGGCCCGATCAGCGCGGTGATCTTCTTCCGCTCGGCGGCGAAAGACAGGTCCTGCACGGCAACGATGCCGCCGAATCGCATGGCGAGCCGGTCGATGCTGAGAATCTTGTCGCCGCTCATCCGTGCCCTTCCTTGACGAGGTCGGAGGAGATCGCTTTCGCCTTGGTCAGATAGACGGTGGGCGCGCGGTGGCCGACGAGGCCGCGCGGCCGCCAGATCATGATCAGCACCATGGACATGCCGAACACCAGCATGCGGTAGGTCTCGAGGCCGCGGAACAGCTCGAAGCCGCCGATCATGGCGAGCGCGGCAAGCGCCACGCCGAGCTGCGAGCCCATGCCGCCGAGGACGACGATGGCCAGCACCAGCGCCGATTCCTGGAAGGTGAAGGATTCCGGGCTGATGAAGCCCTGGCGGGTGGCGAAGAACGCGCCGGCGAAGCCGCCGAACATGGCCCCCGTCGCGAACGCCGTCAGCTTGGTGGTCGTGGTGTTGATGCCGAGCGCGCGGCAGGCGACCTCGTCCTCGCGCAAGGCTTCCCAGGCCCGCCCGATCGGCAGGCGGCGCAGGCGGATGGTCGCCCAGTTGGTGAGCAGCGCAAGCGCCAGGATCAGGTAGAACAGGAAGATGATGCGGTGCGTCGGCGAATATTCGATGCCGAGCTTGGCGGCGAGGCCGTCGTCGCTGTTATCGAGCGGGATGCCGAAGAAGGAGGGGCGGGGAATACCCGAGACGCCGTTGGGGCCGCCGGTGAGCTCCTGCCAGTTGATGATGACGAGGCGGATGATCTCGCCGAAGGCGAGCGTCACGATGGCGAGATAGTCGCCGCGCAGCCGTAGCACGGGGAAGCCGAGAAGCACGCCCCAGAACGCCGCGAGGATGCCGGCGAGTGGCAGGCAGATCCAGAACGACCAGCCGAAATTGGTCGCAAGCAGCCCGTAGGAATAGGCACCGACCGCATAGAAGGCGACGTAGCCGAGATCGAGCAGGCCGGCGAGCCCGACCACGACGTTCAAGCCCCAGCCCAGCATGACGTACGTGAGCACGAGGATCGCAAGGTCGAGGATGTAGCGCTGGTTATAGAAGATCACCGGCACCAGCAGCGTGAAGATCAGGAGCGCCGGCGCGAGGTAGCGGCCGATGAAAGACATGCCGCTCTGCACCGCCGGCGGCACCAGTTTCTCGGCGCCGGTCGGGCCGATCCATTGCCGCAGCAGCTCGATCACGATCGAGCCGCCGAACACCGCGGCGACGAGGGACGCGAGCTCGCCGAACCGCGTCCAATAAGTGAGCTGGCCGGAGGCGCCCGCCTCGGTGCGGATGCCGACCATCAATGAAAACAGCACCAGCGCGATCAGGGCGTTGACGAAAGCCGTCTTCAGGATGGAGGTAGTGCCCGTTGCAGGTTTGGCAGTCATGGGTGAGGAAGTTGCCACGCGCGACCGTCAGACTTTTTCGACTTCGGGGCGACCGAGCAAACCGGTCGGCATGAAGATCAGCACCACGATGAGGATCGAGAACGCCGCGACGTCCTTGTATTCGACCGAGAAATAGGCCGACCAGAACGTCTCGATCAGGCCGATCGCAAGGCCTCCGAGCATGGCGCCGGGCAGCGAGCCGATGCCGCCGAGCACGGCGGCGGTGAATGCCTTGATGCCGGCGACGAAGCCCATGAAGAAGTCGACGAGGCCGTAATAAAGCAGATACATCAGGCCCGCGACCGCGGCGAGCGCGGCGCCGATCACGAAGGTCATGGAGATGGTGCGGTCGACGTCGACGCCCAGCAGCGCCGCCATGGTCTGGTCCTGCTCGCAGGCGCGCATATCGCGCCCCAGCCGGGTGCGCGACACCAGCCAGGTGAAGATCGCCAGCAGCACGATCGTGGTGATGACGACCACGATCTGGATGTTGGAGAGCTGGATCACGAAGCCATCGGCGCTCTCGTGCAGCGTGTAGCCGCCGGTGATCACGGGCGGCACTGGCTTCACCCGCGCGCCTTGCGCCACCTGCGAATAGTTGGTCAGCACGAAGGACATGCCGATCGCCGACAGCATCGGGGCGAGGCGGAAGGAGTGGCGCAGCGGACGGTAAGCGATGCGCTCGATGGTCCAGCCATACAGGGCCGTGATCGCCATCGAGACCAGGATGACGATAAGCAGGATCACCGGGACCGCCGTCAGGCCGGTCGAGACCAGAAGAAGGAAGGTGATCAGCGCGATGAAGCCGCCGATCATGAAGACGTCGCCATGGGCGAAGTTGATCATGCCGACGATGCCGTAGACCATCGTATAGCCGATGGCGATCAGGCCGTAGATCGAGCCTAGGACGAGACCGTTGATGAGCTGCTGGGCGAAATAATCCATGGGCTGCCGTACCAAACCTGACGCGGGCTCAAAGCGAGCACTTGGGAGAGTGGGTTGGAGGGTGGTTTTCTTGGGCCCCGGCAGCCGCTAAGCATTCTGCACGTTTTGTAACAGCAGGGAACTGATGGCTGCAACACCTCACGCGGAGGCAGGAGGTCTTGTACAGAACTCATTTGGCGTTCCGGGTTCCGCAGGCGCGAGAAACCGGGTTCCGCCCGCAACCTAACTGGGGGGCGACCGTTGTCTCGTCTCTGACGTCCAACAAGGGAGTTCCCCGAATGACGAAGCAGCAGAACCAGAATCCGGGCCAGCAGAGTCAGAACCCCGGCCAGCAGCGCCCCGGGCAGCAGCAGGGCGGTGGTCAGAAACCCGGACAGCAGCAGCAGAACGACCCGATGCGCCAGGGCGATCGCCCCGGCCAGCAGGGCGGCCAGCGCGACCAGGAATAGAGCGCTTGATAGCCGAGGAATAATAAGAGGGCGACGAGGGGCCCCGCCGAAAGGCGGGGCCTTTTTTCTTGGCCTTCTAGCGTCGTCGTTCCGGGGCGGCTCGCAGAGCCGAACCCGGAATCTCGAGATTTCGGGCTCGATGCTTCGCGCTGCCACGCAATGACGACCTCTGCGAGGCCGGTTAAGGTAAACAAAGGGTTTAAATTGCCGCCACGGTCTGATGCGAGTTAGCTCCCCGCAAAGCCTTCGATCGAAGGCGAAGGCAGGCGAAGCGGGAAGCGGCATGTTCAGGAATTGGCGGATCGGCTCGGTCAACGGCGCGCTGCTGGCGGCCTATTTCATCCCGGCCTGGGCCCTGGTCGCCTTCAATATCATTGTCGCACCGGTGCACGGCCTCTACGAGCGGCCGAGCGTCGCGGTTGCGCTGTATCTCAGCGACCATCTCCAGATGGCCGGCATGGACACGGTGCGCGCCGCCTGGCTGCTGGCGCTGGGCCGGCTGACGGTCGTGGCGTTCTTTGCGATCTATCTCGTGCTGCTCTGCATTCCTCGCATCCGCAGGAACGGCGGCAGCGACGAGGCGCTCGGCATTGCCCTGGCGATCGGCAGCCTGATCTCGTTAGCCAGCATGATCATGGCTTCGAAGGTCGGCGAGATGGCGGCGCTCCGGCTGCACGCCACCGAACTGCTGCTCCTGCTCGGCGCCGCCATCGTGGTGGTGATCGAACGGCCCGAGGCCGCGCCCAAGACTGTTCAGAAGACCGTCGAGACTGCAGCGCCCCTAGGGCTTGAGCAGGCCGAGCTCCTGCACAATCGCTGAGGCTTCCTTGACGGCGTGGTTCACGGCCGGCACGCCGCAATAGATCGCCTGCTGCAGCAGGATTTCCTTGATGTCGTCGGGCGTGAAGCCGCCTTCGGCAAGCGCCGCCCGCACGTGCAGGCGGAATTCGTCCCATTGCCCGAGCGCGACCATGGTGCCGATCACCAGCACGCGCCGCGTTCGCTCGTCGAAATGCGGCCGCGTCCAGATCTCGCCCCAGGCATAGCGCGTGATCATGTCCTGGAAATCGGTGTTGAAGGCGTTGCGGTTCGCGATCGACTTGTCGACCCAGGCATTGCCCAGCACCTTGCGGCGAACGTTCATGCCGGCATCGCGGCGCTTCTGGTCGTCCATGTGTTTCCCTCCTTCGTCATTGCGAGGAGCGTAGCGACGAAGCAATCCAGAATGTCTGCGCCGAGAAATCTCTGGATTGCTTCGCTACGCTCGCAATGACGGCGTTCTGCTGCTAGCGCTGCGTCAAAAATCCCACCACCGCGTCGGTAAACGCGTGCGGCTGCTCGACGTTGGAAATGTGCGCGGCGTCGATGATGGTCATGCTGGCGCCGGGAATCTTCGAGCGGATCAATTCGCCCGCCGAGATCGGCGTCGCCATGTCGTGGCGGCCGGCGATCACCAGCGTCGGACTCTTGATCTTGGCAAGCAGCTCGCGCTGGTCCAGCGTCGACAGCGCCTCGCAGCAGGCGAGATAACCTTCGACAGGCGAGGCGAGCAGCATCGACTTCATCCGCGCGGTGATGTCAGGCTCGCGCTCGCGAAAATCCTGCGTCAGCCAGCCTGCGATCACGGCATCGGCGACCGCGGCGATGCCGCCCTTCTTCACGGCGTCGATGCGCTCCAGCCATCTGGTCGGCTCGGCATAATAGCAGGAGGTGTTGGCGAGGATGAGCTTGCCGAAGCGCTCCGGCGCGTTGGCGCCGAGCCATTGCCCGACCATGCCGCCCATCGACAGGCCGCACCAATGCACCTTCTCGATGTTGAGGTCGTCGAGGATCGCGAGCACGTCGCGGCCGAAGCGCTCCATCGTATAGGGGCCGGGCGGCACGCTGGACTTGCCGTGGCCGCGGCGGTCGTAGCGGATGACGCGGAACAGCTGCGTCAGCGCCTTCATCTGCGGCTCCCACATCTGAAGCGTGCAGCCGAGCGAGTTGGACAGCATCAAGGTCGGCCCGCCGTCGCGGCCCTCGACGGAGACGTTGAGCAGGCATCCGTCGGCATCGATCATGGGCATGCGGCGTCTCCGTCGTATCTTGCGGTTCTCATTCGCGGTCGAGGCTGTAGAGCAGCCGGTCGATCAGGGCCTGGGAAGCCCCTTGATAGGCCATCGGCTCGAACAATGCCGCAATTTTTTCCGGCGAAAGCTGCGCATTGACCTGCGAATCGGCCAACAGCACCTCGCGCAGATGCTTCTTCTCGGCGACCGCGCGCTTGCTGGCGGCCTCGACGAGGTGGTGCGCATCGCTCTTGCCGATCTTCTCCGCCAGCGCGAACGTGACCGCCTCCGCCATGATCAGCCCATGCGTCGCGTCGAGATTGCTGCGCATGCGCGCGACGTCGACGTCGAGGCCTTCCGCGATGTCGACGATGGCGGAAAGCGCGCCCGAAGTGACCAGCATCAATTGCGGCAGCGTCGGCCATTCCGCATGCCAGGGACCGGCGCTGCGCTCGTGGTCCTGCACTTGCGCCGCGAAGATCGTCGCGGCAAGCTGCGGGGCCATCGTGGCGGCGCCCAGCGCGCTTGCGGCCGCGACCGGGTTGCGCTTGTGCGGCATGGTCGAGGAGCCGCCGCGGCCTTCGCCGGCCGGTTCGAACGCTTCGGCGACGTCGGTCTGCATCATCAGCGAGACATCGCGCGCGATCTTGCCGCAGCTTCCCGCCAGAATGGCGAAACAGGAAGCGGCCTCCGCGATCCGGTCGCGATGGGTGTGCCAAGGCGCTTCCGGCAGCGCCAGGTCGAGCTCGCGCGCGAGGCGTTCCGCCACGGCCAGGCCGTTGTCGCCGAGGGCCGCGAGCGTGCCGGCGGCGCCGCCGAATTGTAGCGCGAGGCCCTCGCGGCGGAGCCGCCGCAGCCGGCAACGGGCGCGGGCGAGGCTTGAGGCATATCCGGCGGCCTTGAGGCCGAACGGCATCGGCAGCGCGTGCTGGAGCCAGGTCCGTGCCACCATCGCAGTGTTGCGATGGCTGCGCGCCAGTGCGGCAAAGCCCTTGATGGCGCGGCCGAGGTCGGCCTCCAGCGCATCGATGCCGGCGCGAAGCGTGAGCATGGTCGCGGTGTCGATGACATCCTGGCTGGTGGCGCCCCAATGCACGTAGCGCGCGGCCTCCTTGTCGGCCTTGCCGACATTGGCGGTCAGGGTCCTGACCAGGGGAATCGCAAGATTGCCCGATCGTGTCGCGGCCTCCGCCAGCGCGGCCATGTCAAAGGAATCGGCCTTGCAAGCGGCCTCGATCGGTCCCAGGGCGGATGTCGGAATCACATTCGTGGCGGCCTCGGCGCGTGCCAGGGCTGCCTCGAAATCAAGCATGTTCTGCAAGGTCGACCGGTCGTCGCAGACCGCGCGCATGGGGGCGCTCGACAGCATCGGTGCGAGCAGGGGGGAGAGGGACGTACTCATGTTGCGCGCGACCTAATCATCATGGCCCGGCCATGCCAATCCCTAACCGCCCGCACACGCCATTTTGCAGTTGCGAATGTGCATTGCACGTGACCGGTCGCCGCCCTTTCCTTTGTCGCGTCCCTGCGTTACTTGATCAGCACTATAGTTACGCGATCCGGGAGGCACCCTCATGGCCATGACGATGAACGGCGAAGTCCAGCTTGCGGCGCCGCGCGAGGCCGTGTGGGCCAAGCTCAACGACCCCGAGGTGCTGAAGGCCTGCATCCCCGGCTGCGAAGAGCTCGAGAAGACCGACGACGGCGGCTTTCGCGCAACGGCGAAAATGAAGGTCGGCCCCGTGTCGGCGCGCTTCAAGGGCAAGGTCACGCTGTCCGATCTCGACCCGCCGAACGGCTACAAGATCTCCGGTGAGGGCGAGGGCGGGGTCGCCGGCTTCGCCAAGGGCGGCGCGGCGGTCAAGCTGGCGGAGAAGGACGGCGGCACGCTGCTTTCCTACGACGTCGAGGCGCAGATCGGCGGCAAGTTGGCGCAGCTCGGCCAGCGCCTCATCAACGGTGCCGCCAAGAAGCTCGCCGACGAGTTTTTCGCGAACTTCGCCAAGGCCGTACAGAGCTGAAGGTCATCGCCTTCGGCATGGCGCCTTGCGTCCGGGGCGATGTTGCCCCGGGGCATAATGGCCCATATGATGGGTTGGAATAATTATAAGAACCGCTTCGATGGGACCCGTCGGGGCGCTGATAGAGAGTGCTTATGGCAAAAATCTCCCTCATCGTGAACGGCAATCCTGTCACGGCCAACGTCGATCCCCGCACCCTGCTGGTGCAGTTCCTGCGTGAGAATCTGCGCCTGACCGGCACCCATGTCGGCTGCGACACCTCGCAGTGCGGCGCCTGTGTCGTGCATCTCGACGGCAAGGCCGTGAAGTCCTGCACCACGCTTGCGGTGATGGCCGACGGCCACGAGGTCAAGACGATCGAGGGGCTGGCCGCCGACGGCGCGCCGCTGCATCCGATGCAGGAAGCCTTCCGCGAGCACCATGGCCTGCAGTGCGGCTTCTGCACGCCGGGCATGATCATGACCGCGATCGACATCGTGCATCGCAAGGGCCACGAGCTCGACGACCATACGATCCGGGAAGAACTGGAAGGCAATCTCTGCCGCTGCACCGGCTACCAGAACATCGTCGCCTCGATCTCCGCCGGCGCCAAGGCGATGGCGAAATCCGACCTCGCGTAACGCGCATCCCGCGATCAGGACATTCAGATGTACGAATTCAAATATCATCGCCCCGGGACCGTTCGGCAGGCCGCCAACCTCCTGGTGAAGAACGAGGACGCCAAGGTGATCGCCGGCGGCCACACGCTGATTCCCGTCATGAAGCAGCGCCTGGCGAGCCCCCCGCATCTGGTCGACCTCTCCCATATCGAGGGGCTCAACACGATCGAGATGAAGGGCCGCTCGCTGGTGATCGGCGCCACCGCCAAGCACGCCGAGGTCGCGGCCTCCGCGATCGTCGGTGAGGCGATCCCGGCGCTGGCCAATCTCGCCAGCCAGATCGGCGATCCCGCCGTGCGCCACAAGGGCACGATCGGCGGCTCGCTCGCCAACAACGATCCGACCGCGGACTATCCGGCCGCGGTGCTCGCGCTGGGCGCGACCATCGTCACCAACAAGCGTCGCCTCAAGGCCGAAGAATATTTCCAAGGCCTGTTCACGACCGCGCTCGAAGCCGACGAGATCATCACCAAGGTGCTGTTTCCGCTGCCGAAGAAGGCGGCCTACATCAAGTTCCGCAACCAGGCCTCGCGTTATGCGCTGGTCGGCGTGTTCGTGGCGCGGCGTCCGTCGGACGTGCGGGTCGCCGTGACCGGCGCCGGCTCCGAAGGCGTGTTCCGCGTCGAGGCGTTCGAGGAAGCCCTCAAGAAACGCTTCTCGTCCAAGGTGCTCGATGGCATCAACGTGCCGGCGGAAGGCCTCAACAGCGACATCCACGGCAGCGCCGAATACCGCGCGCATCTCATCGGCGTGCTGACACGGCGCGCCGTCGATGCGGCCAACGCCAAGGAATAAGCGGGTCACCGACGGGCCCGATGCCTGCCCTTCCGAGGGCGCAACCGAGACTGGCGTTTCATGACTTCAGTGGCCAATACTTCCGGTGCCATGCCGGCATCGGTCGATGCGATGCTCGAACTCCTGACCTCGCGCGGCTATCTCGCCGAGCGATCGCTGGCGACGGTGACGTACCTTTCGCTGCGGATGGGTCGGCCGCTGTTCCTGGAAGGCGAAGCCGGCGTCGGCAAGACCGAAATCGCCAAGGTGCTCTCGGCGGCCCTGGGGCGGAAGCTGATCCGTCTGCAATGCTACGAAGGCCTCGACGTCTCCTCGGCGGTCTACGAGTGGAACAGCGCGGCGCAGATGATCGCGATCCGGATGGCGGAAGCCGCCGGCGACACCGATCGCGACCAGCTCTCGAGCGATATCTTCGCCGACCGCTACATGATCAAGCGGCCGCTGCTCCAGGCACTGGAGCCCGACGTCGCCGGCCCGCCGGTGCTGCTGATCGACGAGCTCGACCGGGCCGACGAGGCATTCGAGGCTTACCTGCTCGAAATCCTCAGCGACTTCCAGGTGACGATCCCGGAATTCGGCACCGTGAAGGCGCCACACCCGCCGATCGTCATCATCACCTCCAACCGTACCCGCGAGATTCACGACGCGCTGAAGCGGCGCTGCCTCTATCACTGGGTGGACTATCCCGCCGCCGAGCGGGAGCTCGCGATCGTCAAGTCGCGCGTGCCCGGCATCTCCGCAAAGCTGTCGCAGCAGGTCGTGCGCTTCGTGCAGGCGCTGCGCAACCAGGACTTCTACAAGTCGCCGGGCGTTGCCGAGACCATCGACTGGGCCACCGCTTTGTCCGAGCTCGACGCCCGCTCGCTGACCCCGCAAGTGGTCGGCGACACGCTGGGCGCGCTGCTCAAATATCAGGACGACATCACCCGGATGCAGGGCGATACCTTGCAGAAGGTGCTGAAGGACGCGACGAGCGAGAATTAGCCCCGCGTGAAATTGAGCTCGTCATTCCGGGGCGCGACGAAGTCGCGAGCCCGGAATCCATCGGGCCGCAGGGATTGCGGGTAAATGGATTCCGGACTCGCGCCCAAGAGGGCGCGCCCCGGAATGACGGCTGAGAGTGTGGACCCATGGCCATCAACCACCTTGCCCCGGAGCAAACCGAGCAATTCGCCGACAACATCGTCGGCTTCGCCCGCGCGCTGCGCGCCGCGGGCATGCCGGTGGGGCCGGGTGCTATCATCGATGCCATGAGCGCGCTGCAGGTGATCGAGATCGGCAACCGCGCCGACGTCTTCACCACGCTGGAGGCGATCTTCGTCAAGCGCCATGAGCATGCGCTGATCTTCAGCCAGGCCTTCAACCTGTTCTTCCGCGCCTCCGAGGAGTGGAAGCACATGCTGGATTCGGTGCCGCTGCCGGACGAGGCCAAGAAGAAGCCGAAAGCCGGCTCACGCCGCGTGCAGGAGGCGATGTCGCAGCCGCGCATGACGGAGACGCCGCAGCACCAGGAGCAGGATCTGCGCCTGTCGGTCTCCGACAAGGAAATCCTTCAGAAGAAGGATTTTGCGCAAATGAGCGCGGCGGAGATTGCCGAGGCGCTGCGCGCCGTCGATCGCATGCACCTGCCGCAGGCCGAGCTCTTGATGCGCCGCTACCTGCCCAATCCGCGCGGGCTTCGCCTCGACCTCCGCCGCACGCTGCGTGCATCCTTGCGCACCGGCGGCGACATCATCGACATCCGTCGCCTGGGACGGATCGAGAAGCCGGCGCCGATCGTGGCGCTGCTCGATATTTCCGGCTCGATGAGCGAGTACACCCGCCTGTTCCTGCATTTCCTGCACGCCATCACCGATGCCCGCAAGCGCGTCTCGGTGTTCCTGTTCGGCACCCGTCTCACCAATGTCAGCCGTGCGCTGCGCCAGCGCGATCCCGACGAGGCGCTGGCGAGCTGCTCGGCTTCGGTCGAGGACTGGGCCGGCGGCACCCGGATCTCGGCCTCGCTGCACAACTTCAACAAATTGTGGGCGCGCCGCGTGCTGAGCCAGGGCGCCATCGTGCTGTTGATCTCCGACGGGCTGGAGCGGGAGGCCGATTCCAAGCTTGCCTTCGAGATGGACCGGCTGCACCGTTCCTGTCGGCGGCTGATCTGGCTCAACCCGCTCTTGCGGTTCGGTGGCTTCGAGGCCAAGGCGCAGGGCATCAAAATGATGCTCCCGCACGTTGACGAATTCCGTCCGGTACATAATTTGAGTTCGATCCAGGAGCTGATCACGACGCTCTCCGGGCCGCTGCCGCCGCATCACCGCAGCCTGATCCGCTCCGCAGCTTGAGAGGCCACCCATGCTCGATCGCGACGAGGATATCCTGAAGGCGGCAGAGGACTGGCAGAAGGCCGGCCGTGGCGTCGCGCTGGCGACGGTCGTCGAAACCTGGGGCTCGGCGCCGCGCCCGGCGGGCTCGAGCCTCGTCATCAACGACGAGGGCACGTTCTTGGGCTCGGTCTCCGGCGGCTGCGTCGAGGGCGCCGTGGTCACCGAGGCCATGGATGTGATCCAGAGCGGCAAACCGAGGATGCTGGAGTTTGGCGTCGCCGACGAGACCGCCTGGAATGTCGGGCTGTCCTGCGGCGGAACCATCCGCGTCTTCGTCGAGAAGGTCGGCTAGCCGTGAAGCTCGAGATCCTGCACGAACTCAATGCCGAGCGGGCCGCGCGCCGGCCGGCGATCCTGGTGACGGACACCGAGAGCGGCGAGCAGCGCCTGGTGAAGGCGAAGGATTTTGCCAGGGATCCGCTGTGCACCGAGCTGGAGAAGCAGCTTCGCATGGGCAAGAGCGCCAGTGTCGAGGCCGGCGGCAAGAAGCTGTTCCTCAACGTCTACGCGCCGACCGCAAAGCTCGTCATCGTCGGCGCGGTGCATATCAGCCAGGCCCTGGCGCCGCTGGCGCGCTCGCTCGGCTACGACGTCACGGTGGTCGATCCGCGCACCGCCTTTGCGAGCCCCGAGCGCTTCCCCGATATTCCGCTGGTGGCCGAATGGCCGGACACCGCGCTGCCGCCGCTCAATGTCGATGCCTACACCGCCTTCGTCGCGGTGACGCACGATCCCAAGATCGACGATCCCGCATTGCTGCATGCCTTCGAGCGCGGCTGCTTCTATATCGGCGCCCTCGGCTCGCGAAAGACGCACGCCAAGCGTGCCGACCGGCTGCGGGCGCAGGGCGCGAAGGAAAACGACATCGCGCGGATCCACGCGCCCATCGGGCTTGCAATCGGTGCGGTCTCTCCGTCCGAGATCGCGGTCGCGATCATGGCGGAGATCACGGCTGTGCTCCGCCTGCCGCCCAAGGAAAAAGAAGAAGCGGCATGAAATTTGGCCCGGCCAGTCCCCAGGATGCGATCGGCGGGGTGACCGTTCACACCCTGCGCCAGGGGCCGCTGGTGCTGAAGAAGGGCACGACGATCGGGCCCGCCGAGGTCGAGGCGCTGGAGCGCGCCGGCATCAAGGACATCGTCGTGGTGCGCATGGAGGCGGGCGACGTCTCCGAGGACGTCGCGGCCGCCAGCATCGCGCTCGCCGTCGGCGGCGAGGGCATCCATGTCGAGCGCGCCTTCACCGGCCGCGCCAACCTGTTCGCCGCGCGTCCGGGCGTGCTGGTGATCGACCGCGCCGCGGTCGATCGCATCAACAATGTCGACGAGGCCATCACCTTTGCGACGCTCTCCCCCTACAAGCCGGTGGTCGAGGGCGAGATGGTCGGCACCGTCAAGATCATCCCGTTCGGCGTCGCGGGAAGCTTGCGCGATGCCGCGGTGAAGGCGGCGGGCAAGGACGTGCTGAAGATCGCGCCTTACGTGATCCAGAGTGTCGGCGTGGTCTCGACCCTGCTGCCGGGCCTGTCCTCCAAGGTGATCGACAAGACGCTGCGCGTCACCGCCGAGCGGCTCGCGCCCGCTGGTGCCGGCATCATCGCCGAGCGGCGTGTCCAGCACGATGAACGCGAGCTGTCGGCCGCGATCAAGGAATTGCTGGGCCTCGGAGCCGAGCTGGTCATCGTGTTCGGGGCGTCCGCGATCGCCGATCGCCGCGATGTGATCCCCGCGGCCGTCACCGCGATCGGCGGCGAGATCGAGCATTTCGGCATGCCGGTCGACCCCGGCAATCTCTTGCTGATTGCGCGCGCCGGCGGCGTGCCGGTGCTGGGCGCGCCGGGCTGTGCGCGCTCGCCGGTCGAGAACGGGTTCGACTGGGTGTTGATGCGGCTCCTCGCCGGCATCAAGGTGACGCGCGCCGAGCTGATGGGCATGGGCGTCGGCGGCCTGTTGATGGAGATCGTCACGCGCCCGCAGCCGCGCGCAAAACCCGAGACCGAGGGCAACAGCCAGGTCGCGGCCATTGTGCTCGCGGCGGGCCGTTCGACCCGTATGGGCGGCCCGAACAAGCTGCTCGCCGAGCTCGACGGCAAGAAGCTGGTGCGCCTCGCGACCGAGCAGGCGCTGGCCTCGAAAGCATCCGAGGTGATCGTCGTCACGGGGCACCAGGCCGAGCTGGTCGAGCAGGCGCTGCAAGGCCTGACGGTGCGGTTCGTCCGCAATCCGGATTTCGCCGGCGGTATCGCCAGCTCGGTCAAGGCCGGCATCGCCGCCGTGCCGGAGGCCTGCGGCGGCGCCGTGGTGTGCCTCGGCGACATGCCGCTGATCGATTCCGGCCTGATCGACCGTCTCATCGACAGCTTTGCGCCCGATCGCGGCAATCTCATCGTCGTGCCCGTCAGCGAAGGCCGCCGCGGCAATCCCGTGCTGTGGTCGCGCCGCTTCTTCAAGGAGCTGATGACGCTCGACGGCGACGTCGGCGCGCGTCATCTGATCGCCAAGCACACCGAGGCGGTCGCCGAAGTACCCGTTGATGGCGAGAGCGCCTTCCTCGATATCGACACGCCGCAGGCGCTGGAAGCGGCAAGGGGCGGATGACGCTGCCGTAGTGCCGTAGGGTGGGCAAAGGCGCTCGCGCGTGCCCACCATCTCTCGATTGCGACTAAATTCGTGGGCACGCTTCGCTTTGCCCACCCTACGGCACTATGCTCACGCTCGGGGCTCGCCTACTTCTTGGTGTTCGAGAGCTTCTCGACCCCGCCGGCCTTCAGCTCGACGCCGCCCTTGGTGAGCTGAGCCTTGTTGCCGCTGCTGAAGGTGAACGTATCGGCGCCCGCACTGATGCCGTTCCATGCGACGGCTTCGCCGAGAGACAGATACCACAGTCCCTGAAAGCCGGTTGCGGAGTTGAGCTGTCCGGTCCAGACCGTGGTCGAACCGCAGCCGAGAAAATTCACCGAGAAGCTGATCGCAGTGCCTGTATTGCCGTAGGCCAGCCAACCCGTGACGGGCAGCGGTTTGCCCTCATCGCAACTATTCGCCGCGTTGTTGGTGTAGGTCCCCGTGATCGCGCCCGAGCTCTGGTCGAAGTTGCTGATGGCCAGGGTTGAGCCATATTGGTTGGTCCAGGTCCAGTTCACTGCCTGCGCATGCGCGGATGGAAGTCCGATCAGACTGGCCGACGCGATCATTCCCAGCAGCATCGTCTTGATTGGACGCATTGTCGTCTCCTTGGCCCGTTTGCAGCTCCACGACCTTAAATAACGCGATTGAAAAATACAACTATAAAGTGTATAACTGGCATCACTAGTCCGGCATCGCTTTTCAACCACCCGTTCACCAAGTGGAAACGACCCGGGCTTAGAGTCGCCTCTACCTGCCTTGGGGGGAGGGGATTTTCCATGGCTTCGAACGTCGTCGCGCGCCGTTGCGCGATGTTTTGCTTTGTCTTGTCAGTTGCCGTCACCGGCGCCCGCTATATCAGTGAAGCCCGTGCCGCCGGTGCGTTTGCGGTCGGCAAATGCGGCGCTTATGGCCAGGCCTTCGATTATGGTCACGAGCATGAAGCGCGCGCCGCGGCGCAGAAGCAGTGCAAGGGCGATTGCACCACCGTGACGATGAAGCACGCCTGCGCGGCCATGTCGGTCGATCTCGCCAACCCCTGCGGCGCCTATGGCTATGCCGTCAAGCCGAAGATATCGGCTTCGCTCAACGCCGCCACGCGCGAATGCTACAAATACGGCGGCAAGGAATGCGTGATCCGCGCCTGGGCTTGCGACGCCAAGGGTTGATTCCACCCGTCTCTCTTGCTGTCATTCCGGGGCGATGAATCACATCGAACCCAGAAGCCATAGCCAGCATCGTGAGTATGGATTCTCAGATGCGCAATTGCGCATCAGAGCTCGCGCCAAGTGGCGCGCCCCGGAATGACAGTCGAGGAATTGCATGCAGTTCGACACCAAGATCGCAGTCGTGATCCGCACCGATCTTCAGGTCTGGCAGAAGCTCAACGTCGCCGCCTTCCTCACCAGCGGCATCGCCGCCGCTTTTCCCGAATGCATCGGCGAAGCCTACGAAGACGCCTCGGGCACGAAATATCATGCGCTGATCGGTCAGCCGATCCTGATCTATGGCGCCGACGGTCCGGCGTTGTCGCGCGCGCTGGATCGTGCGCTCACGCGCAACGTCAAGGCGGCGGTCTATACCGAGGACATGTTCAGCACCACGCATGATGCCGCCAACCGCGAGGCGGTGAGGGCAGTGGCGCGCAACGATCTCAATCTCGTCGGCATCGCCATGCGCGCCGAGCGCAAGGTGATCGACAAGATCCTCGACGGCCTCAAGTTCCATAGTTGACACGTCGACATTTCGCCCAGCGTCATCGTTGTGTCATGATGGGGCTGGTCTTGCGTAAACTTTGTGCTGTTTGACCCCCGTCAAAGGGAGCAGGTGTGGCATCGCTAGTCTGCTTCACAACGCGCAAAGGAGCAGCAGATGCCGACCATGAAAGCCGCAATCGTCAAGCAATTCGGCAAGCCATTGGTGATCGAGGACGTGCCGGTGCCGCAGCCCGGTCCCGGCGAGGTTCTGGTCAAGGTGAAGGCCTGCGGCGTCTGCCATACCGATCTGCATGCGGCCTCCGGGGACTGGCCCGTGAAACCGGTTCCGCCCTTCATTCCCGGCCACGAGGCGGCCGGCATCGTCGCCGCGCTCGGGCCCGGTGTAAAGAATCTGAAGGTGGGAGATGCCGTCGGCGTCGCCTGGCTGCACGATGCCTGCATGGCCTGCGAATATTGCGAGACCGGCTGGGAGACCCTGTGCGAGCACCAGCACAACACCGGCTACAGCGTCAACGGCGGCTTCGCCGAATATGTCATCGCCTCGGCAGCCTTCGCCGCAAAGCTGCCGGCGACGGTCGATTTCGCTGCCATCGCGCCGATCCTGTGCGCCGGCGTCACCACTTACAAGGGCTTGAAGGAAACGGAGGCCAGGCCCGGCGAGTGGGTGGTGATCTCAGGCGTCGGCGGGCTTGGTCATGTCGCGATCCAGTACGCCAAGGCAATGGGGCTCAAGGTCGCTGCCGTCGACATCGCCGAGGACAAGCTCGCGTTGGCGCGCGAAACCGGCGCCGATCTCGCGGTCAATGCGCTCGCGGATGGCGCGGTGGAAAAGGTGCTGACGGCAACCGGCGGCGGGGCTCACGGCGTGCTGGTGACGGCGGTCTCGACCGCCGCGTTCGGCCAGGCGCTGAAGATGGTGCGCCGGAAGGGCACCGTCAGTCTCGTCGGCCTGCCGCCGGGCGAATTCCCGACGCCGATCTTCGACGTCGTGCTCAAGCGCATCACGGTGCGCGGCTCGATCGTCGGCACGCGGCGCGACCTCGAGGAAGCCATCGCATTCGCAGCGGAAGGCAAGGTGAAGGCCGAGGTGACCAAGGTGCCGCTTGCGCAAATCAACGACGTCTTCGAGCGTATGAAGGCCGGCAAGATCGACGGCCGCATGGTGCTGGATTTCGGCTAGCGCCTCATCCGGGCGGCATGCCTGCGAACTTCAGCAGGCTGGGGTCGATCTGATCCCAGTCATGGCCGCGCGCCGCGAAAGTGATCGCCTGCGGCTTGTAGCGGGCGGGCTCGTCGAGGCTTGCGGCGCGGATCGTGAAGACGTCGGGCTGCGCCGCGAAGGTCATATACACGGCCACGCCGCATTGCGTGCAGAATCCCCGCGTCTTCACGTTGCCGCTGTCGGCGACCATGTCCCAATGCCTGGCCTCGCCAGTGACCGTGACGCCGGCCCGCGCGAACGTCGCGTACGAGCCATGGCCGCTGCCGCTTTCCCGCTGACAGTCCCGGCACTGACAATGATTGCTGAACAGGGGCTCACCCAGAATCGAATAGCGGATCGCGCCGCAGGCGCAGCCGCCGGTATAGGGCTTGTCCATGGTGATGCGTCCTTACTTGTCTTCGCCGGAGATGGCATCGAGCCGCTGCAGCACCTTGACCCAGCCGTCGCTCATGTTGCGATAAGCGGTATCGTTCTTCGGCGTCACGAAGCCCGAATGCACCACGCGCACGCGCGTGCCTGCTTCAACCGGGGTGAGCGACCAGGTGACGACAGTGTCGAGCGCCGAGCCGTAACCGGTATTGCTCTCGTCGCCGCCCTCCCAGGCATAGGCAAAGCGCTGGTTCGGCACGACCTCCAGAACGCGGCAATGGATCGTGCCGTCCCAGGCGCCGGCCGGATTGGTCTTGAAGGTGAAGGTGTTGCCCTCGACGGCCTCGAAACCGGTCGGCGGCATCAGCCAGCGCGCAATCAACTGGGCGCTGGTCAGCGCCTTCCAGATCGTCGCGACGGCGTGAGGGAAGACCTCGTCGATGACGATGTCTTGGGTTTGGACTTTGGAAGCAACGGCACTCACGGATCGATCTCCTTCAACAGGTCACGCAGGTTCTGGAAGCGCTCGCGCCAGAACACACCGTAATGGTCCATCCAGGTGACCAGGGGCTCGAGCCCCTGCGGTGCGGCGCGGTAATAGACGTTGCGGCCCTCGGCGCGCTCGGCGACGAGGCCCGCCTGCTTCAGCGACTTCAGGTGCTGCGAGACCGCGCCTTGGGTCACGCCGCTGCCGCGCGTCAGCTCGGCGACGCTGATCTCCTTGCTCTCGAACACGCGCTCGAACACGGCCCGCCGCGTCGGGTCGGCGAGGGCGCGCATCACGGTGGTGACGGGGTTTGGGGCAGCTTCGGTCATGGCGTTAAATTAGTATACGCTAATTCATTAGTCAAGGCTAATTTGTGCATCTTGCTCAAGCTCCTTACGCTTGACGATGACTGACTAGTCAGTCATAAATGGTCCATGACGAAGAAATCGACCAGGCTCGCCAAAACGTCTGCAGAGGGTGGAGACCATCCATCCGCGACCCGCGCGGAGATGCCCGCGTCGAACCGCGCGGCGCGCGCGCTGGAGCGGCGCGCGGCGATCGTCGAGGCGGCGATGGAGGAATTCATCGCCCGCGGCTTTGCCGCGACGCGGCTCGACGACATCGCCAAGCGCGCCGGTGTCGCCAAGGGCACGATCTATCTGCACTTCAAGGACAAGGAATCGATGTTCGAGGAGCTGGTGCGCATCGTGATCGTGCCGGTCGTGGCGCGGCTGACTGCGCTGCCACCGCCGACGGGCTCGGTGCGCGACCTCATCGAGGCCTTTGCCGGCAACTTCCTCAAAGAGGTCATCGGCACCAGGCGCGGCGATCTGGTGCGGCTGATCGTGGCGGAGGGGCCGCGCTTTCCGGCCGTCGCCGACTTCTACTACCGTGAGGTCGTCTCGCGCGGCATCGCCGCCATGCGGGGGCTGATCGAGCTCGGCATCGCCCGCGGCGAGATCCGCCAGAAGGACCTCGCGCGCTATCCGCAGATCCTGGTCGCGCCGGCGATGATCGCGGTGATCTGGCAGAGCCTGTTTGCGCGGCATGCGCCGCTCGACGCGCAGGACATGCTGCGCGTCCATCTCGATCTGATTTTTGGCGAACGGAGGACGACATGAGGTCGTCGCGAACCATTTCTCACCTCATCCTGGGGAGCGCGGAACGCGCGTCTCGAAGGATGCAGGCCCGGCTGCGGCTCCTCGCCCTTCGAGACGCCGCTGCGCGGCTCCTCAGGGGGAGAGATCGACAGCAATATCTGCCGCGCCTTTGCTCGATCGTGGTTCTGGCGCTCGCGACCTCGCTTGCCGGGTGCAATGAGAAGCGCGATCCCGGCTTCCAGGGCTGGGTCGAGGCCGACATGATCTTCGTCAGTCCGGACGAAGCGGGACGGGTGACGAAGCTCAATGTCCGCGAGGGCGACGAGGTCAAGGTCGGCGACGCCCTCTATTCCGTCGATGACGATCTCCAGCGCGCCGATCTCAACCAGAACAAGGCGACGCTGGCGAATGCGCAGCAGACCTATGATCGCGCGGCCTCGCTGAGCAAGTCCGGCTCGGGCACGCAGGCCAATCTCGACTCCGCCGTGTCAGCGTTGCGTGTCGCGGAAGCGCGGGTGGCGACGTCGGAAACGCGGATGGCGCGGCGCAAGGGCTTTGCGCCCGTTGCCGGCACCATCCAGCAGATTTATTTCCGCGAGGGGGAGATGGTGGCGGCGCAGCGGCCAGTGCTGTCGATCATGCCGCCCGGCAACATGAAGCTGCGCTTCTTCGTGCCGGAGACGGCGCTGCCGAAGCTTTCGATCGGCGATACGGTGCGCGTCTCCTGCGACAATTGCGCGGCCGATCTGACCGCAAAGATCTATTTCATCGCGACCTCGGCCGAATACACCCCGCCGGTCATCTACAGCCTCGATGAGCGCAGCAAGCTGGTCTATCTGGTCCAGGCGCGGCCCTCGCGCCCCGACGCGCTACGGGTCGGCCAGCCGATCGACATCTATCTCAACCCCAAGACTCCGGTGGCGGACAAGCGATGAACGGCGGCAATGGCATCGCGATCGACGTCAAGGGCCTGAGCAAATCGTTCGGCGGCCGCGAGGTCGTGCACGATCTGTCGATGCAGGTGAGGCGCGGCTCGATCTACGGATTCCTCGGGCCGAACGGCTCCGGCAAGACCACCACCATCCGCATCCTCTGCGGGCTGCTCACGCCCGACAGCGGCGAGGGCACCTGCCTCGGCTACGATATCCGGCGCGATGCCGAGAAGATCAAGCGCCAGGTCGGCTACATGACCCAGCGCTTCAGCCTGTATCAGGATCTCTCCGTGCGCGAGAACCTCGAATTCGTCGCGCGGCTCTACGGCCTTGCTGACGCGCGCGGCGCCGCACGCGACATGGTCAAGCGGCTCGGGCTCTCAGGGCGCGAGGAGCAGCTTGCGGGCGAGCTTTCCGGCGGCTGGAAACAGCGGCTGGCTCTCGGAGCCTGCACGCTGCCCAATCCGCAATTATTGCTGCTCGACGAGCCCACCGCCGGCGTAGACCCCAAGGCGCGGCGCGATTTCTGGAACGAGATCCATGCGCTCGCCGCCGAGGGCCTCACCGTGCTGGTCTCGACCCATTACATGGACGAGGCCGAGCGCTGCCACGAGATCGCCTACATCGCCTATGGCCACCTCCTCGCCAACGGGACCGTGGACGAGGTGATCGCGAAATCCGCGCTGACGACCTACACGGTGACGGGCGAGGACCTCAACGCGCTTGCGGCCGAGCTCATCGGCAAGGCGGGGATCGACATGGTGGCGCCGTTCGGCTCCTCGCTGCACGTTTCGGGGCGCGACGTCGCCGCGCTCGAAACCAGCATCGGGCCGTGGCGCGAAAGAAGCGGCCTGCACTGGCAGAAATCGCATCCATCGCTGGAAGATGTCTTCATCGAATTGATGAACCGCTCCAGGGACAATTTCCAATGAGCACCATCCAGGCAACCGGCCCCGAACGGGGGATCCGCGACCGCTTCGGCTTCTGGCGCCGCACCTATGCCATGATGGCGAAGGAGTTCATTCAGCTTCGGCGGGACCGCGTCTCGTTCGCGATGATGGTGGCGATCCCGGTGATGCAGCTTCTGTTGTTCGGCTATGCCATCAACACCACGCCGCACCATCTGCCGAGCGCGGTGCTAATTCAGGAGGAATCCGATCTCGCTCGCTCGGTCCTGAAAGCGTTGGAGAATACCGCCTATTTCCGCTTCGTCTACGAAGTGCACGACGTGGACGATTTCGACAACCTGCTGAAGTCCGGCAAGGTGCTGTTCGGCGTCGAGATCCCGCGCGGCTTCGAACGGGCGGTGCGGCGTGGCGACAAGCCGGCGCTGCTGGTCGCAGCCGACGCGACCGATCCGGTCGCCGCAAGCGCCGCACTCGGCTCGCTCGGGATGCTCGTGCAGACCGCTCTCCAGCACGACCTCTATATTGGCGATGCGCCGGCACTGCCGTTCGAGATCCGGGCGCATGCACGCTACAATCCGGCCGCGGAATCGCGGCTCAACATCGTGCCGGGACTGGTCGGCACCATCCTTACCATGACCATGCTGATCTTCACCGCGCTGTCGGTGACGCGCGAGATTGAACGCGGCACCATGGAAAGCCTCCTGTCGATGCCGATCAAGCCGGTCGAGGTCATGCTCGGCAAGATCATTCCCTACATCCTGGTCGGCTTCATCCAAGCCTTCCTGATCGTCAATATCGGAGTGTTCCTGTTCGGTGTGCCGGTGCTCGGCAATCTGCTCCTGCTGGCGGCACTCTCGACCCTCTTCATCGCCGCAAATCTCGCGATTGGCTACACGTTCTCCACCATCGCGCAGAATCAGCTGCAGGCGATACAGATGTCGTTCATGTTCTTTCTGCCGAGCATTCTGCTGTCCGGCTTCATGTTTCCGTTCGCAGGCATGCCGGTCTGGGCGCAATATGTCGGCGAATGCCTGCCGCTGACCCATTATCTGCGCATCGTCCGCGCCATCATGTTGAAGGGCGCGACGATGCAGAATTTGCACTTCGACACGCTGGCGCTGGCGGCTTTGATGTTGCTCGCCATGACCATCGCCGTGACGCGCTTCCGCCGTACGCTGGATTGAGGCACAATGCCCCGGAATCGAGGGGCGGAATGGCCAAGTTTGCAAGCAGGAAGACGCGGCAGCATGCCGTGCTATCGGAGGATTTCGAGCGCGAGCTGACGCGGGAGGTGTTGCGTACCGAGCTGCTGCGGGTGCGGGCGCTGATCGCGACGGGCTGCGTCATGATGCTGTTGCTCACCGCGATCAATCTGATCGACCCCAGTGTGGTGAACCGGGTCTGGCGTGGAACGGAAGGCATCTTCGAGGTCTACGGCCTCCTGGTCGGCTTCATCCTGTTCGAGGTCTGGGTCCACACCCAGATCAGGAAGAACCTCCGGCTCGATCGCGACCTGCCGGTGGTCAGGCGCTATATCGGCACGCTGATCGAGACCTCGCTGCCCACGGTGATCCTGGTCCTGCAGACCCGGACCATGGGCGCAAGCCAGGCGATCGGCTTCGCCGTGCCGCTGATGTACTTCATCTTCGTCATCCTCTCGACCCTGCGGCTCGACTTCTGGCTCTCGGCGTTTACGGGTTTCGTCGCCGCGGCCGGGCTTCTCTCCGTCGCGCTGCTCTACAACGCGGCCGACGAGACCGGCGAACCGCTGATCTATTTCCACGCCGTGCGCAGCATCGTCATCCTGATCTGCGGCGTGCTGGCGGGCGCGGTCGGCGCTCAGCTGCGCCGCCAGTTCGCCGCGAGCATTGCGGCGGCGACCGCGCGCGACCGGGTGACGAACCTGTTCGGCCAGCACGTCTCTCCGCAGGTGGTGGAGCGGTTGATGGCGGCGGGCACCAGCGGGGGCGGCGACGTCCGCCGCGTCGCGGTGATGTTCGTGGATTTTCGCGGCTTCACCGCCGGCGCGCGATCGCGCAGCCCGCGGGAGGTGGTCGACCGGCTCGACGGCGCCTTTGCGGTGCTGGTGGACATCCTCGACCGTCACGGCGGCATCGTGAACAAGTTCCTGGGCGATGGCTTCCTCGCTTTGTTCGGCGCGCCGCTGGAGGCCTCCGACGCCGCGCAGCGTGCGGTTGCCGCTGGCCGCGAGATGCTACAAGCGATGGACCGCATCAATGCGCAGACGAACTGGCCGCTGCGCATCGGCATCGGCATTCATGTCGGCGAGGTCGTCGCCGGCAATATCGGCTCACCCCGCCGCAAGGAGTACACCGTGATCGGCGACACCGTGAACTTCGCCTCGCGGCTGGAGGCGCTGAACAAGGAGTTCGGCTCGCAGCTCTTGATTTCCGCGACCGTGCGCGAGGCGCTCGGCGAGGCCGGCAGCGATGCGGTCGCGCTCGGCGAGGTCGAGGTGCGCGGCTACGAGCAGAAGGTGCCGGTGTTTCAGCTGGGGTAGCGCGCCTTCACAGGTCACTCCCGCTTCATCGAAGCAGAGTCGCGCTGGCGATTGCTCCGATTGCACCGAATTTTGGGGCATGACGAGCGATATCGCCGGCTTGTAGACTGCCGGCGATGCGGCCGGTTGCGGCCGCGACTTGCATGGGGAAGTGACGATGCAGCGCCGCTACATCACCGTCGACGTATTCACCGACCGCGCCTTCGGCGGCAACCAGCTCGCCGTGGTGCTCGACGCCGGCGGGCTCACGACGGCGCAGATGCAGGCGATCGCCACCGAGTTCAACTATTCCGAGACCACCTTCGTGCTGCCGCCGCGCGACAAGGCCAACGATGCGCAGGTGCGCATCTTCACGCCGGTGCAGGAGCTTGCCTTTGCGGGCCATCCCAACGTTGGCACCGCCTTCGTGCTCGCCTCGATGGCGAAGGAGCCGAAGGCGCGTCTGCTGTTCGAGGAGAAGGCCGGGCTCGTGCCCGTCGACATCGTGAGAGAGCAGGGCCGGGTGACCAGGACCGAGCTGACCGCGCCGCAGCCGCTGGAGCGGCTCTCACGACTGTCGGCTGCCGAAGCCGCGAGCTGCATCTCGCTCGTCGCGGACGACATCAAGACAGACATTCACGAGCCTGAGATCGTTACCGTCGGGAATGCATTTCTGGTGTTGGAGCTGCATTCGCGCGAGGCGCTGAAGCGCGCTCGGCCAAATGCGGCAGCCTACGGCGAGGTCTTGCCGCGCGACGGGGCCCGCTCGGTGTGGTTCTATACGCGCGACGTGCCCGCGGCGGAGGTGCCTTGCGAACGCCAGGCGCGGATGTTCATGCGCGGCGCCAGCGGTCTCGTCGAGGATCCCGCCACCGGGAGCGCGACGGTCGCCGCGGCCGCGCTGTTCGCCGATCTCGATCCCGTGCGCGACGGCGAGCTCAAGCTCACCATCGGCCAGGGTTTTGACATGGGCCGGCCGAGCTTCCTGCTGACGCGCGTGCGCAAGCAGGACGGCAAGATCGTCTCGGCCCATGTCGGCGGCAGCTGCGTGCAGATGATGGAAGGGACGTTTAGGCTCGCGGGGGAGGGCTAGGGGTAGCCGTCATTCCGGAGCAGCGCGAAGCGCTGAGCCCGGAATCCATTTGTCCGCCGACTCTGCCGCTTGATGGATTCCGGGTTCGCGCTACGCGCGCCCCGGAATGACGCCCGCAACTACACCTGCCGTCCCGCCAGATTCTTCACCGCGACCCCATCGCGTTCCTCGATGATCTCCGCGATCATCTGGCGGTGGCAATGAGTATGGTCGCGCTCATAGCAGAGCAGGCACACCGGGCCCGCCTTCTTCACCAGCGCCGAGAGCTCGTCCATCGCTTCCCTGGCCTCGGGCGCCTTCAGGTGCTTTGAAAAAATTCTCTCGAGCACGTCGTATTGTCCGCTGCGTGCGGCGAGGCGGCCTTCCCTGGGCGTGCCGAGCGCGGCGAGGTGGACATAGGCGATGCCGCGTTCGTCGAGCCCCGCCGCAAGCTGCTTCTTGGAAAAGCCCGGCCGGCGCGACGACGTCACCGCGCGCACATCGACCACGAGCTTGACGCCGGCCCCTTCCAGCTCGTCCAGCACCGCCTTGGACGGCGTCTGTTCATAACCGATGGTGAACAGCTTTCTCGCCTTTGCCATGGACCACCTCAAGTTATGACAGGGCCGTCATGCCCGGGCTTGTCCCGGGCATCCACGTTCTTCGTGCCGCGCAGCAGATCGTGGATGGCCGGGACAAGCCCGGCCATGACGTGTGGAGGCTTCGGTGCTCTCAACTACAAGCGACAAAGGCCATAGCTCGCTCAGCTCACCCGCGCGATCAGTTCCATGGCGCCGGCCGGTGCGCGCACCTTGCCCTCGTGGATGACATAGGCGAACACGTCGCGCGGCTCTTTCTTCGGCTTGGCTTTGTCAACTTTCGGCAGGTCGTCCGGTTCACCGCCCGAAGCCCAGGCTTGAAAGCGCTCGGCCCAGGCATCGAGCTGCTTCGGCGGGTAGCAGGTCTTGATCTCGTCATTGCCCTTCTGAAGCCGGGCATAGACGAAATCGCCGGCAACATCGGCGATGGCGGGATATTTGCCGTGCTCGGCGAACACGACAGGCGTCTCGAATTCGCGGATCAGCGCCACGAAATCCGGCGTGCAAAAACTGTCGTGGCGGACCTCGACGACGTGGCGCAGTGCGCGCCCGGCGAGCTTGCGCGGCAGCAGCTCCAGGAACTTGCCGAAATCGGCGCCGTCGAATTTCTTGGTCGGCGCGAACTGCCACAGCGCCGGCCCAAGATGATCGCCGAGTTCCAGCACGCCGGAATCATAGAAGCGCTTGATGGAATCGCCTGCTTCCGCCAGCACGCGGCGATTGGTGGCAAAGCGCGGTCCCTTCACCGAGAAAACGAAACCGTCGGGCACCTCGCTCGCCCATTTACGAAAGCTCTCCGGCTTCTGCGAGCCATAATAGGTGCCGTTGATCTCGATCGAGGTCAGCTTCGAGGCCGCATAAGATAGCTCCTTCGCCTGCGCCAGCTTCTCCGGATAGAACACGCCGCGCCAGGGCTCGAAGGTCCAGCCGCCGATTCCGATGAAGATGTTGCCGGATTTTTTGGACGCGGTTTTTGCTTTGGCCACGGAGGATCTCGCATCGACGGGGAGGGAAGACTTCATCCTAGTCAAACGAGATGTGATTGGCCAGTTCTCGCCTCCAGTCTAAGCTCGGCAGTGCGATCTACGAAAAAGGAGAACAAGATGCGGATGCTGATGCTGGGAGCGGCGCTCGGCATGATGACATCTGCCGCCATGATGTCCTCGGTCATGGCGGATGACGACGGCGCCAAGGGCGCGCAGAAGCTCGCCCAGCAGGGCCGTGACGATTACTGGCATTGCCTGGCGCGGGAATATTCGCGCGACAGCAATCAGGGAATGACGGAACAGGATTTTAGCCGCTCGGTCGCGGGCGCCTGTCGGTCGGAGCGGCAATATTACCGGGTGGCGCTGCTCGACTATCTCACCACGCAATATCCTGAGATCGATGCCGGCGCCCATCTCGCGACCGCAAACAGGGCGGTGGAATCCGCGCAGAAGGACATCGTGACGGCGTTCGTCAAGCACAGGCCACCGCCGAAGTAGGGCCGTGGCCCTTCCGGCTCCGCGCGCATCCGTGGTATCACAGGGCGCATCTGGAACAGGGATGGGTTTCCATGGCGTCTGAGTCGGTGGGGGGCATTTTGGGCGCGATCGTTGCCGCGGTCGTGCTTGCGGTCGCCGTCGTGTTCGGGCCGATCGGCCAGTACGGCAAACCGCCCAAACCGGCGAAAGCCGAGCAGGCCCCGACTGCGGCACCCGCAGCCCCCGCCGCGCCCGCTCCGCGCGGCCCGATCATCCGGGAAGTGCCGAACCAATAGGGCTTAAAGTTCCGGTTTCCGGCCCCTTGCGGAGCTGTCTTGTCGTTCCTATCTAGGTTCTAACGGCGACGTTGAGCGAAAACTCCGGCGCTGGGACGACCTTGGAATAGCTTAGGCTTGCGCCGGATGTACGCGCGGCCCGCCGTTCCGGGGTCGTTGGCATTTTAGGCCCCCTTTTGGGGCTTTTCCCACAGACCTCCCGGCTTGGCAGCGCAGGATGCGGCAGATATACGCTGCCGTCATGAATGAAGCGATCAGACCGGGCTCCGACAACCCGCTACAGGCCCAAGAGGGCCCGGAACTGTCGGTCATCGTCCCGACCTTCAACGAGCGCGACAACGTCACGGTGCTGTACCGGCGCCTGGAGGCGACGCTCGCCAACGTCGCCTGGGAGGTCGTGTTCGTCGACGACAATTCGCCCGACGGCACCTGGGACGTCGTGCGCGCGCTGGCGCAGCAGGACAGCCGCGTGCGCTGCATCCGCCGCATCGGCCGCCGCGGTCTGTCGGGCGCCTGCATCGAGGGCATCCTGGCGTCCAGCGCGCCCTTTGTCGCCGTGATCGATGCCGACCTCCAGCACGACGAGACGCAGTTGCCGAAGATGCTGTTGCTGCTCGCCAGCGACCAGGCCGATCTCGTGGTCGGCAGCCGCTACATCGAGGGCTACAAGAGCGAAGGCTTCAACAAGCAGCGCGCCGGCGCCAGCGCGCTGGCGACCGAGGTCGCGAGGAAGATGCTCCGGGTCGAGATCGCCGATCCCATGAGCGGATTCTTCATGATCCGCCGCGACCGGTTCGAACAGCTCGCGCCGAAGCTGTCCGTGCACGGTTTCAAGATCCTGCTCGACGTCGTCGCGACCGCGCACGGTGGCTTGCGGGCTATCGAGATTCCCTACACTTTCGGCGCCCGCCAGCACGGCGAGAGCAAGCTCGATTCCATGGTCGCGCTCGACTTCCTCGGTCTCGTCTTCGCCAAGCTGACCAACGACGTCGTCTCGCTGCGCTTCATCCTGTTCGCGATGGTCGGCGGCATCGGCCTCGTGGTGCATCTGACCACGCTGTTCATCGCGCTTCAGCTGTTCAAGGCGCCGTTCGCGGAGGCGCAGGCCGCCGGTGCCATCGTCGCCATGACCAGCAATTTCATCCTCAACAACTTCCTCACCTATCGCGACCAGCGGCTGAAGGGGTTTGCGCTGCTGCGCGGCCTGATCGCCTTCTACATCGTATGCAGCGTCGGCCTGCTCGCCAATGTCGGCGTCGCCTTCTCGGTCTACGACCAGGAGCCGATCTGGTGGCTGGCCGGCATGGCCGGCGCGCTGATGGGCGTGGTGTGGAACTACGCGATGTCCGGACTGTTCGTCTGGCGCAAGAAATAGCGCGATGGGCGGGGCTGACGCGCGGATCGTCCGCAACACCGCGCTGCTGATTCTCGCGCTGGTGGCCCTGCGGCTCATCGCGGCCGCATTCACGCCGATCACCTTCGACGAAGCCTATTACTGGATGTGGTCGAAGAACCTGGCCGGGGGCTATTACGACCACCCGCCGATGGTCGCCTACGTGATCCGCGCCGGCACCATGATCGCCGGCGATACCGAGCTCGGCGTCCGCCTGGTCTCGATCCTGCTGGCGCTGCCGATGAGCTATGCGGTCTACCGCTCCGCGGCGATCCTGTTCGGCGGGGCGCGCGTCGCGGCGACCAGTGCCATCCTGCTCAACGTTACGCTGCTGGCCTCCGTCGGCACGCTGATCGTGACGCCGGATGCGCCGCTGCTGGTCGCATCCAGCTTCGTGCTGTTCTTCCTCGCCAAGGTGCTGGAGACCGGCCGCGGCGTCTGGTGGCTCGCGGTCGGCGCGGCCGTCGGCGCGGCGCTGCTGTCGAAATACACCGCGATGTTCTTTGGCGCTGCGATCCTGATCTGGCTCGCTTTCGTGCCGAAGCTGCGGCGCTGGTTTCTCTCGCCCTGGCCCTATCTCGGCGGCCTCGTTGCGCTCGCGCTGTTCGCGCCGGTGATTCTCTGGAACGCGGACCATCAATGGGTCTCGTTCGCAAAGCAGCTCGGCCGCGCCAAGATCGAGGACTTCCGTCCGGTCTTCATCGCCGAGCTGATCCCGACCCAGATCGCGTTCGCGACCCCCTTGGTCTTCATCCTCGGCGCGATGGGGCTGCACGCGCTGACCTGGCAGCGCGCGGGCGCGCTGGCCTCGCGCGTGCTGATCGAGGCGATGTTCTGGACCATCGTCGCCTATTTCGTCTGGCATTCGCTGCATGCCCGTGTCGAAGCCAACTGGTTCGCGCCGGTCTATCCGCCCTTCGTCATTGCTGCCGCGGCCGCCGCCAACCTCGTACAGTGGAAGCCGCGTGCGCGGCGCCTGGCGGAGGTCTGCCTGCGCTGGGCGGCGCCCACCGGCATCGTGATGTTTGCCGCGCTGATCGTGCAGGCCAACACCGGCTGGCTGTCGGGCTATCGCCGCGATGCCACCGTGCGCAGCGTCGGCGTCGGCTGGCGCGAACTCGCCGCGGGAATCGAAGAGGTGCGCGCGCGCCATGGCGCGAGCTGTGTGCTCGCGCAGGACTACGGCACCACGGGATGGCTCGCTTTCTATTTGCCGCGCGGCACCTGCGTGCTGCAGCAGAACCAGCGCATCCGCTGGGTCAACATGGGCGAGCCCGATCCAAAATTGCTTGCGGGCAAGCTGCTCTATGTCGACGAGCCGCGCACCGGCGGTCACCCCGTGCTCAACGATCTCTTCGCGAAGGTCACGCAGGTCGCGCAATTGCAGCGCAAGCGCGGGCCGCTCGTGATCGAGACCTACGGCATCGATCTGCTCGAAGGCGCCAAGGGCGACGTGCTGGATCGCTCGCCGCCGCCGGAGGCGAGATAGCTTGTCGTCCCTGCGAACGCAGGGACCCATACCGCGGGATCTATCGATAAGCGGCCGTTGCTTGTACCGCGCGAAAGGCCGCTCACGAGCAATCTTCGCCAAACTTCTCCCTGTGGGTATGGGTCCCTGCGTTCGCAGGGATGACAGCGAGTGTGGAGTGTGCAGCAGTGGTCTTCAGCCAATCATCTCGGCCTTGTCCGTAGCCTGGCCCGGCCCGCTCTGATCGCGCCAGAACCACACCGTCACGACGCCTGAGCGGCCGCGGACCTGGGCGAGCAGGGGGCCTGACAGAACGCCGTCGGGATCCCCGTGGAAGTCGGCTGCATCCAGCAGCGTATCGCTGAGCGCGAGCCGGGCGCCGTTCTGGGTGGCCACCTCCATCAGCCGGCTCGCGACGTTGACGGTGTCGCCCGTCGCCGTGATGTGCTGGTGACTTTCGCCGAGCCGCGAGGCGACGATCTCGCCGAAATGCGCCCCGATCTTGAAGCCGAGTCGATCGCCGATGGCCGTCGGCAGCGAGGCGATCCAGCGTTCGACGCTGCGATGCAGGTCGATCGCACATTTCAGCGCGCGCGCCGGATCATCGGGCATCGCACCCGGAAGTCCGAACAGGATCATGGCGCCGTCGCCGAGAAAGCCCGTGATCGTGCCTCCGCAATCGACCGCGCTCTTGTCGATCAGCGCGTGGAATGCCTTCAAAATCCCCTGGATCGCGTCCGGATCGGTCCGTTCGCTCAGGGCGGTGAAGCCGGAGAGATCGATGAAGACCACCGCTGCGTCCTGCCGGACGGGCTTTGACAGGAAATTCGGATCGCGCGCCAGCCATCCTTGCACTGCGGGTGACTGGAACCGGGCAAGCGACCTGCTCTTGTCGGCAAGATATTGCGTGCGGCGGCCTCCGGCCCACAGCTGTACACCGGCAAAGATCGCAACCGGCGGCACCGCGGCAGCGAGCGTAGTTGCTGCATTCAGCCAGACGCCATGCGTGAACGCGAGCGTATTGAGCGCAGCCCAGGCGATCATCACAGCGGCCGCCGCCATAATGCCGAGCGCGCTGCGGCGCCAGGCGAGCAGGCCGACCAGCAGCATCGGCAGCAGGATCGCAGCAAGCGCGTCGGCGATACGAACCCTGTGGTCGCGCACGATGCCGTCGCCGGCCACAAGATGCGTGATCGCAGTCGAGACCACCTCGACGCCGGGCATCAGCGAATCGAACGGTGTGGGATAGAAGTCGCCTCCGCCGGCGACCGAGGCGCCGATCACGACGATCCGGTTTTCGATCGCCGTGCGGTCGAGCGTGCCGTCGAAGATGCTCTGCGCGCTGACGGTGCGGATGGTGCGCCGCGGACCGTAATAGGTGATCGGCAGCGCGAAATCGGTGTCGGTCGGCACCGCGCGGTCGCCGAGCATGAGACGATCCGGCGCGATCGTCAGCGGCTTGTCGAGCGCACGGCTGGCGACGCGCAGGGGGAGCGACAGCTCGACCTTGTCGTGAGTCCGGAACAGCATCGGCACCGAGAGCGGAGAGCCCGACTGTCCGGTCGCGACATTGACGACGCCGACCTCGGCGTGGTCGGCGAACGCCGGCAACGGCAGCAGGAAGCGTTCGGCTTGCGGCAGCGCGGCGAGGGGACCCTGGCTGCTCGGCTCCACGGTTGCGCTGGCGCTGGGGAAGATCGCAGCGGCGGCGAGCACCATGGGACCCGTCGCCAGCGTGTTGGCCAGCGTGGCGTCGCCGATCGCAGCGCTGCGATCGACGAGCAGGAGATCGATCGCGACCACCTTCGGCTTGAACTGCACGATGGTGTCGACGACGCGGGCGAGGTCGGCGCGCGGCAGCGGATAGCTGCCGCCGCGCTTCACCACGGTATCGTCGATCGCAACGATGGTGACGAGATCGGGTGGACGCTGCACGCCGCGGATTTGGGTCCGCCAATCGGTAAGCGTTGCTTCGAGGCGGTCGAGAAAGCGCAGATGCCCGTAGGCGTGCGCGGCATAGATGCCCGCGCCCCACAGCGCGGTGAGGATGAGTGCTACCAGGATCTGAACGCGTCTAGTCACTAAGTGCTGCAATCTTCTTTGTTCTAGGTCCTGTTGGCCAAGTCTTGCTGGCCAAGTCTCTTACTGGCCAAGTCTTACTGGCCAAGTCTTACTGGCCGAGCCTTATTGACCAAGCCTTACTGGCCGAGCCTTGCCATCAGCGCATCGACACGCGGCTGGCCCCATGTCTTGATCGTCAACGGGCCGGTCGCTTCCACGTCGACGCCTTCGCCGGGGCCGAGAACGACGCCGCGCCCGGGTGTCCTGCGGTTGACGCCGACCCGGCCGTCAGCAACGAAGACGGAGGTCTTGGCCTCGGCGGCATCGACGGCCCATCTGGTGCCGCGCACCGCGGCGATCGCCTGCGGCGTCAGCACCTTGAAGGGATTGCCCCGGGGCTTCCTGGGCACCTCGACCAGCAGCGCTTTGCTGCTCAACTCGACGGAGTCTATATGTCCGTCGCGGTTGGCGTCCTTTAGTTCAAATCTGGCGCCGTTTTCTGCGACGATGGTGATGCCGTTGTCGCAGCGCCAAATGTGCGTGCCTGCGGTGGATGGCGCTGCCGTGCAGCCCGCATTGGCCGCAGGCTGTGCAATTGCAGAACCAATCAACAGAAACGACGACGCCAGGGCGAAAAACCCGGCGCGCGCGAGAACATTCATGCCAGCCTCCGTTTGCGTGCTTGGCACAGTTCAAGGCGATGTTGATACGGTACCGTATCACACGCAGAGGCTGCTGAAAAGTGCCGCTCTGTCAGCTATTTCCCCGCTGCGGCATTTTCCAGTCCGGCCCGATCAACTTTCGGTCAGGGAAGGCCGGTGCCACGTGAGTTGCGCTGCAGGAGGCGTGATGGCGTGAGCGGCCCAACGCGGGCGCCAAGGGGGCGCCAAGGGAGCCAAGAGAGAGGTGGAGGGACGCATCGCACGCCAGCCTCGCGCAATGCTTCCCCGTTATCATCCGGGCATTGAGGATCACGAAAAGGACTTGGTTGGATGCGCTTAAAGGCGCGGCCGGCGAGGTCCGCTGACGGCACTGATCCGGCCGAGAATCATGGTTAACAGACGCTTCTAAGTCCGTAGTTCTGCGGGCTTTTTTCTCAAAATGAGACAGCGTTGACGAGCTGCCCTACATCCGCCCGAACTTAATCCGCATTTAACTAAAAGTCGCCTTAATGACGCTCCGACCCTCTGCGAGATGCTGTTCCCGGATCGTGACCAGCGGCACTTTGAAGGGGGACTGAGTGACACCGTCCTGGACGCAAGGCGAATGAGTACGAGTATCGCTGCGCCGAGTAACGCGGCACGGAAGTCGAAAAATTTCTCGAAAAGCCCTTCGCGGAAATCTTCCCGGCAAATGACCACGACCAATTGGCTCGGCGCCGCGGCGATCGGCTGCGCCGTGATGGGCGCCGGCTGGACCATCTACAGCAACGTCTTCGGCGCGAGCGTCTATCCGACCGTCGGCAGCATCGGCTACGACGAGCCGGTGATCAAGCGGGCGCCCAAGGTCGCGCTGCGCGAGGCTGGCGAGGCCATCAAGGACGCTTTTGCGCTCCTGCCTGACCGGTTGCAGGTCGCAACCCCGATCTCGCGCGAGATGTTCAACGAGCGCTTTGCCGCAGCTGCGACGCAGGGCGTGCCCTCGAATGCGTCGAGCGCCGCACCCGCGACCCAGGTTGCGGTGGCTAACGACCCGCCGAAGCAGAGCGTGATCGCCAAGGTCGCGGAAGCGCTGAAGCCGTCGGCCCCGGCCAAACTCGCCGACAAGACCACCGACAAGGCCGCAGACAAGACCAAGCGCGCCCCGGATGCCCAGATCCAGCTCGCCTCGGCCGATCCGGCCCAGATCGTGCCGGCACCCGAAGAGAAGAAGTCGTTCGCCGATCGCGCCAAGGCCGCGGTGATGTCGATCACCTCGCCGCGTCAGTCGATGGTGGAAAAGCTCTGGGGCAAGCGTGATCCGTCCGGCGGGCTGCTTGCTTATGCCTCGGCCGATGCCAGCATCACCGCGTCCATCGCGCCGAAGGAGCAGAACCCGATGCTCGGCGGCGCACCGCCCTATGAGCGCGACACCGCGGTCTACGACATCACCGCCAAGACGGTGTATCTGCCCGATGGCACCAAGCTCGAGGCGCATTCCGGCCTCGGCTCCAATCTCGACGACCCGCGCTCCCAGCGCCAGCGCATGCGCGGCGTGACACCGCCGCACATCTACACGCTGAAGCCGCGCGAGGCGCTATTCCACGGCGTGCCGGCGCTGCGCCTGACCCCGATCGGCGGCGAGAGCGCGATCTACGGCCGCGACGGCCTGCTCGCGCACACCTTCATGCTCGGACCGAACGGCGATTCCAACGGCTGCGTGTCGTTCAAGGACTATTACGCGTTCCTCGACGCCTACCGCAACAAGGGCATCCGCAAGCTCGCGGTGCTGGCGCGGGTGGAGTGAGGCGCAGCGCGCCTCACCGCTTTCTGCACGATCAGCGCTTGACGAAAACAAGATTGCAGGCGCGCGCCTCGTTGCGCTTGCCGCTGCCGCGGCTGCGATCGAACTGCGCATCGACCGTGAAGGCGTAAGGCGAGCCCGGTGCGAGGTTGTTGAGCGTGTACGCGCTTGCTCCGGTCGTTCCGCGCGCGCTCAACGTCGTCTTGCCGTCGGCCGGGATCTGGCCGTCGATCTCCAGGCGGTTGATGCCGTCCTTGCCCTGACCCTCGGCGTGAAACACGCCGTTGGTGACGGTGGCGACCAGGGGCCTGGTGAAACCCTGCGCTTTGCCGGTCGGCGGGCAGTTCAGGGTCACGTCCCAGTGGCCGTCGAAATCATTGCTGCCGGTGGTTCTGGCATTGCCGCTCGGTGCGACCGCCACCTTCTGCTTCAGGCTCTCGATCCGCGCCTTGGCGAGGCCGGCGAAGCTGCAACTCGAAAATCGCGCCAGATGATCCTCGAAGACGCTGACGGTGCCGATGCCGTCCGCTGCCTTCCAATGGGCCTCCGCGGCCGCGCAAGGGTCGGGCCGCGGCGCGGCTTGCGGCGCCGCAGGGGCGAGCGTGACCGCGACCGGGCCGTTCAGATAGAACTTGCCGATGATCGACAGTGACAGCTCCGGCAGCTGGGTCTTGCCGCTGGCGTCATAGACGTCGCTGCTGATGTCGCGAAAGACGTCGCCGATCTCCTGCGGCTCCTCGATGTGCTTCAGGAATGCCGTCGTGTAGGGGCTGTTGCGGCCGACGCCGTCGGCGGCGACCTGGCCTGATTGCGTCGAGAACGACACGATGGTGCCGCGCGGCGCCTCGACCTTCGACAGACCGCGCCCGATCGAGGCGGCCCGCGTCGTGCCGGCGGAGCGTTTGAGCGTTTCTGCCAGTGGATTGTCGCGGCAGGAATCGAGCACCAGGATGCGCAGGTTCTTGGCCTGCTGCAGGTCGTTCACGATGTCGTCGACCCGGACGAAACGCTTGAGGTCCGCTTCATCGGTCAGCGAGGCGTCGACGGGCATCAGATAGTTCACGCCGTTGTACTGCATCGCATGGCCGCTGTAGTAGAACAGGGCGACGTCGGCTCTGCTCGCCGCGCGCGCGAAGCGGATGGTCAGGTCCTGCATGTCGGCCTGGCGCAAATCGATGCCTTGAATCACCTCGAAGCCGCTGCGCCTCAGCGAAGCCGCCACGTCCTCGGCATCGTGCGACGGGTTGGGAAGCCGCGCCGTCGAGGCATAGGCGCCGTTGCCGATGACGAGCGCGACCCGCGTCTCGGCTGACGCGGGACCAAGGCCGAGCCAGCAGGCGAGGAGAGCCAGGGAGAATCCGGGCAGGTGAAGACCTGAAACAGCGCGCATGAAAAACCGTCCGGGAAATATTGAAAAATATCTCCCAGATTAGCGCATGCCGCGCCGGCATCAATGCCCTCGCGACGGGGCGATCGGATCCGTCGGCCGTGACATCCTGTCACGCAGCGCTGGCCGCGACGGTCTTGCGCAGCGCCATCTCGGTCGCGATCGCCTCCCGCACGGCGGGGCGCGCCTGCATGCGCGCGAGATAGGCCGACAAGGACGGCCATTGCGCGATGTCGACTCCCGCGGGACGCAGCAGCAGCAGGGCCCAGGTGAGGTGCGCATCGGCCACCGTGAAGCTGTTGCCGACGAGGAATTCGCGCTGCGCCAGATGCGCAGATGGCACCGACAAGGTCTGCATGATCCTTGCGCGCGGCTTGGCGAGCGAGCCGTCGTCCTTGTACCAGAAGGCTGGAAACAGGAACGCCTTGTGAATCTCGGCGCCGACGAAGCTCAGCCATTCCTGGAGGCGATAGCGATCGGGATCGCCGTTGTCAGGCGCAAGGCCTGCCTGCGGCTTCAGGTCCGCGATGTATTGCAGCACGGCCGCGCTCTCGGTCAGCCGTTCGCCGTTCTCCAGCACCAGAACCGGCACCGCACCCTTCGGCGACAGGTCGCGGAAATCGCTGCCGTCGTCCACGATCCGCTTGGTCCAGATATGGGCGAGGTGATACTGCGCCTCGATGCCGGCCTCCATCAGCGCGATGCGGCTCGAGAGCGAGCAGGCCATCGGAAAGAAATAGAGTTGCAGCATGGCCAGCTCCGTCAGGTCAGCGCATCGCTCTGCGCGATGATCGCGAACCGGTCCGAGAGCTCGGCCAGCGCGACCTCGTGAATCGTCCGGGCGTCGAGCGTGCCGCCGCGTCCGTCCGGCAGGTCGCGGGTGGCGCAGGCATCGGCCGCGATCGTCGTGCGCAGGCCGAGATCGAGCGCGGCGCGGGCGGTCGAGGAGACGCACATGTGGGTCATGAAGCCGGCCAGCACGATGTTCTTGCGCCCGGTGGCGGCAAGGCGCGCTTGCAGATCGGTGCCGGCGAACGAGTTCGGCAGCGCTTTCTCGATCACGGGCTCGCTCGCGAGCGGCGTCAGGCGCTCGACGATCGCGCCGCGCGCGCCCTCGCGGTCGAACAGGCCGCCGGCGCGGCCCTTGTGCGCAACATGGAAGATCGCCGCGCCGCTCTGCCGCGCCCGCGCCAGCAGGCGCGCCGCCGCGGAGATCGCGGGTTGCGCATCGGGCAGGGCCAGCGGACCGGAACAATATTCGTTCTGGATGTCGATCAGCACGAGGCAGGCCTCGTGGAGCTTCGGCGGATCGAGATCGGCGCCGGCGAGTTCGAGCAGGGTCTTCGGAGCGGTCATGCGGGTCAGGCCTTAAAGGGATGTCGGATGGTGCGACATTAGCTCAGCACTGGCCTGCCATTGTGCAGGACTATTGCAGCTTACGGCTGCAGATTTGCAGAGCGCGGCATCGCCTGCTAGGCTCGGCGGAATGAACTGGGACGATCTGCGCATCATCGCCGCGGTGAGGGACGAGGGCACCTATGCCGGCGCCAGCGCGCGGCTGCGCATCGACGAGACCACCGTCGGCCGCCGGCTCGCGCGCATCCAGCGCGATCTCGGTGTGCCGCTGTTCGATGCGGTGGACGGGCTGCGGCGGCCGACGCGCCATTGCGAGGCGGTGCTCGAGCATGTCGGCGCGATGGCCGCCCATGCCGCGGCGATCGACCGCATCAAGGAGAGCCAGGTGGGGCCCGTCGGCCGCCTGCGCATCGCCTCGACCAACGCGGTTGCCGAAGAGCTGCTGGCGCCGCGGGCAAGCAGCTTCCTGCGCGATCATCCCGGCCTGACCCTGCAATTCCTCACCTCCAGCGGCAACGTCAAATTCTCGCGCTGGCAGGCCGACCTCGCCATCCGCCTACGCAAGCCGGAGAAGGGCGACTTCACCATCTCCAAGCTCGGCGACGTCAGGCTGTATTTCTTCGAGCCCGCCGACCGCTCGGGCGGCGAGCCGATCGCCTGCGTCTATCCGGACGAGCTCGACACCATTCCGGAAGCGCAGTTCCTGCGCGCGAAGCGGCTGACGAACGTGCGCTGCGTCACCGACAATGTCCGCATCATCCGGACCATGATCCAGTCGCATCAGGCCGTCGGCGTGCTGCCCGAGCACAGCTGCACCGCGCTGCTCGCCGACCGCAGCCTGCGTGCCACGCTGCTGTCGAAACGGCGCGACGTCTGGCTCCTGGTGCAGAACCACCTCAAGCGCGACGCAGCGACCCGCGTGACGATCGACTGGGTCAGGCACTGCTTCAAGGATGGGTCGCACCGCCGAGCGCTGGCAAGGTTCGGGCCTTCGCATTGAACGCGGTGCGCGCGACGTGCGACCAAGATCACGGAGCAGGGATTGCGCGCGCGCCAAGGTTGCGTAATCTCGCGACGAGACCTGACCGGGGCAAGCGCATGACCACTCTTTCGCAAACGATCCGGCGCTCGAGAGCCCAGTCGCGGGAATGGAAGGCGATTCTCATCCTGATCCTGCTGGTCCCGGTGCTGTGGTCGCCGCTGGTCCTGTTTCGCTTCGTTCTGTACCAGCCGTTCAGCATCCCCTCGGGTTCGATGACGCCGACGCTGATGGTCGGCGACTACGTCTTCGCCGCCAAATACGCCTACGGCTACGGCCGCTATTCCTTCCCGTTCGCGGCGTCCTGGATCTCGGGCCGCGTCCTTGCCGCCGATCCGGAATACGGCGACATCGTCGTGTTCCGGACGGCGAAGGACAATTCGGTCGACTACGTCAAACGCGTGGTCGGGCTGCCCGGCGACCGCATCCAGATGCGGCAGGGCCGGCTCGTCCTCAACGACCGTCCGGTGACGCGCGTCGCCCTGGAGAGGAAGCTCGCCGGCACCACCTGCGGCGTCGACGAGGGCGCCACCGTCAAGCGCTGGCGCGAGACGCTGCCGAACGGCGCGTCCTATGTCACCCACGACTGCGCCGACGACGGTTTCCTCGACAATACCGCCGTCTTCACGGTGCCGCCTGGCCACTTCTTCGTGCTCGGCGACAACCGCGACAATTCCACCGACGGCCGCATGTCGACGTTCGGTTTCGTGCCGATGGACAACCTGATCGGCAAGGTGACGCGGATCATCTGGTCGCTCGACGAAGACGGCGAGCCGCACTTCGAGCGGCTGGGAAAGGTGGAGTGAGGGGAAAGTCTCTCACCCCGTCATTCCGGGGCGGCGCGTAGCGCCGAGCCCGGAATCCATTGATCCGCAAGTTCAGACCGCAATCTGTGGATACAGGTCGATCCACTGAGGATTGTTCTCCTCAATGAGCCGCACCTTTCATTCCCGCCGCCACTTCTTCAATTCCTTCTCCCGCGTAATGGCAGTGACGGGATCGTCGTAGATCTCGAACCAAACCAGCCTGTCGACGCAGTACCGCTTGCTGAATCCAGCGGCGACTTTGCTCTTATGTTCGTGGATGCGGCGGATGATGTCATTCGTCACGCCGATGTAAAGCGTGCCGTATTTCTTGCTGGCGAGGAGGTAAACGTAATAGGCCATGAGCAAGCGGTGAAATGGATTCCGGGCTCGCGACTTCGTCGCGCCCCGGAATGACCGATCTTGCTACTTTTGCGTGTGACACGCAAAACAAAAACCCCGGCATCGCTGCCGGGGTTTCGTAGTGTTTGAGGTGGCTGGATCAGAAGTCCATGCCGCCCATGCCGCCGCCGGGGGGCATCGCCGGGCCGGCGCCGCCCTTCTTGGGCAGCTCGGCGACCATGGCTTCCGTGGTGATCAGGAGCGCGGCAACCGAGGCAGCGTTCTGGATCGCGGTGCGGACCACCTTGGTCGGGTCGATGATGCCCTTCTTGACGAGGTCGGCATATTCGCCGGTCTGGGAGTCGAAGCCGTAATTGTAGGCCTTGTTCTCCAGGATCTTGCCGACGATCACCGAGCCGTCTTCACCGGCGTTGATCGCGATCTGGCGAGCGGGAGCCGACAGCGCCTTGCGCACGATCTCGACGCCGGTCTTCTGGTCGTCGTTCTTGGTGCGCAGGCCCTTGAGCTGCTCGGAGGCACGGAGCAGGGCGACGCCGCCGCCCGGGACGATGCCTTCCTCGACAGCCGCGCGGGTCGCATGCATCGCGTCATCAACGCGATCCTTGCGCTCCTTGACCTCGACCTCGGTCGCGCCGCCGACGCGGATCACCGCGACGCCGCCGGCGAGCTTGGCCAGACGCTCCTGGAGCTTCTCACGGTCGTAGTCCGAGGTGGTTTCCTCGATCTGCGCCTTGATCTGGGCCACGCGCGCCTCGATGTCGGCCTTCTTGCCGGCGCCGTTGACGATCGTGGTGTTCTCCTTGTCGATCATCACCTTCTTGGCGCGACCGAGCATGTTGAGCGTGACGTTCTCGAGCTTGATGCCGAGATCTTCCGAGATCGCCTGGCCGCCGGTCAGGATCGCGATGTCCTGCAGCATGGCCTTGCGGCGATCGCCGAAGCCCGGCGCCTTGACGGCCGCGACCTTGAGGCCGCCGCGCAGGCGGTTCACGACCAGGGTCGCGAGCGCCTCGCCTTCGACGTCCTCGGCGACGATGACCAGCGGCTTGCCGGTCTGCACCACGGCCTCGAGCAGCGGCAGCAGCTCGTTCAGCGAGGAGAGCTTCTTCTCGTTGATGAGGATGTAGGCGTCGTCCATCTCAACGCGCATCTTGTCGGCGTTGGTGACGAAGTAGGGCGAGATGTAGCCGCGGTCGAACTGCATGCCCTCGACGACGTCGAGCTCGGTCTCGAGCGACTTGGCTTCCTCGACGGTGATGACACCCTCGTTGCCGACCTTCTTCATGGCGTCGGACAGGAACTTGCCGATCTCCTGGTCGCCGTTGGCCGAGATGGTGCCGACCTGGGCGATCTCGTCGTTCGAGGTGACCTTCTTGGAGTTCTTCTGCAGGTCAGCAACGACGGCTTCGACCGCGAGGTCGATACCGCGCTTCAGGTCCATCGGGTTCATGCCGGCGGCGACCGACTTGGCGCCTTCACGCACGATCGCCTGGGCCAGCACGGTGGCGGTGGTGGTGCCGTCGCCGGCCGCGTCAGCGGACTTGGAGGCGACTTCGCGCACCATCTGGGCGCCCATGTTCTCGAACTTGTCCTCGAGCTCGATCTCCTTGGCGACGGTGACGCCGTCCTTGGTGATGCGGGGAGCGCCGAACGACTTGTCGAGCACGACGTTGCGGCCCTTCGGGCCGAGCGTGACCTTCACCGCGTTGGCGAGAATGTCGACGCCGCGCAGCATCTTGTCGCGCGCATCAACCGAGAATTTGACTTCTTTGGCTGCCATGTGGATTTTTCCTTGGATGTTTGACTGGAGGGAGGAGAGGAGCTCTTAAGCCGCCTTCTTCTTGGACTCGCTGACTTCGAGAACGCCCATCACGTCGCTCTCCTTCATGATCAGCAGGTCCTGGCCGTCGATCTTGACCTCGGTGCCGGACCACTTGCCGAACAGCACGCGGTCGCCGACCTTCAGGTCGATCGGGATCAGCTTGCCGGATTCGTCGCGGCCACCGGGACCAACGGCGACGACTTCGCCCTGGGAGGGCTTTTCCTTGGCAGTGTCGGGAATGATGATGCCGCCAGCGGTCTTCTCTTCTGCGTCGATGCGCTTGACCACGACGCGGTCGTGAAGCGGACGGAATTTCATGCAGTCCTCCTAAGCATTTGCTCGGGTTGAGATTTTGAGATTGTTAGCAATCGGTGCCCGCGAGTGCTAGCACACGCGGAGCTGAAATAGGACAGGAATTTTGCGGGAGCAAGGGTTTGTAGCAAAAAAATCAGCACTCGGAAGCTCGGATTGCCAGCTTCTCTCGCCATCGTTAACCGAGCCTCGCCCCCGTATTAGCACGGAGCGTCCTCTGCTGCTAACGCGTTGAATTTCAACAGCTTGTTAAACTTTTGGGCTTGAGATGAATTGTCAGTTTGCGTCACATTTCTCTCATGTGAGCGCATCAGTACCGGGTGGCTCGTCAGGCGCACACCGACCAAGCCGCCCCTTGAATGCGCTCCTGCAAAGGAGGTCTGGCATGGGACTGCGGAATGGGGCCGTTTCCGAGGATTTCCGGAAACAGATGCTGGGTTACGGGCTGACGACGGCGCAGATCCTCTATCGGATGCCGGATCATCCCTCGCTGCTTCAGACCTACGTCTGGCAGAACTACGACATGTTTCCGAAATTCCCGGCGCTGAAGGATTTCCTGGCGTTCTGGCAGGAGAAGCTCGACGGCCCCCTGCATTCGGTCACCGTGGCGCATTCCAAGCTGATCAAGCCGGCCGAGCTGCGCGCCGTGGACGGCGTGTTCCGGCTGCATTGAGAGAACACAGGTCTCGAAGAGTGGGCAAAGGCGCCCCTGCGCCGTGCCCACGATCTTTCCAACCCGGCCACAGACGCGTGGGCACGCTTCGCTTTGCCCTACGATATCTCCTCGATATCTCCGTTGGAGCTGCGCCGGGCGAGCGCGCTATCCCGTCATTGCTTGAGGGGAAATCAGGCGGCGCTGCTGCAATAGCGCTGCCACATCGCGCGATAGGCCTCGTCCACCGCCCGTGCGTATGAGACCGGGTTGCCGGCGGCCGCAGCATTGATCCGTCCGGGCAGCTCGCGGCGCAACTGATCGAGCGTGCCGATCTCGGCCGCATGGCTGGTGGCGATCTCGATATAGGCCGCATCGCTGTCCGCGACCCAGTCCGGCAGGCCAAGTGCGGTGAGGATGGACCCGGCCGCACGGCTGGGCAGGCTGCTGCCGAGCTTCGCCACCACCGGCACGCCCATCTGCAAGGCTTCCCACGTGCTGACGCCGCCATTCTGCGGGAACGGGTCGAGGGCGATATCGACGCGATTGAACGACGCCAGATGTTCGTCGCGCAAGGTGGCTCCGAGCAGATCGACGCGCTCGACCGGCAATCCGCAAGCCGCAAACCGCGCCAGCAGATTGTCGCGGACCAGTTGATCGTCGAGCGCAACGTCCTTGATCAGCAGGCGCGAACCCGGCACCCGTTCGAGAATCCTGGCCCAGACCTTTGCTGCCTCGTCCGAGATCTTGCTGATGCGGTTGAAGACACCGAATGTGACGAATCCGTTCGCGATCGCCGGGGTCGGCGCGCGGTCGATCCCGGCCGGCAGTGGCGTCAGTGTCACGAAGCAGGGCAGGTCGACAACAGTCTCCGCAAACAAATGCCGGACCGTCGAAGGAATCGCGACGGGGTCCGAGAACAAATAATCGATGGTCGGCAGCCCGGTCCCCGTGCCGTGGCCCCAGCCGTGCACCTGGATCGGGGCCGGCTTGCGCGCAAACACGCTGAGGCGGTTTCCCCTGGTGTGGCCGGACAGATCGATCAAGATATCGACGCCATCGGCGCGGATCTCCGCGGCGAGGCGATCGTCGGTCCATTGCGAGGCATCGCGCCAGCGGTCGGCGATCCCCTGAAATTCCCGGGTCGTCGCGTCCAGTTTGGACGAACAGGAATAGCACACGATCTCGAACTGGGCCCGGTCATGGTGCTGCAGCACCGGCTTGAAAATGAACGCGGCCGAATGCGCGTTGAAGTCCGACGAGACATAGCCGAGCACCAGACGGCGATCCGCCTCGCGGCTGTTGTCATGCGGTCCCGCCGCTTCCGAGGCGATCTTCGCGCCGATCCGCTCCCACCATAATTGCCGCGCTTGCTGATGCTGCTCGACGCCGGCATCCGCCATGAAATCCAGCGTGAATATCTTGTTGGAGATCGCGCTCTGAAGGTCGGGCTGGATGTCGAGGGCTCTGTCGAAGCTGGCGAGGGCTTCCTCGACCCGGCCAAGTCCGGCGAGACAAAGGCCCAGCACCAAGTGAGCTTGAATGGAATCGGGAGCGATCGCGAGGGCCTTCTCGCAATCGTGCGATGCCTTGGCAATTTGCTGGATCTGGAGCAGGACACCGGCCCGCGCGATCCATCCATTCGCGTCGTCGGGGGCCAGCGCGATGGCCCGATCGCCGTCTGCCAGGGCTTCGTCAAATCGCTGGAGTTCCCGCAAAGCGATGGCGCGGTTCGCGAGCGCCGCCGCATAGTCGGGCTTGATCGACAGCGCGCGGTTCAGGCTTGCGACGGCCTCGTCATAGTTGCGCTGACGGCAGAGCGCCCAGCCCCGGCCATTATGGGCTTCGGCAAGCCCTGGGTTGAGCACGAGCGCCTTGTCGTAGCTGTGCAGCGCCTCGTCGTGACGGTCGAGGGCAACGCTCGCATTGCCGAGATTGGACAGGGTTAGCGCGTGGTTGGGCCGCAAGGCGAGGGCTTTTCGATAGCTCGCGCAGGCCTCCTCGTGACGCCGTAGTCCGTTGAGGGCGACGCCCAGGCTCATATGAGCGTCGGCCGACCGCGGATCGACGGCGACCGCCCGGCTCAGCAGGATTTCGGCTTGCTGATAGTTTTTGGCATCGGATTCCAAAATGCCGAGCATGTGCAGCGCAATGAATTGCTTGGGTGCGAGCTGCAGGAGCTGGCGATAGGCGGCCTGGGCCTCCGGCAGGAGTCCCATCTTGTGCAGCTGGAGTGCGTGCCCGAGCAATGGCAGCACTTCGGCCTTTTGTCGTTTCTGAAGCCGGGCATTTTGAAATGCACGCTGGCCTACGCTGCCGCCCATGAATCAATTCCCCCAGAATCTCAGGGGCGAGACTAATTCAGCGTGAGAACCAATACGAGACGCCGGCCGTCCGCCACGACAGCTTGGGGCAAGCTACGACTTGATTGGACATGGAGTGACGGGCCCTTGCGCCCGCAATTGCTGCCTCGTCCAAGACTGGATAATCTGCCTTCGGGTTGTCCCCCGTTCGGCGGGCGCGGCTCAGATCAGGGAGGCAGACAATGGCCAAGCAAAAGGCATCAAGACCCGCAACGAAGGCCGCGGTGAAGAAGCGCAGCGGCGCAAAGGCCGCGGCGCGATCCTCGGCGCGCAAGGCGGTCAAGGCGAAGGCACGCATTGTGGCGCCGAAAAAGCCCGCGCGCCCGCGGCAACGCATCGCCATCAGCCATCACCGCGAGGAAGACTTCAAGGCCGACGGCCTGCGCGCCTACGCGAAATACCGCGACCTCGGCATTGCCGAGGCCACCCACGGTCTCGCGCAGGCGCATGTGATCCGCCTGCAGGGCCCCTGCAATCCGGCCGAGGTCTCGAAGCTGCACTTCCACGACGTCGAATTCCAGATGGTCTACGTGCTCAAGGGCTGGGTGAAGACCTACATGGACGGGCAGGGCGAGACGCTGATGAAGGAAGGCAGCGCCTGGACCCAGCCGCCGAAGATCAAGCACATGATCCTGGATTACTCCGATGACGTCGAGCTGCTGGAGGTGATCCTGCCGGCGGAGTTCAGAACGGTGGAGTTGAAGGCGTAGGGAGCTGTCCGAAACGCGCACCTATCTCTGTCCACTCGTCATTGCGAGCGAAGCGAAGCAATCCAGAAATTCATCTGCGGGAACGGTCTGGATTGCTTCGTCGCAAGGGCTCCTCGCAATGACGGCGGAGAGACCTACGCCACCACCCCCACCACCGCGCCCATCACGCACGTGGTCAGCGTTCCCGACACGATCGACTTCAGCCCGAGCGCGTTGATCTCCTCGCGCCGCTCCGGCGCCATCACCCCTAGGCCGCCGATCATGATGCCGAGGCTGGCGAAATTGGCGAAGCCGCACATCGCGTAGAGCATGATCAGGCGCGAGCGCGGATCGAGCGCGCCGGGCGGCAGCTTCGAGAAGTCGACATAGGCAATCAACTCGTTGAGCACGGTCTTGGTGCCCATCAGGCTGCCGGCGGTGACGGCCTGATCCCACGGCAATCCCATCAGCCAGCACACCGGCGCCATCACCAGGCCCAGCAGCCGTTGCAAGGAGATCGCGGCGCCGCCGATCTCAGGCAGCAGGCCGAGCATGGCATTGACGAGATAGACCAGCGCCACCAGCACCAGCAGCATGGCGACGATGTTGAGCAGCAGCTCGAGGCCGGCGGTGGTGCCCTTCACGATCGCGTCCATCGTGCCGGACACGTCCATCTCGGGATCTTCAAGCACGCCGCCGGTGCGCTTGTCCGAGATTTCAGGCACCATGATCAGGCTGACGAGGATCGCGGCCGGCGCGCCCAGCACGGAGGCGATCACGAAATGCGCGGCGGCGTCGGGGATGAGGGGAGCAAGCAGCGTCGCATAGAGCACCAGTACCGTGCCGGCGATGCCGGCCATGCCGCCGGTCATCACCAGGAACAATTCGCTGCGCGTCATCTGCTTGAGGTAGGGCCGCACGAACAGCGGGGCCTCGACCATGCCGAGAAAGATGTTGGCGGCCGTCGACAGGCCCACCGCGCCGCCGACGCCGAGCGTTCGCTCCAGCAGCCAGGCCATGCCGCGCACGATTGGCGGCAGCACGCGCCAGTGGAACAGCAGCGTCGTCAGCACGCTCATGACCAGCACGATCGGCAGCGCCTGGAACGCCAGGATGAAATCGGCGCCCGGCACCTTGACATCGAAGGGCAGGGGGCCGCCGCCGATATAGCCGAACACGAAGGCGGACCCGGCGCGCGAGGCCGCGGAGATCGCACCGACCGCGTCATTGATGGCGCCAAAGGCATGCGCGACGACCGGCAGCTTCAGCAGCACGATCGCAGTGGCGAAGGTGACGACGAGCCCGACCGCCGCCTGTCGCAGCGACACGGCGCGCCGGTTCTCCGCCAATGCGAAGGCGATCAACAGCAATACGAAAATGCCGAGTGCCGATTGCAAGCGCAGCATGATGTCCCCAAACCCCCAATGATTATGGCCGCGGCTGCGCTGCAAAGGCAATGCCGGGCGGTCCGGGACGCGGCCGAGGTCTCGTGTCCCGGACAAGCTGCAACGCGTCAGCGTTGCAGCGCAGAGCCGGGACCCAGGAGACCAGGAACGAGATCGCGGAGGCATGGCCCCCGGCTCGGCAGCGTGATCGTATGCCGCGCTGCGTCCGGGGCACGAGACCTATGCCCCGGATTGCTGCCCGCAAGGAGGGCACGGACAGAGCACAGCGGAATCAATGAGATCCCTACTGTGCATGGGGTTGTTTTTCAGTTTTTGAGATCAGCCCCGTCCGACGAACGGCATCTTGGTGGCCATCACCGTCATGGTCAGCACGTTGGCATCGAGCGGCAGGCTGGCCATATAGGCCACAGCATCGCCGACAGCCTTGGCGTCCATGCGCGGCTCGTGCTTGGTGGTGCCGTCCGGCTGCAGCACGCCGGGACCGTTGACCATGCGGTCGGTCATCGGCGTCGCGGCATTGCCGATATCGACCTGGCCGACCGCGATGTCGTACATGCGGCCGTCGAGGTTGCTGGCCTTGGTCAGGCCGGTGATGGCGTGCTTGGTCGAGGTGTAGGCCGCCGAGAACGGCCGCGGCGCATGCGCCGAGATCGAGCCGTTGTTGATGATGCGGCCGCCGCGCGGGGTCTGGTCCTTCATGATGCGGAAGGCGTGCTGGGTGCACAGGAACGGCCCGGTGAGGTTGGTGTTCACCACCGCCTGCCACTGCTCGAGGCTGAGATCCTCGAAGTTCACGGCTGGCGCGCCCATGCCGGCATTGTTGAACAGCACGTCGAGGCGGCCATAGGTCGCCTTCACCTTGTCGAACAGCGCGGCGATGGAATCCGGCTTGGTCATGTCGGCGGTGACGCACAGGCTTTTTCCCGCCGGGCCGAGCTTTGCGGTCTCCTCGAGCATGTCGAGCCGGCGCCCGGTGAGCACCACGGTGAAGCCGGTATTCATCAGCGCCAGCGAGGCCGCGCGCCCGACGCCGGTGCCGGCGCCCGTCACCACGGCGATCTTTTTTGCTTCACTCATCGTTTCCTGCCTTTTCTCATGTTGTCAGGTTTTCGGTTCTTTTTCGTTCTTGTAGGGCGGCCGCGGAATGTTCTGATGCGCTGCGCGCAGCGCCGCCGACCAGCGCGAGCGCAGGTCGTGGAAATAGGGCTCGCCCGCCTCGATGCGGTGGTTGAGATCGGCCTCGCAGGCATCCGAGCGCACCACCAGCACGTCGATCGGCAGGCCGACACCGAGATTGGAGCGCATCGTCGAGTCCATCGAGATCAGGCCGGTCTTCAGCGCCTCGTAGAGCTCGACGTCGTAATGCATGGCACGATCGAGCACCGGCTTGCCGTATTTGTGCTCGCCGATCTGCAGGTAGGGCGTGTCGGTGGTGCACTCGATGAAATTGCCGGCGGTGTAGACCATGAACAGGCGCATCCGGGAGCCCTTGATCTGGCCACCGAACAGGAAGGAGACGTCGAAGGACACGTCCTCGGACTTCAAGGCAGGGCCTTCGGTGGCGTGCACCGCCCGGATCGCCCGGCCGATGCGCTGGGCGGCCTGGAACATGGTCGGCGCGTTCATCAGCGTCTCGAGCTCGCCCGTATTGGGGTCCTCCAGGCCTTCGGTCAGCGTGGAGAGCACCGACTGGCTGATGGCGAGGTTGCCGGCGCTGGCGATCGCCATGATGCGTTCGCCGGGCTTGGAGAAGATGTGGAGCTTGCGGAAGGTCGAGACGTTGTCGAGGCCGGCATTGGTGCGGGTGTCGGCGATCATCACCAGACCGTCCCGAACCAGAATTCCGCAGCAATAGGTCATTTCCATTCCTCGAACGCGTTTGCGCGGAATTACTAGCCAATTTCAAGGGCCGCTCCAACCCCCGATTCCGGCCGTCATTCCGGGGCGCGACGAAGTCGCGAGCCCGGAATCCATTCATCCACGAACTCTGTGGCCCGATGGATTCCGGGTTCGCGCTGTGCGCGCCCCGGAATGACAGTCATCCTTGTCGTTCAATCCGCTGCATCGACCAGAAACGCCTCGTCGACGGGCACGCCGAGCGCCGTGACCAGCCGGTTGGTCTCCGCGGCCATGCCGACGATGGCGAGCATCTCGGCATATTCGGCCTCGGTCATGCCCTTGGCTCGTGCGGCGGCGGTGTGCGAATGAATGCAGTAGCTGCAGCCATGCGCGATCGAGACCGCCACGTAAAGCATTTCCTTGACCTTGGGATCGAGCGCGCCGGGCGCCATCACCTCCTTGATGCTCTCCCAGGTCCGCCGCAGCGTCTTCGGATCATGCGCCAGCGCGCGCCAGAAATTGTTGACGAAGTCCGACTTCCGCACCTTGCGGATATCGTCGAAGACGGCGCGCGCTTCGGTGGAGAGTTCATCGTCCGAAAGCAGCTTGACGGTTGCCATGTGGTACCTCGCGGGGCAGGTCTGATCCTCGCGAGTGTAGCACGACCCATGTGTTCGGACGGCGGCGCCTAGCCCTGCCGCTGGGATTGCGATTGCGACGGCCCGCCGCGGCCGGCCTGCTCGACCTTCACGGCCACCGTCAGCGTCTCCGTGCCGCCGCCATAGCGGGTGCCGCGCACCGGGGCCGCGCCGAGATAGTCGAGCCCGATCGCGACGCGGACATGGGCGTCGGTGGCGCAGATGCTGTTGGCGGGATCGAAGCCGACCCAGCCGAGATCGGGCACAAAGGCTTCCGCCCAGGCGTGCCCGGCGTCCTGATGCAACAGACCGTCCGCGCGCAGGAAGTGGCCGGAGACGAAGCGCGCCGGCACGCCGCCGGCGCGGGCGCAGGCTATGAAGATGTGCGCGTAGTCCTGGCACACCCCGCGCTTGAGCGTGAACGCCTCCGCCGCCGAGGTGCCGCTATGGGTCGGGTCCTCGTCGAACGTCATGTGGTCGGCAATCTCAGTCATCAGCGTATGCAGGAAGCCGAGCGTGTCGCTCTCGGCCTCGCTGCGCAACTGACGCGCAACCGCCGTCATCGCCGGATTGACGGAGGTGAGGTCGGTCGAGCGCAGGAACATGCCCGCCGGAAAGCGTTCGTCGGCGCCTCGCAGCACGCCGCCGGTATCGTGGGTCTCGATCAGCCCTTCGGCCGTGATCTGGATGTCGCCGACGGGCCCGCAGGACAGCACGTGGGTGACGTTGCCGAACGCATCCTCATGCGTGTCGAGCTTGGTGTCGGTGGAGACGTCGATCTGCCATTCCGCCACATATTGCCCGTCATGGCTGCCGGGAGTCATGCGCAGGATCTGGATCACGCTCGTGGCCGGCGGCTCGTAGCGATAGGTCGTGGTGTGCAGGATTCGCAGGCGCATGGTGGACCGTGTCGTTGGTTGTGAGGCCCGACTGTTGCCGCAAAGAAACTCGTCATGCCCGGGCTTGTCCCGGGCATCCACGCTCTTCCTCGCCGCGTGAAAGCAAGAACGTGGATGGCCGGGACAAGCCCGGCCATGACGGCATCCCATTTTGTCAGTCGATGGACATCAAATCAAATACTGCTTCGTGATGATTTCGCCCAGCCTGGAATTGTCCGTGATGAATTCCTGAATGAATTCATGCACGCCGTGCTGGAAAATGTCGTTCATGTTGCTGTGTTCCAGCCGGTTGCGGATGCCGCGGGCGTGGCGCTGGGCCGCGCCCTGGCGGCCATAGGCGACGCCGATCTGGTCGAGGTTGCGCACGAGATTACCGTAGCAGCTGGCCAGCGAGCGCGGCAGCGTGTCGTTGAGGATGAGCAGGTCCGCGATCAGCCAGGGCTTCAGCGTCTCGCGATAGACCCAGTGATAAGCCGTCAGCGCCGAGACCGAGCGCAGGATCGAGCTCCACTGATAGAAGTCGAGCGGGCCGCCGACATGCTCCTCCTCGGGCAGCAGCACGTGATACTTCACGTCGAGAATGCGCGCGGTGTTGTCGGCGCGCTCGAGGTGCACGCCCATCCGAGAGAACCAATAGGCGTCGTTGCGCAGCATGGTCCGGTAGGCCGAGCCGTCGAAGCGCAGCGAGGTCTCCTGCACGAAGCGGAGGAATTTGGCGAGCTCCTCTCGCGTCGAGGCGCCCTTGCTCCACACCGCCTGAAGCTCGATCCAGGCCGAGTTGATGGTGTCCCACATCTCGCTGGTCAGCGCGGTGCGCACCGAACGCGAATTCAGCCGCGCCGACTCGATGCAGTTCCTGATCGAGGACGGGTTGTCCGCGGAGAACGAGAGGTATTCGACGACGTTGTGCTCGTTGGCTTCCTCGTAGGTCTGATAGAAGCTGGCGGCGACGCCGGCGGTGAGCAGCGCCGAGTCCCATTCATTGGTCTTGCCGATATAGGCGGCGGGAAGCGCGGTGACGCGCAGCGTCGCGTCGATGGTGCGCGCGAGATATTCGGCCCGTTCGACGTAGCGGGCGAGCCAGTAGAGGTTTTCGGCGGTACGCGACAGCATCTGACTACTCGTCCAGGATCCAGGTGTCTTTGGTGCCGCCGCCCTGGCTCGAATTCACCACCAGGGAGCCTTCCTTCAGCGCGACACGTGTCAGGCCGCCCGGCACGATCGTGGTGCTCTTGCTGCCGGTGAGCACGAAGGGCCGCAGGTCGACATGGCGTGGCGCAAGGCCCGATGCCGTGCAGGTCGGGCAGGTCGAGAGCGCCAGCGTCGGCTGCGCGATGAAACCTTCCGGCTCGCGCTTGAGCTTCTCGCGGAATGCTTCGATCGTGGCTTTCGTCGCAGCGGGGCCGATCAGCATGCCGTAGCCGCCGGAGCCGTGCACTTCCTTGACGACGAGCTCGCTTAGATTGTCCAGCACGTAGGCTAGATCCTTCGGCTCGCGGCAGCGCCAGGTCGGCACGTTCTTCAGGATCGGCTCCTCGCCGAGATAGAATTTCACGATGTCCGGCATGTAGGAGTAGATCGCCTTGTCGTCGGCAATGCCGGTGCCGACGGCGTTGGCGAGCGTGATGTTGCCGGCCGCATAGGCCGACATCAGCCCGGGCACGCCGAGCACGGAATCGGGACGGAAGGTGAGGGGATCGAGGAAGTCGTCGTCGACGCGGCGATAGATCACGTCGACCCGCTTCAGCCCTTCCGTCGTCCGCATGAACACTTCGTTGTTCTTGACGATGAGATCGCGGCCCTCGACCAGCTCGATGCCGAGCTTGTCGGCCAGGAAGGAGTGCTCGTAATAGGCCGAGTTGTAGACGCCGGGCGTGAGCAGGGCCACCGTCGGCTCGCTGGACGCGCTTTGCGGCGCGACCGAGCGGAGCGCGGCGAGCAGCTCATCCGGATAGCGCTCGACCGGCGCCACCCTGTGGCGGGCGAACAGGTCCGGAAACAGCCGCATCATGATCTCGCGGTTTTCCAGCATGTAGGACACGCCCGAGGGCGTGCGGGCATTGTCCTCCAGCACGATGAAGTCCTCGGCATCGACGCGGACGATATCGATGCCGGCGATGTGCACATAGACGTCGTGCGGCACTTGCTGGCCGTTCATCTCGGGCCGGAACACCGGATTCTGGAAGATCAAGTCGTCAGGCACGATTTCGGCGCGGAGGATGTCGCGGCCGTGATAGATGTCGCGCAGGAACATGTTGAGTGCGCGCACGCGCTGCTTCAGGCCCTTCTCCAGCAACGTCCATTCCCTGCCGGACATGATCCGCGGGATCACGTCGAACGGGATCAGGCGCTCGGTGGACTCGGCCTCGCCGTAGACCGCGAAGGTGATGCCGATCCGGCGGAACAGGAGCTCGGCCTCCTGGCGGCGATATTCGAGCGCCTCGGGAGGCGTCTCCTTGAGCCAGCGCGCCAGCTCCTGATAGGCGGGGCGAAGGTCCCCGCCGGGAATGTTCATTTCATCAAACGCGACTGCCATAGATCCCGACTTGTCTCCGCAAGGCGTTGCGCCATTGCACAGGCCGCAAGGCCTTGTTGAAGACCGCAACGTCCTGTGGCCATGCGGCAAGAGTGCATGACTTTCATGTGGTAGCAAGGGCCGGGCCAGCGCGATAAGCATGGACTGGCAGCATTTGCCTGGGGTGGCCGGCGGCTTGCCCGAAAAAATGGCGGAGGACTGCTTATTTCGGCAGCAAAACCGCGTGACTTCAACGCGTTACCCCGGCAAAGTCGACGCTACAGGTGAGGGACTTAAGTTATGAGCGAGATCGTCACGGCGGGCATTCTGGTCATTGGCGACGAGATCCTGTCCGGCCGAACCAAGGACAAGAATATCGGTTTCATCGCCGAATACCTGACCAATATCGGCATCGACCTGAAGGAAGTCCGGGTCGTCTCCGACGACGAGGCCGACATTATCGCGGCCTTGAATGCACTGCGGCATCGCTACGCCTACGTCTTCACCACTGGCGGCATCGGGCCGACCCATGACGACATCACCGCCGACAGCGTCGCCAAGGCGTTCGGGGTCGGCATCGACCACCACCCGGAGGTCGTCGCTCGTTTCCGCGAGCGCTGGAGCGAGCAGGATCTCAACGAGGCCCGCCTGCGCATGGCCCGCATCCCCGACGGTGCCGAGCTGATCCAGAGCGCGACCATCCTCGCTCCCGGCTTCAAGATCGGCAATGTCATCGTCATGGCGGGCGTGCCCTCGATCATGCAGGCGATGATGGACATCGTTGCGCCCAAGCTGAAGTCGGGCATGCGCATGCTCTCCGACACGGTGCGCGCCGATGCGCGCGAGGGCGACATCGGCGGTCCGCTGCGGGCGATCGCCGCCGCCCATCCCGACACCATCATCGGCAGCTATCCCTTCATGGACGAGGACTCGAAACCGAACACCAACCTGGTGGTACGCTCGCGCGATCCCGAGAAGCTGACGGCAGCGATGGCTGCGGTGAAGGAGATGCTGGCAGGATTGAACGTCAGCCGTTAAGCCGGCGGCTTGCTGGACGTTTTACGACGCAGGAGACGACAATGGCTGGTGAAGCACCGGAACTGAGCGCACAGGAGCGGGCGGGCAGGGCCTTTCCGGTCTCGTGGGACCAATTCCACCGCGATTGCCGGGCGCTGACCTGGCGGCTCAACGAGGTCGGTCCGTTTCACGCGGTGATCGCGATCACGCGCGGCGGCCTCGTGCCGGCCGCGATCGTGGCGCGCGAGCTCGGCGTGCGCGTGATCGATACGGTCTGTATCGCCAGCTACGATCACGACAAGCAGGGCGAGCTCCAGGTCCTCAAGGGCATTTCGGAACAGGCCATGAAGCTTGGCGGAGGCACCGGCAAGGGGCTGTTGATCGTCGACGACCTCGTCGATACCGGCAAGACCGGCCGGCTGGTGCGCGAGATGCTGCCCGATGCGCATTTCGCAACCGTCTACGCCAAGCCGAAGGGCCGCCCGCTGGTCGACACCTTCATCACGGAGGTCTCGCAGGATACCTGGATCTTCTTTCCATGGGACACCGCGCTGTCCTACCACCCGCCGCTGCGCGACGGGGCGGCATGAGCTTTCTTCACCTCGCCCCGCCTGCGGGGAGAGGTCGCGCCGAAGGCGCGGGTGAGGGGGACTCTCCGCGAGTCCCGCAGTCACCGAATTTGCGGAAGCAGCCCCTCACCCCGACCCTCTCCCCGTAAGAACGGGGAGAGGGAGTGGACCCGCACCATGCCGCTGCCCCTGCAAAACCGCGTCACGCCCACCGGCGACATCATCGCCACTCCGCATCGCGGCATGTTCACCGGCAATCGCGGCATCATCCACGATCCCGCGACGAAGACGCTGCTGACAAAGCGCTGGTCGTCGCCGGCCTGGATCACCTGCCTATGCGAATTCCGCGGCTGGCGGCGACCGGTGATGGCGCGGCGGAGCTGGACCGAGCTGTTCTTTCTCGACGAAGCCACCGCCCTTGCCGCAGGGCACCGCCCCTGCTTCTTCTGTCGCCGCGACGATGCCAACCGCTTCCGCGCGGCATGGGAGCGAGGCAATGGCGCAAGCAAGGTGAGCGCAAAGGCGATGGACGCCCAGCTGCACCGGGAGCGTCTGGACCACGGCCGCAAGCGGTTGCACGCGCTGGAGGTGCCGCTCGCAGACTTGCCGGATGGCGCGATGGTGCAGCAGGCCGAGCAGAGCTTTCTGATGACGACAGGTCGGCCGCTGCTATGGTCGCCCGCCGGCTATGCCCGCTACCAGCGCGAGCTGGAGAGCCCGATGTTGCTGACGCCTCCGTCCACATTGCGCGCGCTGAGCGCGGGATATCGGCCGGCGCTGCATCCGACCGCTCTGGACTAGCAAAGCCGTCTGCGCATCGCCGCCGTCATCCCAGCTTCTCGCGCGCCAGCGCCGCGCCGGCGCCGAGCGCCATCAGCTTGGCTTCGGCGATCTCGCGCCGCATCGGGGCCATGCCGCAATTGGTGGTGGCGATGATGTTGCTCTTGGGCACGAACTTCGACACGGCGTCGATCACCTGAACGACGTCCTCGGCGGTCTCCACCGCGTCGCTGGCGACATCGATCACGCCGGCCTGCACGATCTTGTTCTTCAGGAGCGCGAGCAGCTCGAGCGGCACCTTCGAATTGCGGCATTCGACCGCGACCTGCTGGATCGGGCTCGCGTCGATCGCCGGGAAGATTTGTTCGTATTGCCGCCACTGGCTGCCCAGCGTCTCCTTCCAGTCGGTGTTGGCCTTGATGCCGTAGCCGTAGCAGATGTGCACGGCGGTGGTGCAGGTCAGCCCCTGCGCCGCGCGCTCCAGCGCCTTGATGCCCCAATCGTTGACCTCGTCCATGTAGACGTTGAAGGCCGGCTCGTCGAACTGCACGAGATCGACGCCGTCGGCCTGCAAGGCCTTGGCTTCCTCGTTGAGCAGCTCGGCGAAGGCAAACGCCATCTTGACGCGATCGCCGTAGTAGCGATCGGCGATGGTATCGATGATGGTCATCGGGCCGGGCAGCGTGAACTTCAGCTTCTTCCCGGTATGCGTACGCGCCACCCGCGCCTCGAAGGCATGGACGCGATCCTTCAGGCGGAGCGGCGCGATGACCTGCGGCACCATCGCCTTGTAGCGGTCTTTCCGGATGCCCATCTCGACCTTGTGGGCGAAATCGATGCCTTCGATTTTCTCGAGGAAGCCGTGGACGAAATGCTGACGGGCCTGCTCGCCCTCGGTGACGATGTCGATGCCGGCGTCCTCCTGGATCTTCAGCCAGATCAGCGTCGCATCGCGCTTGGCGCGGACAAGCTCGTCGCCTTGCGACTTCCAGGGCGCCCAGAGCATGTTGGGCTCGGCGAGCCATTCCGGCTTCGGCAAGGAGCCGGCGATCGTGGTTGGAAACAGCATGGCGGCCCTCCCGGCAGGTTGAGTTGCGCCCCTTCCTGCCATGTCCTAACGTCGAGGTACAGAACAACAAAAGTCGTCATTTGGCTGGCGGCATCGACAGGGAAGGCCCGAAGGAAATGCCAAGGGACAGGTCATGATCGACCTCTATTACGCGCCGACACCGAACGGCTGGAAGATCTCGATCATGCTGGAGGAGCTCGGGCTTCCCTACACCGTGAAGCCCGTCAACATCCGCGCCGGCGAGCAGTTCGCTCCTGAGTTCCTGGCGATCTCCCCGAACAACCGCATCCCCGCGATCGTCGACCACGCACCCGCCGACGGGGGCGAGCCGTTCTCGGCCTTCGAGACCGGCGCCATCCTGATCTATCTCGCGGAAAAGACCGGCCGCTTCCTGCCTGCCGATCTGCGCGGCCGCTCGATCACGATCCAGTGGGTGATGTGGCAGATGGCCGGCCTTGGCCCCATGCTCGGCCAGCATGGCCATTTCGCACTCTATGCAGCCGAGAAGATTCCTTACGCGATCGAGCGCTACCGCGACGAGGCGGCCCGGCTCTATGGCGTGCTTGACCGGCAGCTCGAGCAGACCGGCGCCTATGTCGCCGGCGATTATTCCATCGCCGACATCGCCTGCTTCCCCTGGACCATGACCCACAAGGCGCAGGGCTTTACGCTGGACGATTATCCGAACGTCAAGCGCTGGTACGCCGAGGTCCGCGCCAGGCCGCAGGTGCAGGCGGGGCTTGCGATCGGCAAATTCGTCAAAGAGCCGTTCGACGAGGAATCACGCAAGATCATGTTCGGGCAACGGGCTAAGGAAGTGTTGGGACGGAAGTAGACCTGTCATTCCGGGGCGGCGCGTAGCGCCGAGCCCGGAATCCATCGGGCCGCAGCGACGGTGGCGAAATGGATTCCGGGCCTGCGCCTGCGGCGCATCCCGGAATGACAAACAAACAAGGAAACACCCATGATCGAATTCTTCTTCGACTGCTCCAGCCCCTGGACCTATCTCGCCTTCCACAACATCCAGCCGCTCGCCAAGGAGATGGGCGCGGAGATCGTCTGGCGGCCGATCCTGGTCGGCGGCATCTTCAACACCGTCAACCCGAGCGTCTATGCGCAGCGGGAGAAGCCGGTGCCGCTGAAGGCACGTTACATGAAGAAGGATCTTCAGGACTGGGCGCGCGCGGCGGGCCTCGCGATCAAGATGCCGCCGACGGTGTTTCCCGTGAACAGCGTAAAGGCGATGCGCGGCTGCATCTGGCTCGGGAAGGACATGGTGCCGTTTGCGACGGCGGTGTTCCAGGCCTATTGGGGCGGTGACAAGGACATCTCGCAGGACGCCGTGCTGGCCGACATCTGCAAGCAGGTCGGCATCGACGAACAGAAATTCATCGCGGGCATCTCGGAGCAGGGGATCAAGGATCAGCTCAAGGCGAATACGGAAGAGGTGGTCGCCCGCGGCGGCTTCGGCTCGCCGACGATCTTCGTTGGCAAGACCGACATGTATTTCGGCAACGACCGCCTGCCGCTGATCCGCGAGGCGCTCTTGCGCAGCAGGGCGAGCGCGGCCTGATGGTGCGCGCCGTCGTCTGCCGCACGCTCGGCGAGCCCGAAGCGTTGCGGCTCGAGGAGTATCCGTCGCGCGTCCTGAAGCCCGGCGAGGTGCGCGTTGCGATCCGCGCCGCCGGGCTGAATTTTCCCGACGTGCTGATGGCGGCCGGCCAATACCAGCTCAAGCCGGAGCTGCCGTTCACGCCCGGCATGGAAGCCGCCGGCGACGTCACCGAGATCGGTCCCGAGGCAAGAGGCGTTGCCGTCGGCGACAAGGTCATCGTCAAGATGCGGCACGGTGCGTTTGCGGATGAAGCCGTCGTCACGCCGTCGCAGCTCATTCCCAAGCCGTCGACATTCGACTACGCGGAAGCCGCGACTTATCTTGCCGGCCATGGCACGGCCTATCATGCGCTGATTGACCGCGGCCGGGTCGAGCCGGGCGAGGTGCTGCTGGTGCACGGCGCCGGCGGCGGCACGGGATTGGCCGCGGTCGAGATCGGCAAGATGCTGGGCGCGATCGTGATCGCCACCGCATCCAGCGACGAGAAGCTCGCCATTGCGAAATCGCGCGGCGCCGATCATCTCATTCGCTACGACCGCGAGCCGTTCCGCGATGCCGTCAAGCGCATCACCGACGGTCGCGGCGCGGACGTCGTGTTCGATCCCGTCGGCGGCCAGGTCTTTGAAGATTCGATGCGCTGCATCGCCTGGGGCGCGCGGCTCCTGGTGATCGGCTTCACCGGCGGAATCGGTTCGGCCAGGACCAACCTCCTGCTGATCAAGGGCGCCAGCGTGCTCGGCGTGCGCGCCGGCGAGGCGGTACGGAAGGATCCCGCGCTCGGCGAGGTGCGCCTGAAGGCGCTGCTGCAATGGGCGGAGGAGGGCAAGCTGCGTCCCAACGTCTCACACCGCTTGCCGCTGCAAGATTATGCGAGCGCGATGCGGCTTCTGATCGAGCGCAAGGCGATCGGGCGTGTGGCGCTGATGATGGAGTGAAGGTGCGTAGGGTGGGCAAAGCGCAGCGTGCCCACCATCTATCGCGATTGTCGGGAGATGGTGGGCACGGCGCAAGGGCGCCTTTGCCCACCCTACGACAGCGTCACTTGTACTCCCGCTCCGTCCACCACGGGAAATAGTCCGGCATGTCGGTCGAGACCTTGTTCTTGAACTGTGCGGGACGCTTTTCCAGGAACGACACCACGCCTTCCTTCACGTCGTCGGAGCGGCCGCGGGCATAGATGCCGCGGCTGTCGACCTTGTGGGCCTCCATGGGATCGTCTGCGCCCATCATGCGCCACATCATCTGCCGGATCAGCGCCACCGAGACCGGCGCGGTCTTCGCCGCAAATTCCTTGGCGAGCGCGCGGGCGGTCGGCAAGAGATCGTCGGGGGCGACGACCTTGCTGACGAGACGGCCGGCGAGGGCTTCCTGCGCCGGGAAGACGCGGCCGGAATAGCACCATTCCAGCGCCTGCGAGATGCCGACGATGCGCGGCAGGAACCAGCTCGAGGCCGCCTCCGGCACGATGCCGCGCTGGGAGAAAACGAAGCCGAACCGCGCCGCGTCGGAGGCAATGCGGATGTCCATCGCGAGCTGCATGGTGACGCCGATGCCGACCGCAGGACCGTTCACCGCCGCGATCACGGGCTTCAGGCACTTGAAAATGCGCAAGGTCACCTGGCCGCCGCCGTCGCGCACCTGCGGATCGCTGTAATCGACCTTGCCGTCGGCGAGGCGCTTCACCGGACCGCGCCGCGCGTCGCGGTCGAACGTGTCGGCGCCGGAGGAGAGATCGGCGCCCGCGCAGAAGCCGCGGCCGGCGCCGGTGACGATAATGGCGCGGACATTGTCGTCCTTGTCGGCGGCATCGAACGCGTCGATCAGCTCGGACTGCATCTGCGCGTTGAAGGCGTTGAGCTTGTCGGGCCGGTTCAGCGTGATGGTGAGGATCTGCTCGGCGACCTCGTACTTGATCGTCTCGTACGCCATGGTGGTTTCCTTCCCTGTTTCTTTATCGGTCTCTAGCATGTCATTCCGGGGCGCGCGACTTGTCCGCCGAAGCCCGCAGAGCGAAGGCGGAAGCGCGAACTACGGTGCGCAATTGCGCACCCGAGAATCCATCTCTCCGCACCGATTGTGCCGAGGAATGGAGTCCGGGCTTGCGCCAAGAGGGCGCAACCCGGAATGACGAGTGTGCAGTCAACGAGCCGGCGGCTTCGGCCAGGGCCGCTGCGCGCCGCGCAGGCCCTCGAACACCTTGGCCACGCCGAGTACGCCGAGGTCGTCGAAGCGGCGGCCGACGATCTGCACGCCGATGGGAAAACCCATGGCGTCGAAGCCGCCGTTGAGGGAGATCGCGGGGTTCTCCGACATATTCCACGGCACGGTATAGGCAATGTGCTCGAACGGCTTCATGGGATCGTTGGTCGGCGAGGCCCATTCCGCCGGATAGTTCACGTTCGGTGCGGTGGGCGAGATCACATAGTCGAGCTCGCAGAACAGTTTTGCCGCGGCGGCCCGGATCGCCATGGTCTGGTTGAAACCGCGGATCACGTCGACGCCCGAGAGCTTGGCGCCGGACTCGCCCCACTTGAAGATATAGGGCAGCACCTTGGCCTGGTCGGCCGGCGTCAGCTTCGACAGATCGTCCCACATCCTTGCGCGCCAGAAATTGTCGAGGCCGTCGAGCATCTCGCGCGTCAGGATGCCGTCGACCTCGGTGACGACGCTGCCTGCGGATTCGAACGCTTTCGCCGCCTTCACCGCGACTTCGCGCACCGGCTTCTCCAGGGCCAGGCCGCAGCCCGGATCAAGCATCAGGCCGATCCGCAGCTTTCGCGGAGATTTCTCCAGGCCCTTCCAGTTGAGCGGCTCGGCGGGCAGGCTCATTCCGTCGCGCCGGTCGGGCTTTGCGATCGCGCTCATCATCAGCGCGCAATCGTCGACCGTGCGGGTCATGGGACCGGCGACACGGCCGACATAGGTGGGATCGATCGGCACGCGGCCAAAGCTCGGCTTGAGACCGACGAGGCCGCACCAGCCCGCGGGCAGGCGCACCGAGCCGCCGATATCGGTGCCGAGATGCAAGGGACCATAGCCGGCCGCCGCTGCAGCCCCTGCGCCCGCGCTGGAGCCGCCGGGATTCTTGGCGAGGTCCCACGGGTTGCGCGCCAGCGCGTGGAAGCTGGAGAGCCCGGAGGACAGCATGCCGTAATCGGGCATGGTGGTCTTGGCGAAGATGATCGCGCCGGTCTCGCGCAGCCGCGCGGCCGGCGGAGCATCCTTCTCCGCCGGCACCAGCTTGACGCTGGCAGCGCCCAGCGGCACCGGCACGCCCTTGGTCGCGATGTTGTCCTTCACCGTGACGGGCACACCGTCGAGCGCACCGGACGGCTCGCCGCCGGTCCAGCGCGCGGTCGAGGCCTTGGCGGCCTCGCGCGCGCCGTCGGGATCGAATGCATAGAGCGCCTTCAGATGCGGTTCCCACGCCGCGACGTGCGCAAGCACGTCCTCCAGCACCTCGCTCGGCGAGAATTGCTTGGCGCGATAGCCCGCGATCAGATCGACCGCGGACAGGTCGTGCAGCGAGGTGACCGCCTCTTCCGCACGCTTCTTATGCATTGGCACCCACCGGCATCCGCGTCTCGATGATGCGGGCGAACATGCTGGCGCCGATCGGCAGGATCTTGTCGTCGAGCACGAAGCCGGGATTGTGCACCGGCACCGAGCCGTCGTGGCCGACCCAGAAATAGGCGCCGGGAATGGTCTCCAGCATGTCGGCGAAATCCTCGCTGCCCATCTTGGGCTGGGCGCGCGTGATCACGTTGGCGGGGTCGACGATGGTGCGCGCGACTTCCTCGACCACCTTGGACTGCTCGACCTGGTTGACCAGCACGCCAAAGGTGTCGCGGATGTCGACGTCGATCACGCACTGGTAGGCGCTGGCGATGCCGGCGCAGATCGTGCGGATGCGTTCGCTGACCAGGGCGCGGACCTCCTTCGAGAAGGTGCGGATGGTGCCGCAAAGATGCGCGTCGCCCGGAATGACGTTGTAGGCGGAGCCTGCGTGGATTTGGGTGATCGACACCACAGCGGCCTGCAGCGGCTCGACGTTGCGGCTGACGATGGTCTGGATCGCCTGGGCCAGCGTGGTCGCGATGATCACGGCGTCCTTGGAGCGCTCGGGCATCGCGCCATGCGCGCCGTAGCCGGTGATGCGCAGGTCGAAGAAGTCGGCGCTGGCCATCGCCGGGCCCGGCAGGATCGCGATCTCGCCATGGTTGAGGTCGGGCGCGTTGTGCAGGCCGTAGAGCTCGTCGCAGGGAAACTTCTCGAACAGGCCATCCTTGATCATGGCGCGGGCGCCGCCGAGGCCTTCTTCGGCCGGCTGGAAGATCAGGTGCACGGTGCCGTCGAAATTCCTGGTCTCGGCGAGGTAGCGCGCGGTGCCGAGCAGCATGGTGGTGTGGCCGTCATGGCCGCAGCCATGGAATCGGCCGGGGATTTTCGAGCTCCATTTCAGATTGGTGTTCTCTTCCATCGGCAGCGCGTCCATGTCGGCGCGCAGGCCAATGCGCTTGCTGCCGGAGCCCTTGCCCTTGATGACGCCGATCACGCCGGTGCCGCCGAGGCCGCGGTGCACCTCGATGCCCCAGCTCTTGAGCTTGTCGGCGACGATGCCGGAGGTGCGCACTTCCTCGAAGCCGATCTCGGGATGGGCGTGGAGGTCGCGCCTGATGGCAGTGAGTTCGTCGGCATAGCCGTCGATGCGGTCGATCGTGGGCATGGGTCCTGTCCGGTCAGCGTGAGGGAGGAGTGAAAACGGGGCCGTTCGGCTTGATGCGGATGCCCGGACGCAGGCGCGTCCAGGGCAGGGAGGCGGTGTCGGCCGGCATCGCGCCGGGCGCGGCGCAGATCATCAGCTGCTCCGCGATCGGCTCGAAATCGGCGCGGAAGTGCACCGAGCTCTTGTTGACGAGAATCTTCTCCTGCGTCGGCTCGATGCCGACATAGCGGTACATCGCCTGGTCGGCGAGCTGCGCCTTGTACGAGCTCACCACGACGCGGACGTCGCCGATGCGCAAGGCTGCGGAGGGGCCCATCTCCATCTCGCGGCCGCCGTAGTATGGACCCGGTGCGATGAAGCGGCCGTCGGAGAGCATTTCGACCACGAAGGTCTCGGTGTAGGGTTCGTCGCCGGGAATGCCGGACTTGCCGCCGAGCGACAGCGTCACGGTGGCGCCGACGCCGGCCGCATGCGCGGCCTTGGCCGATTCCGGATCGTAGATTGCCCCGGTCGCCGCGCTCGCTCTGTTGCGCACCAGCGCGCGCAGCATGCCTGTCGTGTCGGAATCGCCGCCGGCGCCGGGATTGTCCTGGGTGTCGGCGATGATGATCGGCTTGCTCGCGCGCTTCGCAAGTTCCATGGCGTGGCGCACGCCGTCATCGGGCGTCCAGATCTTGCCGTCGAAATCGTCCTCGTGGCTTTCGACCAGCCTCACGATCGCGTCCGCGGCGCGATCGGCCTCCGCTTGGGTCGTGCCATAGGCGAACACGCTCGGGCCGCAATCGCGGAAGTCGGCGGCGGGAAAGCCCGGCGCGAAAGAGAGCGTCGGGACCGCATCGCTCTCCAGGGCGGCGAGCTTTTCGTAGATGCCCTTGGTGGGCTGGTCGTTGGTGCATTGCCAGCTGATCGGAATCAGGAACGGCAATTGCCGGAACGCCTTTGCGAAACGTTGCTTCGTCTTCAGCAGCAGAGCGAGATGTCGCGCCGAGGCGCGGCCGGTCTCGGCCATGTCGACATGGGGATAGGTGCGATAGGCGATCAGCGCGTCGGCATGCTCCATCATCTCGGGGGTGACGTTGGCGTGGAGATCGAGGCTGGTGACCAGCGGAACGTGCTTGCCGATGACGCGGCGCACGCGCGCCAGGATCTCGCCTTCGCCGTCGTCGAGGTGCTCGGTCACCATCGCGCCGTGCAGGTCGAGATAGACCGCGTCGATTGGGCCCGCGGCCGCGATGCCGTCGACCATCACCTTGACGATGCGCTCGAAGGCGTCCTCGGTGACGTGCGCGGAGGGACTCGCAGCGGCGGCAATCGTCGGAATGAGTTCCCAGCCGTTGGCTTCGGCGCTGTCGACGAAACCGGCGAGGCCGACATTGATGCGCCGCATCACCTTCAGCACGTCGGCCCCCTCGGTCATCGCCGGCCAGCCGCCGCCATGCTGGAAGTCGGCGAAGGTCGCCTTGGTGGGAGCGAAAGTGTTGGTCTCGTGCAGGAAGCCGCCGACGGCGATACGTGTCATCAATTCAAGTCCAGCGTTGGAAAGTGCGCGACGTTAGCCTTGGCGCGAAGGAGAGAGCAAGGCGGGAAGCACTCGCGCCGTGCATAGGGTCAAGACGTTTTGGGAATGCTGCGGATGTTGTCTAACAGAGCGTTCCCACAGTCTCAGTGTCGTCCCCGCGAACTCGGGGACCCATAACCCCAGGGAGGAATTTGGCGACGGCTAGTCGTTCGAGACTAGCACCGTACGCAATTGATAGCTTCCGCGGCATGGGTCCCTGCGTTCGCAGGGACGACAGCGGGAGTGTTGCTACGCGCTCGCCCCCACACTCTCCGCCACCGGCCGGAAGTTCGCAAAATCCCAGCCTCGCCCCGGTGCGGCATCGAGCAGCGCCTTGGTGTAGGCCTGCTTCGGATGCGTCAGCACCTCGGCGGCGGGGCCCTGCTCGACGACGCGACCGTGCTGCATCACCACGACCTCGTCGCAGATTTGCGCCGCGACGCGCAAATCGTGGGTGATGAACAGGATGGCGATGCCGAGCCGCGTCTGGATCTCGTCGAGCAGGTCCAGCACCTGCGCCTGCACCGAGACGTCGAGCGCGGAGACCGCTTCGTCGGCGACCAGCACGTCGGGATCGAGCGCGAGCGCGCGGGCAATGGCGATGCGCTGGCGCTGGCCGCCCGAGAACTGGTGCGGATAGCGCGACACCGCATCGGCGGGCAGGCCGACCAGCTCAAGCAGCTCGCGGGCGCGTTTCATCGCCTCGGTGTGCGCGACGCCGTAATTGATCGGGCCTTCGGCAATGCTCTCGCCGACCGTGACGCGCGGGTTGAGCGAGCGGTAGGGATCCTGGAACACGATCTGGATCTTCTGCCGGTGCGGCTGCAGCAGGCGCCGCGAGATGTCGGCGATCTCGCGGCCGGCAAGGCGGACGCCGCCGGAGGTCGGGTCGATCAGGCGCACGATGCAGCGCGCCACCGTCGACTTGCCCGAGCCGCTTTCGCCGACGATGCCGAGCGTGCGGCCCTTGCGCAGGGTCAGCGTCACCTTGTCGGCGGCAACGACCTCGCGGCCTTTGCCGAAGAAGGCGCGCTCCTTATAGACCTTGCTGAGCTCGTTGGCTTCCAGCACGACCGGCTCCTTGGTCTCGGGTCGCGCCGCGCGCGGCACCAGGCTCGGCACCGCAGAGAGCAAATTGCGGGTGTACTCCATGGTGGGATTGCGCAGCACGGTGTCGAGCGGGCCGGTCTCGACCAGGCGGCCCTGCCGCATCACCGCGACGCGGTCGGCGATTTCGGCGACCACGCCCATGTCGTGGGTGATGAACAGCACCGCGGTGCCGTGATCGCGCTGCAGCTCGCGGATCAAGGTCAGGATCTGCTTCTGCGTGGTGACGTCGAGCGCGGTGGTCGGCTCGTCGGCGATCAGCAGCTTCGGCTCCAGCACCAGTGCCATCGCGATCATGATGCGCTGGCGCTGGCCGCCGGAGAGCCGGTGCGGGTAGGAGGCGAAGATGCGCTCGACCTGGGGCAGGTGGACCTGCTCCATCATGTCGAGAATGCGCTTCTTGCGCGCCTTGGCGTCGAGGCTGGTGTGCGCGCGCAGCACTTCGTCGATCTGACGGCCGACCGGTACCACCGGATTGAGCGCGGTCATCGGCTCCTGGAAGATCATCGCCATCTGCGTGGCGCGAAGCTGTCGCAGGCGGCGGTCGGTGGCGGCGAGCAGCTCCTCGCCGACCAGCTTGATGCTGCCGGCGGTGGGCACCAGCGTGCCCTTCGGCAGCAGGCCCATCGTGGTGAGCGAGGTCACCGACTTGCCCGAGCCGCTCTCGCCGACGAGACACAGCGTCTCGCGCTCGCGCACCTGGATCGAGATGTCGTCGATGATCTTCGGTCCGCCCGGCTTCTTGCCGACGGAGACGACGAGGTTGTTGATGTCGAGGATGATGTTGGTCACGTCAATTCTCTCCGCCGTCATTCCGGGGCGCGACGAAGTCGCGAGCCCGGAATCCATTGGGCCGCAATTCGCGTGGTGAAATGGATTCCGGGTTCGCGCCAAGGCGCGCGCCCCGGAATGACCGTGCTGCTTGGCTCACTTCCCCTCCCGCTGCTTCATGCGCGGATCGAGGGCGTCGCGGGCGGCGTCGCCGATCAGATTGATGCTCAGGATGGCGATCGAGAGCAGGAGGCCCGGCCAGAAGATCAGCGACGGCTTGATCTGGAAGTACTGGCGGCCCTCGGCCATGATGTTGCCCCAGGTCGGCGTTTCCGGCGAGATGCCGGCGCCGAGGAAGGAGAGGATCGCCTCGGTGAGGATGGCGCTGGCGCAGATATAGGTGCCCTGAACGATCAGCGGCGCGACCGTGTTCGGCATCAGGTGCCGCCACATGATCTTCGGCAGGGACGAGCCGACCGAGATCGCCGCCTCGACGTAAGGTTCCTCTCGCGCCGACAGCACGACGGAGCGCACCAGGCGCGCGACGCGCGGAATCTCGGGGATGGTAATCGCGATCAGCACGGTCCAGAGGCTGGCGCCGGACAGCGACACCACGGCGATCGCGAGCAGGATGCTCGGCATCGCCATCAGGCCGTCCATGACACGCATCAGTACGGCATCGACCAGCTTGAAGAAGCCGGAGACGAGGCCGATCGCGAGGCCGATCACGATCGACAGGATCGCCGAACCGATGCCGATCAGCAGCGAGATGCGGCCGCCATAGAGGACGCGTGAGGCCACATCACGGCCATAGGCGTCGGTGCCGAGCAGGAATTGCGCGGACGACGGCTTCAGCCGTTGCGACGGCGAGAGCTGGATCGGGTCATGCGGCGCGATCAGCGGCGCGAGGATCGAGACCAGCACGATCAGCGCCAGCAGGACCGTCGCCATGGCGATGATCGGCGTCGAGGTGAGGAAGCCGAAGCGCGGTCGCAGCGGCGAGGTGATCGGAATGGACGACTGGGGAAGGGTTTCGACCGACATGTTTGTTCTTCAATCCTTGCCTCAGTACCGGATCCGGGGATCGAGCAGGGTGTAGGCGACGTCGATCAGAAGATTGACGACGACATAGATCAGCGAGGTCAGCAGGATCATCGCCTGGATCACCGGATAATCGCGCGCCAGCACCGCATCGACGGTGAGGCGGCCGATGCCGGGAATGTTGAACACGCTCTCGGTGACGACGACGCCGGAGATCAAGAGCGCAAAGCCGGTGCCGATCACGGTGATCACGGGCACGGCGGCGTTGCGCAGCGCGTGGCGCATCATCACGGCAACCTCGTTGATGCCTTTCGCACGCGCCGTTCGCACATAGTCTTCGCCGAGCACGTCGAGCATCGCCGCGCGCGTCATGCGCGCGATCAGCGCGATGTAGATGAAGGACAGCGCGCAGGTCGGCAGGATCATGCGCTCGAAGAACGGCCCGAAGCCGTTGAAGATGCTGCGGAAGCCCTGCACCGGCACCCAGCGCAGCTCGATTGCGAACACCTGGATCAGGATATAGCCGACCACGAACACCGGCACCGAGAAGCCGAGCACGGACAGCCCCATCACGAAACGGTCGATCCAGGTGCCGTGCTTCCACGCCGCGATCACGCCCAGGGGAACCGCGACCATCACGGCGAGGATGATGGTGCACAGCGCGATCGAGATCGAGGGCTCGACGCGTTGGCCGATCATCTTCATCACAGGCAGATTGGAGATCAGCGAGGTGCCGAGATCGCCGTGCAGCAGCTTGTTGACCCAGGTGATGAACTGCACGATCAGCGGCTCGTTGAGGCCGAGCGAGGTGCGGATGCGCTCCAGCCGCTCTGGCGTCGCATTGTCGCCGGCGAGGATCGCGGCCGGATCGCCAGGGGTGAGGCGGAGCAGGAGGAAGACGAACAGCGCGACGACGCCCATCACGGGCACGGCGGCGAGGATTCGGCGAAGGAGATATCCGAGCAAGTTGGATCCGTCAGATTAGAGTCAAATCGGGGCAGCGAACGAGGGTCTGTTCTGCCACCAGCCTAACATTTCAGCAATTCCCGTGCCATCTGGGCCACAGTTTTTGCAGTGCGGTCAGCTGTTTTGGGGAGGCGTAGGCCCTTCGATGCTCTGTCATTCCGGGTTCGACGCTTCGCGCCGCCCTGGAATGACGGCTGCGCCGTCACTCCAGCTCGTAGTAGGGTGGGCAAAGCGGAGCGTGCCCACGGTTCGTCCATTTGGCAGAATGGTGGGCACGGCGCTACGCGCCTTTGCCCGCGAAGAGCTACGAAATAGCTGCACCGTCACTCCAGCGTCGCCAGCAGTCCGGCCATCAACCGACCGCGTTCAACGAGACTCTCGACCTCGATATACTCCTCCAGCGTGTGGCCGTTGCCGCCGCGCACGCCAAGGCCGTCGAGCGTCGGGATGCCCATCGCACCGGTGAAATTGCCGTCGGAGCCGCCGCCGGAACTCGCATGCGGTAATTCCGCGCCGAGAGATTTGGCGATGCCGCGCGCTTTCTCGTACAGCGCCATCGTGCCCGCGTCCGGCTCCCACACCGGGCGCGTCACGCCGCGCGTCACCTTGAAGGTGACGTCGTTGGTCGTGCCTGACAGCGCCAGCATCCGCTCGACGCCGCGGTCGAGATCGGCCTGCCGTTTGGCCATGGAGAGCGCTTCGCCGGTGGCGGTGGTGGCAACGCAATTGACCCATTGCCCGCCATGCACGACGCCGACCGAGAAGGTGCAATCCTCCGTCGTCATCGCGTCGATCGCGAGGATCTGCCGCGCCATCTCGCGGATCGCCGAGCGTCCCGCCGACAGCGTCGCGCCGGCGTGACTCGGCCGCCCCGTCGCCTCGAGATTGAAGCGTGCGATGGCGTAACGTCCGGTGGTGACGCCGTTGTCGGCACGGCCGGGTTCGGGCACCAGCACATATTTGTTGCGCGCGGCTTCCGCCTCGATGATGTCGCGTGTCGAAGGCGTGCCGACTTCCTCATCCGGCGTGAACAGCACGGTAATCGGCAGCGGCGTGGTGACGGATGCGCGCGCCAGCTGCCGGATCGCTTCCAGCGAAAGGTAGTTGCCGCCCTTCATGTCGTAGATGCCGGGGCCGTAGCACTTGTTGCCCTCGCGCCGCCATTTCAGCTTCTCGATGGTGCCGACCGGATGAACGGTATCCATGTGTCCGGCGATCAGGATGCCGGGCTCGCCCTGTTTCGGATGCGGAAAGCGCGCGCGGATCACGCCGCCAAAGCCTTGCCGGCCTGCGATGCGCTCGATCGTCGCACCCATGATGGCCATATCCCGCGCCGCGATATCGAGCATCCTGTTGACGGCGTCGGCATCCCAAGTCGGGCTCTCGCATTCCACCCAGGTGCGCAGGCCTTCGAGCATGGCCTCGGAATCGAAGGGAAGATTGGCTGGATTCATCTCAATGTCTCTCAAGCTTCGAAAGATGGAACGCGCATTGCATCGCCGTGGGCGAGACGAGCGGAGAGTGTTGTAGTGCCAAACCGATCGTTGTGGAGCCCGTGCCCGCGCCGCCAGGGCCTGCAGCGAAACCGGATTGACGCGCTCGGCACTGTCTGCAAGTCTCGAAAGATAAAGGCATTGCATGGGGTTAGTTCGCCCAAGGAACGAACCACATGCTCAATCAATAACCCGCCTTTGAACAGTTTCACGTCAGGAGAAACTTTTTATGTTGCACTTCATGCGCCGGGGGCCTCGCGCGTTTGCCTCCAAACTTGCGCTGTCTGTCGTCGCGCTTTCGACGGCGCTCGCCTCGCCGGTGCTCGCGGCTGGCAAGACCATTACGGCGGTGATGCATTCCGATCTGCGCATCATCGATCCGATCTTCACCACGGCCTACATCACGCGTGACCACGGCTACATGGTCTACGACACGCTGGTGGCGCCCGATTCGAGCTTCAAGATCCAGCCGCAGATGGCGGATTGGAAGATCTCCGACGACAAGCTCACCTACACCTTCACGCTGCGCGACGGCCTGAAGTGGCATGACGGCGCGCCGGTGACGGCGGAAGACTGCGTCGCTTCGCTGAAGCGCTGGGCCGCGGTCGACGGCATGGGCCAGAAGCTCATGGACTTCACCGCGAGCATCGAGGCGACCGACGCCAAGACCATCACGCTGAAGCTGAAGGAGGCTTACGGCCTCGTGCTCGACTCCATCGGCAAGCCGTCCTCACGTGTCGCCTTCATGATGCCGAAGCGTCTCGCCGAGACGCCGGCGGACAAGCAGATTCCCGAGCAGATCGGTTCGGGTCCCTTCAAGTTCCTGCAGTCGGAATTCCAGCCGGGCGTGAAGGCGGTCTACGTCAAGAACACCGACTACGTGCCGCGCAAGGAGCCGGCGAGCTGGACCTCCGGCGGCAAGGTGGCGAAGGTCGACCGCGTCGAATGGATCACCATGCCGGACTCGCAGACCGCGGTGAACGCGCTGCAATCGGGCGACATCGATTTCATGGAGAACCTGCCCTACGACATGTTGCCGGTGCTGGAGGCGAACAAGGAGATCACGATCGAGGTCCTGAATAAGTTCGGCTATCAGACGCTCGGCCGGATGAACTTCCTCTATCCGCCGTTCGACAACGTGAAAGTGCGACGTGCTGCCTTGCTGGCCATGAACCAGAAGGACGTGCTCGACGCATTGGTCGGCAATGCCAAGTATCAGAAGATCTGCGGGGCGTTCTTCATTTGCGACACGCCGTTTGCGACCGAGGTCGGCGGCGAGACGCTGGTGAAGGGCAACGGCATGGCGGAAGCCAAGAAGGCGCTGGCCGAGTCCGGCTACGACGGCACCCCGATCGTGATCATGGCGCCGGGCGACGTCACGACGCTGAAGGCGCAGCCGATCGTCGCGGCCCAGCTGCTGCGCGAGGCCGGCTTCAAGGTCGACCTGCAAGCGACCGATTGGCAGACCGTGGTGAGCCGTCGCGCCAGCCAGAAGCCACCGAAGGAGGGCGGCTGGAACATGTTCTTCACCAACTGGGTCGCGCCCGACGTGTCCAACCCGATCGCCAACCTCTCGATTGGCGGCCAGGGCAAGAAGGGCGGCTGGTTCGGCTGGGCGGAAGATCCCAAGATCGAGCAGCTCAAGGACGCCTTCGTCCGCGCGCCTTCGATCGACGAGCAGAAGAAGATCGCGGCCGACATCCAGAAGGAAGCCTATGAGCAGGTGATCTACATCCCGCTCGGGCAGTACCTCCTGCCGAGCGGCTGGCGCAAATCGCTGACCGGCGTGCTCGACGGCCCGGCGACGCCGCTGTTCTGGAACGTCGACAAGTCGGAGTAGGCGACCGCGCCTACGCCTGAAAGCGAAAGGCGCCGCGGGTGGAACCGCGGCGCCTTTTTCTATGCGATGATATCGGTCTCAATCAGCAGTGGCTGTCGCGCACCTGCTCGAGGCCTTCACTTGCGAATGGCAGGCTTCGGTCCGGCCGCTCCTCGGATATTTCCCCCGGGGCACGCCGCTCGGTCTCCCACGCGGGCTGATCCGTTCTGCTCTCTTGTTCCATCTCGCCGATCCCTTCGATTGCTGCAGTACAACATCGAGAGGTCCGGGAAGTTCCTCAGGCGATGGGGCGATGATGCGGCCTGAACAGCCGTCCCTTCTCGACCACCAGCACGATCGCGAGCGCGGCGAGCGTCGACAGGAAGAAGCCGACCGAGAACGGCAGCAGCGTGCCGTCGAAGCTCTGTCCGATGGCCATGCCGACCACGATGCCGATCAGCGTCGTGATCGAGCCGTAGAGCGAGGAGGCGGTGCCGGCGATGTGGCCCTGCGGCTCCATGGCGAGCGCGGTGAAGTTCGCGACCATCATGCCGAACGAGAACATCATCAGGGCCGAGAGCACCATGAACAGGCTCAGCGGAAGCATGCCGAGGCACACCGTCAGCAGCATCACGACGGATACGACCGTGTAGAGCGTCAGCGCCCCGTGCGAGATCACGCGCATGCCGAGCCGCCCGACCAGCCTTGCGTTGAGGAAGCCGGCAATCGCGGTGCCGGCGGCGATCGCGGCGAAGGCGAGCGGGAAGTAATGGCCGAGGTGATAGATGTCGGTGAAGACCTGCTGGGCGCAGAAGACATAGGCGAACAGCGCGCCGATGACGCTGCCGGCCGCGGTGGCATAGCCGATGGTCTGGCGGTTGGTCACGGTCTGCCGGAACGCCGAGAGCACGTCGGCAGGCGCCAGCGACCTTCGCTCGGACTCCGGCAGGGTTTCAGGCAGTCGCAGCACGCACCATGCGAGCGCGAGCAGGCCGTACAGCATCAGCACCACGAAGATGCCGCGCCACGCCGTCACCAGCAGCACCGCCTGCCCGAACGAGGGGGCGATCACGGGCACCGCGATGAACACCATCATGGCGAGTGACATCACGCTCGCCATGCGGCGGCCGACATAGCAGTCGCGCACGATCGAGGTCGCGATCACGCGCGTCGCCGAGGTGCCCAGTCCCTGCAGCGCGCGCGCCAGCAGCAGCGTCTCGAACGAGGGCGCTGCGACCGCCAGCACGCTCGCCACCGCATAGACCGCCATGCCGCCGAGCAGCACCGGCCGGCGGCCGAAGCGGTCCGACAGCGGCCCCATGACGAACTGGCCGGCGCCGAATCCGATCAGGAAGGTCGACAGCACCAATTGGAGATGGTTGGCGACGGGGATCTGGAAGGCAGCCCCGATATTGGGCAGCGCCGGCAGCATCATGTCCATCGCCAGCGGATTCAGCGCCATGATGGACGCGATCACGATGACGAATTCCGGAAAGCGCATGGGGCGGTGTCCCGCGGACACCCAGTCGTCGGCATTGACGTCAGACAAGAAGCTCACCTCTCAATTTCACCGGCCTTATTCGCCGCCGATGCTGCGTTGCACAACCCATGTTTCGGGATGGCTGGCAGGCGGAGCAGATGCGGACAAGAATTGGTGAGCAGTCAGCCCTTCAGGCCGACCCTGAGATCGGTCGCGGGCGTGTTCATCGACGGTTCGGCCAGCTCGCGATTTGCGCGAGCCCCGGCAGGGCTGATCTTACCTGGAAGCGGCCTGTTGCCGTGTGTAGAGGCTGACATAGGCGCCGGTATATTCCTCTTTCCAGCCCCTCTCGCCGACCAGGAAGTGCCGCAGCTGGTCATGTGCTCTGATCCAGAGCACCGCATCGATCTTGTACTTGCCGATCACCTTGTCCCAGGTCGCCGCGTCGATGTCCCACCGGACCAGCGCGAGATAGTCCCGCAGCAACGCGTCGGGGTAGGCGGTCGCCGCCCGGCCGTCGACGAAGAGCGGCACCGATCCCTGGGTTCTGAAGATCAGGAGCCCGCCGACGTTCCAGTGGTTCAGCAGGTGCCCGCGCGAGCTGTGCGCCTCGAGATAGCGGGCATCATCCTCCGAGAGCATGTCGGGCAATGCCAGCGCCGGTCTCACCTGCATGAAGGTGACGGGCAGCAACAGGACACCGACGACGCCTGCGGCCAGCATCGCGCGCCGGACCTCGAAGCTCCGGAGCTTCGGCAGCAGCCGGTCGATGTGAAGCGCCATCGGGACGCTCGCGAAGATGAAGAAGAACGCGGTGTATCGGAACTGATACAGACCCAGAACCAGGAAGAGCCACGCCAGCACGCGCGCCTCGAGCGGAACGCGGGTGGAGTTTCGGTAGCGCAGCTCCAGGGCCACGAATGTCAGCGCATAGGCGATGCCGGGAAGGCTCCCCGGCAGCTCCATGTTGTGAAAATAGGACCGCCATTCGCTGATATCGGCCTGGACGAAATGACCCAGCGTCGCCGTCACGCCGTCATAGACATGCCATCCCAGCGGGTTGACCAAGATCGCGATGAAGCACCCGACGCCCGCCAGGCAGTCATTGCGAAAGCCTGTCCAGTCCCGCCGCAGCAAGGCGACGCCAGCGAAGACGCCGAGAATCGGAAAGGCGAGCATGAAGCCGCCATGCAGATTGACCCAGACGATCATCATCGGCGGCAACAGGAACCATCGCCGCCGCAGCAGGCATTCCCCGTAAAAGACGACCGCGAACAACATGGTCGCGATGTTCGGCGATGCCGCCAGATACATGTTGGGCGAGGCTTCGTAGCAGGGGTAGAGCAGGCACGCGGCGAACACCGCAATGCAGACCGCGGGGGCCGAAGCGCCGCTGCCGAGACCGCAGAAGGCGAGATAGCCGGCGATGACCGCGCCGCAGGCGACGACCATGAGGACGATCCCGGCAAGGCCGGCCTGCTGGTACAGCGCGCTGGCCATCACGTCCCAGAGCCAGGACAGATTGTACCATCGCTTGTCGCCGACGGTGAACGCCCACGGATCCTGCAAGGGCACTTCGCCCCGCTGCCTGATCAGGTCTCCGGCGGCGAGGTGCCAACCCAGATCGTAATGGCCGAGCAGAAGCGGTCCGTTCGACAGGTAGAATACGGCGAGGAAGGCAATCAGGAAGACGTAGACCTCGACCCCGTGCGGGTGAGGTGCGGACGCCGCTTGCATTCCGCCAATCCTGGACCGGGACCAATCCTCGCGCGCGTCCATCGGAGCTCTCACCATCGAAGCCAGCCGCTCCAGGCCCTGCGTGTCCCTGGGTCTGCATCGACGGGGCAGACATCGCTCGCTTTAGGCGAAGACGATCTAAAGTGGAGTAAAGGCCGGTCGCGCCGCCCGCGTTCCGCACGGGGAAGGGCGGCTTGGTAAACGAACAGTTGCGTGCCCGGCGCGCATGATGGGCTGCGGGACTGCTTGAGGCGGCGGCGGCTCGGCGAGCGTCAGATCTCGTGGTGCGGGCAGCCGGGGTCGAACCGGCACAGCGCTTGCGCACCGAGGGATTTTAAGTCCCTTGCGTCTACCAATTCCGCCATGCCCGCTTGATCCAACGAGATCAAACACTTAAGTCCATCACCGGCCGTCTGGAATTGGCGCTTTGCGCAACCGGGGGGACGGTTCTTCCTTAAGCGAGCCCGGCGCGCAAGGCAAAGCCTCAATCCGGACATGTGTTATTGCTTTAGGCATTCTCATCCACGGGGACTATTCATCCGGCATGCCTGTTTCGTTTCTCTCCCGCTGTCGCTCCGGGCGCGGACTGCTTGCGCTGGGCTTGCTCGGCGCGGCGCTCGGCGGCTGCGCGAGCGTCAGCGATACCATCAGCCCGGCCTTCGTGGACCCGGCCCGCTACGACCTGTGGGATTGCAAGCAGCTTGCACCCGAACGCAGGAATCTCGTCAACCGCATCGATGAGCTCGATCGGCTGATGGCGAAGGCCCAGACCGGGGCGGGGGGCGTCGTCGTCGCAGAGCTCGCCTATCGCAACGATTACGTCGCCGCGCGGGGCCAGCAGAAGCTGCTCGAAGAGACCTGGCGCAGGAACAGATGCCGCGAGAGCGACATGGAGGCGGCGGCACTGCCCGGCGAGCCCGCAGCTGCGCCGGCCGCAGCCGTCAAGCCTGCGCCGAAATCCGGCAGGACGGCACGCTGAGGCCGAAGGGCGTGCCGGTTCACGGCCGCCAGCCGTAGATCCAGTCCTGCCGCGCCAGCATGCGGTCGGGGCCGAGCGTGCGGATCGCCAGATCGCGCGCGATCGCCAGCGCCCCGCTGAGATGATAGATGCGGCCCTGCTGCCGCGCGGTCCGCTGCACCCGCCGCACCCGCGCCTCGCGCGCACGGCCGTATTGCTTCAGCGCCGCGGCGATGCCCGCGATGCTCTCCGCGGTCTCGCGGTTCAGATGACGGGCGAGCACCGCAGCGTCCTCGATCGCCATGCCGGCGCCCTGGGCTGCAAAGGGCAGCATCGCATGCACGGCATCGCCGAGCAGCGCCACCGGCCCTTTGCTCCAGGGACAGCCGTCGGGCACGCCGAACAGCGCCCATTTCCGCCAGCTGTCGACCGGGGCGAGCAGCATCCGCGCCGACGGCGGCCAGTGCGGGGCGGCGAAAGCCTCCATCACCTCGCGAAAATCGCCGGGCGTGCTCCAGCCCGGCCTGTTCCAGGTCCCCGGCAGCACCGCGACCACGTTGATCTGGCGGCCGCCGGCGATCGGATAGGCGACCAGATGGGCATTCGGTCCCATCCAGAGCTGCACCCGGGGCGCGGTGTAGTCCTTCGGCAGTTGCGTGGCATCGAGCGTGCCGCGCCAGGCGATCAGCCCGGAGAAACGCGGCTGCACCTCGGGAAACAGATGCTGGCGCACCGTCGACCAGATGCCGTCGGCGCCGATCAGGGCGCTGGCGAGATCGCTGCGGCGGATCGTGCCGCTGCGATGGACCACCGTCAGTCCCTTGGCATGCGGCGCGACGTCCTCGAAGGTCGCGCCCAGCTTCAGGTCGATATCGGGATGATCGGCAACGGCACCGGCCAGCGCCGATTGCAGGTCGGCGCGGTGCACCACCCAATAGGGGGCGCCGGCCCGCAGCGAGGCGGCTTCGCCGAGCGGCATGCGCAGCAGCTCGCCGCCGGCCCGCGCGCTCATGATCGAGACCGCTTCCGGGACGACGGCGCGCAGCTTGAGGCGCTCGGTGAGGCCGAGGTCGACCAGCACGCGGCTGGCATTGGGGGAGAGCTGCAGGCCGGCGCCGACTTCCTCGAGGCGCTCGGCCTTTTCCAGCACGACGATGCGGAAGCCGCGCGCCGCGAGCGCCAGCGCGGCCGTCAGTCCTCCGATGCCGGCACCGGCGATGACAATCGTTCGGGAGAGCGCCACCCCTGGCCGACGGAGACGGTCAGGCCACCTTGTCCTTCAGGACGCATTCCGGCGGGCGGGCTTCGCCCGCCTTCAGGTCGGCCGCGAAGCGGTACAGCGTCGAGCAATAGGGGCAGATGATCTCGTTGTCGTTGCCGAGGTCGAGGAACACATGCGGATGGTCGAACGGAGGGTTGGCGCCCACGCACATGAACTCTTGCGAGCCGATCTCGATGACGGGAACACCGGCATCGTTGTGGAAGTGCGGGACGACATGGTCGGACATCGTAACTCATCCTGGAGTGGCAATGGCGGCAGACACAATCAAGAACTGACGCGGCATCTTTAAGGCGCCGCGGACCATACTGGCGGGTGCAGATGATTGCTAGTCCGGCGGAACCGAAAGCTCCGCAATCGCCCCATGCTCATTTGCTCATGCAAATTCGACACAATCTTGAGGCCTGAGAGAAGCCCTTCTTTCGTCGGGGACGTTGTGTCGCAATTTTGGCATACTATGTCTGTGGACGAGCGCAATTGCGGCGAAAGACGACTCATCAGGCGCAAACGACCCTCAGGACCGCCAGGCTTTTCCACATGAAGTGGCTGCGAATCAGCACAGCGTTGACCGGTATCGCGGCATGCGGCTTCATGCTCGTGCAGATCGCGCCGCATGCCCGCGAGGCCGGCGCGATCCTCGCCGCCCAGGACGATCCGGCCGTGCTGTCCGAGCTGAAGCTCGATGCGCTGCTGCGGCAGAACGACCGGGTGGTTCAGGACAACATCGAGGCCGCGCTCGCCGCGGGTGATGCCGATCTCGCCGACAGTTTCGTCGCGCTGGCGCGCGATCGCAACATCGCGCTGCCGGACGACCTCCTGAGCCGCGTCGGCGATGCGGTCAAGGCCGAGAATTCCACTTCGCAATTTGCCAAGCGATTTGCCACCGGCCTCGTCACCGGCAATGCCGACGACGTCGCAAGCCTGTCGGGAACGGTGGCCGGCGATCTCTTCGTGTTCGGCGACATCAGGGACATCGTCCGGGAGGGCAAGCACCTCGCCATGGGCGAGGACACCGATCGCCTCGTGCTCGGGCTTGCGGCCGCCGGCCTTGCGGTGACGGCGGCAACCTACGTGTCCGTCGGTGGCGCGGCGCCGGTGCGCGCCGGACTGACGCTGGTGAAGGATGCGCGCAAGGTCGGGCGGCTCGGCGAGGGGCTCGCAGTATGGGCCGGTCGCTCCGCGCGCGAGGTCGTCGATGCGCCGATGCTCCGGAATGCGGTCGCCAAGGGATCGGTGTTCCGTCCGGGCGAGACGGTGAGCGCGATCAAGGCCGCGTTCCGGGCCGAGAAGGCCGGCGCGCTGGTGCGGCTCGGCAAGGATGTCACGCGCGTCGCCGGAAAGACCGGCACGCGCGGGGCGATGGATACGCTGCGCATCGCCGAAGGTCCGAAGGATGTCGCGCGCGCGGCGCGGCTTGCGGAAGCGCAAGGCAGCAAGACGCGTGCGATCGTGAAGCTGCTCGGCCGCGGCGCGCTGCTGCTGATCGGCGGCGCGTTTGAGCTGGCGATGTGGCTGTTCGGCGCGGTGCTGACGCTGTTCGGTCTGCTGTCGTCCATCAAGGCCACCACCGAGCGCCTGACCCAGGCCTGGTGCGATCGCAGGCGGGCGCGCCGGCTTCGCCGCGCGCAGATCGCAGCCGACGCCGCTCTGGCAAATGCGGCCGCGACCGCCTGAAGCGCTGCGCACCTCAGGCTATTGTTTGAGCACGATATTGCCGGAAAACCGCTGCACTCTTTTCCGGTTCATGCTCTAACACCGATCCATCCCCCATAAGACTTACGGAACTGATGATGCCGAGCTTTCACAACGGCGCTGTTGAGATCGCCTATCTCGACGAAGGCGAGGGCGATCCGATCATCCTGGTGCACGGCTTTGCCTCCAGCAAGAACGTGAACTGGGTCTATCCGACCTGGGTCTCGGAGCTGCGCAAGAACGGCCGCCGCGTGATCGCGCTCGACAATCGCGGCCACGGCGAAAGCGCAAAGCTCTACGAGCCCGCGCAATATTCGATTCCGACCATGGCCGGCGACGTGCTCGCGCTGATGGATCATCTCGCCATCCCGCAGGCCGACATCATGGGCTATTCGATGGGCGGGCGGATGACGGCGTGGCTGTCCCTCAACGAGCCGCAGCGTCTGCGCTCGGCGATCCTCGGCGGCATCGGCATCGGCGGCCTGATCGAGGGCACCGGGCCCGGTGAGAACGTGGCGAAAGCGCTCGAGGCGCCCTCGCTGGACGAGGTCACCGATCCCGTTGGGCGCACCTTCCGTGCCTTCGCCGACCAGACCCGCTCCGATCATCGTGCGCTCGCCGCCTGCCTGCGCGGCACGCGCGACCTCATGACCAGGGACGAAGCCGCGCGCATCGACGTGCCCGTGCTGATCGCGGTCGGCTCGACCGACGACGTCGCCGGATCCGCCAGCGCCCTCGGCGCGATCATCCCCGGCTCCGAAGTGCTCGACATTCCCAATCGCGACCACATGCGCGCGGTCGGCGACAAGGTCTACAAGACCGGCGTGCTCGATTTCCTGTCGCGCCGCGGCTGAGGCCATGTGGTCTGAGGCGGTGAGCTTGTTGGCCAATGACCCTGAAATGTTGCGCGTTCCCGCAAATCCTCCCATATTCACCCAAAGCGGAGGCGCCATATGTCTGGTTGCGGTGGTTGCTGCGGCAGTGAAGCAAGGTTCGAAGGTCTTTCCGCGGACTACAGGCGACGGCTCTGGTTGGTCATCGGGATAAATGCCGGGATGTTCATCGTTGAAACCGGCGGTGGTCATCTGGCTGGCTCGAAGGCGCTGCAAGCGGACGCGCTGGATTTCTTGGGCGACGCTCTGACCTACGGCATCACCCTTGCTGCGATCGGCACGTCGGCGATCACCCGCGCCAGGGCAGCCTTGTTCAAGGGGCTATCTCTGTTCCTGATGGGCTTGTGGGTGTTCGGATCGACGGCCTATCACGTGCTGATCCTTGGCATTCCGCAAGCGGAGATCATGGGTGCCGTAGGCTTCTTGGCGCTCGCGGCAAACATCACGAGTGTCCTTCTGCTCATGAAGTACAAGGACGGTGACGCCAACGTAAGGTCGGTCTGGCTGTGCTCGCGGAACGATGCCATTGGCAACGTCGCCGTTATGATCGCGGCGGGAGCCGTTTGGCTCACGGCCTCGAAATGGCCTGACCTGATTGTCGCGGCGCTGATGGCGGGTCTGTTCCTTTCCTCAGCGATGCAAATTCTCCGTCAGTCGCTGGAAGAGATGCGCCGACCGTTGAGTGCACCTGCCGAGTAGCATCCTGAATCTCATCCCGCTTTGCCGTCCTCACCAAAACGGCGCATCACGGCCATCAGCACCACGAAGGTCGCGACCCACACCATCCGCGCGCCGTAGCGGTCGTGCGGGCCCGAGATCACGGCGCAGATGAAGGCGTTGCCGAGCAGCGCCAGCGTCACGGTCGCCGCCAGCAATGTCAAATCGTCGAGTCGACGGTTCGCGAGTGCGTTGCCGAGCAGTGCAAGCAGCGCCAGCATCGATGCCAGCGCCACCGGCACGTGCAGCCAGTTGATCGCGGTGAAGTCGAGCTGCCAGTTCTGCTGCCGTGCCGCACGCATCGGCGCGGCCTGCGCGGGGATGTAGCGCTCGATGATGCCGCGGGTGTGCGGGATCCAGCCATTGGTGCCTTCGCCGGTCGCGACATGCAGCAATTGCTGGCCCATCGCCCGCAGGGCCGCGCCGGCCTGCCAGGCCGGATAATCCTTGATCGACTGCACGACGATGTAACCCATCTCATCGTTCATGCCTTCGAAGCGGCCGAGCGTGTTGAACATGCTCTTGCCCCACAGGAACTCGTCGGCGCTCGCCGGCAGCTCGTTGCGATAGGGGCAGAGCTTGTAGCGTTCGCGCGGGCAATGATCGCTAAGGTAACGCGCGACGATGCCGTCCTGCATCATGCGGCCGAAGGCGACGCCGTAACCGCCGGGCGTCCAGGCCAGCTTGCCGGACAGCGCGTAATTCGCCGAGACCAGCATCAGGCCGCCCGCCACGATGGTGAGGCTCGCCTGCGCCAATCCGGCCAGCGGAAGGCGCTCCCCAAGAAGCGGCCGTGCGATCCAGCCGATGGCGCAAAGGCCGAGCAGCACGCCGAGCGTGGCGCTGTGGGTTGCCGCGGCAAAGGCGGTGAAGACGAACAGCGAGATCTTCTCGATCGTCGAGGTGCGGCGTGCGCCCACAATCAGCAGGAACAGCGACAGCACGGAGAGTCCGGCGAAGATGTCGGTGAGCAGCATGCTCGCAAGCCAGGGCAGCGCGGTCGCCACGATCAGGCCGAGGCTGATCGCGACGAAGCGGAAGGTCTGCATCATCGAGAGCACGCGAAGGGTGAGCTGCAGCAGCCACAGCGTCGCCAGCGACTGGACCGCGAGGTTGATCCAGAAACCGAAACTCTCGCCATAATGCAGATAGAGCCCGAACACGGTGGAGCGGCTGGGAACGAGATAACCCTCGTACCAGCGGGCCAGATAGCCGCCGGTATCCCATTGCAGCAGCGGGTAGCCGTTCCACAACGCCGGCGCGATCATCAGGAGGGGCAGGGCCACCGCCGCCAGACGCAGCCAAAGTGAGCCCGTGGCGCGCGCGCGCAATTGATCGGTGGTGATGCTCAAATCTGCTCCCGTCCCCGCTTCGGACCATGCTCGCAATAGCGGCTCGGAGAGAATTCACCAATAGTTTGACGCCGCCCGGCTTGAATTTGGCAAAACTCTGACCACCTTGAGCCGACCTTGCGGCTTCCGGGCGCCAAAAGAAACCGTTGTGTTTCAAGGTCTTGGTGGGCTTTCGCGGGGCAAGTTGCAGTTCACTCTCAGGCAAGCCGGTCAGGACTTTGCCGCCTAGACTATGCTATAGAACCGGTCAAACGCGCCCACTCGAAGAGCAAATCCAAAGAGCAAATCCATGGCAGTGCATCAGGTCAATCCGGGAGGAAAGCTCGCATCGCTCGATCCGATCTGGGACCGGATCCGGGGCGAAGCGGAGGACATCGTCCGTCGCGAGCCGGAGCTTGCGACCTTCATCTATTCGTCGGTGCTGCATCACAGCCGCCTGGAGGATTCGGTGGTTCACCGCGTCGCCGAACGGCTCGATCACTCCGCATTGTCGGGCGAGCTGGTGCGCCAGGCCTATGGCGAGGCGCTGCGCGACGAACCCGATCTCGGCAACGCCTTCCGCGCCGATCTCGTCGCCGTCTATGACCGCGATCCCGCGACCTCGCGCTTCATCGATCCCTTGCTCTACTTCAAGGGCTTTCACGCGATCCAGACCCATCGCCTGGCGCACTGGCTCTATCTGAAGGGCCGCAAGGATTTCGCGTATTATCTCCAGAGCCGCGCCTCCGCGGTGTTCCAGACCGACATCAATCCCGCCGCGCGCATCGGCCGCGGCATCTTCCTCGACCACGCCACCGGCTTCGTCTGCGGCGAGACGGCGGTGATCGAGGACGACGTCTCGATCCTGCACGGCGTCACGCTCGGCGGCACCGGCAAGGAGAACGAGGATCGGCATCCCAAGATCCGCCACGGCGTCCTGATCGGCGCCGGCGCAAAAATCCTCGGCAACATCGAGATCGGCCATTGCGCGCGCATCGCCGCGGGCTCGGTCGTGGTCAAGCCGGTGCCGCACAACGTCACGGTCGCGGGCGTGCCGGCCAAGATCGTCGGGGAGGCCGGCTGCGCCGAGCCGTCGCGCACCATGGATCAGATGATCAACGCCATGGGGATTTGAGAAGGCCCTTGACGTTGCGAAGGGCCGGATTTTCCGGCCCTTTCGATCCCCAAAATTCTTTGACAATTCATGCTGGCGGTTCGTCGCGTCTCGTCCTAAAACCCGCCGACCAATTTCGATCGGAGACTTGCCGTGGACGTCAAAGAAGTCAGAAAGTTAGATGCGTATCTGAAGCGCGTATTCGGCAATCCCAAGATCCGCGTCGTGCCGCGGCCGAAGAAGGACGATTCCGCCGAAGTCTATATCGGCGAGGAATTCATCGGCGTGCTGTTCGTCGACGACGAGGACGACGATCGCTCGTTCCAGTTCCAGATGGCGATCCTCGAGGACGATCTCGTCGATCAGGAGTAGAGCAGGCGCCCAGCAGCGCCTCGGAGTCACGCATCCGTTGCGGCGAGCATGTCGGGAATCGTGACAAACTTCTCCCGGGGCTTGCCCAGCACGGCTCCCCTGCGCTTCTCGGCCGCGTCGATCGTGCGCCAATCCGGATAGCTCACGATGCGTGCGACGCGGCCGGTCAGGCGCGCAAGCAGTGCGTCAGGCGTGTCCGAGCGCGGCCGTCGATGGGTGATATCCGCCAGGACGGCCTCTGCGGTCGCAATCCCGCAGCCGCGATTGGTGCCGATCGTGCCGTTCGGCCCGCGCTTGCTCCATCCGCAGACATAGAGGCCCTCGACCACCGAACCATCGGCCGCGACACGTCCGTCGACGTTCGCATGCACGCCGCGATGCGCATCATAGGGAACCCCAGCCACCGGCGTGGTCTTCCGGCCGACGCTGCTGAGCGAGAGGCCGCATGCGATGTCCTCGATAGCGCCCGCTTCCTGCTTGAACGCGATGGCCTCCAGGCGGTCTCGTCCGCGGAGCGCGACGGGCGACAGACGAAATCGAAAAACGCAGCGCCGCGGCTTCGTCACGGACGTCCGCGAGAACGCGCGCAGCAACGACAATTTTTCGGTCAGCTCCGGATCGGCGGAAGATCGCGGCTCGAATTCATCGGAGCTGACGTTGCCCATGTCGACGCATGTTTCGCATGCGTTGAGTTCGGGAAAGTCACGTAATTCCTTTGCGGTGAACCTGGCCTGCGCCGGTCCGCCGCGGCCGACGACGTGGATTTCGCGAATCCGGCTCTCAGCCAGCACGTCAAGCGCGTGACGCGCGATGTCGGTCCGGCGCAGCTCGTCCGCGGTCTTGGCGAGGATGCGCGCCACGTCGAGAGCGACGTTGCCATGGCCGATGACGATCGCGGTCTCATGATGAAGATCGAACCGCAGATCCGCAAACTGCGGATGCCCGTTGTACCACGCGACAAAATCGCCCGCCGTGTGGCTGCCCGGGAGAGCTTCGCCGGGGATGTCGAGCGCCCGGTTCAGTTCGGCGCCCGTCGCCAGCACGACGGCGTCATAGGCCTCGCGCAGCTCGTCGATCGTGACGTCGTCTCCGATGGTCACGCCGCCGATGAAGCGAAACCCGGGCATTGCGGCGATCCGGTCGAAGGCCGTTGTGACCTGCTTGAGCTTCGGATGGTCGGGGGCCACGCCGAACCGCACCAGCCCGTACGGCACCGGGAGCCGTTCGAACATGTCGACCGTCAAGGGCGCGCCCGAGCGCAACAGGGCCTCGGTGGTGTAGAAGCCGCTCGGTCCGCTGCCGACGACGGCGATGCGGTTTTCGTCTGCAGCGGACGCCGTCATCGGCCCAGCGCCTGCCTGCGTTCATCGGCCCCCGGCAGCGCCGGCAGGCGCGCACTGATGACGGGAGTTTCAGTCGCGCGCTTGCGGTTGACGTCGATCCAGTACTTCTTGTCCGCGGCGAGGCGATAGTCGGGCTCGATCGCGCCGACCGGGCAAGCCGGCGCGCAGCCACCGCAATCGATGCAGTTTTCCGGATCGATGTAGGTCATGGTGTCATCGACGTGGAAACACTCCACGGGACAGACGGTAACGCATTCGGTGTATCGGCAGCCGCGGCAATTGTCGGTGACCACATATGTCATCCTCAGGCCCCGCTGACCTGAACGAGGATGTCCGAGAATGTCGGGGCACGGCCGAGGTCGGCGAAGGCGGGAGGCGTCAGCACGTGAACCGTCGCGCCCCTGCGATTGGACCGCTGCCAGTAGCCCGACGGGGCCACCACCACGCCCGGCATGACGTCGGCCGAAACGGTCGCGAAGGCCTCGAACGCGCCACGGTCGTTGAACACGCGAATCGGCGCGCCCGCGACGATGCCACGCTGTGCCGCATCGTCCGGATTGAGGAGCACCGCCTGCTCCTCGCCCGCCTGCGCGGTCTGCGCCGGCAGGTTGCCGTAGTTCGAATTCAGGAAGGCGTGGCTCTTCGGCGAGATCAGGCTGAGCGGATAGCGCGTTGCGAGCATGGGCGCGGTGCGCGGGTTCTCGTTCGGCGGGATGTAGTGGGGCAGAGGATCGACCGGCGTGGCGTCCTGATCGCCATTGTAGCCCTGGCGGAACAGCGGCACCACGAAGTTGCCGCCGGCGGCGATGGTCGAGCTGAACTCGCACTTCCCCGATGCGGTCGGAAAATTGCCCTCGCGGTGCGGCGCCCAGTCGGCCGGCGCGGGCATGTTGAGGCGCGCATAGCCCTTGCCCTTGACGTCGTCGAGCGTGATGCCTGCGAGCACCGGGCTGCTCCAGTCGAGGGAAGCTTCGATGATCTCGTCGTCGCTTCGGAAGAAAGAGGGGTCGGTGATGCCCATCGCGCGTGCGAGCCGGCGGAACAGCTCGGTATTGGACACGGCTTCGCCGAGCGGCGCGATCGCCTGGTTGTTGTAGGACAGATAGAGATGCCCCCAGGAGAACATGATGTCCTTCTGCTCGAGCTGCGTGGTTGCGGGCAGAACGATGTCGGCGTATTTGGCGGTGTCGGTCAGGAAGTGCTCGCTGACGACGGTGAAGAGATCCTCGCGTTCCAATCCCTTTTCGAGCTTGCCCTGTTCGGTCACCATCGCCATTGGATTGGCGTTGTAGACGAACAGCGCCTTGATCGGCGGATCGAAGCCGAGTTCGCCCGTCAGCGCCGCTCCGAGGCGCCAGGAATTGAGCATGCGCATCCTCTCCGGCTGGAGATCGGGACGCATCAGCACGTCCCATCTGACCGGGAACGCCCAGATCGGGAGCTGGAGCAGCCCGCCGCCGACGTGCTTCCAGGCGCCGATCAGTCCCGGAAGACAGGCGATCGCGCGCACGGTCTGACCACCGCCGGCATGCCGCTCGACCGCGACGCCGATGCGGACGACGGCCGGAGGTGTCGTCGCATATTCCCGCGCCAGCTTGAGGATGTCGTCGACGGGAATGCCGGTTTCCTGCGAGGCGAATTCGGGTGTGTAGCTGGACGCCCGCTCGGCCAGCTCGTCGTAACCCACGGTGTATTTGTCGATATAGTCGCGATCGACCAGATTCTCTTTGATGACGACGTGGATCATCGCGAGCGCCAGCGCAGCATCGGTGCCGGGACGGATCGGAATATGCCAGTCGGCGAGGCGCGCGGTGCGGGTGCGGACGGGATCGATCACCACGAGCTTGGCACCGGCCTTTTTCGCCTGCTCGATGAACGGCCAGTGATGCGAGTTCGTGCTCAGCGTGTTGCAGGCCCACAGGATGATGTACTTCGAGTGCACGAAGCTCTCGGGATCGACGCCCGGCGTGTGCCCGATCGTCATCATGTACGCGGTGCAAGAGCCGGAATCGCAGAAGGTGCGCTCCAGAACCGTCGCGCCGAGCTTGTTGAAGAGGGGATCGCCGACGTTCAGCCCATTGATGACGCCCTGCGTGCCCAGATAGCTGTAGGGCAGGATTGCCTGCGCACCGTGCTCGGCAATGACGGATGTCCAGCGCGAGGCAATGGTCGCCAGCGCTTCCTCCCAGGAGATCCGCTGGAATTGACTGGTGCCCTTCGGTCCGACGCGTTTGAGCGGATACAGCACGCGCTTGTCACTGTAGACACGCTCCTCGTAGTTGTTGACCTTGACGCAAAGCCGTCCGCGCGTGAACGGATGGTCGGGATTGCCGCGAACGGCGATGGCCTTGCCGTCCTCGACCGTGGTCAGAATCGAGCAGGTGTCCGGGCAATCGTGGGGGCATGCGCCAATGACCGTGGTCCTTGCCATGGAACTCTCCGCTTCCTGATTTGAGGCAATCCGAAGGATGCGGTGGTCGGGCTCGGTCTGGCTTCTCAAAATGTGCGGTGTTGTTGTCCCAGCCTGCTCTCGGCCGGTGGACGCCCGGGCCGGTCTCTGGCATGCTAATTGCTGGACTTCGGCACTACCTTTACCTGCACATCGCGTTATCTGACGGAGAGACACGATGGGTATGCTCGGCAACTCTGTCGATAAATATGTTACCGGCAGAATGCTTCAGACATCCAACGAGCGGCGATGGTCGCACCTGCTCGCGGAGCGGTGGAGCCATGATCCGGGTGATCTGCCGCCACAATTGCCGCGCGACACCGAGATCGCGATCCTGCTGCGCGGCAACTCGGTCGTCGATCGGGAAGGTGCAGGCATGCGGCAGCGCACTTTCGGCAGAAGGGGCACCGTGTGGCTGTGTCCGGCCGGCATCCGCGAGGACTTCATCCGCGTCGAGAACCAGATGCAGGAATGTCTGCATGTCTTCCTGCCGGGCGAGCCGTTCGATGACACCATGCTCAGGGATCTCGACATCGACCCGTCCGGAATGTCGATCCGCTACGAGAGCATCGACCAGGACATCTTCATCGAGCACGTCGCGGACCGGATCCTCGGCGAGCTCGAACATGAGACCTCGACCGGCCGCCTCCTGATCGAGAGCCTGGGACGGGCCCTGTCGGCTCATCTGGTGCACAGCTATTCGGCCACCTCGGTCCGTCTGAAGCAATCCCATGCCGTCCAGAAACCGCTCGATGCCAAGAGGCTGTCGCGCGTGACGGAGTTCATCGCGGCGTCCGTCGATCGAGATTTCACGGTGAAGGATCTGGCGTCGGTGGCGTGCATGAGCCCGGCGCATTTCTCCCGCAGCTTCAAGGCGGCGACCGGCGCGGCGCCGCATGAATATGTCAGCCGGCAGCGCCTCGACCTCGCCAGGAACCTCTTGTCGACCAGCGATCGTCCGCTGGTCGACATTGCTTACGCCACGGGATTTTCGTCGCAGGCCAATTTCAACCGCGCCTTCCGCAAGGCGGTCGGGACGACGCCGAGCCTGTATCGGGCGCAGAAGGTTCGGGACTGAGGCCTCCGCCAGCGCAGCGCCGGTCCCGAACCAGCTCGCAACAATCAATAAAACAAACAGCCGAAGCCGCATTCCAGCCCCCGAATGCAATAGCGTCAGATTAATCGCACAATGCCCAACTGCAATCTATGATCAGAGATATCAGTCACACATCGGTGCGGCGATCCGGGCAATTCCGGTGCCGGCGGAGGGTGCGCAACCGCATCAGGTCGGCGTCCTCTTGACCCCATTGTGCTCTGATCTGATGCTCCTGATCTGCCCGAAGGGGTCAACGGTACTTCGAAAAATACGAAAATGCAAGACGCTGCCGATGGTTAGGTAGTTCGTCCCATCCATTTCAATGCCGTGCCCGGCACAATAAATGACCGCAACCTCGGCGGCCGCCGGTTGTACAGTGCTCAAAAACGTTCGTTGAACGCTGGCTGTTGGTTGGGTAGCAGCTGACGAATAGACTAATTGCACTCCTCCTGAGCTTCACCGGTGCTATTTGTCCCGTGCTTGAACCGTTGATAGGGCACCACCCGGCATCCAGGCTTTACGGGACGGCAGCCGGCATTATTGCAAATCAATTGTCCCGTCGCCTGCGGCTTCGCCGGCGTGGTCTCGCTCTTCTTCCTCTCGTCGTCCCGCTTCTTGGCGTCATCGCGGGTCGCGACCGGTTTCTTGTCCTGCACCTTTTCGCATTCATTGTCGTCATTGACGCGATAGCCGGTGCGGCAGGCGATCTTGACGCAAGCGTCGCCATCGGCCTTGAAGCCGTGATCGCACACCAGCGGGCAGACCCGGCCCGGCTTGGCCTTGATGGCGTCGAGCGCCTCGAAGCTCGCCTGCTTGGCGTCGAACTTCGTTCCCGCATATTTGTTGAACAGCGTCAGCGAGCGTTGCGACGACGCATTCCAGTCGCCATCGGCAGCCGCGGCCAGACAGCCGACGCGGCGCAGCTCCGACTGAACCAGCTGGGCGGTCTCCTGCGGCGAGAGACTGGGCGACGATTGAGTTGGGGTAACCGCCGCGACCTTCTGCTCGCCCTGCGCCTTGTCGTTTGCTTGCTTTGCGGCCAGCTCGGCAGCCGCCTTGTCGTTCGCAATCTGGTCGGCGCGCGCCTTTTCGGCAGCTTGCTTGTCGGCCAGGGCCTTGGCGACAGCCGCTTCTGCGTCCTTCCTGCGCTGCTCGGCGGCCGCCGCCTTGGCTTCCTCGATCTGCTTGGCTTTCTCCGCCGCGGCCTTGGCGTCCTCAGCGGCCTTGGCGGCGGCCGCGGCCTTCTCCTGCTCGGCCTTCTTGGTCCGGTCGGATGCCAGTCGGGCCTTCTCCTCCTCGGCCTGCCTGGCCTTTTCCGCCGCGGCGGCGCGGGTTTCCTCGGCGGTGATCTTGTTCAGCTGGCCCTTGGCGAGATCGGCATAGAAGCCGCTGGGAAAGCGGTTGAGGAAGGCAGTCCATCCGTCACGCGTTCCCAGCTGAAGCGCAAGTTCATAATCGCGCCGGACTTCGGCGTCCGGGTTGGCCTGCGGTCCGGCGACGACCGGCTTTGCGGCAATCAGCGGCACGTCATCACCACCGAGCGAGCCGTACACGTACGGCTCCTGCTTGTAGCCGGTGGTCTTGAGCACGTCGTCGCGCACGAAGCCGAAGGCCTTGCGCAGATCGAGGCCCGGCATCGGCAGGCGTTCGACCAGAGCGGTGGCGAATGGGCTGTTCCTGGCATCGCCGTCCGAGGCGGTGGAGCCCGCCTTGGCTGCAAAGGCGATCATGGTGTTCGGGCTGGTTGGCTCCACCTTGGCAAGGCCACGTCCGATGGCGCGGGAGGCAATCGTGCGCTTCATCGTCTTGGCGAACGGATTGTCGCGACAGGCATCCAGGATGACGAGGCGAAGTTGCTTGGCCGGCTCGATGGCAAACAACACCCGGTCGAGCGGGAACGCCTCGTCGAGAACGTCGGTGTCGGTCTCGAGGGCGGCATCGGTCGGGATCAGATAATTGGTGCCGTCAAGCTCGATGCCGTGGCCGGCGTAGTAGATGACCGCGACATCGGCTTCCCGGGCCTTGCCGCCGAATTCGCGCAGCGCCTTGCGCATGTCGACCACGTTCAGGTCGAGCTTGACATCGACGGCGTCGAAGCCCGCCTTCCTGAACATGCCGCCGACCAACGCGGCATCGTTTGCGGGGTTCGCCAGCCTCGCCACGTTCTTATAGGCAGAGTTGCCCATGACGAGCGCGACGCGCTTTTCGGCTAGCGCAGAACCGGTCCCGAGCCAGGTCGAAAGAATGATCATACTAAGAAACCGAAGTGCGCCCATTGCAGCCCCAAATCATCCAAGTGATCGGCGTAATCAGGGTACAGCCGACAGCAACTTCATCCACATGACCATCATCACAACGGCGAGCCAGTGGGTTGTCAGGCCTCCAAGCTCGTCCTCAGTTGCAGACTTCGCGGTGTGAATACTGGCCATTCACGATTTCAATTCGACAACCCTTCTGAACCGGACGGCAAGTCCGAGTGTCGCAATACATCTGACCTGCCGACTGCGGCTTCGAAGGAGCAGCTTCGGTTTGCTTCCGCTCCGTGTCCCGCTTCTTGGCATCCTCGCGGGTTGCAACCGGCTTCTTGTCCTGAACCTTCTCGCACTCATTGTCGTCATTGACGCGATAGCCGGCGCGGCACGTGATCTTCACGCACGCATCGCCATCGGCTTTGAAGCCACGATTGCACACGAGGGGGCAGACCCGGCCCGGCTTGGCCTTGATGGCATCGAGCGCCTCGAAGCTCGCGAGCTTGGCGTCGAAGGTCGTTCCCGCATATTTGTTGAACAGCGTCAGCGAACGTTGCGATGACGCATTCCATTCGCCGTCGGCAGCTTCCGCCAGACAGCCGACGCGGCGTAACTCTGACTGAACCAGCTTTGCCGTCTCTTGCGGCGACAGGCTCGGCGGTGTTGAGGTTGGTGCGACAGCCGCAACCTTCGTGGTGTCGGTAACCTGCTGCTTCTCCGTGGTTCGCTGTTCGGCAGCCGGCTTGGTGTCATTTGCCAGCCTGTCGGCTAGCGCCTTCTCGGCGGCCTGTTTGTCAGCCAGCGCCTTCGCAGCAGCCGCTTCGGCCTCCTTGCGGCGTTGCTCGGCGGCGGCCGCCTTGGCCTCCTCGATCTGCTTGGCTTTCTCCGCCGCGGCCTTGGCGTCCTCAGCGGCCTTGGCGGCGGCCGCGGCCTTCTCCTGCTCGGCTTTCTTGGCCCGCTCGGATGCAAGCCGGGACTTCTCGTCTTCGGCCTGCCTGGCCTTTTCCGCCGCGGCGGCGCGGGTTTCCTCGGCCGCGATCTTGTTCAGCTGGCCTTTGGCGAGATCCGAATAGAAGCCGCTCGGAAAGCGATTGAGGAAGGCCGTCCATCCGTCACGCGTGCCGAGCTGAAGTGCCAGTTCGTAGTCGCGCCGGATTTCACTGTCAGGGTTTGCTTGCGGGCCGACGACGACCGGCTTCGCGGCAACCAGCGGCACGTCATCACCACCGAGCGAGCCGTACACATAGGGCTCCTGCTTGTAGCCGGTGCTCTTCAAGACATCGTCGCGTACGAAGCCGAACGCCTTGCGCAGATCGAGGCCCGGCATCGGCAGACGCTCAACCAGTGCAGCCGCAAACGGGCTGTTCTTGGCATCGCCGTCCGAGGCGGTGGAGCCCGCCTTGGCCGCGAAGGCGATCATGGTGTTCGGGCTGGTTGGCTCCACCTTGGCGAGGCCGCGTCCGATGGCACGGGCGGCAATCGTGCGCTTCATGGTCTTGGCAAACGGATTGTCGCGACAGGCATCCAGGATGACGAGGCGAAGCTGCTTTGCAGGTTCGACGGCGAACAGTGCACGGTCGAGCGCAACCGTCTCGTCGAGCACGTCGCCATCGGTTTCCAGCGCAGCATCGGTCGGAATCAGGTAGTTGGTTCCGTCCAGCTCGATGCCGTGCCCGGCATAGTAGATGACGGCGACCTCGGCATCGCGCGTCCGGCCCGCGAACTCGCGCAACGACCTGCGCATGTCGGCGGCGTTGAGATCAAGCCTGACATCGACATTGTCGAAACCCGCCTTCCTGAACATGCCGCCGACCAGCGCGGCATCGTTCGCGGGGTTCGCCAGCCTCGCCACGTTCTTGTAGGCCGAGTTGCCCATGACGAGCGCGACGCGCTTTTCGGCCAGCGCGGCGCCGGTCCCGAACCAGCTCGCAATAATCAATAAAACAAACAGCCGAAGCCGCATTCCAGCCCCCGAATGCAATAGCGTCAGATTACTCGCACAATGGCCGAATGCAAAGCTGCGATCAGTGGCGTCAATCACGCTTCGCCGCGGCCATGCGAGCCATGGAGAACTCGTCCTCAGTTGCAGATCTCGTGCGTAGTGATGCCAGTAACGCCGCCAACACCCTGTCTCTCAAGTCGGCAGCCCGGCCGAACTGGACGACAACCAAGGTTATTACAAAATATTTGCCCTGTCGTCTGCTTCGACGGCGCGGCTTCGGTCTTCTTCCGCTCGTCATCTCGCGGCTTAGAGTCATCGCGGGTCGCCACGGGCTTCTTGTCCTGGAACTTCTCGCATTCATTGTCGTCATTGACGCGGTAGCCGGCGCGGCAGGCGATCTTGACGCAATTATCGCCATCGGCCCTGAAGCCGCGGTCGCACACCAACGGGCAGACCCGCCCCGGCTTGGCCTTGATGGCATCGAGCGCCTCGAAGCTCGCGAGCTTGGCGTCGAACTTCGTGCCGGCATGCTTGTTGAACAGGGCCAGCGAGCGCTGCGATGACGCATTCCAGTCACCGTCCGCATTGCTCGCGAGACAGCCCACGCGGCGCAGTTCTGACTGCACCAGTTTGGCAGTCTCCTGCGGCGAGAGAGAGGGCGGCGACTGGGTCGGGGCCACGGCCGCGACCTTCTGCTCACCGTCACGCTGGGCCTTCTCAGCCGCCTGTTTCGCCAACTCGGCAGCTGCCTTGTCGTTTGCAATCTTCTCGGCCAGCGCCTTTTCGGCAGCGTGCTTGTCGGCCAGCGCCTTGGCGACGGCTGCTTCTGCATCCTTCCTGCGCTGCTCGGCGGCCGCCGCCTTGGCCTCCTCGACCTGCTTGGCCTTCTCGGCCGCGATGCGGGCATCTTCGGCAGCCTTCGCGGCGGCTGCAGCCTTGTCCTGCTCAGCCTTCTTGGCGCGCTCTGCCACGAGCCGCGCCTTCTCGTCTTCAGCCTGCTTGGCTTTCTCTGCCGCGAGGGCGCGGGCATCTTCGGCCCCGATCTTCTTCAATTGCACCCGCGCAAGGTTCGCGTAAAAACCCTCGGGATAGGCCTGGAGGAACGCTTCCCATGCGTCGCGATCACCAGCCTGCAGCGCCAGCTCGTAATCGCGGCGAACTGCATCTTGGGGATTCGCTTGCGGCCCGGTCGCGACCGGCTTGGCCGGAACCAGGGCCACGTCGTCACCGCCGAGCGAGCCGTACACGAAAGGCTCCTGCTTGTTGCCGGTGGTCTTGAGCACATCATCGCGAACGAATCGAAAGGCCTTGCCCAGGTCGAGCCCCGGCGTGGGCAGGCGTTCGACCAGAGCTGTGGCAAACGGGCTGTTCTTCTTATCGCCGTCCGAGGCGGTGGAGCCCGCCTTCGCTGCAAAGGCGATCATCGTGTTCGGGCTGGTCGGCTCGACCTTGGCAAGGCCGCGTCCGATGGCACGTGAGGCAATCGTGCGCTTCATCGTCTTGGCGAACGGATTGTCGCGGCAGGCGTCGAGGATAATCAGGCGGAGCTGCTTTGCGGGCTCGACTGCGAACATGGCGCGGTCCAGCGCAATCGTTTCGTCGAGGACGTCGCTGTCGGTCTCCAGCGTCGCATCGGTTGGGATCAGGTAGTTGGTCCCGTCGAGTTCGATGCCGTGACCGGCATAGTAGACCACCGCAACGTCGGCCTCGCGGGCTTTGCCACCAAAATCGCGCAGCGTCTTGCGCATCTCGGCGACGTTGAGATCGAGCTTGATGTCGACCGTATCGAACCCGGCCTTCCTGAACATGCCGCCGACCAAGGCGGCATCGTTCGCGGGGTTCGCCAGCCTCGCCACGTTCTTGTAGGCAGAGTTGCCCATGACGAGCGCGACGCGCTTCTCGGCCAGCGCAGCGCCGGTCCCGAACCAACTCGCAACAATCAATAAAACAAACAGCCGAAGCCGCATTCCAGCCCCCGAATGCAATAGCGTCAGATTACTCGCAGGATGGCCAAACGCAATCTGCGCTCAGTGATGTTTATCACACTGCCTCTCTACCGCCGCTTAGTCGCACACTTCCGCTTGCCCCCCTCCTACCATGGAGACTGCGGAGCCATACTTCTGGATTGAGATGCGACAGCCGGGCCTCACCGGCCGACAGCCTGATGTACTGCAAATGATTTGGCCAGACGCCTGCGGCTTTGTGGGTGCAACTTCAGTTTGCTTCCGCTCCAATTCTTTCTTCTTGGCATCCTCCCGGTTCGGGACCGGCTTCTTGTCCGGCGCCTTCTGGCACTCGTTGCCGTCGTTGACGCGATAGCCGGCACGGCAGGCGATCTTCACGCAAGCGTCGCCATCGGCCTTGAAGCCGTGATCGCACAGCAGTGGACAGACACGGCCCGGCCTGGCCTTGATGGCGTCGAGCGCCTCGAAGCTCGCGAGCTTGGGGTCGAGCTTCGTTCCCGCATATTGGTTGAACAGCGTCAGCGAACGTTGTGACGACCCATTCCACTCGCCGTCTGCCGATGCCGCCAGACAACCCACGCGGCGCAGCTCGGACTGAACCAGCTTTGCGGTCTCCTGCGGCGAGAGACTGGGCGATGATTGAGCTGGGGTTACCGTTGCGACTCTCTGCTCGCCCTGCGCCTCGTCATTCGCTCGCTTTGCAGCCAGCTCGTTAGCGGCCTTGTCGGCGAGCGCCTTCTCGGCGGCCTGCTTGTCGGCGAGAGCTTTCGCCATAGCGGCTTCGACGTCCTTCCGCCGCTGTTCGGCGGCGGCCGCCTTGGCCTCCTCGATCTGCTTGGCTTTCTCCGCCGCGGCCTTGGCGTCCTCAGCGGCCTTGGCGGCGGCCGCGGCCTTCTCCTGCTCGGCTTTCTTGGCCCGCTCGGATGCAAGCCGGGACTTCTCGTCTTCGGCCTGCCTGGCCTTCTCGGCGGCCACAGCGCGCGCATCCTCGGCAGCAATCCGGTTTAGCTGTGCCTTTGCCAGATCGGTATAGAACCCGCTCGGATAGCGATTGAGAAAAGCGGTCCACACATCGCGCGTGCCAAGCTGGAGCGCCAATTCGTAATCGCGTCGGATTTCGCTGTCCGGGTTGGCTTGCGGCCCGGCGGCAGCCGGTTTGGCAGGGACGAGCGAAACGTCATCGCCACCGAGCGAACCGTAAACATAGGGCTCCTGCTTGTAGCCGGTGGTCTTGAGCACGTCGTCGCGCACGAAACCGAACGCCTTGCGCAGATCGAGGCCCGGCATCGGCAGGCGTTCGACCAGAGCGGTGGCGAATGGGCTGTTCCTGGCATCGCCGTCCGAGGCGGTGGAGCCCGCCTTCGCTGCAAAGGCGATCATCGTGTTCGGGCTGGCCGGCTCGACCTTGGCAAGGCCGCGTCCGATGGCGCGTGAGGCAATCGTGCGCTTCATCGTCTTGGCGAACGGATTGTCGCGGCAGGCGTCCAGAATGACGAGCCGGAGCTGCTTGGCCGGCTCGATAGCAAACAGCACCCTGTCGAGCGGAAACGCCTCGTCCAGAACGTCGGTATCGGTCTCCAGGGCGGCGTCGGTCGGGATCAGATAATTGGTGCCGTCAAGCTCGATGCCGTGGCCGGCGTAGTAGATGACCGCGACATCGGCCTCGCGGGCCTTGCCGCCGAATTCGCGCAGCGCCTTGCGCATCTCGACGACGTTCAGGTCGAGCTTGACGTCGACGGTATCGAACCCCGCCTTCCTGAACATGCCGCCGACCAGCGCGGCATCGTTTGCGGGATTCGCCAGCTTCGCCACGTTCTTGTAGGCAGAGTTGCCCATGACGAGCGCGACGCGCTTTTCGGCCAGCGCAGCGCCGGTCCCGAACCAGCTCGCAACAATCAACAAAACAAATAGCCGAAGCCGCATTCCAGCCCCCGAATGCAATAGCGTCAGATTACTCGCACAATGCCCAAGTGCAATCTATGATCAGTGATATCAGTCACACACCGGTGCGGCGATCCGGGCAAATCCGGTGCCGGCGGAGGGTGCGCAACCGTGTCAGGTCGACCTCCTTTTGACTCCATTGTGCTCGTGATTTGCCCGACCGGTCAACGGTAGTTCGTAAAATACGAAAATGCAAGATGCTGCCGATGCTTGGCTACTGTGCATGGGGTTGTTTTCGCAGTTTCAGTTTTGGGGGGCACCAGCCCAGCCGATCTCACGGCAGAGTAGGGAGCCTCGCTCACCCCTTCGGCCCGCGCAGCTGCGCGGTCAGCCGGTCCATCGCGTCCGCCACGTCGTGCCATTGCGACAGCCAGCTGCGCGGAAAGCGGAAGGTGAGGTCGGCGCCGCCGACGCGGCGCTCCGACAGGCACATGCCCGGCGTCGCCGCATCGCGCGTGCAGCGCGCGGTCAGTGCGGGGCTTGCCGCGGAATAGAGGTCCTCGCTGCCGTAAGGCGTGTCGCTGCGGAACATCCGCATCGTCAGGCCGTCCGCGGGCTGGGCTGCGGCCTTGTCGAGATAACGCGGATAGATCGTTGCTGTTCGCTGCTCGGGCGAGAGCGCATCGTGATGGGCTGCGATCGACAGGAAGATGCGGTCGATCGATTGCACCGCCGCTTCCACCGTGTCGGCGGTGACGTGCTTGGGCGCGCCGGGCGGCTCCAGCGAGGGATAGAGGAAGTCGAGATCGATGCGCTCCTGCGGTCCGGAGTGCCGCTGGATCTTCATGCGGATCGCGTTCACGGGCAGGTTGAACAGCGTGCCGCCGACGCTCACCGGCAGCTTGTCCGGGGCGTTCGCGCCGCGCGTGCCCCAGGTCGGCCACAGCAAATAGGCGACCAGCGCGACCGCGCCGGCCGCGGCAATGCCGCCGAGCACGATCGGGACGACATGCGCCCGGGTGCGCGTGCGGGGGGACCTGAAGGGGGCTTCCGAAAACACCGTCATGAGCGAGCGCAAGAGATCCGGACGTCGGCCGGTGGCCGACGAATCAGCGGCGAATATGCCACGCGGCCGCGATTTCGCGCAGCGTTCCCGGCTGCGGCGGGGCGGGGACGGCCCTGCGCGGAACAGGCTGCGGCGTTAACCTTCCCTTAAGGATAATGTAGCGTTAACCGGCACTCTTTGTCACAGGAAGGCGGTGGCGTTGCGTAAGGGCGGACCGTTCCGATGACACCTGAAGCTCTCAACACTTTCTTCTCGATCTGCATTGGTTTCGCGCTCGCGGGCGCGCTCGTGAACGGATACCAGGCGCTGGCGCAGCGGCCCGCCGGCTTCGGCCTGTTGCAGGACGGCGTGGCGCCGAAGACCTTCGCGGCGGTGCCGTTCCTGGTGTTCGCTGCGCCCTTCATCATCATGCGCAACACGCTGCGCGGCAGGCGGCTGGAAAGCCGCCGCGCCGAGTTCGTGATGATGGCAACCCTCATCGCCGGGTTCTGGAGCATGATGAGCGGCACCTTCTTCCTGATGACGCTGCGCGCGGCCGGCGTTCTGGGCTGACGCCCGGCCGGATCGCCCGCGCCGGTTCCTTTGCCTCTTCGCCGCCGTTTCGCTATGGCTGAGGTTGACGTGACAGGAGACCTTCATGGCGATCTATGAGCTCGACGGGCAGGCGCCCGACCTTCCCGCTGACGGCAATTATTTCATCGCGGAGACCGCGACCGTGATCGGCCGGGTGCGCCTGAAACCGGGCGCGAGCGTCTGGTTCGGCGCCGTGCTGCGCGGCGACAATGAGTGGATCGAGATCGGCGAGGGCGCCAATGTGCAGGACGGCTCGACCTGCCACACCGATCTCGGGTTTCCGCTTGTCATCGGCCGGAACTGCACGGTCGGCCACAACGTCATCCTGCATGGCTGCACCATCGAGGAGGGCGCGCTTGTCGGCATGGGCTCGATCGTGATGAACGGCGCCAGGATCGGCCGGAACAGCATCGTGGGTGCCGGTTCCGTCATCACTGAGGGCAAGGAATTTCCCGAACGCTCCCTGATCATCGGCTCGCCGGCCCGCGTGCTCCGCACCCTCGACGACGCCCAGGTGCAGAAGATGGGGAGCGCGGCGAAGTTCTACGTGGCCAACGGTCCGCGCTTCACGAAAGGCCTGAAGCGGATCGGTTAAGAGAAGCCCGCGCGGCACGGTTCCGTACCGTAAGAATACAGGCTGGTACTTTAATCCTCCGCTAGCGCGATCACGCTTATCGTTCAGCGTTTTCAACCAGGAGGAGCGGCGCCATGGATGCGACGGCGCTGGAATCCGGCTTTGGCGCCGGAACCAATCTATTGAAGAAGTTCGTAAGACTCGCGCGCGGGGCCGACACGCTGACGGTCGCCGAGAAGGTCTACAGCATTGCCGCCTTCCTTGCGATCGTCACCACCTTCCTCTTGGTGATGTCGGTGCAGTCGGTGCGGTTGCAGACGACCTATCGTCACATGCACGCCTCGTCCGCCGCGGCGGCGATCGGCGTCGGGCGGATCAATGCGCTGATCTACGCCATCGTGATGGATTCGCGCGGCATCTACATGTCGGCCGATCGCAGCGCGGCGAAGCAGTTCGCGGATGGGCTGGTCCGGCGCAACCGCGAGCTCGCCGAGGCCCTGAAGAGCATGGAGAAGAACGTCGGCAAGGACGACGCCGAACTGTTCGCAAGCTTCCGCCAGCGCATCATCCAGTTCATCGACTTCCGCCAGGAGCTGGTCCGGCGCGGCGTGGAGATCAGCCCGGCAGCGGCGCGCGAATGGGGCGACAACGACGCCAACCGGAGCGTGCGCAGAAAGCTCAACAGCGATATCGAGGCGCTCGAGCGCATCTACCAGCAGCGCGCCCGCGAGGCGGACGAGCTCGCCGACGAGAACCGCTATGCGGCGGCCTATCTGTTCGCGCTCGGACTTGCCGCCCTGATGCTGGCGGCGCTCAACGTCGTCGTCATGCGCCGTTCGGTCGTCGGCGCCCTGGCCGAGATCACGCAGGCGACCGACCGGATCGCGCAAGGCGACGTCAAGAGCGAGGTGCCGCATTTCGGCCGTCACGACGAGATCGGACGTCTTGCGCGCGCCGTGCAGAGCTTCCGCGACGCCGTCGCACGCATCTTCGAGCTCGAGGAGCTCGAGCTCGGCACCGCCCAGGCGCGCGACGCCGCGATGACCGAGCGCGACAAGTTCAACGACAAATACCAGGCCAAGAAGTGGCAGCTCTCGGCGGCGATCAACAGCATGCCGCAGGGCCTGATCATGCTCGACGGCAAGGCCAATGTGGTGGCGATGAACTCGAACTTCAGGCGGATCTACAATCTGCCGGAGACGATCCAGGCCGGATCCACCCTCGAGGAAATCCTCCAGCACCGGGTCAAGAGCGGGCTGTTCGATGGCGACGTCGCGAAATATCTCGCAGCGGTTCTCGGCAGGATCGCCAGGCGCGAGCCGACAGTCTACGAGATATCCCTCAACGACGGACGCACCATCAAGATCTACGAGCGTCCGATGGACGGCGGCGGCTGGGTTTCGGTGCAGGAGGACGTCACCGAACAGCGTCAGCGCGAGCGCATTCTGGAGCGGATGGAGCGCTTCCTCGCCACCATCATCGAGAACGTGGCCGAGGGCATCATCGCCAAGGACGCGCGCAATCTGCGCTACGTCTTCGTCAACAAGGCCGCCGAGAAGATGATCGGCATGACGCGCGGCGAGATCATCGGCAAGACCGCGCGGGAATTGTTCTCCGCGGAGGCGGCCGAACTGATCGAGCGGCGCGACCAGCAGCTCCTCGCGCAGAAGCAGCAGCTCGAGCCGATCGTCGACACCATCGACAATCCCGCGCGAGGGCGCCGCGTCATCTGCGCTCGCCGGATCCAGGTGGGCAGCGCCAGTGAAGAGTCCCACATGTTCGTGACCATGGTCGAGGACCGGACCGAGACGGCGGCGGCGGCATAAGCATCGGCGCACCCCGCCGGAGCGCTGCGTAGCGTCCTCGGATTGGCGCGCCTCGATCATGCCCGCTCAAGCTGATGTGACGGCGCTTGTTCCGGAACTGGACTCCGCCGCGGCGGTTGACCGGTAAAGGAGAATTCTCGATGGCAGCATCGCCTGTAGCCGTCTCGACAAGAACCCTGATCCTGATCTTCGCGCTCGCGGCGATGCCGGCCGTGGCCTTCGCGCAGGCCACCGGCGGCTCTGCCGGATCGAGCGGCGGCGCCGCAGGATCGGCCGGAGGTGTCGCCAATTCGCCAGCCCCGCCGCCCGGCACCAACAGCCTCGGCACGGCTCAGTCGTCAGGGCCGGGCGCTGGAGTAACCACCGGCTCCGGCACAGGCGGCGCGGCTGATGCCGCCGTGAATGCCGAGAATCGGATGCTCGACAAGAAGCTCAAGAGCATCTGCCGCGGCTGCTGAATGCTCGCGCGGAAGTGAGGCAGCGTGGCTGTCCGGAATGCCGAAGTGACGTTAGCTTGATCCCGCTTTGAAGCGTGGAGCGTGTCCACGCGGAGGATCGAGTGATGTTACGCAGGATGATGATGGCGGCGCTGACCGTCGCGGCGGTCGGGCTGTCAGTGCCGCAGGCAGCCCAGGCGCGGGGATTCGGACATGGCGGCTGGGGTCATGGCGGCGGCTGGGGCCATGGCGGCCATTGGCGCGGCGGCGGCTTCTGGCCTGGAGTGGCAATCGGGGCAGGCATTGCCGGCGCCGGTCTCTACGGCGGCTATTACGGCTACGGCTACCCCTATTACGGCGATCCCTACTATTATGGTACCGGCTACAATGATGGTTATGGCGGCTGCTACGTTGCGCGGAAGCGCGTCATGACGCCCGCGGGCTGGCGTATCCGCCGTGTGGATGTCTGCGAATAGCGTCCTCGACGAGAGACTGACCGACCAAAAAACAAGGCCGTTGACGCAGTATACCGTCAACGACCTTGCCAGCCCCGGACATTGAAATCGGCTCACGCCATCCGGTAACCGGGAGCATCGCGCGGAATCATACCGGCGAATGTGATCCAGTTCACAAGTCGAGAAAATTAGTCGCGGTGTGGCGGCTCAGCCGCGCGAGCGCTTGCGCGCGCTGGCGTGGACGCGGTGCCGCGCCGGTTTCCTGCGGGTAACCGCGGGCGCTTCGACGTCGGTGGCTCGCGCGCCGGCGAACGACTGCCGCAGGCCGTCGATGGACTCGTTCAGCGATGCCACCTGCTCGGACAGACGCTTGGTGTCGGCCTGCTGCGCCGCCATCAGCCGCTTCATCGTCAGGAGCTGATCCTGCACCACCTGGAGCTGGTCGATCGATTCCTGCTGGGTCGCCTCCAGCCCCTTGGTCTTCTCGACCAACTGCTCGGAGGCCTGAGCGGTCCGCGCCTGAAGCTGCCGCGACGCCACCACCCTGTCGGTCTCAGGTGCGGCGCCGGTATAGGCACGCCAGATCGCGATCGAGGTGACGCCAGCGATCAGGAGCAGGAGCGCGGCGGCGGTCAGCGCGATGGGCTGGGCGCCGAGACGAAAAAGCGGATTGGACGGTGTGTCCTGGGCGAGATCGATCATCGCTGACAAAACCCAAATTGAAACTTGGTGAGTGGCGAAGACCGGCAGCCCTGAGGCGGCCGGGGCGTCCCGAAAACGTTACGTGTCGGCAAGGAATGGGTCCAAAAAGAGGCTAAAGGCCAAAAAACCAGCAATCAGCAGGCCTTGGGGCCTCCGAGGCTTCGCCCGGGCCCGGGAATCAAGGCTGAAACGGCGAAAACGGTCCGGAATAGGTCTTCGGCCGCGGCGCCGCGTAGGGGCCGAGGCGCGAGGTCTTCAACCCCAGCCGCACCAGTGATTCCGCCAGCGTCACCGCCGCCGCGACGCCGTCGATCACGGGCAGGCCGTGGGTGGCGGCGAGCTCGGCGGCGAGATCGGCCATGCCGGCGCAGCCGAGCACAATCGCTTCGGCGCGGTCGTCACGGACCGCAGCCGCGATCTCCGCGGAGATCTTCGCGAGCGCGTCCGTGTTGCGCGCCTCGAGCGCCAGCACCGGCACCTCGGCGGCGCGGACGCGGGCGCAGCGATCGGCGAGGCCGTATTTCCGCAAATTGTGCTCGATCGGCACGATGGAGACACCGAGCGTCGTCACCACGGCAAAGCGCGCCGCGATCAGGCTCGCCATGTGGAAGCCGGCCTCGCCGATTCCGATCACCGGCGCCTTGGCGACGGCGCGGGCGGCATCCAGGCCGGTGTCGTCGAAGCAGGCGATGATGTGCGCGTCCGCACCGTCGCGGTCGGCCTCGCGGATGCAGCCGAGCATGCCTGGTACGGCGAAGGCTTCGTCGTAAAATCCCTCGATCGAGACCGGGCCCATCGTTGGCTGCCGCGCGTCGATCACCGTGCCGGGCAGGGCGACGTTGCGCGCCGCAGCGGCGATCTTCGCCGTCATCGACGCGGTGGTGTTGGGATTGACGACATGCAGCCGCATCGGATCAGACAAGTCCCTTGTCAGACGAGCGCGTTGTTAGACCAGTCCTTGGCCGGCGTCCGAACCCTTGGCCGCCTGCCGCTTGTTGAGCATGTGGATGGTGCCGAGCGCAAGGGTGATCACCGTGAACGAGACGGCCGAAATCACGGTGCCGAGCGCATAGATGTCGGGGTTCGTCACCGTGGTGGTGAGGCCCTGGAGATCGAGCGGCAACGTGTTCACCGCCCCGATCGCCTGGCTGGAACGCGCGAGCTCGTCCCAGGACAGCGTGAAGCCGAACAGGCCGATGCCGATCACGGACGGCAGGATGATCGGCAGCACGACATGGCGGAACGTCTGCCATGGCGTGGCGCCGAGATCGCGCGCGGCTTCCTCGAGGCGCGGGTCGAAGCGATTGAAGATCGCGAACATGATGAGCAGCCCGAATGGCAGCGTCCAGGTCAGGTGCGCGCCGAGTCCTGAGGTGAGCAGGCCCATCGAGGTTTCGAAATTTTCGTTCCAATGCGCCTTGATCAGGTCGTCGATGATGCGGAACTCCAGCGAGATGCCGAGCGAGGTGATGATCGAGGGAACGATCAGGCTCGCGATCGCCGAGTAGAACAGGATGCTCTGCGCCCTGAACTTCCTGCGGAAGGCCATGCCGGCGGCGACCGACAGCACCACGGTGACGATCATCACGATGATGCCGAGCAGCAGCGAGCGGCGGAAGGCCGCGCCGAGATCGACGATGCCGGTGCCCTGGAACAGTTTTGCGATCCAGAAGGTCGACACGCCGTTCATCGGGAAGGTGAGGCCGCCTTGCGGCCCCTGGAACGACAGCACGTAGATCGCGATCATCGGGCCGTAGAGGAACAGCACATAGGCCGCGAAGAAGGTCGCGAGCACGTAGAACGAGCGCGGGCGTCCTTCCTTCATGCTCTACAGCTCCTTCTTGATGTCGACGATGCGCGACATCATGGTGATGATCAGGAAGGTGATGGTGAGCAGGATCACGGCGTTGGCTGCCGCGGCGGGGAATTGCAGCGCGTTGACCCGCGTCTCGATGATCTTGCCGGCCGCCGCGATCTGCTGGCCGCCCATCACGCCGATGGTGATGAAATCGCCCATCACGATGGTGATGACGAAGATCGAGCCGATCACGATGCCCGGCTTGGCGAGCGGTATGATGACGTTGAGCAGTGTCTGGAAACCGGTGGCGCCGGCGTCATAGGCGGCCTCGATCAGCGATTTGTCGATGCGCACCATCGAATTGAAGATCGGCACCACCATGAAGAAGGTGAACAGGTGGACCAGCGCCAGCACCACGGAGAATTCGGAGAACAGCAGCCATTCCAGCGGATGGTTGATCAGGCCGGTCTTGATCAGGCCGGAATTGACGAGGCCGTTGCGCCCGAGCAGCGGAATCCAGGCGATCATGCGGATCACGTTGGAGGTCCAGAACGGGATCGTGCAGAGCAGCGACAAGCCCATCTGCCAGGTCTTGGACTTGACGTGGAAGGCGAGGAAATAGGCAACCCAGAAGCCGATGAACAGGGTGATCGCCCACACCATGAAGCCGAGCTTCAGCGTCTTCAGATAGGTCTTGCCGATGGTGCAGAGGTCGGGCAGCTGCGCGATGCAGCCCTCGAACGTGTCGGTGTAGCCGCGGCCCGAGAAGGCCGGCAGCAACTGGTATTCGTTGTAGTCCCAGAACGAGACGATGACGACGAATGCCAGCGGGATCAGGAAGAAGGCGAGAAACACCAGCATCATCGGCCCGGCCTGAAGCCAGGAGATGAAGGACGGCGACAGGCGCGTCGGCTTGGCGGCGCGCGCTGTGCCGGACCCCGGGATCAAGCCCGGGGCCGCCTGTTGCAGGACTTCTTCCGACATGTCAGTTACGCCGCGATGAACTCGTTCCACTTGCGGACCATGTAGTCGTTCTCGTCCATCACGGCGTTCCAGCAGGCGACGCCGCCCATGCGGTCCTCGTAGGAGCCGCCGTCGCGCACCGCGCCTGCCTTCTCGAGCAGCGAGCCGTCGGGCGCCTTGATGTCCTTCTCGGCCGGCTTGCCCTCCATCCAATAGGCCCACTCGTAGGGCTCCATATGCGCCTTCGCGGTGGAGAGCACGGCGGAGTAGTAACCCTGGCGATTGAGATAGGCGCCGGCATAGCCGGACAGGAACCAGTTCACGAACTCATAGGCCCATTCGAGCTTGGGACCCGAGACGCCCTTGGAGACGCAGAAGCCGGAGGCCCAGGAGCGGTAGCCTTCCTTGAGCGGCTGGAACGTGCAGGGAATTCCCATCGAGCGCACCTTGGTCACCGCCGGCGACCACATCGACTGGATCACCGTCTCGCCCGAAGCCATCAGGTTGACGCTTTCGTTGAAGTCTTTCCAGAACGCGCGGAACTGGCCGGCCTTCTTGGCCTCGGTCATCACCTTCATGGTGAGATCGATCTCTTCCTTGGTCATGTTGCCCTTGTCGGCATATTTGTACTTGCCGGTGGCTTCCACGACCATCGCGGCATCCATGATGCCGATCGAGGGGATGTTGAGGATCGAGGCCTTCCCCTTGAACTCGGGGTTGAGCAGCTCGGACCAGGAGCTGATCGGCCGCTTGATCAGGTCGGGGCGGATGCCGAGCGTGTCGGCGTTGTAGACGGTCGGAATCAGCGTGACGAATTCGGTCGCCGACGTCGCGAACTTCTTGGAATCCTTGCCCTCGAGGTAAAGCACCTTCCAGGGCGCGGTGCCCTGGCCGCCGATCTTCTTGCCGCCGGGCGTCTCGCCCTTGGTGAAGACAGGCGTGATGTTGTCGAACTCCTTGATCTTCCGGGCATCGAGCGGAAGGATGTTGCCCGACGGCACGATCTTCTTCAGCGAGAAATATTCGGTGTCCAGCACGTCGAAGGAGTTCGGCTGGGTCATCACGCGCTTGGTGACGTCGTCGGTGGTGGCGGTGATGTATTCGATCTTGATGCCGGTGTCCTTCAGGCACTGCCTGGAGATGTCGTCGCCCTCGTTCACGGCGGTGCCGAGATAGCGCAGCACCTTGGCATCGGCCGACTTCACATAGGGAAAGCCGGTGATGGCGCCGGAGCCGGCGGCGAGGCCGGCAAGACTTGCGGTGCCCTTGAGCAGCGTACGGCGGTTGAGGCCGGTCTTCCTGGTCGTCTCGGTCATTTCCCTCACTCCTCTAGTGTTGCACATGTTCCAAGATGAAGGGCGCTATTGCAGGCGTTGCGCCTTGGCGGGATCCCAGGTCGCCAGCACGCGATCGCCCGGACGGAACGGGTGGACGTCGAAAGTGGCTTCGGGAACGTGGGAGAAGAGGGCGGTGCCGTCCTCGAGCGTGAGCGAGACGGCGATGTAGGAGCCCTGGTACTCGGTCTGGGTCAGCAGCGCCGGCGCGCCGAAGGCGCCGTCAGCAAACGGCGCGATGCCGAGCTGATCGGCGCGCACGGCGATGAGCTTGCCGGCGTCGCTGAGCACGTTGTGGCCGCCGATGAAGCGCGCCACGAATTCGGTGCGGGGATGGTGGAAGATGTCGCGGGCCGTGCCCTGCTGCTCGATCCGGCCGTGGTTCATCACCACGATGTGGTCGGCCAGCGCCATCGCCTCTTCCTGGCCGTGGGTGACCTGGATGAAGCTGATGCCGAGCTCGCGCTGCAATCGCTTCAGCTCGCCGCGCATCCTGACCCTCAGGAACGGATCGAGGGCGGAGAGCGGCTCGTCGAGCAAGAGAATCTGCGGCTCGGTGATCAGCGCGCGGGCGAGCGCAACGCGCTGCTGCTGGCCGCCGGAGAGCTGCGCCGGCAGCCGGCCCGCATATTGGCTCATCGCCACCAGCTCCAGCAACTCGCCGGCGCGCCTGTGGCGCGTCGGCTTGTCGATGCCGCGCATCTTCAGGGCGAAGGCGACGTTGTCGAGCACGGAGAGATGCGGAAACAGCGCGTAGGACTGAAACATCATCGCGGTGCCGCGCTCGGCCGGCGGCAGGTCGGTGACGTTCTGGCTACCCAGGATGATGTCGCCCTCGCTGACGGCCTCGTGGCCCGCGATCATGCGCAAGGTCGAGGTCTTGCCGCAGCCGGACGGACCGAGCAGGCAGCAATAGGTGCCGGCCGGGATCTTCAAATTGACGGTGTCGACCGCCAGCGTCGTGTCATAGCGCTTGGTGACGGCGACCAGTTCGAGGGCGGCGGGAGTGGCCATGGCGTGTCCAAGGAGGGGCGGTGCTGGCACTCTCTCCGCAAGGTCCGTGCCAACCGCCGCCTTGCCGGCCGAATTGCGAAACTGTGCAGCGGAGTCAGATCGTTAGAACGAATCCGGCGCCTCTGTCCCGCCCGCCCCGTGCGCAATCATCTGCACACAAAACGGGCGAGGATTGTATAAACTTTCGCCTGTAATTGCATACAGATCGTCGACTAACATTCGAAAGCGAATGTCGTCGATCGAGCCCTCAAGCCCAATCTCGGACTCATGGCCGCCAAGCCCCGCCGCAAATCCGACGCGCCCGACGCGAGCGATCGCGTCAGCCGCATCCGGGAGGGTGTGACCGCCGCGATCCTCGAGCATCGTCTGCTGCCGGGCACCAAGCTCGGCGAGGACGAGATCGGCGAGATCTACGGCGCAAGCCGCACGCTGGTCCGCACTGCGCTTCAGCAGCTCGCGCATGAGGGCATCGTCAACATCGAGAAGAACCGCGGCGCCTTCGTCGCGCGGCCGACGCCGGCCGATGCCCGCGAAGTGTTCGAGGCGCGCCGCCTGATCGAGCCCACCATCGTCGATCACGCCATCGATGCGGTGACGCCGGACTGGATCGATCGCCTCCAGCAGCATCTTGCCGAGGAACGCGAGGCCGAGCTGCGCGGCGATGCCCGGGCCTCGGTCCGGCTCTCCGGAGAGTTTCACCGTCTGGTCGCCGAGATGAGCGGCCACAGCATCTATCTCGGCTTCCTGAAGGAGCTGATCGCGCGCTCCTCGCTCATCATCCTGCTCTACCGCCGCCACGACACGCCGGCCTGCGGCACCGATCATCACGCCGGCATCGTCGCCGCGATTCGCAAACGCGACAAGCAAGCCGCGCGCGCGCAGATGCTGTCGCACCTGGACGAGATCGAAGCCGAGCTGTTCCTGAAGGATCCCGTGCCCGACGAGCTGCGGCTCGCGGACGTGCTCGGTGCGTGAGCGACAACGGCGCCGGCCGCGGGAGTGACGGTGCGGGAATCTATTGCGGCTCCAACCCGAGAGTCTTGATCGATTCGAGCCAGACCGGCCCTTCCTTTTGGTAGAGCGCAATCGAGGATGCGCGATCCATTGCCGGGGAGTCGACCCCGAAGGCATCGAGCAGCTTCTGCACGCGCTCCGTCTTGCCGCCTTCGACCATCAGCTTGGCGAGCAGGTCGATCCGGTCTGCTGGCATCGCCGCGGGCGCCACCAGCGCGGTAAAGCTCGTGAGCTGGAAGACATTCCCGGTGACGCCTTGCTCGGCGAACGTCCGGGTCTCGGGCAGCTTCTTCATGCGCACCGGTGTCGGCACGGCGATCGGGCGGCCGACGCCGGTATCGAGCACCGGAAGCGCAGCCTGATAGCTCCCGACGGCCGCCTGGATCACCCCGGCGGCAAAATCCTGCCACATCGGCGCTTCGCCGCGGTAATGCACGATGGAAATGTCGAGACCGAATTGGCGGTTGAGTTCGGCGATCGCAATGTGCGCGAACGAGCCGATCCCGTATGAGCCGGCCGTGACCTTGTTGTGCCGCGCATAAGCGACGAACTCTTCGATCGTCTTTGCATTGGTGGCAGAATGGACCACCAGCGGCAGATGGCCCGAAGGCGTGAGCGCGACGATGGTGAAATCCTTGTCGGGATCATAGGCCAGCGATTTCAGCAGCAACCGGTTACCGAGCAGGGTGGACGAGATCGTGTACATCAGCGTGTAGCCGTCCGGTGGCGAGTCCTTCACCAATTGCGCCGCCAGCGCGCCGCTGGCCCCGGTCTTGTTCTCGACGATCACGGGCTGCCCAAGCTTCTGCGAGATGTAATCGCCGTAGGCGCGGGCGAAGGCATCGGTGATGCCGCCTGGCGGCGTGGAGACGACGATCCTGATTGCCCGGGTCGGCCAGGCGTCGGCCCAAGCCGTCTCAGCGGCAGCCAGCGTCAGGCATGCAATTGCGGCCGCCAGAATTCTCGTGGATGTCCACACTTCGGCTTCCCCCTTTTCCCTGTGTCATTGGGCAGCGCAGCCGCCGGACCGAGGTGTCACATGGGGTGGAGAGTGCGTCAAGAAATCAAAATATCGTTTCACTGTATGAAATGGCTACTTGCGGCGGAGGGATGACGTGCCTGGTGCGGCGAGCTTGGCGCCGAGCGCCTCCGCCAGTGCGGAGGCGACTTTCTTCATTTGAGGCACGAAGCGGCGTATGCCGTCCTCGGGAGTGACCGCTTCGCGCAGCATCATCACGTTCATGCTGCCGAACAGCCGGTTCGGAAGCGCAACGGGAACGCCAAGCGCCCAGACCGCGCCGCCGAAGATGCTGCGGCTGTAGCTGTCGTCCATGACCGCGAACCCGGCTTTGCGGATCGTGCGAAGCGTCTTGGCGAGCTTGTCGGGGTTGCGCGCCAGATCGTTCCAGGGCTCTGGGCTGAGGGCAAGACGTGCGGCGATGCGTTCCTGCTCGGCTGGCTCGCAGAAGGCGAGATAGGCGCGCCCCATCGAGGTGCCCAGGACAGGAAATCGGAAACCCGGCGGCCGGCTGAACAGCAGCGACCCGTCCACCCGCGTCGTGTGGGCGATGACCATGGATTCCTGATCGAGCACGGCAATGTCTGACGGCCAGTGGATCTGCTTGCGGAATTTGTTGAGGATGGGTTCGGCGATGCCGCCGATCCAGGTGGGCTCGTCATAGCCCGCGCTGAGCAGCAGCGCCCGTCCCGTGGGCGCGTAGCTGGCCGGCTCGGTACGACGCATCACATACCCTTCATGCTCCAGCGTCTCGAGCATGCGGACGATCGTTGCCTTGTTCAGCCCAGTCGCCTTGTGCAGCGAGCCGACGGTCGACTGCCGTTCCTGGTTGATCACCCGCAGGACTTCGAGACCCCTGGACAACGCGATGACGGGGCGGAACGACGTCATGGCAGTTCCTCGTGATTGCCTGTGCCGTTACCCAATGAAGCAACCGGCGGACTAGTCAACAGCGCCGTTCCGGCTTGCCCGGCAGCCACTCGTATCCTGCATGACAAGGCGCCAAAGAAGTTGCGGCCAGGCTTTGGGGATGGCTGGCCGCGCGCGAACCGGTCTGGGACGGGGGAGGGGTGGGGATGTGACCGGGTCGCGTAACCTGTTGTCTCGTTCCTAGCGGCGTGCAGATGCCTTCGCCGGCTTTCGCCGCGTCTGCTTCACGGCGGTGGGGCGTCGCTCATAGGCCGCGAGAAACACGTTGATACCATTCTCGATCAGCGCACGATGGCGGGCCGGGCTCGGCGCCTTCATCGAGAGCGTCCATTTCAGGATCTCCTTGCCCTGAATTAGGCTGAGAAATTGCGTCGCGGCCATGCCGATGTCGGGAATGTCGAGAAGGCCCTGGGCCTGCGCTGCACGCAGGAAGGCGGCCATTTCGGTGTCGCAGCGCTCCGGTCCCGACTTCATGAAAACTTCCGCCACGCGCGGATGGCGCGAGGCGCAGGACATCACGAGTCTGTGCACGGCAAGCCCGCGCTGGTCGAGAAAGGCTTCGAGGAACGTCGTGCCAATGGCGTGGAGCTCCGCCCGGAGATCGATCCTGCCGCCGTGGTCGCGCCATAGCGTCTTCGGCCCGAAGCGCTTGCACTCCTCGCTCACCAGCGCCAGCAGCAGATCGTCCTTGTCGTCGAAATGGACGTAGAGCGTCGCCTTCGACACGCCGGCCTCGCGCGCGATCGCGTCCATGCTGGTGGCGTCGAAGCCCTGATCGAGAAAGAGGACGCGGGCGCTGTCGAGAATCTGGCGGTGCTTCGCGAGAGCGCGCGGCTTCTGACCGGCATCGGCCGGCTCTCTGGTCTCTCGCGTCTGCGTCTTTTGCACTGTCGTTGTCATTACCCCTGAAACCCCACGGCTTGACTTTTGGTTCCAACCTGCATCATACAGCCTACCAGATAAAAACTAAACGGTTTAGTTCTTTGGCAGCTCCACTTTCAGGCAGGTCCGGACACGTCCCCTTCGTCGCAGGAGCGTGGCGCCCGGCGCGAGCCGCGGCCTTGGCCGGCGTCTCGCTCTGCGGCGTTCTTCTGGCGTCCTGCGCCGTCGGCCCGGACTTCGCGTTGCCGGCCGGACCGGCCGTGCAAGGCTACACGCGCGAGCAGCGCCCGGCCGCCACCACGAGTGCGCCGGTGCCCGGCGGCAATTCTCAGGGCTTCGAAACAGGCAGGGACATTCCCGGCGCCTGGTGGGCGCTATTCCGCTCGCGGCAGCTCAACGCCTTTGTCGAGGAAGCCATCCGCAATCATCCCGACGTGCAGGCGGCGCAGTTCGCGTTGCGCTACGCGCGGGAAAACGCATTGGCGCAGCAGGGCAGCCTGTTTCCCCAGGTCAGCGGCAGCGCCTCGGCGGAGCGCGACCGGGTGACGACGGCGCAGTCGGGACAATGGCCCGCGCAAGGCTCGACCTATACGCTGTACAACGCGTCCGTAAGCGTGTCTTACGCGCTCGACCTCTGGGGCGGCACGCGACGTCAGGTCGAGGCGCTGCAAGCCCAGGCCGACTATCAGGGCTTCAAGCTCGAAGCGACGTATCTGGCGCTGACCGCCAACGTGGTGACGGCCGCGATCACGGATGCCTCGCTACGCGATCAAATCCTCGCGACCGAGGAGATCATCAAGGCGGAGTCGGACCAGCTCGCACGCATCCAGCACCAGTTCGAAATCGGCGCAATCTCGAAGTCCGACGTGCTGTCGCAGGAAGCCACGCTGGCGCAGGCAAGGGCGACGCTGGCGCCGCTGCAGAAGCAGCTGGCGCAGCAACGCAATCAGCTGATGGCCTATCTCGGGCGGCTGCCGAGCCAGGATCGTGGCGAGCATCTCAGGCTCGCCGAGCTGCGCCTGCCGCAGCGGCTTCCGGTGTCACTGCCCTCGGCGCTGGTGCGGCAGCGCCCCGACATCCGCCAAGCCGAGGCGACCTTGCATCAGGCGACGGCGACAGTCGGCGTCGGCATCGCCAACCTGCTGCCGCAGCTCACGCTATCCGGCAGCTACGGCGCCAGCGGCCCCGAGCGGCTGTTCTCGCCCGAAACGATCGTCTGGAGCGCCGCCTCCAGCGTCAGCCAGAAGATTTTCGACGGCGGCACGCTGTACCACACCAAGGAGGCCGATGTGGCGGCGTTCGAGCAGGATCTCGCGCTGTACAAGAGCGCGGTCGTGACCGCGTTCCAGAACGTCGCGGATTCGCTGCGCGCCATCCAGTACGACGCGGCGACGCTGAAGGCGCAGGCCGCGGCCGAGAAAGCGACGGCGGACAGCCTGGCGATGGCGGTCGAGCAGTTCAAGACCGGGGCGGTGCCCTACGCCAACGTCATCAACGCTCAGCAATCCTACCTGAATTCGCGGGTGTCGCGCATCAAGGCGCAGGCCACCCGCTTCACCGACACCGCCGCGCTGTTCCAGTCGCTCGGCGGCGGATGGTGGAATCGCATGGACGAGACACCAGACGCGCTGCCGCGCGCCAATGCCGGGTACTTCGCCGGCACCGACAAGAAGACCGAGGACGCGTTGCGATGATGAAGCGGATGACAATCATGCTGTGCGGGATGGCGATCCTGTTCGGCGGCCTGTACGGATTCCAGACCTTCAAGGAGATCATGATCAGGAAGGCGATCGGCGCGATGGCCAATCCGCCGCAGACCGTCTCCACCGTGATGGCCGCCAACGCGCCCTGGCAGTCGAGCCTGAGCGCGGTCGGCTCGCTGCGCGCGGTGAACGGCGCCGATCTCGCGCTGCAGGCCGCCGGTATCGTGCAGAGCATCGAATTCACCTCCGGCGACAGCGTCGCGGCGGGACAGACCCTGCTGTCGCTGGTGGCGACCGACGACGTCGCCAAGCTCCGCTCGTTGCAGGCCACGGCCGAGAACTACGCCATCGTGCTCAAGCGCGACGAGGAGCAGATCAAGTTCAATGCGGTGAGCCAGGCGACGGTCGACAGCGACAAGGCGAACCTGAAGAACGCCCAGGCCCTGGTGGAGCAGCAGAAGGCTCTCCTCGAGCAGAAGTCGCTGAAGGCGCCGTTCTCGGGGCGCCTCGGCATCCGCGCCGTCGATCTCGGCCAGTATCTCTCCGCCGGCACCAGCATCGTCACGCTGCAGAGTCTCGATCCGATCTATGTCGACTTCTACCTGCCGCAGCAGTCGCTGGCCTCGATCCGCATCGGGCAAGACGTGTCGGTCGCAGTCGATGCCTTTCCGGCCGAGCGCTTCACCGGGCAGATCACCGCGATCAATGCCAAGGTGGATTCAGCCAGCCGCAACGTCCAGGTTCGCGCCACCTTGCGCAACGGCGAGGCCCGGCTGCTGCCGGGCATGTTCGCAAAGGTCGAGATCGCGGTCGGCAAGCCCGAACAGGTCGTCACCGTGCCGCTGACGGCGATCGTCAGCAATTCCTACGGCGATCTGGTCTACCTCGTCGACGAACTCCATGACGGGCAGGGCACCGCGCGGCAGATGTTCGTCAAGACGAGGCCCGCGAAGGGCGATCGCGTCGCGGTCAACGATGGGATCAAGCCGGGCGAGACCGTGGTCATCGCCGGCCAGCTGAAGCTGCGCAACGGCAGCCCGGTGAAGATCGACAATTCACACGTGCCTCAGGCGGAAGCCGCGCCGAACATCGTCGATCAGTAGGCTTGGCGACGGCGCGGCCGATTCCGCAACAAAGAGTGGCGAGAAACGAGTTCAGGACAAGATGCGCTTCACCGATATCTTCATCCGCCGGCCGGTCCTGGCGCTGGTCGTCAGCGCCCTCATCCTGGTGCTCGGCCTGCGCTCGATGACGACGCTGTCGATCCTGCAATATCCGCGCACCCAGAACGCCATCGTCACGGTGTCGACGACCTATGCCGGCGCCGATTCCGACATCATCGCCGGCTTCATCACGACGCCGCTGGAAAATGCCATCGCCCAGGCCAACGGCATCGACTACATGACGTCGAACAGCGTCACGGGCTCCAGCACCATCACGGTCAATCTGCGCCTGAACTACGATTCCGGCAAGGCGATGACGGAGATCAACGCCAAGGTCAACTCGGTGCTGAACCAGTTCCCGAGCGGCACGCAGCAGCCCACGCTGACGCTCAAGGTCGGCCAGACCATCGATGCGATGTATATCGGCTTCGCCAGCGACGTGCTGGCGCCGAACCAGATCACCGACTATCTGACGCGCGTGGTGCAGCCGCGGCTCCAGGCCGTCACCGGCGTGCAGACCGCCGAGCTCCTCGGCGCCAAGAAGTTCGCGCTCCGCGCCTGGCTCGATCCCGACAAGCTGGCGGCCTATGGCCTTACCGCGAGCGACGTCTCGACCGCGCTGTCCGGCAACGATTACATCTCCGGCCTCGGCGCCACCAAGGGCCGGCTGGTGCAGGTCGATCTCGCGGCCTCGACCAACCTGCATTCGCTGGAGCAGTACCGCAACCTCGTGGTCAAGACCGTCAACGGCGCGATCATCCGCCTGCGCGACGTCGCCAACGTCACGCTCGGAAACGACGATTACGACAGCGAGACGCGCTTCAACGGCAAGACCGCGGTCTATATCGGCATCCAGGCGGCCCCGACCGCCAATCTGCTCGACGTCATCAACGGTGTGAAGGCGATCCTGCCCGACATCAAGGCGCAGCTGCCGAACGGCCTGGTCGGCGAGGTGCTCTACGACTCCACCGACTTCGTCAATTCTTCGATCGACGAGGTCGTCCACTCGCTGGTGGAAGCGGTGCTGATCGTGATCGTGGTAGTGTTCCTGTTCCTGGGCTCGTGGCGATCGGTCCTGATTCCGGTCATCGCGATCCCGCTGTCGCTGATCGGAACATTCGGGCTGATGCTGCTGATGGGATTCTCGATCAACCTGCTGACCCTGCTGGCACTCGTGCTCGCCATTGGGCTCGTGGTGGATGACGCCATCATTGTCGTGGAGAGCGTGCACCGGCTGATCGACGAAGGCGTCGCGCCGGTCGAGGCCGCGATCCAGTCCGCACGCGCGCTGGCAAGCCCGATCATCGCCATGACCGTGGTTCTGATCGCGGTCTACGTGCCCGTGGGATTCCAGGGCGGCCTCACCGGCGCCCTGTTCACCGAGTTCGCCTTCACGCTCGCAGGCGCGGTCACGGTATCTGCGGTGATCGCGCTGACGCTGTCGCCGATGAACTGCGCCTGGCTATTGCGCAAGACCGAGCGCGATGCGACGAACTGGGAGGCGCGCTTGGTCCGGACGATCGACCACGTGCTGGAGTGGCTCTCGGGCGCCTATCGCCGCCGGCTGGAGGCCGTCTTTGCGACGAAGCCAGTCGTGGCCGTGTTCGCGCTGCTGCTGCTGGCCGGCATTCCCTGGCTCTACGCGACCTCGACCAGCGAGCTCGCGCCCGACGAGGACCAGGGTGTCGTGCTCTCGCTGACGACGTCGGCACCCTCAGCGACACTTCAGCAGCGGCAATTCTACAGCCAGCAGGTCTACGATCTCGTGGCCAAGCGCCCGGAAACGAAGACCCTTTTCCAGATCGACACGCCCACCCAGGCGATTGGAGGCTGGGTGCTCAAGCCCTGGGACCAGCGCAGCCTGACCACGAAGACTCTCCAGCCGGATTTCCAGAACCTGCTCAACACCATCGCGGGCACGCGCTCGGTCGCCTTCCAGCCGTCGCCGCTGCCCGGCAGCAACGGCCTTCCGATCCAGTTCGTGATTGGTACGACCGGTTCCTACAACGAACTCGACCAGGTCTCGCGCAACTTCATGGTGCAGGCGCTGAAGAGCGGCCAATTCATCTTCCTCGATACCGACCTGAAAATCGACAGGCCCCAGACGCTGGTCTCCTTCGACCGCGACAAGGCCGGTGATCTCGGCCTGAAGATGAGTGATCTCGGCGGTGCGCTCGCGACCATGCTCGGGGGAAACTACCTCGATTATTTCAGCCTGGACGGCCGATCTTACAAGGTGATTCCTCAGGCCAAGCAGAACGATCGGCTGACGGCGGACCAGCTGCTCGGCTATTACATCAAGGCGAGCGACAATTCGATGGTGCCGCTGTCGACCGTCGCGCATCTCGAGAACAGGACCGTTCCGCAGTCGCGCAACCACTTCCAGCAGATCAATGCGGCGACGATCTCGGGCGTCGCGATGCCGACGGTGTCGATGGGCAGCGCGCTCGCCACGCTCAAGGATATCGCGAAGTCCCTGCCGGTCGGCTATACGATCGACTACGGCGGCGCCTCGCGCCAGCTCGAACAGGAATCGGGCGGCTTCGTCACGACGTTCGCTTTCGCCGTCATCATCATCTTCCTGGCGCTCGCCGCGCTGTTCAACAGCTTCCTCGATCCCATCGTCATCCTGGTGTCGGTGCCGATGTCGCTGGCCGGCGCCCTGATCTTCATCAGCCTCGGCATCGGCGGTGCCAGCCTCAACATCTACACCCAGGTCGGGCTGCTCACCCTGATGGGCCTTGTCAGCAAGCACGGCATCCTGATGGTCGAGGTGGCCAACGAATTGCGCCTGGAGGGCAAGCCGGCGACGGAGGCGATCATCGAGGCCGCGACGATCCGGCTGCGGCCGATCCTGATGACCACCGCGGCCATGGTGCTGGGCGTCGTTCCGCTGATCACCGCGAGCGGGGCGGGCGCGGTGTCGCGCTACAACATGGGGCTCGTCATCGCGACCGGTCTGTCGATCGGCACGCTGTTCACGCTGTTCGTGGTGCCCGTTGCTTATGCCCTGATCGCGCGGTCGGCGCCGGCTCCGGCTGCCGCCGAAACAGCGCCGGCATAGCCCAAAAAAGTTGCGGCCAGCCATTGGGGGATGGCTGGCCGCGCGCGAACCGGTCTGGGACGGGGAGGGGTGGGGATGTGACCGGGTCGCGTAACCTGTTGTCTCTTGCCTAATCTCTGGCGCTGGCGGTGGAGACCGCCGGCTTGGTATCGCCGAGCGAGACCCAGACGTTGGGATCGCTCTGCGACTGGCGCTTGACGAAGCGGTAGCCGGTCTCGGTCCAGGCAACGACGTTCTCGTTCTGATTGTCGAGAACGAACTCGCCCTTGTCGGTCTTCACCGTCAGCACCGCGTGTCCTTCGCCCTTCTTGTCGCGCACGACGGTGATGAGCAGGGCCTCGCGCGGCCATCCGGCATCGATCAGCATCTTGCGCTTCAACAGCACGTAGTCTTCACAGTCGCCGTAACCGTCTGATGGCAGCGACCATTTCTCGATCACGCCCCAGTGCTCCTGGTCGGTCAAAGGCTTGATGGTCTCGTTGACCCAGCGATTGACCTTGACGAGGTCGCGCCATGCGCTCTGCGACATCACGATGTCGCGCGGCTGCGTCGGTGCGCCCTGGCACTGGGCGGCGTTGTCCGCACAGAATTCGACCCAGCCGATCGGTGCACGCGTGGTGTCACCGAGGCTCGCGTAGAGCAGACGGCTTTCGCCGGCCTGCGCTGCCGCGCTGATCCCGAAGAGCATGGCGGCGAGCGCCAGCCCTTTCCCCTGTCCCCTGAAGTCAAACATTGCGGCCCCCGTTTCTTGTTGGGACCACATTTCGCATGGAGCTTTTGCGTTGCCGCTAAGTCGACCAAGTCAAGTCGAGACGAATGCAAGTAAAACCTGCGCCGAATTCGATCTATACTTGAATCGAATTCTCATAAAATTCGAAACAACTGCAATTGATTCAAACTTTATCGATTAACGCGGAAACGCTGGCGGAACCGCCATTTCCATCTGCAAACGGGCCGCGCGTTAACCCGGGCCGGGCCGGCCGCGACGCATGAAAAAGGCGGCGTCCGCATTGCGGAGGCCGCCTTCAGGGCTGGAAAATAAGGGGGTTTGCCGCCCGCGCGCTTTACCGCGCGGTAACGCTCTCTTCGAGTGTCTCGATCGGCTGCTCGTGAAGGAACTCCAGCGCGAAGCCGTCTTCGAGGTTTCGGACCACGCGGCCCTGGACCCGGCCGAGCAGGACGGTCGATTTCAGCGGCGGCCGGTTCTCCGCGGCGATGGCAGCGCCTGACAGCGAGAGGTCGATGATGCGGCAGGTCATCTTGGTGCCGTCCTCGAGCGTCAGCACCGCGATCGGGTTGCGCGGCACGATACGGTCGTGACGGCGGTCCTCCGGCAGGTTGAGGATGTCGCGGTTGGCGAGCCAGGTCAGCTGCGCGGCGAGCTTGTCGCGCTTCCGGGGCGTCGCCCCGATCGTCATGGCGAAGCCGTTGTCGATGATGCGGGTGATCTTGCCCTCGACGCGTCCGATATGGTCGAGATAGGCGACCACGCGGTCGCCGACATTGCCGATGCCGGGGGCGAGCAGCGCAAGCCCGCCGGGCGACATGTTGATCACCTGGCAGGGGAATTCGCGGCGGTCCGGCAGCATGTAGCGGCCGAGCAGGTGCACCTTCACCCGCTGGAAGCGCCGACGCTCCTCGGCGGCCGGAAGAAATTTTTTGTTCGCCAACGCCATTTTCAACACCCGACCCCCCGCCCGGGCGGAGTCCGGGACGACCCTAAGGTGCATAGGGTTAATGTCGCGTTAGGATTGGCCGAGGCGGTCACGGACAGACACAATGCGTCCGAAAAGCCACACAAAGGCCGCTCAAGCCGGCTTCGTCGCCCGCCGCTGCAGCACGAGCAGCATTGCCAGCAGCAGCGCGGCCGACAGGCCGAGCGACCAGTGAATGCCGATCGCCGCGCCAAACAGCCCGACCGTGATGCCGCTGAAGGCGCGCATGCCAAGGCCGGCCATATTATAAAGGCCGACGACGCGGCCGCGAATGTCGTGCGGCGCGTTCAGCTGCACCAGCGCCTGCGCCATGGTGTTGAACGACAGCTCGAAGAAGCCGGCGCAGAACAACAGCGCGATCGCGACCGGATAGATCGGCACCAGTGCGAAGCCGAGCAGCGCCAGGCTCCAGAGCATCGCGAGCATGATCGCCGTGCGCGGCGTGCCCTTGAGGCGACCCCAGGATTCCAGCGCGATAGCGGCGAGCACCGCGCCGGCGGCGTCGGCCGCGAGCAGCACGCTGTAGGAGATGCCGGGATCGCCATGGCCGAGATCGCCGGCAAAGCCCGGCATCTGGGCGTGGTAGGCATTGCCGATCATGAAGGAGGTGAGGCCGGCCAGCCACGTCATCGCCGTCAGCACCGGCTGGGTGCCGATGGCGTGGACGGTCAGCACGATGTCGGCAAGGCCGCGCACTGCAAAGCGCCGCACCGCCACGCTCTTGTCGCGCACAGGCGCCCGGAACAGCCACAGCAGCATCGGCAGGTAGAACAGCGTGTTGAAGATGATGCCGTGCGAGGTGCCGAGCGTCAGCATGATCACGCCGCCCACCGCCGGCCCGACCAGGATGCCGAGATAGCGCGCCATCGCGTTCAGCCGCACCGCGCTCGGAAGGTCCGCAGGCGCCACGAGGTCGTAGAGCAAGAGCTGGTTCGGTGTCTGCCAGAGCACGCCGGCGCAGCCATGGATCACCAGCAACAGCATCGCATGCCACATCTGGATCGTGTCGGTGAGGAAGAAGAAGCCCCATCCGCTCGACGCGACGATGAACAGCAGCATGCCGCACTGGATGATGCGGCGCGGATCGAACCGGTCGGCGAGCCCGCCGACCGCGACCGAGAACAGCAGGAACGGCAGCCAGTGCGACAGCACCGCAAAGCCGGCCAGCGCCGGCGAGTGGAATTTCTGGAACACCACCCAATAGCTGATCACGTGCTCGATATTGTCGGCCATCATCGCCAGCACGTAAGAGCCGAACTGGAGACGGTAGGGCACCGATTTCATGGCCGCGAACGAGCCGGACGCGGCCACGGGATTTTGGGGCAGGGGGTTCAAGCGACGACCTGAGGTGAGATTTCATCGGGCCATACACGCTCGTTAATGAGCGCTCAAGACAATTGGACGTGCGTGGGCATCTGCCATGCACTGTCGCCATGACCATTGTCGTCATCCTGAGGTGTGCGCTCTTGCGCGCCTCGAAGGATGAGCCTCAAGCGCTCGTGGCCCATCCTTCGAGGCTCGCCTTGCGATGCCGACGTATCGCAAGGCGAGCACCTCAGGATGACGGCGGTGGTTATGGCGCGCTGTAGCCAGGATGGAGCGACTTGTCCGCCGTAGCTAGACGAGCGAAGGCGGCAGCGCGATCCGGGGCTGCGGGCCGCTTCTTCCGCCTTTGCTGACTGCGGCGGACAAGCCACCTCATGCAGGTCACGAAATTATCCGCTAACATCGCACCCATGGAACAGAGCAGCCTCTACGACCGCCCCGATCTGTACGACTTGATGGCGCCGCGCGACCCGATCCTCGAACGTTTCTATGTCGAGACGGCGTGCGAGCGCGGCGGCCGCGTTCTCGACCTAGCATGCGGCAGCGGCCGCCTGACCATTCCGCTGGCGCAAGCTGGGCTCGAGGTCGTCGGAGCCGATCGGTCTTCCGTCATGCTTGAGCGCGCGGGGACTTACGCCAGATCGCACGCGGTTGAACCGAGGTTCATCCAGTTGGACATGCGCGACTTCGATCTCGCCGGGACGACCTTCGACACCATCATCGTCGCGATGAATTCGGTCCTGCACCTGCACAGCCTCGACGACTTCGCAGGCTTCTTCAAATCTGTCGGCAGACACCTATCGCCGAACGGCCGGCTCGTGTTCGATGCGTTCCTGCCCAATATTGCCATGCTCAACGCTGATCCCGGCAAGCGCGAGGCGATCGGCACCGTGGTTCACGCTGCACTCGGTACGATCATTGTCGAGGAGACCGCGAGCTACGACCCGCTGACGCAGGTCAGACATGTGAACTGGTACTGGTCGAGCGAGACGGAGAAGGACTTCTGGAAGGTTCCGTTGCCAATGCGCTGCGTCTTCCCGCAGGAGATGCCGCTGCTGATCGCTTCCGGCGGCCTGATCCTCATCGAGCGCTTTGGTGATTTCGATCGCCGCCCGCTGACTGCGGGAAGCATGCGGCAGATATGCGTCTGCGGTCTCTAGACCAGGCGCGTAGCCCGGATGGAGCGACTTGTCCGCCGTAGCCCACCGAGCGAAGGCGGAAGGGTCGCGCCATGCGGGCCACAAGGCGCAGCTTGGCACAAGCCCCCATCTCACATACGCTTCGTCTTAGGCCCGCACCAACCAATCATAACAGACGGGCAACGAGGAAACGCCATGCAACAGATCCGCGTTTGCACTCACGCAGGTCCCGGCTCGGAGCCCGTTATCCGCACCGTGCCGTGGCCGAAGGTCGGCAGGAAGGCCGCGCTGATCAAGGTCGGCGCCTGCGGCGTCTGCGGCACCGATCTGCACATCCTGAAGGGACATTGGCCGAAGCCGCTGCCGTGGCCGTTCACGCTCGGGCATGAACTCGGCGGCGTCATCGTCGAATGCGGGGAGGAGTTCACCGAGGACTTCATGAGCAAGCCGCTCAAGGTCGGCTCGAAGGTGATGATCCCGCCCTTGATGCCCTGCGGCCGCTGCTATTACTGCATCCACTATCCGCAGACCGCCAACAAATGCCTGACGCCGGTCTATTACGGCCGCTATCTCGGCTTCGACAAGGCGCCGCACATGTGGGGCGGCTGGGCTGAATATGTCTATGTCGACCTCGACATGCTGCCGGGCACCAAGATCTACAAGCTGCCTGACGACATGTCGCTGCGCCTCGGCGCGCTGTCCGAACCGCTGACCTCCTGCATCCGCGCCTTCAACCGTGCCAGCCGCGCGGGCGGTTTTTCCTGGGGCGATACGGTGGTGATCCAGGGCTCGGGCCCGATCGGCATTCTGGCGGTCGCGGCCGCCAAGGAGATGGGGGCAGGGCGCGTGATCTGCGTCGGCGCGCCGGAGGAGCCGCGGCTCAAGCTCGCGCGTGAGTTCGGTGCGGAAGCCACGGTGAATATCGAGGAGCTGAAGTCGCCGCAGCAGCGCATCGATCGCGTGCGGGAAATCGTCGGCGGCTTCGGCGCCGATCTCGTGATGGACTGCTCGGGTCATCCCACCGCAGGCCCCGAAGGCATCGAGATGCTGCGCGATGGCGGCACCTATGTCGAGATGGGCCAGTTCACCGACGCCGGCTCGATCGACACCTCCTGGCACCGCATCTGCACCAAGGACCTCAACGTGCTGGGCTCGTGGGGCTTTACCGGCAATGACCTGCCGCTCGGCGTCGACATGCTGTATCGGACGCGCGACAAATACCCGTGGCTGAAGATGCAGACGATCTATCCGTTTACGGAAGAGGGTGTAGCTCAGGCGGTGAGGGATGCGATGGCGATGAAGACCGTGAAGTCGACGATCGTGCCGTGGCCGGAGCTGGTGGAGTGAGGACGTGTAGCCCGGATGAGCGAAGCGATATCCGGGGCCTTGCTGATGACTCCCGCATCTCGCTTCGCTCATGCGGGCTACGCGTCAGAGTTTGGATTGCACGATGAAATGACAAACGAAGAGACTGACGACCCAAACCGACTCTCCCCCTTCCTGGCCATCCGCGCGATCGACTACACCGTCATCTTCGTGCGCGACATGGCGGCGATGCGTCGCTTCTATGAGGACGTGCTCGCCTTCCCGCTGCTGCGCGAGCTGTCGCCGAACTGGATCGAGTACGGCATCGGCAGCAACACGCTGGCGCTGGCACGGCCGGGCCGGACTGCTGCCGATGCGCCGATCCCGACGGGCAGCGCCTCGCTGCAACTGGCGTTCAGGGTATCCGCAGCCGAGGTCGATGCGTGCGCCGACGAGCTGGTGCGGCAGGGCGTGGCGCTGGTCTCGCCGCCGACGAACCAGTCGTTCGGCCATCGCACGCTGTTCTTCCGCGACCCCGACGGCAATCTGCTCGAGATCTATGCCGAGATCTGAGCGGTCCGAAAAGTTCCACGTGGAGTCCGCGAAGTCTTCACGCCGAGGTGAAACTTAGGCCCAAGTTCCGGCTTTCACTTTGCGGGAGAGGTACCGTGAAGCGAATCCTGAGACCCGTCACTTATATCCTGGCCGCGATCTACTTCCTGGTGGACGCGGTCTTCATGGCCGTGGCCAGGCCGGTCGCCCGCTGGATCGGGCGGCATTTCGAATTCAGGCGTTTGCGCGCCTGGATCAGGTCGCTGCCGCCATATCCGTCACTGGCGTTGTTTTCCGTGCCTGTGATCATTCTGGAGCCGGTCAAGCCCGTGGCGGCCTACCTCACCGCAACCGGTCAAGTGATGAGCGGCGCCGTGACGTTCATCATCGGCGAATTGCTCAAGCTGGTGTTGGTCGAGCGCCTGTTCCATCTCACGCGCGACAAGCTGATGCGAATTCCCGCTTTTGCCTGGGCTTACGGAAAATACGCCGCGGCGAAGGCGTGGTTGCAGGAGACGGAAGCCTGGCGCGCCGTCCGAGCCCTGGCCCGCGCGGTCAAGGACAGTGTTGCGCGCACAAAAGCCAGGTTGGCCGGCAGCTTCAGCCGGCTGGCGACCTCCAGGGATTAGCCCGCACCCGGGCGCGCTGCCCGCTACGCGAGCTTGCGCGCTGCAGCGGTTGCCTTGTCGCCCGTGTTCGGGGTGCCGGTCGGCTCGATCAGCATCAGGTGAACCTCCTCGCGCGCCACCGGGCGATGCTCGACGCCTTTGGGCACGACATAGAGCTCGCCCGGACCGAGCGTCACGGTGCGGTCCTGCAACTCGATATCGAGCTGGCCTTTCAGGACGAGAAAGAAATCGTCGGTGTCGTCATGCTTGTGCCAGGTGAACTCGCCCTTCACCTTCACCACCATCACGTCGCAATCGTTGAAGGTCGCGACCGTGCGCGGCGACCAATAGTCCTGGAAGGTCGCGAGCTTGTCGGCAAGCGATATGCCACCTGTCATGTTTCACCCGTTGCTCTCTGGTGGGGCACGATTTGGATTGCGAGGCGGGCGTGACAACACCGTCATTGCCGGTCGATTCTGCTGCCGCCGCGTATTCGGAGATCTCGGCGCCACCGGCTATTTGACGCTCCCGGTCAGCATGGCCTGCGCCCAATCGGGGCGGTTGTTGGCGAGCGCGCGCGCCGATGCGGCGTCCCAATCATATTCGAGGGCCAGGAGTTCGACCTGCCAGCGTTTGTCTCTCTTCGTGAGTATCGCGTAGCGGGCGTGAGGCGAGCGGTGTTCGAGTTTTGCGGCGATGGGAAGGTCCGCGAAGACCGGGCAGCCAACGCTTCCCGGATTGAGGACCAGACGCTCGCCGGGACCCTGAACGACCGCCTGGCGGTGGCTATGACCGCACAGCACCACGCGCGCCGCCGGTTCGCTCGCGAGGCGTGCCTCCAGGACGTCCCGGCGTGCCGGGACAAAGCGGCCGTCGTCGAGCGATTCCTCCAGCAGGCACGTCGTGTCGCTCTCGGGCGTGCCATGGCAGGCCAGGATTCCGTCGTCCAGCCGCAACTGGGAGGGCAGGCTGTGCAGCGCCCGGCGCTGCTCCGCGGTCAATGCGTTGCGGGCGAACAGGCCTGCCGGGGAGAGCTTGTCGTCCGGAAACTCCTCGATCCAGCGGTCATGGTTTCCGCGCACGGTCGGCAACGACAGCGATTGCAGGGCTTCGAACGTCTCTTTCGGCCACAACGGGCTGGTGACGCAATCGCCGAGGTTCACGATACGATCGACGCCACGCGCCTTGATGTCGGCCAGCACCGCCTCCAGCGCCGCAAGGTTGCCGTGGATATCGGAAATGACTGCCAATCGCATCGTTGTGCTCTCCACCTCTTTGGGTCCGATCTCGGCTCAGTCGCCGCCAGATCCGGTTGCGCCGATGTTAATCAAGGTCGCCGCAAAAATCCGCTGCAACCTTCAGGCGCGGCTCTCCGCTAAGCCATGCATCATAGGCATGGTGATTCCCGCGCGCTTGGCGTAAAGAGCGCCCAGATCAAATCCAGCGTGCGGCCGGGCCGTTTGCCGCGCACGCGAGCTCAGGCCCGCCGGTCCACCGTTTGCGCGCCTGAATTAACCAAGGTTCTCCATCCCGTGTCTTTTCCGGCCCTGACCCCGCCGCTCGCCCGCGCTTTGGCCGAGCGGAACTATGATTCTCCGACCCCCGTCCAGCTCGCCGTGCTCGCGGACGAAGCCGCCGATCGCGACCTCCTGGTTTCGGCCCAGACCGGCTCCGGCAAGACCCTCGCTTATGGCCTCGCCATGGCCAGGGACCTGCTCGGCGATGCCGAGCAGTTCGCACCCGCGGCCGCACCGCTCGCCCTGATCGTGGCGCCGACCCGCGAGCTCGCGATGCAGGTTCAGCGCGAGCTCGCCTGGCTCTATGGGCATACGGGCGGGCGCGTTGTCTCCTGCGTCGGCGGCATGGATCCGCGTCGCGAGCAGCGCGAGCTTGCGGCCGGCGCCCATATCGTCGTCGGCACGCCGGGCCGGCTCTGCGACCATTTGCGCCGCGGGCGTCTCGATATCTCCGAATTGAAGGCGGTCGTCCTCGACGAGGCCGATGAGATGCTCAATCTCGGCTTTCGCGAGGACATGGAATTCATCCTCGAGACCACGCCGGATACGCGCCGCACCCTGATGTTCTCGGCGACGTTCCCGCGCGGCATCGTCGCGCTGGCCAAGCAATATCAGCAGCAGGCGTTCCGGATCGAGGTCGCCGGCGACGAAGGCGGTCACGCCGATATCGAGTACCGCGCGATCCGGATCGCGCCCGCCGACGTCGAGCATGCCGTCGTCAACGTGCTGCGTTTCTTTGAGGCGCCGAGCGCGCTGGTGTTTTGCAGCACGCGCGATGCGGTCAGGCATTTGCAGGCGGCGCTGCTGGAGCGCGGCTTCTCCGTCGTCGCCCTCTCGGGCGAATTGACCCAGAACGAGCGGACCCTGGCGCTGCAGTCGCTGCGCGACGGACGCGCCCGCGTTTGCGTCGCGACCGACGTCGCCGCCCGCGGCATCGATCTGCCGAGCCTCGACCTCGTCATTCACGCCGACCTGCCCAACGATGCCGAGGTGATGCAGCATCGCTCGGGCCGCACCGGGCGCGCCGGACGAAAGGGGACGAGCGTCCTGCTGGTGCCGCCCGCCCGCCGGCGGCGCGCGGAGCTGCTGCTCAATCTGGCGGGAGTGGACGCGGTCTGGGGCACGGCGCCGCAGGCGGACGAAATCCGCAAGCTCGATCACGAGCGCATGAAGGACGTGTTGTTCACCGAGGAGACGACGGCTGACGATCTGGCGCTGGCGCAGGCGCTGTTGGCCGAGCGGTCGGCCGAGGATATCGCCGCCGCACTGGCGCGGCTCTATCGCGCGCGGCTGCCGTCGCCCGAGGACATCATCGATCCCGGCGAGCGGAGCGCCCGGCCGCGCGACGAGCGCGGGCGCGACAGATTTCAAGGCGAAGGCGGGGACGATCGTGCCGCCAGGCCGCGAGCGAAGTCCGGAAAGGCGTCGTCGAAGCACGGCATGGCCGACGGCAGCGTCTGGTTCCGCGCCGCGATCGGGCGGCGCAAGAATGCGGAAGCGCGCTGGCTGCTGCCGATGATCTGCCGCCGCGGCGGCATCGACAAGCACGACATCGGCGCCATCAAGATCATGGACACCACGACCGAGTTCGAGATCTCGGTGCGGGCCGCTGAGTCCTTCGCCGCCAAGATCAAGCGTCCGGACAAGGAAGACAGCATCCGTATCGAGCCGATGGCGGAGGCGCCTCAGCGACAGGCACCGTCGGAGGAACGGTCACACGCGCCGGGTCGCGAGAGAGCCGATGGCGGTCATCGCGAACGCCGCGACGAGCGCCCGCGCGAGGCACGTGAATTCAAGCCGCGCGGCAAACCGTCCGGCGAGCGCGGACCGCGATTCGACGAAGCGCCGCCTTTTGGAAAGAAGAAGCATCGCGACAAGCAGGTCCGCGCGGAGCCGTCGGTGACACCCTGGCCGATGAAGGGCGCACCGGGAAAGAAGACGAAGAAGAAAAAGCAGCGCGGCTGAGCTGCCGCCGTTCAGGACAGACGACGATGATGCCGCCGGATTGCACCGGCGACATCATCTGCGTCGGGGCAGTCGGGCAGGGTCGTGCCGCATATAGGTCGCGCCTTCCCCGTAGGAGGCGAGCTTCGCGCGCAGTGCCGCGTCCGCCGTCACCGGACGAAAGCCGAGATGCTCCCACAGCGGCCGCGTGGCGTAGACCGAGACAAGTGCGAGCGCCGTGATGCCGGATGCGCGCGCGAGCTCCGCAATGCCGCCAATATAATCGCGCGCCACGCCGCCGCGCCGGTCGGGCAGCACGGCGACATCGTGCACGTAGAGGCAGTCTGCGTCTTGGGGGAGTCGTTCGAGGAAGCCGTCGAGCGGCGGGATCTGCTGCAGCTTCCAGGGATGCGCGAGCCCGTAGCCGGCGATCTCATCGCCGGCGACAAGCACGCGGCATCCGTCGGGAGAGAGCCGCATCTTCTCCGCGAACACCTCGGGGCGTTCCGGAAGATCAGGATGGATCCGCGCCGCGATGGCGCTGATCGCGGGCAGATCGGAGGTGTGTGCGGGACGCCAGTGCGGCTTGCTCATGTCCTTCGTCGTTCCGTCTCGGTTGGTCCAGTTTATTCCGCTGCATTGACGCGCGCAGCGAAAAATTTCTTTGCTGCCGCCTGAGGAATACGAGGCCGCGTCCGGCGTCCTACCCCATGCAAGCCAATTGCATGACAGGAGACATCATGACGTCCTCGATCCGCCTCGCGCTCGCGCTGGCACTATCGCTCGCGATCGTTCCCGCCGCCTTCGCAGCGCCGCCGACCAAGACCGGCAAGACCGACAAGGGCAATGTGCTCACCGATGCCAAGGGCATGACGCTCTACACTTTCGACAAGGATGCGGACGGCAAGTCGGCCTGCAACGGTCCGTGCGCGACCAACTGGCCGGTGTTGAAGGCCGAGGCCAGCGACGCCGCCGGCGACGGCTACACCATCATCACCCGCGACGATGGCTCGAAGCAGTGGGCCTACAAGGGCAAGCCGCTCTACACTTTCGCCAAGGACCAGAAGCCCGGCGACATCACCGGCGACGGCTTCCTGAACGGCGCCTGGCACCTGGCGATGCCGTAACGGCGCTCTGTGCATCGGCTGTCGCAGGCGACAGTCGATGCATGCCGTGCGGTTATCTCGGATATTCCAGCTGCATCGCGACGAAGTCGGCGGTGCGTGGCCCGTGGCGAGCGTCGATGGCGCGCAGGGTCTGATCCAGCGCTCGCGCTGGCGGCAGCTCGACGGCGGCCGGCGCCGTCTGCTGTGCCGGCCAGTCGGCCACGGCCGTGTCGGGCAGGATGCGAACACCGCCGCGGCTCGTCTGCGCCTCTGCCGTCGCCGCGAAGGTGAGGGCACGCGAGCGATAGGTGCGCGACCACGCATCGGCGACAAGCGCGAGCGACACCTCGTCGATATCAGGCGTCAGGGCGATTCCGAGTTGCTCGCGGTTCCAGAATGCGAGCGTGTTGGCGATCGCCGTCAGCGCGAACGGGCGGGTGAACTGGAACGCCTCGCTGCGGTGGCGCGCATCCCACCCCGCAAGTCCGACCTCGCGGGCGACCGCCTCCGCCTTGGCCCGGCCGGCGATGGCCTCGACCAGGGTCAGGGCCATCGGCATCGATGCGGTGATGCCGGTCGTCGTCGCAACGCCGCGGTCGACCACCAGCCTGCGGTCCGCGACGTAGCGGATCGCGGCATGCTTTTGCAGATCGCGCACGGAATACCAATGCGTGGTGGCCTTCCGGCCGTCGAGCAGCCCGGTGTTGGCGACGACCTTGGCGCCGACGCAGACGCCGATGATGGTCGCGCCTTTGCCGGCCTGGCTTCTGATCCACTGCAAGGCCAGCGCATCCTCTTCGCGGCTCATCGCGGGCACGATGACGTAATCGGCGCCGTCGGGATGCGCAGCATCGAACTCGGCGATGGTCGCATGCGGCTGCACTTTCAGCGCGGGATAGAGCGCGACGGGTCCGGGCTGCGTCGCCAATGTGAGCACGTCGGCGACGTCGGCGCGCGCGAGAACGCCGTATGGCATCAGATAGTCGGTCGTCTCGGTCATGTCGTTGATGCCGACGATGGCGATCAGCGGGCGTTTGCGCTTCGGCGGTTTCAACGCCGCAAGCGTGGCCTCGGTCTCGTCCCTGGATATCGCAGGCGCGGTTCCCGGAGCCGGCGAGCCGGGCAGCAGGACCAGCCAGGTCGCGCCGATCGCCGCCAGCAGCGCCGCGCAGCCGAGCGCGCTCCATGCCAGAATTCGCCAGCTCATGAGATGTCACCCGACGATCGTTACCTCACGCGAGGCGGAAACTATCCGTTCGCAGCACGATCAGGAATGACGCAGATCCCGCAAAAACGGTCGCGGTGCACCAGCGCAATCAATTGTCACGGCGTGGGGCTATCTCAGCCCCTCATACACCATCAGCCCGCGTGCGATCTGCAGTTTCCGGATCGCGCGCGGCAACAGTTTCTCCGGCTGGTGCAGATAGCGCCAGGAGGTGAGGGTGAAGGCTGAAAGCGCGCCGCATTCGTCGTCGAACGGCGCGAGCACGCCGGTCACGCTCACCGGCGTATGCGGGCGGGCGTTGAACGGCAGCAGCAACAGCTCGAGATAGGCCTTGCTGCCGTCCGCGCGCGTGGCCGTGACGCCGGCGATCGCACCCAACGCCTCGTCGGCGACGATGGTCGTGATCTCCTCGATCTCGCTGCGGCTCGCATCGTCGAACAGCGCCGCAAAGCTCGCGTCCTTGAGGTCACGCCCCGCCAGCGCGCAGACGCGCGTGCCGGCGACGCGGAACGGGAAGCCGAGGTTCGGCTCGCACGAGAGCACGAAGATGTCGCCGAGCAGGCCGCGGACCGCGCCCGGATCGATGTCGGCCCGGTCAGGGGCCCGTGCGGCGCCACGCTTGTCGTCCCAATACGCGAAGAACGCGCGGCTCGACGGATGTTTCATGTCTGAACGCTTACCCCGGGGTGCAACCTCGAAGGGACAGACCTGTCCCGCTTCAGTGCACCCGCGATCCCTTGTGTTGTTGTGCAGGAGGGGATTTGCAGCGTCCATGCCGCAGGCGCGTTTTCGCCTGCCTTAAGCCCGTCTTTGCGTCGTTAACGTTAAGTTAACTATGCGCTTTGAGCCGGCAGCGGCCCTGTTATGGTGATCCCAGTCGCAAGCCCCGCCGCTTTTCTCCAGGTTCTCGGCGAGGTCTGTACACAGGGCGTCAAACAGTTTGGCCACGGGCCGGGGAGGGGTGGGGATACACCTTCATTCCGGGCATCGGAAGGCCGACACGGACAGGCAGGGCTTTCCCAGGGCCCTGCCTTTTCCTTTTGTGCACTTGCGCAAGGCCGGGAAAGGCGACTATCTGCACGTGGATCGCTCCGATCGCCTGAAAGCGAAGCTGCCTTGGATTCCCCGCCGCACAATTCGTCGCAAGATCCTCCGCTCGACCTGCCTGCGGCCCATGAGGAGGCTCCGCGCGAGCCGGTCCTGACGCTGCCGCCGGCGCTGACCGCCTATGTCGTCCTGCTGGCGGTGATCCATCTGCGGGTGCTGCTGCCGCCGGAGCTCGAGAACTGGACCATCGACGTCTTCGGCTTCATCCCGAAACGCTACGATTCCTCCCTGCTCAATCTGCAGATCCCCGGCGGCACCGGGGCCAAGGTCTGGACCTTCGTCACCTATTCGCTGCTGCACGCCAATCTGACCCATCTCGGCTTCAACGTGCTGTGGCTGCTGCCGTTCGGCAGCGCGCTGGCGCGGCGCTTTGGCGCGGTCAGGTTCTTCCTGTTTCTGGCGGTGACGGCGGCGGCCGGCGCGCTCGCCCATCTCCTCACCCATGAGCACGCGGTGGCGCCGATGATCGGCGCCTCGGCCTCGGTGTCGGGCGCGATGGCAGCCGCGATCCGCTTCGCGTTCGTCCGCGGCAGCTTCCTGTCGTTCAACCGTTCGGACGCCGATACCGCAGCACGGGTCCCGGCGCTGCCGCTGTCGCGCGCGCTGCGCGACGGGCGGGTGATCGGCTTCCTCGCGGTGTGGTTCGGCGTCAACATCATCTTCGGCGTCGGCGCGATCGGCATCGATGCCGAAACCACGAGCGTCGCCTGGCAGGCGCATATCGGCGGCTTTTTCGCCGGCCTGTTGCTGTTCACCCTGTTCGATCCCGTGCCGCGCGTGCGAAACGATGCTGCGGATGCGTCATCACAGGACGTTTCAGACCGTATTTGAAGCAGCGCTTGCGGCGCGGCCCGAATTCATCCATCATTCCCGCGAAGAATGCTTCGAAGCGACAGGCCGCTCGAGCATGATCCGGAAAAGCGTCTAGCGGTTTTCCGGCAGGATCGTGCTCAAAATAGAACCTGGCCGCGACTCGCAAAGCGCGCGAGCGTGAAACCCGCGCCAAGCAAAACTGTTAGTTGAAGACTCGAAGAACAGGTCCGGACCGCCGAGAGGCGGGCGGCTCGGATTCAGGGAGGCGACAATGACGGTACGTTCCATTCTCAACACGAAGGGGCACCAGATCGTAAGCGTCGAGCCCGACGCCAAGCTGGCTGCCGCGGTCAAGCTGCTCGGTGAGAAGAAGATCGGTGCGGTGCTGGTGATGAACCAGAGCCGGCTCGAAGGCATCCTGTCGGAGCGCGACATCGTCCGCGTGCTCGGCGAGCGCGGCGCCGGCGCATTGGAGGAGCCGGTGGCTCAGGTCATGACCCGCAAGGTCGTCACCTGCAAGGAGACCGACACGGTCGCCGAGCTCATGGAGATTATGACATCGGGCAAGTTCCGCCATCTGCCCGTCGTCGACAACGGCAAGGTGGTCGGCCTGATCTCGATCGGCGACATCGTCAAGCGCCGGGTCCAGGAATACGAGTCCGAGCAGGAAGCCCTGCGCGACTACATCAAGACCGCCTGATCAGGCCTGATCGTCCGCTTTCGGCGCGGTTCCCGCCGGCGCCGGCGCGAGCACATGGATCGCCTCCTGGATCGACTCCAGCGCGCGCTCGGCGGCGCGCGTGCCATGTGCGATCAGGTCTTCAGAGCGGTGGAAGTCGAACCAGCCGAACTGGCCGACCCGCGGCGTAATCAGAAGGTCCGGCGGATCGCCGGCGAGACGGGCGCGGGTGATGCGATCCTGCATGATGTTGAAGGCGTCGACCATCACCGAGGAGATGCCGGGCCGTCCGTTGCCGCCGAAAAACTCGCGCTTCACCGTCTTCTCCGGCGAGAACAGCCGCGGGAAGCGCCGCTTGGCCGTCCGTTCCTCCGGCTCCGGCGCGACCGGGGTGGGCTGTGCGCCGTGCGAATAGATCGTCGTGGAATGGGTGAAGATGTCGCTGGAAAGGTTTGCCGCGATGACGATTTCGGCGCCGAGCGCGCGGGCGGCCGAGACCGGCACCGGGTTGACCAGCGCACCGTCGACCAGCCAGCGGTCGCCGATCAGGACGGGCGCGAAGATGCCGGGCAGGGCGTAGGAGGCGCGCATCGCGTCGACCACGCGGCCGCGCGTCAGCCAGATCTCGTGGCCGGTGCGCACCTCGGTCGCGACGCTCGCGAACTTGATCGGGAGGTCCTCGATCAGGATCTGTCCGATCGCCTCCTCGAGCCGGGTCGCCAGCTTCTCGCCGCCGAGCAGGCCGGAGCCGTTGAGGCGGATGTCGAGATAGCCGAGGATGTTGCGCATCCCTTGCAGGCTGCGCCCCCATTCCTCGAACGTATCGAGCCGGCCGGCAGCATGGAGACCGCCGACTACGGCGCCGATGGAGGTGCCGACCACGACATCGGGCACAATCCCGTTGGCAAGCAGGGTCCTCAGGATTCCGAGATGGGCAAAGCCGCGCGCCGCGCCGCCGCCCAGGGCAAGGCCAATGACCGGCTTGCGGATACTGCCGAGACCGACCTTCTCGCCATTCGAGCCGTTCGCGCCCCGACCTTTCAATCTGTCCAGCACCGAAACTCTCCTACGCCGGGGCCAGCCCCTATCTCAGACTAGGCATCGCACTCGCGCTCCGCCAGAACCAGGGCGAAGCATGGTTTATGCCGCTTTGGAGAGGGCACGGGGCAGGAGTATGGCGAGGGGGCGTTGCCTCCGAGGTAATCACGCAGGCGTCAACCGGGTTCCACAGAACCGTCCGGACCGTATTTCCTGGGGTTTCAGAGGCTTGAATTTGCCGCGTTTTCGGTGAAAAGCAGGAGGCATGACACGAGGGGGTGACGGCATCATCGGATGGCGGCGCAGCTTTAGGCTGCTGCCGGCGCTGATGCTCGTCGCGGCCCTCGTTACCTCAGGCCAAAACACTGCCCAGGCGCAGCTTTTCTCCGATCGTCCGCCGCCGGTCCCGCCGGCTTCGGTGCCCGACCCCGGCGGCGCCGTCAGCCTGGCGCCGCCCTCCGGGCCAGGCGCCGGTCCCCTGAGCCTGCCGCCGACCCTGATGCAGCCGGTCACGCCGAGCATGCCGCCGCCCGCGGTCACCACCGTGCCGCCGGCCGCGCCGCTCAATGCGGCCGTGCCCGGACAAGGCGTGCTGTCGCTGAGCGCGAAATACGGCAAGGACACGCCGGCGATCACCAGCGGCCTGGTCTGGCGTGTGTTTGCCGACCGTCCCGACGAGAACGGCACCTTCAAGCTGATCCGCGAGGATCGCAATGCCTCGCCCAACATCGTGCTGCCGCCGGGCAATTACGTCGTGCACGTCGCCTTCGGCCTGGTCAGCGCGGTGCGGACCGTCAGCCTGAAGGCCGAGACCGACCGCGAATCCTTCGTGCTGCCGGCCGGCGGCCTGCGCATCGAGGGCCGGGTCGGCACCAGCCGCATTCCGCAGAACCAGATCTCGTTCGCGATCTACAAGGGCAGCCAGTTCGAATCCGGCGAGCGCGCCTCGCTGGTGCCGAACGTCGCCGCCGGCGACGTCGTGCTGATCCCGGAAGGCACCTATTACATCATCTCCAATTACGGCGACGCCAACTCGGTGGTGCGCTCGGACATTCGCGTCCAGGCCGGCAAGCTCACCGACGTCACCATCACCCACCGCGCCGCCGTGATCACGCTCAAGCTGGTCAGTGACAGGGGCGGCGAGGCGCTCGCCAACACCGCCTGGTCGGTGCTGACCCCGGGCGGCGACGTCATCAAGGAATCGATCGGCGCCTTTCCGCGCGTGGTGCTCTCCGAGGGCGAATACCGCGCCATCGCCAAGAACGAGGGCAAGGTCTACGAGCGCGGCTTCAACGTCGTGAACGGCGTCGACGGCGAGGTCGAGGTCGTCGCGCGGTAGGGCTTGGGCGGTGATGCCGCCCGGCGGGACACCGGACCGATGCCCCTCGCCCGGCGCTTCTCATGCCGTGCACAATCGATCCATCTCCTATTACCACTCGCCCGGCGCGCTGGTGCACGGAGGCTCGTCGGCAGCAAATCCAGTATTGTGTTCTGAATACCCGTCAGCGCTCCAGGCTTCGTCGGGAGTCCATTAACACCGGCACCGTTGGCTTATTCCTGACGCCTCGCGCGTTCACCACGGCCGGTGGAAGATACCGATTTCCGATCATCAATCTTATTCTCTTTCCATCCCGCTGCGTTATATGTCGGGCCTCCGTCGAATGGAGAAGGCCGGAGCAGGTTTGTGCGTCTGCGAGACCGGCAGGGAGCAGGGGACCAAGCTCGTCGGCATGTTCGAAGTGATCCTCACCAGACGTAAGCGGTTCGGCTGGCGATGGCGCGTGTGCGACCAGTCCGGCAAGATCTTTGCCGACGGTTTCGAGCGCACCCGGCCATCGGCGAAATATCATGGCGAGCGCGCGTTGTTCTTCCTGTTGTCGCAGGCCTATTTGCGCAACCGCTCGGCGGCGTCCAGCGAGGACTAAAGCGCGATGCGATTAGGATGAATCGTCATCGCGCTTTAGGTTGTTGTTTGAGCATGATCTTTTCGGAAAACCGCTGCGCACTTTTCCGGATCATGCTTTTGCAGCGGGCGCGCTAGCTTCCGACCACCGGCTTCACCTCAGATATCGACGACCAGCTTGCCGTTCGTCGCGTGCTCGCGGATCAGCGCATAGGCATCGCCGACGCTCTCCATCGTAAAGCGCCTGGGATCGAGCAGCGGCACGAGCTTGCCGGCTTCGACCAGGCGTGTGGCTTCCGTCAGGATCTCCCCATGGTGCGCGCGGCCTTCGCCGGACAGCAGCGGCAGCAGCGTGAACACGCCGGAATAGGTGGCGGCGCGGAACGACAGCGGGGCAAGCGCATGCGTGCCCCAGCCCAAGGCACTCACCACATGACCGAAGCGGCGCACCGCTTGAAAGGAGGCGTCGAGCACCTTGCCGCCGACGGTGTCGTAGACGATGTCGAAGCCGCGGCCGCCGGTATGCTGCGCAACGTAGGCTTCGACCGCGCTGTCGCGGTCGATGAACACCGCGCCAAAGGCTTCGATGGTGCCGCGCTGCGGCGCCGAGCCCGTGGCGAACACGTCCGCCCCGAAGCCGCGCGCGATCTGAATCGCGACATGACCAACCCCGCCCGCGCCGCCGTGGATCAACACCTTCTGGCCCGCCTTCAGGCCGGCGCGGTCGATCAGGCCTTCCCAGGCCGTGATGACGATCAGGGGCAGGGCGCCGGCCTCCCGCATGCTGAGATTGGCGGGCTTCGATGCGAGAAGATCGGCATCGACCGCGGCGAATTCGGCCAGCGATCCCGGTACGCCGCCGACCCCTCCGGTCATGCCGTAGACCTCGTCGCCTGCTTTGAACCGCGTCACCTCGCTCCCGCTGCGCTCGACGATTCCGGCCAAATCAATGCCCGGAATCGCCGGCAACGGATGGCGCGCATGCGCGGCCGTACCGGCATGAATCTTGGTATCGAGCGGATTGACCCCGCTCGCCCGCACCCGCACCAGCACCTCGCGCGGGCCGATCTCGGGTCTGGAAATCGTCGAGAGGCGTAAGGGGCCGTTGTGAGCCTCCAGCACGCCGGCACGCATCGTCGATCGCGTCATCATGACCGTCTTGCTCCGTTGACGGCGCCCAATATGCCCATGAAATTTTGCATGGAAAGGAACGATCATGTACGGTCGACATGCAATTTTGTATGGATGGACTTGTGATGGACTGGAGCGATCTGCGCATCTTCCTGGCGATTGCCCGCGAAGGCACGCTTGGCGCCGCCGCGCGGAAAATCGGCCAGACCCAGCCGACGATGGGGCGTCGGCTTCGCGCGTTCGAAGCAGCGTTGGGGCAGACGCTGTTCCAGCGCACGGCAGATGGCTTCGTGCTGACCGACGAGGGCGCCGCCGTGCTGCGTCACGCCGAGCGGATCGAGGACGAGGCGCTCGCGCTGGAGCGCCAAGCCTCCGGTGCGACGACCCAGCTCGACGGGCTGTTGCGGCTGTCTTCGTCGGACTGGTTCGGCACGGTGATGCTGTCGCCGGTGATCGCCGCGTTCGGCAAGCGTCACCCCGCCGTGACGGTGGAGCTACTGACCGATGCGCGGCTCTACAGCCTGCCGCGGCGCGAGGCCGATCTGGTCTTCCGCATCAAGCCGTTCAGCGAGCCCGAGGTGATCTCCAGACGGCTGCTGCACATTCCCTACGCGCTCTATGGCAAGAAGGGCAGCAAACCGCCACGCGCCGGCGACGGAAGCGGCGTTCGCGTCGTGACCATGAATGCCGAGTTCGCCGACATGCCGGACGCGGTCTGGCTGAAGCGCATGCTGCCGAATGCGGACGTCGCCTCGCGCAGCAACAACAGGCAGGTGCAGGCCGAGCTTTGCGCGAACGGCGGCGGCCTTGCCGTGCTGCCGCGGCCGCTCGGCGACAGCGACCGCCGTCTGGTCGCGCTCGACATCGGCACGCCGCCGCCCGGCCGCGACACCCATGTCGGCTATCATCGCGACCTGAAGCGCCTCGCGCGTCTGCGTGCGCTGCTCGATCTCGTGATCGAGCGGCTGGCAGAACCGCGGTCGTAGCCGCTCCATCGGGGCTACAAGGCCTTGCGATGCCCGTCGGGCAAAACACCCGAGGCCTAGGTCAACGCCCGTCACCGAAAATATTCCGCTTTACCGAAATTCGGAAATGACGTATGTGTCGCGCAACCCGGCCCAGGAAAGAGGGGCGTATCGCGATCGTCACGAACGCGGGCCGGGGGGCGGTGGACGCCGATGGCATCGGCGCGAAGAGTTTTGCAGGGCGGAGAGCCGTGAGCGAAACGTCTCGCGCACACGACCGGTGCGATCGGCGTACGGCAAAATCGTGTGGTCCTGACGCCCGGGGTCTGGCGTCAAGTGTTGCGGTGATGTGGCGGCCCGACCGGGCACGCGCATCGATCAGCCGCAAGGCGACGGGGGCAATAGTGTCGCTCCCCGGGGAGAGCACGACATAAGCCGTCAAACCACTGCGCAGGGAAGGCCGGATGTTTGGCTCCACCTGTATGCCGCTGTGCAGCTTTTCTTAAGCACACGCTTTCGCACAGTGGACCGTGGGTGCCCGGCCGGCACCCGGTCTTCCCTGCGCCCTCTTTCAATTGAGGGTGAGGCGACCAAGCAAAGCTCGGGCGAAACAAGCCGCGAGGATGCGATGCTGTGTCCGCATGAAGGCGAGTACGTTGCAAACCCTATGCATCACCGTCACCCTGAGGTGCGCGCGCTGCGGCGCGATAGCGTCGCAGAGCAAGCCTCGAAGGGCGACGGCCCCGCCGCACCAGCTCGGCCGTTCATCCTTCGAGGCTCAGCATGCGATGCATTCGCATCGCACGCCTCGCACCTCAGGATGACGGATCAATTATTGTCGCGGCGGAGAGATTCTGACGATGCTGAGGCAGTATGCGCGAGGACTCCGCTCTCGTGCCCCGGACGCAGCGCAGCGTCCCTTCGACGATGCGCTGCTGAGCCGGGGCCCATGCACCAGCGAGCTCGCGGCTTGCTGGGTCTCGGCTCTGCGTAGCAACGCGAAGGGCGTCGCAGCGCGTCCGGGACACGCGAGCATCGCCTTCGCATCACCGTCATAGTCGCTAACACGCACTAACCAACACCCGACTTAAAACTGTCATAATCGCCGAACGGAACCCCTGCCTGCGCACTTTTTACAGGTCGTTAAGTGCGCCTGCATTGGATACGCCGGGAAAGTGCGTTGGGGACTGCCATGAATGCTGCGAAGAAAGTGTCGGGAAAACCGGCCGCCGAGATGTTCGACGACATCCCGGTGCTTCAGCGCAAATGGCGTGCGGCGTTGAAGGCGGGCGAGCGGCTGCCGCGCTACGAGGACGTCATGCTCGGCAGCCTTGGGCGGCTCGCCGATCACATCGCGCTCCTGAAGAACGACGGTGTGCTCGAACTGTCGCGCAGCGGACGTTACGTGCAGAAATGGCTCGGCGAGGAGCGCTGGGACATTCCCGTCGCAGAATTGTCGCCGGATTGCGCCACTGCGCTGTCGGAAGCAGCGACGAGCGCGCTTGCCAACGGACGACCGCACCATGCCAGCGCGCATTGCGTGCGCGACGGCATGGTGCGGACCTACGACGTGCTGGCGCTGCCGACGGCCTCGCGTTGGGGCGCCACGCTGGTCGGCGCCTATGTCAACGAGCGCGGCGCGCAGTACAATCTGCTGGACGCGATCTTCGCCTCGACCGACGACGCGGTGATCTCGCTGGTCACCTTGCGCGATGCCGGCGGCAAGCCGTTCGATCTCCAGATCGTGCATCACAATAGTAGCGCGAGCACGCTGCTGAAATTCGCGACCGGCAGCCTGCTGTGGCGGCGGATCGGCGAGGGAGCGACGCTGCTGGCCCTGCCCGAGATCATGGACTTTCTGCTCAAGGCCGTCGCGGGCGGCCGCGGCGAGCAGCTCGAGATCGAGAGCGAGGGCCGGCACCTCCGTCTCAGCGCCACGGCCTTCGCCGACGTGGTCTCGCTGACGATCTCCGATGTCACCGCGCTGAAGCGGCGCGACGCCTCCTTCCGCCTGCTGTTCGACAACAACCCGATGCCGATGTGGGTGTTCGATGCGCAGACCAGGCAATTCCTCGGCGTCAACGACGCCGCGGTCCAGCATTACGGCTACAGCCGCGCCACCTTCCTGCGCATGAAGCTGCACGAGATCTGGCCGGAGGACGAGTGGGACAGCCACGCCGAGGCGCTCGAACGCCTCGGCGAAGCCTACCATTCCTCGCGCAACTGGCGGCACCTGCGCGCCGACGGCAGCGAGATCGAGGTGCTCACCTTCGGCCGCCGCGTCGCCTTCGACGATCGCGACGGTTATCTGGTCGCGGTTGTCGACATCACCGAACGGCGCAAGGCCGAGGCGCGCATCGCGCACATGGCCCACCATGACGGGCTCACCGACCTGCCGAACCGCGAATATTTCCGGGAGCGCCTGAAGCAGGCCCTGGATCAGGCCGGGGACAAGCGCGTCGGCGTGCTCTACATCGATCTCGACCTGTTCAAGAACATCAACGATTCCTTCGGCCATCCCGTCGGCGACCGCCTGCTCAAGGACGTCGCCGGACGCCTGACCAAGGCGGTCCGCGGCGCCAATCTGGCGGCCCGGCTCGGCGGCGACGAATTCGCGGTGATCCTCGGCGCCGATGTCTCGCCGAACGAGGCCAGCGCCTGCGCGACCTTGCTGATCGACACGCTGAAGGCGCCTTATGACCTCGACGGTCAGGAGATGGTGATCGGCGCCAGCATCGGCATCGCGCTGTCGCCCGGCGACGGCACCACGCCGGAGGAGCTGATGCGAAATGCCGACATGGCGCTGTACCGGGCGAAGTCCGACGGCGGCGGCGTGCACCATTTCTTCGAGCGCGAGATGGACCTGCAGGCGCAGAAGCGCCGCGACATGGAGCTCGATCTGCGTCGTGCGTTCGCCAATGGCGAGTTCGAGCTGCACTACCAGCCGCTGGTGACGATCGCGTCCGACCGCATCTCCGGCTTCGAGTCGCTCTTGCGCTGGCGTCATCCGGACAAGGGCATGATCTCTCCGGCGGAGTTCATTCCTGTCGCCGAGGACATCGGCCTCATCACCCAGTTGGGGGAGTGGGTGCTGCGCGAAGCCTGCGCCGAGGCCGTCAAATGGCCTGGCGATATCAAGGTCGCGGTCAATCTGTCGCCGGCGCAATTCCGCAGCCGCAACCTGGTGCAGGTCGTGATCTCGGCGCTGGCGCAGTCCGGACTGTCGCCGCGACGGCTGGAGCTCGAAATCACCGAGTCGATCTTTCTGGCCGAGACCGATGCCAATCTCGCCATCCTGCATCAGTTGCGCGAGCTCGGCGTCGGCATTTCCATGGACGATTTCGGCACCGGCTATTCCAGCCTCAGCTATTTGCGCAGCTTCCCGTTCGACAAGATCAAGATCGACCGTTCGTTCGTCAAGGATTTGGCGCAGCGACCCGATTGTGGCGCAATCGTGCGCGCGATCTCGGGCCTTGGCCGCAGCCTCAACATCACCACGACTGCGGAGGGCGTCGAGACCGAGGACCAGCTCGACTGGCTGCGCGCGGAAGGCTGCAACGAGGTGCAGGGTTTTCTGTTCAGCGCGGCGCGGCCTGCGGCCGAGATCGCAAAGCTGCTCGCCGAGTTCGGCCAGCGCGCCTCACGGGCGGCGTAGCCGCTCGGGATAGCAGTCGTAGACCAGCGCCTTGAACGCGGGCGTGATGCGGCCGCGCTCGGTCTGGGTCTGCTGCATCATGAGGTAGACCATGTCGAGCTTGGGATCGACGCCGAAATAGGTGCCGCTTCCCGAGTCCCATTTCAACTCGCCCAGCGAGCCGGGCGGCGGCGGTTTTGCGTTGCCGGGATCGGTCCGTACCGCAAGGCCATAGCCATAGCCGAAGCCGTCCCCCGGAAAATAGAAGTAATCGCGTCCGACGCCGGAGCCGGGCCCGATGTGATCCGTCGTCATCGCCTTGAACACGGCAGGGCTCAGATAGCGTCTGCCCGCGAACTCGCCGCCGTTGAGCAGCATCTGCGCGAAGCGCTGATAGTCGGTGATGGTCGAGAGCAGGCCGCCGCCGCCGGACTGCCATTCGGGATGGTCGAGACGCTCGCGCTCGCCGGCAAGCAGGATGAGGTCGTTCGGCAGCGGCCGCGCCATCCGCGCCAGCTCGCCCTCCGTCGCGAGCACGAATTTGGTGCTGGTCATGCCAAGCGGATCGAAGAGGCGTGCTTTCAGGAACTCGTACAGCGTCTGGCCCGATACGATCTCGATGACGCTGCCGAGCACGTCGGTGGAATGGCCGTAGCGCCACAGCGTTCCAGGCTGACGCGCCAGCGGCAGTTCGGCGATGCGATCGGCGAACTGCCTGTTGTTGAAGTGACCGTTGAAAATGTTGGCCATCCTGTAGGCGTGCTCGACCCACTGGCTGCCGATGTAATCGTAACTGATGCCCGAAGTATGCCGCAGCAGGTCCTCGATGTTGACGGGGCGGTCCGGTGGGACGAGGTCCAGCTCGACCATGCCGCCGGGCAGGGTCACCTCGCGGCCCACCTTGGTCCCGGCGAACAGCGGGACGTATTTCGACACGGGGTCGGTCAGCGCAAGCTTGCCCTCGTCGATCAGCATCATCGCGCCGAGGCATGTGATCGGCTTGGTCATGGAGTGGATGGCGAAGATCGTGTCCGGCGTCATGGCAAGGCCGGTCCTGGTGTCGCGCACGCCGAAGCACTTCAGATAGACCGGCTTGCCGTGCTGCTGGACCAGGATCGCCGCGCCCGGCAGCCGGCCGCTTGTCACCTCGTTGTCGAAAAACGCCGTGATGCGATCGAGCCCCTCGGATGAGGGAGCGGGAATATCGGCAGCACGGCTTCGCGCCATCGCACCGGCGAGCATCGCGGCCCCGACAAGAAATTCACGCCGTCGCATCCGAGCTTCCTCCCTCGCCGGGATCAAAGCCGCACAACGTTCGGGACGTCAACAAGCCTTCGGTTAAAAACGCGTCACGATTTCCGAAAGGAACGGTCGCGGACGGTCTTCGCTCGGCTTGGTCGGCGTGCCGATATGGATGAAGCCGGCGAGCTTCTCATCCGGCTTGAGGCCGAGGCCATCGAGCACGTCGCGGTCGAACGAGAACCAACCGGTCAGCCAGCAGGCGCCGTAGCCGAGCGCGGTCGCGGCCGTGACGATGTTCATGGCGCTGGCGCCCGCCGACAATTCCTGCTCGAACGCCGGTACCTTCGGATGCGGCTTGGTGAAGCTGACGATGCCGATTACCAGCGGCGCGTCCATGAGTCGCTTACGCTCGGTCTCGACGTCGGCCGCCGGCGCGCCGGGATTCTTCCGCGCAAAGACCTTTGCGATCACCTCGCCGGCGCGCTGGCGGGCCTCGCCCTCGAAGACGATGAAGCGCCAGGGGACCAGCTTGCCGTGGTCGGGCACGCGCGCTCCGATGGTGAGGATCGTCTCGAGCTCGGCCGGAGAGGGGCCGGGCCCGGTCATCTCGCGCGGCTTGACCGAGCGGCGGGTTTTCAGGAGTTCGATGGCGTCGGGCACTGCGATATCCTCTTCAACGGGTCTGCGGGCGTGCCATGCCGAGATAAGCATGCACGCCCGCAACCGGAAGCGAGTTTAGATCGATTTCAGGGATCAGAAGGCGCCACGCGCCCGCCGGACATCCGGCGGGGTTGCCTCGTCGACCAGCGCGGCGATCGCCTCGGCGGTCGTCATCACCTTCTGGCCGTCGCTGCCGAGCCGGCGGACCGAGACCGAATGCGTCTCGGCCTCTTTCTTGCCGACCACGAGCAGCGCCGGGATCTTGGCCAGCGAGTGCTCGCGGACCTTGTAGTTGATCTTTTCGTTGCGCAGGTCGATCTCGACCCGCAAGCCCGCGCGCCGTGCCTGCTCCAGCACCTGCTTGGCGTACTCGTCGCCTTCCGAGGTGATGGTGGTGACCACCGCCTGCACCGGAGCCAGCCAGAGCGGGAAATTGCCGGCATAGTGCTCGATCAGGATGCCGATATAGCGCTCCATCGAGCCGCAGATCGCACGGTGCACCATCACCGGCGGCTTCTTGCCGCCGTCATGGTCGATGTAGAACGCGCCGAACCGCTCCGGCAGGTTGAAGTCGACCTGCGTGGTGCCGCACTGCCAGTCGCGGCCGATGGCGTCGCGCAGCACATATTCGAACTTCGGCCCGTAGAAGGCGCCTTCGCCCGGGTTGATCTCGGTCTTGATGTGGTTGCTCTGCGACTGGATCTCGCGCAGCACCGTCGCCATCACGCGTTCGGCGTGATCCCACATCTCGTCCGTGCCGACGCGTTTCTCCGGCCGGGTCGACAGCTTCACGGTGAGATCGCCGGTGAAGCCGAAATCGGCATAGGTCGACAGGATCAGATCGTTGATCTTCAGGCACTCCTCGGCGAGCTGGTCCTCGGTGCAGAAGATGTGCGCATCGTCCTGGGTGAAGCCGCGCACGCGCATCAACCCGTGCATGGCGCCGGACGGCTCATAGCGATGCACCACGCCGAACTCGGCGAGGCGCAAGGGCAGGTCGCGGTAGCTCTTCAGGCCGTGCTTGAAGATCTGCACGTGACCCGGGCAGTTCATCGGCTTGAGCGCAAACCAGCGCTTGTCCTCGGCCTCGTCGCCGGCCGATTGCGCCGCGAACATGTTCTCGCGATACCAGCCCCAATGGCCCGAGGTCTCCCACAAGACCTTGTCGAGGATCTGCGGCGCGTTGACCTCGCTGTAATCGCCGGTCAGGCGGCGGCGCATATAGGCGATCAGCTGCTGGAAGATGGTCCAGCCCTTCGGGTGCCAGAACACGACGCCCGGACCTTCCTCCTGGAAGTGGAAGAGGTCGAGCTCGCGCCCGAGCTTGCGATGGTCGCGCTTTTCGGCCTCCTCGATCTGCTTGAGGTAAGCGTCGAGGTCCTCCTGCTTGGCGAAGGCGGTGCCGTAGATGCGGGTCAGCATCGGGTTGTTGCTGTCGCCGCGCCAATAGGCGCCGGCCACCTTCATCAATTTGAAGGCGTTGCCGACCTTGCCGGTCGAGGTCATGTGCGGGCCGCGGCAGAGGTCGAACCAGTCGCCCTGGTAGTAGATCTTGATCGGCTCGGTGCCGGGAATGGCGTCGACCAGCTCGACCTTGAACGCCTCGCCCTTGTCGCGAAACACCTGCTTGGTCTTTTCGCGGTCCCAAACCTCTTTCGTGAAGGGTTTGTCGCGCGCGATGATCTCGCGCATCTTTTTCTCGATCGCGGCAAAGTCTTCCGGCGTGAACGGCTCGTTGCGGAAGAAGTCGTAGTAGAAGCCGTTCTCGATCACGGGACCGATGGTGACCTGCGTGCCCGGCCACAGCGTCTGCACGGCTTCGGCCAGCACGTGCGCGCAATCGTGGCGGATCAACTCGAGCGCGCGCGGATCGTCACGATTGACGAGCTCGATCTTGGCGTCGTCCTCGATAGGATCGTTGAGGTCGGTCAGCACGCCGTCGAGCGCCATCGCAACCGTGCGCTTGGCCAGCGACGGCGAGATGCCCTTGGCGATGTCGAGGCCGGTGATGCTCTTGTCGTATTCGCGCCGGGCGCCGTCGGGGAAGGTGAGGGTGACTTTGGCGGCGGGGGTCACGGGCTTGAGATTGGACAGGCTGTACTGGAAGCCGGACTCGGATTTGGGCTGATCGGTCATTGCTTTTCTCCTGAGGCTCACTCCTGCGAACGAGCGCAGGTAAGCGGGAACGAGCGATATAACAGGCGATTCGGCCTGCGCAATCCGGCAATTCCAAGAAAGTGGCGCGCAAAAGCCGGGACCTTGCACCAACTATTTCGAGCCGCGGCCTTTAACGGTTGGCGGGCGCGCTCTACATGCATCTGCATGGAAAAATCCCCTGCCTCCGGCCGTTTCGCGCCAACCGCCCTGATGCTTGGCAATCTCGTCACCGGCTGCTCGGTGCTGGCCCCGGCGGGCATGCTGCCGGAATTGGCAAAGGGCCTCGACGTCAGCATTCATGCCGCCGGGCTGCTGATCACCTTCGGCGCGGTGACGCTGTGCATCGGCTCGCCGCTGACGGCCTGGCTCACCAGTCGCATCGAACGGCGGACGCTGCTCACCGCGACGCTCGCCGTGCTCGCCTTGGGCAATCTCGCCTCGGCCTTTGCGCCTGACTACACCAGCCTCCTCGTCATCCGCCTCGTCATGCTCGCGGTCGGTGCGCTCTACACGCCGCAGGCCGCCGGCACGGCGGCGCTGATCGTGCCGGCCGAGCGGCGGGGCAGCACCATTGCGTATATCTTTCTCGGCTGGTCGCTAGCCGCCGCCGTCGGTCTTCCGCTGATCACCTTCATCGCCAGCCGCTATGGCTGGCGGGCAGCCTATGGCGAGATCGGCGTGCTCGGTTGTCTCAGCTTCGTGCTGTTGCTGCTGCGATTGCCGGCGGGCTTGCAGGGGGTGCCGGTGGATTTGAAGACCTGGCGCGACGTCGGCCGCGACAAGACAATTCTGCTGCTGCTTGCGATCACCATGCTGCAAATGTCGGGACAGTTCGTGGTGTTCACCTTCATGGGCCCGCTGCTCAACAAGCTCACCGGCGCCGGCCCCGACGCGATCGGCACGGTGTTCGCGCTCTACGGCGTCTGCGGCTTCCTCGGCGTCGTCATCGCCACCCGCATCGTCGACACCTCGGGGCCCTATCGGACCTCGTTGCTGTTCACCTGCCTGCTGCTGGCGGGGATCACGGGCTGGGCGCTCGGCGCCGGTACGCTTGCTTTCATGACGTGCGGGGTCGCGATCTGGGGCCTCGGCTTTGCCTCGACCAATTCGATGCAGCAGGTCCGGCTGGTCGCCGCCGCGCCGTCGCTGGCATCGGCGACCGTCGCGCTCAACACCTCGGTTCTCTATATCGGCCAGGCGGTCGGCTCCGCCATCGGCGGATTGTTGTTCGCCCGCGAGCTCCTGCACACGCTCGGCTTCGTCGCGGTCGGTTTCGTCGTGCTGGCGCTGATCCTGGTGGTCCTGACCCGGCCCCGTCGGGTCGCTGCCCTGGCCTGACTCCCGCTTCTGGCGTGCGCAAGGTGCTTGGCAAACAGCGCGCCGGAGCGCTAGAAGGCCGGTCATGGGGACCAAAGAGAGTTGACTGAAATGAGGATGATTCTGGCGGTTGCCGCGGTGCTCTATTCAGCCTCCGCGTTCGCGCAAGCCGACAAGCCACCGATGGTCGGGGACAAGCCCTTGGTGCAGGTCAAGCCCAAAGGAGCCAAGGAGGCGGCGGCGAAGCCGGCCGCGGCGCCGAAGGGCAAGCCGCAATCCATCGCCGTGCGGCTCCAGGCCTGTCTCGAGATCGACGACGGCACCAAGGACCGCCTCAACTGCTACGACGCCGTGATCCCGCCGGCCCCGAAGCCGAAGCCTGCGAAGGCCAAGGGCTACGCCGATTGCCGGTTCTTCAAGGAAGAGGACGAGCGCCTGACCTGCTTCAACGGTTTTGCCGAGAGCATTCCGAAGCTGCCCAAGAACTGATGCTGTGCGGGACATGCTCAGCTGCTGATCCGGCTGAGCGCCGCACGGCTAAAGCATGATCCGGAAAAGTGCGCAGCGGTTTTCCGAAAAGATCATGCTCAAACGGCAACCTAAAGCGCGATGACGATTCATCCCAATCGCATCGCGCTTTAGCGGCTCGAGGCCACGCGCGTCAGCGCCAGCGACGGCGTCGCCGCCATCTTCACCAGTACGTCCTTGAGCGGATCCTGCGTCCAGGCGCGGGTGACATAGTCGCGATGGGTGATGCCGTCGGCGGTCTCGACGAACACCACGCTGCCTGGACGAAGCGGCTGATCCATGTCCTCGGCGACGCCGATGCCCTTCTGGCGGAGCATGCTCATCAGCTCGCGGTCGCGCCGCGCGGTGTGGCGGGTATAGGCGCTGACGAAGAAGCCGGAGCGGTGGCTTTCGATCCAGGACGCGAACTTGTCCAGTTCGCCATAGACGGCATCGAGCAGCACGACGCCGCGGACGCGGTCGCTGATGCCGCCGACCTCTAGGCTCCAGGCCGTCGGCAGGAAGCCGCCGCTATAGCCGACGATCACGATCGGCATGTTGGCGAAGGCGCGCGTGCTGTTGGGATCGCCGGTGAGGCGGGCCAGGTGGGTCGCCGACTCCTCCATGAAGCGCTTGAAGCCGCCCGGTTGCCAGAACTTGCCGGCGCTGGAATCGGCGGCATTGACCGCCATCTGCGGGGCGAGCAGCACGGCGTTGACGCCGGAATCGGTGATCTGCTTGGGCACCAGCTGGCGATCGCGCACGTCGCGTTCGAGCGTTGCGCCGTTGCCGTGGAAGAACACCACGATCACGCCCGGCTTGCGCACGTCGAAATGCTCGGGCACGTGCACCAATACGCGGCTGTCATTATAGGTCTCGTCCTGCCAGAACACGCGACCGGAATAGCTGCGGTGGCCGCGACGGTCGCCCTTGGCAATGTTGAGGAACGGTGCGTCGGAGGCGGGGTTGTTGCCGAAATAGGGAAAGGCCGACGACTTCATGCTGACGAGGGTCGTCAGGTCCTCGCGGGCGGGGCGCTTGTAGGGCACCTGCGGCTCGAGCGAGGCGACCTTGTAAGGTGCCTGCTCCGGCTGCTGCTGCACAGCGCGCTTGGGCGAGAAGTCCGACATCTGCCGCTGCAGAAGGCTCTCGCTCGCCGACGGGAAGCGCTCCTTAAACTGCGGGGCCGGAAAGCGATCCTCGAACGTGTCGCCGCTCGCCACTTTCTGGTTTGTCTGGTTTGTCTTCGCAACGACCTGGACGTTCGCCTGCGAGTTCGCCGCGAGCGCCGCCGGGTTTGGCGCCTTGCCGCATTGAACCAGCGTCAGCGACAGCGGCACCAAGGCTGAGATCAGGCCGCGCCGGAGCGCACGACCGCGCGCATCGGAGGGTGTCCGATCGGCACGCATGTCAGCTCTCGGTTTCGGAACGGCCCCGACCATCCACCCATGACCCCAAAGTCACGTCCAATCGGCATCTCTAGACAATTGAGCCGACCGACGTTTAGGCGACGTTAAGCGTCCGGAGAAACTTCCCCACATCCGGAACGCTCAAAAGGACCATGCAATCGTGTCCTGATTGTGGGGAAGGGGGACGGGACTTTCCGGGGCCTATGCCGCTTTTTCTCTCGGCAACGGGAATAGTGGTGCTCAAATACCCCGTTTCCGTTGCCTCATTTAACCCTTGTTAACCCTGCTTGAATTCACTGGGGCAAACTGCACGATGCGCCCCGCGAGGCACCACGCCTCAGGTTAAGGACCCCGATGACGGCATCAGATGCGGGAACCGAACCCTGGACTGGCCGGCTGACCGGAAGCGGGACAGGGGTCTCGGTTCTGGTCGCGACCGCCATCGTCGTGGCCGACATGATCGGGGTCGGCGTCTTCACCAGCCTCGGCTTCCAGGTCAAGGATATCCCGTCCGGCTTCTCGATCCTGCTGCTGTGGACCGTCGGCGGCATCGTCGCGCTCTGCGGGGTGTTCGCCTACAGCGAGCTCGGGGCGATGTTTCCGCGCTCGAGCGGCGAGTACAATTTCCTCGGCCGCGCCTATCATCCGGCTTTCGGCTTTCTCGCCGGCTGGGTGTCGGCGACGGTGGGCTTCGCAGCGCCGGTCGCGCTTGCCGCGATGGCGTTCGGCGAATACGCCAAATCGGTCGTGCCCGATCTGCCGCCGATCCCGCTCGCCATCGCCGTGGTGTGGCTGGTCTCGCTCGTGCAGCTGACCGGCGTCAGGCACTCCTCGACCTTCCAGCTGATCTCGACCATCATCAAGGTCGCGCTGATCGTCGCCTTCCTGGTCGCCGGCTTTGTCATCGGCGTGCCGCAGCCGATCGCCTTCACGCCGCAGCCGGGTGATCTCGCCCACATCGTCAGCGCGCCATTCGCGATCGGGCTCGTCTTCGTGATGTATTCGTTCTCGGGCTGGAATGCCGCGACCTACATCATCGGCGAGATGAACACGCCGCAGCGGAGCCTGCCGCGCGCGCTGCTGACGGGCACGCTGATCGTGCTCGTGCTGTATGTCGCGCTGAACGCGGTGTTCCTCTACACCACGCCGGTGAGTGCGCTTGCCGGCCAGCTCGACGTCGCCAGCGTTGCCGGCAGCGCGATCTTCGGCAGTCTCGGCGGCCGGATCGTCGGCGCGATGATCTGCGTCGGCCTGATCTCCTCGATCTCTGCAATGATGTGGATCGGTCCTCGCGTCATGATGACGATGGGGGAGGACATTCCGGCGCTGCGCGTGTTCTCGAAGCGATCGGGGCGCGGCGCGCCGGCCTATGCCATCCTGTTCCAGCTCGCGGTCGCGACGCTGCTGCTGTTCACGCGCAGCTTCGAGGCGGTGCTCGACTTCATCCAGTTCGCACTGTTGTTCTGCTCGTTTTTCACGGTCGCCGGCGTCATCAAGCTGCGCATCACCGACCCCGATTTGCCCCGGCCCTATCGCGCCTGGGGATACCCGTTCACGCCGCTGGTTTTCCTGCTCGTGACTGCGTTCATGATGTACTACCTCTTGACCGAGCGGCCGGTGCAGTCGCTCTCGGGGATGCTCGTCATGCTGTCGGGCCTGTTGATTTATGCCGTTTTCCGCAGGCGGCCGGTCGCCGCCGGCAATTCACACAATCGCGAATAGATATGTTTCGATCCCTCAGAATTGCGGTCGCCGCTCTTGCCCTGCTGGCTGCGGCCGTCTCGTCCGTCCGCGCCGCCGAAGTCACCTTCGATGACACCGCGCGCTTCCTTGCGGGCATGCAGCCTTCGGCGGACTCGCCGCTGCTGCCGCTCACAAGGGAGCCGGGCTGGCAGCGCCATGCCAAGTTCTTCGACGGCGCCTTCGCCCAGCTCGAGCAGCGCCAGCTTTCGAAGATCCGCGACTGGGCCGACGTCAATCTCGCCGCGCCCCGGCCGACCATGTTCTACATGTTCAGCGGCCCTGATTTCCTCTACGCCAACGCCTTCTATTCCAAGGCCAGCACCTACGTGCTCGGTGCGCTGGAGCCGGTCGGTGCCGTGCCCGATTTGACGCGGCTGCCGCGCGGCTCGGTCGGCGCCGCGCTCTACAATATCGAACGTTCGCTCGGCTCGATCCTGAGCTTCTCGTTCTTCATCACCAAGCAGATGAAGGTCGACCTGCACGCCAATCAGGTCAACGGCACCTTGCCGATCCTCTATGTCTTCCTCGCCCGCTCCGGCAAGACCATCCGCAACGTCGAGATGGTCGCGCTCGACGCCAAGGGGGGAATGCATGCCGCAGGCGACAATCCGGGACCGAACGCCACCCACGGCGTCCGCATCACCTTCGCCGGCAGCGACGGCGAGGCGCGCACGCTGTACTATTTCTCCACCGACCTTTCCAATGCCGGTGCGCGCAACACCGGATTCCTGAAATTCTGCGAGACGCTGGCGCCCGGCAACAGCCTGCTCAAGAGTGCGTCCTATCTCATGCACTCCGGAAATTTCACCGTCGTCCGCGACTGGCTGCTCGCCAACAGCGCCACCATCATCCAGGACGATTCCGGCATTCCGCTTGCGAATTACGGCGCACGGCAGTGGCGGTTCTTCCCGTTCGGCCGCTATCTCGGGCCGATCGACGAATTCCCCGGCCGCTACCAGGAGCGCTACGCCGAATTGTTCACACGCGCCCAGCCGATTGATTTTGGCGTCGGCTACCGCTGGCGCATGCACGAGTCGAATTTGCTGCTGGCGGTGAAAGTGCCGGGCAGCGAAACGCCGCCAAGCGGGGAGGCGACCTCGTCGGCCGATCCGACGCCAAAGCCGCCGCGTCCGAAACGGCTGCGACCGCCCGAGTCGATCCCGCCGTCGCCCGGGCGCTTCTACTGGTTCCGCTGATCACCAGTGCACGCTCTGGCTCGGTACGATGAACGCCGTCGTGCTTGGCGGCGTCGCAAGGCTAGATGCAAGGTACCAGCCCGAGCCGAGCACGAGCGCCAGCAAGGCGACGATCGCGAGCAGGTCCATGGTGCGGGGGTCGTGGTGCCGCCTGGAGCCGGGGGCGGGGCCAAGCCTGGTGTGAAAAAGCCTGGTGTGAAGATGAGGGCTGATTTTCCAGCGCATTGTTGTTTCCTCCCGAAGGGGAGCATCAAAACAACGCGGGAGCAAAGTCCAAGGTTCCACTCAGGCTCAGGAGCATCGCATAGCTCAGGATGCGTTGACACCACGCCATCGGCCATAGCGCCATGGCAGATACCAGCGCGCGCCTTTCGGTGCGGCAAGCGGCACGTTGTCGATGCCTGAGGTGCCGAAGGGATTGCAGCGCAGCAGTCGTGCGAGCGTCATCCAGCCGCCGGCCCACAGCCCGAACCGTTCGATCGCTTCGTCGCCATAGACAGAGCAAGTCGGCAGATGCCGGCAATTGTAACCAACCAGGGGCGACAGCGTGTGCCGGTACAGCCAGATCAGCGCGCGGCCGAATCGGCGTGGGAGCCGAAGCGCCCCATCGAGCGAACTGGAACAGTGCGCGCAGACTGAATGCTTCATGTGCACAATGCTGTCATGGTGAGCGAGGTATTGCACGGTTCCGGCGCAGGGAACTGTAAGCTGTTGTTTATGCGCCATATTTTGCATGCTTTTTGGGAGCAGTGCAGCAAGTACTTGTGGACGATCTGTATTCCCACGGATACCATTTTTGTGACGTCCATGTGAGAAACATACGCCTGTATGATGGACTCAGCGGGCGCTACCAAGGATTGTTGGGGACCTTAGGGGCTTGGGGAAGGAACCAGATTGAGACTTCTGAACTCCCTTAATCTTCGCGGTTGGTTGCTGGTGGGAACCGCCGCGTGTGGAATCGTGCTGGCTGGCGCCGTCGCGACACTCGGGTCGTCGGCTCGAGCGGGGAGCGCGCTCGAAGAGCGCAAGCTGCCGATGAAGTTCAGCTGGGTCGCCTGCGAGCCGAATTGCCGCGGCTGGGTCAGCGCGGTCGGCGTCATCACCGCCGACACACCGAAGGATTTCGAAGAATTTTCTCGCGGACGCCAGCTTGGTGGCGCCACCGTGGTGCTCGATTCCAGCGGCGGTTCCGTCAATGACGCAATCACGCTTGGCCGACGTTTCCGCAATCTCGGCCTGCTGACCACGGTCGGCGTGAGCCTGCGCGGCGGGCAGTCGGCCCGCCCGACGGTCGCGCCTGAGGCCTATTGCGAATCCATGTGCGTGTTCCTGCTGCTGGCCGGCAAGAAGCGCTACGTGCCGGAAGCCGCCCATGTCCGCGTCCACCAGATCTGGATGGGCGACCGCGCCGATGATGCTAAGGCGGCGAGCTACAGCGCGCAGGATCTGATGATCGTGGAGCGGGACATCGGCCGGCTTGCCAAATACACCTTCGACATGGGCGGCGCCGGCGATCTGCTGTCGCTCGCGCTCAGCGTTCCGCCCTGGGAAGATCTGCACGAGCTGGACGCCGGCGAGCTCAAGCTCACCAATCTCGTGACGACCGATCTCGTTGCCGACGTGCTGCCGCATGTGGAGATTTCCGCACCGGCGATGGCGGAGCTTGCCGCGAAGACGCAGGCAAGGTTCGGCGTGGAACCGGAGCAGTCTGCGAAGTCGACCAAGACGGCGGAAGCCGTGGTGCCGACGGGCGGTGTGGCCGCGCCGGCTGCAGCGACGCCGAAGTAAGCTCCACCCATTGTCATTCCGGGGCGTCGCAAAGCGACGAACCCGGAATACAGATTGAAGCGCGAGATTCTCAGGTGCGCAATCGCGCACCAGGTTTCGCGCTGGCGCGCGCCCCGGAATGACAATATTGGGCTCAGCCCTGTGCCGCAGCCGGCTGCTTGGCTTTGGCCTCGATCTGGCCGATTGCGTCAACCACGGCATCGAAGGTCAGCAGCGTCGAGGCATGGCGCGCCTTGTAGTCGCGGACGGGCTCGAGGAACTTGATCTCCTCCCATTTGCCTTCCGGAGGCGCACCGTTCTCCTTCAGCATCTTGCGAACAGTCTCGCGTAACTCACGGAGTTCGCTCGCAGTCGAGCCGACAACCCGACTTGCCATGATGGATGAAGAAGCTTGTCCGAGCGCGCACGCCTTCACGTCATGGGCGAAGTCGGTGACGGTGTCCCCGGTCATCTTGAGATCGACCTTGACGGTCGAGCCGCACAGCTTGGAGTGGGCGGTGGCGGAGGCATCGGGGTCCGGCAGCCGCCCGAGGCGCGGAATATTTCCGGCCAACTCGATGATCCGCTTGTTATAAATGTCGTTCAGCATGTGATGGAGTCCAGCGCGTCCATGCCCACTTCGGCACCCGATCGGCCTTGGCGGGCGTCGCCCAGGGTCCTATATAGGGTCGGAACTGGTGGAAATACAGTCCAGCGGTACGGGGCGGTGATCCGGATCTATGCCGTCAGCGTTTTGAGCTCAGGACCCTTTCCGCCGAAACTGTTCTGTTCAGGCGTCCGGCGGCTTGGCCGCCCCGTCTGCCGGTGACACTCCGGCCGCAAGGCCGTCGAACGGAGTCGATATGGACGCTGCAATCAAATCCCTCCGCCCGGGCAAGCCCTCTGACCGGCAGCCCGAGGGCCGTCCGGCCGAGCTTGATCCCGCTGAATTCCTCGCCGCCGCCGTCCGCGCCGACCAGCCGCGCCCGGCGCGCGCCGAGGCGGAAGCGGCGGTGAAGACGCTGCTCGCCTATATCGGCGAGAACACCGAGCGCGAGGGCCTGCTCGACACGCCGCGCCGCGTCGTCGAGGCCTTCGACGAGCTGTATCAGGGCTATCACCAATGTCCGGCCGAGGTGCTCGACCGCACGTTCGGCGAGACCGCCGGCTATGACGATTTCGTGCTTGTGCGCGACATCGAGTTCACCTCGCAGTGCGAGCATCACATGATGCCGTTCTACGGCAAGGCCCATATCGCCTATACGCCGGTGGAGCGCGTCGTCGGCCTGTCGAAGCTCGCCCGCCTCACCGACATCTTCGCCCGCCGGCTCCAGACCCAGGAGCATCTGACGGCGCAGATCGCGGCAGCGATCGACGAGGTCCTGAAGCCCCGCGGCGTTGCCGTGCTGATCGAGGCCGAGCATACCTGCATGTCGGTGCGGGGTGTCGCCAAGCATGGCGCCTCCACCTTCACCAGCCGCTTCACCGGCATGTTCCGCGACAATCCTGCGGAGCAGGCCCGCTTCCTGTCCCTGGTGCGAGGCACGCGCTGACCTCGCGATGGTCATGTTGGGCATGACCTTGTCGGAAAACCGCTGCGCACTTTTCCGGGTCATGCTCTTGCGAGGTCGTCGTGTCCGCTCACTCCCATGAGATCGAGGAAGGCCTGTCCTTCCAGCCGCGGTTCGACGCGGCCGGGCTCGTGACCTGCGTCGCGACCGACGCCGCCACCGGCGACGTGCTCATGGTCGCGCACATGAACGAGGAGGCGCTGCGCAAAACGATCGCGACCGGCGAGGCCTGGTACTTCAGCCGCTCGCGCAATGCCTTGTGGCGAAAAGGTGAGACTTCGGGTCAGACCCAGCGCGTGATCGAAATGCGCACCGATTGCGACCAGGACGCAGTCTGGATCCGGGTCGAGCAGATCGGGGCTGCCTGCCACACCGGGCGGCGGTCGTGCTTCTATCGCAAGGTCGAGGGTGAGGGCGGAGGAGCCAAGCTGGTCTTCGCCGATGCGGCGCGGCTGTTTGATCCGGACGCGGTCTATAAGAAGTAACTCGCTGTTGCGATGGATTCCGGGCTCGCGCTTCGCGCGCCCCGGAATGACACCGGGGCTCAATTAACCCCGCATTAACCATACCTGTCCCACGGTGAGACGACAGGCGTCCGAATTGCCGGCGCCGCTCAACGCCGCGCGGGGCGGGCACTTCATCATGTCGGTCGACAATTCCAGCGCCACGCAGACGGCCGGTCTCGATCCGGCGCGGGCGCGCGTCGCCGGTGCGATCAAACAGGCCTCGAACATCAGCGGCGTCAGCTTCCAGTACATGCTGACCACCGCCAAGATGGAATCGGATTTCGATCCCACGGCAGGGGCCACCACCTCGTCCGCGCATGGGCTCTACCAGTTCATCGACCAGACCTGGCTCGGCACCGTGAAGGAGGCCGGCACCCAGCTCGGCTACGGCACTTATTCCGATGCCATCACCAGGACGTCGTCGGGCAGCTACACCGTCGATGATCCCGTGATGAAGCGGTCCATCATGAAGTTGCGCGACGATCCGCAAGCCGCTTCCAGCATGGCGGCGGCGCTGACGCAGTCGAACAGCTTCAAGCTGACCGGTCTGCTCGGGCGCAGGCCGAGCGACAGCGAGCTCTACATGGCGCATTTCATGGGCGTCGGAGGCGCCGCGAAACTGATCGCCAATGCCGAGGACAATCCGCAGGCGGTCGGTGCGCGGCTGTTTCCGAACGCAGCGTCCGCCAATCGTTCGATCTTCTACGCGAAGGACGGCCGCGCCCGCAGCGTCTCCGAGGTCTATTCGGTGCTGGACGCGCGCTATGCCAGCGCGGCCAATTCGAAAGTGACCCGCAGCGCGATGGCGATGTATGGCGGCACGCTGTCGACCACCGAGGTCGCGAGCGCAAGCGGCGTGCAGCCGACCGCGCCGGTCATCGACAACGCCAGCTATCTCCAGACTTTCCCGAATACACGCGCGGCGACGCCCGTCAGTGCGACATCGCCGACGACGGTCGCGGACAATGCGCCGACCACACCGGCCTTCCGTTCGATCTACCAGCCCGGCGACACCACGCAGCCGGTCTCGACCACGGTGCAGAAATTGTGGGGCAACAACGCCTCGCTGACGTCCGTCGCGTCAGCCGCGCCTGACGTGCGTCCGCCGCAACCGCTCGATCTGTTCAGCGATCGCAGCGGCACGTTCTCGAGCTAGTCGCCGTCTCGTGTCCCGGACGCGCTGCAGCGTGAAACGCGCTGCGCTGAGCCGGGACCCAGTGCTGCGAATTCCTCTCGAAAATTTCTGGGCCCCGGCTCAGCAGCGCATCACTGACGTGCTGCGCTGCGTCCGTGCACGCATCGCGGGCGGTTTTGTTCCCTTAACAAAACGTCAATAAAACCAGCCAGTTATGGTGAACGCTTTGTTAAGCGTCGTGGTTTATTTTGTGTTGCAGGTGACGAGCCGCCACCCTTTTCGTTTGTTGTGTAAGCCGGAAGCAGGATGATTGTTCGGCAGTTCATTAATTGGATCAGGACGGCGTCCGCCGGCGAGCGGGCCGAGGCAACACGGGCGTTGGCCCGGGCCTGGCTGATCTCAGACCTTTCGACAGAGGACCGCGTCGCCGCCGAAGGCGCGCTGTTGATGCAGCTCGACGATCCCTCGCCCTTGGTGCGGCAAGCGATGGCCGAGGCCTTTGCGCGCAGCCTCGACGCGCCGGCATCGATCGTGCGGGCGCTCTCGGCGGACCAGCCGACGGTCGCGCTGCCGGTGCTCGAACATTCCCCGCTGCTGATCGACGCCGACCTCGTCGACATCGTTGCAACCGGCAATGACGAGGTGCAATGCGCGGTCGCCCGCCGCGTCGCGCTGCCGGTCTCGGTCTGCGCCGCCATTGCCGAAGTCGGCTGCGCGGCGGCCGCGCTTGAGCTGATCGAAAATCCCCATGCCGAGCTTGCGCCGTTCTCGTGGAATCGCATCGTCGAGCGCCACGGCCATCTCGCGGCGATCCGCGAGGCGATGCTGGTGCTGGATGACTTACCGTCAGCAACCCGCGCCGCGCTGGTGGCAAAACTCTCCGAGACGCTGGCGCAATTCGTCGTGGCGCGGAACTGGCTGAGCGCCGATCGTGCCGATCGCATCACGATCGAGGCGCGCGACCGCTCCACCATCAACATCGCGGCGCGCTCGCGCGGCGAGGACATGCAGGGCCTGGTGCATCATCTGCGCGTCACGGGCCAGCTGACCGCCGGTCTGATCCTGCGCGCGCTGTTGTCGAGCAATCTCGATCTGTTCGACGCGGCGCTGGCCGAGCTTGCCGATCTGCCGCTGGCGCGCGTCACTTCGCTGCTGCACGATCGCGGCGGCAACAGCCTGCATGCGCTGCTCCGGCGCGCCGGGCTGCCCGAGGCGACGTTTGCGGCGTTCCAGGTCGCGCTCGATGCCTGCCATGAGCAGGGCTTTGTCGGCAGCGACGACGGTGCGGCACGGCTGCGCCGCCGCATGGTCGAGCGCGTGCTCACCCATTGCGAGACCGACCGCGGCGCCACCGAGCCGCTGATGGTCCTGCTGCGCCGCTTCGCCACGGAATCGGCACGGGAAGAGGCAAGACTGTTCTGCGACGAGCTGGTCGCGGACGATGCAATCGATCCGCTCTACGACGACCTGATCGCGGCGTAGCGAGATGCCGTAGGGTGGGCAAAGGCGCGAAGCGCCGTGCCCACCATCTATCCGCGCAGCTCAAAATCGATTGGTGGGCACGCTTCGCTTTGCCCACCCTACGATACTGCCCGTCTGGATGGAGCGGGCTCACATTCCGTCGTTGCTTCGTCGCAAGTGCTGCGCGCAATGACGAGGAGGGAGCTGGAGCTTACTCCCCGGGCGCGATGCTCGGCGCCAGGATCACCTCGAGATGTTCGGGGCGGTCGCGGTTGACGTGCGCGAGATAGTCGTCGGCGATCTTGCGCAGGCGGCGGTTGAGCTCGGTGGAGACGCTGATGCTGTCGAGCCTGGTATTCTCGTGCACGATGGCGAGGATGGCGTTGATGTGGTGCGTGAACAGTTCGGCCGGGACCTTTTCCAGATCGGGCGCGTGCTCGATGACACGGCACAGGCTCTCGGCGATTCCGGCCGCGGCCGGATAGCCGAACGTCACGGCGTCGCCCTTGATGTCGTGAGCGGCGTGAAACAGCTCGTCGCGCCTTTCCTTGGTGAAGCCGTCATTGCGGATGGCGACATAGGCGGCCGACAGACGGTTGACCTCGGTCGTCATCCAGTGCTTGAACTCGCCGGAAAGGCCCGCGAGCGCCTGCTCGGCGCGGCCGATCGGATCGTCCATGTCCTTGTCCTCGACCCGGCGCAGAACCTTGCGCAGCGGGTTCGGCTGCGTGATGATCTGATGCGTGGCGAAGGCCTTGACCTCGATGTCCTTTGCGCTGTTCTTCGCCATGTTGCCTGCCTCGCCTGAAGACGTTGCGCTAGATGCTGGAGCGGGCCTTGTCGAGCAGCGAGGGCTGCTGGAGCACCTCGTGCTTTTCGCCGACGCGGCGCTCGGGACCCATATAGGCGGAATTGGTATTGCGGCGCCGGTCCGGCCCGAAATAGGTCTTGGTCTTGATGAAGGGGCGGGGATTGGCGACGACGTTGAGGATGCGCTGATAGAGCCCCTTGGCCGAGATCGGCTTGGCCAGGAATTCGGTGACGCCGGCATCGCGCGCGACGGTGACGCGGCGCTTCTCGGAATGGCCGGTCAGCATGATGATCGGCGCGTAAGGGTTGCCCTTGGATTCCGGCTGCCGGATCATCTGAGCGAGTTCGAGCCCGTCGAAGATCGGCATCGCCCAGTCGGTGATGACGATGTCGGGCACATAATGGCTGTACATCTCGAGCGCCGTGGCGCCGTCCTCGGCTTCATAGACTTCGCGCGCGCCGAAGGAATGCAGCAGCGTCCGCAGGATGCGGCGCATGTGCGGATTGTCGTCGCAGACGAGGAAGCGCAGCTTGTTGAAGTCGATACGGAACATGACGCCCGGGCCAAAAGCGGTCAACCTTCGTTAACCATATCGCGGCGGAGGTTAACGAAGGGTTGCGACCGAAGCTGCGCGGCCGGCCGCGAGATGGTTCTAGTAGCCGAACTGCTCGCGCAGGATGCGCTCTTCCAGGCTGTGGCCGGGGTCGAACAGCATGCGCATCGAGATGGTCTTGTCGGTCAAGACCTCGACCCGGCGAACGTCGCGCACTTCGTCGTGGTCGGCGACCGCTGCCACCGGTCGCTTGTCGCCCTCCAGCACCTCGATGACGACATAGGCCGTGTTGGGCAGCAGGGCGCCGCGCCAGCGCCGCGGGCGGAAGGCGCTGATCGGGGTCAGCGCCAGCAGCGCCGCGTTGATCGGCAGGATCGGTCCCTGAGCGGACAGATTGTAGGCGGTGGAGCCGGCCGGCGTTGCCACCATGATGCCGTCGGCGATCAGCTCGGGCATGCGCTCGCGCTCGTCGATCATGATCCGCAGGCGCGCGGCCTGGTAGGTCTGCCGGAACAGGGCGACCTCGTTGATGGCGTGGTGCAGGTGGACGCAATCGTTGACGTCGGTCGCGCGCATCAGGAGCGGATTGATCTCGGATTCATGCGCGGCCTCGAGCCGCGCGCGCAGGTCGTGGGTCGAGTATTCGTTCATCAGGAAGCCGACGGTGCCGCGATGCATGCCGTAGATCGGCTTTCCCGTGCGCATGTTCTGGTGCAGCGTCTGCAGCATCAGCCCGTCGCCCCCGAGCGCGACCACGATATCGGCCTCCTTGGGGTCGCAATTGCCATAGTCCCTGGTGAGCTGGTCAAAGGCGACCTGCGCCTCGTTGCTCGAGCTGGCGACGAAGGCGATCCGGTCGTATCGCTGGGGCTTGGTCATGGCTTGTCGGGCACGGCCGCTGCTGGAGGAAGTTCCGCCGGGCTCGTCTATACGAGGTTTGGCTCCATTGTCGAGGATGACCGCCTTTCGAGACAAACGGGCCATTGTCGATCCAGAGAACAAAACGGGTTGATTTGGGCCCGGCGGGGATGCGCTATCCACTGGTGATCCCGCAAACGGTCGCAATTCCTCGCTAGCTTCGCTGCGTCTCGGCTATGACGGCCGGCAGGGAGAACGATCATGCCCACGATCTTGCCGACGCTGCGACGAACCGGGGTCGTACTGGCCGTGGCCCTGGTCGCATTCGCAAGTGTTGCGCGGGCGGAGGATCCGCCGCAGCCGCGCGCCGAGACGGCGGCGCCAACCGGACAGAAGGGTGGGCGCGGCAGCGGTGCGCAAAGCGGGCCGCAGAGTTCGTCCTCGGCCGAGCCGCACCGTCTCCCGCCGGATTCGACCACGAAGCAGACCCTGGCGCTGCCCGGCCGTACCCTCGACTTCGCCGCGACCGCCGGCTCCATTCGCGTGTTCGACGGCAAGGGCGAGCCGCTGGCCGACATCGCCTATACCTCCTACCAGCTCGACGGCGCCGACCGCGCCACGCGCCCGGTCACGTTCCTGTTCAACGGCGGACCCGGGGCATCCTCGGCGTGGCTCCAGTTCGGCGCGGCCGGTCCATGGCGGCTGCCGTTGGATGGCGATGCGCTGTCGCCGTCGGCCTCGCCCGAGGTGAAGCCGAACGCCGCGACCTGGCTCGACTTCACCGACCTCGTCTTCATCGATCCCGTCAGCACCGGCTACAGTCGCTTCATTGCGAGCGGCGAGGACGCACGCAAGTCGTTCTATTCCGTCGACGGCGACGTCAATTCGATCGCGCTCGTGATCCGCCGCTGGCTCGAGAAGCACGACCGGCTGACCTCGCCGAAATACGTCGCGGGCGAGAGCTATGGCGGTATTCGCGGACCCAAGGTCGTGCGCCAGTTGCAGATCCAGCACGGCGTCGGCGTCCGGGGCTTGATCCTGGTGTCGCCGCTCCTGGATTTCCGCGAGTTCACCGGTACCAGCCTCCTGCAATATGTCGCGACGCTGCCGAGCTATGTGGCGGTGGCGCGCGAAGCCAAAGGGCCGGTCAAGCGCGCCGACCTCGCCGACGTCGAGGCTTACGCGCGCGGCGAATTCCTGGCCGACCTCGTCAAGGGCGAGGCGGACAGGGAGGCCACCAATCGTCTGGCCGACAAGGTCGCCGAGCTCACCGGCATCGACCAGGCGGTGAGCCGCCGCCTTGCCGGGCGCTTCGACGTCGGCGAGTTTCGCCGCGAATTCGACCGCAAGAACGGCAAGGTGACGGGACGCTACGACGGCTCCGTGCGCGGTTTCGATCCCTATCCGGATTCGAGCAGCTCGCGCTTCGGCGACCCCTCCGGCGATGCGCTCCAGGCACCGCTGACGAGCGCCGCGGTCGACGTGCTCTCACGCAAGCTCAACTGGAAGCCCGACGGCTCCTATGAGGTCCTCAACGGTGCCGTCGAAGGTCACTGGGATTTCGGCCGCGGCATCAACCCGCCGCAATCGGTGTCGGAGCTGCGCCAGATCCTCGCTACCGACGCGAAGCTGAACGTGCTGGTCGCGCACGGCCTGTTCGACCTTGCCACGCCCTATTTCGGAACCAAGCGGGTGCTCGATCAACTGCCCGCCTTCGTGACGCAGCGCGTCAAGTTCGCGGTCTATCCCGGCGGCCACATGTTCTATTCGCAGGGCGGCTCGCGGCAGGCGTTGCGCAGCGAGGTCGAGCGATTGATCAGGGAGTAGGCCGCCGTTTGCGCGGCGGATATCGGCGGGAGATCTCCTTCGCCACGACGCGCTCCGGCTTCACGTTCGCGCCGGCGATCCAGATGTCACTGACCTTGCCGCGCTTGTCGCGGATCCGGCGCACCGGCTCGCCATGGCTGGAATAGCCGGCGGCCCAGGCCAGCTTGCCGACGTCGCGGCCGGTGACCTCGATCTCGGCGGCGTCCATGAACGGATTGTTGAACTGCGGATTGGCGACCAGCACGCGGTTGCCGGCGGGAACGAGGTCGCTCGCGCCCCAGATCGTCCACCAGCGCCCGGTCCAGTCGCGCAGGCGGCGGTCAGGCGCGCCGCGGGTCTGGAAGACTCGCAGGATCTGCATTGCGCCGTCCATCCAGAACGGCGCGGCACCGTCGATCGAATTACTGAGGATGCTGATCGAAAGCTCGCAAGCCGGGATTGCGCAGGTCCGCGAGATGTAGCCCTGGAAGCCGCCGCCATGGCCGAACCAGTCCCAGCCGTCGGTCTTGCCGGCATTGACGCCCAAGCCGTAGTAGCCCTCGAGGCTCTGCGGGATGCGCCAATGATGCCGCGTCATCTCGCGGCGGCTTGCGACTGACAGCACGCTCTTTCTGGCATTGGGCGCAAGCTGCGCAAAGAAGCGCGCGGTGTCGGCGGCGGTCGCGGCGAAGCCTGCGGCCGCAGCCATCGCCTGCGCCGGATTGTCGCCGGGGATCACGCAGCGTTCGCCCAGCGGAACCTTTCGCGTGTGGCCGCGCGCGAACGGCGCGCCCTTGGCAAGCGGCGCGTCCGGCTCGGTCTCGCGCAAGCCGGCGGGCTCGATGACCTCGCGCTTGATCCAGACCGAGTAGGGCTCGGTCGTCACGGCTTCGATGACGAGACCGAGCAGGCCAAAGCCGTGATTGGAATATTTGAAGCGGCTGCCGGGCTCGATCGCGGTCGGCAGCTTCAATTCCGCGAGGAGCTCATTCGCATCGAGATAGGGGCGGCGGTCGATGAACTGGCCGGAATCGACGCCGTCGCGCGTCAGCCCCGCGCTGTGCGACAGCACCTGCGCGATCGTCGTCTCGGCGACGCGCGGATGCAGGCCGCCGACATATTGGCCGATCGTGTCGTCGAGCCGGAGCTTGCGCTGCTCGCGCAGCTTCATGATGCCGGCCGCGGTGAAGCTCTTGGAATGGGAGGCGATGCGGAAGCGATGGCGCGGGGTGAGCTTCTCGCCGGTGTCGAGATTGGAAAGGCCGAATGCATGCTCGGCGACGATCTCGCCGCGATGGGCGAAGGCGACGATGACGCCGGGCTGCTGGATTGTCGTCAGCTGGAATTCGATCCAGGAGCCGATGTAGTCGATCGCGGATCGCAGCCACGGGTCCATTGCGCTACCAATTTGCGAGGGGGAGGTTGGTGCGGCAGGCTAGCCGAGAAAGCGGAACGGGCACAACCCGTAAAGGTTGTGCCCGTTCGCTCCATGAAGATGCGATGTCTTCAGTACACGAGCGTCGCGCCGGTCGGCTTGTCGAGCGCGGCGGCAAGCGAGCGATATTCGGAGCTGTCGGTGCCGGCGAGCGAAGCGATCTTGTTCAGATGATATTGCGCCTGTTCGCGGTTGCCCTGCTCGAGCTGCCAAAGGCCGTAATACTGCCAGGTGCGGACGTGGTTCGGATCGTCCTTCAGCGCCAGCTCGTAATAGACCTTCGACGACTGGTAGTCGCCGAGCTTGCGATAGGAATAGCCGATCAGATTGGCGACGTCGGCGACGTCATCGCGCTTCAGCGACTTCAGCTGGCCGATCGCGCCGGCGTAGTCGTGGTTGTCGTAGATCGCGGTATAGGCGGTGCGATAGGCGGCGAGGAACTTGGGATCGTTAACGGAAGAGCTTTTCTTCTTGCCCTTCTTGGTCGATGAGTCCGAGCTCGGCGGCGGCGAAGGGGAGTCGCCGCCCGCGGCATAGGCGCTGGACAGCACCGGTGCGGCGGCCAGCGACATGGCGACCAGTCCCGGCACGACAAGCATTGAGAGTTTGCGCATCTAAATTCTCCCGTATGGAACGTGGCGATCCTACACGATTGCCCGAAGACCGAAACACCCGTCTGGCGGAAACATTCCCGCTTCGCACGATCTGTTCGCCCAGCTGCAGATGACAAACTTGTCATCGAGATGAACGGAAGCCTGCCAGGGGCTTCAGACTGGGTTCAGTGCGTCGCCTCTAGGTTCCGACCTACGATCGAAGGGTAGGCGAGAGGGCGCCGCCTCGAGATCCTTCCAAGAGGAGACCACCATGCTGAAGACCATTTCCGCAGCCTTGCTCGCAGCTTCCGTGATCGCAGCCCCGGCCGTCGCCGCCGAGGCCGGCAAGACCACCACGACCGCCCCTGTGATCAAGGCGGACCAGAGCCAGACCAAGGCGTCCACCACCGCCGCAAAACCGGACGCCGGCGTCAAGCCCGACGCCAAGGCCGCTGACGTCAAGCCCGCTGATGTCAAGCCCGCCGACGTCAAGGCGGACGCCAAGGTGGATACCAAGGCGGATACCAAGTCGAAGGCGATGAATGCCAACGCGGCGGTCACGGACGAGCACAAGACGGTGCGCACGCATCGCCATCACCACAAGCATCTGTCGGCCAAGAAGTCGCAGAAGGTGCAGCCGGACCTGACCAAGCCGGCCACCAGCGAGAAGCGCAGCTAACGTCTGATTCCGCGCGGCGGCACCTTGCATTGCCCGCCGCCGTGTACGGACTTCAGGCCCGTCCCGGCGCCTGTGCGAAAGCGCAGGCGCCGGCGGCGGTGCGGTGCGTTGTTGACGGTACCTTCCGCGCAGGACCGAATTCCCTTTGCGCGACCTTGGGGCTAGAACATGACCTGAGTCTGTGCGCGTGGAGAGCGTGAGCTGTGGGGCGATTGGCGAAACGTGCGGTGCGCTCGGCATCGGTCCTGGTATTGCCGCTGGCGCTTGCGGCATGTTTCGGCAGCGATGGTGACCGTCCGACCTTCATGGGCGGGACCCAGGCCGGGGGACCGCAGCCGTTTCCCGACAATTTCCGCAGCGACACGCTGGCGCTGATGCGCACCTATCTGAACAACCCGGTCGGCGTGCGCGAAGCCAGCATGGCCGAGCCGGTCCAGCGCGAGGTCGGCGGCCGGCAGTTCTATGTGAGCTGTCTGCACTTCACCCCGCGCGAGACCGACGGCAGCTACAAGGCCATGCGGGAACGCGCGGTGATCTTCGTCAACGGACGAGCGGACCGCGTCGTCGACCGGACCAGCGAGCTCTGTGCCGGCGCGGTTTACGCACCCTTTCCGGAACTGGAAAAGATGACGCGGTAGCGCAAAGCCGGCCTTCATGGCCTGGTGCTAGAACAAGGATCGCCGGAGTCGCTGGATCACATTTCGGCGAGCTTTGAACGGGGCGATTTGGCGTTGCGACAAATTGGTACAGCAGGTCTTGCGCAGGCGACAAAACAGTCGGCGTGGGGCGGCGGGATGGAACAAAATCGCGATGTTGCCACCCCGTCACAGTAACGAAAGATCAACGTTCCGGCATCGCCGCGAAGCAACCCAATTCACGCCACGTTGTTTCCTGAGTGTCGTACGTGAAAGAACGGGGATGATCATGAAATCGATTTTGCTGGGTGCAGCCGCTCTGCTTGCGCTGGCCGCGCCGGCGGCGGCCGCGGACGTGCAGCCGCGCACCTATACCAAGGCGCCGGCCTATACGCCGCCGCAGGTGATCTATAATTGGACCGGTTTCTATATCGGCGGTCATGTCGGCGGCGCGTTTGCCGGCGACAGCAGCTTCCAGTCCAGCGACGCCCGCTTCATGGGCGGCGTGCAGGGCGGCTTCGACTACCAATTCGCCCCCAATTGGGTGGTGGGTATCGAGGCTCAGTACTCCTGGCTGCCGACCAACAACAACGGTGTCACGTTCCCGCTGGGCACGCAGGTGACCTCCAACACCGACCAGATCGGGTCGGTGACCGGCCGTATCGGCTACACCTGGGGACCGACGCTGCTCTACGCCAAAGGCGGTTACGCCTGGCGTAACAACAATCTCGGCGTCAACATCGCCGGCGTGCCGCAGGGCTTCACCACGACCGGCAACAGCAAGGACGGCTACACGGTCGGTGCCGGCCTCGAATACATGTTCGCGCCGAGCTGGTCCGCCAAAGCCGAGTACCAGTACTATAATTTCGGCAACACCACCTTCACCTCGGGGCCGGCCGACATCGTCGGGGTCCGCGGCCGGGAGGACGAGCATACCGTCAAGGTCGGTGTGAACTACCGTTTCGGCTGGGGCGGTCCGGCAGCCTCGCGCTACTGATCCTCCGCCAGCGATCACGCTCTGACAAAGGCCGGCTCTGCCGGCCTTTCGTTTGTCCGCGAGGCGCCGTCGGCCAGCCCTGCATTTGCAATGCGTGAACCATCTGGCGCGTCATTTGCAGGCAAACATTCCGGCGCGCGCCTTCTCACGCGCGTCATGGGACCTGGGTAAAGCAAAAATAATTTTTGCCGCTTACGGAACTCGTGCTCCGGAAGGCGTTATATGGGAATTACCGGGCTGGTGGGACGACGGACATGCGTATCTTGGTGTCGGCGGCGGTGCTCTCGTGCTTCTTTGGCCTGCCGTGCTCTGCACAGACAATCCTCAAATCCGAGCCTCTGATGTTGGCACCTTACGAGGTGGCTTTCGTCAAGGACGCCGCGTGTCCGTCGGGCAAGGTGCTGAAGGTCACCGGCGCGATCCGCGGGCTGCACCGCCGCAAGGCCTGCGTGGCGATGCCTGGTGAGCAGGCCTCGCTGGCGACCGCGACGCCCTGATCCCCTGCGGCTTCCGCCGGCAGTCCCTCACGAATTCAGCTCAAGCTCGATCCTGGACTGGCGCTCGGCCTCGGCCTTGTTCTTGGCGGGATCCTCGCCCTGGGCAGCCCGGCAGGGTTTGATCTCGTAATCATTATCGAGCACCCGGCGCGGCCCCGGACGATCGTGGTCGGCGCTGACATCCACGACCAGGCCACTCCGCTGCGCGAGCTTCCAGACGTCGGACTCGCTCGGATAGGCCTTGCTGATCTGGGCGTCGTTGCAGAACAGGGCGTAGGGCATCTCTTCCCGCTCCCGGAAAGCCCATTAACGACCTCATATGCCGGCGGGTTCAGGCAGCGGTCGATCACGGACCCGTGATCGGGCTCGCCGGGGCCTGAGTCCTTAACGAGTCCTGAATCGCGAAAAAAAGAATCCCTGGGACTCATTTGGCGGAATCAGGGGATGTTTTCCGCCATGACGAGCGACCTGAACACCTCCTGTGGGCACATGCTCCTGCCGCTGACGCTGGCGCTGTTCGGCGCCTGCGCGGCCAATCTTTGGCTGGTGTGGTCCTGGCTGTAGGTACGGCTGTAGGTCTTTGCTGTAGGCCTTCGGACGGGAGGGGCGGCCTTACTTTTTGGCCAGTGGGCCGGGGGCGTCGCGGAGGGCGGCACGTAGTTTGGTCAGGGTTTCGGCACAATATTCCTCGCGCTCGCGCTCGAACCGCTCCTGATGCTTGCGGAAATTGGCGATGCGGGCCTGCATCTCGGTGCGGAAATCGCCGATCGCCCGCGGCGACGAAAGCTGGGTGGGCTGAGGCTGCGGAGGGGGCTGGAGCGCCTCGGTCTCGACCATCGCAGCCTCGACCGCGACGATCTCGACGGTCGACGCCGAAGCATCGGACGGCGCGCCCGGCCGCAGCAGGTCATCCTTCCTGCCGGTCACCGATTGGACGAAGGCCAGTGTCTGCGCGATCAGCTCGTCGCGTTCCCTGATCCATTTCATGATCCACCTCAGCCGCCGCCATTCCAGCAAAGCGGCTGAGCCGAATCAAGATGGTTGACAAGGGTTGCATATTTTTCCCGGTCGCCCGAAAGTGGGCGCATGGATTCCGGAAAAGAACGTTCGGCCGAAGAGGGCCTGAGGCTCATCCGCGCGTTCCTGTCGCTTCCGCCCGACAAGCGGGCGGAGGTGATCGCGTTCGTGGAGGAGTTGGCGCGTGCCCATGGCCGGCCCGAGGAGGGCTCGGAGGCATCGCCGAGGTGAGCGCTATCGCTCGCGCGGGTTGACGTTGGGCTCGAACGGCGCGCCCACCACCCGAACCGGCGTCTGATCCGATATCCTGATGACGTCGATCACCGCCCGCTCGGCGAGCTGCCTTTCGGGGGCCGGCTGAAACACCGGCTCGAGCAGCGTCAACGTGCCGGCCACGGCGCCACAGCATAGTGTCACCATCGCCAGCAGAATCATGTTCCGGTTTTCTTCCTGAATTCGCATGGGTCGTGAACGAACAACGTGCGTCGTTGGTTCCGAGCGGTCCCATATTCGGGACGCGAGCGCCGTCGACAGCGCCAGCAGAAATCCGATGCGATGACGAACCGCACGGCCGTCATCACGATGGCCGTAACCCATCGGCGGTGTTCGCTGTATAATGTCCCGTATCGCAATTTCGACTCGCGCCCGTCAGATGATCGTCAATCGTCCCCCCGTGCTCGCCCACGAACGCTTCGTCGCCGACCGGGACAATTTCGCGGGCCTCGATCTCGCTGCGCGGTTCGAGCGGATCGAGCGGACCAACCTCTGGGGCGCGGCCAGTTCGGTATCCGGGCTCGGCTCGGAGGACACCGCGACCGCCGCCATTCGGGAGGCGCTTCCGCCATTGTTGCAACGGCTCGGCGCGCGCTCGCTGCTCGATGCGCCCTGCGGCGATGCGGGCTGGATCGGCCGCATCAAGCTCGATCTCGACTATATCGGTATCGACATCGTGCCCTCGCTGATCGAGGCCAACAACCGGCGCGTGGCGGACGGCGAACTGACCGGCCGATTCCTGGTTGCCGATATCACGCGCGATGCCCTGCCGCGCGCCGATCTGATCCTGTGCCGGGACTGCCTGGTGCATCTGAGTTTTCAGAACATCGCCCGCGTCACCGCCCGCTTTCGCGAGAGCGGGGCGCAATTCCTGCTCGTCACGACGTTTCCGGAAGTCGAGCACAATCGCGATTGCGAGGACGGCGACTGGCGCGCGCTCAACATGACGAAGGCACCGTTCGACTGGCCCGCGCCGCGGGAGTTGGTCGACGAGCGCTGCGAGGAGGGCGATGGCGGCTGGCGCGACAAGAGCCTCGCCCTGTGGCGGCTGGACGAGTTGCCGGACCGTGACCGCATGGCGACGGGTGTGTGACGGCTGCGGGCGCAACTCCATTGCGTCCGTGATGGCGGCGGCGGTAGACTTCAGGTTGTGTGAAACAATTTCCTCTCGCATGCCGGAGCTCAGCATGAGCGTACGTGCCGTCTTGGCCGCGTTGTTGATCTGGTGCAGCGCGCCGGCGCTGGCCCAACAGGAGGGGGCCGCGCTCTATGCCGCGCATTGCGCGCAATGCCACGACGGCGATGCGCAGACCCGCGTGCCGGGCCGCGGCGCCATGCAGGCGATGTCGTTCGACCATGTGCTGGCGACCTTGACCTCAGGCAGCATGGCGGCGATGGCAAAGGACCGCAGCGACGCCGAACGCCGCGCGATAGCGTCCTTCGTCACCGGCAAGATCGCGGCTGACGGCATTGCAGCCGACGCGGAAGGCCGCTGCACGCAGCATGCGAGCGGCTTTCCGCAAGCCCTCGACGGTCCGCATTGGAACGGGTGGGGCGTCGACGCCGGCAACAGCCGCTTCCAGCCGGCCGACATGGCCGGACTGACCGCAGCGCAGGTGCCGCATTTGCGGTTGAAATGGGCTTATGCCTTTCCCGGCGCTTCGGTGTCGTTTGCGCCGCCGACCATTGTCGGCGGGATGCTGTTCATCGGCGGTACCGATCGCAAGATGCACGCGCTCGACGCGCGACGCGGCTGCACGCTGTGGACGCTGGCGCTTGATGCGGCGGTGCGCGCCGCGATCACTTTTGCGCCGCTTCCCGGCACCGATCAGTTCGCGATCTTCTTCGGCGATTTGCGCGCCAACGCCTATGCCGTGAACGCGCTGACCGGCGCGCTGATCTGGAAGACGAAGGTGGAGGAGCATGCGGCCGCACGCATCACCGGCGCGCCGACGCTGCATTCCGGCGTGCTCTACGTGCCGGTGTCCTCGATCGAGGAAGCAGCGGGCTCGCAAGCCGGTTACGAATGCTGCACCTTCCGCGGCAGCGTCGTGGCGCTGGATGCGGCGACCGGCAAGGCGGTCTGGCAGGCCTATACGATTCCGGAAGTACCGCATCCGACCGGCAAGAATGCCAGGGGCACGCAGCTGTTCGGTCCCTCCGGTGCCGCCATCTGGTCGGCGCCGACGATCGATGCCAAGCGCAATGCCGTTTATGTGGCGACCGGCAATTCCTATTCCAATCCGCCGGCCGCGACCGCCGATGCAATCCTCGCTTTCGATCTCGCAACCGGGAAGCTGCTCTGGAAGCAGCAGGCGACGCCCAAGGATGCCTTCGTCGTCGCCTGCTTCACTGCAGACAAGACCAATTGTCCCGACGAGCACGGGCCCGATCACGATTTCGGACAGTCGCCGATCCTCGCGACCTTGCGCGACGGCAAGCGCGTTCTTGCCATCGCGCAGAAGTCCGGCGTGGTGCATGCGCTCGATCCTGACGACGGCGGCAAGATCCTGTGGCAGACCCGGATCGGGAAGGGCGGTTCGCTCGGCGGCAGCGAATGGGGCTCGGCCGCGGACGGGGAGCGCATCTATGTCGCCAACTCCGACGTGCGGTTCAAGCGCGACGGCACGCGGCAGCTCGATTCCACGCAAGGCGGCGGCCTGTTCGGCCTCGACCTTGCCAGCGGGAAAGTCGTGATGGAGGTGCCGCCTGTCGCCTGCGGCGAACGCCCCCAATGCAGTCCTGCGCTGTCGGCGGCGGTGAGCCTGATTCCAGAAGTCGTGTTCTCCGGCGGCGTCAGCGGCTTCCTGCGCGCCTACTCCACCGACGGCAAGCTCTTGTGGGAGTTCGACACCGCGCGGGATTTCAAGGCGGTGAACGGCGTCCCCGCCCATGGCGGCGCGATCGACGGCCCGGGGCCCGTGATCGCCGGCGGCATGCTCTACACCAATTCCGGCTACGGCCAATGGAGCGGCGTCGCCGGCAACGTGCTGCTGGCGTTCGAGGTCGGGACCGAGTGAGGATCTTGCCGTCGTGTCCCGGACGCGCTGCAGCGCTTTTGGGGATGCAGCGCTGAGCCGGGACGGCACCGAGACATGCGGCGCAGTGGGCCCCGGCTCTGCAGCGCATCGCCGAAGCGGCGCTGCACTGCGTCCGGGACACGCGTCGCCTTTCCAACTCGCATTCGAAAAACATGGAGAGCAAATTCGATGATCGATGCCAGATGCAGCTGCGGTGCTCTCGCGTTGTCGCTCCCGGGACCACCGCAGCTCGTCGTCGCCTGTCATTGCCTCGACTGCCAGCGACGGACCGGCGCGCCGTTCGGTGTCGGTGCCTTCTATCCGGCTGAGACCGTCACGATCTCAGGAACGCCGAAGGAATACGTTCGGACAGCCGCAAGCGGCGGCAAGGTGCGCAGCTATTTTTGCCCCGACTGCGGCTCGACGGTCTATTGGCAAGCCGACAATCTGCCGGCGATGATCGGCGTTGCCGTCGGCGCGATCGCGGATCCGGATTTCCAGGCGCCGATCAGATCGGTGTTCGAGCAGTCGAAACATGGCTGGGTGGAGATGTCAGGTGCCGAGCACTTCCAGCAAGGCAGCGTGGCGACGCGCTCGGCTTGAGGATGTCAGAAGATGGTGCCGGCTGAGGGGATTGAACCCCCGACCTTCGGTTTACAAAACCGCTGCTCTACCGCTGAGCTAAGCCGGCGACGCCTGAAAGACGCGGGCAGGGCCGGCAGGTGCCGGGGCTGTCCGTGCGCGTCGCAATACCAGACTTGATTGGAAAGTGCCAGAACCCGAAAGGTCGTCGCACCAGCATGAATCAGGCGGCCCTCGGGGCCGCCTGATCTCTCGCATCGATTTGGATCGTCTACTGGCAGATGTGCCGACGGCCGTCTTGTCCCTTGAACCAGGTGCCGGGCGTGCAGACGAAGCCGTTGCGCTGGGCGTAGGTGCGGTTGTCCCAGGAGTTATTCCAGCGATTGTCGTAGGCGTAAGAATTGTCCCAGGCGCGGAACGGCGCGGTCGCGATGGCGCCGGCGGTGCCGATCGCGGCGCCGGCTACGCCGGCCGCGACGTCGGTCGGCCAGAAGCCGGTGCGGCTCCTGTTCCAGTCGTTATTCCAATCGCCATTGGTCTGGCGGTAGGCCACGCGGCGATGGCGATAGCCGCGATCAGTGTGGGGGTTTCCGGGGCCGAGATTCTGGCAGTTGGCGTTGGAAAATTGCGCCGAGCAGCGGCCGGGTTCATTGACGACGGTCTGCGCCATGGCAGAGCCCACCAGCATGGTCGCCGCAATCGCCGTCGCTCCAAGAAGTTTGATCGTCATGGTTGTTGGCTCCCATTTTGTTGACGAGAGCTAAACGCTCACGGCGCCGGACGTTCCGGTGAAACCGGTGAATTTTCGAACGCCAAACGCTCAAACCGAGGTGAGCGCGCGGCGCGGTTCCGTGCGGCCGCGCCCTGCGCCGTTAACGCTTCGCTAGCCCGCTTTGCAGCATTTGAGCGGCGCGCAATCCCTACACGTTAGGCTTACCAGAAGTTGGCGAGCGGGCCTTAACCCTCTCTGCGTCGTGATCGGCTAGGTTGCAGCCGCATAACCGGGGTCTCCTCATGCGCGCTGTAGCGCTCGCCGCCTTTCTGATCGGACTGCCTGCGACGGCGTTTGCCGGCGGCTTCGACGTCGTCATTCCCGGCCGTCCCGGCGTGCCGATCATCATCAACAACATCGACGCGTCCTATGCGGTGGTCGAGGGTGTCTGGGGCCTGGGCAAGAACCAGCAGGTGCAGCCCACGATCTATGGCGGACGCTATATCGCCGAGCGGCAGCCCGACAATGTCGGCCACTATTATCCGACGCTGGGCCTGCGGCCCGGCTACGGCCGGCTCGAGGTCGAGCCCCCCGCAAACCGCAAATTGCCGAAGCCGGCCGAGAGCTATCACCAGAGCTGGGGCGCGCAATCGGCGCCGCTGCCGCCGCAGATGGACGTGCCCGTCGATCCGCCGCCGGTGATCCTCGCGCCCGAGATCAACAATCGTCCGCGGCCACCGCGACCGCGGCCGCATGTCGAAGTCCCCGGCAAGCCGCCGGGTTAAGAAACGTCGAAATCCTACAAAACGAAAATCAACAGGAGAGAGTAATGCGTCAGATGATTTCGGGATTGGTCGCGGCGGCTGCCGTGATGTTCGCCGCCACCGCGCCGGCCGCGGCCTGCGGCTTCAATCCGTGCCAGCCGGTCGCGCCGGTCTATTCCGGCTGCAACACCGGCTGCGGCGGCTATGGGTACGGCTATGGCGCCTATGAGCGTCTCGCCGAGCCGACCACGCAATATTACTACGTCAACCAGGGCCCGACCTACACCGGCCCGGGCGCCTTCGCGCCGTATCCGACCTACCGCGAAGACGCGGTCGTCGCGCCCGCCAATTACGGTTATGGCTATCGCGCCGCCGTGGCTCCCTATCACCGCCCTCACTACCGTCCGTACCGTTACGGCTACGGCCCGCGCTATGGCTATCTGCCGCGCGTGCACTACGGCCACGCTCCGCGCTACGGCTACGCCCACCGCCACGCGCCGTACTACGGCGGCCACCGTGTGCTGCGCCGCTATTACTGATCTCTGATCGGTTCAGTTATGAAACGCCCGTCCGCGATGCGGACGGGCGTTTTGCTTTTCTTCACCTCGCCCCGCTTGCGGGGAGAGGTCGGATTGCATCGAAGATGCAATCCGGGTGACGGCCGTCCTTGTGGAGACTCCCCCTCACCCCAACCCTCTCCCCGCAAGCGGGGCGAGGGAGCGCAGTTGCGTCCGTGGCTCGCGGCCTACCGCTTCATCAGCCCCAGCCGGCTTGCCCCGACATAGAGCGCGAGCACGGCGGCATTCGACACGTTGAGGCTCTTGATCTCGCCGGGCATGTCGAGCCGCGCCACCACGCTGCAGGTCTCGCGGGTCAATTGCCGCAGACCTTTTCCTTCGGCCCCTAGCACCAGCGCGAGCGGCTCGCGCAGCGCGACATCCGAGAGATCCTCGCTGCCTTCGCTGTCGAGCCCGACGGTCTGGAAGCCGCGTTCGTTCAGCTCGGTGAGCGCACGGGCGAGGTTTTGCACGGTGACCATTGGCACCAGTTCGAGCGCGCCTGAAGCGGCCTTCGCCAGCACGCCGGTCGCTTCCGGACTGTGGCGCGCGGTGGTGACGATCGCCTTGACCGCGAACGCTGCGGCCGAGCGCAGGATGGCGCCGACATTGTGGGGGTCGGTGATCTGGTCGAGCACCAGCACCATGCCCTCCTGCTTCAGGGTCTCGATATCGGGCGAGGGCAGGGGATCGGCTTCGGCGAGCAGGCCCTGGTGCACGGCGTCGGGCGAGAGCAGACGGTCGATCTCCTGAGGCCGAACGATCTCGGGCGTGACTGGGGTCGCGATGTTGTCGTCCGCGAGCCGCTTCGCCGCGTTCTCGGTCAGCGTCAGCTTGCGGATCCGCCGCTCCGGATTGGCCAGCGCCATGGTGACGGTGTGCCAGCCATAGAGGATGGCCGGCCCGTCGGGGTGCGAATCGCGGTCCCGCCAGGCTGGCCGGCCGGCCGATTTGCCTGGTCTCTTGAAGGGCTTAGCCCCGCCGCGGGGACCCTTTGGTGCGAATTTTCGATCCTTCATGGGCTCGCTTGTGTCACGGGTCCCGGAATATGGCAATTTGAGTGCCCGCGAGGGCGATTTTAGCTGTTCGCCTCGGTTGACTTTGCCCCACCGCATCGCCCATAAACGCGCCCGGTCGCACCCCCATCCGGGCTGTCGCGGCCTTCACGTTCCATGGCCGTCTTCGGTCCGCCGGCAAGGTCCGGCCCGATTGTGCTGCCGTCGAGCGGGGGAGTGTCCCGAGTGGCAAAGGGAGCTGACTGTAAATCAGCCGCCTCATGGCTTCGCAGGTTCGAGTCCTGCCTCCCCCACCATCTAACTATATGTGAATACGGATATATTTAGATTTTCGGATGTGGTGCTTGAGCGCGGAGCGGTTGACCCGACGACCTAGGTCAGCGCTGTCGCGCCTGGTGCCCTAGTGCTATCGAGCTCCGTGAAATGTAAGCAGGCAGACCGGCGGGCTGAATTTTTCGGATCAGCTCCTAGGATTTTGTATTCCGCACATGGGCTCTGCATTGTTCGATTGACGGCATTTGCGCTCCTCCACGTGGCCAGCCTCAGGAAACCGTTGGGAAGCTCAAAGTTCAATATTGCTCTAGGGCTGTGGTCTTGAAGCAAAGGCTGATATCCGCCCCCTTCAAGAGTCTAGATGCTTTCTCTGAATGACCTCCATTACGCGCTCTTTCAAATCATGGAGCTCCGTAGTCGACATCTGCTGTGCATCGAGGTGCCATAACCTGGCTTGCTCCTTTGGCTGAGCCCCCGATAGCGTTTTGATCTGAATCGACCGGGTCATGGGCGGAAAGAGGTGTTTTAAGGTGCAAACTAGCTTGGAATGAAGGCGCTTTTGCATGCGATCCCCGTTCCGCTGAACAAGCGGCAATCGGGAAAAGTTGGCATATGCCGTCTTTGCAGGATGGTCAATTTTGCTCACTTTCAACGGGCAGACCGGATTTCGCCGGCGCCTGCCGCTCCTGAAACTCCGTGGGTATTCCTCCGCAAATTTTTCAAAAGCGCTTCCTTTGAGCCCGGTCACCCGTGAGCGCCGCTTGCTGACGTGCCGCCGCTTCAAGCCGGCGGAGTTGTGCGGGGGGTAGTCTGCATGTCGCCTGCTTTCATCGCAGCGGCGGAATCTCGTTTCGATCGCGGTGGCGATCGGCATGTCAGTCTGGCGGGCGGCTGCGGCCAAGAACGTCGAGACCTATGGTTCGGCGCGCTCGCAATTGAGCAGTTGCCAGAGTTGTTGCGGCCTCAGCAGCGGCAGTGGCCCAGGACCGGTCACTAGCTGGGCTCGGGGCAACGGGGCCACTGCGCTTTCTTCAATAGCAGGCATTGCAACCCTCGCCCAGATTGAGGGCCATTGGCTGGCGTTAGAGTAGCGACGAGCCGTTAGGCCAACGGTCGTGCGAACTGTTTCAACCCGCACCACGAGGATTGACAACCGTATAGCCACGCAATGATCGTGGATGCATTCTCGTCGCGCGTCCGCCTGAGTTGGCGTCATACGCCATCCAAACATCGCCTTCGAGATGCTGTTCCAGAACGAAGACATGCCCGCGCCGCGCCGCGACCATTCCGGGCGCGGGCGAGGTGCGCGGGAAGCGTAGCCAATTGGCGGCGAGATTTAATTCAGGCACGACACGACCAAACACTCGCAGCGCTGCGCCACAACCGCAGAATGAAGACGGGCAGCCGGCCGGCCGACCGCCGACGATCCGGGTCTCAGCACGGGCATTCACCCCCGCTGCGCTGCTCGACGGGGTTAGTGCGAGTTGCTTTGAGCGATACGCCTGCAGTGAGTGGTGTAAAACTTGTTGGCGGCGCGCCTGCGTGGACGAGAAGTCACATGGCATGATGACATTGCACTCGGGCGCTTGGCTGATGCGGTAAGGTCTTGCTTCTGAACAGATCGTGCTGATGACAACGAAGAAACACGCAGGAAATACTTGTTTGAACATTGCAGGACTCCGAGCTGAGATCCTGCCCCGCCCCAAGCAACAACTAATTTTTGGGCTGAAAAGAGGCTAAAATGACAGCAATCCCGCTACGGGCTTGTCAATCCTCACGGCCAGACGGGAGAACTCGCTGAGGGAGTGCGCCTTGAATCCTTTGCACTGACCAAGCCTCCCGCGGGTCAAAGCGTTGATGCGCTCCAGGCCAGCCAACACCCGGTTTGCTCTCAATCGCGGACACTGAGAGCGCTCAGCTTTGCTATCGGCAGGCGGTCGACTGGAGTGGTTGGCGTGGAAAATTCGCGCGCCTGGCGACTATAGCGCGGCGAATTGCGATCACTGCATTTTTCGCCCGAGGTCTCTCAGCAGCGTGTGGAGAAAGTCGCTGGCATGGTCGTATTGAGCGTTGCCGTTCGTGATTTGACGAACGAGCGGATCCTTTAACCGACCGACGGCTTCGGAGCCGACCAGCTCAGTTCTGTCCGACCACTGCAGCAGTAAAGTATCGGGTACATCCTCTGCAGATCCGAACAGCCTTAAGCAATGTTCGCCCTGAGACTTATGATCGTGATGAGCCTTCGCCGCATAGAAAGCGAGCAGCCCACGGAAAGCATCACGGGAAACAGCAGGTCTTCCCATTTGAAGTACCCCCGGAAAAATAGATTCTCAGTAATAGATTCTCAGTAAAAGCAATCTGCAGCCTCAGCGCGGGAAAATCTAGCAAAAATTCAATTCGCCCAAGGCTCCATTAAAGTACTTCATGATCGCGATTAAACCGAACGGTCAGTGCTCATTACCTGTTTTATAAAAAGCCTCTCTCGAACACATCGGTGCTGGTTTTAATCCAGCCAGCATCTGGGAATCCCGCGCGCCCGATCCCTCGCTGCTCGGGACCCTCGCGCGCGCGGCGACGACGCTGACCGCCGTTCTTCCGAGCGCCGTGCTTCCGCCCTTCGGACTCTCTCGCGGAGTCGCTTCAATTGAGCCAGCAGGCCAACGAGTTCGGTCCTTGTGTCATTCAGAACAACCAGGCTGCACACCTTACCACTCACTAAAACACCCTCTGCCGAATTCCGTGACGGGAAGCTTGGCTGCGTGATGACGGCCAAGAACGTCTAAGCGATGGAGTCTCGAGCGTCCGTTCGCTCTACGACGATACCCCGAAATGTTTCCGATGTTCCGATGCGTTGCAACCGAAATGCCTGCACCGAGAACATGGGAATGAACGCACTCTCTCAAGCGGCTCCGGCATTTGCATCAGCACGAGGGAATAGCACCAAGCACATCCGACGTCCGAACGAATGGCTCGTCGACCCAGGCCTCGCGGGCGAACCAGTTGTGATTGGCCTCACAGATTGGACAACGAGTATTGCCGAAAAAGACGATGCTCCGAAGGAAAGTCTCGCGATCGGACTTGATGCCGGTAGGAATGGCGCGACCCGTTTGCGGACAGTTGACCATGATCATACCCATATGTGCCTCCCTCAAACATATTGCTGAACAAAAAGGGCCGGTCGGCTGGAGTGCGCTTTCGTCGGTGCGGGTGACTTGGGGGGCATCGCACCTGGGGTCGTTGTTCGAGCAATGGGCAGCTTGCTCGTGACGACGCTTCTCCAACCGACCGGATCTCCTGCTTGGCGAATTCCTGGGATACTGCCGACTTGGGGCTCGGCAAGCCTGAATGATGCTTCGACCTCAACCGAAAGCTTCTGGGAGGTCCCTCACAATTATCTTGTCCAAATCCTCGCGACTCGAGATCCCCGCGACTCGAGTCGAATATTCTGCTCGCAACGAAACCATTATCTTCTTGACGGAAAGATCAGCCCACCGGATCACTGGTCGCACTCCCCTCGCACGCGGTTCGTTAATATTTCTCTGTTTGCATTTAATGTGCAAATCAAATCTGCGCTGTCGGTCCGGTTTGCGACTCTCGGCCGATTTATTTTTTGCGGCGGCGCGGGAGCGATGTCATCGATCGAAAACGTCGGCCCATTCCAGCAAATTCGGTATCTCCGATTCTTGGCCATCGGTCCGGTGCGCGCCGATCGAGCCTTTTGGTAGCGGAGGGTCGGTGCGCGGTTCAAATATGAAATAAATTTTGATTATATGGTAAAGCGCGTAAATCTCGTTGTTAATGGCTGCCGTTCACGTAAGCTGAGCTCGTCCCAGGTTCGTTCGGCTGGAGGAGACAATGTGGAATTTAACTCTTGGCGAGTACGACCTCGCCCCTGATGCCCCGCAGTTGGCCCAGATGCGCGCGGAATTGGCAAGTATCGGCGAGAAGGAGCGCATTCTGCGAGAACGCGGTGCCGATCGTGAGGCCTATCGGTATCTCTTGGATGCTCATCGGTTGAGCGCGAGCGAGCTTTCGTTGAGAGCAGGTGTTGAACATTTCTCCGCGGGGAGGGACGAGGGCCGGTCAGCCGCGGCATGACTGACCGGAATTGTTATTTCGAAACGAGACCGATTGGGCGAGTTGTGCCCGGCAGACGGGAATTGCCGGGCCGCGACCGGTCAGATTGTACTTCGTTCGGTGCCGAGCGCCGCGACGACAGCGTCCCAGACGCTGGCGTCGCCGCATCGGTACTGGCGAGGCGGATTTCTTCACATTGGTTGGAGCCATGCTGAATAGATCGTCGGCAGAGCTGGTGTTGAGACCGGCTTCGGATGCAGTGTTCGCGCTGCTGAACGGTCGATCAACGCTCTTCAGCGAAGCAGGGCAGAAAATCTTTGAGCTGGACCGAGTAGGAGCATTCATCTGGTGTAAGCTGGCGCAAGGCGCCTCGTTGGAAGACGCCCATCAGGAGCTTAGGGCGCTAGGCATCGACGAGCACACGGCACGCCAGTTCACGCGACAGCTTGTAGATGTCTGGATCGATCGGGCGTTGCTCGAGGTCGACTGGCGAATGCCGGCCGATTTTGCCTTCTCAGCGGTTCTGGGCTCGCTCAGAATAGGAGTCCGGGCTGCAAATCGGGAGCTCTTAAGCCGGCTGTGTTCGCTGTTTTGTGTTTCCGACCAGAGCGCCCGCGGCGACGACGACATAGCCATCGAGGCGATGATGCTGGACGAGCAAGTGTTGTTGCGCGGAGAGAATTCCAGCATCTCCAGATGTGAAGTCGAAGCACTTGCACCCACGGTCAAAGCTCACATCACCGAGCGGCTTATTCGAAGCAATCGCTGGACCTTCTCTCTTCATGCCGCTTCTCTCGTGAAAGACGGTGTAGGCCTGTTGTTGTGCGGCCAGCCAGGAGCTGGAAAGTCCACCCTCACACTGCAGCTGGTGGACGCCGGACTTCGGTATGCCGGGGATGACGTTGCGCTGGTTGGAGCTGACGGAACGATCTGCGGCATTCCGTTTGCTCTCACCTTGAAGGAGGGGTCGTGGGACTTGCTCTCGCGACTACATGGTGACCGGTACGACACGACGCATTGCCGCGCGGACGGCATTTCGGTGCGCTACGTGCCGATTCCGGATGCGCACAACCAAAGCGTTTCCGCGAGTTGGCTCATCTTCTTGAACCGGGTCGAGAGCGGTCCGGCCGAATTGACCGCGATAGACCAGCTGGACTCGATGAGGCGGCTCATTGGGAACGCATTTGCCGCTGACGGAAGACTTTCGCAGGCCGGCTTCTTAGCTCTGAAGCGGATAGTCACGGGCGCGCGATCCCTTCAATTGACCTACTCCGAAGCCGTGGAGGCTCGGCGCGTGCTTATGGATCTATGCAATGGCAAGGCATAGCGCGGCGCTAACGACCCTCTGCAATTGCCTGCAAGGCCTGCCACCTGTCGATATCGAGTGGACTTCGGTCATAGGGCTTGCAAATCAGACTCTGACGACGCCGGCGCTCATCGATTTTGTCGATAAGTTTGCATCGATCCTTCCGGAGGACGTCAGCCAATACATTCGGCAGATCCACGGCCGAAACGTGCTGCGCAACAATCGGCTCCTCCTTCAACTCGAAGAAGCCGTCGTTGCGTTGAACGGCTACGGCATTACGCCAATCCTGCTCAAGGGGGCATCAACGCTGGCGACCGCGCACGAGGCGCGACGAGGCGTTCGATTGATGTCCGATCTGGATATCATGATCATGCCAGATGAGGCCAGGACGGCAGTCGCCGCTCTATGTGCAATTGGTTACGATATTCATGCCCAGGCCCCGCCCGAAAGCCAGCGGTGGCATGTCGATTTGAATCGCTCGCAGGATGTCGGGGCCATCGACCTGCAAACGGCAGCTCCAGGTCCCGCGTACCTCTATCAGAGCTTCGGGCAGGCGCTGGACCATTGCGTCCCTGCGCCGCTGGGGCAGGGACGCGTTTACATCCCCACGCCTATCTACGGCGCCCTCATGTTGATCATCCATGATCAGTTTCAAGACTATGGTTATTGGCTCGGCGATCTCGACCTGCGGCACCTTGTTGAATTGCGCGATCTAAACAATTCTGTCGGTGGGCTCGATTGGAGGGAGCTTGCCTCTCTTGTCCCGGGCGAATTGATGAAGAATGCGGTTGAAACCCAGCTGCTCGCTCTTGCCGAGTTGCTTGGCGTCGATCTTCCGCGAGAGTTGCGCTCTCGGCTGATTCCCCGTCTGCAGTTCGTGCGACAGTTGATGCAGGCGCGCTTTCCAGCCACTCGTGTGCCCTTCCTCGCGATGATGGTGCTGGATATTGGAAACTACCGAAAGGTGGCGAACGGCGCCATCCCACCCGCGCGCCGGCGCGGGTTGTGGTCCTTGCCGAGGATGGGAACCCTGCAGTTTCTGTTGGAGGCGGCCGTCGCGGTGCGCGCAGGGAAGGCCTAAACCACTTCGTCGTTTGCGGCAGATGCCCTCGGCGGGCGCTTCAATCACAGCGTTCGGAGCAGTTAGCGGGCTTCCAGATCCGTGGGCCGGATATCGCGCATGCCGGCATTTGCCGTGGCAGGGCTATCAATGCTCGTGACCACCAGCATCCCGGTGGGAGGCTTCGCTGTTCTCGTGAATCCTGAACTCGTCCAGCGTGTGCCCCGAGTGGAGCGCGGCGACCAGCCAGCGCGGCTGTTTACCACGCCCAGACCAAGTCTCTGTCGGTTTGAGGGGGTTGAAGTATTTCGGTACGACCTTTGGGTATTTGCGGCGAGGCGGCTGGCCCGAGCCCGTGGCTGTCGCCCCGCCCTCCGCCCCACCGAATTGATCCGGTTGATTGAGTTGCGCCAAGCGCTTCTCCAGCTCCCGCTTTTCGGCTGTGATCTTTTCAGCAAGAATCTTTGTTAGCTCCTCGTGGAGGAGCCATAGCTCTTCGAAATCCATGGCTTCGAGATCCTGCCTGCGCATAACATTCTCGGCACCGTTCGACCATCGCTCCCCTGCCTGTCGTCTCACGCCGAATATCGCTTTTCGAGTGGCGAACAACATTGGCAGGGCAAGGGTTGGTCTTTCAAATTGACGCGACAATAAATAAATAATATATTATTTAATATATATAGCGAGGATTATTTTTATCTGTTTATTTGATAGGTGAGGGAATCTTGCTGGAAGCTCCAAGAGAAACATTGGATATCATCGGCTGCCCGCTGGGGCGTATTCGAGCGGCGGTGAGTCGGTTTATCGCTCCCTCGGCTTCATCGAGCGACATCCGGGCTTTGAAGCTACAAATCCAGCTGCGAAGGCTTGCTCTGAGAGACATCGCAGTCATAAGCGCCCGGTTGCAGCGTGCCGATAGCCGGAGCTCAGGCGGATTGCCAGCAAAGGCCGGCCTGGCGCACCGGTCATATTCGCCGAGAGCGCGGCGTGGCAGATCGATCGCGCGCCCCGTTTAACAGCCAATTTCCGCTTGAGGTGAGGCGCCGGTGCACGTAAAGCGCGTGTTCTTAGTCTGGCTGTTATTAAATTGAGCGGATAATGCATTTTTTGGTCTTGATTGGAACCGGCGGCGCAGCTATGTGGAGGGCGAACTTTCTGCCGGTTCCACATATTTCTGCGTAGAACCCGACACTGGGGGCTTGATTATCGGGCAGGGGCGATATTAAATGGGCGCAACTACAGGATGCTAGCATGTCTACCAAGAAGCTCGAACTAGAAGCGATGTCCATCGACGATCTATGGTCGCTTCATGAGGAAATTAGCGGCATTTTGTCGGATCGGATAAAGGCGGAAAAGCAGGAGCTGGAGAAGCGTTTGGCGGTTCTCGGCGGCGGGATGGCTATGTTGGCCGAGGCAACCGGGCCGGGCGTCTCTCCGACCGGCAAGCAAAGGCGGAAATATCCACGCGTACTGCCGAAATATCGTAACCCGCAGACTTCCGAAACCTGGTCGGGACGAGGCAAGCGGCCGCGTTGGCTGGTCGCTGCCATGAAATCCGGCCGTCGGATCGAGGATTTCCGTATCGGGGAAGCGGCTCCGAAGCTTCGGCAGCGGGCGTGAGAACTTGTTGCGCCAGCAGGCTGGCGCAACTTGGTGTATGGCGATCGGGTCCTAGTAAGCATTGCGCCCCCGCAAAACTTCCAAAGGAGTTCGCAACAGGATTGCGAGATCCAGCCGAAGGCTCCAGTTGTCGATATACCAGAGATCGTATTCAACGCGTCTCTCTACCATGGTCGCTGTAGGCGTTGGTCCACGGCAGCCATGGATTTGAGCCCATCCTGTCAATCCCGGTCTCACTCGACGTCGGAAGGCGTACTTCCGGACGAGCTTGTCGAACTGTCCGTCGTGGGCCAAGGCGTGGGGACGCGGGCCCACCAGCGACATATTGCCCTCAAGAACATTTAGCAGCTGTGGCAGTTCGTCGAAACTCGTCCGACGCAACCATTTGCCCACCCGGGTGACGCGTTGGTCCAGTGGGGTGGCCTGAGCGATTACGCTGCCGTCCTCGAGCACATGCATGGTCCGAAATTTGCGGATTGAAAATATTCGGCCATTGAAGCCGCATCGTCGTTGCTTGAAGAGGATCGGGCCGGGAGAATCCAGTCGGATCGCGACGGCAGCTATCGCGAGAAACGGTGCAAGGACTGTCAAAGCAAGTCCCGCACCGATAATATCAATTGTTCGTTTGCTCGCGCGCTCGATTGCGGTGAGGGGGCCGGGCTGGATCTCTACGCAAGCGGCACTTCCCAAGCTCCTTGCCGGATGTCGAAGCAATTCCGATGCAGCGCCAACCGGGACGAACATGATGGGGAATGGCAGCACTCTCAGATCTGAGATAAAGGCACGAAGGTCGGCCCATCGTGCAGGATTGGCCTCCAGCACGATCTTATCGACTTCGGAGTTACGAATATGTTCGATCACGCGGGAGCTCAGCTGTTTTCTGGAACCGGGGTCTGAGCCCATCGCAGGCAAATCAAAGCGGCCTTTGACGCAATAGCCGAGAACCGCAAGAGTCTCCGACAGACCAGCATGACTCGACGGCGGCTGATCGGTGATGAGGACGAGACTCGTCCGCGCGAACCTCCTGCCACTGAAGCATTTTATCAGAAGTTTCCTGGCAACGCACCGTTGCACAATCAAAGATGCCAGGCCGAGTACCGCAAACAGGAGGCCGGCGCCTCGGAAGAAGCTCGGATTGTCATCGAGCATCTCCACAGTGGCGGCCAGGACATGCAACAAAATCCACGTGAGGCAAATGCCGCGAACCTGGCTTCGGAGTACCAGGAGTTCGGTTGGCCGATACAGTCCCCTGCCTTTCAGAATGTAGACCAAACACACTGCTGCTGCCGCCGCGTAGCCGAATGCTTGGATTAGACCGGCTTGTGCCGGGCCGCCGGGTGAAAGTAGCGCGGAAAGGAAACCGGCGAATAGAATGGTCACGATATCGGCGCAGATCACGACAAGCTCGACCGAGTCGTACCGGACGGGCCATTTTCCTTCATCAGCAATGGGCGATTGTGAGTTGACGAGAGTTAGAGCGCTCCCATCGTCTGCGATATGCCGGTTGATAAAATTCATGGCTAACCAACAAAAAACGCAAGGAAGATTTAATATACTATAATTTTAAATCTAATAGCAATTGAATCCGAGGATTCAATAAAATTAATAGGAGCTATTCATGCTGACGCGATATCAAATAGGCTCGACCTGGGCGCGATCGTCCCGAGGCACGTTGCCGAAAAACGGCTATGGGCTTCGCGAGCGTAACTTCTGAACGTAACCAGGATCGAGCTCCAAAATCGAGCTATCGGCAAACGCCCTGCCGTCTGCCGATGCCGACTGGTATGCGGCGGCGATGGCTGGCTGGAGTGGGGTCCGGCCAGTGATAGCAACCTTAAGGTCGCGCCGGATAAGATCTCGAAGCTCAGGCTCCTTGATCGCCGCATCAGTGCCGAGAGCGACGGAAAGCCGTAGCGGAATAAGTTCCACCGCGTTTGGTGCAGTATAGTAGGACATCTTAAGTAAGCTTGTCGTGTCATAAGGCGCCGCGTGCTGCTTTGAAAGCGCCGCAAGCATGAGCCAAACGTCGCCCCGAAGGGGTGAATATTGCAGCACCGCAGAAAGAGCGTTCAAGTTCGTGGACCGACCGATCTCGGCTGCCTTGTCGGACTTAAGGGGCAGAATTGCAGTGAATCCTGAGGCAGTCGAGGCATGCTCGCGCGTGGATTGGTGCGTTGAGGCCAAGGCTTCATTCGAGCCGGCAACCGATGTAACTGAGAGTCGATCACTGAAAGGCCACCTTTGCGAGACGATCCAACCCGTTTGCGCAGCCAACAGCAACCCGATCATAGTCAGAGCAACGCGGGTCGGAGGCCATCGGGAAGCGAAGATAGGCCAAGGAATCCGTCGCGCTGCCGTGGTTTGGTCGCTGGCCTCCGTAGGCGGCCGCAATTCGAGGGTCTCCACGTCGCGAGCCGTCCCCGACAGGCTTTGAGCAAAAGCCAGGCCGAAGACCGCCGCCACCAACAGTGATGCCCATAAGTCGAAAAGGCTGTTTTCGGCAAAGGCCAGTATTGTCAACGATACGGAAGCGCCGGCGCCGACGGCTGGGTACAAGTAAGAGTGATTGCGAGACAAGGCGCGCCCGAACAACATGCAGGCGCTCATGACGGTAACCATCAACAGGCCACAAAGGAACGTACGTCCCATTTCGACCGCGACCGCTGCGGCGGCGGTCGGTCGTTCGCGCATTGCGAGCATGCCACCGTCCGCATAAATCGGCAGAAGCGCAACAAACGTACCTGCACCGCTCCCGATCGGGTGAGTGTCCTGTAGCATCCGCTCAGTTGCTGCCCGAGTCTGCGTCGACAGGGCAGTCGTCAGGTCAGCATTCCGATTGATTGGAATGAAAGTGAAGCTGGCGACGAACAACATGGCGGCGGTCGCGAGAACGCCAGCTCTGCCCCACAGGCCAAAGAACCATTTGCGAATAGCGACCACCGTGAGGATGGTTGTCATTCCGAGCAGGACGGCAATCAGCGCGATCCAGCCGCCACAAAGCGCGGCCGCCGCAACGGAGACGATCAATGACAGAATGGCGCAGGTCATCATGACGAGCGGTCCTGCCGGCGAGCGAGGGGATCTTCTAGGCCGCCGGAATTGGTCGACCGCACGGATAGCCATTGCAGTGGAGAGAAGGGCACCAAGTGCCGCCGCGGTCAATGTCCAGACTTGTTCGGCGGGCCAGGAACCACTCTGATTGCTACTTCTCCATACCGAAAATATGCAGATGGCCGCGGTGATCGATACGAGGATATAGAGGACTTGCGCCGCCCGATTCTTGTCCAGAGTAACGACTGCGGTGACGACGCCCGCAGCGAGGACAGCGTTGTAATGCGAAAGCGCCAATATCGTCTCGCGTACATCAACCGAGAACCTCTCTGCGAGAGGTTGGTCTAGGGCTGCCGATGAAATCGCCCAGATCTGATTTCCAAGGCCACGGAGCGGGATCGGAACCACCTGCAAGGCAATCCAAAGCACGGGCGCGGCGAGAGCCAAAATGAAGAGGGGCCGCAGAAGCTTCGCGAAGCAAGCGAGGGTTGACGACGTGGAGAAAAGGCCGGCGGCCAGTATAGCGGCCGCAAGAACGCCCGATAGCGCCGCTAGACCTAGCAGGTTCGGGACCACAGCAAAATCCGCAGAGACGGCCGCCAGCGCAGCGAGCATCGTAGACTGAAACATTTTACACCATCTCTGACTCTGACTCGCCCAAAACGGAGAGCATATTGCAGAAGGTGCGGACTCCGTCGTGAGGTCCGACGTATGTCAAAGTCATCCTAAGAATCCGACAAGCCATATCTGATGTAGTGGCTGTCATCGTAGTAATCACTTCGATGGGCGTCGTACCGTGCCATTGCCCTTATATCAGTCTTGTTGAGGACGACGCCGATCAAGGAATCGGAGATGGTCGGCGCAGTATGCAGGGCATGCTGAACGACATCGATTTTGGTCCGTCCCCATTCGACGACGAGAACGTAGCAGTCGATCAACGGCGCAGTGACGCGCACATCCACCAGAGGCGAGAGCGGAGGGAAGTCCACAATGACGTAGTCGTAGGACTGCCGCAAGCGATCGAATAGCTTGGTCATGTTCTCGGCGGAAAGGATCTCGCTCGTGTGAAGCAGGGGTCCGCGCCGGACAGCTGGCAAGAATGCGAGATTGGTTCTGGGATCGTGCCACAGCGCTTCTTCGAGCGAGTGCTTTCCGTTTGCCACCTCAATCAATCCAAATGCAGCTTTCGGAGCCATAGCCGCAGAAAGTGAAGGGTTTCTAAGGTCGCAATCGACTACAATAGCGCGCTTTCCGCTATGTCCGATGAGGTGAGCCAGGGAGGCTGCAATCGTCGTCTTGCCTTCATTTGGCAGAGCCGACGTGATTCCGATCACCTGGTTGGAGGCCTTCGCGGGGGTGTGGTCTATGGCAAGCTTGATCGAACGGATGGCTTCCGTGAAGCGGGAAAGGGGCATTCCGACGACGGTTCGGTGAAGCGCTGGCACGGTTGACATCGTGCGTGATCGCAGATCTTCATCCGCTTGCTGGGATCGGACGGTCGACTTCTGCGCCTTCGGAGGCGACAGCAAAGGGATCAGCGACAAGCAGGGTAGCTCCAGTGCGGCCTCCACCTGTGAAGACGTGCGAAAAACTCTATCCATGAGATCTCGCAGAAGAGCCAAGCCGATCCCGAGCGCGAGTCCAGCGACCAGGCCGAAGCTCAGCACCAAGTTTGCCTTCGGCTTGCTTTTGCGCTCTGGCGTGGCGGCGGGAAAGATCACCCGGGTTTCCGAAATCGGAAATGTCTCCTGCTGAGTCGTCCCCATGGAGTGTTGCAGAAACGCCTCGTGCATGGCGCGCAGACTTCTCGCTCGGCTCTCTAACTCCCGTATGGTTAGCTCTGCGGAGTTCGTCAGGCGCGATTGCGAGACGGCCCGAGCAAGCTGCTTCTCCAGTTCCTGCTGCCGCTGCTGAGCAGCTTCCAGTTCATTTTTGCTGGTTTCGGCGAGCCTCTTGACCTCTTCGAGGATAGATGTGCGAATGTCACGTATCCGAGCCCGCAGGTTGACAACCGCCAAATGGTCGCGCCCGAACCGGGTTGACCAATCGGCTTCGCGACGTGACAACTCGAGATATTGCTGGCGAAGCGTAGTGACAATCGCACTCTGGAGGACATCGGCGCTCGCCGCGTCAGGAGCGCTGATGGTGGATGAGCCAGCTGCATTGGCGCGCAGGACCGCGTCGTAGCGATTGAACTTGACCTGTGCATCGGAGGTCAGGGTTCGGGCGGCTACCAATCGCGCGCTGAGATCGTTGACAGGCTGTTCGTCAATCGATTTTCCGCCTGCCGAGACGATGTTGTTCTGGGACTTATATGCGCTCACGGCGCGTTCGGCCGCTAGTGCTTGCTCATTGAGATCCTGGAGCCGTTCTTGCAACCAACTGGCTGCCGTCCGCGTGGCCTCGAACCTCGAATTCATCTGGTCGTTAAGGTACGCGTTAGCCACGGCATTCGCGATCTCTGCCGCGCGTTCCGCGTTGCTCGAACTGTAGCTTACCTCGATGATCTTGCTATATCCGACCCGGTACGCGGACAGCCTATCCAATAACGCGGCAATCGCGCCTTCCCTGGGCGTATCAGCCTCCGCATCGTGCTCCGGCTGCTGGTTCCGGTTTCGAATGCGATGCAGCAGCGAGCTGAAGGACCACCGCGAGCCGGAAAGATCTGGATCCTTGGCGAGGTTAAGCTGCGTTATGACTGCCGCCGCAATTCCCCGCGACCTTATCATCTGTAGTTGCGTTTCGATTTGGGCCGCGTCGACGACGGGCTCCGGAAGAAGCGACTGTTGTTGAACGAATTGAGCGCGAGGATTCGACAGCAGGATTTGTACCTGAGCCGTGTAGGTGGGAGGAGAAAACCGCAGGTAGAGCAGCGCGGCAGCGAATACGAGAGCCGCGGTGACGATGATCATAAGATATCGACGCCTTACGAAGATGACCGCGAACTTGACAAGATCGCCGATTCCCCCGCCGTTGATTTCGTTCGACTGGGTCGGGCCGCCCAGAGGGAAGCGCGTTCTGTCGGTCTGTAGAAGATTACTCTGAAGCATGGGGTACCTGTCAGGCTCGGGAGCGCGTCGGATTGGTCGCCCGCATGCGGGCGTTTGGGCTATGATCTATTAAATTGAATAGTATCTCAAAAAAATATCATTGCCAAATTAAATATTATTCTGTTATTAATTTGTGGCTGGCGCGGAAAGGCGGCTCGGCCTGTTCGCATGGTGTCGCTGCTGCGCCCGACGGGATTCGGCGGATAAAATTTAAATATGATTTGGATTCGTGCGATTAAAAGCCCGGCGGGGCACATGTTGAAGGTGAAGACAGTGTCGGGCCTCCCTAATCATCCAATGACGGTGGAACGCTTTGAATGGGCCGCGTTGTCGCTGGCAAGGCGGGGCGATGCGAGTCGGCTCGAAACCCGGGATTCCTACCGCGCCGCAGAGGCGTGGCATGCGCAGGTACCCATCATGACGGGCCGGCAAGTGCCTATCATGAACTCGAACGACAACGGCAAGAGCAGTCTCGACGAAAGCATTTTCGATCAGTGGTTTGAAGACCTCGTTGCGCCTTTTGTCGGGACTGAGCAGCAACTGGCTGAGGGCTTTCCATGATGGAAGTACGGTGTTTGGAGATCCCAGATGTCAAGATGATTCAAACGGAGCGATTATCGGACGCCCGGGGTTACTTCTGTGAGACGTTTCAGCGATCCGCCTTCGCGGAGAAGGGGATTCTCGTCGATTTCGTCCAGGACAATCAATCCAGCTCAGACAAGGTTGGGACAGTCCGAGGCTTGCACTTCCAGCGACCGCCGTTCGCCCAAGCCAAGCTCATACGAGTGCTAAGCGGTGCTATTCTCGATGTCGTGGTCGATCTTCGGCGTTCGTCGGCAACCTTCGGAAGGCATATAGCTGTCAAGCTGGATAGCCGAACCGGAGAGCAACTGCTTGTCCCGAAAGGCTTTGCGCACGGTTTCTGCACACTGCAACCAGGGACCGTCGTGTTCTACAAGGTCGACCAAGTCTACACGCCAAGCCATGACGGAGGGCTCTATTGGGCCGATCCGGGACTGGCGATTGAATGGCCGGTGACAACGGCCGAGGCCCAAGTGTCGCCAAAGGACAGATCCCTGCCCAGGCTGGACCAGCTTGCGGCCGTTTTCGAGTGATGGAGAGCGGTCAGATGCGCATTTTGGTGACTGGGGGAGCGGGATTTATCGGATCTGCCGTGTGCCGTAGCCTAGCGCTGCAGAAGGGCGCCGAAGTGATCAATGTCGACAAGCTGACCTATGCGGCCAACCCATCCTCGCTAGCGCCCATCCAAGGGCTAAAGTCCTATCTGTTCGAGCAGCAGGATATCTGCGACCGCGAGGCCATGGATTTCGTGTTCAGCAGCTACCGGCCTGACGCGGTCATTCACCTCGCAGCCGAGAGTCACGTCGACCGCTCAATCACCGGCTCCGCGGCCTTCATTGCCACGAATATTGTGGGCACCTACACGTTGTTGGAAGCAGCGAGAAAATACTACGAGGGCCTCTCGGTACCAGGGCGAAAGCGGTTTCGCTTCATTCACGTCTCGACAGACGAGGTCTACGGTTCACTCGGAGCCGCTGACTGCTTCCGGGAGGAAACGCCTTACCGGCCGAGCTCACCCTATTCGGCGAGCAAGGCAGCCTCGGATCATCTCGCACTTGCGTGGTTCAAGACCTATGGCCTGCCGGTCATTGTGTCGAATTGCTCGAACAATTACGGGCCGTTTCAGTTTCCAGAAAAGCTCATTCCCTTGACGATTCTCAATGCGATCGAGCGCAAGCCGTTGCCGGTGTATGGCGACGGCCGAAACGTACGGGACTGGCTGCATGTCGAAGATCATGCGGCAGGGTTGATCACGCTTCTGTTCAAAGGCAAGCCCGGCGAGAAGTACAATTTCGGCGGAGATAGCGAACGCTCCAACCTAGACGTGGTTACCCAGATCTGCGACGTCGTCGACAGACTGTATCCCGGTCCGGCAGCGAGACGATCGATGATTACTTTTGTGCCAGATCGTCCGGGGCACGATATCCGCTACGCGATCGACGCATCGAAAGCTCACCGTGAACTTGGCTGGCAACCCACAAGGACGTTCGAGCAGGGGCTGGCCGAGACCGTCGCATGGTATCTCAAGAGCCGCGCGTGGTGGGAGCGTGCCCGCAGCGGGGTCTATGACGGCTCGCGTCTGGGGCTCCTCGCTACACAACATTGAGGCTGCAAATGACGGAAAGGCCCATTCTGATTGCTGGTCGCAACGGTCAGTTGGCAAGGTGTCTTCATGACCTGGCGACGCTGCACAGCACGCCAGTGGTCGCCCTTGGACGCAGCGGCATCAATCTGGAGGCCCATGGCGAACTCCGCCGAACGATCGATCCGTTCGCACCGTCCATGATCATCAACGCTGCCGCTTACACGGCGGTGGACCTAGCAGAGTCGGAAGTAGCAAAAGCATTCGGCATCAATCGCGACGCAGCGGCCGCGTTGGCCGACGTCGCATGGCAAATGAATATTCCATTCATCCACATCTCGACCGACTATGTCTTTGACGGCACAAAGCTGGATGCTTACGAGGAAAGCGATGTTCCTGCGCCATTGAATGTGTATGGCGCATCGAAGCTGGCCGGCGAAGCTGCGGTTCTAGCTGCTCATCCGCTCGCAACGGTGATTCGCACTTCATGGCTATATAGTCCCCATGGCAACAACTTCGTTCGGACGATGCTGCGGCTCTGTGAAGCGCAACCGATCGTCAAAGTCGTTGAGGATCAATGCGGAAGTCCAACATCCGCACTCGACCTTGCGTCGGCGATCCTTCAGCTCTCGGGACGGCTGCTAACCCACGATCGCAGAGCCATGGCCGGCATCTTTCATCTTGCCGGACAAGGTGAGACGACTTGGCATGGGTTTGCCCAAGCGATTTTCGAGTTGCTCGCTCATCGGGGAATCCGGGTGCCGCAGCTTGAGGCCATTACGAGCGAACAGTACCAGACCGCCGCGCGACGGCCACGGAATTCGCGCCTCAATTCATCCAAGGCCGAACGTGTCTTAGGCCTTCGATTGCCGTCGTGGCGTTGCTCTCTCGAAACCTGTCTCGGCCAACTCGTGGAAGGTGGAATCGATGCTGAAAGGAATAGTGCTGGCTGGCGGCAGCGGAACTCGACTGTATCCAATCACGAGAGCGGTCAGCAAGCAGCTACTGCCCATCTATGACAAGCCGATGATCTACTACCCGTTGTCAACGCTGATGCTGGCAGGGGTGCGCGAGATCCTTATCATAACCACTCCTTCAGACCGGTGTCAGTTCGAGCGCTTGCTGGGGGACGGTAGTCAATGGGGAGTTAGACTCAGTTACGCGGAGCAGCCCCGACCCGCCGGTCTGGCCGATGCGTTCATTGTCGGCGCCGACTTCATCGGGAGCGATCGCGTTGCGATGGTTCTTGGAGATAACATCTTCTTTGGCGACGGCCTGAGCGAATTGCTCGCAAGGGCTGCCGGGCGTCAGGAAGGTGCAACCGTCTTCGCCTATCGCGTACGAGACCCGGAGAGGTATGGCGTCGTTACGTTCGACGAGGACGATCGCCCACTGCGAATTGAGGAGAAGCCGAACCAGCCGAGCTCGAACTGGGCGATCACAGGTCTCTACTTCTTCGACAACAACGTGGTGCGCTACGCACGGCGCATCGAGCCGTCGTCGCGCGGCGAACTCGAGATCACCGATCTACAGATGCGATATCTTTCGGCCAAGGCACTCCATGTTGAGCGGATGGGGCGGGGGTTCGCCTGGCTGGATACCGGAACAGTGGAGTCGCTAATCGATGCGGCGATGTTTGTGCAGACGCTCGAAAAGCGCCAAGGCATGAAGGTTGCCTGTCTTGAGGAAATTGCGCTGAGGCAAGGTTTCATCGAGCGCGACCAGATCGAAGAGCTGGCGCGACCGTTGGAGAAGAGCGGTTACGGTCAGTACTTGCGCGAGATCGGTTCTCTCCTGACTTGAGGTCGGGCTGAATCATCCACAGAGGTCGAAACGAGCTAACCGTGGTTCTTCGATGAACATCAGCCCTATTACGAGTGGATCTTTGATACCCGATTCCTCGCAGGACTCGCCCCTGGTGCGCTATGCGCTCAGAGGATTGGAGCGGTGCTGGTTATCTGAACATCGCTGCTGGTCACATATCTACCATCTGGACGGGCGCGCGTCGCCAAACGAGTCGTTACGGCGCAGTGATGTGTTCTACACGCTTAACGTTCTGCTCGGAATGTCGAGGATAAAGAAGGGTCCTAGCGGCCTCAACTTATTGGAAACATTCCATCACAATGCGGTCCAACTCACGGTCCTTGCGGTGCCAAAGTATGCACTAGGTATGGCGCTCTGGGTTTCCGCGGAACTCCGCTTCGAGCTACCCGAGCAGGTGAGGCGCGACGTGCGAGCGCTCTTGAGCGATCAGGCGGGCTGGAAGACCTTTCGGGCTCAGGATCTGGGTATGCTCTTAACGGGCGTGGTGGCTCGGGCCAGGGCCGGCGACAGGGAGTGGGTGTCTTTCGCCGCTCCGCTGTATCGCTTTCTCCAGGAGCGATTCCACAGCGGATCGGGGCTATTTTTCGACGCATCATCAGGATTTCGGCGGCGCTTCGCTTCGTTCGCCACGCAGATCTATCTTTCAATTGCGTGCTATCACTACGGCGAGTTCGCAGGCGAGTCATCCGCGCTCGCCATGGCCGACGCCTGCGTTCGCAAGTTGATTGCACTTCAAGGCCCCGACGGCGAGTGGCCCTGGTTTTTCGATGCGGCTGGGGGGCGCGTGCTTGATTTCTATGAAGTCTACTCGGTGCACCAGTATGGCATGGCTCCGGCTCTGCTGGAATGGGCGGAGCGCTATCGAGTTCGGGGGGCACGGAATGCCTTAATCAAGGGATTTAATTGGGTGCTGGGTCAGAACCAGCTTCGCCGCTCGATGCTGGTGCCCGATCTGGGGCTGACTATCCGATCCCAGATTCGAAAGCGGGAGCTGACAACGCGGGCGCCGAGGATGCTGCGCGCAATCAAGAACGCATACTCCGGATGCGAGGCCGGGCTAATTGAAGATTCCGGTGTTGGACTTCGGCTGGAATGCCGTAGCTACGAACTAGGTTGGATGTTGTGGTCGTTCGGCCAGCGAAGTGACTTGCTGGAACTGACCCACAACTCGGCATTTGGCAAGATACCCATACCGGCCTGATGCCGAGAATATCCTTCTAACGATTCCAGGCGACGGCTCGCCGATTGCGCAGCAGCGACAGCATTGTTATGACCCGATGCATTCGTACGGCACACATGACGGCGATAGCCTTGATACGGGCTCCGATACCGTAGAGCCGGTCACTCGTTAAGATCGTGATGATGCCGGGAGCGGGCGAAGCTAGGACAAGCAGGGCCTGCGCAATCCAGCGCAATCTCCATGCCGGCTTGCCGTCGGCCATGTTGCGGTAGTGCAGGAGTTGTCGGTCCCACTTGACATATAGCTCCTGCAGAGAACTCCTGGCCGGGTGGAAGACGATCATTTCCGGGATATACCGGAATCGAAGCCCGGCACGCTGGGCCCGTTGTCCCCACTCCATATCCTCCGCCACGTCGATCCCTGCGAACGGTCCGACGGAATGGAAATCCCGGCGAAACATCGCCATGTTGCCTGTGCCGCAGTAGCCATCGCGCTCGATGTAGAGCTTGAACCGATAGGCGAAGACGCTCTCGTAGGCTGCGATGGCATCCAGGTGTGGCTTCGCGTCGCGCCAGATGCGGACGTCCCCTCCGAGCACTGTCCCAGGCGGGAGCGAATGCAGTGAGCGCCATACGCTGCTCAGCCAATCACAATGTGCCCTGCAATCGGCGTCGATGAAGGCAAGCACCTCGCCGCTCCCAGCAGCAACTCCGGTGTTACGCGCCGGGCCAGGCCCGGGCCGTGCCTCGCGCAACAGCCGTACGCCTGGATATTGCGCGATGACGTCGGTCGGCAACGTAACGGAGCCGTTGTCAACGACAATGATCTCGAACGAATCCCGGGGGATGCTCTGCGCCTCGAGACTGGCCAGACATGTCTTAAGCGCCATGGGCTGATTCAAATGTGGAACAATCACCGAAATCGCTCGAGGTTTAATGTCCATTTAATTTCCTCCGACGCCAACGTTGCGGCTTGGTCGTTGATTGGAGCTTCTTATCCCGTATTCAAGCCGAAAATATAATATCAATATAACTTGCAAATAAAATCGCTGTCATTATTATCTCGATATTAATTAAGTTCAATTGAAAGCGGTCTTTCGCTCAAAGCGAATCTTGGCCGGGGGAGGAAACCCATGCGTGCCTACTTTCTGGGGTGCCCCATCGATATCTTGACCATGGCAGAGACCGTCGGCCTTGCGCGCAAGGCCATGCGAAGCCGCCAGCGTCTGCAGCATGTCGCCCTGAACGTGGCGAAGTTCGTCAACATGCGCTCCGATCCAGTGCTCGCCGCTGATGTCGCCAGCAGCGACATTGTCGGAATCGACGGCATGGGAATCCTTTGGGGAGCGCGGGGGCTTGGTCTCCCGGCAACGTCGCGAGTCACCGGCGTAGATCTCCTCGGCGAGTTGCTGAAAGTGTGCGCGCAAGAGGGCTTCCGACCGTATTTTCTGGGAGCCTCACCCGCCGTCGTGCAACAGGCGGCACAGCGTGTTCGGGACGAGCACCCCTCGCTTGTCTTTGCTGGGGTGAGGCACGGCTATTTTTCCAGCGAGCAGGAGAACGAGGTCGTCCGCGATATTCGGTCCAGTGGCGCCGATTGCCTCTTCATTGGTATGCCCACGCCGCGGAAGGAACGCTTCCTTGCGGCCCACCGCGACGAGCTCGGCGTACCGTTCATTATGGGCGTTGGCGGAGGGTTTGACGTTCTCGCGGGCTCGGTTCTGCGAGCTCCCATTCACATGCAGCAACTCGGCCTGGAATGGTTGTACCGCATCTATCAGGAGCCCAGACGGATGTGGTGGCGGTATGCCAGGACGAACACGCTGTTTGCAGGAATCTTGACGCAAGCGTTCGCGCGGCAGGCACTTAGACGGCCGCCCAGCATGTACAATGTGCTGCCCCCCGGGACAGGCCGGATCGGAGGGTGAGGCGTGCGAAAGCATTTTTTCATATTGTTAGGAACCAGGCCGGAAGCGATCAAGCTGTTTCCGGTCATCAAGCGGCTCAAGGCCGAGCAGAACAAGGACATCTCCCTCACGGTCTGCGCGACAGCGCAGCACAGAGAACTGCTCGACCAGGTTCTCAAGATGGCTAAGGTGGTCCCGGATTTCGATCTCGACGTCATGACGGTGAATCAGACTCTCGATAATCTGACCGGCCGGCTATTGGCGCAGATCGGAGATGTCCTGGAGAGGGTGAAGCCCACCAGAGTGATCGTCCAGGGCGACACTGCGACTGCCATGGCAGGTGCGCTGGCGTCATACTATCACCGCGTCCCGGTCTCGCATGTCGAGGCGGGACTGCGAAGTGGAGATATCTTCGCGCCCTGGCCCGAGGAGGTGAATCGCAAGATCGTCGGCTCGATCGCCGATCAGCATTTCGCGCCGACTGAGCGTGCTGCGAGAGCGCTCCGGGCGGAGAACGTCTCCAACGATCGCATCCACGTCACCGGAAATACTGTTGTTGACGCGCTGATCATCGCGAAAGCCATGGTAGAGGCCGATCCGCAGCTCTCATCCCGTTGGGACGGAATCAGGAAGCGGCACGGCAACCGTCGCATCATCCTGGTCACCTGCCACCGCCGGGAGAATTTCGGTGGAGGTGTTCTCAACATCGTGAATGCACTGGAGACGATCTTGAGCCGGGAGGACGTTGCCGTCGTCCTTCCGGTTCATCCGAACCCGAACGTCCGCGACGTGTTCGCAACACGGCTCGCCGACCATCCGCGCGTCGTGCTGATTTCCCCCCAAGAGTACACGGATTTTGTCAGCCTTCTCTCCATGGCGCATTTGGTGCTGACCGACTCAGGCGGCGTTCAGGAAGAGGCGCCGACGTTCGGAAAGCCGGTCCTTGTGATGCGGGAGACGACCGAACGCCCGGAAGGAGTCGACGCGGGAACCGCGCGCCTGGTTGGAGCGAACTACGACAGGATCGTCGGGGAGACGTTCCGGCTACTCGACGATGATGAGACTTATGCTGCTATGTCTCGCTCCCACAATCCATTTGGCGATGGGCGTGCCAGCGAGCGGATCGTGAAGGTGCTTCTCGATGCCTGAACTCCAGAAGGTTGCTGTCCTCGGGCTTGGCTATATCGGCTTGCCGACGGCCGCGCTGATAGCCAGCCGCGGCCTGCAAGTGGTTGGCGTGGACACAAAGGAGTATGTGGTCAGGACGGTGGCCTCCGGAGCCATTCACATTTCGGAGCCCGATCTCGACGGTCTCGTTTCCAAAGTAGTGTCGAGCGGCGCGTTGACGACTTCAAGCAAGCCGCAGGCCGCCGACGTCTTCATCATCGCGGTACCCACACCCATTGACAGCAATAATCGGCCGGATTTGTCCAACGTGAATGCAGCCGTGGAAAGCATTCTCGATTTGCTTGTTCCGGGCAATCTCGTCATTCTCGAATCGACCTCGCCAATCGGAACCACTGAAGGCATCGCAAAACGGATTAACGAGAGCAGGCCGGACCTGAGAATCGGCGTCAATGGCCGCGAGGACGGCGCAGTGTACGTCGCATATTGTCCTGAACGCGTGTTGCCTGGGCGGATCTTGAGCGAACTCATCGATAACGACCGATGCATTGGGGGGATCACTCCTGCCTGTGCGCGGCGCGCTCAGCGCTTCTATAAGATGTTCGTTCGCGGCGCTTGCGTTGCCACCACCGCGCGCGCCGCCGAGTTGGTCAAGCTAACGGAGAACGCGTTCCGGGATACGAACATCGCCTTTGCCAATGAACTCTCGATGATCTGCGACAGATTCGACATCAATGTCTGGGAGGTGATCGATATCGCGAACCGCCATCCACGCGTGAACGTGTTGCGGCCGGGCCCAGGCGTGGGCGGGCACTGCATTGCCGTCGATCCGTGGTTCATTATCGATTCGGCGCCCGACCTTGCGCGCGTAATGCGAACGAGTCGTGAGGTTAACAACGCCAAGACGCAGAAAATTATTGAGCGCGCAGAGGCGCTGATCGAGGATCATCCCTACGCAAACGTGGCCTGCTGCGGGCTAACCTTCAAGGCCAATGTCGACGATTTGCGCGAAAGCCCGGCCATGGAGATCGCCGTACATCTGGCGAAGAAGTACGGACAGCGCATCAAGGTTGTCGAGCCCAATCTGCGGCGGCCACCGCCGGAGCTTGCCGACCACCATATCGGCTTGCTGAACATCGACGAAGCATTGCGCACGTGTGAGATTGCCCTTCTCCTGGTCGACCACGACGAGTTCAAGATGGTTCCGCTGGCCGAACGCCGTCATCTTGACGTAATCGACACGCGAGGTATCTGGCAAGACATGCCTGTGCGGACGTGAAGCTGCCGAACGTTCCAGAAGCGGGAATACCGAATTGATACCATTCTTGGACTTGAAAGCACAAGCTCAGACGGTCGGATCGAAAATCGACGCCGCGATCAGGCGTGCCATCCGACATGAGCGCGCTACATCGAGGCTTGAAGCGGGCGCTTTCGAGGAACGCTTTGCGGACTACTGCAACGTTGCGTGCTGCCGCGCTGTTAGCAGTGGCACATCGGCGCTCCATCTCGCATTGCTGGCCGCCGGAGTGGGGCCGGGCGACGAGGTGATCACGGTCTCGATGAACTTCGTCGCGGCGACGGCCGCCATCATCAGGTGCGGTGCAACACCCGTCTTCGTGGACGTCGATCCAGTCACGTGGACGATGAATCCAGCTTTGATCGAGGCTGCGATCACGAGCAAGACGAGAGCAATCCTGCCGGCGCATCTGCATGGACTGATGGCGGACATGGATTCAATCATGTCGATCTCCCGCCGCCACGGCCTCTTGGTAATCGAGGACGCTGCGCAGGCGCATGGCGCTAGCTACAAGAGCAGGCGGGCCGGCTCGATCGGAGATTTCGGCTGCTTCAGCTTCTATCCCGACAAGAATCTCGGAGCCTATGGCGAGGCTGGCGCGGTTGTCACGGATCATCCGGAGCTCGCGCGACGCGTGTCCTGGCTTCTCGACCGGACGCAGGAGGACGAGGGCAATCATGCTCTTGCAAGATGCGATCATGGAATGGACGAAGTTCAGGCGGCAGTGCTGAACGTAAAGATGGACTACATCGAAGCCTGGACCGAGGCACGTCGATCGATCGCCGCGCAGTATGATCAGGCATTGTCCAGTCTGGCGGTCGCGCGTCCGCGGCCACCCAGCCACAGCCGGCATGTCTATCATATTTACGCCCTGAGGCTTCGGCACCGCGATCAGGCTATTGCCATGCTGGGACGCGCGGGGATCGGGGTCGACGTTCACTACCCCGTTCCGGTCCATTTACAACAGCGTTACGCAGAGCTTGGATATCGCGTCGGCGACCTGCCTGTAAGTGAGAGGCTTGCGAGCGAGTTTCTATCGCTCCCCATTTATCCCGAGATGTTACCGGAGCAAACCGGCATCGTTGGCTCCGAAGTGAAGAAAATTGCGGGAGGGGAGCAAACGTTCCGGAGCGGCTGGACATTCCAGGACGGAATGCCTCGACATGGCCTCGTAGCCTAGAACCAGGAGGGCGGTCGTGCTGGATCTCAAGGGAAAACGCGTTCTCGTTACCGGAGGTGCCGGATTCATCGGTTCGCATATCGTGGACTCGTTGTGCGACGAAGGCTGCAGCGAGATCGTGGCGCTCGACAATATGGCGACCGGTCGACCCGAGAACCTCAGGAGGTCGCTTAACCGAGGACCGGTGCGATTGGTCCGTGGCGATTTGCGCGACACGAAGCTGGTTGAAGCTCTGGTAAGAGGGGCCAACATCATCTTTCACCACGCCGCGCCGTGCAGCGCTCATTGCTTGGCTGAACCGCGTCTTGCCATGGAAGTCATGGTGAACGGCACCTTCGATCTGCTTGAACTCTGCGTAAAGTACGACGTCGAGAAGATCGTCGCCGCGTCATCTGCTTCGGTGTACGGTGTAGCGGAGGAGCTTCCGACGACGGAACATCAGAATCCATATGGAAACCGTACGGTCTATGGAACAGCGAAGGCTTGCAGTGAAGGCCTGCTCCGCGCCTTCAACGATATGCACGGACTCGACTATATCGCTTTGAGATATTTTGACGTGTATGGCAGTCGAATGGACGTGCACGGTCGATACGGCGAGATGTTGATCCGCTGGATGGAGGCGTTGGAGGCTGGAACGCCCCCGGTGATAGTTGACCACGACCAGCAGACCGTGGACTTGGTGCATGTCCGTGATGCCGCACGCGCAACCATCCTTGCGGCGAGGGCAAAGGTCAGCGACGAGGTGTTCAACGTGGGGAGCGGTATCGAAACAACCTTGGTGCAGCTCGCTTCGGCCTTGGCTTCCGTTATGGGTCATGACGGCATGCTCCCGCAAATCGCGCCCGAGCATTCGACCAATCCGATGCAGCGCCGAGTGGCGTCGACAGGCAAGCTGGAGCGTCTGCTGGGCTTCCAAGCGACGGTGCCGCTCGAACTCGGACTGACGGAGTTTGTGAAGTGGTGGCGCTCCGAACGGGGACTTGTTGCCGGGCGGCATAGGCAGGCCCTGGCGTCATGAGTCTCCCTGCTGGGCCACGGCATCCCGTGAAGAAGCCAAGGCCGTGCGAGCAGCCGTCCTGGCTCTGCACTCTGCGTGACGAGGCGGTCTTCCCGATGGCAGGGGGCGGCACTTGACAGAACTCTGGCCGAAACACGTACAGCGGGCAACTTTCGTTCATGAAATTGAGTGCGAGGGAGAATGGCAATGCGAGTTCTTGTAACAGGTCATCTTGGCTACATCGGCACGGTCTTAATCCCAATGCTGGTCGGCGCCGGTCACGAGGTGACTGGAATGGACAGCGATATCTACTCCCGGTGCACATACGCCCCTGGCGGTAGCATTCTCGAGGTCCCGACGATCTGGAAGGACGTCAGAGATGCGGAGGTCACGGATCTCGTTGGCTTCGACGCTGTGCTGCATCTAGCCGCACTCTCCAACGATCCGCTCGGCAATCTGAGGCCTGAACTGACCGACCAGATCAATCATCGCGCAAGCGTTCGCATCGCCGAGATAGCAAAGCATGCCGGCGTGCGTCGTTTCGTGTTCGCCTCATCCTGCAGCAACTATGGAAAAGCCGGTGAGGAAATGATCGATGAGACCGCAGCGCTCAATCCGGTGACGGCCTACGGACAATCCAAGGTCGCGTCGGAACGTGGTATTTCGGCGTTGGCCGACGACGGGTTTTGCCCAGTGTTTCTGAGGCCAGCGACAGCGTACGGAGTCTCTCCGCGGCTGCGCTTCGATATTGTCCTGAATAACCTTGTTGCATGGGCGTTTACGACAGGAAGAATTCACCTGAAATCGGATGGCTCGCCCTGGCGGCCGATCGTCCACATCGAGGATATTTCTCGAGCTTTCATAGCCGCATTGGAGGCACCTGCCGAGGCCGTCTTCAATGAGGCGTTCAATGTCGGTCAGACTGCTCACAATTATCGAATTCGGGATTTGGCCGAGATCGTCGCGAGTGTGGTGCCGAATTCTACGGTGGAGTTTGCCGAAGATGCGAGTCCAGACGAGCGATCCTACCGAGTGAGCTTCGAAAAGATCCGCCGCAAGTTGCCAGGGTTCCAGCCCCGCTGGGACGCTCGAATGGGCGCCGAGCAGCTCTACAGGGTCTATCGTTCGTCTAAGTTGACTTTGGAGGAATTCGAAGGGCCGCGATATCAACGCATCGGCCATATTCGGAGGCTGCTGGCGGAAAGAATTCTGACTAGCGACTTGCGCCACACGAGACCGCAGCTTGCAGCGGTGTCTTGAATAGTCAGCTCACCGTGCACTAAAGCCGGTTGAAAGAAGCCAACGCGGGTATATTGCTGTGCCGCCCCTGTGATTTCGTCAGCGCAGGCCCCGCGCTTACTGGCTGGATTCGGGCGTTGCTTCGGCCAGCACGACGCGTTGGCGATCGTCATCCAGAGGGCGTCGTTCGCCGAAAATGTCGCGGGTAGGGCATTGCGAGGTCGCGTCCTCTTGAAAGTCATCAAATGACGGAATCTCTCCGAGTAGCGGCCGACTGAGCTTCACTAGGACATAAGCCGAGAGGCCGCGCTGGCCTCGGGAACTACCGCGATCATGGTCACCTTATTCTGAGTCAAAGTCTAAACATTTAGATTTGTTAATGACCAAGCGTCAAAATCCCGACAAATGGAAATGAAATAATGTTCTCCGAACCAACGTTAGCGATACGTGCCATCCTTTTCGACTCAACCGAAGCAAGGAAAGGGCGCCGCGCTGAAGAAGTTTCGAGCCATCGAAGGACTGCGAGGCTGGCTGGCGTGGACCGTGGTGTTGGCGCACCTCGCATATTGTTCGGGCTTCAGTGTCGGAGCATTGGGACCGCATGTCAGATCGCTGGGCCCGCCGGCCGTTCTCGTTTTTCTTATCGTCAGCGGCTTCGTGATCACACACGTTGTTATCGAAAAAGCGGAGCCATATCCGGTCTACATCATCCAGCGTTTTGCTCGACTGTTTCCGTTGTTTGCCGCCACCTGCTTTTTCGGGTTCTTCACCAACGATCTACTTGCCATTTCGCTAGCTGCTCCTGGCTTTAGCGATTCCGAGTTCGCAAAAGTTGCTAATGGTGTCGCCGCAAGCAATCACAAGTACTTCTGGTCACACCTTCTCGCGCACCTCACGATGCTGCACGGTGCCATCTCCAATGCAGCGTTGCCGTATTCGGAGTACGCATTCAACATGCCAGCATGGAGCATTTCGCTGGAATGGCAATTCTATCTTGTTGCGCCGCTGATAATCTGCATCATCCGAAATGAATTGCTCATCCCGTTGCTGGCCATTGCAGTTGCGATTTGTGAGTTTTGGTTCAGGAGTTTCGTCGGCACTGCTCAGCCCGGGGCTTTGCCGCTCGGGGTTAGTTACTTTGTGGTGGGAATTGTGAGCCGGTTCACCTACCCGTATGTGGAAGGCCACAATTGGCTTGTCCAGGCCGTGGCTTTGGCGATCGTCCTTTTACCGTTGCGCAATGAACTGCGACCGTTCCTGATCTGGCTTATTGTATTTTTTGGTCTTCCGCGGAAGTGCCATGAGCGGCCGGGACTTGCTGGCAATATATACTCCTGCGCGCTCATGAGTCCCGTGGCGCAATATTTTGGTTCGCGCTCCTACTCGATCTTTCTGTGTCATTACCCCATCATTTCCGCGATTGTTTGGATCCTCTTCAGCTACTCTGGGACTGCTCCTGGGATGTTGCTGCTTTCGTGCCTGAGCATACCCGCCACGATCATCGTTTCAGAACTTACGTATCGATACATTGAACTGCCGGGGATCAAGATGGGAAAACGCGCCGCGGCTTGGATGCAGCCGCCGATCACGTCGGGTGTGGCTTCCCAATGAATATTAGTGCGAGGATCCGCTCGAGCAAGATCAACGAGTCAGACAGGCGAGCGGGCTCGTGGCGACGCGTTCGCAAGCCGGCGTCACATGGCTCGGCAAGACGTGGTCATTCATTCAGCCCCTTCAAGCCGTGAGAGCAAATGAAGCATCCCGGGTCCGTTGCTCAAGCCAAGTGTCTCCGTTGAAGTGCTTGTATTGTTCTGCACGCAGCTTGTCGGCCAAGCGACCCGGCGGCAGATCAACATCCGCATACGTCAGGACTGCATCCTTTTTTACTGCGTGCCGCAATCTGCAACCCTCTACGAGACCTTCAGGAAGGTACTGCATTTGGCTCATTTCCTCGGAGTTCACGGCTTCGCCATAGGTCATGTACATTCCATAATCATCGAGGACCTCGCCCACCTCCAAGTCACGCTTGGCGATAGCACAGACCTCGACAACCGGACCGGCGATGGGAGGGGCGACCAAATCCTTGAAAAGAAACGCGCGGGCTATCGAGTTCGGTACTTCGAAGTGAACGAGGTGATAGGGTGTGAAGAACGAGTACAAGGGGCCTTCACCCATTTTGTACAAGCTCAAATACTTCTGTTGCTTTGGATCGGTGTGCTCGGCAAGCACGTAAACCTTGGTCAGCGGTGTGCCGACGAGATAGTCGATGATTCCGCCCAGGGCGCGGACCTCGTCTATGTCGTAGAGCGCGCCGATCTTCATAACGTCGCCGCGATATTCCAGCCCGCGCGACATGCCGCGTGATCTTACCTTGAAGCCAGTCGCATTGGCCACGATCGTCTGCTCGAAACTGATCTTGGATCCATCGGCGAAGCTGGTGACCATGGCCGGGTTCTGGCCCCATTGCTCGGCAAATCCTTTCTGCGTGGTGGGGTTGCGATACGGATCCTGGAGTCCCTTGATGTTGCCGACGACGCGTGGGATCAAGCCGAGGCCCTTTACCCATCGAACTAGGTTCATTTGCACTCCCGGTTCGTCGCCATCGCATGCGGACAGGGAGCCGCCGTACTTCTTTGCATAGACCTGCAAGATCGGTCCGATGGTGGCGTCAATCTCCGCATTCATGAGGACGACGGTTTTCTGGTGCTTGAAGGCTTCCAGCGCGACCTGAGCGCCGAGCTCAACTGATCCGGTCACGTCGACGATCACGTCGACCAGATCCGATCTGGCGAGCAGGAACGGGTCCTCGGTGACCACCGGAATGCCGGCGGCAATGGCTCTGTCGAGCCGCCCTTGGCTGTCAACGTCAGCGACGTCGGTCTGGCCGGAATAACCGAACACGTCACGCCCGCGCTGGGGCTTTCGGCTGTATATGGCAACGACCCGCATTCCGGGAATGCTGTTATTGATTTGATTGGTAAGCCCCTGAGCCATGAAGCCCGCGCCGAGAAGACCGACACGGATAGGCTTTCCGGCTGCATGACGAACTTGCAGTGCGTGATCGACGAGTATCATCGTAGAATCTTTCAACGGGAAGGGATCGGTAGGGGGCTGCTAGCAACGCGCTTTCGCGTCAACCAACGATGTCGGCGAGTTCCATCCGCCCTTTCAGTTCGGCTTCGACCTCGCTGAGTAAGCGAAAGTTCTGATCCTTTTCCGAGATCACGGAAATCGGAAGCGGCCAGGTCAGCCCGAGCCTGGGATCATTGTACATCAGCCCGCTCTCCGCCTCGGGAGTATAGAACTCCCCCACTTGGTAGCTGGTGTCGGTATTGTCGGCGAGAGTCTGATAACCGTGAGCAAACCGTTCCGGCACGTAGAGCGCCCGCTGGTTGATGTCGTTCAGCTCGACAGCGACATGCTGTAGAAAGGTCGAGCTCTCGGGGCGGAGGTCGACTATAATGTCGAGGATGGCGCCACGCGTGCACCGAACCAGTTTCGTCTCGGACGCCGGCGGAAACTGAAAATGCATGCCGCGCAGGGTTCCCCGCCGGACATTTGACGCGATATTGGCCTGCGCAATGCTTGGATTGAGGCCGAGGGCCCTAAACTCTCTCTGGCAAAAAGTTCGGGCAAAAAAGCCGCGCGGATCTTCGCGCCGTTCAATATCGATAATATAGGCCCCTTTAAGTTTGGTTTCGCTTATAATCACTTCAATTCCCTCCTCAATACGCCGCGAGGCGCTCAAATGCATCGAAATATCAACAATTATAGTGCTTAAGAGCGGAATCTCAAAATAGTTTTCGAAAAATATTGATTAATGTGCCTCGTGATGTAAAATGTGAATTAAATAGTGATGGTGTTATATATTAAATAGACGACTGCCCCGCTTGTAGCCATCTGCCGCGATCGAAAAGGCCGGCAGAAATATGGGAATCGCTGCCATGAAAGTCGTACTGTTCTGCGGGGGCCTCGGAACCCGCATACGAGAATATTCTGAAAGCATTCCGAAGCCCATGGTGCCGGTCGGACAACACCCGATGCTCTGGCACGTTATGCAATATTACAGCCAGTATGGTCACCGCGATTTCATATTGTGTCTCGGGTACAAAGCCAACGCGATCAAGGAGTATTTCCTGAACTCGGATCGTTGGGCTCACAGCGATTGCGTTGTTTCCAACTTCGGCAGGAAGGTTGAGGTCATCGGCGAGCAGCCACCAGATTGGCAGGTGGCGCTGGTTGACACTGGCATTTGGCGAAACATCGGTCAGCGCTTGATGGCGGTGCGCTCTCTCGTGGAGAACGAGGATGTCTTTCTTGCAAATTACAGTGACGGTCTGACCGACGCGCCGTTACCTGAAATGATCGAGCGATTCAAGAAGAGTGGAATGGTTGGATGTTTTGTTGCCGTGCATCCTCCGTTCAATTTTCATCTTGCTGAATTCAACGGCGGAGACACCGTCAAGCGTTTGCGCTCTAGTCAGCAGTCCGAGATCTGGATCAATGGGGGTTACTTCATTTTCCGGAAGGAGATCTTCGACTACATACGTGAGGGCGAGGAGCTCGTGCTCGAACCCTTCAATCGCCTGATCGAGGACGGAAAACTTATGGCATACAGGTACGAAGGGTTCTGGCGCGCGATGGATACGCTGCGGGATCGCCAGGTTCTTGAGGAGATGATCGAGCGCGGCGAAATGCCCTGGAAGGTTATTCCGGAAGCGCGCACGCAGGCGGCTTCATGAAGGGCTTCCGACTTGCCGCGCCCGGAGAGCGTCTCTCGATCCTTTGTCTCGGTGCGCACTCGGATGATATCGAAATAGGTGCCGGTGCGACAATTCTGAATTTGATTGCGCGTGGCGTTCGGCTTGACGTGCATTGGTGTGTACTTAGCGCGCCAGGTGAACGTGAGAGTGAGGCGAGGGCGTCTGCTGCAGAATTTGTGTCCGAAGCCGCTCGTTCTCAGATTGAAGCAATGGCATTTCGAGACGGCTTCTTTCCGGAGCAAGGTGACGAGATCAAGGAGTGGTTTGAGTCGTTGAAACGACGCGTCGAGCCGGATCTGATCCTGACGCACCGCGGAAACGACGCCCATCAAGATCATCGTCAGGTGTCGCGTTTAACCTGGAATACATTCAGAGATCATCTCATTCTCGAGTATGAGATTCCTAAATGGGATGGAGACCTCGGTCGACCGAATATGTATTCGCCCGTTTCGGCTGGAGCATTGCAACGGAAGATCGATCTGCTGATGTCGCACTTTGGAAGCCAGCGTTCCAAACAATGGTTCGATCCTGAGGTCTTCCGCGGTCTAGCGCGGCTGCGGGGCATGGAATGTCGGGCGCCGGAAAAATATGCTGAGGCATTTGTGGCGAATAAACTCACCCTGTGGTGACAAGGCGTTGGGGAAGCGTGTTCCAAAAGCGAGCCGATGCCGAACTCTCTCTACCGGGGATTGGAATGGACAACCTCAAGGGGATGATGATTCGCGGCGGCGTGGTGCGGCTTGGAGGCCAAGCGGCGAATTTCGCTCTTCGACTTGGTGTCATGGCAGCCCTCGCGCGCCTGCTGGACCCGCAGGATTTCGGATTGGTTGCGATGACAACGGCCGTCACTGGGGCTCTTCAACTCTTCACAACGGCAGGATTGTCGTCGGCCACAGTCCAGAAAGAGACTGTCACCAATGAACAAATGTCGACATTGTTTTGGGTCAATCTTGCGGTCGGAATGATGCTCGCGCTCATCTGCGCGGCAGCCGCACCTGCTCTCGTGGAGTTCTACCATGAGCCTCGTCTGTTTTGGCTGACTGTCGCAGCAGGCTTTGGATTTTTCCTGAGCGCCGTAGCAGTGCAGCATTCAGCACTGCTTCAGCGTCAACTGCGGTACACAACGTTGACAGCCATTGAAGTGCTCTCACAGGCGGTAAGCGTTGCTGCCGGAGTTGCTATGGCCTTCTACGGTTTGGCATATTGGGCCATTCTAGGAATGACGCTGATTTCGACTGCGGTCTACATCGTGTGCGTATGGGTCGCCGCGGGGTGGATTCCCGGCCCACCGCGCCGGACTGCCGGTGTCCGTGGCATGTTGAGTTTTGGTGGGATAGTCACCTTGAATTCTCTCGTAGTGTACGTGGCCTACAATTTCGAGAAGTTGCTTCTCGGCCGGTATTGGGGAGCCGATGCTCTTGGGATCTACGAACGAGGATATCGGCTTGTCAATCTGCCAACGGCAGAGCTCAACGGAGCGATTGGAGGCGTCGCGTTTTCAGGATTGTCGCGGATTCAGAGCGATTTGCCTCGACTGAAGAGCTACTTCCTGAAGGGCTATACCGTCGTCCTGTCGATGACGCTACCCATCACGGTATTCTGTGCCGTGTTCGTGGATGACATCGTCGAGGTCGTGCTTGGTCCGAAGTGGAGAGATACGGCGGTCATTTTCCGCCTTTTGACTCCCACGATCTTAGTGTTCGGCATTATCAATCCCCTTGCGTGGTTGTTGTATTCGGCAGGCCTACAAGTACGAAGTCTGAAGATCGCCCTGGTGATCGCTCCTCTGGTAGGTGCGGCTTACCTCATCGGATTGCCGTACGGTCCGACGGGTGTCGCGTTCGCGTATTCCTCCGCGATGGTATTGTGGCTCATCCCCCACGTTCTTTGGTGTTTGCACGGCACGGTTATTTCCCCACGGGATATTCTTTTCGCAGCAGGCAGGCCATTGCTCGCAGGAGCGGCAGCGGCAGCAGTAGCTTTCGGAGCTCAACTCTGTCTTGGAGGTTCAGATTCGCATCTCCTGAGGCTCCTTCTTGGAGGCTGCACTATCGTCGCAACCTATGTCTGGATGCTGCTGTTCCTTATGGGACAGAAGACAGTCTACTTCGATCTGTTGAAGGAACTGCAAGGCGCACTTTCCACGAAAACTCACGAAAAAAGCGCGGCTAAGGTTCAATAGCGGACGACGGCCGCCGCCTTTGGAGGGCAAGATGACTAAGCTGCGAGCGGGCGACTGGGTAGAAGTGCGGACAAAAGAAGAAATCCTTGGAACGCTCGACAGCAGTGGTCGCTTCGAGGGGCTCCCGTTCATGCCGCAAATGTTCAAGTATTGTGGTAAGCAATTCAAGGTCTACAAGCGTTCCCACAAGACTTGTGACACCGTCACAAACACCGGTGGCAGATGGCTCCCGAACGGTATCCATCTTGATCTACGATGCGACGGTGAGGCGTATGGTGGCTGCCAAGCTGCATGTCTCATTTTCTGGAAGGAGGCTTGGCTCAGGCCCATCGACGAAAGCGAAGACGGTGTGGTGATTTCACCAGATCGTCGGAACGAACGGGTCAGACAAGGCAAAGGCCAATGTACAGAGGAAGACGTCCTTCGGGGGACGCGTATCGGCGATAGTGCCGCGGATGCAGAAATCCGATACTCCTGCCAGGCAACCGAATTGCCGCGCTTTACCACGTTGGCTCGATGGTGGGACGTCAGGCAGTACGTGGAGGATTATACCTCCGGGAACGCCAGCTTGGGACGGATCGCACGCGGATTCGTATACCTGGCCTACTGGCATCTTGCACTCGCCAAGAGGGCACGACTGGGTCACGTTTCCCGCCTGGCTTACGACTTCTTCCAGGAACTGCGGGGCGGCATTCCGTTTCCGCGGTGGAAGGGAAAAATACCACATCGGCATCAGACTCCGACTGTCACCTTGAACCTCCAGCCTGGTGAATTGGTGCGAGTGAAGACTTACAAGGAAATTCTCGCGACCGTCGATGCCGAAAACATAAATCGAGGCATGGCTTTTGATGCGGAGCTGGTCCCGTATTGCGGCGGCGTCTACAAGGTTAAGGCACAGATGACTAGATTCATCGATGAGAAGACCGGAAGGATGAGGTCACTCAAGACGCCGGCTGTGATCTTGGAGGACGTTTGGTGCAGGTCTCGATACAGCAATTGCAAGATGTTTTGCCCGAGGAGCATCTACTCCTGGTGGCGTGAAGTATGGCTTGAAAGGATTACTGAAACGCACGAGCGGGGACTCGCAGCTGATGGTCGTTTGAAGGAGAGATCGCGATTGGAGCTAGTTGATGGGCCCCATGCTACTTCGGATGCCGGAAAAATCGGAGCAATGGAACATTGATCGGTCGTCAGTGATCGCCACCGATGGAATGACACAGGTTTTCGAGTTCGCCATGCGAGTTTCAAGCGAGATCGAGAATTCATCCTCACCCGTCAGTCTGCAGCGGTCGGAAGCTGAAGAGTCCATCGCGGGACCGGATCCTGTCTCGCGGTGGACCGACCCTCTGGTGACCATTGCAATTCCCACGTTCAATCGAGCTACGTGGTTGCGGGATTGTGTTCGCCTGGCGCTGAATCAATCGTATCCACATTTCGAAGTGCTCGTGTCAGACAATGCGTCGATCGATGAAACTGCCCTGGTCCTGGGCCAATTCAATGACGAAAGACTACGGGTCGTGCGTCAGCCCAAGAACATAGGGGCGACCGCAAACTGGAATGCTTGCGTGGCACAGGCGAGAGGTGACTATATCGTATTTGTTCCAGACGACGACAGAATTGCGCCGTGGCTGTTGGAACGATGCCTTTCGCTGATCCGTAGAGAGCCCGAACTACCGATCGTGATGGCATTGGGTGAGGCCCGGATCGTCGCGTCGGGGCGCAACCTGCCACCACAGGCTAGTCGAAATCTGACGACTGGAATCTGGGACGGCGTGGATGTCCTTGATGAATATCTGAAACGGCGGATCATGGTGCAAGGTTGCACCACGCTGCTTCGTACCGAGAGACTCCGGGCCTGGGGAGGATTCCCGGCAGGATGGCCGTTCGCGAGTGATCTTTCAAGGCATCTCCCATTGCTGCTGGAAGGCAAGGCAGGTTTTATAAATGAATGTTGTGGCTCCTATTCCCTTCACGATGCCACGCAGACATCTCGGCTAGCTCTCGAGAGCCACCTGGAGGATCTCAAGAAACTGATTGATCTTATATCGCTCACGGCGGAGCGCAGAATCGGGAATGAACGAAAGCGCGTTCAATTGCAATTGCGAGCCAGACATTTCCTGGCCCGTGAGGCCGTCGGGATCATTGCCTCGTATCGCAGAAGGGGCACTCGGTTTCGCGAACTTCTTCCAGTGTTGAGGCAACGGGGCCACTACCTGCTGGCCCTGCGGGGTCAGGACACTTTCGCGCTCATGGGACTGGCCTGCTGGCTGCTTCTCCCGGCACCGATTATTGGCAGGCTCCGCCGCCTCAAGAGGAAGCTCATGTCAAAGGCGTAGCAGCCGCGTCGGATGTTGAGTGATGCGCGAAGTCACGGGCGTGAGGGTTTCGGCTTCGGCCTTGTGGCGTCCTGGACGACCCGCCCGGTCACCATGTTTATGTTGTTTGTGAAAACGGTCTTCGCGTAACGGTCGTTTGGCCCGGCTGCCGGATAGTTAAAGCCAAAGGCCTTTGTCACATCAAAATAGTTGTCATGCGTAGAGAATATCCCGGACAGATTGGCGGCGTCGGTGCCCGGACCGGATACCGACATCCAGTAGGTGACGCTGCCGATCAGGGTATTGCAGCCAAACTCGCCCGAATTAGTGTTATCGGCAATGAACCCCTGAGTGCTGCCGCCATTCTGGACCGCGGTGTTGTAAAGGATGCGGGTCGCTTCCACGGTCGGCCCGTAAACCTGCAGATAGTCCCCGTGGGTCCCTGGGCCGCGCATTCCCGCCTGTTCTAGTAAATTATACCGAATGATGATGTTGCCGCCGTCTCGGCCATGCCGGCCGATCAGATCGGAATTGGAATTCTTCAGCCACGAATACTCGATCGTGAGGCCGGGCCCTTCCATTTCGATCAGGAATTCGGCACGTCCGCCCCCGCTCAGGCCGTCAATGATGCAGTTGATGATGCGCAAATTGGAGGCGGACGGTGTGCCGCTGATGACACTACTCTGCGGACCGCCTGGATTCAGACCGTCGAATTTCGAGTTGATCAGGCTGGTGTTTGCTGCCGTAGTCACAACGGACCAGCCGCTGAAATCATAACCATCGAGCGCAACATCGTCGCCTGTCACCGTGATGCTCTTCTGAGCCAGGTCGAGCGAAACGCCTTCCATCGAGATCTTTGCCGGATCGTTGATAGGAGTATTCGTCGAATAGCCAACGCAATAATCAACACCCGCTACCCTCCACTCCGGACGGACTCTGTATTTGGTCAGGAGAGACGGATACTGAATTGTACAAGCGGGCGCGTGGCCGGAGCCGTCGTCGTGGGCTGGCTTGTCGACTGCAGAGCGCTCCGGCGCGGGCATATCTCCGGAAGGGACGTTTTGCGCCTGGCTAGCGACTATCGACCAAGGCAGCGCGAACGCGAGAAGAGGTTTAATATAGCGCGCTGTCATGGGGGAAGCAGGAGCCTTGCCCGGCGAGGTTCGTTACCTAGACGCATAGAATCCCCGAGTTACGTGCCCGACGGTGAGGTCACGATCGGCGCTAGCCGTCACTTGGCGATAGAGCACTAGGCTTTCGGCTGCCGCGACGGAGTCCTCCTTTAGCGACGCGCGAATGCCGATCCAAATCCCCCAAAGTATCCAGCTGTTGTTCCAATAATGGACTGTCAAGCCCACGAACATGAACATTGCGAGGCCCAATGTGAATGCCGTACGCATATTCCTCATATGGGCATCAAGGCCGTGCGGAATGCTGGCGGTCCGCCTGGACGGAAAGAATGCTGCAATATTCGCTAGCAGAATAAATATGACCAGTGGGATACCAAACCGGAGCGCCAAGGTCAGCCAAACACTGTCGACTGAGGCGTTGCCAAAGAAATCATCAGGGGACGCGTACGAGCCGAATCCGTACCCTACATAAGGAGAGAGATCGATATAGTAGCTGGCGCTTTCCCAAGTCGCGACGCGGAAATATCCGGTAGCTGGGTCGAGCGTCAGGTTTGCGACGATCCAAGAGAATGGCTTGTTAGCGGCCAGAAATACGATTCCAAGGAACATGAAAAGGCTTGCCACCAAGGCGTGCCATCTCCAGCGTTGCCCTAGCAGCATCTGATCGTAAAAATAGACGGATAGTACAATCCCGAATGCCATCAGCGGCGCCGAAGACATTGATAGGACACATCCAAAAAGGCACAGCCCGCAATACAAAGTTCGACCAAGGAAGCTGCGCTCCGAGTACAGAAAGATGGCGCCGACGACGGCGCAGAATGAGCCGAATAGGATCGCGTGAGGAAATGTTGAGGTCGCTCGCAGCAAGCCGTAACGATATTCATAGCCCGTGCTCTGCAAGCCCATAAGGGCTGCGACGACATTGTGCCGGGTGAGATGCTCCAGGACCGCAACAGCAACGATCGCTGCGGTAACAGGCTTCAGGACTCGAACAAAAGTCTCCAACCCCTGGCGCCCAAAAAAGTAAGCGCGAGCTACGATGTAGCCGCCGGAAAATTCGAGGACGAGAGCGGCCGCGGAAGACCACCCTTGATCGGTTTGCAGTACCGCCACGAACATCCAAGCTGACGCAGCGCATACGAAGAAATCCGATGCGCATAGCCGTCGCCCTCTTTGAAACAGCTGGGCCAGGGCAGGAACCATCAGCAAGGAGATTGCAATCCGCGCCGGAATGAACTTGGCACCCCCCACGTACATCGTCATGTACGAGGGCATGGCGCACCCGAGCAACAGCAGCCATGCCACCCATCTATTTGAACCCGTCGCGATTTTCCTTTCAAGCGCACCGGCCTGGAGCAGCGGTCCACTTTCCGCCAGGCCGGATCCATTGAGGCCGTAGGACGACATGAGCCCTTCTCGATCCGAAACATTAATTTAGGTCAGGGTATATATTATTTAATGTCGACTGCCAAATAATATGTTGATAATAAATCTTGCGGCTGTATATTTAATTTAATTGGCCGTGCGGCCGAAGGTGGGAAATGACCTGTTCGATAGAGGTTTATTGCGTCGCCAACGAGCAAGCGACACTTGCTCGAAATCTGAACCGATCTCCAGAACTTGCGGACAACCGTATTAAGGTTTCCGTTATCTGGGGGGCCACCGCCGCATCAGCGGCATATCACCAGGCGATCGCGGCGGCCAAGTCGGATATCGTCGTATTCGCCCATCAGGACGTTTATTTTCCCGAGGGCTGGTTTATGGCGCTGCGGGCAGCTTGCGAGAGATTGAATTCGATTGACCCGTCATGGGCTGTCGCCGGAATCTGCGGCATGACGCCCGACGGAGAATTCGTTGGGCATTTGTGGGATTCCGGCCTGGGCACCGTATGCGGCGGGCGATTTGACCGAGCCCGCCCTGCTGCGAGTCTCGATGAGGTCGTTTTGATCGTGCGCCGGGCCGCGGGCATTCTGTTCGATCCGAGCCTGCCCTCCTTCCACCTGTACGGAACGGACATCGTGCTGGAGGCAAGGAGGGCCGGCATGAAGTCCTACGTGATCGACCTGCCGATTATCCACAATAGCAAGGCAACTCTTCGTCTCGACCGCTCCTACCTGGCTGCCTACCGCTTCATGACTCGGAAGTGGACGGCGCAACTTCCTTGGCCGACGGTGATCGTTCAGTTGACCAGGAATCCCCTGCCGCTGCTGCTTCGTCGTCTCCGGCTGAGATACAGGGCGATACTGAGCGCGCCCACGCTAAACCCCAAGTTCGAGTGTCCTGAAGCAAAGGCGAGGGAACTGGGATTTGCACAAGCAAGTGAGGATGCCATTTGACCGATTGCTTGAGTGGTGCCGTGCAGAGGCGGGACGATGCTGCTGGTAAGCAGCCTTCGATGACGATTGTGGTCTGCATCGAGTCAGGGATGCTGGAGCCACTTACGCTGCGCATGGTGGAGAGCCTTCGGCGCTTCGGCGGCCGCTTTGCAAACCTGGAAGTTATTGCCGTCACGCCTCGGTCTACTCCGGTTCTCACGCGAGAGACGCATCGCCGAATGGAGGAGCTTGGGATCAAGCATCTACGCGTCTTTCCCGATAATCCGTATGTCTGGCACCATTATATGAATAAGGCGGAGGCGATTGCTGCCGTCGAGAGCAGGGTCACAACAGAGGCGATTGCGTGGATCGACAGTGATATCCTGTTCTTGCGTGAGCCCAACGGACTTGAACTTCCTCCTGGGGTAGATTTCATCGCGAGCGCTCCGGATGCCGGTGTGATCGGGTCGGGGGGAGTAACCGATCCAAATGATCCGTTCTGGGAGCGGTCCGCTGCACTCATCGGAAGAGTTGCTGACGACCTTCCATGGCTCCAGACGGGCGATGGACACCGGATTAGGTTCTACTGGAACGCGGGCCTCTACGTGTATCGGCGCAACACGCGGTTCGGGAGGGAATTTCTCGCCGACTTCAAGACATTTCTTGACCGGCAAGTGGCCCGTACACACTCGCAAGTGCACTTCATGGATCAAGTCGTGCTGGGTTTGACGGTGATCCGGCTCGGGCTGGCTTGGCAAGCGCTCCCGGATTCAAGCAACTTCCCCCTGTGTAGCTATCTGCCGGGAAATTATGACGGGGCAAAGATAACGGGAGTAAGTGTACTGCACTTTCACGATTCCATGGAGCCGAGGCTCTGGAACAAGCTTCTGGAAACGCTCGTACCGGGACATCCGCAGATACGTGAATGGCTCGAGCATCTGGGCCCGGTCATCGTGCCATCTTCGATTCCATCCTCGCTGGCGCGTGAAGGTCTCCGAATGGTTCGGGGCGCACGTAGACGCGCCTACTATGCTCGGTCCGGCTTTATCAAAGCTTGGAGTCCGGCACGATGATGTCGACCGAATGCACAGATTGGGAGATTGAGACAGTGGGCCGCGATAACGACGTGACCTCGCAGGAGGGGCCAGGTCATGGTTCAGCGTCCAAAGGGAGAGAGTTGTGGGTATCGATCTGACGGGCCTCCGTGCGCTCAGCTTCGCGAACCGAGTCTATGGATTCGATTTTCGGAATACGGTCACTCTCGGAAGACATGAGATTCATTTCTGGAAGCAGGAATTTCATGCGGTTCGGAAGAATTCGAACCTCGCATACGATCAGTCGATTGCAGTAGGGTGCTACTGCGAGTCGCTCCTTCGCAAGCTTGGTGCCGAGAACATCGTCTCGATTGACGCATCAGCTTTCGAAGGTGCATCGCTTATACATGATTTCAATCTTCCGATACCGAGCGATATGCACGAAAAGTTCGATACGTTCCTCGACTTCGGGTCGATCGAACACATCTTTGATGTCGCGCAGGTGGTCGACAACATAGTGAACCTGGTCAGGCCGGGCGGACACGTCCTTATAGCGACGAACGCAAACGGCTTTCCCGCGCACGGCCTTTACCAGTACTCGCCCGAATTCTTCTACAGTCTTTTCAGTAAACGAAATGGCTTCGAAGATACCGCTATCTTCCTGATCAAGTCATCCCGCCCGATGAAGTGGCATCTGATTAGGCCGCCAGTGGCCCTCAACCGCAGGAATCAGATCCCCTTTGAAGAGCAGAAGGTGATGATGGTATTCTCGAGAAAGGTCCGCAGCGTTTCCGACTTGAGCGTGCAACAGTCAGACTACGATGCGACCTGGTCGAGCTTCGCTACTGGAAGTTGGGCCGCCTGGGATAGACAGAATATTCCGAGGTGGAAGAGCATGCTTCATGAGTTCATAGGTCCTTTCCTTTTTCGAAGCCTCTCGTATCACTTCAAATCAGCTCAGGCCCAGCGCAAATACCGGGCCGATCATATTGTCGTTGATCCCGACTCCGTGGACCCGGCGGACTTCGCGAGAATGATAGCGGATGCGGGAGTGCCGAAGCCGCCCTCAAGGGGCGAGATGAATCAGGCTGAAGGGGCAACGCAACTGCATTGATCGGCCCAGCATGCCAACGCGTTACGCACTGGGCCACAACCGGAGGTCTCCGGGCGAAGGTCTGGCCGCTTTTGGATAGACATAGTGACTGGAAGGGTTTGGAAGATGCGGAGCCTCGAACATGCGGTTGACCCCCGTGCTCCTTTGCTGAGCGATTTGAACAAGCAACGGGCCTTGGCGCCCGGAGCAAACATGAGCTGCTACTTTCATCATGTGCGTCAGGAGATACGACCATTGCTGCCGAGGACCGCAACGAACATCCTCGAGATTGGAGCCGCCTCCGGGCAGACGTTGCGGTGGATCAGAACGATCTACCCGGATGCAATGACGACCGGCGTCGAGATAAATGACGCGGTCGCAGAGGAACTTAGCCGCAATGCGGATGTGGCGATCTTGGGTAGCATTGATGAATGCCTACCTCGGCTCAAGAAGTATGATCTCATACTGTTGCTCGACGTCCTCGAGCATCTGGTCGAGTCGAAAGCTGTTCTGCAGAAGGTGCGAGGATTGCTCCAGCCTGGTGGTCACGTCGTGGTGTCTGTGCCAAATGTCGCGCATCTCAGTGTCGCGATTCCGCTTCTGTTCAAGCGCCAGTTTGAATATCAGGATGCGGGTATTCTGGACCGCACCCATCTCAGGTTCTTCGTCGAGGATACGGCGATCGGGCTCATGAACGACGCGGGTCTGAGAGTCTCGAAGGGTCTGATTTCCGGAATGCAAGGCTACAAGGCAAAGACGCTCCATCGTCTTTCGTTCGGCCTGTTGAAGCACCATCTGGCGAAGCAGTACATCATGCTTGGAGAGGCCATCGATGGCGAGGAACCTCAGAAGTCGCTTAGCTGGAAGATCGCCGAATGAGGCCGCTCGCTGACCGCGCTCGCATGTAGTGCGTCCGCGTACTATTGCACTTGATACGCCGAGGCGCACGAAAGGTTGGAGCGGTACTTGATCGTCGATGTGGCAGCCTCATCCTGCTTCAGGTGTGGAGTTGTGGCCGCCGCACAAAAAATATCAGAGGAATTGTTTGCCGTTCCCCAAGGATAGTGATCGAGCAACTATGAATTTGAAGGCAGTAGCCCGCTATCTTTATGCCAACGTTCCCGGCGTTGCGGCGATCAGGTTTGCTATTAAAGACAGTGTTGCGCCGTACTTCTTCAAGCCGGAGTTTCGCGGAGTTGGGTTGCTCGGCATCGGAGGCGCCTTGATAGTGGATGTGGGCGCGAACCGAGGCCAGAGCACTGCTGCGTTCAAGAGACTTGCGCCAAACTCCCGTATCATAGCCTTCGAGCCCGAGCCGCGGTCCGCGAAGCGACTCGCACTTCGCCATCGTCGTGATGACGCGGTGACAATTCTCGACTGCGCGCTTGGCTGCAGGTCCGAAGTTATCGACTTCTTTCTCCCAAGATACGGCCGATGGGAATGCGACGGAATGGCCGCGACTTCCTACGAGGAGGCGACGGCATGGTTAAAGAATCCGGGCAGGATGTACCGTTTCGACGCAAAGAAGCTAACAGTGCGAGAGCATCGGGTTACGTGCAAAGCGCTAGATTCTCTCGACTTGGCACCGGTTCTTATCAAGCTTCATGCCCAGGGAGCGGAGCTGGAGATCCTCAAGGGCGCGCAAGGAACGTTACAACAGCAGAGACCTGCATTGATGTGTGCGTTTGCCTCGCCAGCGATTACTAAATTCCTGTCTGACCTGGGCTATCGCCCCTACGTTTACGATCGGGGATGCTTTAGGTCGGGAACTGCACCGCTATCCGTAACCTTCACTTGGTACCTGACAGAGGCACACGTGAAAGGATCTCATCGAGCTAGGCGCAGGATGTTTTCAATTTGGAAAACTATGCGCCGCGGATGGCACCCAATCTAGACGGTCATACTACAGAGGTTGCATTGAGTGTCTCGACGGGCGTTTTGATGCCATTGCCGCTTACGGGCAAAGGAGTGGGCTACACCTGCGGCTCCCTCGCAGAGGCTATGGTCGATCAGAATTTTGGCGTGACGATCGTTACTCCGCGCAGCCGATGGCCTCTGCCCCTGGTGGAAGTGATCGAGGCCTTGCCCGCTTGGAAGCGGTACTTCCCATATGGCTGGGTGAAGAACAGCGCTGGCCGGAGCATGGAGGCTGCGTTCCTCTCATATCTGGATCGCTGTCGATCGCGCAGGTTGGCTGCCTATCTCTGGCCCAGCGCAAGCATGGAGTTGCTCCAGGAATTGAAACGGCGTGACGTCACGGTGTTTCGAGAGCAGTTCAATTGTCATACCAGGACCGCCAAGACAATTCTCGACCAAGCATACGGCAAGATCGGTGTGGCGCCCATGCATGGGATCACCGACGCGACAGTTGATCGCGAAGCCAAAATTCTGGAGGCGATGGACTACATATTCTGCCCGAATCAACCGGTCGAAAGTTCGTTGGTCGAGAACGGTGTGTCGAAAAGCAAATGTTTAGAAACATCATACGGCTGGGACCCAGTCCGCCTTTCGGGAAAGAACCAGCTGCTTCCCTCGAGCCACGGACTGACGGCGGTCTTCGTCGGGATCATTGGCGTACGAAAGGGAGCCCATTTGATCCTCGATTATTGGGCGAAAAGCAGGGTGACGGGCAGGCTGGTACTGGCTGGAAGAATGGAGCCAGTCATCAAGGAAAAATACAGCGACTTGCTCGCAAGGGAGGACGTGACGGTGCTTGACTATGTCGAGGATGTCGGGGCGCTTTATCGATCGGCTGACATCTTCGTTTTCCCATCCCTGGAGGAGGGGGGACCCCAAGTCACCTACGAGGCGTGCGGTTGCGGCCTACCGATCATAACGACCAGCATGGGCGCGGGACGGATCGTCCGAAATGAACGTGAGGGCCTGGTGCTGGATCCGTATGATGCAGCTGGTTGGATTACCGCTATTCGTCGGCTGGCGGAGGATACTGAACTTCGACAACGAATGTCGGTTGCTGCGCTTGAACATGCGGAGCGTTTTACCTGGACCGCGGTCGCTCGCAAGCGCCGCGAGCAGATAATAGGGCGTCTGGGCTATGGCAACTGATCGCGCCAAACTTGCGGTGCTCATCGTCTCCTATTGCAATCCGGATGATGTTGATCGGTGTCTGAAGTCGTTGGTTCATTCTGATTGGAAGGATTTCGAGGTCTTCGTCTGTGAGAACGGTGGGAAGGAGGCGTTCGAGCGGTTGGTGGCGGTAGTTGCCGGTCCAGGGCAAACGCTCCAGCAGCTGCACGGCGGCTCGGATATTCTGGATCAAGCGAGAGGAAGACTAGGCGCCGTCGAAAAATGTCGATTCCTGAGCCGGACAAATATCGTTCGGCTTGGACTTGCGGTGGATAATCTGGGCTATGGCGGTGGCGTCAACGCCTGGCTCGAGCAATTCCTTGAAAGCCCGGGCTGGGATGCGGTGCTCGTTCTCAATCCCGACACTGAGGTGGACAGTCGTTGCTTGTCCGAACTAATGGCGAAGGCTGCCGCAGGATTTGGTATGGTTGGTGCGACCTTGGTTTTCGATCACGTGCCGGATAAGATTATCAGCTACGGTCTTCATTGGTCGTCGACGACGGGCCGTGTCGTAGCAGTTGGTCGAAACGCTCCGGCGGGGAGTGCTCCGTCGCACGAGCAGATGTCTGAGATTGACGCGATCAGCGGTGCTTGCGTTCTGGTCACACGCGACTTCGTTGAAGAGGTCGGTCTGATGACCGAAGATTACTTCCTCTACATGGAGGATCTGGACTGGGGGCGTCGCCGTGACAGGCATCTGATCGGCTTTGCTGAACGAGCGATCGTACGGCACATCGGGGGCACGGCTATCGGTTCTGCCGTAGATCCGAGGAAACGCTCCTACTTGTCGGTGTATCTGTCTGCCCGCAATAGCATTGTCTACGCTCGCCGGGAGGCAGGATGGCGATGGGGCCTCCATTTTGCTTTCGGCTTGTTGTATGCGACCAGATATGTCGCCATGGGGGCTCCAACCGCCGCGAAGATCACGGTCAGGGGACTGATTGACGGAGCGCTGGGAAAGACGGGAAAGCCGGATGCTTCTCTCCGATTGCACGCGGTTGGCTAGAACTCCTGTCTGAGAATCCCGAGAACTGGGAACGCGCGCGGCAGCGGCTGGGAGAGGTCGTTCGTCCTTAACGTCGTGCAGATCGCTTCCAGCCAAGCCATGAAAGATGAGAGCAGGCCAGCGCCGCGGGCTTCCTTGATTCCGCAGTCGTATTGGCCAGAGGGTACCGATGTAGACTCGATATGACCGCGAACAAACTATCGGAGCTTCACGCTAGTGTGGCTAGCCCAACAATCGCACAAGATCTTTTCCGAGTTTCTGTAAACTAATGAACAACATGGACGCGTCACTCAAGAAAATGAACAGAAGTGCATGGACAATATACATGTAATCCCGAAATCGGATCAGCATGCGTTCGAATAGCTCTCGCGGGTATGGAATTACGTAGAAGAGTAAGACGCATGCCGGTCCTAAGACCAGCGAGCCGGCCACGTCGCTCGGATAGTGCCATCCGAAGATGACCCGCGGGACTGCTATAATGACGGCGACCCAGAGAAAGCAAAGTAGTCCGACCAATCGATTTTCTATGAGGATCAGTGTGGCTAGTGCAAAGAATAGTGTCGAAGTGTCGCTAGGGAACGAGTTTCTGCGGTCCCAATCCAAACTCCATCGCGGATCGGCTACATTCAAAGGAAGCGCTGGGTCCAGAAGCGGACGAATGTGAATGGCAAAATGAAATTGTACCCAGACGGAGAGAACGGTTGCAAGGCAAACCGCAATAATTCCGGTGAGCATCCGGCCGCGCCGTACTCGGTCATCGCCGGCGAACCACAACGCGAGGATTGAGAAGAAGATAGGAAATCCCCTGAACAGGGAATTGTTGGCAAGTTCCCATACGTATAGCGAGTCAGTTGCAGCGAACGAGTTGAGCCTGAGAAGGAGGTCCCGATCCCATGCGCCGCTTGCCGTCCCGCTGAATCTTGCCGTAAGAAGCTGCAATCCGAAAATTGTCGCGGCGAGCGCAATTGCTGGCGCGGCCAATGTTTTCGACAGCCTATCCCAGGCGGAGCGCGCGCCCTCCGTGGGCACGCTCGAGGTCACAGATGACCTCGTCTGATTCTTCGCGAGCTGCCGTTTCATGCGTATAAATTCCATTGACTCCAAGGCTATATTAATCCGTTGAACAAATAAATGGGGGATATTGTAGTTAAATATAGGGGTGGGGCTCGCGGGTAACGGTGGCTTCAAATGACCTGGAGCGGCAACACCGAAGCTGCTGTCCACGACAATGGCAGTCCCCAAGTTCTTCAGAGCACGACACGAGTAACGGGACGATTTGCTGCCGCTGGCGCAGGGCACATTCAGGCGAGGTGAAGACGTCGACGGAGAAGTGGTCAACCCCCCAAACCCTTGAAACGGGGGAGATACAGCACTCGCTCTCTTAGGGGTATCGTTCGGAGCGTGATCGCCAAGACAGCCCCAATGCAGGCACCAGGCCCGGCTAGGCCGATCGAAGGGGACCGAGGTCGACCGTCGCCTAGATCCTGGTCTCCGAACAAGGCGTCCGCCTGCCGTTCTACCAGCAGGGCGAATTGTGCCTATTGAGCTCGGCCCAGCGTTGACAGGACCGAGGCCAGGAGCATCGACCCGCGTCCGTTGCATGAGTGCCTCATCGGCAGGGATCAGCTATCCGCCGACGAAACGATGATGCCGGTGCTCAACCCCTGCCGTGGGCACCCCAAGACTGTTCAGCTCTGGATCTAGGCGGTGGACTACCGGCCATGGAGCTAGGCCGATCTGCCTCGCCTATGTCTTTCAACCAGCGTTCTGTTCGTGGCGCAGGCGGGGTAACTTCTTCGAACTTGCCACAGCGGCCGGGCTCCCGTTGTCGGCGAAGCGCTCAGGCCTGTCGAAAAGGGCATCGGTGGCCATAGCGCCGAAGAGCGCTGTTCGTTCGGCAACAGAACCGGCCGCTGGAGGAGGCTTTACAAGGGGGGGCTCCGTGCAGAGCTCGCATTGAATCAGCCAAAAGAGCAAGCTGGCGAGCCAACCGGAGCGCCCTGACGCGCTTCACTGAAGATGGCCGCATCGCGCTCGAGAACAGCGCGGTCGAGCGCTTCATCCGTCCGATCACGCTTTGGAAAATGCGCGGTTCGCAGGCTTCGACTAAGAAGCCGAGCACTGGGCCATCTTCGCCGCTGTAAGGTGAACGACTCGATCCCCTTGCCTGTCTGTCTAACACTCACCCGGATCGTCAACGGCCAAGCAACGAGATCGATGAACTGCTTTCGTTGGCCTATTGTCGGTACGCATCCAGCTGTGGTCTGAAGAAAGCATGAAGCACATTGAGACTGTGCAGTGTCGCTACGAAAAAAGTGCGAGTCGCGCGCCGCGTGTGATGAAGTTCGGATTTTGCTTGCCACAATATTTATTCGCGTGTCGATTAAACTCTCGTATGTAAACGAAAACATTAAATTGCGGATTCTGCGGATTGCCGAAAGTGTCGGACCGCAATGCGCAACAGCAACTATTTCCACAGAAATCAATGGCGCCAGACGATAATATTCTTTGTTTTGAATTGCGAAGGATTCACAATGCGAGCGTCTAGGCACTTCTGCAGTTTGATTTATTTTCAAGTGAGTGTGGCAGGTGCGAGCCAAACATCACCCCGGCGTAGCCTAGTTGTGGTCCCAAAAAAGCCTGCGGCGCCCAGCCAATAGTCGCCTCGGCGATCATCACGTGGTGGTTTGTCCAATAATCAAAGTGAATGGCGTGTTGCTCGGGGAAGGCCCTTCGGGGTGGAGCACATGCGGATGGACATCAAATCAGGAGAACAGGTAATGGCAGTTAACGACGGTTCTGCGAACGCGCCGGTTGGATCAGCGCAGCTTTCGAGCTTGCTGGACACCTATGGTGCGAACCGGCCGGCATGGAATGTCGCGGGGGTGGACTATCACGTCGGCGTACCAACGGGGCTGACGCTCAAGGATCCTGCAACGATCTCGATGGCAGGCGTGTCCGTTGACGCGGCTCAGAAGAGCATCACGGTGACGGGCAGCAACGTCACGCTCGACGGTTATGATTTCGGCGGCTGGGCTGTCGTAACCACGGCAGCGAACACCACCCTGACCAACTCGAACTTCAATGGTCTCAATCCGTCGGGTCCGCAGGATGCCGTTATTACAGGGTCGTCGTCGTCCTCAAATCTGCATATCACCAACTGCACCATCGATGGCCTGAGTGGCGGTGGGCATGCCGAATTTCTCGTCGAAATGGAAGGGCCCGGCCTCACGATTGAATATTCGTGGCTGAAGAATTCCAACTCCGACCTGATCGGCCGCCATGGTCAAGACGGTGGCGACATCACGATTCAATATAACCTGCTGCAGCAGGCCGGCATGGGCGGCGCTGGCACCCACGGCGACTATCTCCAAGTCTATGGTCCGACCATCGATTCGACCCACATTCTTTACAACACGGCGGTCCAGGATGGCGGTACGACCCAGGGCTTCATTGCCGACAACACCAAGTCGGGCGAGTTTGCCGGCAACACTCTGATCGGCAGCGTCAGCTATTGGATGTCCGTCTCCGGTCCGGGGACCGATGCCGCCAATCTGAGCGGCGCATTTTCCACGCACGACAACTATTTCGATGTAACCAAAGCCTTCGGGTTCAACTATCCGGCCGCTGGCCCGGACGACTCCTATTCCCAGACCTCCTTCGTGCACAATGTGAACATGGTGACCGGCGAGGTCGAGCAGGATGCCAATGCGCCTGCTTACACTGGCCCAACCTACACGGCGCCAAGCTCGCCTGCTCCGAGTGCCCCTGCGGCGCCGGTTGTCTCCTCGTTCTCGACCGACAGCGGTGTTGCGGGGGACGGCATTACCAACGACAGCACGCTCGAGCTCAAGGGCACGGCTGCTGCCGGCAGCACGGTCAAGATCTACGACGGTTCGACCCAGATCGGTACGGCGACTGCGACTTCGACCGGAAGCTGGGACTACATCACCCAGGTCCTGACCGACGCAAAGCACACGCTGACTGCGACCGCGACCAACTCGTCGGGCCAGACCAGCGCGGCCTCGGCGGCGGTGGCTGTTACCGTCGACACCAAGGCACCCGCGGCACCGACGATCGCGAGCGATACCGTCAACGCGACCAATCAGGTCGTGATGTCGGGGACCGCTGAAGCGAACAGCGCGATCAAGGTGTTTGATGGAACGACGCAGGTCGGGACGGCGACAACCAACTCGAGCGGCGCCTGGAGCGTCACGACGTCTGCCTTGTCGGCCGGTTCGCACGCCCTGACGGCGAAGGCGACCGACGTTGCCGGCAACGTCAGCGCAGCGTCGACGGCCGTGGATCCGGTCATTGGCACCACCACGTCCGGCACGGGCACGGGCACGGGCACGTCTGGCACCTCGGGTACGGGCACCTCAGGCACTGGCACCTCTGGCACTGGCACCTCTGGTACGGGCACCTCTGGTACGGGCACCTCGGGCACTGGCACCACTGCGCCTGCCGCACCGAAGATCGCTTCTTTCTCGACCGACAGCGGTGTCGCCGGTGATCACATCACCAGCGACAAGACGCTGACCCTGGCGGGAACTGCGGCTGCCAACAGCACGGTAAAGGTGTTCGACGGCTCGACCCAGCTCGGCATCGCCACGGCGGATGCCAACGGAGCCTGGCACTACTCAACCGCTGGGCTGCTCGACGGCAAGCACAGCCTCACTGCGACGGACACGGTCTCTGGCGTCACCAGCAAGGCATCGACTGCGCTGGATGTAACGGTGGATACTACTGCTCCGGATGCTCCGGTTCTGTTGAGCGATCCCACCACGCACAACCGCGCAACGGTATCCGGAACGGCGGAGGCGGGGAGCTCGATCAAGCTCTATGAAGGCACAACCCTGCTTGGCACGACGACGGTCGGAAGCGACGGCGACTGGAGCGTGACGACCCCGAATCTCAAGCACGGGTCCCATACCTTCACCGCGACCGCCACCGACGCTGCCGGCAACACCAGCGCGTTGTCGCAGCCGATCGATCCGCCAATTGGCTCGCATGGCCCCAAGGAGGGCAGCTCGACGGTGGAAGTCACCAATGTGCGTCCGCATTGGGATTACACCGCAACAATCAAGGGCATTGCCGATCCCAACAGCGAGATCAGGCTGTCCGACGGCACGGCGTCGGTCGGTTCGGTCACGGCGGGAGCCGATGGCAAGTGGAGCTTCCACACCTCCGATCTGTCGGGCAAGACCCACGCCTTTACCGCCGAGCAGGTCGACACGACCGGCCAAGTGGTTGGGACCAGTTCGGGCGAGGCGATCATTGGCTCCGGCCACCGCGATACGCTGACCAGCACCGCGGGCAATGATGTCATGGTCGGCAAAAGGGGGGCGGATACGTTCGAATTCGCGTCGAACTTCGGTCACGACGTCATCAAAGACTTCGCTGCCCGCGGACCAGCTCACGACACGATCGAGTTCAGCAAGAGCGTGTTCGACAGTTTTGCAAGCGTTCTCTCCCACGCGGCCCAGTCAGGCCACGACGTCGTCATCGCGACGGGAAGCGACACGCTGACGCTGAAAAACACGCAGCTCGACAAGCTGAACAGCCACGACTTCCATTTCGCGTAGGCGCGAATTCAGCGACATGGAGTAGCCGATCTGCGGTGCAGATCATGGAAGGCGGGGATGGTCCCCGCCTTCTTTTTTTGATGCCTCTATTGCGATCTGCGCGTGAGCAGCTTCCCGTTGTTCGCTGGATACAGCGCGCGAACAAGATCGATGCGCGCGACTGGAGCCGGTCGCGCTTCGTGCGAAGGTGATTCTCAGGCCGGTCGCGACAAGCATCGGGCGCGTCGAATGGCGATTCTTTCGTCGCTCCGATTACCAGCCTTGTTTGGCCTTCATCGCATTTAAAAAATGTGAGTGCGAGAAAATTGAACATTAAAAATTAAATAAGGCGCGGAAGTCCGTACTCAATTGTTGGCCGGATCGGCTGGCCGGGTTGTTTAAGTAAACGATTTCTGTGTGTTCACGCCGTGCTGCGATGGAGGCGTGTTGAGTTTCGTGATCTGGCATGACATCAGGGAAATTCGCGACGATTTAATCGAAGGCCTACCGCGCGATTATTGTAGTGCCGCGAGTTGACGTGCTGGTTAAAAAAAACCTCGGCCCGGCCCCCGTCTGGTCCCAAAAAAGCCCATGGCGACCGGCACGTGAGGCCAAGCTGATTAACCATGAGTGGTGAATACAGGTCGCCACGACATCGCGCTCTGCAAACGATTTCGTAGCGGAGCACGTGTTGGAAGCCGGGAGAGCGGATTGAGCGAATTAAATGGCAGGACGGTTATCATGTCCGCGTTGGTTATCGGGGAGGCGACACGCTCACGTTGGCTTGGCTCGGTGCAAAATCGGTCTGACTTCTATCTCGCGTAACAGTAACTCGATGACGGGGAAATCAAACTCACATCTGCCTTGGGGAGCCTCTCGGGGATCATCACTTAAGGCACGGTTCAAGGGCGGGAGCCATGACAAATTCTGAACGGTGGGGCGCAATCCCCTTGCCAGCAAGCCTTTATCGGATCCAATTTTCGCGTTTGACGAGACTTGGGGTCGTCGCACGACAATGGGCGGAAGATGCCGAACTGCGGACGCAGGGGCCGATCGGCTGGGCAAAGCGTCTCGTCGAAGTCTTGCGGCAACGATTGTTCTCCGGTGTCCCGCGGCCGGCTGGCGACGATGATGAGTCGCGGTCAGAGCTGTCGGCTTTCCTGCGGTCTTGCCGCCGGATTTTCTGGGCTCTCGCGGCCTTCAGCGGGATGAGCAATCTCCTCATGCTCACCGGCTCGTTCTTCATGCTGCAAGTCTACGATCGGGTGCTGCCCGGGCGCAGCATACCGACGCTGATCGCCTTGATGGTTCTGGCCACGGTGCTTTACCTGTTTCAGGGCGGGCTCGACCTCGTCAGGAGCAGGATCAGCGCCCGGGTCGGCCGGTATTTCGATGAAGCGCTCGGCGTTCGCATATTCGATGCGCTTGTTCGCCTGCCCTTGAAGACCAGAGCCGATGGCGATGGCTTGCAGCCAATGCGTGACCTTGATCAGGTCCGCAGCTTCCTGTCGAGCGGAGGGCCGACGGCGCTGTTCGATCTGCCCTGGATGCCAATCTATCTCGGCGTCTGCTTCCTCTTTCACTTCTGGATCGGCGTCACTGCGCTGGCCGGCGCGCTGGTGCTGGTCGGCATTACGATGCTCACGGAAACACGCACGCGAGGCCCGGCAAAGGCGACCTCGCGTCTCGCTGTTTCGCGAACCGCACTGGCGCTCGAGGGGCGGCGAAACGCCGAAGTTCTACAGGCCATGGGCATGCGGCAACGGGCGGCCTTACGTTGGCACGATGTCAACGCGAAGTACCTCGCTGCCCATGAGCGAGCCAGTGACGTCGCAAACGGACTCGGTGGTGCCTCCAAGCTTTTTCGGGCGATCTTGCAATCGCTGGTTCTCGCCGTCGGCGCCGTCCTCGTCATCAACCAGGAATCGACGGCCGGCATCATCATTGCGGGATCGATCCTCACCGCGCGGGCACTGGCGCCCGTCGAATTGGCCATCGCGAACTGGAAGGGATTCGTCGCCGCGCGGCAATCAGGGCAACGGCTCGATGGGTTGCTGAAGCTTCTGCCTCACGACGAGGAGCGGTTGGCGCTACCTCCGCCGGTTGAGACCCTCACGGCCGAGCACCTCTATATCGGCGCCCCAAACGCGGAGAGGCCCACCGTCAGTGAAGTGTCGTTCCAGCTGCGGTGCGGGCAGGCGGTTGGAATCATTGGTCCGAGCGGATCCGGCAAGTCGACGTTGGCACGTGCGCTGGTGGGAGTGTGGCCATGCATGCGAGGCAAGATCCGGCTCGACAACGCCGCGCTCGATCATTGGTCTTCGGACGCCCTCGGCAAGCACATCGGTTATCTGCCTCAGGACGTCGAATTGTTCGACGGCAGCATTGCGATGAACATTGCACGGTTCGACCCGCATGCAACGGCCGCCGCAGTTCTGGAAGCTTCGCATGCCGCGGGCGCGCACGATCTCATCCTCTCCCTTCCGGACGGCTACAGTACGAAGATCGGCGAGGGAGGGCTGGCGCTGTCGGCGGGGCAGCGGCAGCGTATCGGGCTCGCGCGCGCCTTTTACGGCAAGCCCTTCCTGGTGGTGCTTGATGAGCCCTCTTCCAATCTCGATGCCGAGGGCGAGGAGGCCTTGACCGAGGCGATCCTGAACGTGCGCCGCCGGGGAGGGATTGTCGCCGTTGTCGCGCATCGCCCGAAGGCGCTGGAAGGCGTGGACCATGTCTTGTGCCTCGGCGAAGGCAGGGTTCAGTCCTTCGGCAAGAGAGAGGAGGTTCTCAGGAAAGTGCTGCGAAATCCGGTACCGCTCAAGGTCGTCGCGGAAGCTCAAGGAGGAGGCCGATGAGCGGTCAGATAGCGCCGGCGTTGCAATCCATCCAGCGTTACATGATCGTCGGAATGATCATGCTCGCTCTGGTGACCTTCGGGGTCGGCGGCTGGGCGACAACGACCCAATTGTCGGGCGCGGTGATCGCCCAGGGCGTGGTCGTGGTGGATTCGAGCGTCAAGAAGGTTCAGCACGCCACCGGCGGGATCGTCGGAGAGTTGCGCGTGCGGCAAGGCGACCGTGTCAATGCAGGCGACGTTTTGATCCGCCTCGACGAGACCCAGACGCTCGCGAATGCGACGATCGTTACCAATAGCATCGATGAGCTGCTCGCGCGGCAGGCTCGTCTCGAGGCCGAGCGTGATGGCGCCGAGCAGGTCGTGTTTCCAAAATTGCTGCTTGACCGGGCCAAGGAGAGCAACTCCGAGGCGAGCCGCGCGATCACCGCGGAGCGGAAGCTGTTCGATTTGCGTCGTCAGGCGAGGAGCGGCCAAAAAGCGCAGTTGCAGGAGAAAACCCAGCAGCTGGAAAACGAAATCAAGGGCTATACGGGGCAGACCGAGGCCAAGCAGAAGGAAGTCGAGTTCATCCGCCAGGAGCTGGAAGGCGTGCGCAGCCTCTGGCAAAAAAATCTGGTGCCGATCACGCGGCTCAATTCCCTCGAGCGCGACTCCGCGCGCCTCGAAGGTGAGCGCAGCCAACTCGCAGGAATGATTGCTCAGTCGAAGGGCAAGATCTCGGAAATCGGACTCCAGGTCATTCAGATCGACCAGGATCTGCGGACGGAAGTCGGCAAGGACCTGATCGAAACGCGCTCGAAACTCTCCGAACTGGGCGAGCGCAAAACTGCGGCGGTCGATCAGTTGAATCGGGTCGATATCAGGGCACCACAATCCGGCCGTGTCCACGAGCTCAGCGTCCACACGGTTGGAGGGGTCATTTCTCCCGGCGAGCAAATCATGCTGATCGTACCTGATGCGGACTCGCTTGCAGTCGAGGTCAAGATCGCACCGCGCGATATCGACCAAGTCTATGTGGGGCAGACCGCGACGATGCGCTTCGCAGCGTTCAACCAGAAGACCACGCCCGAGATCGACGGAGAGGTCAGCGTGGTCTCGGCAGACATCACACAGGATCAGCGTGCCGGCACGAGTTACTACACGGGTCGCGTCCTGCTGAAGCCCGAAGAGCTGGTAAAACTCGGGTCGGCCAAGCTGCTGCCGGGCATGCCGGTGGAGGTCTTCATCAAGACCGCTGGTCGGACTGCGCTGTCCTACCTGCTCAAGCCGCTGCACGATCAGGCGGAGCGTGCCTTCAAGGAGCGCTGAGTCTTCGCGGAAGCTGGGCAGCGCTCGACTTCACGCAAGCGGGGCCGACACCTATTCGTGGGGGTCGGCGTTGCGGCCCGGCTCTGAAACCAGGGCTGGTCGGCCGGACGCATCGTCGGCGGGCGGGCTCGACGGACGAAAGCGCGTCACGAGCCGGGACGGAGTTTGCGATCTGGCTTGAAGGCCTAACCGCGACGTTCCGGGGATATCAGGTCGCTGCCAGAGATTTCGCGGGGCGTATGTAGTGAGCTCGCCCCACCTCCTGATCAACTGCAGTAAATCGTGCGGCTTTCGGCGGATCGAGCGTGATGGATGCCTGTTGCCCGGGGGCGAAACTACCGATCGCTCGATCGACCTCCCGCTCAGTACGTCCATTCGCCTGGCGTACAGGGTCATCGCCGCCACGCAGGTAAGTATTGTAGCTTCAGCCCCCAGAATGACTAGTAGCTCACTCGGCATGTGAAATCTGTCCTACCCGAGAAATTACTGCATGAAGATTTGACGCCGGAGAAATACAGCTATGGGTTTTTGCCGTTGAATGGCTGCGCCGGCTCATGGAATGGCTGCGCCGGCTCATGCGAAGCGCGTGCAAGATCAGGCGGAGCGTGCGTTTCAAGGGGCGCTGACGCCTAATCGGCATTCGTCCACTTGCGCGCAGGCGCAGGGACGGCCTGTCGGTCGAGCGGCCGGTACTCGGCTTGCAAGCTTGCACAAGCTTGCAAACAGCGTGGGCTGAATCCGACCGCCCCTGCTCGCAAGCTATACGCCCCGAGCAGGATCGTTCGACCATCGCTCTGAACAGAGCCGATTGCTTAGTCCGGTTTGCGTCGACGGCGCTTGATTACCCAATAGGCCGCATATGCAACTGCGGCGAAGGATAGTCCCGCGCCCGCGACCGGTCCAGGTGCGCCCTGTGCCGTCCCCTGACCCACGTAAGTGTAGCTTTGGTCGGGAGGAAAGAACAGAGTAGCCGTGAAATAGACGCCGGCCGGCACCGCCGCGGCCATCGTGAGGAAAATCGCAAGGACCCACCCAGGTAAGGTCATATTTTCTTCTCCCTTTGCGCGGCACATTAATAAATATTTGATCGTTTAATAATCATAATAATTAATTTCCGTCAATATAAATCTTGGGTAGATTCCAGCTGACAATACGCGCGCGACAATTTGACGTCGGTGCATCGAAGTTCAGATATCCAGTTCAGATATCCATATGAGGAGAGTCGTGAACATCCGAGAGCTCTTTGAATCACGTGGGTCGATCTTGAAGTTCACTCCATGGGAGCCGTTCCGCATTGCAGGCCAAGCTTTCCGCCACGTCGATGACGGGAGTGATTTGTCGAATGAATCCAAGTTCGCGAAGGAATCTCGATCGCAGATAGTGCAACACTGTCCATGCGGTCGGTTGTTGCGTGTACACTTCGCCCCGAAACACGACGAACGAGCGATCAGTCCCTGTTGCAAGATGTCGAATAAGATGTCGGTTCGATCCGTCCGGAGTAAGCTTAGCGACCTGCAATTGACACGACGCTCTGGTGGCTCGGATGATCAGAGTGCCTGTCGTAATTTCATTAGTTGCTGTGACGCTGAAGTGATTTCGTTCGAGGAATCTAATAATATCCTCTCTTAGCTGGCCTGGATTTTCGAATGGAATCGCAATCTTCCATCCAGTGGCCAGTAATAGCACGGCCGCGATAAACCACTTAAATCCGGCGGAAGAGCTCACGCCTCACCCCCAGCACGCAGAAGCCGACCGTCAGGCCCAAAATGGTCGTGTTCGCGACCGCGTCGCCCCACCAACTATGGAACATGGCGTAGTGCCATTGGCTCAGGCCCATAAAGCTTATGCGAGTAACATTCACCGTTACGACGGAGATGCAAGCCATCAGGCACCAGAATAGATCGTAAGCAGATTTCTTGTGGTTGACTAACTGGCTCACAGTCACCCAGCATAGAAATGCAAGCGATACGTTTGCGAGCGAAGAGCACCCTGGCAGAATGACCAGAACGCCGGAAGCGTCGGCAAATTCGACGACGTCCCCGGTTCGAGAGGTGCGCAATATCCAACCAACGAGACCCGCATCGATCCGTAAAATTAGCTCGGCAAAGAAATGAAAGAATAGCCGGCTCCAAAACATGGGCACGGTAACAGCCAGTAGTATGAGAGCGCCGCGCCGCGATGATGAGGCATCGGCCGTGTTGATGACATAGAGACTGAGCGCGGTTACTGCCAGCCAGCTGACGGGACCTACCGGTAGAATGGCGAGCAGCACAAAGGCCGCTCCCAAGACGAGTTCTGAAGAGCGAATCCCGATCGTTCGGTCTTGAAGAACAAGGGAAATTCCAGCGGCGCATGATATCCAAACGAGTACACTGATTTCAAACGTGCCAAGAAGCGCATCTAGCCATCCAAGCCCATGGACCGATTGAATGACGCGGGATGCTAGGCCACTCGCACAACCGAGAGCGAATAGACCCGCGAAGAACTCACCTCGAGTTAGGTCCTTCGCCAGCGCCGATGCGCAACTACCAACAATCGGTTCATCCGAAGCGGTCATAATACAGTGCCTCGTGCCACTTCAACTTAGCCGTGAAAGGCTCCGACGACAATCGGAGTGCCGCGAACCCTCCGACGTCTCTCCCTCCTGGAGGCTATTTAAGCCTCCGCGGCGGTGGAGTACAGGTCGGAGCCCTACGCAAGCCACCGTTCTGCTCGGTCCGGCACCTCGGTGCGTCAGTTCGACCAACCAGCCGCCGAACGACTGGGGCACGGCGCCGGCGCGTTGGCTATTCAGGGCGTTGCTGCACACGCGGTTGTGCGCAACGGCGTTGGCGCATAAGCCTTGGGACCGCGGCATGCAGATTAACTCACTGCCTTGAAGGTCGCGACCTGCATCACCCATGCTGCAGAGCCTTGGAGAGATGCGGTTGCGCTGTAGCTACCTGTCGCGGTTACGAACCGGTCCTGGGCAATATCAAGGTCGGGCGTCGTAATGACGCGCGTGGTAAACCCGCTGCCTGCCGCAGTGAAACCACCCGTCGTCGTTCCGGCACCAAAAATGAGTTCATGCGCGGTGGACGTTGTAACGGCCCCGGTGCTGGCTGAACTGCTGGTGCCGGCCGCCGAGGCGCCGACATCGAACGGATTGATGACAGCGAGACCGCTGTATTCCAGAGCGCGAATATCCACGTATTGAGTCGCAGTGTTGAAGGTCACGGTCACAGCGTTCGCGCCGGCGGCGGCTTGCTTGATATTCGGGGCGTAGTAGATGGCTTGGCTGATACCGCTGCCTCGCGCTGTCGGGACGGCGAGCTGATAGACGTTGCCGGCCGAATCCGTGACGGATGTGATATTCGATGTCGTGTTATTCCATCCGATCACGAGGATGTTCGTGTTCCCTGTCGTCTGCGCGTTCGTGTAGGCGACCGATACCTGGGCCTGGTTGGTTTGCGGGGTCGCGGAATTCACCTGGACGAATGCTAACGGGGCCGGCGTCGTGACGGCATTATAAGTCGCAGTATAGGTCGCGCCGCCGACGGGGACTGTGATGATGTGATCTTGAGTGCCGCTATCCGACCACGAGACGAAGTTGTAGGTCGTGCTTCCGACGGTCACATTGCGCGCTTCGATCTCATGATTGAAGCCGACCAACGTGTCGTAGGTGAACGGCGTCGTGCGCGCGATGCCGTCCACATACAGTGTTAATCCGGCAGGCGCCGTGTTGAAATTGAGATTGACCTTATCGGGGAAGATCGTGACGGATTGGCTCGACTGCAGCCCGCTGGAATCGGTTACGGTCAGTGTGATTCGATACCGCGTGAATCCGCTGAAGTCGTGCCCGGACGTCGGGATCGTGAACGTACCGCTGGTCACGCCGGTGATGGGGATGCCCGGATGAACATGACCTTCGTGGAGGAAGTCAATATTCCAGGTGTAGGCGCTTGCGGCGAGCGTACCATCTTCGGCATCGGTTGCGGTGCCGCTGAATGTGATCACGTTGCCCGCCCTGAAGATCGCGCCATCAGTTGGCCCAAGGAGGCTGACAACGGGACTATTGCCGACGCTGATTGTGATCGGGGTCGATAGCGTCGAATTGACTCCGTCGGAGACCGTTAGCCGGGCCTGATAAGGGCCGGAGACCGAATATGTGTGCGATGGGTTGGCCGCGGTCGAAGTCGCGCCGTCACCGAAGTTCCACGAATAGGTGAGAGGCTTTCCTTCAGGATCAGATGAACCGTTGCTGGAGAAGTTGACGGTCAGCGGGCTGGGTCCTTTCGTTGGTGATGCCGAAACCGTCGCTACCGGAGGCAGATCCGATTGAATGAATTCTATGCGGCGGATTTTGCTTACGCCGAATGTGCCGCTGATATCGGAATAGCCGAGGTCGACATAGTAGAGCGCGCCATCCGGGCCTTCGGTCAAGTAGACAATGTCGCCGTAGGGGCCATCTACCGAACCGTCGGCTGGCTCGAAGTTGAAGACGCCGGCGACGTTTCCGTTGGCGTCGAACGTCAGCCGCTTGATCCAGTTCTGAGTGTAATCCGCGAAGAAGAAGCTGCCCTGATAGCTGCTTGGGAACTGTGTGCCGTGATAGACAAATCCAGCGACGACCGCGGCGTCGCGTCCATTGTGCGGGTAGTAGTAAGCCGGTGCAGTGTAGGCGGGATTCCCGTTCGGAGTTTCTACGTTCGGCCAGCCGTAATTGGCACCCTTCGCCCCGATGTCGATTTCCTCGATTGCGGTTGAATAGCCGTTCCCGCCGACATCGCCGATGATCAGTCTCCCGGTGGGCGCGTCGTAGTAGGCGCGGAAGGGATTTCTCAGGCCAAGCGCCCATATTGCATCGTAGTTCGGTCCGTTGCCGTCGTAGAACGGATTGTCGGTGGGAACGGTGCCATCCATGTTGTATCGCAGGATCTTGCCGCGCGGCTTCGTGAGGTCCTGCGCTTCGCCAGCCTGGAAATGCTCCCCGGTCGTGAGCAGGATCTTGCCGTCGTTGCTGAAGTTGATCGCACCGCCGTGGTGCTCGGCATTGGCAATTTCCGTATCTTGATAGATGACGAACTCGCTGCCAGGGACAGTACCCGTCAGCGTTGCGTTCGCCGTGAAGCGCGAGAAGCGATCCACGTTCGGCGTCCCCAGCGTATAGAAGATGTAATAGTAATGATTGGTGTTGAAGTTGGGGTCCAGTGCAATGTCATAGATGCCCTGCTGTACGCCCGCCGAGCCGATATTGGTGAGTTGCAGGAACGGCGTTGGATCGGGCGTGGTGTAGGGCGGCGGCAATATCTTGATTATGCCCGCAAGTTCCACCACCAGCATGCGGCCATCGGGAAGGAATTTGATTGCGGTCGGCAGATTGAACCCCGTCGCGAGAATCTCGTTCTGGAAAAAGCTGCTGTTCGCGACGTTGACGGTTATCGGTGCTGACAACGTCGTATGGCCGTCTATGTCGGTCGCCTTTGCGGTGATAGTGTGCGCGCCGTTGCTCGCCGTACGCGTGTCCCACGCAAGCGCGTAAGGATCGGTCGCATCGGGGGATCCGGTTGCCACATTGTCGATATAGAACTGCAGATTGGCGATGCCGGTATCGTCGGTTGCATCTGCTGTCACATTGACGATGCCGCTAACTTGCGCCCCATTGATTGGGGAATCTATCAAGACCTGCGGCGATCCGGCCGTCGGGTTGCCGACGGGCGTGGTCATATCCGATTGGACTTGCGCCAACGTCAGCACGCGGTTGTAGATGCGCAGATCGTCGAGCGCTCCCTTGTAGAATTGCGCGGTCGACGCATCCGCCCCGACGCGCATGGGGTTGCCGCGCGCCGTGATAGTTGCTGACAGCGCTTGCGTGTTGACGAGGGTTCCATTGACATAGGTTTTGACTTGCGCGCCATCGAAGGTGATGGCGAGGTGGGACCACTGGTTGAATGGCAAGGTAGTTCCCGAGGCGGCGACGCGCGCGCCACTGGATGTCCCAATATAGAAATCGGTCTGATTGCCGCCGCGCAGTTCCAGTCCATACTGGTAGTAAGGTGACGACATGGTCGTATTCCAGAACTTCCCGATAACGACGGAGTCGCCGCTCGCGAGTGGCTGGGGATTGATCCACGTCGACAATGTAAGGGCACTACCGGAGATGTTGGTCGAGGCAGAGTTTGGAATGGAAATGTAGTCATTCACTCCGTCAAAGCTCGCGGCCTGGCCATGCTTGCCGACCACCCAGGCGACGCCATTGTTGAGTGTGGCGAGGTTCGACTGCCCTGAGGAATCGCCCGCCGTCGTTCCGGATCCTTCATCGAAGGAATAGGCCGCAACCAGACCCGGCGTTTGAGTGTTTGACACCGTGATGCTGACGGGCAGCGAATCGCCGGTGTTTCCGGAGGTATCCCGTGCGCGTGCCATGATCGTGTGGACGCCATTCGCGACCGTCGTCGTATCCCAACTGACGCTGTAGGGTGACGTTAGGTCTTCGCCCCCGCCGACCGCGATATTGTCCACCAGGAAGGTCACGCCCGCCACCCCGGCATTGTCGGATGCATTGGCACTGATCGTGATCGTACCCGAAACGGTCGCTGATCCCGTCGGCCCTGTGATCGTGGACGTAGGTAGTGTCGTGTCGGGCGTCAGCGTAGTGGCAATGGCCGGTGTGGACTGTCCGGAGAGGTTCGACGCCGCGTCCCTCGCCCGCACGGTATAGGTGTAGGATGTGCCTGGCGACAGACCGGTATCGCTGAACGTGGTCGTCGTCGGGGTGCCAACCTGCGTACCATTGCGGAAAACCTGATAGCCGGTGACCGCAACGTTGTCGGTCGAGGCGTTCCATGACAGATTGATCTGCGTTGTCGAAGCCCCGGTCGCCACCAGGCCTGTAGGAGTCGATGGCGGCGTGGTGTCCTGGGTGGCGGTCGTCGTGAATGTGGCGTTTGAGCCGATTCTTTCGTTCCCGGCAGCGTCGATCGAACGAACGCGGTAATTGTAGGTAGTGTTGGGAGCAAGGCCGGTTAGCGCAACGCTGTGTGCCGTCACCAGGGTCGCGTCGAGCGTCGTCGACGATCCGTAACTGTTCGTCAGTCCGTACTCGACCCGCGAAGTCGCGGGCTCGTTGGTGGTCCAGGTGACTCGTGCGGTGTTGGCGGTTAGGTTCGTCGCTGTCTGCCCACTGATCGTCGGCGCCGTGGTGTCGAGCACGATGGTATCGGTCACGGCTGCGGACCAGTTTCCCGCGGCGTCCATGATCTGGACATAGACCGTCTTAGTGCCTGTTGTGTTCGATAGCGTCCAGGTCTTGGTCGGGGCGAAGGCTTCCGCCGTCGAATACGAACTCCCGTTGTTGGAGAAGCGCATCTGCTTGACGGAAGTCACTGCATCGGTCGCAGTGATCGTAAGCGTGACTGAGGTGCTGTTGGTTGCCGCGGCGCCGCCGTTGATCGTCACCGTACCGGTCGGCGCCTGATTGTCGACCGTAATGCTGATTGGCGTCGAGGTGGTTATGTTGTTGGCGGCATCGCGTGCCTGCGCGGTCAGCGCATGCGAGCCGTTCGATGCCGTGGTAGTGGTCCATGAGACACCGTACGGCGAGGTGGTATCCTCCGTGCCGATCAGGGTGTTGCCATCGAGCAGAAACTTGACTCCGGCAACGCCGATGTTGTCCGATGCGCTCGCTGCGAGACTCACAGACCCGGATACGATCGAGGCCGGAGGCGTGAGGGACACGGCCGGGGCAATCGTGTCTGCCGTTCCGGCGAGGGGAGTCGCCATATCGGTCTGGATCTGATCGGGGGTGAGCGCATGATTGGCGATGCGCACGTCATCGATAAGGCCAGGAAAATCGAATCCTGTACGGCCCGGCCGACTGCCGATATTCACGTTGGCCGTCGAATTCTGCTGGGAGCTCGTGACTGTGCCAGTCAACTGCCCGTTGTCGAGGACGCCATTGAGATAGACGTTCAAAGTTTGGCCCGCGGCGTCATAGACGCCGGCGACGTGATACCACGTGTTGGGCTGCAGCGCCGTCGCGCCGTAGCGGAACATCTGCCCGCCCGAGCTGTTGGTGAGCTTGAACCCGATCGTGCGAGGTCCGGTGTCCGCGGTGATGTCAAGCTGGTATCCGGATTCGCCCCAGGTGCGCTTGGAGACAACAGGCGCATCGTCAGCGGGGAATGAACGGACGTAGACCCACGCACTGAGAGTCATGCTGCCAGTCATTTGCAGCGCACTCGGATTCCCGAGATCGACGAGGTCGTTCACGCCGTCGAGTGCGACCGCATTGCCGTATCTTCCCCCTGTGAAGGTCGCACCGTTCGTGAGCGTGCCGACGATGCCGTGACCAGATGCATCTGCCGTTGTGGTGCCCGAGACCTCGTTGAAGGCGTAGCCTGCCGTGATGCCAAGAGGATCCGCGGCGAGCAGCATGCGCGGCTCGAGCGTCTCGAAGATCAGCGGCGAATGACTAGCCGAATGACTAGCATCGCTTTTGCCATCGACGATCGTCTTGCGATCGCTTCTCGCGCTGCCGTAAATGATCCGTCGCGCCAGATGGCCGAACAAGCCCCAGGAATTCGACATCGTTGTCTCCGAACGCCGCAACCTGAAATCGCGCTGGACAATTAATTGATATGTAATGTCCAATTAAATAGTACCATAATGTACCGCGCTGGCCATATATTTATGATCTCCAAGATATAATAATATTTGCGTGTGTGCTGCGGATGGGCGCGGGACCATCATTCAGTCCCGGTGAAGCTGAGAATCCTGTTGAAACGCAGATCTTCGGCGAGGGCGGTACGTCTGGCTCGCCCGTGAATGCGCTCGGCTGCGTGTTGGCCGTAGCTGCGCAATGCGCGTCCTAAAGCTCCTTGAATTGGCTGCGTTCGTTTCGATTGTTTGCCTAGTAACCGAAGAAGCTTCGGATTGATAAAGCGCCTGAAAAGCTCATCATCGAGCGCGACGATCGTTTCGTAGCTACCGGAATCACCCTGGCGGCCGGCGCGCCCAAAGAGTTGGCGGTCGATGCGGCGGGACTCGTGATATTCGGTCAGGATGACATGCAAGCCGCCGCGGCTCCGGACTGCAGGATGTAGTTGTATGTCGGTGCCGCGGCCGGCCATGTTGGTGGCGACCGTTATGCGGCCCGGTTGACCCGCGCCCGCAATGATCTCGGCCTCTGCGTGGTCCTGGCGCGCGTTGAGAACCACGGATTCGAGGCCCGATCTGCCAAGCAACTCCGAAATTTGCTCAGAGGCTTCAACCGAGCGGGTCCCGACGAGCACGGCGCGACCTTTGCGAACGATCTCGTGAACAGAAGCGACCACGGCGTCCCATTTGACGTTGGCCGTCGGGAACAAGCGTGTGCCGGAATTCGTTCGTCGCAAAGGCCGGTTTGTCGGGATGCGTACAACGCGGAGGCCGTAGATGCCGTACAGTTCACCTGCCGGCTCGATCGCCGTCCCGGTCATGCCGCAAAGGTGCACGTAGCGGCGAAAGAAGCGCTGATAGGTAATTTGTGCAAGGGTCGTGCGTTGCTCCGTGATGCTGCAATGTTCCTTGGCTTCGATAAGTTGGTGAATGCCGCCTTCCCACGAACGGTCTGGCATGATGCGCCCGGTGTACTCGTCGACGATCTGCACCTTGTCATCGGCGACGATATACTGAACGTCGCGTCGGTAGAGATGAAGGGCGGCAAGCGCGTGCTGCGCGAGTTCTTCGCGCGCACGTCGGATTGCCCATAGGCCTGTTAGTCCTGCAGCGAGCTGAGCGATCCGGCTTTCGCCGCGGCTGGTTAGCCGCACCGATTTCTCGTTTGCGCGCACATGAAAGTCGTCGCCGGGCACCAGGCGTTGAGCGAACTCAAGTGCGGTCTCGTGCAGGCTCCCGGCATTCTCAGGCTTTTCTTGCGTTCCGGAGAGGATCAGCGGCACGCGAGCCTCGTCAATCAGGACGCTGTCTGCCTCGTCTACGATCGCAAAATGCAGTCCGCGCAGAAGCGGTGTTTGATGGTGGCTGGCAAGTCTGCTTTTGAATATTGTATCGAGAGAAAGCCGAGAACGGGCACGGCGAGGGCCGAGCGTGAGCCGATCGCGGAGATAGTCGAACACAAGCTCCTTATTGGTACAATAGGTGACGTCGCTCGCGTAGGCTCTTTGCCGTTCCTGCCGCGACTGCCCGTGCTCGACGAGCCCGACGGTGAGATCAAGCGCGTTGTAGATTGGTGCGAGCTGTTCGGCGTCGCGGCGCGCGAGATAATCGTTGACCGTGATGATATGAACCGGACGTCCCATGAGTGCGGCGGTGATCGCCGGCAGCAGCGCCGTCAAAGTCTTGCCTTCACCGGTTTCCATTTCGGCGACTGCGCCTCCCATCATGGCGGCGCCGCCGAGCAATTGGACCGGAAAGAGACGCACTCCGACGTGACGACGCGCCGCCTCGCGCGCCAGCGCAAACGAACGCGCCATTTGATGCGAGTAGGGGGGAGTTGACAGTAATGATGCGCGCAGCTCCTCCGCGGTTTCGCGCAAGCGCCGGTCTGTCAGGACAGCGAACTGCGGTTCCAGATCACCGACCGACCGGACGAAGCGGCCGAGGCGGTCACGCGCGAGGGCCGGCTGCAGGAGAGGCAAGACCCGGCCCCAAGCGTCGAGGAGTGCAGCATCGAGTCCAATCTCTTGACGAGCGGCCTGCTCCGCATAGGGTGCATCTACTGCCACCGAGGCCAAACCGACGAAGTTTCGTTTGCGCGTGAGCATACGGATGCCTTCAGACCTGCAGCTGAGACAGCAGCAATTGTCGTAGACGACGCCAGATCTGCTGGCCCGGCGGCTCCCAATTGAAGTTGAAGCGGACGTAGGCGCGGCCACCGAACGCGGTGGCCGCCGGTGCAATTTCGGGCAGTACAAGATCGATCTGGAAGACACGTTGCAGCGTCTTTACGCCTTCGGGATCGCCGGGATCGACGGTGAAGGCGCCGCCGCCAGCGCCTCCCAAAGCTCTACTGGGGAGGACGTCACGGCCTGACGGTATTTCGCGAATGGACTCAACGCGCAATGTCTCATCTGGGCGCTCTGCGAGTCTGACTTCGGCGCTCTGCAGCCGATGACGAACGAGGTCGATGTCGTCCTGACGGATCGTTGCGCGCACGATGCGTGAGCCGGGAGTAAGTACGTAGCCGATTTGTTGCCCTTCGCGCAGGAACCGTCCGGGGAGATCTTGTGGCTTCATAACGGCAAAGGTGCCCTCGCTGCGGCTGTGCACGACGAGGCGCGCGGCGCGATCGGTCGCGGTCGCAAGTTCGGCGCGTGCCTGTCCTATTTCCGTCGAGGTGATCTCTGCGCTCGCGCGGTCGGTAAAGCGCTCGATGGCAAGCCTCGTCTCGAGTTCGGCGACGTGTGCGCGGAGAATTACGAGTTCGCCCTTGAGTGTCGAGTCTTCGCTTTCGACCAGCGCTTCCCCGACCGTGACGTTCATGCCGGGATGGACCAGCAGCGCGCGCGCGAAGCCATCGGTTCTCGCGCGCACGATTGCATTCTCCGGCAACCAGGCAACGCCTTCCGTCGTGGTGTAAGATGGGGCCGGAATTAGGAAAAGCATCAACCCGCCGGCCAGGATCATGCCGAAAGTCGCTGTTACTGCGCGGGCGCGATTGCGATGAAGCCTCGGGCTCGCGAGCACGAACCACAGTGCCTTGCCGATGGGCAGCGCAACACCGGTCAGCAGACTCCAGACCGCGATCAAGACGCCGAGGGCGAGATACTGCGAGGCGACGAACACGGCGATCGCGAGCATCACGAATTGGCGGTAAAGGAAAGCAGTCGGTGCATATAGAAGTAGCCAAATTCGTTCGCCAGTCGCGGCCACGAAATCCTTCGACCCGTCCGCGCGAAACACATGGCGATTGACGAGGTAGCCCCAGTACCGGGTAGCACGCTGCGCCAGGTTAGGGATTTCCAGCAGATCCGCGAGAATGTAGTAGCCGTCATATCGCAGGAGTGGATTGCCGTTGTATACCAGGGTCGAGACACCGGCGACGGCCAATGCGTCGAATGCGAGCGTGCGGACAAGTCCAGGCTCAACAGTAAGCCATACGTAGAGCGCGAGCGCCGCGAAGAACACTTCGACAATCATTCCGGCCGCGCCAACAAGCGCGCGCCTCCACTTGCTGCGGAATGCCGATGCGGCAGAGGCGTCGACATAGGGCAACGGGGCGAACACCAGGATCATGACTCCGAATTCGGGTATTGTTCCCCCGAACGCCGCGACCGCAAATCCGTGCCCAAATTCATGCAGCGTCTTGAGCAGGAGATACACCAGCGCGAGCGACAGAAGGTTATCGGTGGCTAGTATTCGGTCGGAGACGTCGGCTGTTAATTCCTGCCAGTTTTGTGCCGCGAACAGAGGCGCCGGCAACACCACCAGTAGCCACAGCACGGCACCCGGCAACCCGAACAACCATTCTGCAAGCGGCCGGGTACGTTCGAAAAACCTGACCGGATGCCAGAGCGGAATCCGCAGGGCCAGCGGGTAGAGCACGTTGCCGAGCCACCTGGATCGTTTGGCTTTCGCCGCACGTGCGACCAGCGCACTTGCATCCGGAGTCACTTCGGTTTGTAACAGGTCGAAAGCGCTGAGTTCGGCCAACAATTGGATGGCCTCGCTCTGGCTCGGCGCCTCCTCTGCAAGAGCGGATCCGACCTCGTGCCAAATCTGGTCAACCGTTCGCACGCCGTCCATCGCGGCCACGATCATGTAGCCGGCGGGCGACAAGCGGTGCATGCGGCCGGTCGCGTGATCCTGAACGACATACCATATGCAGCCGCGATACCGATGTCGGTAGATCGAGGTGTGGTCGTGAAGCTTCGGCCTGAGTTGCGCGACGCGATACCAGGACGAGCTCAGAAACGGGGCTGCGGTCATATCGCCCCTCTCATGGCAGGTACTTCCAAGCGGCAATGCGCAGCCAATCGATCACGGGATGCAGCCATATCCACGCAATCGAGCGTCGTCCCGAATTGATCTTTGCAACGCCTTCCATCCCGGGGCGCAGTGCCATGCCCGGTTCCGAGAGGCGGGCCTCGATCCGAAAAGCATTGCGTCCTTCCTCGGCGAGCGTAACCGGCGTGATCTTGCTCAGCGTCATCGGCACCGGTTCGCCGGGCCTGCCTGCGAGTGCGACGGTGCCGCTTTGTCCGACCGCCACGAAGCGAACGTCACGTTCGTCGATCTGAACGATCAAGCGGTAGGAATTGAGTGGCGCCACCTCGAACAGTGTTTTTCCCTTCTCAACGGGAGAGCCGAGCATCTGGCTCAGATCGCCCGAGACGACAATACCGTCGAATGGAGCGAGGATTCGGGTGCGCGCGAGCTTCTCTTCCGCGAGTGCCAACTGGGCTTCCGCTTGCCGGATCTGCGGTTCCAGTACCGCGAGGCCGTTGCGATTGTGCTTGGCGAGCGCCTCGCGATCGCGCTGAAGTAGCTTGTCGAGCTCGGCTCGCCGCTGCAACCGATCGAGAACAAGATCCCGGTCGTCAAGCAGGGCGAGAAGGTCGCCTTGGCGAACCGTGTCGCCAGCTCGAGCCGGAGCCGCTCGAACAAATCCGTCGAACGGAGCCACAGCTGCGCGCTGCACTTCGGCCTCAAGGACCGATTTCGCGGTGACGCGGTGCTCGCCTTTCGCAAAGGCCAAGATCAGCGCAAGCGCGATGGCACCGGCGACGCAGAGTTTGAGGGCCGGCCGCCGTGCGCCGAACAGCGCCGCGCATCCGTCGCCGATACCATCAACCACACGTCCGCCCAAGAGCCGGTTTGCGCGCAGCTGCAATCCGATCTGAGGTCCCAGCAGCGCCGCGATCCCTTCCACCAACTTCAGCTCGTCGTCCGAAAAGGGCTCGGCGCGGTGACGTTCGAACGTGAGAGCGCCGGTCGGTTTTCCATGGGGGCCGATCAGTATAGCTGACATCGTCGACGAGCCCGACGCCTTTGCTTCCTCCGCCAGCGCCCGGTGGGCGATGGCCACGACGCGTCTCATGCTTGGCAATGGCGGATAAGCGACGCATTCACGCTGCTCGATCGCCTCTTCCATTGCGCTCTCGATCGAATTGACGAGGCGGCTCTCGCGTTTGAAGCTGGACGAGAATGAAACCGCGCGCAGGCAGATTGTGCCATTGCGACCGACAACACCCAGCGATACGCGCTCGCACCGCAGGCGGGTTGCCAGCTCATTGACGACCGCGATTGCCATACCGCTCAGCCGCGGCTGCGCGTTCACCGTGATGAGGAGGTCGAGGCACGATGCGGCTCGCGTTACGTCAGACGAGAGATCCTTGGTATGTCTGGCCCAAGGCAGTGCCTCGAGCCAGCCCGCGCCCCAGCGCAATTGCTCAGCGACGATGGCCGGGGTAACCAGAGGCTTGGCGGCCGTCGTCGTCAATGCGATGGCCACAGCCGCAATCGGCTCGTTCGTAGTGCCCAGTGGCTGGGCGACTATCAGGGCCACCGGTTGTGCCGGCCTGGAATCGGGACCGACGCGACCGGGAGCAACGACCAAGCGACGCTCCTTGTAGGCAGTTTCGGCCAGGCGCATGAGATCGCTGGCATCGACATCCCGAGGCGGCCACGTCACGGATAGTGACGGCGCAGTTGAATCAACCCGCCGCATGAGCAACAGACCAGCTGACACGCCGGCAATACGGCTGCATTGCAGCGCCAACCAGGCCGAAACAAATGTCGCTTCGTTTCCCGCGTTCAGCAATCCCTGCCAGTGCGGCGACGTCGTCGCATCTGAGGGCACCCTCCGCAATTGTGGAGCGGGGCCGCCGCTTGCTGTCAAGTCGGGCTCAGACATTTGCTTTCCAAAGCAAGCGACCAATGACCAGTTGCTGCTGCCGGAAGGGGGTCGCCATCTTGTCAATCGCCTTAAAATATTTATTGTAGTTGTTATTTTAATCCCTATTAAGTCAAATTAATATAATATAAATGCTATGAGAGGAAAAGCGAAATTCGGTGGGAACCTCGCATGGTGCGTCCGATTGCGGAAATTGTCCGCAGAGCTCAGCGCATGAGCTGCATCCTGTTGTGCTTGTACGTGCCGACGGGGATCTTGCTAGCCCTTTCCGGTGCAAGGGCGGAGACCTTAGAAATCTCGGCGGAGAAGCGAGAATTCAATTGCGTGATCGAGCCGCAACAAACCGTTAAGCTGGCGAGCCCGGCGGTCGGCATGATCGCGCGCCTAGACGTTGACCGCGGCGACATCGTTCGGCAGGGCCAGATCATTGGCAAGATCGAAGATGGGGTCGAGGCCGCGACGCTGGCGCTGGCGCGGGCCCGCGCAACCAATGATGCCCCCGTTAAATCGGCCGAAGCTCGCGCACAGTTCCTGCATCAAAAACATGAGCGCCTGAGGGAGCTTCATACAAGGTCCGTCAGTCCACTCGCTTCACTCCAGGAAGTTGAAGCCGAGGTGCAGGTCGCCGAACAGCAGCTCAAGGAGGCGAAGCTTCACAAGGAGCTTGCTCGCCTGGAAGTCGCGCACGCCGAAGAGGTTCTGAATCAACGCGCGCTGCGTAGCCCGATCGACGGCGTGGTGGTCGAGCGCCTTCTCGTTCCGGGTGAATACCGAAATGACCAGAGCCCAGTGTTCACCCTCGCACAGATTGATCCGCTGAGGGTCGAAGTGTTCGTGCCCACCGCGTATTTTGGTCAAATCCGTACCGGCAGCAGAGCCAATGTGCGACCGGAACTGCCCATCGCCGGTCTCTATGCTGCCTCTGTCACCGTTGTCGATCGTGTCCTCGACGCTGCGAGCGGAACGTTCGGGGTGCGTCTGGCCCTGCCGAACCCGCGTTTGGCGCTACCTGGGGGAATTCGCTGCAAAGTCGAATTTGTCTTGGACGGTGACAATCCGGCGCTGATGGCTGGTGACGCGCCATCATCCTTTGAAAACGGCAAAATTTACAATCAATGATTAACAGAGGCGGGAGCTCGATATGACACTGAGTTCTACCGGAGACATTGAGTTCGTCGGCGAGGTCGAATGGGACGGTAAGGCCATCGCGGTTAGGGCAGTGACCCCATTTGGGCACGTATCCTGCCGTATCCCTCGTGAGACAATCCACGCGATTCCGATCTACTCGGACGCCCTCGAACGCGAGATCCGTTTGGAGCGGCGCCTGATTTTGGAACGGCTCGCCCCCGCCCTGCGCGCAAAAATATCCACTTCGGGAGCAGGCGAACTAGTGGATTTGTGGCCCTGGGAGATCAGCCGCGCACGCACCGGCCGTCGCGAGCCCATTACACGCTGATCAAGAGGCCGCTGGCAGACTGCCGGAAGGTGATCGAAAAGCAGCACCGTCATGACTGGTCAGTGGGCACAGTAGCGGAATTCGTTCGGCTGCCTTGACGAACAACCCACACCTAAAACTCGGCACAAGCGGACCTGAACGTCCAATCCCAGCGCTCGGATTGAATTCCGATTGGAAGACCTCACCGCAGGCTTTTGTCAGGCGTCACAACGCGCGAGAAGCAACGCCGACGAGTTCGACTCGCATCGCCGCCCCGCGCACGAAATTGGGCACGATTGCGGCGATTCCCCGACGCAAGAAATATGCCCGCTCAGTGCATCCATTCGCCTGGCGGCAAAGTCTTCGCTCCGATGTCGCCTGAACCTGAGACGACGAAGTTGGGCCCAGTAGGCGCGCCGCTTCGTTCGCCCGCACGATAACAGCGCGATGCTCGTGACACGAACGCTACTGCAGATGGCAACGGCAGGGCGGCGTAGGAGCAGCGTTCCCGGAAAGAACCAACCGCCGTTGACCCTGCTTGTCCCCTGGCAGGCAAAACGTTTTTTCGCCTGAGGCGGGATTATTTAATCCATTATTATTCGCTTGATCATTATATAATAATTAATATAATTAAATAGAAAAAATCATTAACCGCGCGGTCGCGTCCATGGCCGCTGCGGCGGGATCAGAACCCCAGTGGTGTTTGCAAGGGGATCGGCAGATGTATCGAGTCTCCGGCTCCATCTTGGTTTTGGCGGTCGTCATGACGGCCGGAAGTACTCCATGGGCGGGCGCAGGACGCCTGGCGATGCCCCCGATTCCTCAAGCAGCACCAGGGCGCATCAAACTCGGACCGCCCGCTCTTCCGCCTCTGACGTACACGATGTTCTGCCTGCGCTATGAGGCCGAATGCCGCTCCCGGCGGGGATTCCGGGGTGGTCCGGTCCGGTTGACCGACGAGCGGTGGGCGGATCTCTTGGAGGTTAATCGCGTGGTCAATCTGGCTATTGTGCCAGTGCCCAATGACCTCGGCTTGGCCGGCGAGGCGTGGAGCATCAATCCCGATCGCGGGGACTGCAATGACTACGCCGTAAGCAAGCGCCACGAACTCCTGCGGCGTGGCTGGCCGGCGCGGACCTTGCTACTGAGCGAGGTCATCGTCAGTTCCGGAGAGCATCATTTGGTGCTGCTCGTCCGCACCCAGAGCGGCGATCTCGTGCTCGACAATCTCGCTCCGGAGATCAAGCTCTGGTCGCGCGTCCCCTATCGTTGGCTTCGCGTACAAATGCCGAGCAGTCATCAGCTGTGGGCGACAATCGACGGCAAAGGAGCATGACGCCGCCTCGGCCAGCGTAACGCGAATTACCTTTCCTTCCATTGGCCAGTAAGCTGCTGAGAAAGGCGCCGAGGCTTTAGCGTGGGCTCGGGCGAGGGCCGCCGCAATGGCCCCGATCCGCTCACTGCACTGGTCCATGGGAGCACTCGCGCCTCGAAGCCCTTCGGATTATCTACTCTTCGGCAAATCGTGGTAGAGACGCTTAGTTCCAGACTTGCGAGCTTTGGCGGAAGGCCAGGAGACACCAATGCGGCCCAGTGACTTGTTTTGCTCTCCTATGGAGGAGGAATTCGAGAAATGGCTGTCGAGGTTTGCAACGCTTGAAGATCTATTTTCCTCTCGCGATCAGCTTTACGCCAAGCTCGGTCGGCAGCAGATTGACGGGACTATCGAAGACAAGGCCATTGTGTCAGGGCTCGTCTACTTGGGTCCGAATAGTCACGTCAAATCGGGAGCCGTTTTAAACGGCCCTCTAATAGTTGGCCCGGACTGCGTCGTTGAATGTGGGGCGAGAATTTTTGGCAGATCGTTCATTGGGACAGGATCACAGCTTCGAGCCGGGTCATTCGTTGCTAACAGCATACTCATGAACCGCTGTATCATTTCTGAGAACTCCGTTTTGCAGAACTGCGTTCTGGGGTCTGACGTATTGGTCAGAGCAGGGTGTCTCGTGGGAGATGCAGCAGCTCAAGCACCAGATCTGGTGGCATTCGTCGGCGACGGAGCTCAATTAGGTCTTGGGGCTATAATTTGCCCAGGCTCGATTGTGGCTTCATCTGACAAAGTCGCGGCGGGATCAGTCGTTCGCAGTTCCTAAGACATCCAATGTAATGAGCCAGGTACGCTACAAATGAAGAAGCTTTCGCTCGTCGACAGACTTGAGCTCCTTGCTGAGAAGGGCGTGGATCTCGTTGATCCCCGCCAAATATTCATCGACGATCAAGTTCAACTTGATCGCATCTTTCCGGGATCTGTACTTTTCCCGGGGGTCCGCTTGCTCGGGTCTGGGACCGTTGTTGCTCCTGGCGCAAAGCTGGGGAGCGAGGGACCAGCAACCGTTGTGAACTCGATCGTTGGAGAAGGCGCGGAAATCGCCAGCGGATTCGTCACCGACTCGGTGCTTCTTTCCAAAGCTAGAATAGGACCGAATGGGCACATTCGCGGAGGTACTCTTCTTGAAGAGGAAGCTTCGACTGCTCATGCGGTCGGCCTTAAGCACACGATCCTGACGAGCTTCGTAACTCTGGGTTCGCTCATTAATTGTTGCGACTGCTTTATCTCAGGGGGGCGTTCAAGGTCCAATCACACGGAAGTCGGTAGTGGGTTCATTCATTTCAATTTCACCCCGTGGGGAGAAGCCGGTGACAAGGCAACTCCCTCGCTGGTTGGAGACGTTCCTCAAGGGGTCTTTCTCAGGCAGGAGCGAATCTTTATAGGTGGCATCAGTGGGATGGTAGGCCCTAACCGGATAGGCTACGGCACCTTCACTGTGGCCGGGCAAGTCATACGTTCGGATGTTGGAGCCGGACGAATCCATGCCGAAAAGCTGCGCGAGATCGACGCTCCTTGGACCTTCGAAGCAAGAGGGCTCTCTGGTCCAAGAGTCGAACGAAACCTGGAATACGTCGGCCAACTAGCGGCCCTTCGTTCTTGGTATGTTTCGGTACGAAAGGCACGCTTAACTAGCGAGCAGAGACAGTCTCATTTAGGGATGACGATGGATGCAGCGATCCATCTCATTGACAGCGGGATGTCGGAGCGGTGGTTCAGGCTTGCTCAATTTCTTGGAGTCAGCGCTCTGCCTGCCATGCAGCTCCCCTCAATTGCATGCCCTTTGGCAATAGAGCCAAGCTCCATGAGCCATGTGGAGTGGCTACGGACGCTTCCTGACGATGCAGTTGATGCCGGGACAGATTGGTTGCAAACCATCGTGCAAGAGTTTGTCGGAAAGAATCAAATCAGGAGTTAGAATACGCGAAGGTTATTTTGAGACTTTTCAAACTCATTGTACTCGCGACAGGGGGCACACTCACCTTTTGTAGAAGCCTTCGATGAAGGCGAAGATGTCGCGCTGGGCCTCGGCACGGGTTCGGTACCGGCGGTGATGAACGAGTTCGGTCGACCCGCATGTGGTTGCGCATCGCCCAACCGACGATCTTGCGGTTGAAAAGATCCATGACGGCGGCCAGGTACAACCAGCCCTCCGCGTGGGGCAGACTACGGGATCGTCGCGGCGCACTACGATAGCGCGGTCGGCGCTCAGCCGGTCCTGCGGCGCCTTTGTGCGGACGAGCGATCGATCAGGAGATCGTTTAGCTTCTTACCGGCTCGAAGCTGAGCTTTCAGCCATCGGGGCTGCTTACCGCGACCGGACCAAGTTTCGGACGGATTCTTCGGGTTCTGGTATTTCGGCAACACTGGGGGGTAGGGGCGGCGCGGACGTTCCTCGTCCCGGGTTGCAGCGGCCCTCCCCTCAATCTTGCGAAGCCGCTCTTCGAGCTTGGCCTTTTCCGCGGTCATCCTGCGACCAAGAACAGTCGTGACCTCATCGTAGAGTCGCCACAGCTCAGCTGTGGACATGGATGCCCAATCCTCATTCTCCATGGAAGCCGTCCCCACCTAGCTCCGAACCGAAACCGGAGGGGGATTATCAGGTCAAGCCGGGGTCCGGCAAGCGCGATCCACTCGCGCGCCCGTGCCGGCGGGGAACGTGGTGATCGGAGTTACCGGGTGGGCCCGTGCCTTCGAGCGAGGGGGCACCTCCCAAGCGCCCGCCGCCCGTGGGCTCGTCGCCTGGGTGCAAGCAACCGCTGCTCGGCCTTAAACACACGACTACGCAAGTTCTGCAATTCAGTGAATTGAATGATGAGAGCTTGATGAGTTTGACGCAAAACAGCCGAAGAATACATGTGACCACCTACTCATTACCAACGATGCCCCTGCTGACGCGCTCATTGAAGTTGCTGAATTGACGAAGATGCAGCTCCAACTTGGGCGACCGGCTTTCTTTCATCGGTGCTAGACTGGCTGCGGTCAGACGCAGCCATTGTCGTGGTTAGTGTCCATCGTCGCCCTGATGAATAGTATTACTTTTCCCCCTTTCAGAAGCGCGGGGTCTTCGATGGCCTCGCTTTCGCCGAAACTTCGTCAAATGTTAGATTTGAATCGTGAAGGTCCCAATATATCATTCGTAATAACTGTGCCGGCGAGGTTAATTGGATGTTAGCCATAATACCGGGGTGCCAATCGGCGCGCCGACATTTGCTGAGGGAATCTCTCCCATTTCGCCAGAGTTGTCCAAGATGCGGTCCTTTCGTCAAGAATCGGCAGACCTGAATTTGCGAGCCGCACCGCATTCTTACGGTGCTGCGCGCATTTGTCGCCCAAGCTACGGTAGCGACCATCGACGGTGCCGGGCGGTCCGGGCTGGTTATCCTCGCGTGCTAGAAAAGGGCTTGTTGGACTAAACGGCTGCACAGGGGGTTGTTAGCAATAGGCAGGGGCAGCATGCGCCGCATCAGAATTGTCATCGCGGATCGACACCCGATCGTCTTGCAGGGCATCAGGAGCGTTCTTGCGATGCAGCGTGATTTTACGGTCGTTGCGTCTTGCAACGACGGAGCAAGCTGCATTGAGGCCATCCGATTTCTTGCGCCGGACATTGCGCTTGTCGATCCTACGCTGCCGGACCTTAGTCGAGAGCAGATCCTCGGGCCAGCAAAGGCTGCAAGCCCGGGTGCGCCGATAATCTTCTTTGCCGGTACTACGGGCGACCATGAGTTGCAAAGTCTGGCCTTGGATGGCGGCTGTATCCTCCTGCCAAGAGACGCGCATCCGGAGCTGCTGGTCGAGACCCTTCGGAAGGCTGCGCAGGGCCAAGCTGTAATCTCGCCGATCACCGAGCAGGTCAGCGAGGAGCTCCGCGCCGATGACGAGCCTCTGACGCAACTCACGGACCGGGAGCGTCAGATCGTGCAGCTCGTCTCGGAAGGTCTATCGAATAAAGCGATCGGCCGTCGGTTGAATCTTGCCGACGGTACGATCAAGGTCCACCTCCATCACATTTTCCAGAAGCTGGACATCAGCAATCGCACAGTTCTCGCGGCAATAGCGCTTTCTCGAAACGAGCTGCAGGCAGCGCCACGTGAGCCGAACCCTCTTGATCTGCTGCATCAGGATCCGGTCGGCGTGAAATGACGAGGACGTCCGGCGTCTTCCGAAGCGTGCACCAGGAGCGGGCTATGGCGGTGCCAGATGCTCAATTGTGTTGCGGCAGGCCCCTTCGGCCTCGGCTAACGTTTGAAAGGGCGAGCCGGCAATCTTGATTGCGGCTTGGTTTTCGTGGAGCGGGCGCCAGCTGGCCAAGTAGCCGGAGCGGCCGTGAAAGCCCGGACCTTCGGGGCTTTCGAAACTGATCACAAACGAGAAGCCGTCGCTGCTCGCGCTCCAGATCTCCATGCCCCCAAGGGGCCGATGGAATTGCAGGGGCATCGCAATGATCCATTGTAGTCGAGCCTGTGCTCGATCGCATTAAATGCAATTTAAACACATTAATTGGCCAGAGCAACCCGAAATCGCGCGCGAGCGACAGGAATGCGTCGGGAATTGAAGGGGTTGGCACGGAGGTCGCCGACGGTCTGCCAGCGGCGCACGTTCGGCAACGCCATTCAGCAAAGAAATTCTTGGTTGAAAAGTTATTTAAAACATAATAATGTGGATTGAATTTTTAAATCAAGGAGTGGGTATTGTGACCCGAGACGGCAACGAAGATGATGACCGGCGGGCGTTTTTGAAGACCTGCGGAAGATTTGCGGCGGTGACACCCCCAGTGATGACCCTGCTTCTATCCACGTCCCTGACCTCAAGTGCCATCGCAAGTTCGGGCGGCCTGCAGAGGGTGGGGCAGGACGACAGGGGGCGGTCGTTCTTCGATAATGATCGGGAGGCCGCGGCAGGGCCGGGGCGCTCCAGCGGCAGGTCATCAGGAGGTGGGGGGTCATCAGGAGGTGGGGGGGCACCTGGCGGTCCTTCTGCTGGATCATCTCGCGCCGCAGCGAGATCCGGCGGTGGTGGCGGATCCGGTGGCGGCGGATCCGGTGGTGGCGGAGGCGGTGCAAAAGGGCCCTTCGCAACCGGCGGCAGCTCTGGAATTCCGAGCGCAGATGGTGGGGTCGATTGCGCAGACGAAGAGAACGAGGAAAGGCGCAAGGTCGACTGCCCCGGAGCTGGTACTCGGATTTCCAGCGCGACCGAATCGGGCCGGTAGGAGCCGTCTCAGCAGTGCGTGAGTCCTTGAGTCCCACCGCCGCAGCTTTTGCGAGCGCAACATGCCAAATGTTAGTGCGCTTGTCCCAGAATTGCATATTTTTCCCGACTCGCGAGAGTGAGCCAGTTCTTCCGAAGAGCTCGATCAGGAGGCGCGTCATGAATAGCCCCGTTCAAGCCGGCGATTCCAGGGCTCTGCTTCAACAGCGTCTCGAAGCGCTTGTCTCCCAACTCGCGGAGCTTGAGAAGCTCAGAGAGTGGGTAACTCGAGAGGAGAATCGTCAGCGCGAGCTGCGCAAGGCGAGCAGGTCGCGCAGCACAGCTCGGACCGCGAGCGGTCGTCGCAGCTTCGCAGAAGCAAAGCTCGTGTCTGCGCTGCTTGGTCCCAATAGGTCCGGTCGTTGTAACGAGCGTCGCAAGGCGATTGAATGAGGGATGTTGATGTCTTAGTTTGGCTTCGGCCGGGAGCCCCAGCTCCAAAGCAGCAAAGTTCTTGAGCTCGCTTGCGCGCAGGATTGGGCGACCGTAACGACGGGCGCTTGCGAACGTTTTGCGGGACTGCGTTCGCGAAAACAAGCCGGCTCTACGAGCATGTGCCGGCTCTTCGGCTGCCAGGCAAGTGGGAGGCGCCCCGCGCCGGCGCCCCATGAGCCAGGCCAATTGCGCCCCGTGAAACTATCCGATCAATTTCGCGGTTCATGATCTGGTAGCATTCGCATGCCAACGCTTCGAGCCGCGGCCGATCAATCTCGAGCTGGCCGCGCCGATTGGATTTCAGCGCTCTTGATGCGCGCATTGTGCTCACGACATGTGTGACTGTGGTGCGGCGGACGCCCAGCAATTCCGACAATGTTTCCTGGGTCAGCGGGAGCAGATCGCCGCCATTCGCTCGATCGTGAATGTGAAGCAGCCAGCGCGCCAGACGGGCTTCGACGGAATGCAGTGCATTGCAGGCCGCCACCTGCTGGAGTTGCGCTAACAACGACATCGTGAAGACCTGCACCATGGATGCGATTGCAGGGCTGCGGTGTTGCGCTGCCAGAAATTGCGCGCGAGAGATCTGCAGCGCGGTCCCTGGTATGCGAACGACCGCCGTCGTGGGCGAGACGGACGCGCCTAACGATGACGTCAAACCCACAGCCCCCTCGTGCCCGATTATCGCCGTGGCAACTGTTTGCCCGTTCGGCAGCTCCGTGATATCGGCGATCGCGCCCCTGAGCGGGAAGAAGAGGTGTTCGATCCGATCGCCTGATCGGACGAGCACGGAATCGCGTTCGATCACGACTTTCCGCAGATGAGGCGCAAGCAAAGCAAAATCCGCTGGCGGCAACGCCGCTAACAAAAGGTTACCGACTCTGGTTGCGTGGTCCATCATGGGATTGTCTCCCGACGGATGCTCGGCACCAGAACTGACGCCGGCGTGTCGAACTGCTCTGCAGGGGCCAGCTCAACAGCAAGCCAACCGACCACCACAGATATGGTTCCGATAGTCCATGCGAGCAAGGGTGGCGCGACAAGCCTGGTCGGCGGCTCCCAGGCGAGAACGCTGCCCCCGTTGCACGTGCTGCCGTCTTCGCCGCGTTCGAACCAGAGCCCGCCGACGCGCGGCTCCATGACCGCGTCGACGGCGCCGACCTTGCCGATCTTGTAGTGCGCGAGCAGCCACCAGCTTCCCAACGGTTCGGTGAAGACGCGCCAGGCCACCGCGGGCGGCGCCTGCACGGTCATGACCTTCCGGACGCTGTAGGGATCGCATCCTCCTTCAGGACCCGGCGTGGTGTCCGGCGAAGCCCGTAGGGCGAAGACGGACTGAAGCGATCGCTCGCAGCTACCCCATCATCTCCCTGACCATCGGCACCACCGTCCGCCCATAAAGCTCGATGCTCTTCATCAGCTTCTCGTGCGGCAGGGAGCCTGCCGAATACTTCAACTGAAACCGCGAAATGCGAAGCGCCTTCGCCGTCTTGGCGATCTTGCGTGCGACGGTCTCGGGCGAGCCGACATAGAGCGAGCCGTGCTCGGCCTCATGGACGAACTCGTCGCGGCCCATCGGCGGCCAGCCGCGCTCCTTGCCGATGCGGTCGCGCATGGCCTTGTAGTCGGGCCATAGCTGCTCGCGCGCCTCTTCATCGGTCTCGGCGACATAGCCGGGCGAGTGTACGCCGATCGGCTGCGCAGGTCGGCCAAACTCCTTGTAGGCGCGGTGATAGAGATCAACGTAAGGCGCAAAGCGCGCGGGATCGCCGCCGATGATCGCGAGCATCAAAGGCAGGTCGTAATGCGCGGCGCGCACCACCGATTGCGGGCTGCCGCCGACACCGATCCAGGTTTTCAGCCGGTCGTGCTCGACCGGCGGATAGACCAGCTGGTCCCGCAGCGGCGGCCGCAGCTTGCCGTCCCAGCTCACCGGCTTCTGCGACAATAGCGCGGCGAACAGGTCAAGCTTCTCCTCAAACAGCTCTTCGTATTTGCGCAGGTCGAAGCCGAACAGCGGAAAGGATTCGGTGAACGAACCGCGGCCGAGGATCACCTCGGCGCGCCCGTTCGAGAGCGCATCGAGCGTCGCAAAGCGCTGGAACACGCGGATCGGATCGTCCGAAGACAGCACCGTCACGGCCGAGCCGAGATGGATGCGCCTGGTGCGCGATGCGATCGCCGCGAGCACGGTCTCCGGCGAGGAGATCGCGAAATCGGCGCGGTGATGCTCGCCAAGGCCGATGAAGTCGAGGTTGAGCTCGTCGGCCAGCACCGCTTCGTCGACGACGTTGCGGATCACCTGCGCGTGCGAAAGCGTGGTGCCGGAGGCGTCCTTGGTGACGTCGCCAAAGGTGTCCAGTCCGAATTGGAGCGGTACGGTCATCGATCAGGGTCTCTGTGGGAGGACGGGGCAGACTTAATGGACCGCGGCCGCGCGACAAGTCGGCTTTCGGAAATGCTCGGTTTCCGATTGTGAGCGGATTCGGATGCGCCGCAGGTTCGCGCCGCTCGACGTCTATTGCGCTTGCTGATTGCGCCGGCCGCGCCGTCTAGCGCCACATCCCCCGCATCCGCGCCCCGATGTCGATCTTCGGTCCCTGCGCCGCGCTGCGCGCTGCGCCCGAAGCGGCCTTCGGCCAGGCGGTGCGCTCGAACAGGTGAATCAGCTGCTCCGGGATGAAGCGGGTGCGCGAGGCGTAGACGTGGCGGTCGCCCTTGGCCGCCTGGCCGTGGGTGAAGAAGCGCTGGGGAACGACGAGGTGCAGATCGTCCTTGGCGCGCGTCATCGCGACATAGAGCAGGCGGCGCTCCTCCTCGATCTCGGCGCTGGTGCCGGCGCCGAGATCGGAGGGGATGCAGCCGTCGACGACGTTGAGCACGAAAACCGATTTCCACTCCTGGCCTTTGGCGGAGTGGATGGTGGAGAGGATCAGAAAATCCTCGTCGCGCAACGGCGGACCTGATTTGTCGCTGGTCGCATCCGGCGGATCGAGCGTGAGCTCGGTCAGGAATTTTTCGCGGCTGGAATAGCCGCTTGCGATCTGCTCGAGCTGCATCAGGTCGGCGCGGCGCGTCTCGGAATCCTCGTGGATGCGGTCGAGATGCGGCTCGTACCACAGCCGCACGCGCTCGAGATCGACAGGCCATTCCGAATAGCGCAGGTTCTGGGTCGTACGGACGAAGTCGGTCCAGTCCGCGCCGGTGCGCGCCGGCACCGGAAGCTGGCCGAGCGCTGTGAGCGGATCGGTGCTCTCCGCCATCTGGTCGAGCACGCGCTGCGCGGTCGCGGGGCCCACGCCCGGCAGCAGATGCAGGATGCGGAAACCGGCGACGCGGTCGCGCGGATTTTCGGCGAAGCGCAGCAGCGCCAGCACGTCCTTGACGTGCGCGGCATCGAGGAATTTCAGCCCGCCGAACTTGACGAACGGGATGTTGCGGCGGGTCAGCTCGATTTCGAGCGGGCCGGAATGCGAGGAGGTGCGGAACAGCACCGCCTGGTGCTTGAGCAGCGCGCCTTGCTCGCGGTTCGCCAGCACCTCCTCGACGATGTAGCGCGCCTGGTCGGCCTCGTCGTGCACGGTGACGAGCTGCGGCTTCCGCCCCGCGATGCGATCGGTCCAGAGGTTCTTGGTGAAGCGCTCGCGGGCGAGACCAATCACGCCGTTGGCGGCGGCCAGCACGGCCTGGGTCGAGCGGTAGTTGCGGTCGAGCGTGATCATCTCCGCGCGGGGCGAGAAGCTCTGCGGAAATTCCAGGATGTTGCGCACGGTGGCGGCGCGGAACGAGTAGATCGACTGGGCATCGTCGCCGACCACGGTGAGCCCGCGTCCGTCGGGCTTCAGCGCCAACAGGATCGAGGATTGCAGGCGGTTGGTGTCCTGGTATTCGTCGACCAGCACGTGGTCGAAGCGGCCGCCGATTTCCTCCGCGATCAGCGCATCGCTCATCATCTGCGACCAGTACAGCAGCAGGTCGTCGTAATCGAGCACATGCTGGGCCTGCTTGGCCTCGACATAGGCCGCGAACAGGCCCTTCAGCTCGGCGGCCCAGCCACTGCACCATGGATAGTGCTGGCCGAGCACCTTCTCGATCTCCATCTCGGCGTTGACGCAGCGTGAGTAGATCGACAGGCAGGTGCCCTTGGCGGGAAAGCGGCTTTCGGTCTTCGACAGGCCGCGCTCGTGCCGGACCAGGTTCATCAGGTCGGCGGAGTCTTCGCGGTCGTGGATGGTGAAGGCGGGATCGACGCCGATCCGCTCGGCATATTCGCGGAGCAGCCGCGCGCCGATACCATGAAAGGTGCCGGCCCAGGTCAGGGCATCGCGCATGATTGCGGCGTTGTTCTCGCCCAGCACCTTTCGGGCGATGCGCTCGACCCGGCCGGCCATCTCGGCCGCCGCGCGGCGGGAAAACGTCATCAAGAGGATGCGGCGCGGATCGGCGCCTGCGACGATCAGATGCGCGACGCGGTGGGCCAGGGTGTTGGTCTTGCCGGAGCCGGCGCCGGCGATGACCAGCAGGGGGGCGCCCAATGTAGCGCCGTCGGCCACGCCATGCACGACGGCGCGGCGCTGCTCCGCATTGAGCGTGTCCAGATATGTCGCCACGAATCGCCCCGGTGAAAGGGCGAGAGTCGGCCATCCCGGCGCGAATCGCAATGCGGCTGGACGGAGCTGGAATTAGGATTTAGGGGAAGACGGCCCCGAGTTCCAGCAGCACACGCCCGAGATGACCGAGCTCAAACCCGACCAGTTCGAGATGCGGCGGCTGGAATCGCTCAGCAACACCATCTTTGGCGTGGCCATGACGCTTCTGGCCTACGACCTGCCCAAGGCGGGGGTCTTCACCAGCGCGCCCGGCTGGAGCGACCTCGCCCGGGTCTATTCCGGCAAGCTTGCCGGCTTCGCCCTCAGCTTCATCATCGCCGGCGTATTCTGGATCAGCCATCACCGGCGGCTGGCGCGCCAGCCGGTCGGCGGCCGCGGCGTGGTGATCCTCAACCTGTTCTTCCTGCTCTCGATCGTGCTGCTGCCTGTCACCAACGGCCTCTACACCAATTACGGCATGAGCAATGCAGTCGCGGTGCTCTACGGCCTGCACCTTACTGCCATCGCCGGCCTCAATGCCTGGCTGTGGTGGACCATCCTCGGCAGCTGGCGCCACGAGATCATGGCCTCGCTGTTTCCGCTTCTGGTGTTCGTCCCAGGCACGATCGTGGCGGCATTTGCGCCGCAGGTCGCGCCTTTCGTCTGGTTCATCGCCTTTGGCGGGCTCCTGATCCAGCGCTTCTACGGTGCGCGGACAGGGCCGGGCGCGTAAGGCTGCGCCTCACCCGGACGTCGCGCTGAACCCATCGGCTGGCACGTAAAGCTTGACCGGGCGGATTTCGTAGACCGCGGTCGGATTGACCGCACGCAGCTTCCGCGCTGCCGCGATCGCCTCCTCCTCGGTGGCGCATTGGATCAGATGGAAGCCCAGGAGCTGCTCCTTGGTCTCGGCAAACGGTCCGTCCAGCACCATGCCGGCGCCGGGGCCACGCAAGGTACGGGCCTTTCGGGTCTCGTCCAGGCGGGCGGCCGGCCCAAACTGTCCGCTGGCCCGCAAGGGCGCCTGAACTTCGATGACCTTGGCCACGACCGCGGCGTCCTGCTCCGGCGTCCAGGACATGACCTCGTCTTCCACATGGTAGGCCAGGATGGCGTAAAGCATCGTCACCTCGTTGTTTTTCTGTACAGATCCCAAGGACGTAGCACCGCCTGCGGTGCCGACAATCCCGAAGCAAAATATTGCGCGGCCCGCAAGCGACGAAACCGTCCTGAAACCCGATTGCGCCCTTGCCGCGTGAACGCGGCCGGAAGCGGTCGCGACTGATGACCACAAACAACAAGATGTCTGCTGGAGGCGGTAATGTCGGGTCACATCATCAAGATCATCTGCGACGCGCGTCGGGCCGGACGGTCGGAGCCGTCCGATCTGCACGACCAGGCCGGCCATCACCGCTATTACGGCAGCTCGGCCGAGAATGGCGGCGAGCGGATCGCCGAGAGCCGGCGCGGCAAGCGGCCGCGCGCACTCGGCGTCTGCGGCTTCTGATGCATCTGGTGAGACGGTCTGTCCGCGATGGACGTCCTGCAGATATCGATCGCGCTGATGCCGTTCCTGCTCGCACTGATGAGCCGGATGGGCAAGGCCATCGTGCCCTGCCTGCTGACGAGCCTCTTCACCGTGCTGCTCGGCGGGGAGCCTCACCGCGCAGTCGTGGCCTGGTGCGTCGGCATGCTCATCTCAGCCGTCGCGTTTCGCGAGCGACTTCGCGCGGGCTGATCCGCGGCGGTCAATGCGTGGCCAGGACCCGCTTGACCAAGGCCTCACGCAGCGCCGCCAATTCGCCGCTCGCCTCCATCTGAGCGATCACCTTGCCCACCTTTGGCACCAGATCGCGATGGCGTTCATGCAGGTAATGGTAGATGTGGATCCGCTCGAGCGGCGGCGAGAGCGGGTAGATTCTGGCCTGCAGATTGAGTTTCCTCACCGCGACAAGTCCGCTGAGGAGGTCGGTGACCATCACGTCGAAGCGGTCAGCGTCGAGCATCCTGACCATGTTGTCCAGGCTGGCGGTCGCCGTGACGCGGGCCATGTCGCGCGTGCCGGCCTCCGAGGAGCCGACGCCGCGGACGATACCGATGCTGTAGTCCTTGATCGAATCCCAGCCGGCGACGTCGAACCGGAGCTTGGTCGCGAACACTGCGGGCTCGATGTAGTTGATCGCCGGCGTGACCTGGATCAGCGTCGGGTAGTCGCGCGAGAGGGTTCCGATCCGCTGGATCTCGCCGTCGACCGCGCCGGCGCTCGACAGCGCGAGCGCGCGCTTGCCGGGGACGTCCTCGAACTCCAGCCTGATGTTGAGCTTGGCATAGACAGCCCGCAGCATCTCGCCGCCGACATATTGATCGGGGATGTCGGCAATGCGCGCCAGCCGGATCAAGTCCTGCGCCTGCGACGGACCGGCTGCGAGCAGCGACAGGCAGACGACGACTGGCCGCCACATCAGGCGCCTCCTTCGGGGCGCGCATCGCTAGCCCGGATTCGCACGCCCGCGCGATCTGCCGGAACTGGGCACCTTTGGAGGGCGGCAATTGTTACCGCTCGCCCGCCATGCCCGCGACTCCGGACTTTCACTGGTGTCATTCTAGCACGCGGAGTGGTAGTTTGCGCCGGAATCCTGCTGCTCGGCGCAAGGCGTGACTCGCCGACCTCGATCCGTCCAAATGCCGACAGGGTGATTGCGCGCATCGTGTGACGAGGCAGGCGTCTCAACTCTTGGACGGCTCGAGACTGCAACCGGTGGACCGGAGCAGGGAGACGCCATTTCCGAGGACGTGGTGCATGGGCAACGCAGCTGACGAGGACCCCAAGCGTAGCCACGCCATCGCGCCGGCGGCTGCGAAGCCGGGCTTGACCGGCGTCGGCACCGCGCTCGCGCCTCCGATATTCGCACCGCTGCTGTCACGGCTCTTCAACTGGTCGCGCAGCGGCATCGGGCCGCGCCTGCTCGCCGCGGTGCTGCTGTTCTCCTCCGCCGTGACGCTGACGTTGACCGCGCTTCAGCTCTATCTCGATTACGACCGGGAGGTCGGGCTGATCGAGACGCGTCTCGACGAGATCGGCCGCAGCACGACCGGCAGCCTCGGCGAGAGCCTGTGGAATCTCGACCAGAACCAGCTCAGGCTTCAGCTCGACGGCATCCTGCGGCTGCCCGACATCCGGGCCGCCGAGGTGCGCGAGATCGCCGATCGTCCCAATCCGATCCGCCTTGCGGTCGGCGAGCCCAGCTCCCGCTCGGTGGTGACGCGCGACTATCCCTTGACCTACAGCGTGCAGGGCACCCCACGTGAGATCGGCGTGCTCCACGTCGAGGCGACGCTGACCGACGTCTATCAGCATCTGTTCAATCGGGCGCTGGTCATCCTGGTGAGCCAGGCAGCGAAGACATTCCTGGTTTCTCTGTTCATCATCTACATGTTCCATCTGCTGGTGACGCGGCATCTGGTCACCATCGCCGAGTTCGTCAGCAAATACAGCCTGGCCCGGCCGCCTCCGCCTTTGCGCCTGGAGCGCCGGCCGCCCTACAATGCCGACGAGCTGGACAAGGTGGTCGGCGCCTTCAACGCCATGTGTGCGAACCTCGAGCAGGCCTATGGCGAGCTGCGCGAAGCCAATGAAAGTCTCGAGCGCGATCTGACCATCCGCCGGCGCGCCGAAGAGGATGCACGGGCGAGCGAACAGCGTTTCCGCGACTATGCCGAGACCGCGTCCGACTGGTTCTGGGAGACCGGACCGGACCATCGGTTCACCTACATATCCGACCGCGCTGGCGCGTTCGGCATGGACGGCGCGGCGCTGATCGGCAAGCGCCGCACCGATGCCGCGTTCGGCCGCGATGCCGAGCCCGAGAAATGGCGTGCGCACTTGGCGACGCTGGACCGCCACGAGCCGTTCCGCAAGTTCGAATATCGCGGCCGCGACGTCGCCGGGCGGATGCATCATTTCAGCGTCAACGGCCAGCCGATCTTCGCCGCCGACGGACGCTTCATGGGCTACCGGGGGTCCGCGACCGACCTCACCGCGCAGCACGAGGCCGAGGAGCGGCTGCGTCAAGCCCAGAAGATGGACGCGATCGGCCAGCTCACCGGCGGCGTCGCGCACGATTTCAACAACGTGCTCACGGTCATCACCGGTACCATCGAGATCATCCAGGAAGGTCTGGCAGACAAGCCCGAGTTCGCCGCGATCGCGCAGCTGATCGACGATGCGGCCGCGCGCGGTGCCGAGATCACCTCGCAGCTGCTCACCTTCGCGCGCCGCCAGCCGCTGGAGCCGCGCGAGATCGACGTCAATGCCCTCGTGGTCGAGACCGCGAAGCTGCTCAAGCCGATCCTTGGCGAGCATATCGAGATCGAGACCAAGCTCGCCGACGACGCCTGGTCCGCGATGGCGGATCCGTCGCAGCTCTCTTCCGCGATCGTCAACCTGGCCGTCAATGCACGTGACGCGATGCCGGGTGGCGGCAGGCTCCTCCTCGAGACCGCAAACCGCGAGCTCGACGACACGAGCGGCGACGGCGAGGTCGTGCGCGGCGCCTTCGTGATGGTCGCAGTCAGCGACACCGGCCACGGCATTCCGGCCGACATCCGCGCGCGCGTGTTCGAGCCGTTCTTCACCACCAAGGGCGTCGGTCGCGGCACCGGACTTGGGCTCAGCATGGTCTACGGCTTTGCCAAGCAGACCGGCGGCACCGTCGCCATCGAGAGCGAGGAGGGGGTCGGCACGGTGATGCGGGTGTTCCTGCCGCGGTCGAAGGGCGAGGCGCCGGCCAGGGCGACACCGGTTCAGCCGCTTGTCATGGCACGCGGGCAGGAGACGATCCTCGTGGTCGAGGACGATCCGCTGGTGCAGGGTTACGTCATTGCCCAGCTCGGCAGCCTCGGCTATCGCACGCTTGTGGCCGGCGACGGCGCATCGGCGCTGGCGCTGGTCGACCAGGGTGCCAAATTCGATCTGCTGTTCACGGACATCATCATGCCCGGCGGCATGAACGGGCGGGAATTGGCCGACGCCGTCCGGCTGCGCCGGCCCGGCCTGAGAGTGCTCTTCACCTCCGGCTACACCGACAACGCGATCGTCCACGAAGGGCATCTGGACCCCGGCGTGGCGTTGCTCCGAAAGCCCTACCGGAAGTCGGAGCTGTCGGAGAAGATTCGCGAGGTGCTTGCCGGCAAGCCGCCGGCCTGAGCCGCGCGAGCGACGAAAAAGGCGCGGCGGGGAAGCCCCGTCGCGCCCGATTTCGTGCTCGCTGGTCCAGGGCTGAGAGCGCCCCGATGCCAAGCCTTCACTCAGAGCTTAGCGGGCGACCCCAGCGAGGTGACAGCGCTTGGTAAGAGACACTGGATCACCTCCTTTCGTTGGTTTCGGAAGACTCCAATATAGGCGGCATTGCCGGCGCTGTTAAGGGCCGGCGGGTCCGGACGGAACCAGGGCGATTCGCAGGCCTGAGGACATACCGGAAAGCGGCGTCCTGAGCAGTTGAGACCGCCGCCCGGCCGTGTTAGGGAGCCCGTAGCGCGGGTGTAGCTCAATGGTAGAGCAGCAGCCTTCCAAGCTGAATACGAGGGTTCGATTCCCTTCACCCGCTCCAATGTTTTCAGTCACTTATCGGACTTCTTGATTTCCATTCCGACAAGACGGCCGAATCCATTCCGACAAATGTTCACTTTCTGGCCGCCTGCTTGCGCCGCCTGATGCGCTTGATCTGTGCGTCCTGTTTGGCCTCGTCGTCATGGTGATGGTAATGCGCCATCGCTTTAGTCGATGACCATTGGCCCTTCTTCATCAACTGGGTTTCTGTGAGGCCGAATGTGCTGGCTTCGGTGGTCCCACCATGCCGGCCAAACGACGTGAAGGTCAGCTCAGCGCGCAATCCCGCGGCCAGAATGACCTTCTTCGAAATGCGCTCAACTTGAGTCAGCATCTCGCCCTTGCCGCTCCAGGGCAAACTACTGCCATCTCGGCGCAGCATCAGGCCACCCGTCGGGCGTAATGCTTTCATCGCGTCAAGCTCGGCCATTAGCAGGGGATAGAGCGGCTTGCCCTTCTTATCGAAGAGCGGCTCCCATGAGCCCGTGCTCGTCTTGTAGTTGATGACATAGACGTGGTTCGGGCGTCCACCGCGATCGCAAGTCGAATTGGAGCGGGCCCAACGCATGGCGGGGCGGGCCAGGAGGCTGTGACACCGGACTCTGATCTAACCCCGCTCATCCACGCGTCTTATGCGGAGGCGTTTCGGATGGTGCTAGCAGCTCTGGCCGTGCTCGCGGTGCTGACGGCGTTCGTCTGCATCGTCACGCTGAAGCCGCCGGCTACGAAGCGAACAGAGTGAGCTGCGATTGTCCTTCGAGCTTCGCCATCTTCGCTATGTGGTCGCGGGTGCCGAACACGTCAGTTTTCGCAAGGCGGCGAAATCAGGCCGATTCAACAAGATTAGATCGTCGTCGTAGTGGCCTGGCGTGCAAATACAGGAGATCGGCGGAAACGGTTTGGTGGGCAAGCGGACACTGTCGGTTGTACCGACGGCAACAGCCGCTTCGGGTGGGAGGAAAACGCTCGTGCCCCTCCAGCTATTCTAGGCTGGCATGGGCTGCTTGTCGCCCTGTTGCCTGCGCGATGGCTCACTCTGATGGAGGAACACGGCGAATGTATCCCACGGTGGCGTTATGGAGAAGATGGAGAGTATGCGGCCAACCTCGCCGCGATGATATCCTCCATGGAGTGCGACGTGAGTCAGCATCTCTTCTCTCGTCATGTATCCCTTGTCGCCGTCGGTGAAGGTGAACGGGACAGATTCGGAAAGCTTCGCGGGGGAGACATTCTGAACGTAGTCCAGGTACCATTGATCCGATGCTGCGACAGCGGCGCGCAACTCGCTCAACGTCGGTGTCTCGACCGTGTTATCCGACTCGTAGTGATGATTCGTGCCACTGAGATGAGCGGCAAATATCTGGGCCACCACATAGTAGTGATTGATCAGCCGTATTGCGGAGTGTCTTTCGTCCTTTTGCGACTCCCCGGCGAGCATCTCTAGCTTGCCGAATAGATCGTTGTTGGCCCATGCGTGATAGCGATACACGGTACGAAGCAACGTGCTCATAGTCGGTATCCCTTTCCCAATCCACGGAATGTGAGTAATTTGCTTGTATTCTGCGCGGAGGGATAATGTCTACTCGCATTGCAAAATCGCAGCCCGTGATGCGGAAAGAGCCGCGTCAGGCCCGGTCCCGAGCGACCGTTGAGGCGATGATCGAAGCTGGTGCTCGTATTCTGGGCGACGAAGGATGGGCCGGTTTTACAACCAACAAGGTCGCAGAAGCAGCCGGGGTAAGCATCGGCTCGCTTTATCAGTATTTTCCCGACAAGCTGTCGCTAATCGAGGGCATTCGTCGTCGCCACCTTGATGACTGCCTTGCCGTGATGCGGAGATCTCAGAAGGAGGGGCGGCCGGTGATGCAGTTCGTAGAGGCTCTTGTTGGCGACATGATCGCAGCGCACAGCATCCATCCGGGACTTCATAAAGTGCTGCTCGACGAAGCCCCGAGCTTTGACGGCCTTAGGGATCCACGCAGTTCATTCGAGGCAGAATATCTCGCCTGCTACCAGGCGGCTGTCGCTACATATCGGGCGCAAGAGACAAATGCGAACGATTATACGGTTTCGCTAATCATCTCGGACGCCATCGACGGAGTGATCCATAACGCGGCGCGCCGCGGCATGCTCGAAGACCCGGACGTCAAAAACGAACTTGTCCGGATGATTGGCTTGTACCTTTCCGCCGGAGGCGAGGGGCCTACTGGGTAGATCGATCAGTCGAAGTCTCAAGGTCGGCAACGGGTTCTTCCCAGCCATTCCCGGTGGTTACCAAGCGTCAGATCTCCGTTGCTTCATCGGCGCGAAGCTCTGGCACGACATCATCCGGGATTTCCCGTAGAAAGCTCTGACCATCATGTAGCCGTTTGCCGAGCGTCTCGACGAAGCCTTCGAAGCTTCGAAATATCATGCTGATGGGCTTCTGTCGTCGTTAAGCCCACTTGGTTGGGGATCCTGTCGTAGTGATTCACGTCGATGGGAGATGCAGGATGAGTGACGAAATCAGCATGGAACTGTGCTTGTTCATTGAGCATGGCCGGGAGCGGGAAGCCGCTGGGTTCTACAGCGCGGCTCTTGGAGCGCGGGAAATCGACACGTTAGAAATTGATGGATCGCTTTTGGGAATCGTAATGCTGTTCGGTAATATGCCCGTTTCTGTCGCTGGGGCGAACCCCGAAGAGAATCCGAGCCAAGCCGTGGCGGCCCCTTCTTTCCCAAGGTTGCAGGGGCAGTGAGCACCATCTTCCGAATCAACGTGCCTGACATAGAGGTCGCAATGAATCGCGCTACTTCGTCCGGAGCAACCATCCGAGATCACGTCCAAACGGATCCACTCGGCAGGCGCGTTGCATCGATTTTCGACCCCTTCGGTCATATTTGGGCTTTGGTGGAGCGCAAGAGAGACGCGGCCGCGCTGGCTGCATAATAGTTGTCGCAAAAGTCGGTCGCCAAACTCTGATTTCTGCGACCGATTTTTGCGACAGAAATTCCCCTTAAATATCAGGGGGCCCTTTTTGTCGCGGAAACCTAGGGCGTCAACGAAGGGCAGTTCATGTGCTGGCGTTCGTCATGCCGGCCAACATGGGGCGCATCGCTTTCACGGCGGGAGGTCGGATCCTCGGATCCTCGGATCATCACCGGTTGGAGCAAAGTATTGCGATACTGGTGCTTTCGCGCCTGCTCTTCCGAGATAGGGCTGAGTTTCGGCTAGTTGCTCCCTGCGAATTTGCTGATCTACGCGAAGCAAAGATCATCTCGCGAACCGAGTGCATCTGGGTGACAAGCCGTAGAATTCCGGTGTCGCCTCGCAAAGGGGGGCGCAAAAGTCTCTTTGTCATTGATTTAATGCATTAATCATCAAATTGGACAAATAAATAAATGGACAGGGGCTTTAATTTTAAATAGAGATTAATTTAATGAGGATTGAATGATCGTGGCGCTTCTTTGCTCGCGGTCGTCGCTTCTGAAGCCGCGAATAATGCAGAATCAATGTTGCCAAAACGTGGGCGGCTAAGCGCCGACCTCGATGGGCAAGGGGGATACCGCTCCAGATCTTTTCACGTAACTTGGCAGCAATTGATCGATCGTCGCTGGTGGACGAACCCAACACCGTCCGTGCGAGCGCTATCAGTTTGCGTGAATTGATCTTGCGGCGGCGCTCTCTGCTCTGCATTGGCAGACGAGGGTTGCGAATGACGTGCACGCATTTTGTCGCAATGTATGGCGGGGCTCGGGCAGTTTCGAATTCTTCTCCGTCAATTTGCGATCCTTCGATCCAGCCAAGTTTGCGGTTTGCAAACATGGCGGCTGTCAGGCGCGCGACCGTGCACACGACATCCGCTCGCGAACTCGGAGCCACTCTAGCCCCAAACAGAGCTGAGCGGCATGTGTTCTCTATGCACATTTTCGAAGCGCTGAGCAGGACGGTAGGCATTCTGAGCAGCTCTTCGGTATTTTTCTTGAGCAGCATAGGCAAGGCAACGGCCGATCATCCCCGCGCAATTGTGCAATTTGCCCACATCTGTGAACGCGGACGGCGTATCATCCGGAGGATTTAGCTATGGCGACGCAGACCACGGGCGGCGGCAGCACGGTTTCGTTTGGCAATACTCCGCAAGCCAACACCGACATTTTCTCGTTTACGGAAGATGCCAGCAACATTCTGATCTTGAATGTGCTGGCAAATGATCTTGGTGGCGCAGCCAAGACGCTGTTCTCGCTGGACGACGGAACGAGCGCCTCCGCGTCCACCAAGAGCTACGCACCTGCGGATTTGCTGGTCAAGGATGTGGCCTATAGCAGTGATGCGGCCGGCATGGCCGGAACCGGTGACCGCAGCGCGCTCGGTGCGCGCATCTGGATCGAGTCGGACGGCACCGTTCATTATGACAAGGGCGACATCAACGCTCAGCTTCAGGCGCTGGCGACCGGGCAAACGCTGACTGACACATTCACATACGCTATCCAGCTGGGCAATGGCACGCTCAGTTGGGCGACCGTGACTCTCCAGTTCAAGGGCGCAAACGATTCGGTCTTCATCACATCAAGTCCGCAGAGCGGCTCGGTGGTAGAAGACGCGAATGCCACACCGGATCTCTCGGATTCGCAGAGCGCGGCCGGCACTATCAGTTTCAACGACGCCGATCTCAGCGACACGCATTCGACCTCGTTCGCGGCAGCCTCTTCCAACACGACTTCGCTCGGCGCCTTCTCGCTCGATCCTGTCAACGAGGCGGCCAATGCCGCGAACGGCTCGGTGCAGTGGCACTATGCCTTGAACAATGGTGCTGCGCAGTATCTCGGCGCCGGCCAGAGCGTCACCGAGAGCTTCGTGGTGACGATCAACGACGGCCACGGCGCGACAGCGACCCAGACCGTGACGGTGACGATCACCGGCACCAACGATGCGGCCACGGTCTCTTCGGACTCGAAGTCCGTCACCGAGGACGACACCGCGGCCGCGCTGAACACCAGCGGCCAGCTCAGCATCACCGATCCGGATACGGGCGAGGCCCATGTCGTGGCGCAGAGCAACGTCCACGGCACCTATGGCGACTTTACCATCGATGCCAACGGCGCCTGGAGCTACAGCGGCAACGGCGCCCACAATGAGCTCACCGCCGGCCAGCAGGTGCAGGACCAGTTCACGGTGACCAGCCAGGATGGCACCGCGAGCGGCATCGTGACGGTGACCATCACCGGCAGCAACGACAACGCGACCGTGAGCTCCGACTCCAAGGCGGTGACGGAGGGCGACACCGCGGCGGCGCTGAACACCAGCGGCCAGCTGACGATTGTGGATCCCGACACCGGCGAAGCCCATGTCGTCGCCCAGACCAACGCGCATGGGACCTACGGCGACTTCACCATCGATGCCAACGGCGCCTGGACCTACGTCGGCAACGGTGCCCACAATGAGCTCACCGCCGGCCAGCAGGTGCAGGACCAGTTCACGGTGACCAGCCAGGATGGCACCGCGAGCGGCATCGTGACGGTGACCATCACCGGCAGCAACGATGCGGCCACAGTCTCGTCGGACTCGAAGTCCGTCACCGAAGGCGACACTGCCGCCGCATTGAACGCCTCCGGCCATCTGACGATTGTGGATCCCGACACTGGCGAAGCCCATGTCGTCGCCCAGAGCAACGCGCACGGGACCTACGGCGACTTCACGGTCGATGCCAACGGCGCCTGGAGCTACAGCGGCAACGGTGCCCACAATGAGCTCACCGCCGGCCAGCAGGTGCAGGACCAGTTCACGGTCACCAGCCAGGATGGCACCGCCACCGGCACCGTGACGGTGACCATTACCGGCAGCAACGACAACGCGACCTTGAGCTCGGACTCCAAGGCGGTGACGGAGGGCGACATTGCCTCCGCGCTGAACACCAGCGGCCATCTGACGATTGTAGATCCCGATACGGGCCAGGCCCATGTCGTGGCGCAGACCAATGCGCACGGGGCCTATGGCGACTTCACGATCGATGCCAACGGCGCTTGGAGCTATACGGGCAACGGTGCCCACAACGAGCTCACCGCCGGCCAGCAGGTGCAGGACCAGTTCACGGTGACCAGCCAGGATGGCACCGCCACCGGTACCGTGACGGTGACCATCACCGGCAGCAACGACGCGGCCACGGTCTCGTCGGACTCGAAGTCCGTCACCGAAGGCGACACTGCCGCCGCATTGAGCGCCTCCGGCCAGCTGACGATTGTGGATCCCGACACCGGCGAAGCCCATGTCGTCGCCCAGACCAACGCGCACGGGACCTACGGCGACTTCAGCATCGATGCCAACGGCGCCTGGAGCTACAGCGGGAACGGCGCCCACAATGAGCTCACCGCCGGCCAGCAGGTGCAGGACCAGTTCACGGTCACGAGCCAGGATGGCACCGCCACCGGCACCGTCACGGTGACCATCACCGGCAGCAACGACACCGCGACCGTCAGCTCGGACTCGAAGTCCGTCACCGAGGGCGACACCGCGGCGGCGCTGAACACCAGCGGCCAGCTCAGCATCACCGACCCCGACACCGGCGAAGCCCATGTCGTGGCCCAGACCAACGTCCACGGCACCTACGGCGACTTCACGGTCGATGCCAATGGCGCCTGGAGCTACAGCGGCAACGGTGCCCACAACGAGCTCACCGCCGGCCAGCAGGTGCAGGACCAGTTCACGGTCACGAGCCAGGATGGCACTGCGAGCGGCATCGTGACGGTGACCATCACCGGCAGCAACGATGCGGCGACCGTGAGCTCCGACTCCAAGGCGGTGACGGAGGGCGACATTGCCTCCGCGCTGAACACCAGCGGCCAGCTGACGATTGTGGATCCCGATACGGGCCAGGCCCATGTCGTGGCGCAGAGCAACGTCCACGGCACCTATGGCGACTTTACCATCGATGCCAACGGCGCCTGGAGCTACAGCGGCAACGGTGCCCACAATGAGCTCATCGCCGGCCAGCAGGTGCAGGACCAGTTCACGGTGACGAGCCAGGACGGCACCGCGACCGGCACCGTGACGGTGACCATCACCGGCAGCAACGATGCGGCCACGGTCTCTTCGGACTCGAAGTCCGTCAGCCAGGGCGACACCGCGGCGGCGCTGAACACCAGCGGCCAGCTCAGCATCACCGACCCGGATACGGGCGAAGCCCATGTTGTGGCGCAGAGCAACGTCCACGGCACCTATGGCGACTTTACCATCGATGCCAACGGCGCCTGGAGCTACAGCGGCAACGGCGCCCACAATGAGCTCACCGCCGGCCAGCAGGTGCAGGACCAGTTCACGGTGACCAGCCAGGACGGCACTGCGAGCGGCACCGTCACGGTGACCATCACCGGCAGCAACGATGCGGCCACGGTCTCGTCGGACTCGAACTCCGTCACCGAGGACGACACCGCGGCGGCGCTGAACACCAGCGGCCAGCTCAGCATCACCGACCCGGATACGGGCGAAGCCCATGTTGTGGCGCAGAGCAACGTCCACGGCACCTATGGCGACTTCACGATCGATGCCAACGGCGCCTGGAGCTACACCGGCAACGGTGCCCACAACGAGCTCATCGCCGGCCAGCAGGTGCAGGACCAGTTCACGGTGACGAGCCAGGATGGCACCGCCACCGGCACCGTGACGGTGACCATCACCGGCAGCAACGACAACGCGACCGTCAGCTCGGACTCGAAGTCCGTCAGCGAGGGCGACACGGCGGCGGCGCTGAACACCAGCGGCCAGCTCAGCATCACCGACCCCGACACCGGCGAAGCCCATGTCGTCGCCCAGACCAACGCGCACGGGACCTACGGCGACTTCACCATCGATGCCAATGGCGCCTGGAGCTACACCGGCAACGGTGCCCACAACGAGCTCACCGCCGGCCAGCAGGTGCAGGACCAGTTCACGGTGACCAGCCAGGACGGCACCGCCACCGGTACCGTGACGGTGACCATCACCGGCAGCAACGACAACGCGACCGTCAGCTCGGACTCGAAGTCCGTCAGCGAGGGCGACACGGCGGCGGCGCTGAACACCAGCGGCCAGCTCAGCATCACCGACCCCGACACCGGCGAAGCCCATGTCGTCGCCCAGACCAACGTCCACGGCACCTACGGCGACTTCACCATCGATGCCAACGGCGCCTGGAGCTACAGCGGCAACGGTGCCCACAACGAGCTCACCGCCGGCCAGCAGGTGCAGGACCAGTTCACGGTGACCAGCCAGGACGGCACTGCTACCGGCACCGTCACGGTGACCATCACCGGCAGCAACGATGCGGCCACGGTCTCGTCGGACTCGAAGTCCGTCACCGAGGACGACACCGCGGCCGCGCTGAACACCAGCGGCCAGCTCAGCATCATCGACCCGGATACGGGCGAAGCCCATGTCGTCGCCCAGACCAACGCGCACGGGACCTATGGCGACTTTACCATCGATGCCAACGGCGCCTGGACCTACGTCGGCAACGGTGCCCACAACGAGCTCACCGCCGGCCAGCAGGTGCAGGACCAGTTCACGGTCACGAGCCAGGATGGCACCGCCACCGGCACCGTCACGGTGACCATCACCGGCACCAACGACGCGGCCACGGTCTCTTCGGACTCGAAGTCCGTCACCGAAGGCGACACCGCCGCCGCATTGAACGCCTCCGGCCAGCTGACGATTGTGGATCCCGACACCGGCGAAGCCCATGTCGTCGCCCAGACCAACGCGCACGGGACCTATGGCGACTTTACCATCGATGCCAACGGCGCCTGGAGCTACACCGGCAACGGTGCCCACAACGAGCTCACCGCCGGCCAGCAGGTGCAGGACCAGTTCACGGTCACCAGCCAGGACGGCACCGCCAGCGGCACCGTGACGGTGACCATCACCGGCAGCAACGACAACGCGACCGTCAGCTCGGACTCGAAGTCCGTCAGCGAGGGCGACACCTCGGCGGCGCTGAACACCAGCGGCCAGCTCAGCATCACCGACCCCGACACCGGCGAAGCCCATGTCGTCGCCCAGACCAACGTCCACGGCACCTACGGCGACTTCACGGTCGATGCCAACGGCGCCTGGAGCTACAGCGGGAACGGCGCCCACAATGAGCTCACCGCCGGCCAGCAGGTGCAGGACCAGTTCACGGTGACCAGCCAGGATGGCACTGCGAGCGGCACCGTCACGGTGACCATCACCGGCAGCAACGACAACGCGACCGTCAGCTCGGACTCGAAGTCCGTCAGCGAGGGCGATACGGCGGCGGCGCTGAACACCAGCGGCCAGCTCAGCATCACCGACCCCGACACCGGCGAAGCCCATGTCGTCGCCCAGACCAACGTCCACGGCACCTACGGCGACTTCACGGTCGATGCCAACGGCGCCTGGAGCTACACCGGCAACGGTGCCCACAATGAGCTCACCGCCGGCCAGCAGGTGCAGGACCAGTTCACGGTCACGAGCCAGGACGGCACCGCGAGCGGCACCGTGACGGTGACCATTACCGGCAGCAATGATGCGGCCACGGTCTCGTCGGACTCGAAGTCCGTCACCGAAGGCGACACTGCCGCCGCATTGAACGTCTCCGGCCAGCTGACGATTGTGGACCCCGACACCGGCGAAGCCCATGTCGTCGCCCAGACCAACGTCCACGGCACCTACGGCGACTTCACGGTCGATGCCAACGGCGCCTGGAGCTACAGCGGGAACGGCGCCCACAATGAGCTCACCGCCGGCCAGCAGGTGCAGGACCAGTTCACGGTCACGAGCCAGGATGGCACCGCCACCGGCACCGTGACGGTGACCATTACCGGTACCAACGACAACGCGACCGTCAGCTCGGACTCGAAGTCCGTCAGCGAGGGCGACACCGCGGCGGCGCTGAACACCAGCGGCCAGCTCAGCATCACCGACCCCGACACCGGCGAAGCCCATGTCGTCGCCCAGACCAACGTCCACGGCACCTACGGCGACTTCACGGTCGATGCCAACGGCGCCTGGAGCTACAGCGGCAACGGCGCCCACAACGAGCTCATCGCCGGCCAGCAGGTGCAGGACCAGTTCACGGTCACCAGCCAGGATGGCACTGCCACCGGCACCGTGACGGTGACCATCACCGGCAGCAACGACAACGCGACCGTCAGCTCGGACTCGAAGTCCGTCAGCGAGGGCGACACCGCGGCGGCGCTGAACACCTCGGGCCAGCTCAGCATCACCGACCCGGATACGGGCGAAGCCCATGTTGTGGCGCAGAGCAACGTCCACGGCACCTATGGCGACTTTACCATCGATGCCAACGGCGCCTGGAGCTACAGCGGCAACGGTGCCCACAATGAGCTCATCGCCGGCCAGCAGGTGCAGGACCAGTTCACGGTGACGAGCCAGGACGGCACCGCGACCGGCACCGTGACGGTGACCATCACCGGCAGCAACGATGCGGCCACGGTCTCTTCGGACTCGAAGTCCGTCAGCGAGGGCGACACGGCGGCGGCGCTGAACACCAGCGGCCAGCTCAGCATCACCGACCCCGACACCGGCGAAGCCCATGTCGTCGCCCAGACCAACGCGTACGGCACCTACGGCGACTTCACGGTCGATGCCAACGGCGCCTGGAGCTACAGCGGCAACGGCGCCCACAATGAGCTCACCGCCGGCCAGCAGGTGCAGGACCAGTTCACGGTGACCAGCCAGGACGGCACTGCGAGCGGCATCGTGACGGTGACCATCACCGGCAGCAACGACGCGGCCACAGTCTCGTCGGACTCGAAGTCCGTCACGGAAGGCGACGCTGCCGCCGCATTGAACGTCTCCGGCCAGCTGACGATTGTGGATCCCGACACCGGCGAAGCCCATGTCGTCGCCCAGACCAACGTCCACGGCACCTACGGCGACTTCACGGTCGATGCCAACGGCGCCTGGAGCTACAGCGGCAACGGCGCCCACAACGAGCTCATCGCCGGCCAGCAGGTGCAGGACCAGTTCACGGTCACCAGCCAGGATGGCACTGCCACCGGCACCGTGACGGTGACCATCACCGGCAGCAACGACAACGCGACCGTCAGCTCGGACTCGAAGTCCGTCAGCGAGGGCGACACCGCGGCGGCGCTGAACACCAGCGGCCAGCTCAGCATCACCGACCCGGACACCGGCGAAGCCCATGTCGTGGCGCAATCGAACGTCCACGGGACCTATGGCGACTTTACCGTCGATGCCAACGGCGCCTGGAGCTACGTCGGCAACGGTGCCCACAATGAGCTCACCGCCGGCCAGCAGGTGCAGGACCAGTTCACGGTGACCAGCCAGGACGGCACCGCGAGCGGCACCGTCACGGTGACCATCACCGGCAGCAACGACGCGCCGGTGCTGAATGCCAATGGCGGTTCACTGTCCTATACCGAGGGTCAGGCGGCGACCGCGATCGATACGGCGCTGATCGTGTCGGATGTTGACAGCACCAATCTGACCGGCGCGACGGTCTCGATCACGGGCAACTTCGCCTCCGGCCAGGATGTGCTCGGTTTTACCAATCAGAACGGCATCACCGGCAGCTATAACGCCAGCACTGGGGTGCTGACCCTGACGGGATCGGCGAGTGTGGCGAACTACCAGGCGGCTCTGCGCTCCGTGACATATTCGAATTCGAGTGACAATCCGTCGGGCGCGACCCGCACCATCAGCTACCAGATTGACGACGGCCAAACAGTCAGCCACGCCAGCAATATCGTGAGCTCGACAGTCGCGGTCATCCCGGTCAACGACGCGCCGGTGAATACCGTTCCGGGAGCACAGACGACAAACGTCAACACGGCAAAGGCGATCACTGGACTTAGCATCTTCGATGCCGACTCGGACGGCGCCACCGAAACGATCACGTTGTCCGTAACCAACGGCACCTTGACCGTTTCAGGAGGTACCGCAGGGATCAGCGGCAGCGGAACATCGACGGTGACGCTGACCGGAACAGTCAGCGCCATCAATTCTACACTAGCCTCGACGGTCAACTACGTTCCGACACCGAACTTTGCCGGAACGAGCACTCTGACCATGACAACAAGCGACAATGGCCACACCGGAGCGGGTGGTGCATTGACCGATGTCGATACGGTGACAATTTCGGTCACGAGCCCCAGCCCCTTCGCTCTCACGACCGGCACCGATACGGTCTTCTTCGTATCGGGCACCAATACCGTGACCGGCACGCAATCTCCCCTAACGCTAAACAACGGTGACATGCTGACCGGGGGAAGCGGTACGGACACTCTCGTCGTCAGTGGTGGTGGTTTGGGGCCATTCACCTTCGGAGATGGTGCAGGAAGCATTGGCCTGACAAATTTCGAGACAATAAGTCTGAGTGATAGCAACAGCGGAAATCACACGGACACCCTGACATTCCTTTCGACATTCCAAAATGGAGGAACGCTCACGATCGACGGATCTGGCATCACTGGTAACGGCGACCTGGTCGTAGATGCTAGCGCAGTCACGTCTGGATCGTTTGTCATCATGGGCAGCTCGGGAAACGGCGGTGATGATACCCTCAAGGGCGGTTCAGGTAACGACACGATCAACGGTGGCGCAAGCACTGGCGCGGACAGGATCGTGGGTGGTGGTGGCGCAGATGCGCTGACTGGTGGTGGGGGGAACGATACATTCGCCTATCTCCGTGCCACCGACGCCGGTGACCACATCACCGACTTCAGCACCTCAGGGGACAAGCTAGAATTCACGGTAACCGCCGGGCGATTCGTCATTGGTGATGTCGATACAAGTGTTGAAAACGTCAGAACGGGCAACAACGCCGCGATAAATCTGGCCAACACGGAAGTCGGCATCAAAACAGACGCGTCCGTGACGACAGCGACAGTTCAATCAACGATCAACGGTTACTCGAATATCACGACAGGGGCCCTGTTCGTATTCCACAATTCGACGGTCGGCCACGCGCAGGTCTACTACGATCCCAATCCGAGCGTGGCGGGCGGCGCGATACTCGTTGCAGATTTGGACAATCTGACCACTCTGGCCAGCATAACCGGTAGCTTCAGCGCGGCGGACTTTGCGTTTGGAACGGCGCTTGCTCCTGCGGGCGTAGCGGGGCAGCCAATCAATCTGGGTCTGACCGACTCGCCGGCCAACGAGGGGCAATTCGCCACGGTTACTGTGGCCAGCATGCCCGCCGGCTGGATACTAAATGGTGGGACGCTGCTCCCCGATGGCAAGTGGACGATCGAGACGACCGACGTCAGCTCGCTAATGGTGACATCGCCAGTCAGTTTCGTCGGGGCATTGCACCTCGACGTGACCGTGACCCGGATGCAGCTGGACGGCTCGGCCGCAATCGAGACATTCGCCGACAATGTTGAAGCTTTTGCAGCGGGATCAGCCATCATCGCCGTTTCCGGTGACGACTATCTCACAGCATCAAGTGGCAGCGATCTGCTCGTATTCTCACAGCCGATCGGCCATGACGTCGTCTATAATTTCGACATTGCGCATGATCAGATCGACTTGATTGGCTACGCCGCCTTCAAGACCTTCGCCGACGTCCAGACGCATCTGTCGAGCGACAATGAGGGCAATGCCGTCATCGCGCTGGCCGACGGTCAAACGATCACTTTGGATGGCGTCGATGCTGGCTCGCTCGCTGCGGACGACTTCGTGTTCGACTTTAAGCCCATGGTCGATAACGCCGAAACAATGACAATCGGCAACGGCGCATTGCTGCCGTTGTCCGGCAACATCCACAATACAGGCACAATCTTGTTGAACGCGACCGGCGCGGAGACCGACTTGCAGCTTGTCGAGCACGGCATTTCGCTCGACGGTGGCGGTCAGGTGCTGTTGTCCGACAATAGCGAGAACACTGTCATTGGTGCTGTTTCCGGTGTCACGCTAACCAACGTCGACAACACCATTTCCGGAGCCGGACAGCTCGGCGAGGGGACATTGATCCTCGTCAACCAAGGTACAATCATCGCGACGGGCATCAACGCGCTCGAGATTGACACCGGCGACACCACAGTTGTCAATTCCGGGACGCTTGCGGCCAGCGGCAGCGGCGGTCTGGTCATCGACAGCAATGTGGACAATTCAGGGCTGCTGTGGGCGCATGGAGCCAACATCACTCTCAATGGCATCGTAAGCGGCAGCGGCACCGCACTGATGGATGGCGTGGCTACGATCGAATTCGGAGCGGCTTCATCTGCGCATGTTGCGCTTGATGCCGCAGCTACCGGGACAATCGTGCTCCATGACTCCTTCGACTTCAGCGGAGTCGTGTCCGGGTTTGACGAAAATGACCACTTGGATCTCCTCGACGTCGCATTCGGGGACGGCACGACCACAAGTTATGTCGCAAATCCAGCCGGCACTGGAGGAATCCTTTCGGTAACCGACGGAGTTCATACCGCCAATATCAGCTTGCTGGGCCAGTTTGATCCCGCGAGCTTCCAGGCTGAGGCAGACAAGAACATGGGAACGCTTATCAGCTACCACGGGGATCTAGTCTGACGCGTTGCGGGGAGATGGCTCAAGGCGCTGAGCGCAAAGTCGGTGCTTCGGTTCGCACGGAGATCCGGATGCGGTACACCGGACCAGATGGTGGAATTGGCTGTATGCGTCGTTGCCTCAACGCCTTGCCGACTGCGCTGATGCATCCCGCCGCTTCTGAATAGCTGGTATCTCATTGGGCTTGACCGAATCTCGCTCGAGCTGCGATTTACCGCAGCCCGTTCCAGTTCATCGAGCCTCTGCTTGCAAACGGCGCAGATATCGATCCGCGTACCCGAATTGGTGATTGCGACACACCCGTGCAGCTGACGGGATCATGCGGCTGCAAGGCAGCGATCAGTGCGATCGGAATCTTCGAAGGGATCACCTCACCCATCGTGGCAGATGTGTTGGGTCGCGCCTTCGCACGTCACGAAATTTGCCCCATGCACGCCGGCCTGGTCGCAGCATCCGGTCAATCATATGTGAGTGGATTGACAGGTTGATACACCAGACAGCTCATCGCCTTTCACATATTTATCATAATGCCAGAATAATCGGAATATATACCGCTTCCAGCCGTAATAATACGGTGATTTCTCACCGATTGTCAGCCAGTCCTCTGCCCGGGAGTCGATTGTTGGGTCAGCTATACCCTTTGTATTACGAGGGTTTTGTCGATGCTTGCATTGTCGCGATGACTCGTTTCGCGGTGGTTAATTCAAGAATGGGATTATATATTAAATGTTGACGATTATATCTATTTAATGGATAGTTTATCGCTGGCGGGGCCGGACATAAATCCGCAGCCGCTGGAAGTTGCCGACGTGTCTGCAAATTCATCAAAGAAGGAATTCCTCTATGTTGCATCATTTCATCGAAGCCAAGGAAGCGTTGAAGCGTCTGCGGTCGGACCAGAGCGGCGTGGTGTCATTCGAGTACATCATCGTCGCGGTTTGCATCGTTGGCGCGGTGGGCGCCGTGTTCGGCGGTGGAGCTGGTGGCCAAATCGGGGCCGCCCTGACGACCGGGATCACCGCTATCACTACCGCCTTCGCCACAGCGATCGCTGGCTGAAGCGGCGATTTGACCCCAGAGGGGGGCATCGGAATGTGTCCCCCTCTCGAATGTTCTTTCTGCATTCTTAGTGTGCCTTCCCCCTCTTTTGCGGCATCCATTTTTATGAGCTGGGTTTCATACATCGCCTCGATACTGGAAATCCTGTTGCTGCTCCACGTCGCAACGATCGACGTCGCGACGCGCCTGATCCGAAATGAAATGTGTCTGGCGCTGGTGGCCCTCGGGATCGCCAGTCAATTGCCCAATCCAATGCAAATGGCCGAGTCGCTGATATCGGCCGCGATCCTCTTTCTGCTGCTGTTCGTCCTGTACGCGCGCGGAGGAATTGGCGGCGGCGATGTCAAATTGCTGACTGCGCTGGCGATCGGGTTTCCACTGACCGGCCAGATTCAGCTCCTGACAATAACTGCGCTGGCCGGCGGCGTGCTTGCCCTGGTGCATCTGATCATGCGCCACCTGCCTTATCCCAAATTGGCACCCGCCAGATCGTCACTCCCGCGCCGGGTCTACGCGATCGAACGTTGGCGTCATTTGCGACACGCCCCGCTGCCCTACGGGGTTGCAATAGCGTGCGGGGGTATTTGGACGATCTTGAGCAAAGGATTGTGAGATGTCATCCGCGTTGCGTCTGTCGATCATCATGGTGCTTTTGCTCGCAACCACTGCGTTCGGGCTGATCGCCTATAACATGAACCTGCCGAAGGCGGAGCCTCCGGCACCGGTACAGGTCACCGAGGCGGCGCCGGCACCAGCAAGTGCGCCGGCAACCGCGGGGTACTTTGTTGCGACACATCCATTGCCGAAGGGGACTTTGGTCCGCGAGGAGGATTTCAAGGTGCGGTCGGTGCCGCCGGAGCACGTTCCACAGGGGGCCATTCTGGAAACACCGGAGTCCAAGGCCGGACTTCCCGGTTCGCTAATTCGCAAGTTCGTCGAAGCGGGCAGTCCAGTCACATTGCAGGACATCCTGCGCCCGCGGGATCGGGGTTTCCTCGCAAGTGTGCTCGCACCGGACAGCCGTGCCATCAGCATCAAGGTCGACGAGGAGTCGGGCGTCTCGGGGCTCATCAGGCCGGGCGATCATGTCGACGTCGTACTGACTCAGGTCTTCGAGAAGGCCGATCCGGTGAAGCGCGCCCTGAGCGAAGCCATTCTGCGCAATGTTCGGGTCATCGCAATTGACCAGGAGATCGTGCAGGGCGCTCGACCCGTCGGCGGCATGGCAGGCAAGCAAACGCAAACCGTGTCACTTGAGCTTACGCAGGAGCAGGTCAAGCGGGTCACGGTTGCAAAGCAGCTTGGAACGCTGTCGCTGGCCGTGCGCGCGGCAGTCGATCAGTGGGACAAGGCGGACACCGGCGCGATGTCCAGCTGCGATGTTTCGCCGGAGCTTGCCCGGCAGACTGCTATTGCGGCTCAGAGGACGGCGGTGATCGTTCATTCGGGCGGCGAGGTCAAGCAATACACTGTCAGGAGACAGGACGAAGGCGCTCTCGTCAGCTGCGAGGGAGCGCCGGAGGTTGTCCGCCAGGCCGCAACGGCCATGGGTTACGCAAACAGGTTGCCGGAGAAGCGTTGATGAACATTGCCATAGCCACTCCGCCCGAAGAAGCGACGTCGATCGTCGCGCGTAACCGCATCGTTTGCTTCGTCAATGACGAGCTCAGTGCCGCAGCCCTGCGCAAGGGCCTCGAAGGTAGCAACATCTCGATCAAACGTGGCACGATCCGGAATGCGATACGAATGCTCGAAACCGACACCGACCTTTTCGCGTTGGTGACGGACATCAGCGGCATCGATGATCCCTTCGCCGAACTGGAAAGGCTGGCCGGCGTCTGTCCGCCCGATGTCCGAGTGGCTCTGATCGGCGAGAGCAGGGAGATCACCTTCTATCGTGCGCTGATGGAACTCGGCCTGACCGAGTATTTGCCGAGGCCGATCACGCGGGACATGGTGCTGGACCAGCTGCGCCCGAAGCTGCTTGGCGAGATTGCGCCACGTTCGACCGACCGTGGCGGGCATGTGATCTCGATCTGTGGTGCGCAGGGCGGTGCCGGCGCGACGAGCATCGCGATCAATCTCGCCCTGCAGCTGGCCGAAACCACCAAGGCCAAGGTCGCACTGCTTGACCTGCATCTGCAAGGCGGCGAGACCGCGGTTATGTTGGGTGTTCAGCCGGGACCAGGGCTCCGCATCGCTTTGGAGAATCCGACGCGGGCGGACACGTTGTTCCTCGAACGTGCGGCGATTGAGGTCAACGAGCGCGTTTGCCTGATCTCGGCGGATGAGGAGTTGGATGCGCAGCTCGACATCACTGAAGCAGGCGTGAGACACGTACTGGGTCTGCTGCGCCAACGTTTCAATTATATCGTTGTCGATGTCCCGGTGCCGTTTCCGGCATCCATCCACCCGGTGATTGCGCTTTCCCGTCACGTGCTGGTGTTGCTGGAAGCTGAAGTGACCGGACTGCGCAATGCGCATGCAGTGCGCGCTGCGGTGACCAATATCGCTGGCAAGGATCGGGTGTTTACTTTGCTCAACCGTGCTGATCGTCCCGGCGGCCTCCCCCGGGCCGCCGTTGTCAAGGCGTTGGGTGCGGAGCCAGACATGGTGGTGCCGGATCTCGGCAAAGGCATGACCCAGGCGGTCAATCTCGGCATTCCAGCGCTGAAGCACGTATCAGGACTGCGACGTCACCTCGCCCCCATCGTACGGGAGATCACGGGGCTCGGCGCCGAGCGGAAGGGATGGCTGAGGAGGCTGCTCGGACGATGAAGACCTTCGGTAGGCGCGACGACGATACGCCAACTCATTCGTCGGCATTGACGCCATTGCTTGCGTCGGCGCCGAGCCCGCCTGTAGCGGCGCCCAGGCACGAACCTCCGCCCCAGCGGCCTCTGATGCCAACCTCGCTCCGCGAGCGGGTTATCGAGCAGATTGAGCCATCAGTGGCTGCAACTGTTTCGCGCGATGTCCTGAGGCGGCAGATCGAGCAAATCATCCATGGAATCGCCAACGAAGAACGGCTCGAGCTGTCAGCTCGCGAACAGGTTCAGCTTGCGGACGAGATTGCGGACGACATGACGGGCTACGGGCCGTTGCGGCCGCTTCTGCTCGATCAATCGATCAACGATATCATGATCAACGGACCGAGTAACATTTATGTCGAACGAGCCGGCAAGTTGGAACGGGTCGCGGTGCGATTCCGCGACAATGACCACATCGCATCGGTGGCGCAGAAAATCGCCGCGCAAGTTGGGCGGCGCGTTGACGAGTCCAGTCCGATGGTGGATTGCCGCCTGCCTGACGGCAGCCGGGTCAACATCATTTTTCCGCCGCTGTCGATCCATGGCCCATGCATCTCGATCCGAAAATTTCCAAGCCGCCGTTTGGACATCGCCGGGATGATCGAAAACGGCTCAATGACCGCAGCCATCGGACACTTGCTTGAGATTGCCTCTCGGTCTCGCCTCAATGTTCTGGTCTCCGGCGGCACCGGGTCTGGCAAGACGACGCTGCTCAACGCCATGAGTCAATTCATCGATCACAGCGAACGCGTCGTCACCATCGAGGACGCGGCGGAGTTGCAGCTCCAGCAGCCGCACGTGATCAGCCTGGAGACCCGGCCTTCCAGCCTCGAAGGCACGGGGCAGGTGACACAGCGCGATCTCCTGTGGAATGCGCTGCGCATGCGTCCCGACCGGATCGTTGTGGGTGAGGTGCGTGGAGCTGAGGCATTTGACATGCTGCAAGCAATGAATACCGGCCATGATGGTTCGATCTCCACGGTGCACGCGAATAGTACCCGAGACGCCCTGACTCGTATCGAAAATATGGTGCAGATGGGGCAGGTCAATCTACCGACGCGCGCCATTCGAACTCAGATCGTCGCTGCGCTGGATCTCATTGTGCAGGTCGAAAGGATGCGGGACGGACAGCGTCGGATCGTTCAGATCAGCGAGGTGGTCGGCCTGGAAGGGGACGTGATTACGACCAATGACATCGCAGCCTTCGAGTATCACGAGGAGGATGTGCATGGGCGCATATCGGGCTCCTACAGGTGCAGCCTTGCAACCCCGAAGTTCAAGAGCCGTCTTGTCTATTACGGGCTGGATGGAGCTTGGGCTGAGGCGATGAGGCAGGTGTGATGCCGGAGTCTCTGATTGTCACCGTTCTGGTGCTCGCGATGTGCGCAGCAGCCATTTCGCTGTGGCTCGACGCTCGCGAAAGACGCATCGATCGCCGGCTGTCGGTTGCGCTGCCGGCCTCACATCCAGCTAATCTGCCATCCATTCGCCGGTTGGAGACCGGGGCCGGATCCCTGTTTCTCCATCGCCTGGTCAATTACAATTGCGAGATCCCTTACATTTGGCATCCGGCCTATGTGCTGCTTGCCGGTGTCGTTGCCGCAGCAGCAACTCTCTACGCGAATTACCTGCTCGGGTATTCCATTCTCTACGGGGGTATTGGCGCCGCAATCGCAGCCATCATCGTGGCGCGCCGCCTGTTTGGATGGCAGCAACGTCGCGTCGCGCTTCAGCTTTTTCGACAGCTGCCCGATGCGATCCAGCTGGTGACCAGTACCGTTCGATCGGGTCTGCCCGTGCACGAAGCATTCCGCGCCCTCGCGCGCGACATGCCGCAACCAACGGCTGGCCAGTTTGCGATCGTATGCAGCGAGGTGAATCTGGGGAGGCCACCAGAGCAAGCGGTCGAAGCTGTCTATCGGCGAACGCAAGTGGCGGAATATGCGATGTTTGCGGTGACACTTGCAGTCCAGTTGAAGTCAGGTGGCAGCTTGGCTGAAACCTTACAGAACCTGGGAGACACGGTCAGGCAGCGTGTTGCGCTGGCTGGTCGCGCCAAGGCGCTCGCAGGCGAGGTGATCTTTTCCTCACGAGCGCTGACGATATCCCCGTTTGTTGGAGGCGGAGTATTATACGCGGCCAATCCGCAAACCGTTGATCTGTTGTTCACGGATCCGGTTGGAAACAAGCTGCTGGCTTACGCAGTGGGCTCAGTGCTTCTTGGGGCGCTGGTGATAAGCTGGATGGTCAGAAGGGAAACAGAGCTGTGACTGTTGGCTTAGGTCTGGTAGCCCTCGCACTAGCAGCTGGCAGTGCGACCTGCGTCTTGATTATCCAGGAATTGCACCTTCGTGCACTGGACACGCGGGTATCGAACGCCGTGATGGGCATCCCTTACCAGTCGACCCCGTTCCAGGACGTGACCGGTTGGTTTTCATGGCTCGGCATGCGGTATCGGCGCTTCTACGCCGAGGAGAATCTGGATCAACTACGCGCCATCCTTCAATCATCAGGTTTCAATCATCGGCGGGCGTTGCCGACCTGGATCGGCGTCAAAGCCGTGAGCACGTTCCTATGCCCAATCATCGCCGCGGGTGTCGCCCTGCTTCTTGGAAAGGCGCTGACGGATGTGCTGGTCTTCACACTCATGGGCGTGATGATCGGGATTTTGGGGCCGCGATTGATACTAACTGTGATGAAGCGGCGGTTTGATGCTGCGATTCGGGTCGGCACGCCGGATATGATCGATTTACTGGTTGTGTGCAGCGAAGCGGGAATGGGTCTGGAGAGCGGGCTCGCACGGGTAGCGCAGGAAATGAGCCAGACCAATCCCTCTGTCGCGCGGGTCTTGCAAGGTCTTATTGACGATCTCCGGATATTGCCAAGCCGCAGCGAGGCATTCGAGAAATTAGGGGCTACATCGGATGGGCTTCGCCGCTTCGGCACCATGGTCGCTCAAAGCCTGCAATACGGAACGCCCGTGGGCCAGGCTCTGCGGAGTATCGCTGTCGACCTCCGGCGAGAACGTATTACCAAGCTTGAAGAAAGAGCACACAAGCTGGGCGCCAAGCTGACCATTCCGATGGTGTTGTTCCTGCTTCCAGCCATGTTCGTCATTTTGGGAGGAAGTCCCATTCTGCACCTGGTGCGTTCGTTTGCAAGCTTCGGTAAGTAGCCATGAGCACGGTTACCCTGTCGAAAACCTCCTCGTACGATCGAACGATGCAACTGTTCGGCGGCATGTGGTTCATGTTGCTGGCACTCGGCGTCGCCTTCAGGATTGGATCATCTGGTAGTGATCCTTGGCCGTCGCTCCTGTCGAGTTTTTGCCTGGCTGTCTTTTACGTGCTCTTGGGGCTGTTGGTCATCACGCGTCCGCCGGCGAAGGCGCGAGCGGATGGCCTTCTCCCAAGGCTGGCGGCGTTCGTCGGCACTTATATGCCATGGACGATCGCCTTCTTCGGCAAAACCGACCAAGCGTTGCCGAACCTGGCGTCCACCGCGTGCGTGTTGATCGGCATGATCATGATGCTGGTCACCATTCGACATCTTGGTAGGTCGTTCAGTCTAGTGCCGCAGGCGCGCAACGTGGTGCAAACGGGTCCGTATCGGTGGATCAAGCACCCGCTCTATCTTGCGGAAGAAATCGCGGTGCTGGGCGTGGTGCTGAGAAATCCGACGCCGCTGACAGCGGTCTTGCTCGTGTTGCATATCGGCATCCAGATTTGCCGAATTTACTATGAAGAGGACCTGCTTCGGCGCAACTGCCCCGAGTATTCCGCTTACGAAGCGTCGCGCTGGAGATTGATCCCTCATGTTTGGTGAGTGCTGTTGACCCGGTCGACGACCGGGGCGGTGAATATCGGTCGAGGTGGGCTCATGAGCCGCAAACAATCTTTCATCGCGGATCAACGCGGCGCTGTCGCGCTTGAGACCATGATCGTTTACATTTTCTTGGTGTCCTTCCTGCTTGTGCCGCTCGCCGACGTCGCTGCCGCGAGCTTCCAATTCATCTCCGCGTGGTCGGCGTTGCGCTCCTTCGGGCAGTACGTCCAGTACTACAATCCGCTCGCCCCCGACGGTACAGTGACCTGGAGGGCAGGGCTCCAGACAATGGTTGCTGGCCATGCGATCAGCAATCTCCAAGTCAAGTGCGGTGACGGGGGCGCTACCTGCTCGCCGAGCAATCTTGAGTCTCCGAAGTACATTACGTTTTCGACAACCATCACTTTGGCTCCGATTGGGGCGCGTGTGCCTTTTTGGAGGTCGGTGCTATGTCCCACTACTTGTACGTACACGCTGGCTTACTCAGAGCGCTTCCAGTAGGTGCTTCCATGCGCAATCTGCTCCGTTCTCGACGAGGCTCTGTCGCATTCGCGACGGTCATCGCGCTCGTGCCACTCATCGGAGTTGTCGCGCTCGGGGCCGAGGCAGGATCTTGGTACGTCACCCACAAGCATGCACAGAACGCCGCCGACTCGGCGGCCTTCTCGGGCGCCTTGCGACTTTCATGCACGATGGCTGGCGCGGCCTGCGATACACAGTCGGTGGATTATCGTGGGAAGGAATTTGCGGCACAGAACGGGTTTTGCAATTCGAGTCCACAGGACAGCACGCAGTATCCCGACACCCAGTGTCCGCCCGCCCTTCCAACCAGAGTCTCGCGAGCCGTGCAGATCGATATCGGCACCTACAATGCAGGCGCGTTCACAACGCCACCAACAGGCACTGGCAACGCCGTGCGCGCCAGGGTCAGTCAGCAACAACCGGCCTACCTGGCGGCAGTGCTGGGCTTGACCACCGTCAACATCCCCGCCCAAGCGATTGCAATGGTCCAGCAGCCGAACAAGGCCTGCGTCCTGGCGCTTGGACCTGACCCTGGCGCACTCAAGCTTGCTGGTAACCTCAGCAACAACGGAACTGGCTGCGCTCTGATGTCGGATACCAGTGTTCAACTTGCCAGCACGCCAACGTTCACAGGCTCGGGGTGGGCAGTTTATGGTGTGAGTGGCTGCACCCCCTCAGGCAACTGCAGCAATGTTGGCGTGCCGTACAACTATTTCATGACGTATGCTAGCAATCCGCTCAGCAAGCTGGACACCGCATCGTTCAACAGCAGGACGGGCAATACAAACATGCCATGCACCCTTCAGGCGGATGGGTGGAAGCATTGCGCGCCGAATAGCGCGGGGACTGGAGCTTACGGTAGTTTCACGATCCAGAACGGGGACAAGTACGTTTTGGACCCAGGAACATACTTCTTCTACAAAGCAAACATAAAGATGACCGGAGGAGAGCTGAAGGGCACGGGCGTAACCCTCGTATTGCTCGGAGATTCGCAGCTCTCCATCAACGGGGGTACAGTCGACCTCTCCGCGCCTGTGACCAACACGTTCTCTTCTGATCTGAATGGCGTCCTGATTGATGATCAGGCTCCGACCAAGACCAGCAACAAGGTTACCATCAACGGTGGTGGTCAAGTTAGTCTGGGCGGGGCTCTGTACTTCCCCAAGGTCGACGTTAACTGGGCCGGAACGACTGCCAGTGCCAATACGACCTGTGCGCAGGTGATCGCCAAAACACTCGACATGAGTGGCGGCGCCTATTTGAGCACGCAAGGGTGTGCTCCGTCGACCATCATCTACACCCAAATGGTCGCATTGGTGCAATGATGAGAAAGCTCGACAATCGCGGTGTCGCGCCGTTTGAGTTTATCATGGTGTCCGTGGCGCTCTTCACATTGATGTTCGTCATCTTCGATCTTGGGCGCTATGCCATCACGATGCAATCCTTGCGGACGCTCGCGAGTGCTGGCGCCCGTGCGGTCATGATTACCTGCTATACGCCTGCCTTGCTTCAAAGCCCGCCGCAGTCGCCGGCCGGCTGCACCGGGGATCCCCTGTCCACCACCGCCAAGCAGAACGCGGCCCCCTTTCTGTTTTTCGGAGGTCTCACGCCAACGCTGACCGTAGGGGCCAACAGCAACAGCTTGAGTGTTACGGCTTCCCAGGCGAACTTTACGATGCTGATGCCCATCTGGGGCCCAGCTCTCAATGCGCCGAGCGCCTCGAACCAGATTCCCTTCTAGTGCGAATATGACAGCATGACTGACGCGTTTCGCCCGGGAACCAGTTGCTCGAGTTTGGCCACACGTGCGGGTGTGGAATTGCACCAGAGTGATTTGCACTCGACCAGCGAATCTCGCGTGCGACCGAATGTCCTTCGATAGCAAAGCGGCGACGCGCGCCACGGCGGTCGTGCCGCGGGATAGTTCCCCAGCTATTGGGAATGATGCGGGCTGGCAACATTGAGGAGTTTTCTTTCTGCTTGCGGTTGTGCGGTAAGTATTCGTCTTGCAAGCAGCCTGCATGAGGGACGATGATCTTGGAAACACGAAGTAACGAATTGTAGTGGGTCAGATAGTAAGCTCTGCGACGTGGTGCGCAGAGGGGACATGGTGAGGGCGTCGAGCAGGTAGATTTGCGGGGATCTCCGTGGATCGCAGTGGGGGAACTCGGATGAGTGGCGATCGCGTTTCGGGTAACAAGGTCGGGAGGCTTCTCGCCTTCGGCGTGATGGGTCTCGGCGCGGCGCTCGCCTCGTATGGGTTCACGGACCGCGCTGCGGCCGCGGACCGGCGGGGTTCCTCCGGCGGCGTCTTCGTCAGCGAAATGAACGACGTCCAGCGGGTCAAGCTCGTCGTCAACAAGTCACGCACCTTCAAGGTCGACACTCCCTTTGCAACGATCGTGGCGGGATCGTCTGACATCGTCGACGTGAAGTCGTTGAGCGATCACCTCATTTACGTGCAGGGCAAGCAGACCGGTACAACAAACGTCATACTATTTGACTCATCGATGAAGCAGATCGGGATCCTCGACGTCGAGGTCGTGATCGATACCGGCAATCTGCAGCAGAACATCCGGACCAGCACCGGCGGGCAGGGTATCCGCGTGTCGGCTTCCGAGGGGCAGGTGGTGCTCAGCGGGGTCGCCGCCGACGCAGTTACGGCCGAGCGGGCCATGGCGATCGCGACCAGCACGGTCGCGAAAGGGGGCGTCGTCGTCAACGCGATGAGCGTCGCGGCGCCGCAACAGGTGATGCTCGAGGTGCGCTTTCTCGAGGTCAACCGAGAAGCCGGCCGCAACCTGGGCGTAAATCTTTATGCGGCCAATGCCAATGGGACCAATGTTGGGAATACGGGGCTTGGTGGTGCGACCAGCGCAACGGGCCGACGCCCGATCGGTGGTATTAATACGGTCCAAAACCCTGTAGGGAATACTGGCGGTACGCCTGTTGGCGCCTCTCCTACGGGAAGTCTTCCGATACTCGGAACTCTGGGAACGCTCGCCGGTACAGCAGGAGGCATTGCGCCGGCCCCGTTCGGAAGCCTGTTGACCAGCATTATCAGGACCAGCAGCGGCGGCTCGGTGGACCTATTGATCTCGGCGCTGGAAACCAAGGGATTGGCACGCCGGCTGGCGGAGCCAAATCTGACCACGCTGTCCGGCGATGCCGCCCGCTTCCTCGCCGGCGGTGAATTTCCGGTGCCGATACCGACCCAGACGCAGAACGGCTTTCCCACCATCACAATTGACTACAAGAAGTTCGGTGTTGAGCTCGCCTTCGTCCCCACAGTGCTCTCACGCGGTGTGATCAATCTTCGGGTCGAGCCCTCGGTCAGCGAACTCGATTTCGCCAACGCGGTGACGATCCAGGGGACGACCGTTCCTGCGCTGACCCGCCGCGACGCGCGAACCACGGTTGAGTTGCGCGATGGCCAGAGCTTTGCCATCGCCGGCCTGTTGCAGACCCGCAATCGCCAGGACGTCTCGCAGTTGCCTTGGATCGGCTCGGTGCCGGTGATTGGAAGCCTATTCAGCAGCAAGTCGTACCAGCAGGAGGAAACCGATCTCGTCATCATCGTGACGCCGCGCCTGGTCGCGCCGGCGGCACCCGGTCAGCAATTGGCGTCGCCACTCGACTCCCGCCTGCCGGCCAACGACGTCGATTTCTTCCTCAATGGTCAGATGGAAGTCCGCAAGCGGTACCATGACTACGTCAATTCCGGAGGCGAGGTGAAGGGACCGTATGGCCACATCATCGCGCCTGAAGTCCGGGCCCCCGTCGTTGTCCCGGCCGCGAGTGCCGATCAGACGGTCGTCAAAACTCTAAACTAGAGGAAGCGCGAGATGACGATCAGGTATTCGGTTCTGTTTGCGCCCATCCTTCTCGGGGGATGTTACGGCGTCGCCGGTCATGACGAGGTGGACCGCTACTTTCAGCGTTCCAACAGCATCACGATGACCGCCGGCGATGCCAAGCAGGTCAACGCCGTGACCCATACAATCCATCCATGGCCGCGATACGTCGGCGATCGCCGGATCGCATACGACGCGCGGCGCGTGGGTGCCGCCGTCACGCGCTACGGCAGCACGCAACCGCCGGTGGATCAGCTTCCCGACATAGGCGATCCGACGAAACTCATGGGCCAGCGGCCTCCGGCAACGCAGAACGTCAACGTAACTGGATTGGGGGCGGGAGCATCGGCGGGAATATCGGTGCCGGTC
>NZ_SPQS01000031.1 GCF_004570865.1 Bradyrhizobium frederickii
CACCCGTCGAGCTCTTCAACGTGACGGCACCGCCGCCAACGCTCGAAGCAGTCTGGTTGAAGCTGGTCGCGATCGTCGCAGCACCGGCGCTGATCGATACCGTCTTGACGCCGCTGGCCAGATCGACCGCGGTCAACAGATCGCTGACAGTCGCAGCCGGGGTGCCCGCCGTGCCGAGATAGACGGTGGTGTTGCCGTTGCCGTCGGTGACGAGGTTGCCGCTGACGCCCGAACCGGCCGCAACCGCGGACGAGGCCGGAGCCGAGCCGCTGCGGAAGGTGATGGTCTTGCCGTTCACCGTCAGCGTGTCGCCGTCGGCGGGCTGAGCGTTGCTGGCGAGGCCGGTTGCGGTCGTGCCGTTGGTGGCGATCAGGGTGATGGCGCCGGTCAGGGCGGTGGTGCCGTCGCCGGCCGTAGCCGCAGTGCCCGTGAACGAGCCGATGGTGGCGCCGAGCGTCGTGGTGCCGGTTGCCGCCGTGGTGCCGCCCGCCGCGCCGCTAAACACGACGTTGCTGCTCGCAGTCGCGCTGGCGAAGCTCGTGGTGCCGCGCAGGTCGGCCGCCGTCGCACCGGCAATTGTGGTCGAGACGTTCGACTTGGTGGAGTAACCGACCGTGGTCTGCAGCGCCTGGTTGGCGATCGACTTCGCGCTGTCGATCAGCTTCTGCAGCGAGGTGATGCCGGTGTTGGCGGCCTGCAGCACCTGCACGCCGTTGGCGATGCCGTCGAGCAGGTTGTTGATGTCGCTGGCGCGATTGTCGAGCGACTGAGCGGTGAAGAAGTTGGTGGGATTGTCCAGAGCCGAGTTGACGCTCTTGCCGGTCGACAGACGGTTCTGTGTGGTGGCGAGAAGATCGGCGGTGGACTGGAGAGAGAGCAGGTTCTGACGAACCGACGCAGAGAGAACAATACCGGACATGACTCTGTTACCTTTCTGGTAAACGACGCTACTGTTACGCGTCTGCTTGGATCGCGATTGACCCAGCGACGGCGGACGGTGCCGCCGAGACCTCTAACGAAACATGAAATGAAACCCGTGCTTTTGCCCGGCCGCGCGTGATTCGGTCCGGGATGCCGCGCACATCGCAGCGCCGCCACACGGGCGCACCTTTGAAAACATTGAGCTTTTTGGCGCGAAGGGCGGGAATTTACAACTCGTTAACTAGTTACGAGCGAGAATCACGGCTTGGTAGGCCGCAACGAACGCTCGGTTACGAAAGCGTTGATGGAGAACAGGCATGGCCCTCAAGGTCGAGCTCAGACCGCACGAACGCATCATCGTCGGCAACTGCGTGATTACCAATACGGACCAGCGTGCCCGTCTCCTGATCGACGGCGACAACGTGCCGATCCTGCGCGAGCGCGACATCCTCACGCCGGAGACCGCCGATACGCCGGCCAAGCTCGTCTATCTGGCGGTGCAGCTCATGTACATCTCGCCGGATCCACAGACCCAGCACGGCACCTATTTCAACCTGGTGCGCGATATCGTCACCGCGGTCCCGAGCGCCTGGCCGATCATCGAGGCCATCAACAACAACATCCTGAACGGCGACCTCTACCGGGCGCTGAAGGATGCCCGCAAGCTGATCGCCTATGAAGAGAAGCTGCGGAGCCAGTTCGAGGCCACCCATCCCAAGGCTGAAGCGGCCAAGGACGACGTGAGCTCCGCCGCCTGACCATTGACGTTCGCGTGGCGAAGCCTCGCGAACGACCCAGCTGCGCAAACGACAACGGCCCCGGATCATCTCCGGGGCCGTTCTCGCTTGAACCATGCGCGTGCTATTGCGCCGCCAGCGGCGGCGCCTCGACCTCGATCACGCCGTCGCCGCACCGCCGTCCGCCAAACTCCAGCACCGCAGCGACCAGCACATCGATGTCCGCCTCCTCGGTGCGGTGATTGACGATCGCGGCACGGATCGCAAACCTGCCGTCCAGCGTCGTGCTCGACGGCGCCGCCACTCCCGACTCCTGGATATCGGCGACGATCTCGCGGTTGACCGCGTCGTCGGCACGGTAGCGGAAACAGACGATGTTGAGGTTGACCGGAGCCAGCAATTCCAGCCGCGGTTCGGCCAGCACGCGCGCCTCGAGATACTTCGCCAGCGCACAGCTTCGCGCGATCGTCGCACCCAGCCGGTCGATGCCGAACGTCTTCAGGGTGAACCACGTCTTCAGCGCACGGAAGCCGCGCGACAGATCGGGGCCGAGATCGCAGGGCCAGACCGCCCCCGCAGCAAGGCCCCTCGCCTCGCGGCGCAGATAGGCCGCGGGCTGCGCAAAGGCCTGCCGATGCTGCTCGCCATCGCGCACCAGCAGGAAGCCGGCATCGTACGGCACCTGTCCCCATTTGTGGAAGTCGAGCGCAATGGAATCGGCGAGCTCGATGCCGCCGAGCAGCGGCGCGAGCTCGGGCGAAAAGATCGCAAGCGCACCGAAAGCACCGTCGACGTGAAACCAGATTCCCTCCTCGCGGCACAGCTCCGCGACGGCCTTGAGATCGTCGATCGCGCCAATGTCCACCGTGCCGGCAGAGGCGACGACCAGGAACGGCTTGAAGCCGACCTCGCGATCGACAGCGATCTGCGCGCGCAGCGCCGCAATGTCGATGCGATGATCGGCATCGACGCCGACCTTGCGCAGCGCATCGGTGCCGAACCCGGCAATGTCCATCGCCCTGGAGACGCAGCCATGCGCGGCCTGCGAGGTATAGGCCGTGAGCAGCGCACCGTCATTGCCGATGCCGTATTGGCGCGCCAGCGCGCCGAGCGCAGCCGTGCGCGCCACCAGCACGGCCATCAGATTGGCCGTCGACGTGCCCGTGACGAAGATGCCGCTCGCGCTGTCCGGAAAGGCGAACAGGCGGCGCATCCAGTCGACGATCTGGCGCTCGACCTCGATCGGCATGTGGTCCCGTCCGCCGAGATTGGCGTTGAGGCCGGCCGCGAGCATGTCCGCGAGCATGCCGACCGCGGTGCCGCCGCCATGCACCCAGCCCATGAAGCCGGGATGGACGTTGCCGGTCGCATAGGGCGCGACATGATCGGCGAATTCGCGATAGACCTCGGCGAGGTCGCTCGCCTCGCGCGGCACGTCGGCCCGGAATGCCGCGCGGACGTCGTCGGGGATCGGCTGCCAGACCGGACGCGACCGGACGTTGGTGATGCCGTCGATCGCCTCGTCCAGCATGTGATGGGCGAGCGCGCGAAATGCGCTCCAGTCCTGCGGATCGAGCGAGGCGTGCGCCACGGAGCTTTGCGCGTTGCGGACGATCTCGTTCATGTTGCACTCCCCTCGCCCGCTCTTGCATGCCGCGACAGCATCGCCGCGAACGCCGCGAAGATCTTGCGCATCTGCGGCGGCTTGTAAGGAAACACGGCCGGCGAATCCATGTTGTGCACGACGGCGGTGTTGTCGGCTTCGAAGATCAGGAGCTCGTTGTCCTGGTTCTCCGCGCAATCGACGATGAAATAATCGAGGCCGACGCGCCTGCTCATCTCGTCGAGCGCGTTCCTGTGGCGCGCCGCGAAGGCGTGGTCGAAGTCGCGCATGAAGATCGCCTCCTCCGCGCGCTTCTCCTCGCTGAATGCCATGTTGGCGTTGAGGTACCAGATATCCCAGCGATCGGCGATCGCCATGTGGCAGGCGTAAGGTTTGCCGTCGACCATCGCGAGACGATATTTGCGATAGAGCCCGTCGGGATTCACATAATCGACGAAACGCGCGACGAAGAAATCCTCCTCCTTACGCTCGGCAAGATAAGATGCGAGCGCCGCTGTATCGTCGAGCTTCGCGAGTCCGACGCCGGCGTGCGAGCCGCGCGGCCGCGCGATCATCGGAAAGCGCAGTTCACCCGCGATGTCCAGGCAAGCGATCTGCCCGCTCGAGAGGTCCGACAATTGCGCGCGCGTCGCGTGGATGGTCGCGGGAATGTCGAGACCCGGCACGCCGGACAACAACCGATGCAGCTTGTCGCGATCGAGATTGCCGATGCGATCGGGACGATTGAGCAGCGGCCGCGGCCAATGCGGCGCGGCCTTCCCGATCAAGGCGAGCGCCTCGCGGCATTCCTCGGAATCGGAAGCAACCACGATGGCGACGTCGTGCTCCGGCAAATTCTCCGGCAGGCCGACGCCCTTGACCACGTAGAGCGTCAACAGCTCGATGTCGGAGCCTTCGAGCAGAAAATCGATCGGCGTGTTGCCGCCCATATCGATGTCGGCCGCAAGCGCGAGCACGCGCAGGCCGGGCTTCGGAGCGGCACTCGGCGTGCGAAACAATTGATGGAAGGCCAGCACCTCCGACTGGATCGCAAGCCCCTGATCCTTGTCGCCGAGAAGCTGGGTGATCAACGACAGATCCAGTCCTTCGCCCGCCAGCGCCGTCCCCGCCGCGATCCGCGCCACCAATTGGTCGCGCAGCGGATGCAGGTCGACACCTTCGAAGGCCTGGCGCGTCAGCTGCGCAAAGCCGATGCGATCGGCATAGTTCGGCGCAATCATGCCGATCGGCGCGGAAAGCGGATGCTGCATCTCACACCTCGAACGCGGAGTTTGCCGGCGCGGCGGCAACTGCGCCACGGTCGAGCAGCAGCTCGATCTTTACCAGCACATGGGCGATGCGATCGAGCACCTGCTGCACATTGCGTTGCGCCTCTGCCGCGTCCGGCGACCAGGCCTCGGTCACTACTCGGGCGCCGACGCAAAGACGCAGCACGGCCTGCGGTGCCGCGTCCTGCCGCTCCAGACGGACCGGCTGACCGATCAGGCAGCGCTGCGCGGCGACCTGTCGGTCCGCCGCGGTGCCGCTGATCGCCTGGCTCATGTCACGCGCCAACGCCTGATGAATGGCGTTGGTCTCGGCGGTCGAAATCGGCTTGCCGCCGGGCAGCAGCATGAACGGAAAGATCGTCGTTTGTGCAAATTCCTCGTCATCCGGGTCGACCGTGTTGGTCGCGGTCGGGACTGAGCGAAGCGACGGCGACAACGCGATCATGCTGTCGATGCCGGCGGCGAGCTCGGCGAGCATCTTGGCGCGGAATGCGCCGGGCACGGCGCCATAGCCGCCGATCTCGGCGAGCGCCGCCTCCCAGCGCAGCCATTGACCGAAGTTCGGACGGCGCTCGAAGCGCGAACGCAGCGCCGTCCAGGCCATCGGCCAATCGCAGCGACCGGCATAGTCGAAGATGCCCGGGGCGATCCCCTCGATCCGGTCGAGCGACCGCGACAGGCCCTTGGACACCAGCAGCGCGCCGCTGAACGCCGGCCCACCGAAGAATTTCGAGCCCGACATCAGCACCATGTAGCCGCGGTCGAGATAGGAGCGCAGCCGTCGGCGACCGAGCCGCGCCTGACAGGCGTCGACGACGATTTGGACCTTGCGCGGCCAGCGCCGCGCGATCTCATCGAGGCAGGCCGCGCTCGGTGCGCGCCAGCCGAGCTTCGATGCATCCATGATCTGGAGCAGCACGGGCGCGCCTTGCGCGATCGCGGCTTCAACCGCACGCAGCACCGCGGCATCGGCATCCCCGCGCATTGCAATCGCGGGGCCTGGCCCCAGCAGCGGCAATGCGAGACTGGCGCCGGCGAGCCCCGCAACCGCGCCGTCCTTGCGAACCGCAAGGCCGCTCGCCGTCATGGAGCTGAAATGGCGTCCGCGCGCGGTATGGATCGTCCCGCTTCCGGTCTGCTCGGCGCCGACCACGATCGTCACCGGCGGCGCCCCGAGCACCGCGCGCGCCAGGAACAGGGCGTGAAGCTGGGAGTCCGTGCCGGATGGCGAGAACACGATTTCAACGCGCGGTGGAAGCTGGAGGTGGCCGCGCAGCTCGTTCCGCATGTCCTCGCAGCGCGAGTCGAAAGCGACCTCGACTTCGTCGAACAGGCATTTGTGCATCAGCTCTTCGCGCGCCAGCGCGACGCGGTCATAGGCAGCCTGCGAGATCGTCGACGCCGTCGAGGAGGCGAAATTCCAGATCTCCGGCTCCGGCGCGGCCGCGCAGCCATACACGTTGAGGCGATGCCCGGCGTCGAGCACCAGCCGCGGATCTCCGCCGGAGACGAGCAGCGTGTCGAGTGGCGTGAAGAGATCGCTCAGGCGGTAACGCGAACCGCTGTCGGATGCGCGTTCCGGTCCTGACAGGCGGGATGCGCCGGTGCTCATCCCGAAAGGCTCAGGCGGCATCGGCCGCCGCCCCTGCGGGCGCCGGTGCGAATTGCGAGGCGATGTCGCCATGGAACACCGACGGTCCGACGTGATCGAGCGAGCTCTGGATGTCCGCCCAGATCTCGCCGCCGATGTCGGTCCAGCGCTTGCAGAAGGCGAAGTCCTCGGAAAGATAAGTGCCGGTCGCCGGATCGATCATGCATTCGAACAGCGCGAAGCGGTTCTGGCTCGCGACCAGCGTGTCGTGCGAATGCTCGCGGAAGAACTGCAGGCTTGCATAGTCCGGGTGACGGCACATCGCCTCCAGCGCGTGGCGCCGGATCATCAGGAAGCCGGTGCCGGCATAGCGCACGCGGGTGAAGCCGTTGACGACGACGATGCGGTCGGGATCCTCGATCTCGAGCACGTAGTCCAGCGAAGCCGCCGGCACGTCGGTGCGGCCCGACTGGATCGCCCGCGCGGCCTTGTCCCAATTGACCCGCTTGATCGGATAGCAGCCGGCAACGACGTCCGCGCCGCATTCGATCAGCCGGAACACCTGCTCCGGCTTGAAGCCGATATCGGCGTCGATGAACAGGAAATGCGTCGCGTTGGGATCGTCCAGGAACATCGCGACCAGATTGGCCCGCGCGCGGGTGATCAGCGCGTCGCCGTCCCGCAGCAGCACCTTGAGCTCGAGATTGGACATGCCGTGAACGGCGCGCTGGAGCGCGAAGATCGAGCTCGCATAGATGCTCGAGACCTGCCCGCCGAAGCATGGCGTCGCCACCACCAATTGCATCTTGTCCGACATCGGCAGCTCCGCCCCGCTCCAATCCTCACCAAGAGGTAAAGAGGCATGGTTAACGGCGCCTTAACGCGCTCTCACAGGAACTTGACGAGCGAGAGCTGCGCGAGGTTCGAGGTCACTTGGTAGGACGCCTGCAGCGCGTTCTGCAGCGCCAGGATCTCGCTCGCGACCTGGTCGGGCGAGGCCGATTCGGCCTGGTCGATGATGGTCTGGAGCTGCGCCTTGGCCTGAGTCTGGCGCGTGGAGGCGTCCTTCATCGTGTTCTGGGCCATCGCGATGTCGGTCTGGATGTCCTCGATGCGCTGCTGACCTGGCTGCTGCGTCAGCGCCTGCGTCACCCGCAGGCTCAGCGCGGAGACCTGCCCTCCCGAATACTGCCCCGTCGGCGAGGTCGAGAAGGTCCCGAACACCGCGATCGCCTGCAATTGCCGGCGGATCGCGTCCTCGTTGGCCTGGGCGCCATACTGCACCGTGACGGAATCGTCGACCCGCGCCATCGCGGTCGAGCGCGCCGAGCCGGGCCCGTCATTGCCCAAGTACCATTTCACGGTGCTGGCCGAACCGTTGACCAGCGTCGTCGCCGAGCTCGCCGGCGAGGAGCCGACCCGCAGCGGCGGCTGCGTGGCGGTCACCGGCGTCGCGCCGAAACCGAGCGAGCCCAGCGCGCCGGTATTGGAGCTGGTGATGTTGAGGCTCGCCGCATCGTCGGTGTTGATCGTGATCGAGCCGCCGTGGACCGTCGAGGGCTTCGACGTCCCCGTGATCGCGTCGATCTTGCCGAGCAGGGTCTGGATGCTGTCGGTGACGTTGAGCTGGTTGCCGGTCGCGCCCGAGGCCACGAAGGTCAGCGTGGTGCCGTTGACTGTGATGGTGTCGCCGGCAACGAAGCCCGGCGAGATCGAATCCGAGGGGCTCGCCCCGGACAGCGCCGTGGCGCCGGTGACGGGCGCCGGCGTCGCCGCCTGGTTGTTAACCGGCGTGCCGATCGCAGAGCTGGCGGTGTTGAAGAAATTGTCGCCGGCGACGATCGCGGATGCCGCGACCAGCGAGGTGTTGGCGAGTTTCGTGATCGCGGTGTTCAGCGCGGTATTGAGATTTGTCGCGGTATTGGTCGGGTTGACGGGGGTGCTCGCATCGATCGCGAAGCTGCCGAGCGGCGTCGGCGTCGCCGAGGATGCGGTCAGGTCGATCTGCTCGGTCGTGCCGTCCGGCAGCGTGAACTGGATGCTGAGCTTGTCTCCGTTGTTCGGGTTGACGCCGTTGAGATCGACCGAGAACGACACCGGCGAGCCGCTCGGGCCGGTGACGGTCGCGCCCGTCAGCGTCGAGGAGACCGCCTTGATCTTGAGGCCGAACGGCGAGCCCGCGACGTCTTCCGACACCTGAATCGAGCTCGGCGTCGGCTGCGTCTGCACCAGACGGCCCATGCCGCTGGCCCCTAAGTCGGCGGCCTGGCGCTCCGCCATCACCGTCTTGAAGCCCGCCTGCGTCGTGGTGCCGTTGATGATGTCGCCAGCATCCGTAACCGACTGCGTGCTGACGGCGGTTCCCGAGAACAGATAGCGGTTGCCCGTTTGCGTGTTGAGGACGCCGACCATCGAGCCGAATTGGGCCGCGGCGGTGTTCTGCGCGATGGTCTGGCCGTTGACGTTGAGATCCTGCGCGGTGTTGGCGGAGCCCGTCTGCACCGTGCTGCGGATCTTGGTCAGCGACTGCAACGCGGTATTGGCGAGGTTGATGCTGACATTGACGTTGGTGATCGTGTCGGTATAGGCGGCGATGTTGGAGAGCTGCGCGCGCCCGGCGATCGCGAAGCCCTCGTTGGTGCCCATCCCGGCATAGTTCTGCGACAGCTTGCCGGTCGAGAGCTGCGTCGACAGGTCGGTGAGCTGCTGATTGATGTTGCGGATCTGCGAGCCGAGAACCGACGAGGCGTAGTTGATGCTGCTGATCGACATGTTTCAGAGCCCTGTTACTTGTTACCCTTGAGCCTGGAGCAACGTGTTCATCATGCTCTGCACCACCGACATCACGTGGGCGTTGGCGGCATAGGCGTTCTGGAGCTGGATCAGGTTCGACATCTCCGAGTCGAGGTTGACCTTGGCGGTGGAGTCGAACTTGGCCTGCAGCGTCGAGACAACGACGCTCTGGCCCTGCTGGAGCTGGGTGGCCTGGGTCGAGGCGTTGGCCTGCACGCTCAGGAATTGCTGCAGAAAGTTCGAGACGCTGCCGGTGAACGGCTGGCCGGCCGAGCCGAGGCCGCTCTGCGGCGAATAGGAGAACACCGCCGAGGTCAGCTGCGAGTAGAGGTAGTCCGAGCGCGTGGTGTCGCCCGCGGGCGTCACCGGCGAGGTGTTGTAGACCGACATCCTGGTCGGGTCGGCGACGAGCTGCGTGTTCACGGCGATGCGTCCCGCAAGGCCGGTCATCTGCGAGCCCGAGGCGGTGATCGCGCCGGTGTAGAGCGCCTGTCCGCCGTCGGTGAACAGCGGCAACTGCGGATTGCCCGAGGTCAGCGACGAGATCGTCTTGCTGATCGAGGCCGAATTGACCTTGGCAAGGCCGCTATTGTCGTCCGTGACTCGCAGCGTCGTGGCGGTGGCCGGCGACGGGGCTGCGGAGAACGTCAGGTGCGAGCTCGACAGCGCCGTGTTGAGCGCCGAGGCGATCGCGCCCATGCCGCCGGAGAAGTTCACGCCGATCCGCATCGGGTTGGCGTTGGTCGCATTTTGCAGCGGCAACGCCGCCGGATCGGTGACGTTGACCAGCGTGACCTGACGCTGCGTGTTGGTCGCCGTGTCCGTGTAGGTGAAGGTCGCGGTGTTGCCCGGCAGCGCACCGGCAAGATCGAGGTCGAAGCCGGCCGGAGGACCGGAGACGGTGCTGCCGGCCGTGGTCCTGTCGGACAGCGCGCTCGACATCGTCGCGGCGAGCTGGTCGATCTGGTTCTGCGCCTGCACCAGCGTCTCGTCGCGCAGCTTCAGATCGGCCGCGATCTGGCCGGACGAGACCACGTTGTTGGCGACGACATCGAGCTGCGAGCCGTTCGGCAGCTTGATCGTCAGCGCGCCGACGCCGGATTTGGCCGGGTCGATGTTGTAGAGCGAGGTCGCCGACAGCGTGCCGGCCGAGGCAAAGGAGAATTGCGAGGCTAGCCCGGCGCCGACCAGCTGGATGCCCGTCGTCGTGTAGATGTTGGCCTGGTTCGAACCGTCGGTGGTGACGCGGACGTCGACATATTTCGACAAGGTGTTGATGGCCTGGTCGCGCTGGTCCATCAGCGTCGCGGCCGAGGGGTCGTTGGCCGACAGGCCCTGCAGCTTGGTGTTGATGTTGGCGACCTGCTGCATCGCGGCGTTGGCGGCCTGCGCCGAGGTGCCGAGATCCTGCTCGACGTTGGAGCGCAGCGACTGGATGCCCTTGGTGGTGACGTTGAGCTGCTGCGCCAGCGCCTGCGCCGCGCCGAGCGCAACGGTCTGCGCCGACGACGCACCCGAGCTGGTCGACAGCGCCTGCAGCGCCGTGGTGAACTTGTTCAGCGCCGTTTCGAGCGTGCCGCTGTTGCCGGGCGTACCATAGACATTCTGAAGCTGCTTCAGGATGCTGGCCATCTGGTCGGCGTAGCCGCTGCCGCCGGTTTCGGTGCGCAGCTGGTTCAGCACATAGGCGTCGAGCTCCCGGCTGACGCCGGTCGTCATCGCCGTCGAGCCGAAGTCGCCGGTGGTGACCTCGATCTGGTTCGGCGTCTGGACGACGTAACCCGGCGTCTGCGAATTCGCGACGTTGGAGGAGACGATCGAGAGCGCGGCCTGGTTGGCCCGCAGACCGCTCATCGCACTGGCGAGGGCTGAACTCAAACCCATGTTACTTGCCGCCTTTGGTTACGTTACGCGCCGATCAGCGCAACACGTTCAGGAGATCCTGCACCATCGAATTCGCGGTCGTGATCACCTTGGTGTTGGCCGAATAGGCCTGCTGGGTCACGATCAGCTTGGTGAATTCGTCGGCGATGTCGGTGTTGGATCCCTCCAGCGACGAGCCGCTGATGGTGCCCGAAGCGCCGTCGATGGCGTCACCCGACTGCTCGGTCGCGGCATAGGCGCCGCCGTCCATCGCCTTCAGGTAGTTGGTGCCGTTGAAGTGTGACAGCTGCACCTGGGCGAGGTTGAGGTTCTGGCCGTTGGAGAAGGTGCCGACCACGATGCCGTTGTTGTTGACGGCGACCGAGCGGAGCTGGCCGGCGGCATAGCCGTTCTGCGTGATGGTGTTGATGGTCACCGCGCCGCTGGTGCTGGCATATTGCGTCAGTCCGCCCGACGAGATGTTGAAGGCGACCGAGCCGAGCGACTGGCCGCTGACGCTGACGTTGTTGATGGTGATGCCCGAACCGCTCGGCGAAGTCAGCGAGCCGTCTGCGGCAAAGGTGAAGGCCTGGCCGGTATTGACCCAGCCGACCGTCGTGCCGGTCGCATTCGGATCGGTCTGGTAGAACAGGTTCCAGGTGTCGGAATGGCCCGCGCCAAGCGAGGCGCTGTCGGTCTTGGCCCAGCGCAATTGCAGGTTCACCGGCGTGCCGGCGGCGTTGTAGGCGGTCACCGCGCCGCCGCTGATCGATTCCTTGGTGAAGGTCGAAATGTCGTTGCCGATCACGCCGCCGGTGCCGGCGGTGCCGCCGCCGTCGCGGTTCTTGGTGATGGTCGAGGTGAAGCCGAGCGCGGAGAAGGCAGCGCTGTTGGAGCTCGACACCGACAGGTTGGAGACGGTGCCGGTGTTCAGCGTGATCACGCCCCCGCTGCTGACCGACGATCCCGACGCGCCGGCCAGCGCGTCGATCTTGCCGAGCAGCGTCGTGATGTTGTCGGTGACGTTGATCTGGTTGTTGCCCGAGGCGCCCGAGGCCATGAAGGTCAGCGTCTGACCATCGACCGTGATGGTATCGCCGGCGGCGAAGCCGGACGAGAGCACCTGGGCGCCGCCGGCCGTCGCCGTGCCGCTCAGAACCGTGGCGCCCGAGATCGCGGGCGAGGACAGCACGTTGCCGCCGCGGGTCACGCTGCTGATGCCGAGCGCGGTGGCTGCCGTGCCGCTGCCGACAGCCACGTCGGTGCCGGTGCCGCTGGAGATCACGATGTTGCCGCTGGCGGAGAGCGAGGCCGTGACGCCGGCGCCGCCGGCGGTCTGGATGCCGTTCAGGATGTCGGCCACAGTCGCCGTCGTGCCCGCGCCGAGGCCGATCGTGGTGTTGTTGCCGACGGTCGAGACCGTGGTGCCGCCGTTGAAGGTGATCGTGTTGCCGTTGATGGTCAGCGTCTGGCCGCTCAGCGCGGTGAGAATGCTGGAGGCGAGATGCGTGCCGACCGTGTTGTCGAGGGACGTGGTGGTCGAGGCCACCGCAGACGAGTTGTTCTGGAGCGCGACCGTGCCCGTTGCCGTCGTCGAAGAATAGGCCGAGCGGATGTTACCGGTGGCGGCGGCGCCGGAGACCGTCGCATTGGTGTAGGGCGCGGGCGGCGTGCCGACCGGCAGCGGGTTGGCCGCGAAATCGGACGGGTTCAATCCACCGGCCGCCAGCAGCGTGCCGGCCCCGGCGGTCGTTTTCGCCACCGTGTTCGGCTGGGTCGGCAGGTTCGCAGCGTACTGGATCGAGGTGGTCGCCTGCGCCGGAATGAAGTTGTTCTGGAATTGCAGCACGTTCGCGACGCTGCCGGTCGGGTTGCCGGTCTTCGGGTCGACCGTGACGCCCATCAGGTAATAGCCGGCGCCGTTGACGAGGTTGCCGTTGGCATTGAGCTGGAAGTCGCCGCGCCTGGTGTAGTAGGTGACGCCGGTGAACACCGGCACGTTGTCGACGACGCCGCTCGCCTTCTGGATCGAGAAGAAGCCGTCGCCGGTGATCGCCATGTTGGTGGCGACGGTGGAGCCCGAGATCGTGCCCTGCGTGGTGATGGTGGCCTTGGCGTTGGCCGTCACGCCGCCCGCGACCTGCTTGCTCGGAACCGAGGAGTCGGGAATGAGATCGACGAAGCTGGTCCCGATGCCCTTGTAACCGGTGGTGGATGAGTTCGCGATGTTGCCGGAAATGTTCTGCAGCGCGTAGGACTGCGCCTGCAGGCCACCCACCGAGGTGTTCATTGCATCGAAGATACCCATAACTTTGTCTCCAAATCCGATCTCGGCGGCCGGTCGACCATGGCCGCAGTCGGGGGAGACCGTCGCAAGGGCTATGCCAATGCGGGTCTTCTCATGAAATCAAAGGCTTAATGAAAAAGCCCCGGCCTGACGACCGGGGCACAATTGCCGGGACCGGCAACAATTGCCGGGCCTTCCTTACGTAGCCGACGCCGCCGCGGGATGGAAGACCAGCCCGAAACCGTCGATGCAATAGCGCAATCCGGTCGGCTTTGGACCGTCGTCGAAGACGTGGCCGAGATGGCCGCCGCAGCGCCGGCAATGCACCTCGGTGCGAACCATGCCGTAGGCGCGGTCCTCGGTCTTGCCGACATTGCCCTCGATCGGCGCATAGAAGCTCGGCCAGCCGGTGCCGCTCTCGAATTTGGTCTCGGACGCGAACAGCGGAAGGTCGCAGCCGGCGCAGGCGAAGATGCCCTTGCGATGCTCCTTCAGCAGCGGGCTGGAGCCCGGCCGCTCGGTGCCGTGATTGCGCAGGATCTCATATTGCTGCGGCGTGAGCTGGGCGCGCCATTCAGCCTCCGTCTTCGTAATCTCGAACTTTTCCGCAGTCTTCTGGCCGGCCTCGGCAGGCGTTCCCCTCAGCCAGCGGAAGGCCCCAAGGCCAAACAGGCCGGCGGCAGTCGTCAACAGGATGCGGCGGTCAAACATCTCATTCTCCGTGCGGGAGCTCCACGCCCTGAGATACGGGCTTGAACGGCCGAAGTTACACGTTCGGGCGGAATTTTTCGCGGGTCTAAAGCATGATCCGGAAAAGTGCGCAGCGGTTTTCCGAAAAGATCATGCTCAAACAACAACCTAAAGCGCGATGACGTCTCATCCTAAGCGCATCGCGCTTTAGCGCGAAACATCGGCCTCGTGCGCGGCCGGTTCCCCCGCCCGATCTTCCGCTTGGACCGCGGGTCTCGGCGCCGGGGCCAGCCGCGGCCTGACGCCGGGCGGCGGGCGGCGCGGGCCGGTGCCGGCGGCCCGGTTGGCTTCGGCAAGACGCGCCTCGCGCTGGCGATCCTTGACCCTGGCACGCTCGCGATAGCGGGCGAGCGAGCCCGCGGCGGCGGAACTCGCCCTGCCCCAGATCCCGACCAATTGGCCTGCGACCCGTCCGGTGGCCCCGCCCGCCCAGACCAGCTCGAACGGCGAGAACAGCTTCCAGCGCTCGTCGCCCCGCAGGATGCTGCGCGCGATCATCTGCCCGGCCATGGCCGAAGTGTTCATGCCCTGGCGGCCGAATCCGCTCGCCACCCACAGGCCTTTGCGCAACTGGCCGATCTGCGGCATGCCGTGCACGGTCTGGCCGGTGGCGCCGCCGAACATGTCCGTGACCTCGACATTACTGAGCGCTGGAAAGATCGTGCGGATCCGCCGTCTGACGGCGCCTGCGAAGCGCTGCGGACGCGCGGCCCAGGTGGTCTCCGGGCTCTCCCACATCAGCCGGTCGCCGTCGACGATGCGGAAATGATCGACACCGTCGGTATCCATCACCGATCCCTTGAAGGCGATGATCTCATGCACGCGCTCGCCGAGCGGCGCGGTGATTCCGGCATAGCGCCAGACCGGCAGCAGCGTCTCCGACAAGCGTCTCAAGGGCGCGCCGAGATGGATGTTGCCCGCGAGCACGATGTGGGTGGCGCGCAGCCGCGCCGAGGGCGTGACGATGCGTTTGCGGATGCCGGAATGATCGATGCTGACGACCGGCGTGTCCTCGAAGATGCGGGCGCCGGCCCGCCGCGCCAGCCCCGCGAGGCCGTGCACATATTTGCGGCCGTCGACCTGGAAAGCCCTGGGATAATACACGCCGTGGAAATAACGATCGGTCTTGAGCACCTCGCGGACGCGATCGAGCTGCCAGCCTTCGACCTCGGTGTCGAAATCCTCGTTCAGCATCTGCAACCGGCTGATCAGCCGGTCGCCGGCATCGACGTTCGAGACCTCCAGCACGCCCTCGCTTCTGGCGATTCCCGGCATGTTCTCTTCCGTGGCGTTGGCCCGGACGAACTCGGCGCCCTGCTTCGACAGCGTCCACAATTCACGTGCGTCCTCGAAGCCGATGCGCTCGATCAGATCGGTGAGCGGCAACGCAAAGCCCGGCATCACCGTGCCGAGCTGGTTGCCGGACGCGTTCCAGCCGATGTGACGGCCCTCGAGCACCGCGACGCTGGCCCCTAACCGGGCCGCCTCCAGCGCGACGGTGAGCCCGGCCAGCCCCGCACCGATGACGCAGATGTCGGCGTCAAGGTCGAACGACAGCCGCGCGCGGTCGCGAAAGCCGGCTTCGTCCTGGGACACGCTTGTGTAAGTCTCGCTCATGCCGTTTTCTTATTAAAGGACCCACCGGGCGCCTGTCACCTTGTCCTCAACCGGCGCCTGTAGATTATTCTGGACGGGGAACGATTCGAGAATGCCATGCGCCGTTTGATGTTGCTGCGTCACGCCAAGACCGAGACTGACGCGCCGAGCGGCCGTGACCAGGACCGCCGGCTCGACGAGCGCGGCCACAGGGATGCTGCCCGGATCGGTGACTGGATCGCCAACCATCCGCCCTTCCCCGATACCGTGCTGGTGTCGCACGCCGTCCGGGCGCGGCAGACCTGGGACATCGCCTGGGAGGCGATGAAGGACCGCGTCCCGGCGCCGCAGGTCGAGATCCTGCCGGAACTCTATGGCGCCGATCCCGCGCAGATCCTGGACTCCATTCGCACTGCAACGGCCCCGGCCAACCCGAAGCGATTGCTGCTGGTCGCCCATAATCCCGGCATGCACGAGGCCGCGCTCATGCTGATGGGCGGCGGCGATCCGGCCGGCGCCAAGGCGCTTGCCGACAATCTGCCCACTTCGGGACTTGCGATCTTCGACTTTGACGTCAAGGATTGGGCTGACGTGGCCTACCGCCGCGGCAAACTGGTGCTGTTCACCAGCCCCAAGCTGCTTCGATCGGGATGAGATGCGTGGCCCGCCGTCTCGGCCGGCCGACCTAACGCGATCAAGGGCCGAAGATTTGGAGGCGCAGATGTTCAAGTCCATCCTCGTGCCCATCGACCTCGCCGACACCGATCTGGCCAAGCCGGCGATCGCGACCGCGGCAACGCTGTCGCAGACCTGGAGCGGCACGGTGCGGCTGCTCAACGTGCTGCCGATGACGCCGGTGATGCTGGCCGAATACGTGCCGGCCGATTTCGACGAGCAGCAGCGCCAGACCTCGGAAGAGGCGCTCGCCATCGTCGCGCGCGAATCCGGCATCGAGCGGGGGCGGATCTCCAGCGTGGTGCGCCAGGGCGGCATCTACCACGAGATTCTGGAGGAAGCCGCGCAGATGAAGGCCGATTTGATCGTGATGACCTCGCACCGGCCGGCGATGCGCACCTATTTCCTCGGCTCCAACGCCGGCCACGTCGTGCGCTACGCCAAATGCTCGGTGCTGGTCGTGAGGCACTAAAGCATGATCCTGGAGGCAGCGCGTGCGCAACCGATGGTCTCGTGCCCCGGACGCAGCGCAGCGCCTCTTCAGCGGTGCGCTGCAGAGCCGGGGTCCATGCATCAGCACGCGCCGCGGCTTCCTGGGTCCCGGCTCTGCGCAGCAACGCAAGGGCGTTGCAGCGCGTCCGGGACACCCGAGGGGCGGCGCAGTTGGACAGGCTGACCGCGCGGAAGGTCATCGCCCTCGTCCCCGTCGCGATCCTTGTCCACAGGCAGGCATAGCGCCGCTTGGCATTGCATTCGGCTGGCTCATAGCCATCTTCTCTTCAGCGACGACGCAGACCGGACTGTCGCAGCGATGCCGACCTGAGTTCGAGCCGACACGACTCATGCGGCGGCCAATTCCGGTCAGCGCAGTTGGAGCCGAGGCCTAAGCATGCAGATCCGGGTCGGCTTCGACATGGTCTACGACTTCCCGCAAGTCACGCCATTGATTGCGATGGTCGGAACGCATTTCACGCGGGCATCCGATGTTGTCGTGCCGGATCACCTCATCACCTCGCCTTCTGTTCCGATCACGCCCTACCGCGACAGCTTCGGGAACTGGTGCAGCCGGATCGTCGCGCCGCCCGGCCGCATGCGCCTTACTGCCGACGGAACGGTGCGCGACAGCGGCTTGCCCGATGTGATCGTTCCTTCAGCTGCGCAGCACGCGGTCGAGGATCTTCCATCGGACACCCTGCTCTATTTGCTCGGCAGCAGGTATTGCGAAACAGATCGGCTTTCCGACATCGCGTGGAAGCTGTTCGAGAAAACGGCGCCCGGCTGGCCGCGCGTCCAGGCGATCTGCGATTTCGTTCACCATCACATCGCCTTCGGATACGAGCACGCGCGGGCGACCATGACGGCATGGGAGGCCTTCAACGAGCGGAAGGGCGTCTGCCGCGACTATGCGCACCTCGCCATCGCGTTCTGCCGCTGCATGAACATTCCAGCGCGCTACTGCACCGGCTATCTCGGCGACATCGGCATTCCGCCGCCGCACGCCCCCGGCGACTTTGCAGGTTGGTTCGATGCCTACCTCGGCGGCCGCTGGTACACCTTCGATGCACGCAACAACACGCCGCGCATCGGCCGCGTGCTGATCGCCCAGGGCCGCGATGCGGCGGATGTTCCGATTGTTCATATTTTCGGACCGGGCGAGCTCATCAGCTTCAAGGTGTGGACCGATGAACTGGTGTGAGCCGCCGGTCCGGGTCAATTGCGCGCAGCAAGACGGACGAGATTGACCTCGCTAATTGGCAAGGTGGGTGCTACAAGCCCGGCATCACCGCGCGCTTCCTGGCTGTTATCGGTGACTGAGAGCATCGCGCTCCCGCCTCCACCCTAAAGCAGGCGGTCAGATGTCCGATTTGGTCAGATTCGACATTCGTGAGTGGCTGGTGCCACCTTTGCTGGTGCCTATTTTCCTCGTGCTGCTGATCGCGATCGTGGCCGTTCTCTAGCGGCAGGTCCGTTCGATTGACCTGCGCCAAAACGTGGGGCGCGGCTTCAGCCAAGACGCGGCCAGAGACGCGAGCCGAGACAGGAGGCGGGAATGGCAAACACGGCAATCATCAGAGATGCCTACGGCGTTCCGGCGGTTTTCGTGGGTTCGAAGACAGGTCGGGACGATGCTCCCTTTGTTTTCGTGAGGGTCGGCGACGAGGAGCGCAGGATGCGCTGGTCCGAATGGGATGCTCTTCCGGCCTGGACCGGCGAGCGTCCGACCTGGGCGAGCAGAACCAAGTGAATACGGAGTGCTCAGCATGACGACGGCTCGAACGAGCACTTGGATTACGAGCACTTGGATCACAAGCACATGGATCACGGGCACTTGGACCACAGCACTCTTGCTGGCAGCGGCACTGGGCGCATCCACGGTCGCGACGTCTGCCGCGGAGCCGAACTGCCGTGCGATCGAAAGCACCAGCGCGCGCCTCTCCTGTTACGATGCGGCATTTCCGCCCAAAATGACAAGTCCCGCCGAAGCCCGCATCGGCTCATCGTCAGGCTACAAAGATCCATTTCTTGCGGAAGAAGCCCGAACCGCCGCGAAGCTGAAGACTATTTGCCGCGGCTGCTGAGTTCCACAGACAGTTCCTGCGCGGAAACGAAATAAAGCGCTCGCTATCCAGCAGATAAAGTCGCATTGTCTCGGCACCGCCGAGCGGCCCGTAGCATCTATCGGTGGTGTGAACGCGAGTTGCGCTCCCGCTTACCCCCGCAGCGGAGCATGAAAATCTTGGCTCGACGATCCCCAGAACCATCATCGACATTCGAATATCGCCTGGCGCAAGAAGCACTCAACCTTCGCCAGCAGGCCAAAGGGATGCCCGCTGGTATCCGCCGCACGGAGCTTTTGCGAAAGGCCGGGCAGATCGATGCTGCCGGAGAGGTCAACAAGTGGCTGACCTCGCCGGGACTATTGGCGCCACGGTAGGGCTTCAGCTCCAACAGGCTGAACCTACGCCGCCTCCGTAGAGACCAACTGGTATCGGGATTTTACTCTCACCCTCCCGGGGCTGATCAGCCGCCGCCTGCGCTTCATTTCAAGCGGGCGGCGCTTTTGCTTGTGGCGGCGGGCCCCTCGCCGGGACCGCCCCGCAACCAGACGTGATTCCCAAGCGCCTTCCGGCACCGAGGCCACAATTCCTTGCGCTGCCCGACGGGCAAAACACCCGAGCGGTGGGTCAATCCGCGCCGCCAAAAACATTCTACTTTACCGAAATTCGGAATTGACGTATGTGTCGCGGCAACCCGGCCCAAGGAAGAGGGGCGTATCGCGATCGTCACGAACGCGGGCGGGGCGGCGGTGGACGCCGATGGCATCGGCGCGAAGCGTTTTGCAGGGCGGAGAGCCGTGAGCGAAACCTCTCGCGCACACGACCGGTGCGATCGGCGTACGGCAAAATCGTGTGGTCCTGACGCCCCGGGGTCTGGCGTCAAGTCTTGCGGTGATGCGGCGGCCCGACCGGGCACGCGCATCGATCAGCCGCAAGGCGACGGGGGCAATAGTGCATCGCTCCCCGGGGAGAGCACGACATAAGCCGTAAAACCACTGCGCAGGGAAGGCCGGATGTTTGGCTCCACCTGTATGCCGCTGTGCAGCTTTTCTTAAGCACACGCTTTCGCACAGTGGACCGTGGGTGCCCGGCCGGCACCCGGTCTTCCCTGCGCCCTCTTTCAATTGATGAGGGTGAGACGACCAGGCAAAGCTCGGGCAAGATATGCCGCGAGGACGCGACGCTGCGTCCGCATGAGGCGAGTACGTTGCAAACCCTATGCATCACCGTCACCCTGAGGTGCGCGCGCTGCGGCGCGATAGCGTCGCAGAGCAAGCCTCGAAGGGCGACGGCCCCGCCGCACCAGCTCGGCCGTTCATCCTTCGAGGCTCAGCATGCGATGCATTCGCATCGCACGCCTCGCACCTCAGGATGACGGAATTGATACTGTCCTGCGGAGAGATTCTGGATTGCTTCCGCTTTCGTGCGCAACACCCCGCTCTCGTGCCCCGGACGCAGCGCAGCGTCCCTTCGACGATGCGCTGCAGAGCCGGGGCCCATGTCGCAGCGAGTGCCGTGCCTGCTGGGTCCCGCTCTACGCCGCAATGCCAAGAGCGTTGCAGCGCCGTCCGGGACACAGCTTGGTCAGCTCACAGATACCGCGTCAGCTCGGTCCTGACCTGTCCGTAGACCGCGTCCTCGATCTGGCTGCGCGTGATCCCGATGTCGCGCAGGGCGCGGTCGTCGAGCTCGTTCAGCGTCTTGACGGCGGAGCGGCGCTCCAGGCGGTCGAACAGCGCATAGGCGGCGTTGGCGAGCGTGCTGAAAAAGCCGCCCGAGGAGGATGGGCGAAAGCTCCGCCCGGCAGTTTGCGAGATCGTGGTCATTTTTCTTCTCCGGCCTGTCGTTCCGCGCGGCGAAGCAAATGTCGTTGGCGCGGACGCTTGTGAGCGCCTGCACCTCATTTGCCCTCGGATTGCTCTCGCTCTCCTCGGCTCAATCGCGGACCTTGATGGAACTTAAATGCTTCAGTACACTGCTCGGAGCAAGTAAAACATTGCTCTCGGTGCAATAATGTCCAAGTTCGAGTACGTGAAGCTTGCCGATGCCATTGCCTCGGATATCTCTAACGGCACGTTAAGGCCCGGCGACCGGCTGCCGCCGCAGCGCAATTTTGCCTATGACCGCGGCATCGCGGTCTCGACCGCGAGCCGGGTTTATACCGAATTGCTTCGCCGCGGCCTCGTGGTCGGCGAGGTCGGCCGCGGCACCTTCATCTCCGGCGATATCAGGCGCGAGGTCGAGACGCTGAGAGAGCCGGCCGAGGCGCGCATCAATTTCGAGGTCAACTACCCGCTGCTGCCGCAGCAATGGGCGATGATCGCCAAGAGCCTTGCCGGGCTCGAGCGCGTCGATGCGCTCGAATCCGCGCTGCGCGTCTCGACCAGCACCGGCACCAAGAGCGCGCGCAACGCGGCCGCCGCCTATCTCGCGCGCAAGGATTTCGCGCCGCAGGCCGAGCAGATCGTGTTCACCGCCAACGGCAAGCAATCGCTCGCGGCCGCGCTCGCCGCGCTCGTTCCCACCGGCGGCCGCTGCGGCGTCGAGGCGCTGACCTATCCTTACGTCAAGAGCATCGCGGCGCGGCTCGGCATCACGCTGGTCCCGATTCCGATGGACGAGTTCGGCGCACGGCCCGATGCGATCCAGAAGGCGCATCGCGAGGCGCATCTGTCGGCACTGTATCTGCAGCCCATCATCCAGAACCCGCTCGGCGTCACAATGAACGCGACGCGGCGCGCCGACATCATGCGTGTCGCCGAAAAGCTCGACCTCACCATCATCGAGGACGCGGTCTACGGCTTTCTCGCCGACGACACGCCGCTGGCCGCGCTGGGCCCGGACCGCTGCATCGTGATCGACAGCCTGTCCAAGAAGGTCGCGCCGGGCCTCGCGCTCGGCATCCTCGTGGCGCCGCCGCGCTTGCGCGAGAGCGTGATGAGCGCGGTCCGCACCGGCGGCTGGATCACCTCCGGCCATGCGCTTGCGGCCGGGCAGCGGCTGATGGCCGACGGCACCGTCGCCGAGCTCACACGTCTGAAACGCATCGATGCCTCGCGCCGTCAGCAGACCGCGGCAAGGTTGCTCGCCGGCTACCAGCTCGCCGCCGACCCGCGCTCCTATCATCTGTGGCTGACGCTGCCGCCGCACTGGCGCTCGCAGACCTTCGTCGCGGCCGCGGCCCGGCGCGGTATCGCCCTGACGCCGTCCTCCACCTTCGCCATCGCCCACGGCCACGCCCCCAACGCGGTGCGCCTCGCCCTCGCCCCGCCCACCTTCGAGCAGCTCGATTCCGGCCTGCGCACGATCGTGTCGCTGCTCGGCACCAAGGAAGAGGATTTCGACTCGACGGAGTAAGAAGCGGTCTACGGCAACAAGGACCGGGGCAATTGATCGAAGCCATAGCTCCGCGGCTGGTTGCGGCGCACGAAGCCGCCGACCTGCCAGGCGAACAGCGCGGCAAAGCCGAGGATGAACAGCGCGCCGGCGAACTCGTCGATCACCAGCGCGCGGATCAACAGGCCCGCCATCGCGACCGTCAGCATCGCCAGGGATGCCAGCACCGCCGCATAGGCCGTGCGGCCGAGTCCCGACGTCAGCACCGCGCGGCTGCCGGCTTTGGCCATCCGCGCATGCAGTTCGACGATGAAGGCGCGAAAGCCGTTGTCCTGCGGCGCCATCAGCGCGGCGGTCTGCCAGCTCGTCGACAGGATCGCGATGCGGCGGCCGCTGCTGTGGGTGATATCGGCGCGAAAGCGGTGCTGCTGCATCGACACCGGGCGGAACGACAGCCGGATCGCGCTGAGCTCGTCATAAGGCCACAGGCCGGATCTGCCGCCAATGTGCCACGACAGCCCCTGCTCCGTCAGCGCGAAGCGATGCGCCGAGCCGATCAGCGACGCCTTGTAGGCATAGCTCGTGACTGCCGCGGCCTCGGCTTCCGAACCCTGCATTCCGACAATCGATCCCGTCCGCGCCATCGCGCCCGCGATCCGCTTGCGCGATCGCCCTCGCCCATCCTACAAGCGAGGCATGGTTGAGACGACCTTTTTTCCGCGCCGTCTGATTCTCGGCGCCGCAATGATCTCCGGCGTGCTGCTGGCGCTCGCGGTGCATATGCTGGGCGCGCGCTACGGGCTCGACCTCGGCGGGCTCTGGCGCTCCGACACGGCCGAGTTCATCCCCGCGGGCGCGGCGATCGCCTGGTGGCTGATCGCCTCGGTCGGGTTTTCCGGCGGCTATTTCACCGCGACGTTGATGCAGAGCGCGGTGTCCGGGCAGATCCCGCAGCGGATGCGGCAGTTCCTGATCGCGGTCGGCGTGCTCCTGCTCGCGGGGGCGGGTCAGGTGGCGTCCGCGCCGAGCCCGATCCCGACCGTTTCGGGCGTGTTGGCCGGGCTCGCCGCGCTGTGCCTCGGCGCCGTCATGGCGTTTTGCGGCGCCCATTTCGCGCTGCGCCGCGGCTAGAGCCTAGGCGGACACCCGCAACCGCGGCCGTTCCAGCATCATCGCCACATCGGAAGCCGGCCGCGGCTTGCTGAACAGATAACCCTGCGCCTGGGTGCAGCCCTCGCGCCGAAGCAGCTCGAGCTGCGCGTCGTTCTCGACGCCTTCCGCCGTGGTGACGATGCCAAGGCTGCGACCGAGGCCGGTCACTGCACGGATGATTGCCATGGAATCCTCGCGCGTCGCCAGCTCCGACACGAAGGAGCGGTCGATCTTGATCTTGTCGAACGGGAAGCTGCGCAGATAGCTCAGCGACGAATAGCCGGTGCCAAAATCGTCGAGTGAGATCCGCACGCCCATGGCACGCAATTCGTGCAAGGTCGTCAGCGTCGCCTCGCTGTTCTGGAGCAGCACCGATTCGGTGATCTCGAGCTCGAGACGGCGCGCTTCAAGTCCCGAAGCAGCCAGCGCTTCGGTCACGGATGCGATCAGGTTGGGGCTCTTGAACTGCACCGGCGACAAATTGACGGCGACGTCGACGTCGTCGGGCCAGGTGGCCGCCTCGGCGCAGGCGAAGCGCAGCACGAACTCGCCGAGTTGAACGATGAGCCCGGTCTCCTCGGCGAGCGGAATGAAGCTGATGGGTGCGATCAGTCCGCGCTGCGGATGATTCCAGCGCAGAAGCGCCTCGAAGGCGACGACGCGACCGCTGGCGACGTCACGGATCGGCTGATAATAGACTTCGAACTCGTCGCGCTGCAGCGCCGCACGCAGATCCATTTCCAAGAGGCGCCGCGCTTGCGCGCGCGCATCCATGCCGGTCTCGAAGAAGCGATAGGTGCCGCGGCCGTCCGCCTTGGCGCGATAGAGCGCAAGGTCCGCGTTCTTCAACAGCTCGTCCGGATTGCTGCCGTCCTGCGGCGACAGCGAGATGCCGATCGAGACGCCGATCACGATCTGATGGCCGTCGATCTCGTAAGGCGCCGAGATCACCTCGACGAGGCGCCCGGCAAGGGACCTCGCAGCGGTTTCCTCGGAACGTCCGATCTGGACCATGGCGAACTCGTCGCCACCGAGCCGCGCCACGGTGTCGTTCTCGCCGACGGTGGCCGTGAGCCTGCGGCCGACCTCCTTGAGCAGCGCATCGCCAATGGGATGGCCGAGCGAGTCGTTGATGTCCTTGAAGTGATCGAGATCGAGACAAAGCACAGCAAGCTGGTCGCCCGACTTGGTCCGACGCAGTCCCTGCTCGAGCTCTTCGTGGAACAGCACCCGGTTCGGCAGGCTGGTCAGCGCATCATGGCGGGCCATGTGCGAGATCTTGGCCTGCGCCTCCAGCCATTCGGTGATGTCCTCGAAGGTCGCAACCCAGCCCCCGCCCGGCATCGGCTGGTTGACGACCCGGATGGAGCGGCCGAACCGGTTGACGACGTCGGTCGTGGTGCGGCCCTCGCGCGCGTCGACCACGAGGCGAGCGAAGAATTCATCGGCATCGCCCTGCCACTGGCCCTTGGCCTGCTCTTCCCTGAGCACGTCGACCAGCCGGCGGCCGGTGAGCAGGATGTCGGTGCGACGGAGCATCGCCGCGTAGCGCTCGTTGAACAGGATGATCCTGCCGTCGGCGTCGAACATGCACAGGCCCTGCGACATGTTCTCCAGCGCGCTGTCCAGCACGATCTGCTGGCGGCCCAGTTCGCCCTTGGCACGGCGGTCGAGCAGCGCGGCCACGAGCGCAATCGCGATGATCGCGACCGCAGCGCTGGCAGTGAGGAAGGACAGCGAGGCCGGCGGGATGGAGAGCCCGCCGATCACGAGCGTCGGGTCCGGCGTCAGCAGCACCGCGCCCATCGCGGTGAAGTGATGCGCGACGATGGCGACCGTCAGCAGGGTGGTCGCCGTCAGCGCATGGGAGAGGTCGTCGCGCCGCGCGGCGATGAACAAGGCGAAAGCTGCAAAGACGATTCCGAACAGCACCGAGGCGGCAACCGTGCTTCCGATCCAGTGCACCCGTGCCGGCATCTCCAGCGCCGCCATCCCGGTGTAATGCATCGCCGCGACACCAGTGCCGACGATGGCGCCGCCCAGAGCGATCCACACCGGGCGCGAGGACGATACGGCGATGCTCAGCCCCACGAAGGTCACGGAGATCGCGAGCATCAACGAGAGAATTGTCACCGGGATGTTGTAGGCGCCGGCGCCGCCCGGCCCGTAGGCAAGCATCGCGATGAAATGCGTCGCCCAGATTCCGCATCCGCTGACGGACGCATCCAGGGCAATCCAGGCCAGACGCCCGGGGCCGTGCGCCGCGCGTGCGCGCTGAAACAGGCTGATCGCCGCCGCGCTGGCGAGCAGACACACTGCGCCGCCAAGTGCGACGAGTCGCCAATCATGCTCGTCGGTGAGACAGTAGAGAACTTGATACATTGCCGGCCCCTATGGAGCCGCACTTGAGCCGACAGAGGTGGACGATCGGTAACCGGCTACAAGCTTGTTCCAGGAATAGTGAATGGAAAATGTGTGTGTTCGCTCACATTGTTCGTCCTCGCGCCGGCGCACCGAGGCCGATCACGCCGGCCGCGATGTCGGAACGCGCCTTCTCGACGCTGCCGAGCAGCGCGGTCACGGGGCATGACGGTAGATGGTGCAGAAGCAAAAGCGCCGCGCAGATACCGCGCGGCGCCCTTTGACCTATCGGTCGACCTATCGTTGCCTCAACTCGCCGCGCGCAGGTTGACCTTGCTTTCGGCAAGGCTCGTCAGTTTCTTGTCGGTCGCCTTTTCCTCCTCGAGCGTCTTGGCGAGAACGCTGGCGCAATCGTTGCGGCCGAGCTGCTTGGCCCAGGCGATCAGGCTGCCGTAACGGACGATCTCGTAATGTTCGGCGGCCTGCGCCGCGTTGATCAGCGCGGCGTCGAGCACCGCCTTGTCGGCGACTTCGCCGGCGGTCTCATCGGCTTCCTCGATGATGCCGTCGATCGCCGGACAGTCGACCGCCTTCACGGCGACGCCGTGCATCTTGAAGACTTCCTCGAGCCTCGCGACGTGCTGCTTGGTTTCCTCGAGGTGCGTCAAAAAGCCCTGTTTCAGCTGCGGGTCAGTGGCCTTGCTCGCCATCTTCGGCAGCGCCTTGGTCAGCTGCTGCTCGGCGTAATAGATGTCCTGGAGCTGGTGCACGAACAGGTCGTTCATGGTCTTGATGTCTTTTGTGAACAGTCCCATCGTTCCGTCCTTTTTTCGGTTGGAACACGAAGGCAGCGGCTTGCACGAAAAGCCGCTCATTCCGCCATGTTCGGTTGCTGATGAGACCCAACGAACGCGCGACATCGACGTTCCAAAAAACAGCCGCAAGAAACACCCGCAAGAAACACCCGTATGGCTTTTGCGCTGGAACAATGCGGACGGCGCCGGGATCTGAAATCATGGGCCCCATACGTACGCGCGAGCCGGGCGGTTTCGCGACTCATATGCTTAACGCGCCTCCGATGTGAACCGCGTATGACAAAGTTTCCGATCCGACGCAGAACCTCTTGTTGTCAAGGGCTGCACAAGCCGCTGTTTTTGCCTTAAATGAGCTGGATCATGCCTAGCGATCGATGCCTGCCTTTGGCCATGATCGCACCCGACCGGCCATGCCTGGCCCGGTCGGTCTTGCCCCCGCCGGGAGGATGAATGCACGGACTGCTGCCCGCGTTGAAGCGCGGCTTCAAGAGATGGATCGGCTGGCGACGGCTTGGCGTTGCCGCGAGCATCTTCATCATCGCGTTCGCGATCACCACGCTGGTGCGGACCCTCAAGGGCATCGATACCGGGGTCATCCTGACGGCGTTGACCGAGATACCCCGCGGCAGCATCGGGCTCGCGGCGGTGTGCGTCTTTTTCGCGTTCTGCACGCTGACCTTTTACGATTTTTTCGCACTGCGAACGATCGGCAAGAAGCACGTGCCCTATCGCATCGCGGCACTCTCCAGCTTCACCTCCTATTCGATCGGCCACAACATCGGCGCCACCGTCTTCACCGGCGGCGCGATCCGCTTTCGGATCTATTCGGACTACGGACTGAACGCGATCGACGTCGCCAAGATCTGCTTCCTGTCGGGCCTGACCTTCTGGCTCGGTAACATCTTCGTGCTCTCGATCGGCCTTGCGATCCACCCGGATGCGGCGTCCTCGATGGATCAGCTGCCGTCGTCGATCAACCGGCTGATCGCGCTCGGCGGCCTTGCCTCGATCGGGGCCTATCTCATCTGGCTGTGCATGGGCGAGAAGCGGCGCGAGCTTGGCCAGAAGGGCTGGAAAGTGGTGCTGCCCTCGGCCCCGCTGACGCTGGTGCAGATCCTGATCGGTGTGGTCGATCTCGGCTTCTGCGCCATGGCCATGTACCTGCTGATGCCAGCCAATCCGCCGATCGACTTCATGTCGCTCGCCGTGGTGTTCATCCTGGCGACCCTGATCGGCTTTGCCAGCCATGCGCCCGGCTCGATCGGCGTGTTCGATGCCGCCATGCTGGTGGCGCTGCCCGAGTTCGGCCGCGAGGAGCTTCTGGCGACGCTCTTGGTATTCCGCATCCTCTATTTCGTGATCCCGTTCGGCCTCGCCATCTCCATCATGGGCACGCGCGAGCTGTGGATGAACGTGGTCGAGCCCTGGCAGGAGCGACGGCGGCTGGCGGAGGCCTGTGCGCAGGCCAATCTGCCCAGGGAGGTGACGCCGATGGAGCGCGAGCGGTTGCTGCGGCAGGCCAATAGACGCTGAAGAAGCCGGCCCGGACCAAAGGGTTGCGGGCGGCGGCGCAATGCTCTCTTATTTCCGCCTCAACTTTGCCGTTGAAGACGCGGGCCATGATCCCTGGATTGCTCCGTACTCTCTCCGCCAGCGCCCTGCTGCTGGCCGGACTTTTGACCGTTTTGCCGGCCGAGCGCGCCGGCGCGCAGGACGCCGGCCCCCTGCAGATCACTTGGGAGGTCCGCAACCGCTTCCGGCTGTTCCGCGAGGAGCGCGACTTCCTGCTCCATGTCGAGAATGCGCGTAACCGCAGCATCCTGGCCGCAGAGCAATCGCTGGAGCTCCAGAGCGAAGGCCGCGGCTGGGCCCGCAACATGGTCAACCGCCTCTGCATCGACCTCCAGGGCCGCGTCAACCAGCCCTGCACCCGCGACAACACCAAGGAAAACTACCTCACCCCGATCGACCATCCCGTCACCGTGCGTCTCGTGGGCGCGGTGCCGGTCGGCGCCACCTGCGCCTGGTCGTTCGACGACGGCGACGGCCCGCAGCAATCGACCTTCGACTGCGCCGAGCCGATCAACTTGCGTGTCCGCTACGGCAAGCAGACGGTTGCGACGGTCGATGTCTCCGCCGGCTCCGATCCGACCCAGCGGGTCCAGACCGAGATCCAGGTCCGCGACATCTTCGTCGCCGGCCTCGGCGACAGCATCGCCTCGGGCGAGGGCAATCCGGACCGGCCGCTGGCGCTGTCCGACGAAGGCTTCTGCTTCCGCTCCTATCTCGGCACCGCCGGCGCGCAGTACTACCGGCCGAGCCGCCACGGCTTCAAGGGCGGCCGCGCTTGCGAGGCGCCGGATACGCTCGCGAACTGGCAACGCTATAGCGCGCTCTGGTTCAACGCACCCTGCCACCGCTCGCTGTACAGCTACCAGACGCGCACCGCGTTGGCGCTCGCGGTGCGCTACACCCACATTGCGGTGACCTACCTGCCGCTCGCCTGCACCGGCGCCAGCATCGACGATGGCCTGCTCGGCTCGCAGCGCGCCCGCGAGTGCCCGCCCGGCAAGACCGGCGTCTGCAACACCAGCGTGAACGCGCAGGTCGCCGAGCTGCGCGAGGCCCTCACCGCGGCGAAGAAGCGCCAGCCCGACCGCACGCTCGATCTCGTGCTGCTGTCGGTCGGCGCCAACGACGTCTATTTCTCCGGCCTCGTCGCCGACGTCATCGTCGACACCGCGACCGAGCGGGCGCTGTTCCGCCGCTCCGGCGTGATGGCGAGCGTCGACGATTCCCGCGATGCGCTGACGCGCGAGCTGCCGCAGGACTTCGTCAAGCTGCGCGAGGCACTGAAGCCGCTGGTCGGCGGCGATCTCTCGCGCGTGGTCTATGTCTCCTACGCCAACCCCGCGCTCGCAGAGGGCGGCGTGCCCTGCCGCGGTGGCCGCGCCGGATTCGACATCCATCCGTCCTTTAACGCCGACCCGCAGCGGCTCGCCCGCGTCTCGACTTTCGTCGACACCGAATTCCTGCCGCAGCTGAAGGGGCTCGCCACCTGCACAAGCGGCGCGCTGTGCCGCGATCCCGAAGCCGAGCGCATGACCTTCGTCGATACGCACCAGGCTGCGTTCGCCGATCACGGCTTCTGCGCGCATTCCGGCAACGATCCAGAATTCGACCGCACCTGCTTTGCCGAGAATGGCCAGAGCTTCAATCCCGATATCGTGAGCGCAGCGAGCCAACCGATGCTGTGCGGCCGCGGCGCCTCGGAATATCGCGCCTATTTGCCCCGCGCGCGCTGGATCCGCGATGCCAATGACAGCTATTTTTCCGCGATGACTTATCCGCAAGGATTGCCGGCCGCGAGCCAGCCGACCGACATCCACGACGCGACCTGGGGCGTGCTCTCCGCCGTCTATGGCGGCGCGGTGCATCCGAGCGCGGAAGGCCACGCCGCGATGGCGGATGCCGCCCTGCCGGCCGCAAGTGCCGTGCTCGGCCTTGATGCGGTGCCGCCGAACGTGACGCGCGGATTCCTGCCGCAGCTGCTGCCGAGCGGGCGGCAGTAGCGCGCACCGCGCGTCCACACACGCGGTGTCATCGCCTGCGCAGGCGGGCGATCCAGTACTCCGCGACAGACGCGATTGAACTGAGACGCCGCGGCGTACTGGATTCCCGCCTTCGCGGGAATGACAGCGGAGTGGGCGGCATCGTCTCGCGCATCAATGTCGCTTGCAGATTTCTTCGCGCCAACATCGTCTCCCGGCTGCCGTTCCATCGATCCAAAAACGGCATCGATCGATACCCGCTTGAACTTGGACATGCCGCGGCGTGCGCCTCTACGACTCGTGAACGTTCCTCCTGAGGGCTCCCATGGGAGCTTGGCCAGGCAACTCAACGGCGGCCCTCAAAAGCCGCCGTCTTTGTTTTTGGAGGTGATCGATGCTAGAAGTGCCGGGGAAACGCCTTATTCATCTAAGGCATGTATCGATGTTCGACCTCAACCAGCTCCGCTGTTTCGTCACGGTGGCGGAGGAACTGCATTTCGGCCGCGCCGCCGCGCGGCTGAACATGACGCAGCCGCCATTGTCCCGGCAGATACAGGTGCTCGAGCACATCATCGATGCGCCGCTTCTGGAGCGCACCAGCCGCTCGGTCCGCCTCACCCCTGCCGGGCGCAGCTTCCTGCCGGAGGCGCGGCGCATCCTCAAGCTTGCGGAAAGCGCCTCGCAGGTCGCCCGTCGCATCGCGCTCGGCAAGATGGGCTCGTTGAAGATCGGCTTCACCGCGGCCGCGGCCTATGGCTTCCTGCCCGAGCTGGTCGCCGCCTGCCGCGCCAAGCTGCCCGAGGTGGACTTCTCCCTGAAGGAGATGGTGTCGGGCGATCAGTTCGAGGCGCTGACCTCGGGCCAGATCGACGCCGGCCTGCTGCGGCCGCCGATCGCGCGGCCCGAGCTCGCCAGCCGCCGCGTCGTCGCCGAGCCATTGCTCGCCGCGATCCCGAAGAAGCATCCGCTCGCGAATGCCGACAGCATCACCATCAACGATTTCGACGATCAGCCCTTCGTGATGTATTCGCCCTATGAGAGCCGCTATTTCCACGATCTGCTGGTGGCGCAATTCAGCCGCGCCGACGTGCTGCCGCGCTATGTCCAGCATCTCAGCCAGATCCACTCGATCCTGGCCATGGTCCGCGCCGGCCTCGGCCTTGCCATCGTGCCGGCCGCGGCTGCGGGCCTGAAGATCTCCGACGTCCGGCTGCGGCCGCTGAAGCTGAAGGGCCGCGTTCCGGTCGAGCTGTTCATGGTCTGGCGCCGCGACGACGAGAATCCGCTGCTCTCGGCGCTGGTCAAAATCGCCGGTGAACTGTCCTCCCCGGAGGTGGCGGAGGATTGATGCTCAATCCGCATCGGTCGATATAGGCTTTGGCTTGGACCCGCATCGAACGGCCTCTTAAACCACGGCGCATGGACAGGCAGGCCTTTAAGGCGCTCCCCGTCCTCCACAACATGCACGAAGGGAACAGCGCCCGTGAGCAAGATGACCCCGCAGGAGATGGCCCAGAAGATCGGATCCGGCCTCCTGTCCTTTCCCGTCACGCCGTTTAAGGCTGATTACTCTTTCGACGAAGCGACCTACCGCGCCAACATGGACTGGCTGTGCGGCTACGACGTCGCCGGACTGTTCGCCGCCGGCGGCACCGGCGAGTTCTTCTCGCTGACGCCGACCGAGGTTCCTGAAGTCGTGAAGGTTGCCGTCGAGGAGACCAAGGGCCGCGTGCCGGTGCTCGCCGGCACCGGCTACGGCACCGCGATCGCCCGCGAGATCGCTGTTGGCGCTGAAAAGGCCGGCGCCGACGGCCTGCTCTTGCTGCCGCCCTATCTCACCCATTCCGAGCAGGAGGGCCTTGCCGCCCATGTCGAGGCGGTGTGCGCCTCCGTGAAGATCGGCGTCATCGTCTACAACCGCGACAACGCCATCCTTCAGCCCGACACGCTGGCCCGCCTTGCCGAGCGCTGCCCGAACCTCGTCGGCTACAAGGACGGCATCGGCGACATCGAGCTGATGACCCGCGTTTACACCAAGCTCGGCGACCGCCTCACCTATGTCGGCGGCCTGCCGACCGCGGAGACTTTTGCGCTGCCCTATCTCGACATGGGCGTGACGACCTATTCGTCCGCCGTGTTCAATTTCGTGCCGGAATTCGCGACCAATTTTTACACGGCCGTTCGCAAACGCGACCACGCCACGATCCAGGCCGGCCTGAAGAACTTCATCCTGCCGCTGATCGCGATCCGCAACCGCAAGAAGGGCTATGCGGTCTCGATCATCAAGGCCGGCATGAAGGTGATCGGCCGCGACTCCGGCCCGGTCCGCCCGCCGCTCACCGACCTCACCGAGCAGGAGATCGCGGAGCTGACAGCGCTGGTGAAGAATCTGCCCGCCATCCGATCGACACAACAGGCTGCAGAATAGGACGACAATAGCGAGGAGCGCAGGATGGCCCTGACTGAGATTTCCGGCGCGCCGGTCGCCGGCGCACCTGTCGTCACGGCGATGCAGGTGATCCCGGTCGCGGGCCGCGACAGCATGCTCCTCAATTTGAGCGGCGCCCACGCGCCGTTCTTCACCCGCAACATCGTCATCCTCACCGACAATGCCGGCCACACCGGCGTCGGCGAGGTGCCGGGCGGGCAGAAGATCTGGCAGACGCTGCAGGACGCCCGCGACCTCGTGATCGGCAAGACCGTCGGCGCGATGAACAACATTCTCGCCGACATCCGCACCGCCTTCGCCGATCGCGATGCCGGCGGCCGCGGCAAGCAGACGTTTGATCTCCGCGTGATGATCCACGCGGTCACCGCCGTGGAATCCGCTCTCCTCGATCTGCTCGGCCAGCATCTCGGACTCCCCGTCGCCGCGCTGCTCGGCGAAGGCCAGCAGCGCAGCAGCGTCGAGACGCTCGGCTATCTCTTCTTCGTCGGCGACCGGCGCAAATCCAAGCTGAACTATGTCCAGGGCGAGACCGGCAAGGCGGAATGGTTCAACCTCCGCCATCAGGAGGCGATGACGCCTGAGACCGTGGTGCGGCTCGCGGAAGCGACCCACGATCATTACGGCTTCGCCGACTTCAAGCTCAAGGGCGGCGTGCTGCGCGGCGAGCAGGAGATCGAGGCCGTCACCGCGATCGCCCGGCGCTTCCCGAACGCCCGCGTCACGCTCGACCCCAACGGCGCCTGGTTGCTGGACGAGGCGATCAGCCTCTGCAAGGACATGCACGGCATCCTTGCCTATGCCGAGGACCCCTGCGGCGCCGAGGCGGGCTTCTCAGGCCGCGAGATCATGGCCGAGTTCCGCCGCGCCACGGGGCTGCCCACCGCGACCAACATGATCGCGACCGATTGGCGCCAGCTGTCCCATGCGCTGCGCCTCGGCGCCGTGGACATTCCGCTGGCCGATCCCCATTTCTGGACCATGCAGGGCTCGGTGCGCGTCGCCCAGACCTGCCGCGACAACGGCCTGACCTGGGGCTCGCACTCCAACAACCATTTCGACATTTCGCTGGCCATGTTCACCCATGTCGGCGCCGCCGCCCCCGGCAAGGTCACCGCGATCGACACCCATTGGATCTGGCAGGACGGCCAGGCGCTGACCAGGGAGCCGCTCCAGATCAAGGGCGGCAAGATTGCGGTCCCGGACCGGCCGGGACTAGGTATCGAAATCGACAGGGCCGCTATCGATGCCGCGCATGACCTCTACAAGCAGCATGGACTTGGCGCCCGGGATGACGCTATTGCCATGCAGGACCTGATCCCCGGCTGGACCTTCGACGACAAGCGTCCCTGCCTTGTACGGTAAAACACTCTGGAGGAAACGATGACTGCGATCCTGAAGAACTTCATCGGCGGCGAATGGGTCGACGGCTCCGGCGTCACCAGGAACATCAACCCCTCCAACACCAACGACGTCGTCGGCGAATACGCCAAGGCCGACAAGGCGCAGACCGAGAAGGCGATCGCCGCCGCCAAGGCCGCCTTCCCCGCCTGGTCGCAATCGACGCCGCAGGCGCGCTTCGACGCGCTCAACAAGATTTCCCTCGAGATCCTCGCCCGCAAGGAAGAGCTCGGCCGCCTGCTCGCGCGCGAGGAAGGCAAGACCCTGCCGGAAGGTATCGGCGAGGTCGCCCGTGCCGGCCAGATCTTCGCGTTCTTCGCCGGTGAAGCGCTGCGCCTGATCGGCGAAAAGGGCGCCTCGGTGCGTCCCGGCCTCGACGTCGAGCTGACGCGCGAGCCGATGGGCGTCGTCGGCATGATCACGCCCTGGAATTTCCCGATCGCGATCCCGGCCTGGAAGATCGCCCCGGCGCTCTGCTACGGCAACACCGTGGTGTTCAAGCCGGCCGAGCTGGTGCCCGGCTCGGCGCATGCGCTGTCGGAGATCATCACCCGCTCCGGCATTCCCGCCGGCGTGTTCAACCTCGTGGTCGGCTCCGGCTCGGTGGTCGGCCAGACCCTGCTCGATCACCCGGATGTGGCCGCGATCTCCTTCACCGGCTCGGTGCAGACGGGGCGCAAGATCGCGCAGGCCTGCGTGCTCTCCAACCCGATGAAGAAATTCCAGCTCGAGATGGGCGGCAAGAATCCGCTGGTCGTGCTCGACGACGCCGACCTCAAGACCGCCGTCGAGGTCGCCATCAACGGCTCCTATTTCTCGACCGGCCAGCGCTGCACGGCCTCCTCCCGCCTGATCGTCACCGAAGGCATCCACGACCGCTTCGTCGCGGCGATGGCCGAGCGCCTGAACAGCCTGTCGGTCGACGACGCGCTCAAGGCCGGCGTGCATATCGGCCCCGTCGTCGACCAGAGCCAGCTCGACCAGGACCTGCGCTACATCAAGATCGGCCAGGACGAGGGCGCCAAGCTCGCCTACGGCGGCGAGCTGCTCAAGCGCGAGACCCCCGGCCATTACCTGCAGCCGGCGCTGTTCACCGAAGCCAACAACAACATGCGCATCGCGCGTGAGGAGATCTTCGGCCCCGTCGCCGCCGTCATCCGCGCCAAGAACTACGAAGAGGCCCTCGCGATCTCCAACGACACCGAATTCGGCCTCGCCTCGGGCATCTGCACCACCAGCCTGAAATACGCCTCGCACTACAAGCGCAACAGCGAGTCCGGCATGGTGATGGTCAATCTGCCGACCGCCGGCGTCGACTATCACGTGCCGTTCGGCGGCCGGAAGGGCTCGAGCTACGGCGCCCGCGAACAGGGCTCTTACGCGCGCGAGTTCTACACGACGGTGAAGACGGCCTATACGTTCCCGGGCTGAGCGGCTGACTACGTAGGGTGGGTTAGCGCAGCGTAACCCACCTCTTCTTTTTCTGCGGACCGAGACATTGGTGGGTTACGCTGCGCTAACCCACCCTACAAATCCCGGAGTCCTCCATGGACCAGGACGTCGCAGCGAAAGAGCAGCCCCGCTACATCAAGCTCAACGAGCGCGACAACGTCGCGATCGTGGTCAATGATTTCGGGCTTCCCGCCGGCTCCCGCTTCGCCAGCGGACTGACGCTGCGCGCCTTCGTGCCGCAGGGGCACAAGACGGCGCTGGTCGACATCGCGCAAGACCAGCCGATCATCCGCTATGGCGAGATCATCGGCTACGCATTGTCGCCGATCCGCGCCGGCGAATGGGTGGACGAGGCGCGCATCCGCATGCCGGAGGCCCCCGACCTCGACAAGCTCGAAATCTCCACCGCCGTCCCCGCCCCACTGCCGCCGCTCGAAGGCTTCACCTTCGAGGGCTATCGCAATCCCGACGGCTCGGTCGGCATCAAGAACATCCTCGGCATCTCCTCCTCCGTGCAATGCGTCAAAGGCACGATGGAATATGCGGTCAAGCGCATCCGCACCGAGCTGCTGCCGAAATACCCGAACGTCGATGACGTCGTGCCGCTCACCCACGCCTATGGCTGCGGCGTCGCCATCACCGCGCCTGATGCGGTAGTGCCGATCCGCACGCTGCAGAATCTCGCGCTCAACCCGAATTTCGGCGGCGAAATCCTCGTCGTCGGCCTCGGCTGCGAGAAGCTTGCGCCCGAGCGGCTGGTGCCGGAGGGCGTCAGCGATGCCATCGTGCGGATGCAGGACGAAGCCTTCGACGGCTTTGGAGCGATCGTCGATGCCATCATGACCCAGGCCGAGGCCCGCTTGAAGGTGCTCAACGCCCGCAAGCGCGAGACTTGCCCGGCCTCCGATCTCGTCATCGGGCTGCAATGCGGCGGCAGCGACGCCTTCTCCGGCGTCACCGCCAATCCCGCCGTCGGCTTCGCCGCGGACCTCTTGGTGCGCGCCGGCGCGACCGTGATGTTCTCCGAGGTCACCGAGGTGCGCGACGCCATCCAGTTGCTCACGCGGCGCGCGATCAACGAGGATGTCGGCCGCGCGCTGGTGCGCGAGATGGCCTGGTACGATTCCTATCTCGCCCGCGGCGGCGCCGACCGCAGCGCCAACACCACGCCCGGCAACAAGAAGGGCGGCCTCGCCAACATCGTCGAGAAGTCGCTCGGCTCGATCGTCAAGTCGGGCTCGTCGGCCATCACCGGCGTGCTCTCGCCCGGCGAGAAGGCGACGCAGAAGGGCATGCTGTTCGCGGCAACGCCGGCTTCGGACTTCATCTGCGGCACGCTGCAGCTCGCCTCCGGCATGACCCTGCAGGTGTTCACCACCGGCCGCGGCACGCCTTACGGTCTTGCGGCAGCACCCGTGATCAAGGTCGCCACCCGCAGCGAGCTGGCGCGACGCTGGAAGGACCTGATCGACTTCGACGCCGGCAGCATCGCCACCGGCGAGAAGACCATCGAGGAATGCGGCTGGGACCTGTTCCGCCTGATCCTCGATGTCGCCTCCGGCCGCACCAAGCCATGGTCGGACCGCTGGGGCATTCACAACGATCTCACGCTGTTCAATCCGGCGCCGGTGACCTGAGCGCCGACGAGCCGGCTTCACGATCCCCCGATCAAGTGCATGTCACCGAACGTGACCGGCAGGCTGCGCGTAATGAGGTCGACGACGGCCGCACGCAGGCGTTCGCTCGGCGCAGAACCGCCCAGCGCCTCGTCGACTGGCCCGCTCGGACCGGCCAGCGGCACGGTGCCGGTGTTGTCGAGCGGCCCGGCCGCCCGCTTCTCGATCACGTTGAACGACTTGCCGTCGATGATGCGAACTTCGTACAGCGCGTGGATCAGGCCGTAATCCGCAAGCAGCGTCCGGTATTCGGCAAGGCCAACGCCCTCGACGTTGCGGCCGTTTCCAAGTTTCGACCGCGCCCGGGTGATGACGATGTACGCGTCCAGCCCCTGCGGGGCGACGTCGCTGCGAACCAGCTCCTTGAACGGATCGCTACGCAAGAGATTGACGGGCGCAACCGCCGAATCCCTGATGGCAGCAAACGCAGCGCGCCTGTAGGTCAAGGGCTGCACGCGAAAGCGTCCCTCCAGCAGCCTGCTCGCCTGCTGGACGATCAACTCATCCAGCGCCCACGCGCTGATCGGCAGGCTTTGCGCGGTGGTGCCCAGTCGGGTCAGACCGGCTTGCGTCAGGCTCATCTCCTCGCCGATGGCGGAGACGATGCCGACCGTCTTGATCGCCTGAATACGACTCGCGCGCGTCTCGAATGCCGCGGCGGCGCCGAGCGCGACGCAAGCGGCCGCGAGGCCAATCCATAGAAATGCAATGCGGCGCATGGCGAGCTATCGAATCCTGAAATCGAACGAATAGGACGCGCCGAGGCCGACGGTGGTCTGGTTCGACGATCCCCGCAGCTTCACCAGCGGGCTGTCCGCGGCGTCGCCAAGCAGCTTCTCGTATTCGACATAGGCGTGGACCTCCCATTGCGGATTGATGCGATAGGAGATCTGGCTGCCGAAGCCGACCGAGTGCGCGCCGCTCTTCGCATCGTACATCGGCAATCCCGATGCCAGTGCCTGCGCCGCATCGACGCCGAAGTAAGGCGCGGTCGCCTTGGTGCTCTTCCAGATGAAGCGCGGACCGGCTGAGATCGTCAGCCTTTGAATCAGCGGCACGATGACGTCGGCGGAGATGTCGGCGACCGTCCCCGTGTGGCCGCCCATGCCCTGGCGCAATTCGCCGCGCAAGCGCAGCCAATCGACCGGATAATATTCGACGAAGCCGCCAAGCTCGTAGGCAGCCTTGACGTCGCCAAGGCCGATCAGCTCGGCATATTTGTCGGCCTTGCGCGAGGCGACGTATTTGAAGGCAGGTCCCGCGCGAAAATTGCCGACGTCGAGCAGCGCGATGCTGGCGCTGTCGCGCGGCCCGCGAAACTGATCGATCGATCCGGCGCGACGAATCGAAAAGATCGGGATCGGCATCAGCTTGCCGTTCTTCGATCCGACGAAGTCAGGCATGTACTGTCCGCCGATGCCGACCATGACGGTCCAGTTTCCGGAGGGCGATGGCAGCATCGGCAGGTCGAACGGCGGCGCCGGCAGCGTGAACGCGGTCTGCGCCACGGCCGATTGAGGGATCGCCAGCGTCGCGCCGAGTGCGGCAAGCACGGCGGTCGTCAGCCGCGCATTCCCCGAGAGGCGGAGAGCGGCTTCGTCAAGATGCATCATTAGGGGGCCCCGTACCGGCCTTACTGGCCTGGTCGACTGATGTGGTTCGAGCCCCAGCATGTGGTCCGGCAAAATTGCCCCAAGATTGCAAGGCGAGAGCTGCTGGCCGACCCGCTGCCGCCGTGTGCCGGTCGCGGCCGCCGAACCGACATTGCCCGAACATTGCCGCGAGACCTGCATGCGTCAAAACTTTGAGCGGCAGCACCGCCAGCGCCCGCGCTCCTGCCTTTTATTCGCCAAGCTGGCTGCCTTAATGGGAACCCTGCGAGAGCCGAAACGCCAGACTTCGGCCCGGGAGCGTCACGCTCAGGGGCGTGTTGCCCAGCAGAGTCAAGGACGACCCCGCGTGCGTTCCCTCGTGATCGAAGACGAACCGCAGATCGGCGCCTATGTCAGCCGCCTGCTCGGACAATTGCACGGAATCGTCGACATCGTCGGCTCGATCGCCGATGCCCGTCAGGCGCTCGACAACTTCAAATATGATCTCGCGATCGTCGATCGCATGCTGCCCGATGGCGACGCGCTCCAGGTGGTCACGGCGCTGAACCGGTCGCCCGACCGCCCCGCGATCATCATGCTGACGTCCAGGGACGCCAAGGAGGACGTCGTCGACGGCCTCAACGGCGGCGCCGACGACTATCTCGGCAAGCCGTTCGAGCCGCAGGAGCTGATCGCGCGGGTGCGCGCCGTGTTGCGACGGCCCCGCCTGCTCGCGCCCTCCGTGCTTTCGCTCGGCAATGTCGAGCTGCATCTCGGCAGCAACGAAGTCGTGGTCGCTGACAGGAAACTCCTGCTGCGGCGGCGCGAGGCGCTGATCCTCGCCGCCCTCTTGATGCGCCGCGATCGCGTCATCACCCGCGCCGCGCTGATCGAGGAAATCTACGGTTTCGACGACGAGATCGAATCCAACACGCTCGAAGCGCAGGTCTCGCGCCTGAGGAAGAAGCTGGCCGCATTCGGCGGCGACGTCGAGATCCGTAGCATGCGCGGCATTGGCTACATCCTGCGGCTGGCGACAGCGCAATGAGATCGATCGCCCGGACGTTTGCGCTGTCGCTCGGCATCGCCGCCACGGCGATCTTCCTGACCATGCTCGGTATCTTCATCTGGCGGTATCCGACCGAGGAACGCGAGTTTAGATCCTGTCAAGTTGTGGCCGCCGTTCTCGATCGCGCGACAGTGATCGAAGGGCAAAAACTGACGGTACGTTCGACTCCTGCCCTCGAGGAACTGAAAGCGGACAGCCCAAACCTCTGGTATGTCGTGTCCGCGGGCGACCTGCTCAGCGAGTACGGCAGCGAACATCGGCCCGCCCTCCCCTTCGTGTTTCCCTACCACGGGCCCGTCGGTTCGTCCGTCTTCAGCACGCTCGACCAAAACAGCACCTTCTGTCTCTCCGCGGTGCAACGGGGCCCGTTGCGGCTCGCGATGATGGTCGGCGAGCCTCAGGTGCGCTTTGGCCGTATTGCAAGGACGTTTCTCCTCCGCAGGGTCTTTTCGATCATGCTGGTGGCGCTGGCCTTCGCAGCCACCGTCGCGATCGGTTCGGCGCTTGCTGCGCGTTTCGTCTCGCGCGGCATCGAGCGGGTCGCGCGTCGCGCCCTCGCAATCGATCCGTCGGCCCCGCAGGGCCTGATCTCGTTGTCCGAGGTCCCGCGCGAGCTGAAGCCGCTGGTCGCGGCCTTGAACCGCGCCTTCGGCGAGATCGACGCCTATATCAGGATGCAGCGCCGCTTTCTCGGCAATGCCGCCCATCAGCTCCGCACGCCGCTGACCCTGCTGCGCGCCAAGATCGACGATGTGCCCGATCCGGCTCTGAAGGCCGAGCTGGTGCGCGACGTCCGCCGGCTGACCTCGCTGGTCTCGGCCATGCTGGACCTGGCGCGCCTGCAAAATCATGCGATCGAGAAGCGCCCGATCGATCTCGCCCAGATCACGCTGGATGTGCTGGCCGATTTCGGCCCCTCGGCGCTGGACGCCGGCATCGAGCTTGCGCTGGAGCAGGACGGCAAAGGTCCATTCGTGGTACAGGGCGTCGACGCTGCGGTCCGCAGCGCGCTTGCCAATCTCGTCGGCAATGCACTCATCCACGCCCGTGGCGCGCGACGCATCGTCGCCACGCTCGACCGCAACGGCATCTCGATCGACGACGACGGCGCCGGCCTGCCGGACGGCGTCGAGCAAGGGCTGACCGAACCGTTTCAGACCGGCAATACGGCAGGCGACGGCGCCGGCCTCGGCCTGTCGATCGTCCGCGAGATCATGGCCGCCCATGGCGGCGAGCTGGTCATCTCCTCCGCGCCCGGCCGCGGCACGACCATGAGCCTGCGCTTTCCCGTGACCGCAGTGCCGGCCAGATCTCCGCACCGGGAGCTGCAGACCGGCTAGCTGCGAGCGGCGTCGATCGATGCCGCGAAACCATCCGGAAACATTGACGCGGAAAACTTCGTCGTCGTTTCATCCTATCGCATTACGCAATCAAATGGGTTCGTGCACGGACACACGATTGTTCGCACGCGAGCGAACCTCTTCCTGCATCGTCACGACCAAACCTCCGATTGACATCTTCAACGGAGATTTTCCAATGCGTGTTCTCACCATGATCGTCGTCGCCGGCGCCTTGCTTGCGAGCTCGACCAGCGCGTTTGCCGGTGAGCTTCCCTCTTACGAAGTGAAGTCGTTGCCGATCTCGGCGACCCAGGTGCAGGTGCTCGGCGGCGCCGGCGTCGAGGAGCAGTCGGCCGCGCCCACCATGATCATCGCCGGCATGCCCGCCTCGCCCGCCCAGGTTTCGGTGCTGTCGCCCCGGGTCAAGCAGCTTGCGAGCGCGGGTTCGGGAAACCAGGCGCGCTAAACCTCTACATCGCTTGCGGCGCCTGCATCGGATGCGGGCGCCGTCAGCGTTTTCAGGTCATGCTGCCCGGCATGAAGCAGCGCACGCGCGGATGACCGTCGATATAGTGCTTCCACACCATGGTGCGACCGATCTTGTTCGGCACGGTGATCACGGCACCGTCGGGCACCACCACCCATTCGTCGTCGATGCGGACGCGGAAGCGGCCGCGATCGGACTCCCAATCGACGTCGGCAATGACGTAGCCGTCGGCGTCGGTGCAGCATTGACCGAATTCGCTATGCAGGCTTTCGAACCAGGGCTTTAGCGGTGAGTTGGCGTAGCGCCCGTCGTCGCGCGCCTGTGCCGAGAATGTCAGAAGCGCCGTCGCGCCCAGCAGCGTCGCTGCGCACAATCTTGAAAATTTCATCTCGTCGTCCCGCGATCAAAATGATCCGTTCGGGGGACGACAAAGCCATCGGTTGTCCGCGCCTTGAATCAGGCGCGGCACCGGCGACTCGTTCCCCCGGCAGCTGACGACAACTATGCAAATCCGCTGCCAACCCGCATTCCGGGCAACTACTGCCGCACGGCGCAAGGCCATGCGCCTTTCGGCGGATGCGGCCTAGGATCAAAATCCGGCGCCGAGAAGATGACGCTGAGAAATACCGAAAACCAGCCCTATTGCTTGGCCGGTGCCATCATCGTGCCGCCGCTCTTCTTCGGCGCCGGTGCCGGCGGCTTGGTGGTCGCGGCTTGGGCGGGCAGATATTTTGCGACGATGGCGGGATCGACCTGGGCGATGTTGGCGTCAGGCAGGCGCGTCCAGGTCTCATCCTTGCCGAGCAGCGCGATGCCGAGATAGCCGCGCAGAGTCAGGGTCTGGCCGTCGGGACTGACCTTCATGTTGGCTTTCCAGATCTGGCCGTCGCGCGGATTGAGCACGTTGCCGCCTTCGTACTTCAAGCCTTCGCGCTTCATGTTGCGGACGAAGGAGATGCCAAGCACCGGCGCGTTCTTGCGGTCATCGGTGCACTTGCTGCAGACCTCGTTCGGATCGTCACCGGGGCGCGGGAAGGTCTTTGCGATCACGCCTTCGAAGATGCCGTTGCGGTCGACGAAGAGAAACCATCCGACCGTCCTGCCGTCCTCGACCTTCTGCCACAGGCCCGCCGCCGTGGGCTCGGCGGTCTGCGCCGCAGACGGTGTCACCGCCGCGAGCGACAACGCGAGCGCGAGGAAGGAGAGCAGCCGAAAGCTGGAGAAATTCCGCATTAGATCACCTTGCTATTCCACGACCGGAATGGCCGCAGACTACGGCGATTTCGCGAACTGTTCCAGCACCAGAAACATGGGGCATCCCCTCCCGCCCCATTGCCGTCAGTTGACCCCCAGCTTCTTTTGCAGGCTTGAGGACGAGGTGGTGTATTGGAACACGAGCCGCTTCTCCGGATAGACGTAGCGATGGGCTTTTTGCGACATCAGCGCGCCCTCGTGGAAGCCGCACAGGATCAGCTTGATCTTGCCGGGATAGGTGTTGATGTCGCCGATCGCGAAGATGCCCGGCACATTGGTCTCGAACGCGGATGTTTCGACCGGCACCAGATTGTTCTCCAGCGCAATGCCCCAGTTCGCGACCGGACCCAGCTTCATGGTCAGTCCGAAGAACGGCAGCATGGTGTCGCAGGCGATTTCGGTGATGCTGTTGTCATTGCCCTTGACGGTGGCGCCGGTGAGCTTGCCTTCGGCGCCGGAGAGCGCGGTGACCTGGCCGAGACGGAGATCCATCTTGCCGTCGACAACCAGCGCGCGCATCTGCTCGACGCTGTGGGGCGCGGCGCGAAACTCGTCGCGCCGGTGCAGCAGCGTGATGCGCTTGGCAATGGGGTGCAGATTGAGCGTCCAGTCGAGCGCGGAATCGCCGCCGCCGACGACCAGCACGTTCTTGTCGCGGAACGTTTCCATCTTGCGCACCGCGTAATGCACCGAGGTGCCTTCATAGGCCTCGATGCCCGGCACCGGCGGACGCTTGGGCTGGAACGAGCCGCCGCCGGCCGCGATCACCAGCACCTTGCACTCGAACACCTTGCCCGCATCCGTGGTGCAGCGAAACAAGGGATCGCCGATCTTCTCCACGGTCTCGACCATCTCGCCGAGATGGAAGGTCGGATGGAACGGCTTGATCTGCTCCATCAACGCTTCGGTTAGGCCCTGCCCCGAGACGTGCGGAATGCCGGGAATGTCGTAGATCGGCTTTTCCGGATAGAGCTCGGCACACTGGCCGCCGACCTTGTCGAGGATGTCGACGAAATGCGCCTTCATGTCGAGAAGGCCGAGCTCGAAGGCGGCGAACAGACCGCAGGGGCCGGCGCCAATAATCAGCACATCGGTTTTGATCGCGTCGCTCATGTCGTCTCTTTGTCTGTCGCTATCTGTTGGACGGCGCCCTTTGGGCCGAGGTGACCGCGCTGGGCCGAGGTGACCCCGCCTGTCTAGCCAACGGGGATGGATCAGGGAAGGCATAAAAGCGGGAGCGCCCCGCAGCCGCGGCCACTTGCCGGGGCAGGATAACTGGGCTGTAACGAGCAAGATATGACGGAGATCAATCGGTGAACGCACCAAGTCGCCTCGATACGACACCGCGCCTGGAGGACTTCCCCTACCGCCTCAGCGACAACGTCCGCTTCGGCGATCTCGATCCCAACCAGCACGTCAACAACGCGGTCTACGCCACCTATTTCGAGACCGGCCGTGTCACGCTGATGAAGCTGCCGGAATACGGCCTGACGCCGCCGGGCCTCGCCTGGATCATGGTGCGCCTCGACATGCATTTTCGCGCCGAGCTGCATTGGCCGGGCACCATCGAGCTCGGCCTCGGCGTCGTGAAGCTGGGACGCACGTCCGTGACCTTCGAGCAGGTCGTGTTCTCGGAAGGAAAATGCATCGCCTCGGCGACGTCGGTCGGCGTCTTGCTCGACGAGGCGACGCGCCGGCCGGCCCCGCTGACCCCTGAGGTGATCGAGAAATTCAGACCCTGGCACAAGCGCGGCATCGAGGTCGCGCCGCCGAGCAGTTAGTCTTGTCGAGGGACGATCAGGCCTGACGTTCCGGCGTCGTCACGACGAGACCGTCGAGATCGTCGCTGACCTTGATCTGGCAAGACAGGCGCGAATTCGGGCGCACGTCGAAGCCGAAGTCGAGCATGTCCTCTTCCATCGGCGTCGGGCTGCCGACCTTCTCGCGCCAGGCTTCGTCGACATACACATGGCAGGTCGCGCAGGCGCAGGCGCCGCCGCATTCGGCCTCGACCCCGGGAATGCTGTTGCGGATCGCGGCTTCCATCACGGTTGCGCCGTTCTCGATTTCCACCGTGCGGGTTTCGCCCTTGTGGTCGACAAAGTGAATTTTGGCCATGTGTGCTCGTGTTGCCGCGGTGCTGGGAATGAAGGAGGGTCCGGGCTGTCCTATAACGGGTCGATCAGCCCGGCGCCATAGGGTTTTGATGCGAAGTGAATGCCGCTTTGCGGCAGGAAAATGCGTCAAAACAAGAGGCTAAAACAAGAGCCTCGTGCCCGGCTCGGCCGCGTGGTCTCAAGCCTTCAGGATCGCCTCGATGGCGGCGCGGGTCTCGGTCACGGCCTCCTTCAGCGCGGCGAAGGCGTGGCGCTCGTTCTGGCCGATCTGGATCGCGGTCTCCAGGCTTGCGGCGGCGTCGGCTACCGCAAAGGCGCCGATCCCGCGCGCCGACCCCTTGAGCTTGTGGGCAAGCGCGCCGGCCTCGGCCGGCAATCCCGCCATCGCCGCGATCAGGCGGACCGCCTGCTCGGCGAACATGGCCAGCACTTCCTGCTCCAAATCCGCATCGCCGAGCGTCATCCGGGAGAGATGGTCGAGGTCGAGCGGGCTGTCGATGGGGGCAATCGGGGGCGAAGGCATCCAGTCCATCCGTTGCAGTTCAGGCGTCATGGCGAAAGGCCCCGGCATCGCGCGACGGTTCCGCCGGTCCGGCGGTGACTTCGCCTCACCCAAGCATGGAAATGGTTAACGAAATGTTCGGGGTCGGAGACGCAGTTCCGCCCGCTTATTGACGAAAAGTTGCCGCAATTGGCCGAGTCCGGTGGAGAATTTCATTTATTGCTAAGGCGTTACGGCGCGATCCTGTTAACGATGATTAAGAATGTCTTAATCGCGGGCATTTCATTCGCGACGCTCTGCCAATAGGATGTTTCGGAAATTGGCGGACAAGCCGTCCGGGTGGGGACGGCTCGGAGATCCGCGCAAGCGGCATGATCCGGTCTGTGGGCTTGCGCAGGGCGCAGGGCTCGCGGGGGGACGCGTACAAGTAACGAGGGCTCGGACTGAACATGGCGAACACTCCGAAAAAGGTCAAAGACCCCACAGAAGTCGCGCTTTCTGCAATCCAGGAAGCCCTCAACATCAGCGACACCGCTGCGGACACCAGCCGCAACGCCGCGATGCGCAACGAGACGGCGCCCCCGGTGACGCCTCCGGCCTTCGACGAGCCGAGCTTCGAGCCGCGCCCTGCCGCCAACGAACGCTCGACCGTGTTCGACCCGGTCGAGGAGCCGCGCGCTTCGCGTCGCGCCGCCAATGACGACCGCGAGACCATCGGCCAGCTGCTGCAGGCGCTGCAGAAGGGCCGCCCTGCCCGCAGCGTCTATACCTTCGCCACCATCTTCGCCGGCGTCTGGCTCGCCGCCTGCGCCGCGCTGACGTTCGGCTTCCTGCCCTCGATCCAGGCCGCCATGGGCCAGAGCGGCGGCGTGCTCGTCATTGCCGGCCTGATCGCGATGTTCTTCGCGCCGATCATGCTGTTCTACTTCCTCGCCAGCCTGGTCTGGCGCGGCCAGGAAATGCGCATGATCGCCCAGGCGATGGCGCAGGTCGCGATCCGCTTCTCCGAGCCCGAGGGCTCGGCCTCCGATTCCATGGTCACCGTCGGCCAGGCCATCCGCCGCGAAGTCGCGGCGATGGGCGACGGCATCGAGCGCGCGATCGCGCGCGCCGGCGAGCTCGAGACGCTGGTCGCCAACGAGGTCGCCGCGCTCGAACGCGCTTATTCCGACAACGAGGTGCGCATCCGCGCCCTGCTCCAGGACATCGCGCACCAGCGCGACAACCTGGTCGGCCAGGCCGAGCAGGTCCGCAGCGCCATCTCCGGCGTGCAGATCGATTTGCGCCACGACATCGCGCTGATCTCGGATGCGATCGCCTCGCGCGTCGACGAGGTCGCCAAGTCCATCACCGGCGCGCTGGAAGAGCGCGGCGCCCACATCACCAGCGCGCTGAGCAATGCCGGCGACAACATGATCCTGGCGCTCGGCGAACGCGGCGGCGACCTGCTCGACCGCCTCGAGGAGGCCAGCAACGAGACCACGCGCGCCGTGCTCGACGCCAGCGAGCGGCTGACCACCAGCCTCAACTTCAAGACCGGCCACGTCCACGACGAGTTCGTCGACCTCGCCGACCGCGTCCACGAGATGCTGAACGAGCGCATCGACCGCATCACCGGCGAATTCGAGCAGCGCTCCGCTGCGATCGTCGACGGCATCTCCGAGCGCACCGAGCAGGTGCACGACAGCCTGAAGAATTCTTCCGACTCGCTGCTGCTCGAGCTCGAGCTGCGCTCCAACGACCTTTCCGCCAAGATCGACGACGCCGGCAACCGCCTCGCCAGCCAGATCATGACGAGCGGCGACAAGGCGAGCGAGGCGCTCGACGCCACCGTCAACACCCTCGTCGCCAAGGTCGTCAGCCAGACCGAGACCGCGCACGATTCGCTGTCGCTGCAGATGAGCGCGTTCGACGAACTGGTCAGGAACCAGGGCACCGAGCTGGTCGAGAAATTCGCCCGCGACTCCGGCACGCTGGGCGCCCTGATCACGCGCCACATCTCCGAGTTCGACCGCACCGTGAAGACCTTCGGCGGCGAGATCGTCGAGCGCATGGGCCAGCGCACGCAGGACATCCATGAGTCGCTGAAGACCTATGTCGACAATTTCGACACCCGCTTCACCGCCAACGGCGGCGAGATCACCGCGATCCTCGACCAGCGCCTGGCGCAGTTCGAGACCACCATCGGCGACCGCGTCGGCAATTTCGACGCCTCGCTGAACGGCAAGATCGCCGGCCTCGATTCCACGATCGAAGGCCACATCAAGACCTTCGACGAGCAGCTCGGCGGCCGCGTCACCGCGCTCGAACAGTCGTTCGACAGCCGCGCGAGGTCGATGACCGAGACGATCGACGGGCGCATCAACACGCTCGCCTCGTCGCTGACCGACGGCGCCGCGCAGGCGATCCAGTCGATCGACAGCCGCCTCACCCACCTCACGACCTCGCTCACCGAGGGCGCATCGCAGGCCGTCGAAACCATCGATGCGCGCCTCAACCACCTCACGACCTCGCTCACCGAGGGTGCATCGCAGGCCGTCGAAACCATCGATGCGCGCCTCAACCACCTCACGAGCACGCTGACCGACGGCGCCTCGCAGACCATCCAGTCGATCGACACCCGTCTGACCCACCTCACGACGACGCTCACCGGCGGCGCCTCGCAGGCGCTCGAGTCGATCGACAGCCGCCTCACCTACCTGACCACCACGGTGACCAACGGCGCCTCGCAGGCCGTGCACTCGATCGACACGCGGCTGACGCTGCTGACCTCGACGCTCACGGACGGCACCGCGCAGGCGATCGAGGCGGTCGACCGCCGCATCACCGGTGTCACCGAGATCATCGACGGCCGCAGCATGCATCTGACCGACACGGTCACCGCGCGCTTCCAGGAGATCCAGCAGGCCATCGAGACCAAGGTCGGCTCGGTCGCCAGCGACATCGACGTGCGCGTGGCGCAGTTCGAGGACCTGCTCGGCTCGCGCGTCGAGGCCGTTGCCGGCCGCATCGAGAGCAGCGGCCGCCAGGCCAGCGAGGACATGATGTCCCGCGCCGAGATGATCTCGACCGCGATCCGCTCGCACGTCGAGGACGCCGAGCGCTCGCTCACCAATCTCGTCGTCAACACCAGCGAGACGATCCAGACCGGCGCGCGCGCCGCCCAGCAGTCGCTGATGACGGTCTCCTCCGACGTCAACGCCCAGCTCAAGATGACCTCCGCCGAGGTCGAGCGCGCACTGACCGCGGCCGGCACCGGTTCTGCGAACTCGATCCTGAGCAGCGCCCGCGAGGCGCAGTCGACCCTGGTCGCGGCGTCGGGCGAAGCCTCCAACCAGATCAAGGGGCTCGCGTCCGACGTCGAGCGCACGCTGTCGGCGGCAGGCTCGGCCACCGCAGCCTCGATCCTGGCCGGCGCCCGCGAGGTGCAGACCACTCTCGTCACGGCGTCCTCGGACGCGGCCAACCACGTCAAGACGCTCACCGCCGACGTGCAGCGCTCGCTGTCGCTGGCCGGCACCACCACGGCGGAATCGATCACCGCCGGCGCCCGCGACGCGCAGAGCGCGCTGATCGCGGCCTCGACCGAGACCGCCAACCAGATCAAGGCGCTGTCCTCGGACGTGCAGCGCTCGCTCACCATGGCCGGCACCTCGACGGCCGAAACCATCATGAGCGGCGCCCGCGAAGCCCAGAGCACGCTGGTCACGGCATCCTCGGATGCGGCGAACCAGGTCAAGTCGCTGGCGGCCGAAGTTCATCGTTCGCTCTCGCAGGTCGGCCAGTCGACCGCCGAGACCATCACCACCAGCGCCCGCGACGCCCAGAGCACCCTGCTTACGGTCTCGGCCGAACAGACCAGCCAGGTCCGTTCGCTCGCGGCCGAGATGCAGCGCGCGCTGGCGACCGCCGGCGGCGCCACCATCGAGGCGCTCACCAGCGGCGTGCGCGAGGCCCAGGGCACGTTGATCTCGGCTTCGACCGACGCGGCGAGCCAGATCAAGTCGCTGACCACGGACATCGAGCGCACGCTGACCGCGGTCGGCGCCGACACCGCCTCGACCATCCTCAACAGCGCCCGTGAGGCCCAGACCTCGCTGACCTCGACCTCGGCGGACGCCGCGAGCCAGATCCGCACGATCTCGACCGAGATCGAGCGCACGCTGAGCGCGGCCGCCGCGAACGCCACCAACGACATCCAGACCAGCGCGCTCAACGCCCAGAACGCGCTGATCTCGGCCTCCAACGAGGCGAGCTCGCGGGTCAAGTCGAGCTCGGCCGACGTCGAACGTTCGGTGCTCGCCGCCAGCTCCAGCTTCGGCCAGGCCATGACCGGCAAGACCGACGAGATCGTCACCTACGTGCAGCAGCAGGCCGACCGTCTGTCGAACATGATCGACGCCAAGCGCGGCGCGCTGGTCGACGCGATCGGCTCGAAGACCAGCCAGCTCACGCTCGACATCGACCGCGTCACCTCGGACGCGCTGAAGTCGATCGAGACGCGCGGCCAGGCCTTCTCGCAGACCATGATGGGCAACGGCTCGGAAGTGGCCCGCACCATCAACGCGGCGAGCGAGATCGCCACCAGCGCGGTCGGCAAGTCGCTCAAGGATCTCGAGCAGGCCTCGCGCTCCGCGATCGACCAGTCGCGCCAGGTCTCGGTCGCGGCCGTCACCGAGATGCAGGAGACCAGCAAGATCCTGCGCACCGACACCGTGGCGCTGTTCGAGCGTCTGCGCGAAGGCAACATCCTGCTCCAGGAAGTGCTGACCGGTGCGCACGACAACCTCAACTCGCTCGAGCGGGCGCTGGTGACGCGCGTCGCCGACTTCGTCTCGGCGATGAACGACGTCACCTCGCGCAACGGCGCGGCGACGCAGAACCTGGAAGAGCAGCTCAACGTCTTCAACAGCAAGACCACGAAGGCGCTGCAGGATCTCGGCGAGCTCTCGACCCAGTTCGACGCGCACGGCAAGGCACTGGTCGAGGCCGCTCAGGTCGTCGAGCAGAGCAACAAGAACACCACCGCCTCGCTCGCCGAGCGCAAGCAGGCGCTGGAATCGCTGGTCACCACGATCGACCTGCGCACCGCCGATCTCGACCAGCGGCTGTCGCGCTTCACCGGCCTGCTCGATGAATCGCTGGCCGCGGCCGAGGAGCGTGCCCGCGATATCGCCCGCGTCGTCGCCGAGACCGCCGGCGCCGGCTCGGCCGCGATCACCCGCCAGTTCGAGGCGGTGCGCGTGGCCTCCGAGGAGGAGCACCGCCAGACCATCGAGGCGATGCACGACATCTACCGCCAGACCACCGACGAGGCGGACGCGATGTTCAAGCAGTCGACCGAGAAGTTCACCAACCTCGTCGCCAGCATGAAGCAGATGGCCCTCGAGATGCACAACGAGCTCGAAGCCACCCGCAACGAGCTGCGCCGCGGTGTGCTCGAGATGCCGCAGGAGGCCGCCGAGAGCACCGCGCAGATGCGCAAGGTGATCGTCGACCAGATCGAGGCGCTCGCCGAGCTCAACCGCATCGTGGCCCAGCACGGCCGCGGCCTCGACGTCACCACGGCGGGCCGCGCCTCCGTCGCCGTGCATCGCCAGGAGGAGCCGATCATGGCCGTTGCGGGCACTCGCGCGACCGAGACCCGCATGCGCGACACCGGCAGCGCCTCCACGCTGCCGCCGCCGGACCTCGGCATGCCGGCCGCGCGCCGCACCGAAGCGCCGCCGGTCGCGCCTGGCGGCAACGATCCGGGCCGTGACGGCTGGCTGTCGGACCTGCTCAGCCGCACCGACGCCAATCAGGGCGCCCCGACCGGACGTGAGGCTCCCCGTGGCCGCCCCGCGCCGCAGCCGCAGGCCCCGCAGGCCAACAGCAATCCGCTGGAATCGCTGTCGCTCGACATCGGCCGGCTGATGGACCGCAACCTCGCCGCCGAGATGTGGGACCGCTACCAGCGCGGCGAGAACAAGGCGTTCACCAAGCGCCTCTACACGCCCGCCGGCCAGAAGGCCTTCGACGAGGTCGCCCGCAAGTACCGCGCCGACCGCAACTTCAAGGGCACGGTCGACCGCTACGTCGCCGAGTTCGAGCGCCTGCTCGACGAAGTCGCCCGCGACGGCCGCGGCCCGCAGGAGCTGCGCGGCCACCTGACCTCGGAGACGGGCCTGGTCTACACGCTGCTGGCGCATGCGGCCGGACGGCTGGGGTGAGCGGCGAATAGCGAGTGGCGAACAGCGAACGAAGCGGAGCCCTCAGGGGGCTCCGTTTTGCATTGTGGAAGCGCCAAGCACGGGAATCGCCGATGGTCTTCATTCTCTCGGATGACGGACGCGACGACGGATATCCAGCGGCAAAGACTGCGTTCGAGCGGTACGAAACTTACCTGGCCGAAAGCCAGTCCGCCTTCCCGCCGCGCGCCTACGAACTTGCGACCTCCGACTGGTTCTACAATCCGCGAGACCACCGCTGCCCGCATGATGCCTGGCTGGAGTCGCTGCAAATATCGAAAAGACCTGGCGCTCGGACCCGTCAGCGATCCTGCTCAATCGCGCTTCGTCTGCTCGGCGCCTACCACGACGGGCACATCGAGATCACATATCCGACCGTGTACGCCTATTCGCTTCAAGAGCTATCGGCGGATGCGACGTCACACGGCGACTGGCGATACGACGAGTTTCGGGTTTCAGATCGTGGTCACTTGATTCATGAGATCGAGTGGGCCTACGGCGCTCAGCGAAAGGCATTCGTATGGATGATCGAAGCCGACGATATCGAATTCCGGTGGGTACCGAAGCCAGAGTGCGGCTGAGAGCAGCGTTCGGTGCTCTGGCCTCCGTTTTTGCTTGAGCGATTGCGAGGCGCGCAGCGTTGGAAGTTGGACTCGGCAACCACCGCGCCATCCCGTCATCCTGAGGAGCTCGTCCTGCGAAGCAGGGCGAGCCTCGAAGGGCGACAGCCCGGCTGCATCGGCCGTGCGTCCTTCGAGGCTCCCCATGCGCCGCTTTGCGCCGCATGGCTCGCACCTCAGGATGACTTAACTCTGATACGCAGCTTTAAATTGCAGAATTCTGCTTGACACGGAACTCGCCGCCGTCATCCTGAGTTGCGCGTCATACGGTGCCAAGCATCAGACGGCGAGCCTCGAAGGACGACAGTGTGGGCATCTACGTCTACATGCTGAAATGTGCGGACGGCTCCTATTACATCGGGAGCGCGACTGGCGAGGACACGTCCAAGCGCGTCGACGAGCACAACGCCGGCGCATATCCCGGATACACATATTCGCGACGGCCGGTCGTGCTCGTGTGGTCTGAACATTTCGAACGCATCACCGACGGTATCGCGGCCGAACGACAGCTCAAGGGCTGGAGCCGCGCCAAGAAAGAGGCGCTCGTCCGTTCGGATTGGAGCGCAGTCAGCCAGCTTGCGCAACGGCGCGCACGCGCGCCGAAGTCCAGAACGTAGATTGAGACGCAGCAGAAGGGCCGGACATCCTTCGAGGCTTGGCCCGCGCTGCTGCGCATCGCAGGCCGCGCACCTCAGGATGACGGAATTATCAGCGGGGGCGCAGGATGCACTACTGACGCCGGGGCGCGGGACCGGCCGCCGGCTTCGGCGGCTCGGGCGGCGGCGGTGGGGCGCTGCTGTTGCTGGCGCCGAACAGCACGCGGGTCGGGTTGCGGTCGAAATTGTTCACGGCGCGACTGATGTCGCCGAGGGTGCGGCGGCCGTCGGCCATCAGCGCGCCGGAACGCTTGTCGAAATCGTCGGCGAGCTCGCGGATCGACTTCACCGCCTGGAACAGCTCGCCGCCATCCTTGCCGCCGGCGAGCGTGTTGAGACCGAGCATGAGATTGTCGGCCTTGAGCATGACGCCGTCGACCTTGGCCATCACGCCGTCGATCTTCTCGGAATTGCGCGCGAGCGAATTGGTGAAGGTCTCCAGATTCTTCAGCGAGTTCTTCACCGATTCCTGATTGTCGGCGACGATCTTGTTGATGTTCTGCAGCGTGCCGCGGATCGCCTCGGTGACGTCCTGCAGCTTGTTGGGATCGGCGGTGAGCGTCGGGATGCCGTCCTGGTCGAGCGGCGGCGGGGCCGCGGCCTCGTCGCCGCCCTTGAGCGAGATCGCGGCAACGCCGGTGAGGCCCTGGAATTCGAGGCCGACCAGCGTGTCCTTGCGGATCGGGGCGTTGTTCTCGATCATGGCGAGTGCGACAACCCGCCGCGGGTTGTCGAGCTTCACCGAGACCACCTCGCCCACCCGGATACCGTTGAAGTTGACGCTGCCGCCGTTGCGCAGGCCCGCCGCCGGGCCCTCGAACACGACGCGCAGGGGGCTGCGCTGCTTGGTGGTGTGCAGCGACTGAAACCACAGCACGAAGCCGATCGCCGCGGCGATTACCGCCAGCGTGAACGACCCGATCAAGACGTAGTTCGCCCGCGTTTCCATCAGGTGCTCCGGCTACTCATCCCAGCTACTCAAGTCATGACCGCGCGGGCGCGCTTGCCATGGAAATACTGCCTCAACCAGGGATGCTGCGAGGCCTGCATGTCGGCGATCGACCCTGCCGCAATGATCTTACCGTTCCCTAAAACGGCGATGCGGTCACATGCTGTGTAAAGGCTGTCGAGATCGTGGGTTACCATGAAAACCGTCAGCCCCAAAGTGCGTTGGAGCGTCCTGACCAGCTCGTCGAAGTCGCCGGCGCCGATGGGATCGAGGCCCGAGGTCGGCTCGTCCAGGAACACGAGGTCCGGATCGAGCGACAGCGCCCGGGCCAGCGCCACGCGCTTGATCATGCCGCCGGAGAGCTCGGAGGGAAAGCGCTCGGCCACTTCCGGCTTGAGGCCGACCATGGCGAGCTTGGCCATGGTGATCTCGTCCATCAGCCGCTGCGAGACCCGCAGATATTCGCGCATCGGAAACTGGATGTTCTGCCGCACGGTCAGCGAGGAGAACAGCGCGCCCTGCTGGAACAGGACGCCCCAGCGCCGCTCGACGTTGCGGCGCTGCGCGGTGCTGGAGGAATCCAGGTCGACGCCGAACACTTCGATCGAGCCTGCGACCTTCGGCACGAGGCCGATGATGGTACGCGTCAGCACCGACTTGCCCGCGCCCGACGGGCCGACAAAGCCGAGGATCTCGCCGCGCTTGACGTCGAGGTTGAGGCCGTCGAGCACGCGCGTCGTGCCGAACTGCACGGTGATGTCGCGGACGCGGATGATGGGATTCTGAATCTCGCCAGCCATCGTCACATCCCGATCGAGGCGAAGAAGATGGCGAACACGCCGTCCATCACGATGACGAAGAAGATGCCCTTCACCACCGACGCCGTGGTGTGCTGGCCCAGCGATTCCGCGCTGCCCTGCACGGCAAGCCCTTCGACGCAGGCGACGATGCCGATCACGGCGGCCATGACCGGGGCCTTGACGATACCGACGATGAAATGATCGATCGAGATGGCGTCGCGCAGCCGCAGCAGGAAGGCCTCGGGCTCGACGCCGCCGTAGAGCCAGGCCACGAGCCCGCCGCCATAGAGCGCGGCCATGGCGCCGAGGAAGGCCAGGATCGGCAGCGCCAGCACCAGCGCCATCATGCGCGGCAGCACCAGCACCTCGATCGGATCGAAGCCCATGGTGCGCAGCGCGTCGATCTCCTCGCGCATCTTCATCGAGCCGAGCTCGGCGGTGTAGGCGCTGCCCGAGCGGCCCGCGACCATGATCGCGACCAGCAATACGCCGATCTCGCGCAGCACCAGCACGCCGAGCATGTCGACCACGAAGATGTCGGCGCCGAACCGCCGGAAATGGAAGATGCCTTGCTGGGCGATGATGCAGCCGATCAGGAAAGTGATCAGCACGATGATCGGCACCGCGCGCCAGCAGACCTGCTCCATGTGGTGCACGGTCGAGGTCAGGCGGAACGAGCGCGGATGGATGAGAACGCGAAACCAGGCCGCGAGCACGGCACCGAGCATGTCGACGAGGCCCGCGACCGTCCCGCCGACGCCGGCCACGGTCCGGCCGATCTGCTCCAGCATGCCGGCGATGGTGATCGGGCTGCTGTCGACCACGGCCCCCGCCCTGACCCGCCGCACCTCGTCGACGAGGCTGGAATAATTGGCGGACAGCCCCGCGATCTGCGCCTCGACCGGCCCCTTGGTCAGGCTGCGGCGCAGCCGCTCGATCAGCCAGGCCCCGAACGTGTCGAGCTTGGCGACTTCGGAGACGTCGATGAAGATGCTTTGGGGGCTGCCGGCGAGCTTCTCGGCGTCGGCCACTATCCGTTCCAGCACCGGCGCGAAGCTCGCGGTCCAGGTCCCAGTGGCGCAAAGTGCCAGCGCGTTGCCCTTGGCAATCCGTTCCAGCTTCGGATCGCTGTTCAAGATGTCCGCTCCCGTACCGGGGCGGAGAAAATCAGAGAGTTGCGCACGCGCCCTTACCCAGAGAAGGTATCCCCAAGTGGTTAATGTTAGTTGCTAGAGGTAACTAGCAGGTTCAGATTTCGCCAGAGTTCAAAATGACTTCCATCAAATTTGCGTCCCTGGCGGCGCGAATCGAGCGCTTCCCGATCGCGGGCAGTTTTACCATCAGCCGCGGGGCCAAGACCGAGGCCGTGACCGTCACGGTTGAGGTCAGCCGGGACGGGCTGACCGGCCGCGGCGAGTGCGTGCCCTATCCCCGCTATGGCGAGACGCCGGAGGCGACGCTGGCGGCCATCCAGGCCATGCAGGAGGCGTTCGCCGACGGTATCTCGCGGCAGGCCCTCCAGGCCGCCATGGCGCCCGGTGCGGCCCGCAACGCCCTGGATTGCGCCCTGATCGACCTCGAGGCCAAGGCGGCCGGCTTGCGCGCCTGGAACCTGCTCGAGCGCCCGGTGCCGGGCGAGCGCACCACCGCCTACACGATCTCGTTAGGAACCCCCGAGGCCATGGCGGCCGCGACCGCCAAGGCGGCGCACCGGCCGCTGCTCAAGATCAAGCTCGGCGGCGACGGCGATCCGGAGCGGATCGCGGCGGTGCGCAGGGCCGCGCCCGAATCCGAGCTGATCGTCGATGCCAACGAGGCCTGGACCGAAGCCAATCTGGAAGCCAACCTCGCCGCCTGCGCCGCCGTCGGCGTCACCTTGGTGGAGCAGCCGCTGCCGGCGGGCAGGGACGAGGCGTTGGCGCGGATCAGGCGGCCGCTCGCGGTCTGCGCCGATGAGAGCGTGCATGACCGCTCCTCGCTTGCGCCCTTGCGCGACCGCTACGACGCCGTGAACATCAAGCTCGACAAGACCGGCGGCCTCACCGAGGCGCTCGCGATGGCCGATGCGGCGCAGGCGCTCGGCTTCGAGATCATGATCGGCTGCATGGTCGCGACATCGCTGTCGATGGCCCCGGCCATGCTGGTGACGCCGCAGGCGCGCTTCGTCGATCTCGACGGCCCGCTGTTGCTGGCACGCGACCGCGACCACGGGCTGCGGTACGACGACAGCCTGGTCTATCCGCCGGACGCCTCGCTCTGGGGCTGAGCCATGAGCCGGTGCCGCGCTGACCAGATCACCAGCGCACCGGCGGCCGCCATCACGGCCATCACGTAGTACAGGCCGTCACCGATGCGGGCGTAGATCGCGCCCGACGCGATCGAGGTCGCAGCCCCCAGGAGGCCGTTGCACGCGGCGTAGTAGCCCTGCCCCCGCGCGATCTGGTGCTGCGGCACACGCCGCACCAGGAGACTCATGGTGCCGAGGATGGTCATGCCGAAGGTGAAGCCGTGGCCAAGCTGGACGATCGCGAGCAGCGCCAGCGGCGGCTCGTTCGCGGTGACGATCCAGCGCACCACGGCGCTTAAGCCGCCGATCGCGATCATGGTGGAGGGATGCAGCGAGAAGCGCGGCGACAGCGCGAACACGACGATCTCCGCGATCACGCCCAGCGTCCACAGCCCCGCGATGGTCAGCCCACTGATCCCATGGAGCTGCCAGTTGATGGCCGAGAAGGTGTAATAGGCGACGTGGCTGCCCTGAATCAGCGCGGCCGAGACGATAATCGCCCAGAAGCCGGCATCGCGCAGCAGCGCCTTGCCGGCATGCCTCTCCGTCGTCTTGCGCCTGAGATCGTCGAGCGGCTGAAGCAGCAGGCTGGCTGCGACCGCAACGACGGCCCACGCGACGATGATCCAGATCAGGTCGCGCGCGGCGATGCTGTCGATGAGATAGCCGCAGGCGAGCGAGCCGGCGGCGAACGCCGCCGAGCCCCACAGCCGCAAGGGTCCATAATCGAGCCCGTAACGGGCGACGCCGCGCAGCGCATAGGCATCGGTCAGCGGCATCGTCGGCGTCCACATCGTGCAGGTCAGCGCGTAGATCAGGAACAGCGCCAGCGGCTGCTGCTGCAGGCCGACCGCCGTAAAGCCGATCGCGGTCGCCAGCACCGACACCATCATGGCCGCGCGGATCGCCTGTCGCTTCTCGGCAAAGGCGGTCACTTGCGGCAACGTCGTGAAGCGGGTGATCGCCGGCAGCGCGTTGATCAGCCCGATCCAGGCCGCGTCGATGCCGATCGCCTTCAGCCATACCGGAAAGAACGGCAGATGCGTGCCCGAGACCGCGAACACGGCCGAATAGAACAGGGCGAGGCTGACGGCGAATCGCCGCTTCCTCGATGCCGCGATGGGGATTTGTGATTCGGACTGCATCAAACCAATTGCGATTCGGTCGATATCGTGGTGATCGTTACAGTAACGCGTAGTGATTTGCGCGACGAGATCGTCATGGCCAACGAAGCATTCGCCCTCTCGCCCATGTCTGCCCGCGCGGCCGAGCCGAACGAGCAGGATTACGACGCGATCCGCGAAGCCTTCATGGAGACGGCGCGCGGCCGCTGGTTCCTTGGCGAATACGCCAAGCGCAACCGCAATGCCGACACGCGCATGGTGCTCGACGCGGTCGCGAAGATCGAGGAAACCCTTGCGGCGCAGCGGCAACCCGTCGTCGAGGACCACCTGCCCGAGGCGCTGGTCGAGATCCGCCGCGCGATCCGCGAGGCCGAGACCATTGCGCTTGCCGCGTTCGACCCCGCGGCGATCGAGGCGAGCCTCGCGCCGATTCCGCGCGGGGTGCGTATCATCAAGGAGATCTCCTGGCGCTGGCGCGAGATCGGCGCCGACGGGCGAATCTGCGACCTCATTGATTCGCAGCTCGCCTCGATCGAGGCCGCCTGCGGTCAGGCCCAGGCCATCGATCCCCGTGTCGAGCTCAGGATCGCCTTCGATCTGCTGAAGGACCGGGTCGAGCAGACCGAGGGCGGCGCACCGAAGCAGGCGGCGCCCCCGGCTCCGGTGCAGGAGGCGCCGTCATCCGTCGCCGAGGCGCCTGTCGAGACCGCGCCGGAGGCGATGGCCGGTGCAGCACCCGTGGCTTTTGCGGAGCCGCCGCAGGACGCCGCAGCCGAACCGGAAGCGGCCATGGCAACGGCCGGCGTTGCCGAAGCGTTCGCGGCGGCGGAGCCGGCACTCGAAGCCGCCGCGCCGGAGAGGCCGGCCGAGAGTCAGATGGCCGTCGAAAGCCGGATCGCCGTTCAAGACGTCGCGCTCGACCAAGTCGCGCCTGACACTATCGCGCCCGAGGACGCAGCGCGTGAAGACGTTTCGTTTGAAGCGCCGGTCGCTGACGCTGTCGCGGAGACCGCGGACGCATTCGCGCTCGACGCGGCCGCGCAGGCCGAGGACGATGCCGTGCTCGAGGCCATCGCGCTGGAGATGGCCGCGCCCGATCCGGAGTTCGACGAGATCATCGCAGCTTCCGAGATGGAGGCGGCCGTTCCGGAGCCGAGGCTCGCGGAGACCGCAGCGCCCGTCGCCGCCGAGTTGCCCGAGCCGATCGCGCCTCAGCCGGTCGTCGCTCCCGCGGTCGAAGAGCCCGCCGACGCGCCGATCGCGATGGACTCGCTTGCGCGCCTCACCGATGCCATCGCGGAGGCCGCCGCCGAGGTGATGGAGCAGCAGGCCCCGGCGATGGCGGCCAGCGCCACCTTCGCCGCGGCCCCGGCCACGACGCTGCCGACGCCCTCGCCCGTGCCGGAGCCCTCGCTCGGCGCCACCATCCTCGCCAGCGGCATTCTGCAAAAGCCCCGCGCCCCCGCCAACGACC
>NZ_SPQS01000032.1 GCF_004570865.1 Bradyrhizobium frederickii
ATCAGTATGGACGGCCGGGGCGCCTGGCGGGACAACGTGTTCGTTGAGCGGCTGTGGCGCAGCGTCAAATACGAGGAGGTGTATCTGCGGGCCTACGACAGCGTCAGCGACGCTCGCGCCTCGATTGGCCGCTATCTGGACTTCTACAATTGCCGCCGTCCACATTCGAGCCTTGACGGCAGCACACCGGATCAAGCCTACTTCACCCCGCTGCCGCTCCGCACGGCAGCCTAACCCCGGCAGAGGCTCCACTTATCGACGCGGATATTCTGTTCAGACAACCGGGGCCAGCTCACAGATCAATCTTTTGGCGATGAGCGCCAAGATGATTTCCAAGTCGGCGAAGCACCTGAGTATAGCGCTTAACCGTCGTCGGTTTTGGGTTTTTCTGAGCTGCATATTGGGCAATCGCCTTATCGATAATGTCCCGATGTTCTGCAGAGAGATGGGGATGATAGTTGCGGCCGCCACCGGAGACAGGACCCGGATCGGGTGGGCGCGCCTCCGCCAAGTTCTGCTCAAAGCCCTCTTGCCCGGCATGCCCCCCTGCGGCTCTTCCAAGACCGCGTGCTGCACCCGGGACCAAGCTGTTACATTGGATGGATCGAAATTGTACGGGTCCACGATAGCCTCACGTCCAAGAAATCAATTGAGCTGATCCTATTATGGATAGGCTTTCCAGAAGCTGACGAGGCCGTCGCTCGCAAAGCAATGCATCGCCACATCGGCAAAACGACCGACCCGCGGCTCTCAATCGTCGCGGGGCTTCATGGGTTTCAGGGCCCGCCTTGCTCTCGGCCGATGAAGCCTTCCGGCGGCATGGGAACCGACGACTCGTCATTGCTTTGCTTGAAACGGCATACCGGCGGCCCCGCACTTGTCCGCGGTCGATCTTCTCTCCCGGCTGGAAGCGTCTGCGCGCGGTCGGTTGAGCGGCCATCAGCGACGTACCCTGCAGTGATTGCTGAAGTATTGGCGATCAAAGGCCGCTCGACGGCTCATAAGCACCGCAGAGATCAAACTAGCGGTCCGAGCTTCATGTTTTAGGATCTAATCTCGACAGGTTATTTCGTCGAACACCGCAAGCCGTTCGCTCGCTACGGCGCTCTGGAGGGCGCGCTTCGCGAGCGGCTTGCTCGACTCGCGGCAGCTGATTCAGGAGAGACTACCGTGGGCTTCCGGCCACAATATCGACAAACAAGGAGTTCGTGAAGTAAGCGTAGATCGGATCCCGTTTTGACTGGCGCTTCACCGTTATATTAGCCCGCGCGCCGCGCTGACGCGCCTTCCACTTTCCGGACAATGCGAAGAGATCGGCATCACTGTCCGCCAATGAAGTGGCGATCAAATCTATGGGCCGCACGGGCGCACATGGTCCTGTTCGGGAGAAGACGGCTCACCCTGTGACATCGAGGTATTCGACATCGCCCGACCCAACCGCCGACATCTTCCGGAGGACGCGACCGAGGGCATCGGGTAACAGTGAAAGGCCGTTCGTTGGCCTGGTGTCCGATCACTTTCGAGCTTGATCGGATGCGCCCGGCTGTCATCGAAGTCTCGGAGGTAAAGGATCATCTTTCGTGAATGATGTCGCAGAGCCGGGCCTTGCAAATATCGATAGGCTTCTGCTGACATCATCTCGCGGCACATATTATATGTGAGTTTCACGACCTCTTTGAAGAGATCGGCTTATGTCTATGCTTGACCATACTCTTAGGTCGGACGCCCGCTGGACAGATGGGTGGCTTCCAGTCAGGAGGGCCACCGGCCGCTTTCGTTTTTGTGAATCGCGTCGGGTTCGTCAGCTTTCGGAAAGCTAGTCATTCTACAGTGACGTCGAAGTTAGCGGCTCGTGGTAGGGACAGCGCTTGCCCTGTGTATGCGTGGGGCTTTTGGGCGCCGAGTCACGTTTCTGCTAACTTCAACCAGTGCGGGCGTGGCAGCGACAGCGTCTGATTCACCGTCCTGACCAGCGCCGAGTCGCGCCCGCGCTGCTTCCGGTGTGGCACTGGGGTCATATGTAAGCCCTCGGATCTTCCAGAACTAATAGCCAGCTCCGGAGAGGGGATCCAGGCCGTAAATTCGAAAATTGTTGAAGGACCTTGTAGTCGGCTCGCCCAAAAGCTTGCCCGTTAGGCTTGAAACGAACACAGTGCATAGTGTTATCAGTTTCGGTTCCGGTGCTGAGATCTTCAACCAGAGCCGGACCTCAGCGAAAGCGCAATGACGAGGACAAGCACGGATTGTTGCCGAGCTCGTGGCGAGCGTCGACCCGGTCGTGCGATGGTGCGACGGCACGCATTGTCGTTGACAGCAGCTGTTTGGCTGGCGAGGTCAGTGGAGAAGCGGCCGGTGACGATTCTAAAGCAGACGAAAATACAACTGGTGCCGATTGTTTTGGATGCGTGATGCCCGCCCTTAGCCCTTAGCCCCGCGCGCAAGAGCTAAAGGCGTCGAAACCCACACGAGGAGCTTAGCCAACTTTCAGGAAAGTCTAACGGGCCGCCGGTCCTGCATGAGTTGCAAGCGCAGCCCATTCAGACTTTGACGCGCCAGCGCACGAGCTCATCAATCTGAGTGACCGACCAGCCTCTCTCTGAGCATTTTCCCCTTGCTGCATTACTTCCAGAGAGCTTCGGCCGAGCATGGCCTCCAACGTCCGAAGGGGGCGCTGTGAGCTCTGCTTCACGTCGGGCGCGCGTCAGGGCGCCACAATCCATGTTTCCTGCTGTAGTTGCACTGCCGGACGCGAGGCGGATGTCCGGCATCGACCGCGAAAGGATCCACTCGCGGGCCTCGGCCAAGTATGTTGCAACCTCCCAAACACTCACGTCATCCTTAGTGTGACGACAGTCGATATATCATGTCGGTTCGGGTTCCAGTAGCGGTAGGCGAGACTTTTGAACAACTCACCCATCTGATCTGAGCGAACAGTAAATTCCCCATAGTTGGGATCAAAGAGGGTCGTCATTCCATTCGATGTCGACGTTGCGATTGTGTGGGCGCCACCTGCGGCGAAACGCAAGCTGACCAAGTAGATCGACCGATCGTCGGCGACCTCATTCACGATCTGGTCAATGCGCGAAGATGTACCAAATCTATATCGCGTCTCTTGGGCGAACGGCTCTAGACCGGCTTCGCGTAACATCGTCCTTTTTGCCTGAAGGTTGTGGGACCCTTCCGCCCTATTCCTTCGCAACAGACTCTTGAGGTCTTCATACCGCTGCTGCCGGATTGCCGCTGAGCTGTGATTTTGAGTTCCCGGGCGCAGCGCCGTCATCCGGGATGATGGGCTGCTCGGGAGATTGAGGAGCCACTCCGCTGCCAATCCAACGCAGATTCCGTCCACATTGGCCTCGGACAATTCAGCAGTCCTGTATTCGAAGAGAGGACGAATGGGCCTCGCGGGAGAGGATGGATTTGAGCTGGAGGACAGAGAAGATGTGCTGGGCTCCAAGGTGCTTGGACTATAAATGACTGCATCTGAGGTCTGTGGCTTGCTGCAGCAGAGCCCCATTTTGTCGGACAATTCCCTAGATGGCGGGCTCTCCCGTTGAGCGAGATCCGTCAATGCTTGAGCAAATTCGTAGCTGTCCGCCGATCCACTCGGTTCGTCAGCTTGATTAGGGCGTGTGGATCGGTCACTAACTCGATTATACATGCCGCCTCGCCTGCTTCTTCAGCCTACGTTTCCTCAGAACGAGCGCGGGCTGCTTGCACTCTGCTTGTGAATGATCTCGCGGCAAGCTGACGACGAGCTGACAACCAGATAACTTAGCGAAGCTACCGCCCCGCGCCTAATTGGTGTCTCGACGGTCTCTGCTCACGGGCCCCGCTGCAGATGCGAGATTGTGGCCGACGAGCTGATGACTGTCGCACAGCGACGGCAGGCCCGACCTTCTGCAATTCCGGATGCGGTCAGGGTGATGGGGCAAGAGCGCCTTCGTCAAACTGAATTCGACCGTCGCCTTGAACTCGATCTCACAACCATCGCATTACGCCGCCGGTCGGCACACACTTCTCGTTGCAAAGAGTGCGCAATTCGCATCGTCGGATCGCCCAGTGATGTCTTGTGAGGATCGTCGGCCCGGCGAGATGCTGTTGTTGCCGCCGAACTGCGTTCAGCATGGCTCCGCGATCTTTACCGGGACCAGTGCACTATTAGCTTCTCCTACTCGATAGTAGCAAATTCGGCTCAGCCCCGCGCACGGCTACGACCAATTGGATCCTGGACATACACACGCTTTTGGCGCCTCAGTTCGGCGGCGCCGAATCGGTGCTTCTGCAGCCGCTCGGCGTCACCTTCCGCTTGGGTTCCTAACTCAGCTCATCATGGTGCAGCGCTCATCCGCGCGAACAACATTGCTGCGTCTGAGGGCTCTAGTCCAACGATGCCTACAAAGCTCGGCGGCGGCATCGGGATGTCCCGATGCGTGGGTCTCCACAGGTGAAGGCAATATCGGCTGTTATTCACATACTGCGAATATGGCGGATGCAGTTGCATGACGCACTCCTCTTCATCCCAGAACAGGTCTTTTACAAAGCACATCTCTTCCCAATTCGGACAGCGCCGCGGCGTCGAGACTGCAACATGCTCCCAGCCAGGACGAACAAATCCACTTATCTTTAGCTCACACCCGCAAGGCCCCTGCACAAGGAAAACGCCGCAAGGGCCTGATCCCGGAACCGTAGCGAACCGGCCGTGTTGCACGCGGCCGGCCTCCAGCTTCTCTATCAACTGCGCTCGCACGCCCGCCCCTTTGCCTTTCGGAGGTCATTGAAACCGACGCAGAGCACGTTGTCTCGCAAAGCGCTACTATACCGCTCTTCAGAGCACCATCTGAGAAAGCCGCAGATGTCCATCATCACTCGTTCTCCTGCTATACTCTTCTAACGATCGCATCGTGCGCCGAACGCTCTCAGGGGCCACTGATGACGTGAGTACGAGCGGTAGCACATCTGAGCGAACCCGAATCAGTCCGCCGACGCACCTTCCCGCTCATAATACAACTCTGTCATCGAGCCCCTCTCATGCCCAGCATCTTACTCATCGATGCCATCCAGTGTTGGTCGCACATCGCCGAATAGAGCGCGCATCAGCAACACTTATGTCTGCCATCGCTCTCCCCGCGCTTCAAGCAAGCGTTAGTGCGCATTCATGTCATGGCCGCTTGAGCACAAGAAACTGGCGGCACCTCCTCTTCAATGAATTGGTCGGCATCATGGCATTCTCTCTATAGCGGGCTTTGACATGTACATTCCATGATGACTCGCAAAGCCAGTGATGGCTCCAGCTGAACCGACGATATTACTGCTTGTGAGATCGTACCTGTCATTCACGGCTTTCTCGCCGGGTCTGAACAGTGGCAATCCGCCCATCTAGGTGAACATGATTGAAAGACCGGGCGTCGAACCGGCCTGCGGCCCGAGCCGCGTACGCCTGGCATGAATCGTCCTTGAACCGACGACATCTAGCGGATCGTTGCCATCTCGGCCTCTTGTCGTAAGCTAGCGGTCAGAAACAACGATTAGTGGATCTCAATCAGGGCGATCGTCGGCCGCTCTTCACGCGACACTACGATGCAAGTCCGAATTCATTGCTCACGGTATGGCGCTCGCGATACGCTCAGCCTTCTGTCGCTAATGCCGTTGTTGTCTTTCGGACATGGACGTCGCGAATCCGACATCTGGCAGCGGCTCTGTGTCGAGAACGTCCGACATACGCGCTTTTGTCGGCATCAAAGCGGTCCTGATACTTCTGCGTCGTGGCATGTAGATTGCTGCGGTGACGGAAAGCGACCCTAACTGTACCGACCATACACGAGCCTACCATCGGACGGAGGCTCGCCGCGCAACAGGCAACATTCCGATACTCTCCTTATGCAAGATGACTGCGAACTTCTGAGTGGTACGAGGTATGCAAAGCCCGGCATTTTTCTTTCGGTCGATCAGGGCGACGTCTGATGAAATGACGCATTGGCGCGCACCAAAGCACCCGCCGACCAAGCATTACGGCGCCGTTTGTCGCTCCCGGCAGCAAAGGGGGTGGAACCTTTGGCCACTGGCCGCACTCCTCATAAATGCGCTGCTTTGGGCCGGACTCTGCTGGATCATCGCAACGTTCTTCTGAAGTCATCTCGCGGATGGCAGAGGCGCTAGGGCTTTGCGACCTCTTCGCATGCCGCGACCGCACCGCATGCGCACGCATCATCAATCGGACGTGCCCCCTTTCACACTTGGTTCCGGCGCAAACTTCGCGGGACTACCTGGAAATCCGCCCCTCGGGCGAACGCAAAGGAAATCTTGAGGCATGACGCAGATATCTCGAGTTGGCGAAACTGATATGCCATTGCAGCCTCGACCAAGTTCCACGCACTGACCTGTAACAGCTGAACGTTCCGACGCTGATGGCATCGCGGCGTCCGCGTTTACTGCGACGCATTGACTGCAAATTGAGGTCCAGGCTGCGCATTTTCTTATGAGGATTAGCTTTCGAGAAGCTGACGAAGCAAGTCGGCCTGAAGGAGCGTTGGGCAGGCGGACTGCTCCGCCATATATGTCGCGATCCGGAGCGCGGCACAAGACCGTCAGGATGCCCGCCCTACGGTGCCCCTCAACGTCCCTTCCAGGCACTGACTTGCTTGCTGAGCGACATTTGCGTGGCATTGGGTCCGGTAGCGACCAACAGGTTGGCGTCTTTTGATGATCTGTGGGGACGCTTTACAGCTCTTCCTCATGCCATGGATCGTCCTCGTCTTTGTGCATCTGCCACACGTGGGCGCGCCGAGCCAGCTTGTCGTATTCCACGGCAATTTTGAGCAGCCTGTCTTTAGCTTTCCCGTCGCCGAGCGCCTCCGCTTTCTTTCGCGTTGCTTCCGCACGGCCTCGCCAGTGCTCGGGTTGGTAGAGTTTACTCTTCGGATTCATGCCGAGAGCATGCAATTCGCAGATCAAAGAAATGCGACACCGGCGCTCCGTATAATCACGTAGCAGCGACGCTTGGAGCCTCGGGTGCCGAGGCGGCAGTCGCCATGCACAGCCGCTATTCTGAAACACCACTGTGCGCGTTGCGGCCGAGGCTCGTACGAAGAACGCACAGCCCCGACATCATCAGACGATCAGACGCACGAAGGGGCTTGAATCGCACGTAGCGTTAGATTGTACGATCCTCGACAAGCCGCAGCCACCTCCGACAATCCAGCCCGTTCCAGACACGTCAAGAGAATTGCGAATGTTTCAGATATCTAAACTCACCTGGCGCGACTCGATCAGGACGCTACGATCCTCAACGAGCATCCTCGTCCGCGCTGCGTCGGAGCTGCTCCTGTCGCGACTGGACGAAATCGCGCGTTTCGAGCTCTACACGGCAGGCGCTCCACCCCAGCGGAACGCCAGACGGAGACTCCATCCCAGATAACCTTACCCAGCGTCTTCACATATCTCTGAACACAGGCGCGATTACAGCAAACGTAGTCTCGTCGCGCGCCATCATGGTTCGCTAACGATCGAATGCATCATCAACAGTGGCTTGGGCGCACCTGCGCTTTTGCCTGCCCTCTCCCTGCGTCGCGATAGGGGCATGCCCTTCCCCCGGCGTCGCGCCGGCTACGGCGTCGGTTGGCGGTTGGCTGAGCCAGAGTACCTCATGTCAGGCCCAAACAGTGCCTCGCGACACCCAGGCATGCACCGAGTCACTGGAAGCTCCAGAATGATCACTTGCTGGGCCAGCTCAGCCGCCAGTGCTTCCACTCTTCGTGGTACTCCGCCACTAGGCAGGTGTCGCTTCTGTCGTGCCGGACGGAGGACCAGCACCGCACGGACCGCAAAAGCGGAAGAACGAGCATGCCGGCACCTTCCTTAAGCAGTTCAGCCTGTTTCTCGGCGGACAGGTCACGTTGCGCTTCGCGCAGGAAGAACAATAACGCAACCAACCGGACTTGAATGGATATCATGACTCAAAATCAACGAAGTCATTTGGCTTCGCGCCTCACAATCTCCCGCTGCGCCATTGCTCTTGTCATCGCAACAGCGGTAATCTCAGGGCCGGTCAACGCGGGCGAGGAAACGCCGACCGCAGAAGAGAAAGAGGCTTGCATGGAGGACGTGTTCCGCCTTTGTAGCAGCCACATACCAGATCGCACCGCTATCACTGCCTGCCTCAGATCCAAGCAAGCGAGTCTCGGCCAGCGATGTCGCTACGTGATCTCCGTGCGAGACACTGGCAAGAAAAGCAGCGACTCGAGGTGAATGTGGCGGCCTGTTCGTTCGCCTATCCGCGGAAGTGATCGCAGCGTGACCTGCAGGACACCCGCGGTCAGGCGACGCGCATGGCCGCCTACAATTGCCCAACGCTCTGGTTCAGTCGCGCTTGTCGAGATAGGCGAATGCAGGAATTGCCCTTCGATACGTTCTGATTGCCAATAGGGGTGCGGCGTACGTTATCAAAACGCTGCACAAGCTTGAAATCGCTCTGCAATCCTACCATGAGGTTGATGCGGGGCCCGCTCTTCGAGCGCGACTGTTCGGTGCAGCCCGTTTGCAGAAGTTCATCCAGGACCTGCACTTTCGCAGTCCGACATTGTCTCAATTGGGCATGCAATCGAGCTCACCCCTGCGCGGCGGCTCCGATACGCGGATATGTCCCGACCACCGGCAAAGTACTTCGTCTCGAGTATCCGGATGGCCTATGGATCGACAGCGGCGTCATGCAAACCGGCACATCACGGCGTTCGATCCCATGCTCGCCAAAATCATCATTCCACCGCAGAGGCTGTTCTGAAAACAGATCGCCTCGACGCGCCACAGCACGGCGTATTCTGCTGTAAGGCAGGACCGAACATGACCGGGCCCACGCGGGCGGATCAACGGGACGCGTCCATCGCTCTGGGACGGCCACCTTCATTTACAACCAGGTGGGGTTATTGTGTGGAGCCAGCTAAGATCGGGCTCGACCTACCCAGCACGGATAGCCTCGAAGCAAGGTAGAGGAAGCCGCTTCCACGGTTCACCACCGCGGCCGGCGACGGACGGCTAAAGGCTTTGAAGGATGCGGTGATCCGGCCGGAACACCGCGGTAAAGAGGCCACTGCGGGCACGAGACAGCGTCATCGGTCCTGTGGCAAACAACTGCAGTGTTCGAACTGACCGACGATCTCCTCTCGACGGCTCCACCGAAATGGAGAGCTTGACCCTCACGTAGCGTCAGGTTGTAGCCTCGCCAAGCATGCCCACACTCAACCGCCTGCCGCCTCAAGCGTCAATGAGGCCATGCCACGTGGGACGGGCGACTGCATCAAGGCAATCGATGCCGGGTGTCTTCAACGATGACTTGCGGAAGAGCTCGAGGTTTGGACAGGAACGTGTAAAGTTCGATGGAAGTGCTTAGATCGATCATCGGCAAAGTTGCCACAGGCGCCACTCTGACGCGTGAGGAAACTGCGTCAGCCTTCGACAGCATGATGTCGGGTTACGCGACTCCCTCGCAAGTCGGCGCCTTGTTGATGGGGATGCGGGTCCGGGGCGAAACGGTCGAAGAAGTCACTGGCGCCGCCTTGGCGATGCGGAATAGAATGCCGCGGGTCGAGTCGACATGCGACCCCGTCGGCCTCGCCGGCACGAGCAAGACCCCTATGCATTCGGTCAACGTGTCGACTTGTGCTTCCTTCATCGTCGCCGGGGCCGGCATTCCCGTGGCCAAGCATGCCAACCGCGGTGCGTCTTCGGGTTCAAGCGACGCAGTCGTGTTGGCGCGCCTCGGTGTAAAGGTTGATCTCAAGCCTGACGCGATCGCACGTTGCGTGCAGGAAGCCAACATCGGCTTCATGTTTGCGTCAGCCCATTATCCGGCGATGCAGCGCATCGGGCAGATCCGGACCGCAGTTGGAACCCATACGACCTTTGATCTGATCGAGGCTCTGTGCAATCCGGCCGGGGTCAAGCGGCAGATCGTTGGGGTACTGTCTCCCGAATGGTTGCAGCCTCTGGCATACGTCTTGAAGAACCTTGGTGCCGAGTCAGTGTGGGTTGTTCATGGCTCGGACGGGTTCGACGAAATAACCCTCACCGGCCCAACGTTTGTTGCTGCGCTTGAGGCAGGTATAGTCCGCACCTTCGAAGTGACCCCGGAACAAGCCGGGCTCCCCCGCTGCCGCAACGACGCGCTGGAAAGCAGCGATGCGGAGACTAATGCCGTTGCGCTGCAAAATGTGCTTAATGGCGTACCAGGTCCATTTCGCGACGCCGCGCTTTTGAACGCGGCGGCGGCGTTGGTCGTGGCTGGGCGGGCCTCGACACTGCAGGAAGGCGTAGCACTTGGACAAGAATCACTTGATCGCGGCGCCGCAGCCGCTCGACTGAAGCGCCTGATCACGGTTTCGAACGCCTGACAGCCGAGCCGGCCGATGTTCCAGTATTGCGACCAGGTCTGCTGCTCACGAGCGCGAAAATATTGGAGCCACGAATGCACGTCACTTCTGCGGGATTCAAGGAGCCTGCGCCGCCAGCGCTCGGTCGAAAGCAATTCGCGCCGAGCACGGGCGCGAGAGCCAACCTCAACGATGAAACCCTGTTGCAGCCCGCGTTGCCGAGGGAGGACCCGCGATGAAACGCGCTGCGCGCCAAAGGAGATGATGATGTCCCGGCAGAAGATTGAAACACTCGGATCTATTGCTGCGATAGAACACATCATACGGAAGTTTCGGGAATTGATCGATACAGATAGCTCGATCCCACCGGAGTTGCGGGGTGCGCTGCACGCGACGCTCGATGAGCATCTTCTCGCGGCAAAAAAACGTGTTCTCCTAAAAGTACATTAGGTGCGCCGATGCCGTCTACATGCGGAGACCCTCTGGCAGGGCGGGCGCCGTTACCGCAATCGGCGTCATCCCGTCCGAAGGGGGCTCAGCGAGATTCCGGCCCAGCTGGTTGAATCGCGACCACGATTCCCTGTGCACTGGCGCGTCGCCGGGCTGCTCAGCGCGGTTCGCTGTTTAAGGAGGCCTGTCGAAACAAGGCGGCGGCAATTCTCAGTTCTGCCGCTGCGATCGCCATCCGGCGTAACCCGCCGAGATATTGCACATCCGTCCGGTCATGACTGTAGCTAATCCGGAGGACATCGAAGTCATACCCGGTCTCCATCTGAGCCTATTCGTCACGCAATTTCGACACCGGGTAACTCATTACAGGCCCCATAGGGATCAAAGTCGTCTCTGGGTGTGGAGACACTAGAAGTGGGGTTCCACAGCAGGGACCAATCATGAGCCACCAGTTCCCTCCTGCGATTCGGGATATGCCATCTATCCAACCGGCAGAGTTCCGCCATGCCATGCAAAGCCTGCCGAGCGGTGTCGCCATCGTGACGACCGGGACGGCAGCCGGACGACGTGGACTGACGGTGAGCTCTGTGACGTCCATCTGCATGGAGCCGCCGTGCCTGGTCGTTGGCATCAATGCCCGCTCCGAGGCACATGACGAGATCCTTGCCAACGGCAGCTTTGGAGTCAGTGTTCTCCGCAGTGACCAGGAGGACCTTGCGCTGCGTTTTGGCGGTGGGGAGGGGGCGAAAGGCGTTCACCGCTTCGACACCGGGGCCTGGGATCAGGGCGTCCTCGATGTACCGCTATTGCCCAACGCATTTTGCGCGCTCGAATGCGTTTTGTATGACCACAAGGCGCTTGTCACACACACCGTCTTTATCGGACGAATTGTCGCGGCCCGACAAAGCGATGGAAATCCATTGATCAACTTCCGGGGCGCACTTCGTACTTTACTGCCAGACTGAGTGCGGTTTTTGCGCAGGCCGTCGGGACAGCGGAATGGTCGATGGCCTCACTCCCTAGTCGCTTCCACGACAGCCATCCAACAATTGCCTGGGCTGCGACTGGTTCCACAGATTAGGCTCGATTGAAAGGTCTCATCAGCTCCGGCGATTTCGGCGCTTCGCCTGTCGAGCTACGCTTGTGCCGGTCTGCGACCTCCCGCGTCGAAACGCGTGCGGGTACCTGATCAGGACAACTGCATAGTCTCCTCGAAACTACCAGCTTTGGTAGATCAGTTGTGAACGACAGGCGAGTAAGCATCGTTGCCGCAGCAGGATCGGGTTCATAGGCACGCCCCGGGTCACAATGGTTGGCGCTTCTCTATATCTTCGGGCTCGATTCCGATGTGAGTACTTGGTGACGTTATGATCTTGCGATGACAAATCGAATTCAAATGCGTCAGACAACTATGTCCAGCAACGCGTTCGAAATCGCCCAGATTCTCGAGGGCATTCGCCGCTGGGTCCTGATCGAATCTCCGACGGAGCGGCCGGATCAGATCAACAAACTCGCTGATGTCGTCGCAGCAGGTTATCGCGACCTGCCGGCCGGTGTCGAGCGCGTTGCGGGGCGTCACGGCTGCGGCGATCATTTGGTCACCCGCTCTTCTTGGGGGCAGGGCGTACCGGGCATTCTGGTGTTGAGCCATCTCGACACAGTTCATCCGATGGGATCCATCGAACGGCTACCCTTCAAGATCGACGGCGACCGTGCGTTCGGCCCCGGCATCTACGACATGAAAGGCGGTGCCTACCTCGCCTATCACGCGTTCCGGCAAATCTGCGCCGATGATGCACGCCCGCCGCTCGGCATCACGCACCTCTACGTCTCGGACGAAGAGCTCGGCAGCCCAACCTCGCGCGCGCTGATCGAGGCCGACGGCCGCAAGGCCAAATACGTACTGGTGACCGAGCCCGCTCGGGACGGGGGCAAGGTCATCACGGGACGCAAGGGCGTTGCGCGCTTTGACGTATTCATCAAGGGCGCTCCGGCGCATGCAGGTACGCGGCCCGAGGACGGCCGCAGCGCGATCCGGGAACTCGCCCATGTGATCCAGACGCTGGAGGCGATGAACGATCTCACGCGCGGTATCACCGTCAATGTCGGCGTCGTCCGCGGCGGCACCAGGCCCAACGTCGTCGCGGAACTGGCCTATGCGCAAGTCGACGTGCGCGTCCCCACCATGGCACATGCCGACGAGCTGGTGCCGAAGATTCTCGGCATCACCTCGCGCTCCGACGGCGTCAGCGTGACGGTATCAGGCGAATTGAACCGTCCGCCATATGAGAAGACCAGCGCCGGTGCTGCACTTTACGCACACGCCAAAACGCTCGCCGCCGAACTTGGCTTCGAGCTGCTCGACGCGTTCAGCGGCGGCGGCTCCGACAGCAATTTCACCGCGCCGCATACCGCGACCCTTGATGGCCTTGGCGTTGACGGCAAGGGCGCGCATACGTATCATGAGCAACTCTACATCTCGTCGATCGAACCTCGCGCGCGGTTACTGTACCGCCTGTATCAGACGCTGCGATAATCCTGACGCCAGGCGAAGTCAGTGACGGCGAGGTGCGTTTGATGACGGCCGCCGGCAATCGCAGGACCGTTCCTCGCCCACCCCCACGGCGCCTACAGTCTGCGCCCCCTCTCGCCGACTCATCGAAAACCATCGGTCGGATGCCGGATTTGCCATTGCCAAATCATAGAAGTGACTGAGCTATCCAATGACGGCAGCGGAGGTCAGGCGGGCAATCGGCTGCAAAGGGCGCGAGCCCTTGGTCGCGAAAGGGCGAACGTTTCCGAGAATGGGCTTATCGGCAGCGGCCCTGATCTCAAAGGCAGGCGAACTTTCTCGACGCAAATCGCAGCGCTGAATGCGTGCGACACCAGACCGGCCGGCGAGCCGATTTAAGAGCTTGGCCACGTTCACACAGTGCATAAAAGGGCTTGAATCGGACGTAACGTTAAGTCGTACGGTCTTGAGGTGGGCACCTGTCTCGGTCTGCTGCCAAAATCGTGAAGGATTGCGAATGTCTCAGCTGGTCAGATCCTCGTCTCCATGGTCAATCATGATCATCATCCCCGGTGGCGCGGCGGTCGGAATGGTTCTGCAGCCAGTCCTAATTGTGGCGCGATGGCTCGAACGTAGCTTTGAAAGGCTCTCCATTCCGAAAGCGAGACTACGTGGCTGTTCTGGCCCGGGGCACCAGAGAGCCGGCGAGGTCAGAGTTGAGCGACGTAGACCTCCATCCGACCCCCTAAGTCGGGGACGCTGCTTGCCGAAGCTGAACAAAGCCCCTCCTCTGGCGCGACACCGCGCCAAAATCAGTTCGCCGAACTGGCTTTCCGCTCTGTCACTGCTTTCTCGTGGTGGCAAGGCATGGCGATCGCGCAAAGGTGCGACAGATGGCTGGGCTGCGCAGGTTTTCAAGGAGCCAGAGCTGCAATTGTCGCTCCGCTTGGCCAGCGCGGCATCGCAAAATATTGCTTGGCATTATGGAGCAGCAAGTTGAAAGAGCCCGACGGCCTCAAGAAGGTCCTGTTGATCGACCATATTGAAGGCCAATGCCGTTGCATCATCGGCTTCAAAGATGGAGATGCCAGAGAGGCCTATATGTGCGGCGAGCCTGTATATCAAAGACGCGGCAAGAAATTGTCTTCGTGGTGTTTCTATCACCACGGACAGATGCACACGACCGTCGCCCAGCAGAACAGAGAGAGTGATCAATCGGCCGAGATCCCTCAAGTAATATCCATTGTTCGCACCCCATGAGAACCATCATCCCTCCAAGGCCGTCTGATCATAGCCTGTATAAATGCCAACCGAATCATGTCATCGGAGACTCGCCAAGCAATTCCGGGTTGCGGCGGAAACCACTCCCTGCAAGCGTACTATGCGGGCGTGAGGTGCTTGAATATCGAGTTGAATCTCCGCAGCCTGACCGACCAAAAAGCTGCGTATACTCCAGGCGAAACTGCGATCTATTTCGAAGGGCAGCCTCTCAGCTACGTCGGCCTCGGCCGACAGACTGACGATATCGCTCGCGCTCACCGACCTAGCCTCTCTCGTAGCAGGACGGCGCCAAATCAAGCTTCGCTCAGTGCTCAACATGGCGCAGCAGGTTCACCATTGTTTGCATCACTGCCTGATCGCGCCCAAATGCCCGGAGGTCACGGATGCCGCGGATCCTGATCATGAATGCCGGTACGGCTCAAATGTCGGGCTCCGATCTGACACGAGCTCAACTTTCGCTGGCCGCCAATTCGGCATACCGTTCAGCGTGGTTTGCTCATGAGGGTGACCTGATAGTCTCCCCGGTAGTCATCCCCGCGGATCTGCTATCCTTCATTGGCGCGACGCTCAATTTCGACGCATCGAGTCTCTGTCTGCTTGTACCTCAAGGCGGCAACCAATCGCCGGTGCTTGATGATTGCGCACTCCTGTCCAAGACTGTTGTTGAGCGAATCAACAGACATATTCGTCAGAAATCAACCTGGCGATTGTATCCCTGCTACTCTACTGAAGGCGTCGCACGCCTGGCGGCCATGCTTGGCATACCGCGGACCGGCGACGACTTCGCTCTGCAGCGAGGGCCTGATCTGTTGAACCGCAAGAGCCACTTCCGTCAATTGGCGACAAGCGTCGCACTTCCGCTGCCAAATGGGGCTGTCACGACGGACTCAAACGAACTCTTCAGGGCGGTCACTTCCCTCAGAGCTGAGACCGGCAGCGTCATTGTAAAGCTGGACAATGGAGCCGGTGGAGTCGGAAATGTCATCCTGACCGGCAACGAAAGCGATCCACTACCTGGGGCAAGAGATACCCGGCGGATTCCATGGCTGTCGTTTGATCCTGATGCGCTTTGGTCTGAGATGACAACGGCATCGTGTAAGACGCTGGTCGTGGAGTCGTACCACCTAGCGAAGTCTTTGTTCTATCTCGAGTATGAAATCGAGGATGATGGTTCAATCGTTTTTATGAGCAGTGGAAACATACGTCTGCGTAAAAGCGCCGACCGATCCGAAAGAGCTCTGATCTGGACAGGACTTGAGCTTCCAAGCGACCTGAGGAACGAGCAATGGTTGACTGCCCAGGCGCATGCTTACCGATTTGTGGCGCTTGCGCGAAACCTGGGATATCGCGGAATGATCAACATTGACGCCATTTTCGCTACTGACGGACGGTTGCTTTTTAATGAAGCGAACGGCCGTTGGGGTGGCGGCGCGGTGTTACACAGCATTGCCGTCCGGCTGCTGGGATTCGACTATTCCGGTTGCAACGTTATTTTATCCGTAAGAAATGTTCGATCAGGATCCCTCCAAATAGCGCATGATCGTTTGGTCAAGGAAGGATTTCTGTTCGACCGCACACGCAAGGAGGGCGTGATCCCGCTTGCCGCCGACCAAGAGGCTGGCACGGTGGAGTGCCTTGTGATTGCGCGCGATAGGGCCGCGGCCCGCGATCTACAGCACCGCCTACTGCGAATGGTTTGATTGAGATCACAGCGACCATATCTTCAATCGCTCAATTCATCTCAACTTGTCCCTGCTTTCGATCACGCGAGGTTATCTGACGACGCGATGTGAATGTTTGCCTCGTCTAGCTCGAGCTCCGTCAGCCCTAATCGGGACCATCCTTAAGTCGCTCCTGAAGTCCCGAATGGCGATGAGGTGCTCGAGGTGCAGCGGCGCATGGTCTGGCCGCTCGGCCTGCGCCAATCGTCCAATCAGCGCTGGCGTCGCGTCTACCCTGGGTACCCCTATCCAAGCCGTTCTGCTGCTGCAAACGATACTGTTGGAAGACTGGGCGGAGTCATAGTGATAGCCAACCGGTGCCGGTAGGCACTCGCTGGTTAACCAACAGAAGCGACCAGCAGGCGCCGCCGCGAGTGACGCCCGCATCGTTCACAGGCATGAACAGGAATTGGCGGTATCGTTCGCATCCTGATCATTGACGATCTGCTGGAGGTTTGTACGCGCTCGCTCTGGCTCAGGATCGAGCGCAGCAGCTGGGCTTGCGCGGGTTGGACGAATCGGGTCTGGGCGGCGAGATCCGGTTCGTTCCAAAGCAACTCTTCTTCCACATGCTCATCGCCCCGGCGCCTTTTGCCGGAGACAGTCTGAGCACAGTATGCCAAGCTCCCCCCTCTCCTGAGAGCTCACCCTTGGCAAATTCATTCGAAAGCGATCTCAGCCACCCCACCTCATGCGTCAGCGGTAGAACTTTCGATGATCCGGCGGTTCGCGCCGCTGCGTTTTGAACAGAAGTAGACCAGCGATCGGCGCTCGCCGGACCGCACAGGCTTCACCTCGTGCCGGAGCTTACATGTGGTGACAAGCACAGCGCCAAATGGCGGTCTGAATACCTGGTGTTCGTACCCGCTTGGATATACCACGAACTCCCCCCCCTCGAAGTCCCTCGCCAGCTGCACAATGACCGCGTACTCGAAATCCGGATCGCTCGCAGCATCCAGATGAATGCCAACAAACGAACCAGGAGGCATCCGATGCATTTGGCATCTGCGGATCACGTGATCCGACGTGGCCCCCAAGATCTTTCTTATCGCGAAGCTGCGGTCTTTCCTTTCAAGCAGTTCCATGATCTGCCGTGGAGCTGCACCGCTCACGTCGCTAGGAGCGCGGCCGGGCGGGTCTACCCTCACGCGTTTGACGAAAACATTGTGCGAGTCGCCGGCATCTCCCTGCCTCACTTCTTCTTCGGAAATCTCAGCCTGCAGCTGATCGATTTTGGACAAGTCATCTTGGGTGAACAATATCTGGGGGCCGATCACGACCGTCCCCTTTACCAGCAGTTCTATGCGGTATTTTGTCAAAGCTTCTTCTGAAAGAAGACGAGATTTATGATTCATTGCGCGCGCCATTCGAGTTCACTCCAGGGTTTTATCTTCGACGCAGGACTGAAGGTCCTGGTGCATCGAGCGGAAGGCTTGGTCCCAATGCTCGCCATCGAACTCGCTTATTGTTATGCGTTCGATGGCCCCCTTATCGAGGCATCGAATATTTACGCTGAATCCGGCGGGGTTCGAGCGCGGCCTATAGAATGGCTTTACGCCACAAACCCGGCAAAACGTGTGCCGAGCGATGTTCTTATTGAACTGATACGTCGTGAGGAATTCTTCGCCACACTCGATGCGAAGCTTGTTGCCGGGTACGAGCAAGTGCAGAAATCCAGACATTTCGCAGATTGAACAGTTGCATCGAACTGCAGATAGCTCTCGCGGTGCTTTGACGTAGAACTTGACAGAACCACAATGACAACGGCCATGGTGCTCGACCTCCGAGTGATCATCTCCCTTCAGTGAGACAACTCGGCGCAGATCGCGGCACCACTGTAGGCTGAGCCGATAGGCTCGATCGAATTCATCTAAAAAGCGGTTATTCCTATCAGCCGGGATAAGTTCGCCAATCAGCCGGCCTGTCATTTCTCCGTGGTACTTCTCCGCAGGATCTTCTCCGCCGACGTGGCTGCGGAAGTACTCAAGATCGTCAGGCCGCGCCTTAAAGGTTTTGACCAGAGTGGTCCATAGCGACTCGATCATGTCCGCAGCATGTAGCTCAAAAGCGACCATGTAGGCGCAACGTACTAAGGGATCTTTCGATGACAAGCCGGCATAGAGACAATGCAGGTACCGCTTGGTCGTGGCGCTGTAGTTGGGCCGTATTGCTCTGCCGAGTAATTGCGACGCATCCTTTCTAAGCAGGTTGGAGTGGAAGTTCTCAGTCACCAGAATGTCGGGTAGCGCCGCCTTGCCGCCCTGGAGAATTTGGCCATAACCGCCCGTCTCATCCCAACAGATGAAATTTCCAACCACGCTGGTCAGTTCAATGTCCCTCGGAATATCTCGATTGTGATTCATTGCATCGAAAATGAGATCCCGTTGCGACCCCGCCTGCAGGTACGGGAACGCCTGTGACATCGCCAGATAGTCAGGCAGCAGGCGAGCGACCTGGTCCTCGGACATCTCCGCAGCGAACGGGTGCGGGCCGAACAGGGCTCGCGCTTGCTCAGTCAAATACTTGCAGCATATCTGCGGAGACTGATCGGGTGTCAATCGAGACGTTTGAGATGTCATGTGACCCCTGGGATGAGGAGAGAGCGGTCTTTGACCGAGCACCGCGCCAGCTATTGGCCACCGCGAGTTCGTTGGTTTCGATGGGCTTGTCTTCGCGTTCACCATCCAGGCGACATTCTTGGTTGCGCCTTCGCGGTAGCAGACATCGGCATGTTCAGTGCTGCTCACCCGCATCGAGCGGAGCACGTAGATCAACTGAGCGGCGGCGATCAAGACGGATTCCGGTCCACGAAACGTTCGATGCCGCGAATTTCCGGGCCGGCCATCATACGCTTTCAGCGTCATGGTGAGATATTACGCCGCGCAGGCCCTCGCTGTTGCTGCTCCTGCCAGTCGATCGAACCGCTATGAGCTTCGTACAGCATTGCAAGGATTGTCCGCATCTACCTGGCTCGCTGCTGGCCGCCACGAGATTCTCAAAGAGACCGACGCTATGTTTCACGTTCGCGAGTGCCACCACGATGTCTTCTTGCACGCTTACAGCAATCACCGTGCCAACTCGTACACTCGCTCCAAAGATTTTGAGCACATTGACAAAATCGCGACCGACTCCTCGTCGCAAGTGTATTGAACCTGACAGCGCTTGTATGACTGTCGGACACCAGACGGCGAAGAGCCCACTCCACTCACAATGGTTAATGAGTATAGGGATACCGAATCGCGGAGATTGGTCCAAAGTGCCACAAAGGTCGGCTTCGCGCCTTGAACACCGCGACAAGCGCTTTGGGGAGTGGGCGCTAGCATGGTGATCCCGCTCGCTGACGTAATCCATCTTCGCTCGCGACAACTACGCGCTAAGCAGTTGCCTCAACGCCATCGAACACGACCATATAGTGGGATCTGGACGCATTCGCAGCCCTTTGTCGATGCGACTGACAATCGCGGCCAACTCCGGGCATTGATCGAGGCCATAACGCGATCTAGGGAACACGTGGTCCCGATGCCCTTGGAACTCGAAGAACGCCATGGACCAGAACGCGCAGGTCGCGAGCTGAAAAACCTAGCTACGTCTTGCGCGCCCACGCGAGTACCTCATGGTGTTGGTACATCTCGGACGGTTTCGCGCCAGATCAAGCGTCACGGGCAAGTGCAGCAAGATCGGCTTCGAGCTTCGGCTGATGCTTGAAAATCGCGTCTATCAGCGCCAGCGCCGGCTGCTCGCCGGCCTCGACCAGCGCTGCCTTCTCGGCCCGCGCAGAGGGAGCGAACACTCGCTTGACGACGGTCGGTGATCCCTTGAGGCCGCATTTGGAGACGTCTTCGATACCGGCATCGTTTGCGCTCCATTTCACGATTTTGGCACGCGCGGCACGCAAGGCATCCGCCATCGCGCCTCGCCGAATCTGATTCGTTGCCTCCAGCATGGTGATGAGGCAGGGCAGCCTCGTGTGCAGCACCTGGACACCACCTTCGGAGCGTCGTTCTGCCTCAATTGTATGGGCGGCGAGATCTAAGGATCTGACTTTCGCAACGTAAGTTAGCTGCAGTACGCCCAGCCGCTTTGCGATGCCGGGCCCAACCTGCGCCGTATCGCCGTCGATGGTCTGCTTCCCTGTGAAGATGAGATTTGTCGGGCCATATTCCTTACCAATTTTTCGGATGGCTGTTGCAAGTGCATACGTTGTGGCCAGGGTGTCGGAGCCCGCAAAGCAGCGATCCGTGAGGAGGACGGCGCGATCGGCGCCGTAAGTCAACGCCTTTCGCAAAGAATCTTCCGCCGATGGCGGCCCCATTGTAAGCACCGTAATTTCGCCGCCGAACCGATCACGCAGCTCCAGCGCGGCCTCGAGGGCGAAGAGGTCATATGGGTTAATGATGGTCGGCACTCCCTGACGCATGATTGTATTGGTCACGGGGTGCACGCGGATCTGCGCCGAGTCCGGAACCTGTTTGATGCAGACGACGTTGTGCACGGTGTTGCTCCCAAAAGCTGCGACAGCTGCGGAGAGCACAGCAAGTGTTGTACCATCGCCCGCCCTTTTGGGGTCGGCTTGCCATCACAGAGGCTTAGTCCCGGTAATGCCCGCCTCTAGGCCGCTCCCCGACGAACGAATGCTAACACTGTCAGAACTGCGACAGCGCTTTTCAGCAGGCCGCCAGCTGAGTGATGCTAGGACCGCTTGCGACAGATTACCCCCGCCAATCACCAGCGGCCGGCTGACCAGGTGACGTTCAATGAGCATTGGCGCTCACTAGTCCGGAGCTTGATCGACGGATAGGCACGACGCTCGTTACATGATCCGCAACCGACTGTTCGCGATTGCATGGCCCGCAATGACGCTAAGTATGTCATTGTGAGCAAGTCCCTTTGTCATCGAACCAGGTGAGCCCGCCCTTCGACAGCAGTCCCGCAAGCGCGCGGGATGCTTGGGTCCAAGTTGCCCCCGTGGGCGGACCCATTTCCTTCAGATTGTGATGAGAATGCCTATCGGGATCGTTCTCGTATAGCTATTTGGCAGTAGCAGTTCCGACCGATGTCGTCGTTCAGAACCGCTTTATCTCTATTCCATATTTCCTCAGCGCGTAGCCAATTTGACGCGGCGTTAGTCCGAGCAAGCGCGCTGCTTTTGCCTGCACCCAGCCAGATCTTTCCATGGCGGCAATGACCCGTTCGCGATCGGCCATCTTTGCGCCACTAACGAGAACTGTGCCGGGAGGCCCCAGTGAGGCCAGTTTGCCGCCGACAGACTGGACCGGCTGGGTCGCTTCAGCTAGCGGAATGGTGGACTTTGCAGGCACCGATGGCGTGGGAACGGGCTGGTCCGGTCTCTCGTCGGAGGTGCCTTTCCACAGCATCGCAGAAAGACACTGGCCCTGGCAGCATGCAAAGTCACTTCTCACAATCGATGATCCTGCGCACAGCGTCGCTGTCCGCTCGATGCAATTTTCGAGTTCGCGGACATTTCCCGGAAAGCCGCAGTTCATCAGTACATCGATCGCGCTCGCCTCCAAGGTCAGAGTACGACCGTTCTCGTTATTGAAATTTCTGAGGAACTCCCTGGCAAGCAGGGGAATATCACTGCGTCTTTCGCGCAAGGGCGGCAACAGCAAGGGAACTACACTGATGCGATAGTAAAGGTCCGCGCGGAACTCGCTGCTTGCGACAGCCTCTTCAAGGTTCTTGTTGGTCGCAGCTATCACTCGAACATCGACCTTAACAGTCTGGTTGCTGCCGACGCGCTCGAACTCCTGCTCTTGGAGAACGCGCAGCAACTTCGCCTGGAACGGAGCTGAGATCTCGCCAATCTCGTCAAGAAACAGCGTTCCTTTGTCGGCAAGTTCGAAGCGCCCCTTGCGCGAGCTGAACGCACCGGTAAAGGCGCCTTTCTCATGTCCGAATAATTCGGATTCCAGGACGGTCTCAGGAAGCGCCGCGCAATTCAGCTTAACGAACGGGCGCCTGGCGCGGGATGATGATTCGTGAATGGCCTTGGCTACTAGTTCCTTTCCGGTACCGGATTCGCCACGCAGCAGAACCGTGCTGTTAGATCTGGCTACAACCGCAATCTTCTCGAGCAGCCCGCGCAGGGCTGGACTGTCCCCAATGATCCCATGGGCGTGTAGCTTCTTGCGCTCCCGAGCGGGTTGCCTGAGCTCTAGTACTTGCTTTTGTAGCCGATCTTTCTCCGCCATCAGTCGTTCGCGATCGCAGGCGAACAAGCGATGTAACTTCACTGTTTGTCCCACCAGGTTAGCGATCATGGCGAGCAGTCGCGCATCGTACTCGAGGCCGAGACTCGACCTATCGTCGCGGATGCGGTCAACCGTCAGCGTGCCCACGACCTTCGGATCAATGCGAATCGGAACCCCGATGAACGACACTGGCATATCATCCGAGGCGCCGAGCACTTCCCGGTCGGCAGCACTGAATAACGGCTCGGCGGCTACGTTCTCGACGACAAGAGGCCTGTCGGTCGCGATGATCTGGTCGATTGCCGTCCGCGGCAATCGCATCCGATAACGTTCGTCGCTGCCTTCGCTCCAGCCGGCGCCCACTGTAATGTCCGGCATGCCGTCGTCATCGAGCAGTGAGACGATGCCGTGTCGCATATGCACAAACGACTGCAGAAGACCAACAACGTTGGCCAACGTGACTTCGAGCCGCGAGGGAGCGGCGAGTATTTTCGATATTTCGACGATGCCGGTTAGCGCGCTCTCACGCAACGGCTCGCTCGAGAGCTTACGCTCCGGCTCCGGTTGCGGTGCAGGTCGTTCGCATGAGGAAGGTATATCCAGCATGAGGCGGTCTCCGTTCTCTCGATCATCCTCCCTGGTACCTTGTCCGGGTTGGCGAGCTTCGTTTTGCATGTCACTCTCGATCTAACGCCAAGTGTTCACGAGATGACATAGAACCGTAACACCCTTTCATGGCACGACGGTAAACTTACGATGTGCTTTCATGTCATTTTTGCGGATTTCGTGCGCGTCGTCAGCGGAGAACATAAGCACCGCTGCTGCAGCTCAAGTCAGCTGCGTCGCCAAGGCCGGCCGATTCACAGATGTTGCCCACCATTGATCGGCACCTCGGCTCCCGTGACATAGCTGGCCGCATCTGAGCACAGGAAAAAGATGACCTTGGCCACTTCATCCGGGGTTCCCACTCTGCGCAGCGGGATACTTGGCACGAGACGCGATTCTGTATCGGGCGATAACATGTCCGTCCTGATTTCGCCGGGCGCGATCGCATTCACGCGAATGCCATGCGGCGCATAATCGTGGGCCATTTCGCGTGTGAGGCTCGCAAGTGCAGCTTTCGACGTCGCATAGGCACTGCCGGCAAACGGGTGCACCCGCGAGCCCGCAATCGAAGTCACATTCACGATCGATCCTGACGCGGCTCTTAGCTCGTCAAACAACCCCTGCGCCAACAAGATCGGGGCCACAAGATTGAGATGGAACACCTTCATCCAAGTCTCGATTGACGTCGTCAACGACGTCATCCGATCGCCAGCGGGCATTTTCGGCGAAACACCGGCATTGTTCACTAGCGCGTGCAAAGGTGCACCGGCCAAGCGTTTCTTGACCTCAGTGATCGCGCGCGGCAGCATTCGATGATTGCTGAGGTCGATCTGGACATGATCTTCGTTCCCTGCCTCCCACGGGCATCGCCCGCCGTCGAACGGTTGACGCGCGCAAGAAATGATGCGCCAGCCCGCCTCCGAGAACAGCTTGGCAGTGGCATGACCAATTCCGCGCGATGCTCCGGTGAGCAACATCGCCTTCTGTTCTCCGGCATGAACACGGGCTTTATCGACCTGAAAGGGGCAAGCCAAATGTGTGTCGGGCAGCGGGCCTCTGATTAGATCGTCATTTGGCAGATCCAGACCCACGCCCGCCTCCTCCCCTGTTGCGCGCCGCACGCGTAGCAGGATTTGCGCCACTGCGATGCATGTAAATCCGCTTCCGTTTTGCGTCCTAATGTCTCGCACGCGGAATGCTTGGCGGGTTCAAGACACGCTGGGTGTGCTTTGTGACAGCGATGGTGCATCAGCTACGCAATGTCGCGAGCACACTCGCCTTCGTAAAGATAAGGCGACGAGCCGCGCTCTCCTTCCTGATCGCACAACTGGAAGAGCCAAGAAATGGCCAGCGCCTCTCGTCGGGCAACGATCGATTAGGATAGCGGCCGCCGACAGTAGCCGCTTCAACTCGAAAGCTGACGTTACCAACCTGTACGTTAGATTTGTCCGCAACTGCGGCCGACTTCATCGCGCTCTGCTCTGCTGTGTCCAGCACTGGCACATCGCGGGGCGGATTGATCCCGGACCACAACCTGGCGCACTGACTGCTTCTTCAAAATAGTGAATCTCCGAGAGCGCCCGTTCACACCAGCGAGTACCGACCGTAAGACGGAACTCGCCGGCTGAGCGGAGACGCTTTCGATATGTCCATCCGCGACCGACCACCGATTAGCTTCGACTTGCGGCCTCCCCGAGCCGAAGACGAAGCCGTGTTACACCTGTTTACCGGGGCAGCACGTTAAGGTCATTGTTGTCGACGTCGAGCTTCAGCGGAAGACATTCGGACCCCGCGTCGCGCTGTTCTTCGGTGGAAGTCCGCGGCAGAGCTTCACATTGGACAGACAATTGCCGCCCCGAAAAGATCTGCCAATATTGCTGGATGCAACACGCGGCAATCAGATCGATCAGGCGGGCTACGACTTTCATGAAGCCACGAGCTCTCGCGAGGTTTGTTCAATCAGGATCAATCGGCTCGGATCCTTCAAATCGAATTCTATAACGCGTGGGGCAAAGAGACGCGCATAGCGCGTAAAGGCGCTCGTCGGGGGAAAACGGATCACGGTATCGCAGCGCGCAAGGAGGTACATATCGATGAGGGCGGAAAAGCCGCCCTCGGCTCCGAGCGCGGCGTTGTGCAATGGGCCGGCCTGAGGTGCCTGGAACTGTTTGGGAATCGTGAAAACATCAGGAAATATAGTCGAAACCTTCTCAAGGACGATCGCGCTGTCCGTGCACAGGAAAGCCTTCACGGGTTTTGCGTGGGGTAACCCCCTAGCCTTATCAATGGCATTACAGACCTGTCGCAAGGCGCGCTCCGGGTCAGCCCAGTAGGGAGCATGCCCCATAATGTCCTCGCCGTTGCCATGCCGGACATGGATTCCAATTACGCTGTACGATTCAAAGTGCTCGCGGTAGATAGCATCAATCCGAGACTGAATTTCAGGTCGTGGCTTGATGCTCCGAAAGATTTCTCGTTCGGCCTCCTGATCGCAGCGCCACATCAGGCACGCATCACACACGACCGTGTTAGCGTCGCTATCTTTGTGACTTTGGAACAGTTGATCGAGTTCGTCGCGCTCCCGGAAAATCTGCTCGTCCGGGCGATAGACGCAATCGATGGATGGCTTGTTCCACCATGTCGGGAAGAATGGTCCCGGAAATGAGCACTGATTGATCTTGTCGTCGCAAATCACCCGCACGCCAGCAATGTCTTGAACCGGTTCGAAGAAGACTGGAAAGGCGTTGGTGGATGGCTCATCGAGATAGCAAGATCCCCTCCAATCGATGGCTAGCGTCCGTCCTGTCTGCTTTGCAAAACGCCAAGCTGCCGCCAGTGACCACAGGCAGTCGCCGAACCCCGTGCGTCGCCGAGAAACTACGAACCTATCATTCTTCGAACCGCTCTGCATTGCCTCTTCCCGGGCTCCTGTTTGGACAAGAGACGTCATTGCAGACATCTCACGATCATCTTGTCCGACGTCACGGTCTGAAATCGCGGTGCCGGCGAACTGCGTCGGTAGAACTTCATAGCAGCGCTATCCGTGATGGGCCGCGTTCTTGCAACACTTTCCGTCTTTTCTTGAGTGGTGTTGCGTCGACGTGCCCGATTTCAGTCGGATGCCCGATGACCCCCGTGCCTCGGATGGCCTGGCCTCCTCACATGCAGGCATAGGCATGGCCATGCTCATGAGTTCCGGCTATGTTTCGCTTTGCACTTTATTGCAGCCGCAAGCCGCGCGGCGGATGTAGCCGAATGCCCCGCGGCTCCCACACGAGCCGCAGTTCCTTCACGAAATCTTCACGCTTGGCCTGGTCCTGCCTGCTTGCGTCGAGAAGCCAGCCGAGCGACGCCTCGCCCTCGATCCGCATCAAGATCTCGAAAAGCTCATGTGAGATACGCATACTATCGTGGGCGGAATGTCCCGTGCGGATCTCGCAGACCGTTTCCTGACGATCTGGCGCTGTGTGGGAGCGAACACGATGAAGGGATGCATACGGCGGCAATGAAACGCCCAGTGCACTCAAATCCTGCAGTGATGCTGCGCGCTTTCTGACGAGGAACGGCCCAACAACAAGTCCGTCCAGGTCAGTCGTCAAGGACGTGGTGATCGCATCTGACACGGACTCCACGATCGGCTCGGCATTGTTGTTAAATGAGGTATTCAGAAGAACTGGGATGCCCGTTCGCCTCTTGAACGCATTAATTACATCCCAGTAGGTGGGGTTTGCCTTGCGCGATACTGTCTGCAGCCGAGCGGTCCCATCAACGTGTGTGATCGCACCGAGCACGTTACGCTTGGCTTCACGCACACGAACCACGAAGTTCATGAAGGGGAGCTGCCGCGTGCCGTCCGGGAGCTCAAAGAACTCGCTCGCATCCTCCTCCAGTACAGATGGCGCAAAGGGGCGATAGCCCTCGCGCTTCTTGACCATCGCATTGATGCGGTCCTTGTTTCCCGCAGGCCGCGGGTCCGCAAGAATGCTGCGGTTACCAAGCGCACGTGGGCCGAACTCAGAGCGGCCCTGAACCCAGCCGATTACATCGCCATTCGCCATCCAGTCTGCCGCACTGGATGCTATGTCATCACTTCGTTGAATGTCGAGGTGGCCTGACCATGCGTTGAGCTCATGCTCAACGGCTTGCTCGTTGCCGAGATCGGGCCCCCAATAAACGTCCGGCAGTGGCTCCCGCGGCGCCGGCCTGCCCAGCTCGTTTGACAGCATCAACGCAGCGCCGAGCGCGCAACCGGCGTCGTGCGCCGCGGGTTGAACAAAGATGTCGTCAAATAGCCCGGAATAAAGCAGCTTACCATTCAGCGTGCAATTATGGGCTACTCCCCCAGCCAAGGACAAGCGTGTAATGCCCGTCGCTTCACGATGGTGCCGTAGGATGTGAAACACGATCCGCTCCAGCGCCTCCTGCAGCGAAGCTGCTGACATCTCGATGCTGCTGGGTGAATGGCATTCCTTTTCGCCGAACCTCGATGTTGCGGACCAGGGCCGGACCGATCCGATCCGATCCAGGTGAACGCGATAGCCGCCGTTTTCCAACAACTCGTAGAACTGCGCGAAGAGCTCGCGATAGTTAGCGGGATCACCATACGGGGCAAGCCCCATCACTTTGTACTCGTCGAACAACCCGTAGCCGAGATATCGGATCGTCTCGAGATAGAACAGCCCCAGGGAATTATGTTCCGGGAAGCTTGCAAGTTGCGCAATTTCGGTGCCAGACCCCACCGCCAATAAGCCGGAGAGAAAATCACCACCGCCGTCGATCGCAAAAACGAGACTTTGTTCGAAGCCGGACATGGCAAACGCGCTCACGGCATGCGCTTCGTGGTGATTTACGAAGGAAAGTCGCGACGGATCGATCTCAGCGCCGAACTCCCGTGCCAGCAGCTGGCGCAGCAACAGTTTGGCGTCCAACGGGACGGGCTGAGAAACAGAAAGGCGCTCGAGCATGGTATCGCAGTAGGCTTCAGTCGCGTAGAACGCGATACGGTCGATCTCGCCGAGCTCAACTCCTGCGGTAGAAAGGCAGTATTGGATCGAATTGCTCGGAAACTTGTTGGAGTGCTTGACGCGGTTGAGGCGCTCCTCTTCGACAGCAGCAATCACGCGGCCATCCTGCACAAGAACCGCGGCGCCATCGTGAAGAAATGTATTCGGCAGCTCCGGCGAGCTTTCATAGATTCTGTCAAGACCGCCACTCACTCCCAGGCACAACATCCCGTTCTCCATTTGATCATGACGGGAACGCCAACTGCGTCCCACCTATCTAATCTTTACAGTCACGCTCCGTCGGGTGCGCGGGCCAGATAGCACACACAACTCTGCAAAGTCCGTCTCGGCGCCTAGCGACAGGCGCTCAGAAGTACCGGTGCTGGCGTCCGCACCGATCGACCGAACAGACGGCCGTAGACCTTGCCCGATCGGGGCCTCTTAAGGCCATTGAAGCGGCTGCTGTGACAGGCCAGGTCACCCCGAGCTGCCGCAGAACGCATCGTGACATTGCATCGATGTGACTTTCTCCATTTTCGCTGAACTCACGTCAACGCAGCAGGCGGCGCCGAAATAGTGCTGTCGAGACGAAAAAGGGCAGGACCGCGTAAACGCAGAGCGCACCTACGTGCAGGGCAGCGCTGTCGGCGCCGCGCTCAAGCATCGCTGGGCGAATAAGGTCGACCGAATGTGCGAGAGGCAACAAGCCGGCGAAATGCTGAAATGAGCCGGGCAGTTGGCTCGTCGGAAAGACCGCGCCACACAAAAACACCATAGGAGTGAGGACAAGTGTCTGGTAAAACACGAAGTAATCGTAACTTGGCGCAAGAGATATGACGACCATAGCAAGGCTGGCGAAGACAAGGCCAGTAAGGGCGATTGCTGGCATCGCATACAGAATGGATGGCCATGAGGCATAACCCAGCGTGGCAGCGACGATCCAAATCGCTGTTCCGGCCAGAACGGACTTGCTGGCCGCCCACACCAGTTCACCCAGAACGATGTCGCCAAGCGTGAGCTGAGTGAAGAGGATTGCTTCCCAGGTGCGCTTGGCGTCCATGCGTGCAAAGGCTGCATACATGGTTTCAAAGGTCGCGGACGTCATGGCGCTGGTCGCGACCATGCCTGCCGCCAGGAAGGCGATGTAAGACGTCCCCTCAACGCGCCCCACGATCAGTCCAAGGCCAAAGCCGAGGCCAAACAGATTGGTTATAGGATCTGCGAGGTTGCCGAGAATCGATGCAAGTGCGACTTTCTTCCATGCTAGGAAGTTCCGACGCCATACCGCAATCCAATTGTACGCGTTAGCGGGCATCACCGCCGCAAAACTTTCACCCATCGCTCACTTCTCCATCTCGCGCCCGGTCAGCCGCAAAAACACGTCCTCGAGATTAGGGGGGCGCTGCAGAATACGAAGGCCCGCCCGCCCGCGCAGTTTCACGCGTACCTGGTCCGGATATGGTGTATAGCAAAAGAGCGTCTCTCCACTCACTTCGATGTGCCGTGCATGCGGCCTGATCAACTCGCAGAGCTGATGTGGATCATCGCCATAGATTTCGACCACGTTGCAGCCAATATGCTCATCGATCAGGCCGTCCGGCTTGCCTTCGGCGATTTTGCGTCCACCCTCGAGGACACACAGCCGATCGCACAGGCGTTCGGCCTCTTCCATGAAGTGAGTGGTCAAGAGAATCGTCTTGCCCCGCGCAAGCAGAACTCGCAGACGTTCCCAAATCAGGTGGCGGGCGTGCGGATCCAAACCAGTCGTCGGCTCGTCCATCACGAGCAGATGCGGGTCATTGACTAGCGCACGCGCCAGCGTCAGCCGCCGTTTCATGCCACCGGACAGCTCGGCGACGCGCGTGTCCGCCTTGCTTTCGAGGCGCGCAAACTCGAGCAGCGATGGCGCGACCGCCTCGATCTTGCGAGCGCTCATGCCGAAATAGCGACCAAACACGAGCAGGTTCTCTCGAACGGTGAACTCGCGTTCAAGGTTATCGAACTGCGGCACCACGCCGATGCGCACACGCGCCACACGAGCGCGGGAAGGCACAGGCTCATTGAGGACCGTAATCTTGCCTGCGTCCGGCGAAATCATGCCGAGGAGCATACGCGCAATCGTGCTCTTGCCAGCTCCATTTGGCCCAAGCAGGCCGAAGCATTCTCCGCGCGCAACCGAAAACGATAGTTCATTGACGATGACCTTGTCGCCAAATGACTTTTTCACGCCGGCAAGGTCGATTGCTACGGTGGACATGGTCACTCTTAGGCTGACAGAAGTCGCTCGGCCGACAATGGCTTCCTTACCACCTTGTTGGTCCAGAGCTGGCCGTCGCACCACACATGCTCGACACGCCCCCATTGGCAGGCCGCGGCAGCATCCGGGAAGAATCCACGTCCATAGAGATTGGCGCTCGTGTTGCAGAGCAGCGGTATGCCCGTGAGTTGCTCAAATTCGACGAGAAGCGCGGCGATTTTGTGCGGAGAGTTGCGAGGGATTGTCTGCAGCCGGGCGGAGCCGTCAAGATGGACCACAGCGGGGACCTTGTCACGCCATTCCGCCCGGGTCTGGTGATCGAACAGCATGTAAGGATCTGGCGTACCTGGGCTGAAAATTTCTGGCGCCCGATCCTCCAGACAGATCGGCGCCACTGGCCGGAAGTGCTCGCGACGCTTGATGTCGTTGAGATGATCCTTCATCGCCGGGGAGGTCGGCGCTGCAAGAATGCTTCTGCCGCCCAACGCCCGCGGCCCAAGCTCGGCGCGCCCGGAAAGGAAGATGACCGGCTTGTTGTCGGCCAGAATCGCCGCAAGTTCACGCAGACCGCATGGCGCCGCCTCCCAATCCGGCGGAAGCTCGCAGTCCTGCAGGTCCGGACCACTGTAGACTGACCATTCCAATGGCCCGAAGCCATTTTGCGCCGCTATCGCCCCGCAAGCAGCGCCAATTGCCGAGCCGCTGTCATTCGGAAACGGCGGCACCCAAACGTCATCGAACAATCCCGCCGCACGAAGCGCGCTGTTCCACTTGATATTGAGACCGCAACCTCCGGCGATACATAGATTTCGCGCTCCTGGAAGCGACGAGTGTCGCAGCAGAACCATCGCCATTTCTTTGACAAGAAGACGTTCCACGAACGCATGAAACGACGCAAGGACGTCCTCATCTCGCTTGGCCGTCAGGCGCAATGCGCTTGCCTCGAAGAAGTCGTGGATAGCTGCAAGCGACGATTCCGCATTGTTGATGTCAGCGCGGTAGCGACGAGCTTGCTCCGTGTCAGCGGCGAAGCGCTTTTCATAGAGCTCCTGAAACACTGCCACGATGCTTTCGTCGACAGAGCCAAGCGCGATGTAAGCCATCAGCTTGCCGGCGATGCCCAAATCCCAACTGGAGCGGTTCGGCTGCCTGTAAGGGCCGAAGTGAAGGCCAGCGGCAGCATAGGCATGGCCGATCATCGGAAACAGGGATGCAATGAACCGTGCCCCCCGAGGTTCCACATAGTAAAGACGTGGAAAGATGCAGCCGTCCCATACCAGGCAGAACGCGGGTTTTCCCGCGCTGGCAAAGGGACTGGTGCTATATGCTGACGCAACGTGGCCCGTGACGTGCGGGTAGCTCTTATATGGAAACACCTTGCCTCCGAGGATCAGGCCAAAGCCGTCGACGGAATCAAGAAGGCCCTCAGCATGGCGCTCGACATACGGCGCCCCTTTCAGCGCGATCGGCACAGCGCCACTTAGGACCTGGAACTGCGACTCAATCTCCCCATCCCAGCCGTCGATGACGAACTGATCGATATCCCGCGGATCCAGGCCATGCTCCGCCAAGGCGAGCACGACTGCATCGAGGTTCTCGACGGATTGATAGCGTGGACTGTTGCCGCGCTTCTCTTGCTCGGTGCAAAAGACAAGCCGCCCGTCCTCGACGACAGAAATTGCCCCGTCATGTGTTAACTTGATGCCGCAGATGCGCATACGATCCCCTGGTCTAGTGGTCGACGTTTGATTGTTCTGACGAATGACCCGGCTTCCGGAACCGGACGATCAAGCAATCTTCGTTGACCGACTCGGTCTGGCAATGCAGACGCTCGACCTCCGATAGGCTCTCGTTGAAGAGAGCGATCACCGTTTCGGCACCAGCAGCGTGGCCCCATCGTTGACATGTGGCATCACGTGCGGACCCGAAAATCAGAGCTCCATTTGGCGCAAGCATACTCACTAGGTTGCGGATAGCCGCATGCATCTCGACAATGTCCTTGAGGTAGTAAAGAACTTCGGCCACGACAATCAAATCGAACCGCTCCGTGGTCGAGAACCGCTGGATGTCGGAGGTCACCCACGTGATATGCGACCACTTGCTGGTCCGTCGTCGCGCTCGCTCGATCGCCTGCGGCATGACATCGACCACGGTGAGTCGTTCGCATAGCGGCGCCAGCATGCCGGTGAATGCACCGGCTGCACATCCCACTTCGAGGGCACACGCAACGTCTCCATTGCAACGCGACATCCGGAGCATTTGCGCGTATCGCTCCTGCTCGAAGGAACTACTGTCGAGGCGCCATGGATCGTCGGCAGACAACTCTCGCTCTAATAGCTGATGGTTTGCGTCCAGGATCATGAGCCTATCACCTACTTGCAGGCGGTCGAACGATCGCAACCGCAAACACTCTTCGTTGCCGCCAGGCTCGATTCAGGGCTGGAAAGCCTCGCCTTATGAATTGTTCCAGACATTCCCCTTTTACTTGCAGCGTGTCGTCCAGCGTTCGGGTGCAGGATGACAGACTGCTCTTCCCCTTCGGCCGGCACATTGGCGACCTTGCGCGATAGCCAATCGCTGTTGCTCAAGGTACAAAGCGCATAGGCCTTCAAAGGAAGTAAGAGAAAGATATTGATCGGTGTGTGGAGCGCGAAGCCGAGAAACCGCAGTTCGCGAGCACGAAGGGCTGCCACACTGCAGCGGACCATTGTCATTGCAGCAATCGTCAATCCCGTCCACCAGGGTACAGAGCCGGCGATTAGGAGCTGTGCGAGCGCAGCCAGTGATGACAGGGCGAGAAGCAACGGGCCGAGATTTTGCCCGATAACGTCTAGCGTCAGATAGCCATCGAGCTCTGGCAGCAGGCGTAATGCAAGGAACGTGTCCCGGAAGGTACTGCGCGCCCAGCGGAGTTGCTGGCGTAGATATGGCCCAAGGCTGTCCGGGACGAATGTTGCTGCGATCGCGTCCGAGACGTATTCCGTTCGAAATCCCGCCTTGAGCATGAGGATCGTTAGATGGCGATCCTCGCCGAAATCGCTCGGCTTCCCACGAAAGAATTGGGCTTCGTATTGATCGAGAAGCAAGGCGAGCGCGGAGCGACGATACATGGCACATGGGCCGCAGCAGCACATGACGGCACCGAAACGCGCCTGCGCCGCGCGCTCCTCGTTGCATGCCAACCAGTATTCCATATCGATCAACCTGGTCAGCCAGGTTTGGCTGCGGTTGCTCGCTATCAACTGACCCATGGCCGCACCGACTTCCGGGTCCTGCATCTTCAATACAAGCTTCGTGACTACGTCAGCGGCAAGTATCGTATCCGAGTCGACGTTGAGGACCAAGTCACCGGATGAGCTGCGTATTGCGGCGATCTGCGCCTTGCGCTTTCCAACGTTGCTTGCCAGCAAGATGACGCTGAACCTCGGATCGTTCGCATAGATTTTGTGTACAGGCGCGACAACGTCGCGATTTGCAGATCCGTCGTCGACCACATACACCTGTAGCTTTCCGGTGTAGTCTTGACTCGCAAGCGACTCCAGACATTGGGCGAGCGTGATTGGATCCTCGTTGAAGCACGGTACGATGACGTCTACACTGGGAAGGACCGCTTCCGATCGTCCCAGGCTGTCCTGCAGCGATGGGTTCGTCGCCGGTTGGGCGTAAAGCGCTTGCGCGCTCTTGTAGATCGTCGAGAGCAGCGCATAAGACGAAACAGCGACAGCGCTTGTTGTAGCGAGCAGGTCCATAGGGTGTCAGTTTTTTTTCAGTGAAGCTGAGGGAGTGGACGGATTAGAAACCCGCGTCGTTGTAGCGCCGGGATCAGATGTGACAGCGCGATGGTGGTCTGATCGCGCAGCGTGGCATCAGTGTACGGTCGCTCCTCATCAGGAGGATATCCGTCGTGCAGGAGCACAATTGCACCCGGGCGAACGCTCGCTAGTACTGAATTCACAATTCTATCAACCCCGGGGCGGGACCAATCTCTCGGATCGACCGACCAGTGCACAGCTGTGAGACCAGCGCTCGCTGACACAGCGAGCACCTCTTGTGTCCACATGCCGTAAGGTGCTCGCACGTGCCTGGGTGAGGCCTGCGGGCACGCCGAACGGATCGCCTCGCTCGCCGCCAGAACTTCATCGCGTACCTCCGCTGGTCCGCATCTGGATAGATCCGGATGCGTCATCGTGTGGTTCGCAACCTCGTGCCCTTCCGCGATCATTCGTCGAATGAGTTCAGGTTGTTCGGCCGCGTACGTGCCGATCACGAAGAACGTCGCCGGAGTCCGATGTTGCGCCAGCACATCGAGCACCTCTGGCGTGCAAAATGCATTTGGCCCATCATCAAAGGTCAAATAGACGGGGCGACTTCCACTCACGTCAGCGTAGTCGCAACGGACACCAGATAGGGGGAAAAGCTCTTTCACAACTCGGGCCCGTTCCGATCGATGATCGTCCCGGCCGGCCACTCGCTTATCGAGCGTCCAACCGGAAAAACCACCACGATCACGTCTTCGATGCGGATCGGCGACAAATTGGAATAGACATCCGGATGCGTGGAGCGGACGCGAATGCCAGATATGAGGGTGGCGAGCCCCTGCCTTTCGACCAGTCGGGTCATATGTTTCTCGAGCGCAGGCCGAACCGTGCCAAAGCCGAATGGAATCCCAAGCTGCTGCAGCATGGGATACATCACGCGCATTGCCTGGCTAATTCCCAAGCCTTCAAGATCCGGACGCACCGCATATAACCCCAGTTCGCCCACGAGAAGATCGACCCCACCAACATTGATGAAACGGCGTAGTAGCCCGACGTGAGCAGCTATCCCGCGCGCGTCGTAACCGATTACGCGGACCTCAGGTCTTGCACCGGCCCAACTTCGGTTGCCCTCAAATGGCTGCGCATTGAACGCACCGGTCGGCCCGTAACTCTTGCGGAAGAACTCGGCGAGCTCGGCATGATCAGCGAGCCGCAGTTCGCTTTCCCAGCGAAGGCTCCACTGCACTTGAGCGCGCGCAGTAGGAGCTTCCGCAGTCCGGGATGCGGCAATGTTCATGGCGGGCTTCCTTGCGCCAGTGGAATTAAGAGCGGAGATGGTCACGAGAATTCGCTAGTCGCCGAACCGCTGATCAATACTGAAAAGCGCTGCCATGACCCCTCGGAGCGCGGCGCTCCTCGCCTGCACCGTGCCGTGCGCCTTCACTCGCGACGAAGCGATCTCATGGTTCGCGCTCGTCATCCGGCCAATGCCCTGCGCGAGATATCCCGGAAGATGCCGACGAGGCGATTGGACTAGCCAGAACCTGTCTGCACCACGGAGCTTTTCCGCCTCGTCTAGCATCTCTGTCGACGTTTTGACGTCTGCGGGCAGGCCTTCGATGCGCGGCGCCTCATCGATGGCGCAACCGAGTGGCATCAGATCACACTGGTTCTTATACATCTTCGACACGCCCTGAATGCGGTGGACAGGCGAGCCATTTGGAGATTCGCCTGAATTATTGGGCATCCGCAATCTGCGCCTGCCGCTATTTCCCGACACTAGAGTGCGGCTGAACGCGCCCTCAAGTGTACGCGGGTAAACCTGCAATATGGAAACGGATGAAACACGCAAACCAAGGTTTATGGAGATCTGCCTGGCGTCTCGATCGAACGAGCTTCGTACCGAGAAGAAGCGACGCGGCTCGCACGGCGTGCCCATAGCCGCCCTCGAAGCGGATGCGCCGGCTGCTCGCACCTCCAGGAGCTTTTCTCTGAGCCAGCGTGAGCGAGCAGCAGCCATCGTGGTATGCCTCATTAATTTTTCAAACTTATGTTTGCTATCCAACATCCTGCAACTTGGTAAAATCGATAGTTCCGATGGAACACATCCACACGATGGATAGACTTACAACATGCGGTTCAAGGGACTTGATCTAAACCTTCTCGTTGCCCTCGATGCTCTGATGACGGAGCGCAACCTCACAGCGGCGGCGCGCAAAATTCACCTGAGTCAGCCCGCTATGAGCGCTGCGATCGCGCGGCTGCGCACCTATTTTCGCGATGAACTATTTACCATGAGAGGTCGCGAGCTCGTCCCGACACCTGGCGCAGAGGCGCTTGCGGGTCCGGTTCGCGAGGCCCTGCTGCACATCCAACTCTCGATCATATCGCGGGACGCGTTCGACCCTACTCAGTCGAGCCGACGCTTCAGGTTCATTCTCTCCGATTTCATGACGATCGTCTTTCTTCGCAAAATTTTCGACCGTATTGCACAGGAAGCTCCCGCGGTACGCTTCGAATTGCTGCCATTTTCCGATGAACCCGATGAGCTGCTCCGCCGGGGCGAGGTGGACTTTCTCATTCTGCCGGAGCTGTTCATGTCGAGCGCGCATCCTAAGGCGATGCTGTTTGACGAGACCCTCGTATGCGTCGGATGCCGCGAGAACAAGCAGCTATCGCGGCAGCTGACATTCGAGAAATACATTTCGATGGGGCACGTTGCGGCGAAGTTCGGACGGGCGCTCAGACCAAACATCGAAGAGTGGTTCTTGCTTGAGCACGGCGTCAAGAGACGCATTGAGATCGTTGTGCAGGGCTTTAGCCTGATTCCGCCCATATTGTTAGACACAGGCCGTATCGGCACAATGCCCTTACGACTCGCCAAACACTTCGAAAAGCGGATGCCACTGCGGATCGTCGAACCGCCGCTCCCCCTGCCCACATTCACCGAGGCTGTGCAGTGGCCTGCGTTCCACAATACCGATCCGGCGAGCATTTGGATGCGGCGGATATTGTTGGAGGAAGCATCCAACATGGCATCTGGGCATCAGGAGCCTCCAACTCGCAGGCGCTGCTAGGCTCACCGTAAGCCCCTCTCGGCACGTTCCAAACACGCTAACAATCCTTCGACCCGCTCGGCCGCTTTCGTCACTTCAACGTCTCTGAGGCTAAGCTGCCAGCGACGGGCGATCGGCTGCGAAGACTTGCCGAGTCGTGAGCGTGGTGACCTCGCAGATGAGGCGCTTGCACCGCAAACAGGCAGCGCCCAGCACTATCGCAGCACACCACGCCTCCTCCAGTACAATAATGTTTGGCTTGTCCCATAAAATCGCTTGAACCATACACTGCGTCAGGTTGTAGGTTGGCCGCCGTGACTAACGCTGCGCTACGCGGCGCTCGACTGGGCGCTTTGGCGAACTGACGGCACTGGCCGGACACTGGGTTGATCTGCCATTAACCAACCGGCCGGGTCCTGTTGCGTGGCTCGCGGGAAGCGGCGAGACCGATCAACTTTGGGACTCCTGACGGCTTCCGGCCGCTGCTGGTCGGCCTACCGCCTTGCTCTCCATTGTTGCGGTCATTACACGAGCGTCTTTTGCGCGGTCGTAGGATGGAAACGATGTCCATTCGTGCGAGCCAATAGGACCTCTCCAGACGCAGCCGTCATCGCTTGGTGTATGCACCCAATTACGTTCGTGCCGGGTAAGAAGACATGCGTTTCAAAGGTCTGGATCTAAATCTTCTCGTTGCGCTGGATGCTCTAATGACTGAGCGCAACCTCAGCGCAGCGGCCCGCAAGATTAATCTTAGTCAGCCGGCCATGAGCGCAGCCGTTGCCCGGCTGCGCTCCTACTTCCGTGACGAGCTGTTTGGGATGAGGGGGCGGGAACTTGTCCCGACCTCACGCGCGGAAGGACTCGCAGGCCCTGTACGCGAGGCTCTAACGCACATCGATCTTTCAATTATCGCGCGGGACGTGTTCGATCCAGCTCGATCGAACCGGCGATTCAGGATCGGCCTTTCTGATTTTATAACAGTCGTATTCTTCCGAAATGTCGTGGAGCGCGTCGCGCGAGAAGCACCGGCCGTCAGCTTCGAACTGGTCGTGCTCACCGATGAGCACGATGAGCTTCTCCGCCGCGGCGAAGTCGATTTTGTTATCTTGCCGGAAGTATTCATGTCCGGCGCGCACCCCAGGGCGCCCCTATTCGAGGAGAGACTCGTCTGCGTAGGTTGCTGCACGAACAGCCAACTACTACGGGGGCTTACATTTGATCGGTATATGTCGATGGGCCACGTGGCGGTTAAGGTCAAAGGTGCGCGCAAGACGCCGGTCGAAGAATCCCTTTTACTCGATCTCGGTCTCAATCGGCGCATCGACATTCTCGTGCAGAGCTTCAGCATGATCCCGCCCCTGCTGGTAGGCACCAACCGCATAGGGACGATGCCATTAGGGCTCGTAAGGCATTTCCAAAGAACAGTGCCCCTTCGCATTGCGGAGCTCCCGCAGCCGTTCCCCGCCTTCACTGAGGCGGTTCAATGGCCCGTGCTTCACAATAGCGACCCGGAAAGCCTGTGGATGCGAGAGATATTGTTGCAGGAAGCTACCCGCATGGCAACTGAGCAAGAGGCCTCCATCATCTGCACTTCGGAACGGGCTGATACTGCCGGAGATTTCGTACGATCTGTCCCGCCGTTGTAATAAGGACGTTCGCAAGATCTGTGAACCTCATATCCCAACTGCATACAGTTTTGGCTCGCCTCGCTCGAATTCATGGTCGCTCTATCAAGAGCATCGCAACAGACGGCTATCATGACGACGTTGTGTAGCTCTTTCGCACGTTGACAATAGGCTCGACGTGCGAGCGGCGGGTCGGCCTGGTTTTAGAGCCAGGGACGTACGTTGCACCCGGCCGTCGGCCGCACCTGCAACGATACAGCAGAATCGGCGCTGGGCTGCCCTCGTCAACTCTCCGAATCAGCAGTGGCTCCCGAAGAGCGGAGACGCTTCAGCTTCTTCGGAAGCCGTACCATCACGCACCGTGAGCGTGATGGTCATCGATCATGCACATGACCACGATCTCTTGCGCCATCGAGGCAAGCATCGCGCACGCATGTTGCCCTGTCGCATCACATGGGAGTACATCGCATCTTCGTCGCTCCGCGCCGCGGGTCTGACTTCTTTTGGCCCCATCGCAGCCAAACGTCTTGACGACGTGCGCTGCCATGACGCAATGACAAACGAGGAGCTGAACTTGGAGCAATGCAGCGGCGTGTTCGATCCGGAAGAGCTTTCCGTCCTGGGACGCCTTTATGATAGTGCGATCACCGCGCTACCCCCATCGATGCGAAGTCCGGAAAATCGCACAGCAATCGCCAAACTCATCCTGGAGCGTACAGCGGCTGGCGAGGCTCAACTGGCATGCCTGACGAACTTGTTGATCACCATTTCCCCTCAGGGTTGATCCCCCGCCATTCTGAGGATAGTCACCAGTCTCGCGCTGGAACGGAAGACGATCCAGCTAGAGCTTTGAAATAGCTTGAATCACACGTGACGTCAGGTTGTAGGCTTTGAAATGAACACCATGAGCAAAGCTACACCACGAAGGCGTCGATGGCGCATTGGCGAACTTGCAGAGGCGACCGGAGTAACGGTACGCACGCTGCATCATTATGAACACACCGGGCTCCTAGCAGCTTCAGAGCGTACTGACGGGGGCCACCGGATGTACGACCGCGAAAGTGTGCAACGGGTTCACCAAATTCGAGCGCTACGTGAGCTTGGCTTCTCCCTTGTCGAGATCCGTAAAGCTATGGAGGGCACGACCTCACTTACCGATCTTCTGCGCAAACATTTAGAACGGATAGAACTTCAAGTCGCTCGAGCAACTCTGCTGCGAGATCGCTTGCGCAACATGACCATCGACAGTGATATTCAGGTAAGTGTGGATGAGCTGCCTGCCACCCTCAATGCCATGTCGCGCGTCGAGACGCATAATCAGACGTCCCGATGCACCTGCAAGTTAGCGGCAGATCGCGAGGAGCGGTGGCGGCGGATCCGCGACGACCTGCGTGATTGTATGGATCGAGGCGAGCATCCTTGCGGCGAGCGGGCAAAGGCTGTCGCAGCTGCAGCACGCTTGCTGATCGGCGAAATCGCTGGCGCCGATTCACGCGTTTCGATGATCCTGAAGGTACTTGCACGATTAAGCGCCCCCCGCAGTCTGGCTGGTTGGGATCCCTGCCTCATGCAATATCTCGATCTGGCCCTTGGCGGGTTGGAGGATCAGCCGTACTGACGTCCTCCTGGCCGGCTCCGCACGGCATTGCCGATAGGCGCTCGTCGGCTCTGATGCGGGCCAGGAGTTTTATGGACTAAACCGGACAGTCGTCGTGACCTCGTCAATCCGCGCGCCCTGACGCACCGTCGAGGCTCATTCAAAACGGCCTTGAAACGCACCTAACGTCAAATTGTAAGTTCTACCGTGGTCGCAATCTGGCGACCAACGCCAGCTTCGCTTTGACAGACAGTCTCAACGTATCGACACGTCTGATCACAGCTGTGGCTGTTACACTTCAGGTGAACATTGGGAGCTCTACAATGTTAAATCGTTGTGCGCCTGCTGCGAGTGCAGCGCTTCTCTTCTGCGCCCTCGTCTCTGTTGCGCGCGGCTCCGACGTCAATATTGCCGTGGCTGGCCCAATGAGCGGAAGCAGCGCTGCGTTCGGCGCACAAATGCGCGATGGTGCAGCTGCGGCAGTCGAGGCGTTGAACGCTTCTGGCCTACTTCTCGATACCAAGGTGATATTGACTGTCGCCGACGACGCGTGCGACCCGAAGCAAGCTGTCGCAGTCGCGAATAAGCTCACAACAGAGCGGGTCCGGCTGGTCGTTGGACATTTTTGTTCTTCTGCGTCGATCCCGGCCTCCGAGATCTACGCCGAAGCAGGCATCATTCAGGTGTCACCAGGCTCGTCAAATCCTAAGCTAACAGAACGGGGCCTTGACACCGTCTTTCGGATCTGCGGCCGCGACGACCAACAGGGCATCGTTGCCGCAGAGTATATTCACCGGACCTTCCCTAACGACAAGATCGCAGTGCTCGACGACAAGAGCACCGCAGGCAAGGGTATCGCCGACGTCGTTGAAGCACAGCTTCGGAGATTCGGTGAACAAGTCATTCGGCAAAGCTATGTAGCCGGTGAAAAGGATTACAGGGCGCTGGTCTCAAGGATGAAGAAGGAACGGGTGCGTGTCGCCTATATCGGCGGTTATCATACAGAAATCGGATTGTTTGTACGCCAGGCGTCAGAAGCAAGAGCGGAACTTAGGGTCATGGCGAACGATCCTTTGATGACCTCTGAATTCTGGGCCATTACAGGCAGCGCCGGAAATGGCACGTTGTTTACCTTCATGCCGGACCCCGCCAGGAATGCCAATGCGGCCGGTGTGGTGGCCGCACTCGAAGCTTCCAACCTGTCCGCTGAAGGCTACACGCTTTACGCCTATGCGGCCGTGCAAGCATGGGCAGAGGCGGTGAACCGGACCGGTTCTTTCAATGCTGTGCGCGTAGCTAGCGCACTTCGTTCACGGCCGACCGATACCGTGATTGGCCCAATCCGGTTCGATAGAAAGGGAGACAATGCGGCTCCTGGCTTTCTGGTTTACCGCTGGCGAGAGGGCCGTGTTGAAACTGTCGAGCAGAACTGATTGGCGTCATCGCCATCTCCCCGAAGCCAAAGCGACACGGATAATGAGACGCGCTCAGATCGGAGAAGCGATACTCGCAAGCTCTTTCATACTTGCAGCCTTCGGAGCGTTTTTCGCGTTCGTTGCAGCGGTTGCAGAGCTACCCGACGTCGCCCTGAAGGAGACGTTACGTCCGATGATAGACAAATAGTAGCCGTGCCGGGCTGATCTGGCTCGCGAAGCACAGGACCTTTGAAGCGAATAACGATGCTTCTGGTCGAGCATAACTCGCCTTTGGAGGCGGCTCGCGGACGTCTATCAACAGCGCGGCGACGGCATTCGCATTCTCGTCACCCGCTCACATGGTGCAAGCCCAGATCCACGCACTCAAGGAAAAACGGCCTGACCGGTCAAATGACGAACGAGACCTCTTTGAGCGCAAAGGCACGAAGCAACCAGGACCCTCCATCTAACCGTAATCGGAGATTGATCGAGTGAAGAGTGGCCTTTCTTCAAGACTAAGGTGCGGCATTTTCGACCATTTGGATGACGACGGCCAAGATGCCGCACGACAATATGAAGATCGTCTCAAGCTGATCGAGGTCTGCGACTCGCTCGGCTTTTACGCTTATCACCTGGCCGAACATCACTGCACACCTCATGGCAGAGGGCCCTCGCCGCACCTGTTCCTATCAAGTGTTGCGCAGCGCACCCGGCGATTACGGATCGGTCCGCTCGTACTGTTGCTCAACCTTTATCATCCATTGCGCGCATTCGAAGAGATCTGCATGCTTGACCAATTGAGCGGCGGCAGGCTCGAGGTCGGGATAGGCCGCGGCTCCCAGCCGATTGAATCGGGCTATTTCGGCATCAGTGCAGACGCCGCACCAAGTCGTTATGCGGAAGCCAGTGAAATCTTGAATATTGCGCTGAGGGGACACACACTATCTTATCAGGGAGACCATTTCGAGTTGAGCGACGTACCCTTAGCGTTGAGGCCCCATCAACGTCCATATCCGCCCATCTGGATCGCAAGCAATCGAGCTGAGTCGGCGCAGTGGGCCGCGGCAAATGGCGCCAATCTCGCGTGCATAGGCCCCGCCTGCGTTGTCCGGAACGTTACGGACGCCTACCGTTCCCATCGACCCCACAACACAGCCGCACACGGCCGCGAGCCACTTCTCGGGCTGGCCCGCATGGTCGTGATTGCGAAGTCTGATCAGGACGCTCATGCGGCGGCCGAAACTGCGTATCGCCGATGGCTGGAGAGCTTTAAGTTTCTTTACGAGCTTAACGCCATTCCGACACCGCCCGCCCTTCCGCTGACCTTCGATGCAGCACTTGAGAGCGAATTGTGCGTCGTTGGAACGTCGGCTTCCGTCCGACAGGTCCTTCTCCAGCAGATGGAAGTGGCGGGTGCCAACTATTTGCTTTGCCAGCTTGCATTCGGAAACCTTCCGCTGGAGATTTCCCTGTACACCGCAACTGCAATTAAAGCTGAAATTCTTGACAGCTTTGACGGATAATGTCTGCGTTGTGGGATCGTATGCGTGGCAAGTATACCGACGCACTGAGGCCGAAGCTGGTTGCCATATTGGTTGTCGTTGCCCGGGGCGCAAGGCGACCGTCAGCCTCAATGGCGGCGATATCTGACCGCCTCGCGCTCCTATTTTGGGGACCGCTTTGGCTAAGTTGTCTGCGAACCGCTTTATCAACTTATCCGCGGCCGAACGCTCTTCGTCCGCTTCGATCTCGCGGACCTTTTCAATGAAGACCCGCGATTGCTCAGGGCTCATCCTGCATCTGCGGGAGGCCGGAGCTGGTCGGTCAGTCCGGGACGAGACTCTATGACCCTCCCTTCGGCTTATGGGGATCGAGGAGTTTCTCTCACCTTCGTGAGATCTGGAGTCCAATTTAGAGGTATTCGCCTGCGCTGCTGTGACCTTTCTGAGCCGCCGGTCATCAACGAATCAGCAAGCTCGTCTAAGAGGCCCATAAGCTCACTGCACCAAGCCGGCAGGAAACACTGACCCGCTTTCGATGTAAGAGGTGAGATTACGCGCGTCCGCGATCCACGAACTGGATGCATCCCATCGACACTTTCGATTTTACCAATTTCAGCCAAATACCCATAAGTCGATCGCCGGTTTCCGGAAAGCACATTCCACGGATGTCGTTTGAGCAATGAACCCATTTTACTTTCAGCATAGTCGCAGGGCGCTTCAAGGTCCTCGTGGCTGCTTCGCCAACGATAGCCATCAATCTTTGGAATCGACGCACGAGCGGCGTAAATGCGGTCAGATCGCTAATCGCAACGTCTGGCGCGTAATCTGTCGCGCTGGCGCCTCCCCCTTTGCAATCATACTAAGGCCCTCCAGGAAGATCGACTCTCACGCACACTGCTTGGCCAAGGCAAATGCGTGCGCTGCATAGAATTGGGGCAGGCGAACCGTCCTCTAGCCCGGTGCAGGCTGCACTCTTTGTGGCACTCTGCCTGACAAGGCCCCCGGTTACGTCTGGATTGCTATGTCAGGCGACAAGCAATCGTGCAGCAGTTCGAGCCGCAATTCTCGACTTGCCGTCATCGCAGCGTCCCCGCCGGCTGGAGTTACTGCGACTGTCGACGCGCTGGATCGGCTCAATGGTCGAATCACATGACAGTTCACAGCGCTCTCTGGTCGATTCCGCCTTTGCGCTCTCTTCGCGGCACATGCCTGCAACCCTCTCCCTTCGGCGACCGCGCGTGCGCACCTTGGCTTGTGCAGCAGCCATTCGTACTTTCGCCGTGTCTGCGGTCTCGCGGCCGGGAAAGCACGACACAACCCTTACTCAGCCTGCTTCCTGCATTTAACTAACCTTGGAGCAAACACCGTGGAACTTGACCCTTCCAATGCACGCGCAGAGGACCTCGAGGATCGCATCGATCTGCAACTCGACCTCGTGGCCGCCCTCGTACGCGAAGAAGGCAACGAGCTCGAAGCGGTCCGACTGCTAAACGCCCTGACAAACCAAATGATCATGGCGGAACTGGAGCTCGGGCAGCTCGGGGATGCCAAAACCGGGGACCCCGCCCGCGACCAGCAAACGACGCGCCTCTCGCGAGACCGTGGCGTTTACTACCCAGAAGACCTTCAGATTTTGGGACGCCTTTTCGACCAGGCCATGGCAGCATTACCCGAAGTGCTCCGAACTCCCGCTAATCAAATGAAGATCGCGAAGCTAATTCTGTCACGTGCAACAGTAGACTGAGATTTCATTTAGGTTTCTTCGTGGTTGATGCCGCTTTTATTGAACGTTTATCGCTGGGCTGACTGCGACGGTCGTACGCGCCAGGGATCGGCGACTCGGTGTTTATGGGCTACCGTCCCGTAAGCGAGCCGGTTCCGCTGGCTTTTCCGAATCACAACTGTTCGCCACCACGCTTAAAAGCGGGAGCCCGCACCCAGAGCAGGAGGCCGCGAAGGGTCGAGCAAAGAACGACGCCCCGCGGACACATGTCAGAAAGCAAACAAGCAGTGGCCGGAAAACGCCACACGCTTCGATAAACGCGTCCTAGCTAGAGACTGGGAAAGGAGGGGAACGATCCATTTTCATCGATGTTCGTCTTTACTCGTGATTGGCATGGCCCGATCTTCCGATTGCAGGAAGAAGAGCCTCAATTATCGACCGATACCAAGCAACAAGCGCACTTCGGCAACGAAGCCGCGCGAACAGCGCGAGCTCGTTTCAGCCGCTTCAGAATTATTCGAATGCGCCTGGCAATCCGACACGCGGGTCATCGGAACTTCAACAAACATCTGTAAATTCATTGAACATCGAGACCACCTCGATGTCCGAGCGTACTGCGGCTCTGATGTCTTACTAGCTGGTACAAGCCACAGACGCTCGGTTTGCTCTTGCGAAGGTACTTCCTTGTATCAGGACGGCGTGGAGTGTTGAGATGGATCAGCAGATGCAAGATGCTATCGTGAGCGTCGCATTTGATAAGGCCTGGCGCTTTGTTGAGAAGGATCCGTTGCTGGCGCATAATCGCAAGACGGTCCTCCATAGCCGGTTGTGCACTTTCCTTGAGTCTTCGATAAAGAAGGGCGAACGGAATACGTTGAATCTGGCTAACGAGGCGATACGCAGCTTGCGGGCTGAGCTGGCGCGGTCGACCGAGCAATAGGCGCCTGAACCCGCACTGCCACATAGACTTGGCTTGTTGCGGGTCTTGGGAACCTTATGCGGCGGAAAACACCGGGGCAGAGCGTGGTGGAGCTTCCCCTCCAGTCATGTTCAGCCCGTTGAAGAGGAGCACATTCGCGACGACTATCGCCTATGCAGCTCTTATGGTGACCCCAGACCAGTCTCCTGGAATCCAGTGCAAGTCGGCGACGAGGCGGGATAGCCGCGCTAATATTCGCTGGCGCCAGGAAGAGCCATACCGTTTCCTCTCCTGACTTTTGGCTCGGCACGAGGTCCCGCAAGTTCAAGCAAGAGCCTCGTCAAGCACAGCCGCATCGGCTCCTTGACACCCGTCGATCGAGGTCGAGGTTGAGGAACATCGTGCTAAACTTGCGAAAGGTCCTGAGCCAGAGCGGTCCAAGCCTGCGATCGATCATCGCCGTATCACTCACGATTGCAAGCGGCAGCACGATCGTCCTGCCGGGGAAGTGAGCCTGATCGCAAGAGACGCGTTCTGGATCAGCGGTCTTCTTTTGCCGAACTCTCTGAACGAGCATGCCCGGGACGTGTTGGCGCAGCCTGGCTTTGTCGCTAGTCAGCGAAAGAGAGAGCCAAACAGCTCGTAGCACTGCGTCCCGTCACAGGCCATCATGAACGGATCGTATTCAAAGAATCATCTGCACGAAGCGACCAGTGTCCCGGCCCCAGCATTTCGGTCGAGGCATGGAAAAGATGCGCGCTCCACAATCTGACGCGGCGTGCGATTGGGATCATTTCTTTCGACGACATGTTGTGCGGCAGTTACAGCAATTCGCGATCTTATTGTTAAACGCACGGCGCCGGGGGGCATCGAAAGGAACGAACTCAAATGAAGAATTTTCTGATTCTGACTGCAACCATCGGCGCACTCGGTGCCGCCGCTCCCTCGTTCGGCACGGACTTGGCGGGGCAACCTGCCAAGGTCAAGGCGGTACCGCTGCCAGCCGCAGCCCCGATCATCGATTGGTCCGGCTACTATATCGGCGTCAATGGTGGCTGGGGAACGAGCCGCAACTGCTGGGATTTCAATGGTGTCAGTCCCGAGGGCTGCCATAATTCGACTGGCGGCACCATTGGCGGCCAGATCGGCTATCGTTGGCACATCTTCAACATGGTCTACGGCATCGAAGGACAGGGCAACTGGGCCGATTTCAGCGGCTCCAATGTCAGCACCGCCTTTCCGGCAAACACCATTGGCACCACGACAGACGCATTCGGTCTACTCACGGGACATATCGGCTACACGTTCAATGCCGTCCTACTTTACGGAAAGGGTGGCGCTGCGGTGACCAGCAACAACTATCTCATCAATTCGGTAGCTTCTCGCACCGAGCTTGCGAACAGTAATGATGTGCGTTGGGGTGGCGTGCTGGGAGCCGGTGCGGAAGTCAGCCTCACGCCGAATTGGTCAGCTGGCGTCGAGTATAACCACTTGTTCATGCAGCGCAGCAACATAAGCTTCCCAGGGTTTCTCGGCACGGACCGCGCCCACCAGGACATCGATCTCATCACGGCGCGGCTCAATTACAAGTTTGGCTCGCCCTTTGCCAAATAAAGACCTCCACGCCGTTGCGTGAATCGGAACTCCGACCCCCGGGTCGGGGTTCTTTCCTCAGCTGCTCCTCTTCCTGCCGGCCCCAATCCAGTTCCGAAGCACCAGGTGCGAGCCCGTCTGAGTAAGATCCAGAGGCTGGTTGGAGTGTGGCCGAGATGCTGCCAACACACTGGAGGAACAGGTCAGTGGATTCGACAATTCATCGATCTGGTGAAAGTCCCACAACCTCACGCAGCGTGAGATAGCGGACTTGCCCAAAGGAGCGTTGCGAGCTCGCCGAAGGTGCCATGCACTATGTCAGAAGCTGGAAGCCCATGATTTGGCTGCTAGTGCCCCGTTCTCAAATTCAAAGAACATTTAGGCGAACTGCCACAACGACCGCTTGAATCCGGCTGGCTGCACCCAGCTTTCGCATCGCATTCTTGACATGAAAGTTGACTGTATTGTCGCTGATTCCCAGGATTTTCCCAATTTCCCATGACGATTTCCCCTCCGCCACCCACTGCATGCAACTGATCTCCCGCGGCGATAGTGCAACTTTTCTTTCGCAACCATTATCGCAGGGACGAGAGATGTCGCCACAGGCGGCGTGAAACTGCCAGGCCAGCGCGTTGAGATGACCGATGCGGTGCTGAGGATCAGCATCGTCGAACGCAGATGCAAACGACACCACAGATATCCGACCCAACGGGCCAAACAACAGCACACTCATGCCATGCTTCAGCCCCGCCTCTCTCGCCTCGTTCAGTACGCGTCTTTCGTCCGGTAGAAGCTGACAGTGGTCGGCGAGTTGATCCCACAAAAACGGCCGCGAAAGCATCGGCGTCCGCCGGACCACCGGATCGATAGTATGGTACTTGCGCTTGAAGTAGCGGTCGCACCAGTCTGGCGGCCACTTCACAGCCACAGTCGGGGGTGGATACTCTGCCAAGCGAAGTGGCTCAACGAAGTTGAGAGAGCCGTATGCGACTTCACTGAAGCCTTCCTTGGTAGCACAGCCTACAAGAAGCTCGAATAGCTCTCTGAGCGAATGAGTCTGGTTCGCGCATTCGGTGACGCTAAAGAGGTCCATGATGGGCGCTTGAGCACGACGAACGAGCTCCCCGTCGTCGGGTTCGATTGCGCTTGTTTCAGGCGGAGCCAAATTCCAGTCCATGAGCTGCACTCGAGGGTTAGTTTATTCGTGCAGTCTGAGCGCTCGCGCTATGCCGGACGCCATTCGACGAATTCGTTGCGCCGCCGCCGCATGCACCGGCATGATCGCATCAAACACCGGAGATAGCGTCATCATCCCTGCCTCCGAGGCTGAGCGGAAGTGATCGGTCCAGTTTGCGGATAACGCACTGGCCAAATCGAAAATCATCGCCCCTGATCCGTATTGGAGGAGGATGCCATCGATACGAACCCAACGGTGTCCCGTTTGATCATCCCGATGGTCCGCGGGGGCCTGGACTGAGCTTCCAGACAGCTCCACCGGCTAGAGGCTTGGCTCTGTTGAGCTTGCATAGCGAGAAAACGCAGCCGAACGACGCTTTGGTTTGTCTCGGGGCCGAGCACGACGAGATCCTGGGCTCTGATCTGCGCGATACGGCTAAGCTCGAGGGGCTTGGCGGCCCGGAACTCGACGAGTGTCCTGTCAGCATCCATTCTTTGCTTAGGGACGAAGACAATACGAGATTCATGTCTTTTCCCAATCTTGCGAATTGCCATCGCTAACCGTTCGCCGATTCTCCGCCGTGCGACGGCGCCGGTGACGGAATCGATGAGCAACACGGAACAGTCGAGGCAGAAGCCATACTACCCGCATCATTGTGCGCCGTCTCATCGAATCCGTCCGGCAGGCCTGGCGCAAACGTACCGAACGTGCAGAAAGGGGCCACCTTAAAGGCGCAACGAGAGATACTCGTAACCGCGAGATCTGCTTGATGCGGAGGACATTTTGCATGCGCTTCTCCAGCAGGGAGACGACCCGCGCCAGACCAGCAAGTGTCATACCAACTGCTGATTTCACAAAACCAGACGTCCAGAAAGAGCTTCGAACGCGCATGGTTGGCGCGACGTCGGTCCGTCGAAGCATTCATGACATGCGGAAAGCCGACAGCACGTCGCGAGACGCAACACGAGGTGAGTTACAGCAAGAAATGCAGCTCACCTCGGCGGCCCGTCGAGTGCTGCTTCCTCAGGAAGCAACGCAGTCCTATTCCAGCCAGTCAAGTACCAAGTCGGCAATTGATTGGACGGTCCAAACATGGCACTCGCTAAAGGAACTTGAACTGACTGGACCTTTGCCCAGCTATTCCGGCGAAGCGGTTCGATCCGTCCCCAAGCAGAAAAACAGTCAGACCGCACCTGATTGCGCGACTCATGATGGGCTCCGTGGAAAAAGGCGAAGATCGTCGCCAAGATCGGTGAAGCATGGCTTGTCTGCTCATCGCGATCATCTCACTGCTCTATGCGAGCGTTGGCCAGGCTGGTGGCACTGCATTCCTCTCGCTAATGGCATTTTTTGGTATGTCATTGACAGAGATGCGCCCGACGGCACTTGGTCTCAACATTGTCGTCGCGGCTTATTCTACGTGGCTCTTCAACCGCAACAAGGTCGTTGACTGGACCATCCTGCGCCCGCTTCTCTTTTCGTCCATGCCAGCGTCGCTTGCCGGCGGCTTGATTGTGCTCGATGGCCACATGTACAAGACGCTGACCGGGCTCGTTCTTCTTCTGGCGAGCGCCGTGATGATCATGCAGCGGGGACGTGCTGCTGATCGTGTTTGCGAAACTCCGCTCACGGCAATCGTGAGCATTGGCGCGGCCCTTGGCCTGGTTTCCGGTCTGACCGGCGTGGGTGGTGGAGTGTTTCTCGCGCCGACGCTCATCACACTGAATTGGGCATCACCGAAGCAGACCGTAGCGTTATCACCCCCTTTTATTCTGGCCAATTCCACAGTCGGATTCGTCGGAACTTTTTTCACCGGCCAATTTCCCTCTCCGGATTTGGCTCTTTACGCTATCTCCGCGCTGGCGGGTGCCGTCGCTGGAACGATAGTCAGCCTGAACTGCCTGAACCCGGCAGGCATCAGATTTATCCTCGTTGCGGTTCTGGTCATTGCCGGCATCCAATTGGTTCTCGCTTGAAAGTCTCAACTCCCATCTTTCGTGGATCGGCAGGAGGTCCAGCACGGTCAGATCGGGGTGCAACATGATGAAGGCGGCAGCTTATGTCTGTCCGCGCGCCTTGACTAACTCTGAAAGCCGCCAACGCGAACACGAAAAGCTGTCGGGTCGAGCGGCGATGGGGCGGATCACCTCGTGCATCCCAGCTGATCGTCATGGGCCGAGCGGTCCGTACCTCGTCACATCCCGTTCGCGCTTTCCAGTTGCCGGGAGGGTCAATGTCGGCGCGGCGCGCGAGCGGGATGAAGCGTACCTCCATCTCGTCCATGGCTTGCGCGCCCCTCTCATCTAGGGCGCAAGAACGCGGGAAGAAGAGCATCTGATGGGAGGCGATCGGGCACGCTCTCGCTACCCTGCGGATCGTGCCACGGGGGCGCATTCGACTTCTTCAAGAGCGGTCGGGGCCTGGAAACTCTACTTCAATGTAGAACTGCAACGCCGCGCGTGTGTGTGGGTTACGTTCTCATGGAGTCATGGAGAATGTCAGGGAAGATGATGTGCTGAGCGCCAGAAAGACGCAGGCAATTCTTGAGCGCATGGATGCAAAGCGCGGCAATGAGCCGCCTCGGCCACGAAGCCGTCAAAATGTTGCGCGTGCTGCCTTTGAAATCAGCCGCGCCAATATACTCATCCTTTTACCGGTGCCGAATGAGTTCGATGGCTTCGGCGTTGTATAACAGAGCTTGGGTGGGGTGCCCACTTTCGACTGATCGAGCTGTTTGGCGGCCATCTCCTTCCGGCCTGGCTAGGCTCAGCTCTCATTTTCGCGAGGCGAGCTCCAGGTTTGGTGGCCTACCGAACCACAAACTTCCTCGATCCGTTGTGAATGGACTGAAATGCCAGGCCGCGAAGGCTACTTTCATGCAATGAATAGGCGCAAGATCATCTCCCAGTCGGCTCCTGCATGGCAGCGCCAGCTCGCAGCATCAGAACATAGTGACGGGTTGGTCGAAACCTGACCAGGCGGTCTATGTGAAGCTGAGAGCTGCAGGTGCATCGCATCGATACGACGCCAATGGAGGCTAACGGAATAGATATGCGCGATCTGGCAGGGATCGATAGCTCCAAAGCCGATGTAAAAAGACAACAACCCAGTTTGAAGCAGAATAGAAACTATTGCAGATAGTGTCTCGCCCGATTGCATCTGGCCGGGATTCGCTTGCCATCAGCAGGCGCCCAAAAGTCGTTGTGAGTTGGTGAGCCGCATTAGACAGCGACGACACGCCGCCGAACCAAGGCGCCCCGACGCACTTCGCCGGGGGGCTGAAAGTGCGCTGGGGTCGCCCCAACACCATCAGTACATCCGTGATGATGCTTGTGGCAATGAGACAACCAGCGTGGCGGAATTGAGGCTTAGGCGTCCGATACTAGAGATTAAGAATGGCTTTCGTCGGCCGCGCTAAAGGACTTTGAATCGCACGTTGCGTCAGGTTTTGTGCTATTGCGCTCCTCGCGCTCTCATCTAGCAAGCAACTTATCTTTTGTGTCACGCCGGCCTTTGACGGAGGCATCCGTCGAACTCTGTGAGCAACCAATCGGCTTTGCTTGAAAATATCGGTTTGAAGATCGAGAAGCCGAGCTGCTCTTGGTGAGACCTACAAGTCCCTGTGTTGGTCGCAAAAATGACGGGCCGTCGGCGGATGCGAACCGGCGTGCCCTCGGATGAGCGATTGATCGCTCGCGCCGGCTCTCTAGCCGCTTCAACCGTGCTCGGACGAGAAAATTCATACCTAAACGTCCAAATAATCGCCAACGAGCGGCTCTCACTCCTTGCTCTGCCCCTAAGCCGCGTTGGCAGTAACATCGAAAACGGGACCAGATCTCAGAAACCACTACGTTTGACATAACGCAAAGACACAATTGACGGCATCGGTCAGCTTCATGCTGTTGAGCATGGGAAAGTTAAGTCTTGCAGACCTCCCTTCTAAACAAGTATTGCGATGCTCGCCTGCCTTGGTACACCATCTATCCAACCGTACCGGAATTCTCCGCGATGGTCGGAGCCAAGACTTGTGAGACATGGCTGAGGCGGCTGCCTCCCGACGAGCCCGTATCGCTCTACATCCACGTTCCGTTCTGTCGCTCTATCTGTTGGTATTGCGGTTTTCCTACAAGCCTCACGCGCGGCGAGCGACCGGTCCGCAATTACTTGGCAGCAGTGCGGGACGAGATATGCTTGGTCGCAGAGCAATTGCCGCGCGCTCTGCCGGTGCACGACGTGCATTTCGGCGGCGGTACGCCGACCACCATTGCACCGATCGATTTTGTCGCCTTGATGGAACTCCTGCGCCACTGCTTTGCGTTCAGTAAATCAGCTACCATCGCCATAGAAATCGATCCGCGTGGGGTCACGGCCGAGATGGTCGAAATGTTACAAGCGGCTGGGACCAACCGCGCGAGCATAGGCGTGCAAAGCTTCGACCCCGCGGTTCAAAGGGCGGTCAACCGAGTCCAGAGCGAGGTACAGACGGCTTCTGTCGTCGAACGTCTAAGGCAGCATGGCATAAGCCGCATCAATTTCGACCTTCTCTTCGGACTGCCGCATCAGACAGTGCGGTCCTGCGTTGACTCCGCGCGAACGGCTCTAGCCATGCGGCCAGACCGGCTTGCGGTTTTCGGCTATGCTCACGTCCCCTCCTATATGAAACGTCAGCGCCAGATCGATGAGACGGCGCTGCCGGATAATGTCGCCCGCGCTGAGCAAGCCGCGGCTATTGCAGATACGCTGGTCTCAGCCGGCTACCGCCAGATCGGGCTCGACCATTTCGCCCTGCCCAATGACGAGCTCGCGCTGGCCCAGAAAGCTGGTCGGCTGCGCCGCAACTCGCTGGGCTATTCGGCTGATACCTGCAAAACCGTAATCGGCTTAGGTCCGTCAGCCATCGGCCGTCTGCGCGACGGTTACGTCCAGAACGAGATCGCAACCGCTTCCTATCACCAACACATTCAGGCTGGCCGCCTGGCAACCTCAAAAGGCTACTGTCTCACCGCCGAAGATCGCCTCCGCGCAGCAATCATCGAGCGTCTGATGTGCGATTTGCAGGCCGACGTACCAGCGATCTGTGCTGCTCACGGATTTGATCCGATTCCTCTTCTCGGTTCCGCCGGCCGCCTGGGAATGCTTGCAGAAGATGGGATCGTGGACATTGAAGAGGGATTCATTCGAGTCAAGCAGAAGCACCGGTTTGTCGTTCGCGCTGTTGCTGCCGCTTTCGACACTTATCTCGACCGCACCCTATTATTAAGCCACGCAAGTGAGCAGATCGCAAAGCTCTAAGCTCGTCGCGGGGGCGATAAGAAGCCATCGGGCAGGCACGCCAGATTGGTGTGATGACGCGACCTTTCAGATATGATCTCAAAACTGGCGAGGCTGATTGGAAGAGAGCTGATTTAAAGGAAAGGCGCAGCGTATTCCGCCGTTCAGGATCACGGTTCGAGTGCTCTCCACCACCTGCCCTGGAGTGCTCTCGATGATAGTGACGGCCTCACTACATGCCGCTGGAGACGACGGCGCCCGCACAAGCTCCGGGTATTTTACGGCCGGAGGCAGCTTTGCGAACCTACGGGCCACTTCATCGAGCACAGTTGGAGACTCGACCACGCCTGCCGCGTCTCAGACCTCAAGGCTCGGCAGTCTTCGGTGCGGCGATCACTGGCGCGCCTCCGACGGAAACAGGTCCCTGCGGTTTGGATCACCCGAAGCGTTTCCTGGCGACGCTCGAAGCAGCCCGGGCTGGCGACAAAGGAGGCTCGGAAGCAGCAGAAGGAACAGGTGTTAAACTCTGCAGCGAATCGATCCGCGAAGCCAGAATGGTGATCTGATCCAGGATCCCTTTGAGGTCATCCCGCTGAGCGTTGACCCGGCTGTTGAGCACTGAGATCTCATCTCCGGTTTTCTGCAGTGCCCACTTTATCTCAAACAAGGATGCCCTGTCCTCCAGTGACAGGCTCATCGTTGAAGCTTCCGGCGTCTCGATAAAGGTTTCAAGGTTAGCCCAAAGCCAGGCGCCAGCAGCACACGAGCCAACGAGGACAAGCGGGAGCACCAAAACCGGGAGGAACCGTCTTGACGGCCCGCGCAAAAGCGGCCGCCAGTCTGAAGCGGCCGCTTGATCCATCAAATCCATTGTCCCTCGCTCAAGATCCCATTCCAGCAGGCTTGTTTCGTCGACGCGATAGGCTGCGATGCTCACGCGCTCCAGGAGCTGCGAGCGCCGACAATAATCAATCTTGCCGAGCGTCCCGATCGGCCACCCTGCTCGTATGAAACGCTGCTTCTTGAGGTACGCAACGCGACAATTTGCGCGCGTCCTCCATGATAGCGTCACCAGCGAGCAACGGTGCTCATTTTCGCCGGCGATGGCGCAGCAGTTTCTCGCCATTCAGAAGAACCTTGGCGATTTTCTTACCCGCGGCACGAATGCAAACCGTCCACTTCATTCCTGCAGAGTGTGGATGGAGCCCCCTCTTGCCGGACCAGCAACCTCATCCGGGGCGGCCACGGCTGATCGGCCGAGCGGCAATGGCCGATTGGAACGGCAAGCACTGTACCTGGTCAACTACCAATTCCGGCAGATTGTTCGAGATGACGGGCTCGTGGCAAGGGTGACCAACGAACGTCGCGTACGTCAAGGATTCGGATGCAGGACGGGTTGTGCCGCGCTCACGGCAGTCAGCAACTGTTTGCCGATACTCGCCAAAGCTGCTCGATGGCTGATTCCTCCGGTCTCCTGGGCCATCACTATGGATGTTGTGGTGAGGTTGGCGCGCGAGCAAGTTCAAGCCTGGCTATTGTCTTGTGTTTCGCTGAGAACGATACCGCTAAAGCGCTTCGTGAATCCAAGCTTCTTGCACGGAGAGCCTTGCTTGCCGGTCGCTGCCGTTTCGTCCAGAAAGCCGCCTTCGATGCAGATGCGCGACACCGCCAGACTCGCCTAACTCACAGTGAGCAGGGCGGACATTCGCAATGTTTTGGCGGCCAGGCCAGCAAGCCCCCGCGCGCTCGTCGTGAGCATTTGCCGAGCCAGCGCCCTCCTCTGGCTCCCGGCGCACCGGCATCATGCACGAGCAAAGTTTCGGACCAGATCATCGTCGTGCCACGGGGTGAGAGGTTCAGCAAACCTGAGTGGTCCTCTTCGGATAGATCATGTTCTGGCTCGTCCCCCTCGCCCTCGGACGCGCAAACGCCGGGAGCTCACTCTGGCCAATCAGGCCGCAGTTCAATCTATTCATGGCCGGGCGACATGGGCCCGAAGTACGCCATTCGTGATTGCCCTCTCGCGACGAGCTCGACTCGGACACACTCGGCTACGGCAGCACGCAAACCAAGGGGAAAGCGATTTTGGCTCGTTATCGCGCTTTCGCTAGCGGCTTGTCTCGTCGGCAATTCCGTACTGGCACAAACCGCGAGCGGACTTGATCCGAGTAACCACTCCGTGGATCAGGCCAGCAAAAGAGGAAAGACCCCCGATCGGGCCGCAAGGCTCCCGATCGACCTGATCCGTCAGGAAATCCGCGCTCCTGCCTCGGCTCCAGCAGCAGGTCTCGGGGTGCCTTTCGAGAAGCGCGGCAATGCGGGCGCGGGTGCTCAGAGGAGACCGCAAAAGACGATCGATCCCTTCGAAAGGTACGACGAGCTGCGTGAAAAAGGGTTGTGGTTGAACATACCTGGCCCTGCGGACACGATTGATCAGGACAGGGACGGCGTTAGATCGGCGCTGGCAGATGTCGGCATCGGGTACATCGGCTGGACACACAACAGCTTTGCAAACAACCAGCTACCGAATGCGGCCAGAAGCCCTATCGCAAACCAGCTCTATATGGGCCAGAATCCGACCTTCGCGTCGGCAAACTTCATGATCGTTACCTACGATCTCAGCCGGTTTGGCATTGCCGACGGACAGATTGTCGTAGGAGCCGAGCAGCAATACTGGACGTGGGATCGCCCGGGACCAGATCGAGCGGGAATCAATACGCTCGCCTACTATCAGACTTTCTTCGACAGGACGCTAGAACTCAAGCTTGGCTACCTGAGAAACCAAAATGAGTTCACCGGCACATTGTTCGGAGGGATTACAGGATCGAACATGTCTGCCTTGTTCCAGGCAGGGATGAGCACCAATGCTGCGCCGACGCCGGCGGTCAACTTGAAGTACAATTTTGACGATCGCTTGTACAACAAGGTTTCCGTCCAGCGCTCAATCAGTCCAGATGGTGCCTATGCCCACATAACCGAGAATCCCACCGGCCTGAACTGGAGCACGGCCAATGCAGGCATCCTTCTCGTTGACGAAGCCGGCTACAAGAGCAAGTCGGCTCCCGGCGTACCCGACACGTGGCTGCGGGCGGGCGTTGGTTTCAACAATAGCCGCTACACGAATTTGGCGGACCCCAAGCAACAAAGGGAGACTGGGAATCATTTTCACTACATCGCTGTGGACAGGCAGCTCTGGCAGAGCGACGCCCTTGGGTTGCCGTCTCGCGGCATCTATGGCGGCTTCTCCATCATGGAAGCTCCGCCTGACTGAGCTGGCCCCGGTTGTCTGAACAGAATATCCGCGTCGATAAGTGGAGCCTCTGCCGGGGTTAGGCTGCCGTGCGGAGCGGCAGCGGGGTGAAGTAGGCTTGATCCGGTGTGCTGCCGTCAAGGCTCGAATGTGGACGGCGGCAATTGTAGAAGTCCAGATAGCGGCCAATCGAGGCGCGAGCGTCGCTGACGCTGTCGTAGGCCCGCAGATACACCTCCTCGTATTTGACGCTGCGCCACAGCCGCTCAACGAACACGTTGTCCCGCCAGGCGCCCCGGCCGTCCATACTGAT
>NZ_SPQS01000033.1 GCF_004570865.1 Bradyrhizobium frederickii
GCTTCTGCCAGGCATTGCCGATCGGCTGCATGCGCGTCTTCATGACGCCTTCCTGCAGCTCGGCGGTGACGTTGGACAGGCGCTGCAACGGCACCTTGAACTCGGTGTCCTCGTTGCGGCGGGAGATCTCCAGGAGCTGGTTGCGGGTCAAGACCAGCTCGGAGACCATGGTCATCAGGTGCTCCAGCGTATCCACGTTGACGCGGATCGACTGGTTGGCGATGCGGTCGCCTTCGCCGGCACTCTCGTCGGCCATCGACTTCTTCGGCGCGGCCTTCTCCTTGGCGGCAGGCTTCGCTTCCTTGGCAGCGTCCTTGGCGACTTCCTTGGCCGCAGGCGCTTCAGCCGCCGGCGCGGGTGCGACCTCGGCCTTGGCAACGGGCACCGGCGCTTCGATCGCGGTCTCGCGGAAGGCGCGCTCGAGCTCGTCGAGCGAGACTTCGCCCGGACGCAACGGACGCTCCAGGGTCTGGTCGACCAGCGAGCCGGTGGCCATCTCCTTGGCGGGCGCGGCGACCGGGGCTTCCGGCACCAGCGGCGGAGCCTCAGTGACGGGAGCAGAACCTGCAGCCATCGCCGCCATGCCCTGCTCGACCATCGCTTCCAGCTTGTCGATGAGGTCGCGGTCGTTGCCCTCGGGCTCGGCCTCGGTGGCTTCGAGGCCGGCGAGGATTTCCTTGATGCGGTCGATCGAGGACAGGATCACCGTCACGGCTTCGGCCGTCACCGGCATGCCGTCACGGAATTTGCCCATCAAGGTCTCGCCGGCATGGGCCAGCGCTTCCAGCCGGGGCAGGCCGAGGAAGCCGCAGGTGCCCTTGATGGTGTGGACCAGGCGGAAGATGTTATCCAGGATCTTGGCGTTGTTCGGCTCCTGCTCGAACTTCACCAATTGATTGTCCACGGTGTCCAGGCTCTCGCTGGTCTCCGTCAGAAACTCCCGCAACAGATCATCCATGAAAACAGGCCTTCATACAGGAAGGGCGCGCACGAGGTGTGATGCGCCATCTCGGAATGGTGCCAGCTTCACCGCAAAGCGTTTAATATTGGTTGAGTATGTGCAAAAGAACGGAATCAACAAAGAGATAAGGCGCTCCGGACAAGCCGAAGCGCCTCGTAAAGATTTGCTTAAGAGGCCGGGCGCGACGCGCTGTTTACGAAGCGGTAACGGTGATGGCTTCGCCTTCCAGCGCAAGCTTCACGGTGAGCCCGCAGGCCTGCGCCAGCAGCCGCGTATAATAAGGCTGGATCGCGTGCGCATCCGCGGCCGGCCCGCGCTCGCCGCTCAGCAGTTCGGAGATGTTCTGCGGCAGACGCGCGTTATGACCGGTCGCGGTGATGCGAAAGCTCATCGTCTCGCCCTCGCCGATCGGGTCGACCGTCAGCATGCCGCCGCGCGGGATCGTATGCTGGGCGACGACCAGCATGTTGAGCAGCAGCTTGACGCGGTTCTTCGGCAGGAGGAGCCGCGGCAGATTCCAGGTGATCGAGCACTTGCCGTCCTCGATGTGGCCTTTCGCCATGGTCTGGGCATCGCCGAGATCGATCTGCGCGCCGGAGGAGCCGGCCGCGCCGAAGGCAAGACGGCAGAACTGGAGCCGGGCGGAGGCGGTCTTGGCGCTCTTGCGGATCAGGTCGAGCGCGAACTCGCGGTCTTCGGGCTTGGGATCGTCGTCGAGCACTTCGAGCCCGTTGACGATGGCGCCGACCGGGCTGATGAGGTCGTGGCAGACCCGCGAGCACAAAAGCGCGGCGAGTTCGAGCATATCGGGAGCAGTAGCGGTCGCGGGCGACGAGGCGTCAGACATATAAAGGGGTCCTGGAGGGTTCCTGGAATTGCACGGCGCTGGACGCCGCGAATCACGCATGCTTGACGGATGCTGCGGGTTCTAACATTCGCCAGCCCGCGGCAGCTAGCTTGCGATCACGTCGAGGCGGTCATAAGCCCAATCGAATCGATCGGGGCGAATCAGTCGAGAAGGAACGAATTGCCGATGATTGAGGCATCCAGGTGAGGCGGATCATCGACGGCGCGGCCGCCTCCGGGCTGATGGAGCCCTTGACGGCGCTGGTCGTGAAGGCGGGCGAGGCGATCCTGTCCGTCAACCGCGCGGCAATGCAGGTCGACGGCAAGCAGGATGGCTCGCCCGTGACCGAGGCCGACCTCGCCGCCGACCGCATCATCGCGGAGGGCCTGGCACGGCTCGCAGCCGACATCCCGACGCTCTCGGAAGAGCGGGCCCAGTCCGCCTCCCCGCCGTTTGAGGGCAGCTTCTTCCTGATCGATCCGCTCGACGGCACCAAGGAGTTCATCGCCGGTCGCGACGAATTCACCGTCAACCTCGCCCTGGTGACATCAGGCGTGCCGCTGCTGGGCATCGTCAGCGCGCCCGCGCTCGGCGTGCTCTGGCGCGGCATCGTCGGCCGCGGCGCCGAGCGCCTGAGGCTTGACGGCGCTACCATCGGCACGGCCGAGCCGATCCACACCCGCAAGCTGCCGGCGCGGGGCGAGCCCTGGATCGCAGCGGTAAGCCGCTCGCATGGCGATCCCAGGAGCGAGGCGTTCATCGATGACAGGCCCAACGCCGTAAGAAAGACCTGCGGCTCGGCCGTGAAATTCGGCCGGATCGCGGAAGGCAGCGCGGACATCTACCCCCGCTTCGGGCCGACCTGTGAATGGGACGTCGGGGCCGGCGCTGCGGTCGTGACCGCGGCCGGCGGCAGGGTGACCGACGGCAAGGGCGGCGAGCTCCGCTTCGGTGCGTGGCAGGCGAGCGGCTTCATCATCCCGGAATTCATCGCCTGGGGCGATCCGCAGGCGGTAGGCCGCTACTGACCGAGCTGTTCCAGAAGCGCTGGCCAGCGCTTGCCGACCTCATAGAGGAACCGTTCTGGATTGGCGGCGAAGGCGTCACGATTGGCTTCCCGGCTGAACAAATAGAGCCGCTGCGCCGCGATCGCGAAGAAACGGGGATTGCCGGCGACGGTGACGCCGCGGGCGATATCGGCGGGATCGTAGCCGCCGAATTGCGGCCCATAGATTTCGGGATGGGCCAGGAAGGAGGCGCGGTTGCCCTCGTTGCGGAAGCGCCAGACCGCGCCCCACAGGTTCGCCTCGAACTCCGCCGTGCCCCGCACCGCCCGGCCCTCGACGAAATAGGCGACGGGGTCGTACCCTTCGATGGCGATGCCAGTGAAGCGGTTGACGACGACGCGCTCGGTGGTGGCGGCCTCGGCCGGCAACCCCGCGCCCCCTATGCCCGACAGCAGGCAGACGAGGAGCCCGATCAAGGCGATTCCGGGGCGCAAAGGGCTATCTTCCTGCCGTTGTGCCGTCATAGTTGCTGCGGATAACATCCGAGTCGAGGGGACATCCGGTGCAATCTAGAGCCGTGCCTGTTGGCGTCAGGTTAAGGAAGCGACCGGATTCGGTACCAGGGGTTCTTTCATGACTTTCGCATCACGCCTTGCTGCGCTCGCGCTTGCCGCGATGGTCGGCTGGATCGTGCCGGCCTCGGCCCAGACGGCGCCGCCGCCGGACCTGCCGCCGCCGCAGCGGACCCCGACGCCCACTACCTACGGGCCGGACGAGCTCGTCACCGCCGGCCACCGCTTCTTTGGCAACGTCTCGCGCGGGCTCGCCTCGATCATCGAGAAGGCGGTCAGCCAATGGGGCCTGCCCAACGGCTACATCCTGGGTGAGGAAGGTTCCGGCGCCTTCGTCGCCGGTCTGCGCTACGGCGAAGGCACGCTCTATACCAAGAACGCCGGGGATCTGCGCGTGTACTGGCAGGGCCCCTCGCTCGGCTTCGACTGGGGCGGCGACGGCGCACGCACCATGACGCTGGTCTACAACCTGCCCGCCACCAACGCGATCTACCAGCGCTTCGCCGGCCTCGACGGCTCGGCCTATATCATCGGCGGCTTCGGCATGACGGCGCTCACCGCCAACAACATCGTGCTGGTGCCGATCCGCTCCGGGCTCGGCCTGCGGCTGGGCGCCAATATCGGCTATCTCAAATACACCCCGCGGGCGACCTGGAACCCGTTCTAGACTCCTCTGCTCCCATCCGGATACGGATCAAGGTTAACGATAGGCCGGGGCTGGCTTTCTGCCGGCGCCCCATGGCATGGTCGTTGGTAAATTTTTCCTTAGCTCCGGGAGTTCTGCCCCATGGTCGAGCCGATCATGTACCTGGCGATCGGTTTCCTGCTTTCGATGCTGTGCGGGCTCGCCATCGTGCCGCTGGTGCATAACCGCGCCGTGCGCCTGACCACGCGCCGGCTCGAGGCCGCCACGCCGCTGTCGATGGCGGAGATCCAGGCCGACAAGGACCAGCTCCGCGCCGAATTCGCCATGTCGGCGCGGCGGCTCGAGATGAGCGTCGACCAGCTCAAGAACAAGACCACGAGCCAGCTCGCCGAGCTCGGCAAGAAGAGCGACGCCATCAACCGCATGAAGATCGAGCTCGGCGAGAAGAACGCCACGATCTTCGCCCTCGAGGCGCGCGAGAAGGCGGTGAAGGAGCAGCTCCGCGCCACCGAAGAGGAATTCAACACCAAGACCCAGGCCTTGCGCGAAGCCGAGATCGCGCTGGCCGACAAGCAGGCCGAGCTCGCCAAGATCAATGCCGAGCTGTCCGATCGCTCGATGATGGCGGAGAGCCGCCAGGTCGAGCTGCTCGCCGTGCGCGCGCAGATCGAGGAATTGAAGAACCGGGTCGGCGACGCCGAGAAGGAATTTGCCGCCACCCAGGCGCGCCTCGCGCAGGAGCGCACCGAATCCGAGACCGCCTCGCGCGAGCTCAGCGAGGCGCGTGGCCGGGTCGAGAATCTCAGCCAGCGCGTCACCGAGCTCGATCGCCAGCTGCTGTTGCAGGTCAAGGAAGCCGAGATGCTGTCCGGGCGCGTCGCCGACCTCGAAGGCCGCCTCGCCACGCAGGGCAAGCTGCTCGCCGAGCGCGACTACGAGAACAATCAGCTCCGCCAGGCCAATGAGAGCAACGAGCGCACCATCAAGGAGCTGCGCGTCGAGATCGCCGCCTTGAGCGGCGGCAAGTCGTCGGCTGCAATGGAGTCGCTGCGCGCCGAAAAGGCCGCGCTGGAGGAGCAGCTGCGCACCGCACGCGACGAGCGCGCAAAGCTTCAGCGCGACGTCAACGCGATCCAGCAGCAGGCGGAGAGCTCCTGGGCGACCGAGCGCATGGAGAACGCGCTGTTGCGCGAGCGCATCAACGACATCGCCGCCGAGGTGGCCAAGCTCGCGATGCAGCTCGAAGGTCCGAACTCGCCGATCGAGGCGCTGCTGGCGGCCGAGGCCGGCCAGCCGCCGAAGCCGGCGCCGCGCCCGGCCAACGACGCCGCGACCAACGGCGCGCCGAGCCTGCCCGAGGGCGGCGGAACGCTGGCCGAGCGGATCCGGGCGCTGCAGGCCCACGCCTCCCGGGCCCGCCAGCAGGGCGCCTAAGCCTCCCAAAACCGTCCCTCCGTCGCGAATTGCGTGGCCGAGGCAAGGTTTCCGTCCTCCGCGGCACCTGGAAACTTGACACCTCAAGCCCGCACTTCTAAATCGCGGGCTCCGATGCGCCGGCCGGCCGACAAGGTCCGGCCGTCTGCATGATGGTCCCGGGCGCATAGCTCAGCGGGAGAGCGTTCCCTTCACACGGGAGAGGTCCAAGGTTCGATCCCTTGTGCGCCCACCATTTAGCCCTTTCCCGCAGTAGCTTAGCGACCCTGTTCCCTTGAGGTGTGCCCCCAAAAACCTGGGGCACAACAGGGGCACACGCGCGGGACAAATCGCTCCGCCGGGGCTAACCCTCACCGGCACCAATCAAGAGAGCCCGCTCTGGTCCGCTCCGACAATATGGTTGGCCGCATCGACCATCACGACGTCAAGACTTGGCAGGCAAGACTGCCGGTTCCCGCTGAGATTCGAGACCGGCTCAGAACCGCGCACTGCAGGAAGCATGTCGGCTGCAGCAACTGTGATCGCTGGTGCTATATGCCCGAGAAGCGCGCGGGCATGGGGCGCTGGCAGGGCTCGTGCTCGCGCTCCTAAAAAGAAAGGCAACAGCACATTGATGAAGGCAGCGCGAGCTTGGGTGCAGCGGTTGCTCGGCGCTACTGGGAAGATACCGAAAGCGAGCTCGAAAGCTTACTCAGAGACGCGGCGGATCCGATCAGTGCACTACGGGAGTATCCGAAAAATCTTCCGGAGATCGCTTGAGAGCAACAATCGGCTTTGCCTTTGCAGCTTCATGTCGGCCGAATATGATGATCTTCCGGATGAGGTGACGGCAGAGGTTCAGACCTTCTCCGACGTCAACGTGGCCTGGATCAGCAAGGCGGTTGTCGCCGCCGACGTGGCGCGCCCAGATAACAGCCAGGCGCGGGCACGTGCGATCTTTGCGGCAGTCGCCGGAGCTCAGCTCATGGCGAGAAGCCGCTCTGACATATCATTGTTTGACGCGTTGATCGAAAGCTACCGGGCCACAGGGCTCCTGCCGGCATAGAAGCATGACCGTCGCTCGGTCCCTGTTAGCGTTCAATCCGATGCGTTGCTGGCGTTGGCTGGGCCCGTCGCGGGAGGCGGCTGAGCGGCACGGCCGCTATCACTCGGCCATCCGCGCTTCTGCGCTTGATCGAGCGACGATCGTACGACCAAGCGATGGAAGGGCGCGATAAGCGCGATGTAAGCCCGGCCCAGCAGACGATTGTAGAAGACGAGCGTCGTTACGATCAGTCGACGGGGCCGGCCCTCGGATGTCGGTTGCAAGAGGACCGACACACGGAAATCGAGATGCCAGTCGTCTTCTCCCAGGATGATCTCGTCCTGGTCTCGATCGAAGACACGAAAGATGCTGATGCGGTCGCCTCCGCTGGACTGCAGATCGGCTGCTCTTTTGAGGCCGAAAGGCCGCACTAGAATGTCTCGGATGCTCATCAGCATCGCGATCCACTCAGGTTGCTGTTCGAAGACATGTCGTGCGAGCGCCTCTACGTCCCCAGAGGCCGTTTCTGGCAAGTCCGCCGAAAACGCATCGGCAAAATCGCCTCGGCCATAGGACGAGCTCAGCCGCGAGACCGACGGCAAGTCGGCCGGCTCGATCTTGGGACACCTACGCATGCTCGGGCACCGACGCTGGGCTCCGAGCCCCCTCATAATGCGGGATCAGAATGGTCATGGGTGGCCTCCCCGGTTCACACGGATTATGTCGGCAGGAGCGTATGGCGCAAAGGACTTGGATCCCTTAGAATGCGCCAGCGATGCACATCGTCGGATTTTTCGTTTACCCAGGCCATCAGATCCTCGACCTTGCTGGCCCGTTCGCTGCCTTCGAGACCGTGGCCAAGGTCGCCGGGCGGCCGCTTTACAGGCTTGAGGTCCTATCGCGCGCCGGTGGACTCGTCCCGAGCAGCGGTGGCGTTCCGGTGACCACCATGGCGGCCGGTGACGCCAATGTGAACACGCTTGTCATTTCCGGCGGCGACATCGCCCCGATGCTTAAACCGGGCGAAGTGCAGGCGGTGGCGCGGCTTGCCGTGCGGACATCCAGGATCGCGAGCGTCTGCACTGGTGCATTTCTGCTGGCCGAGGCAGGACTGCTCGATGGAAAACGCGCCACCACGCATTGGCGGATGGCGCACCAGTTGCAACGGAGGTATCCAGCGGTGGAGGTCGATGCCGACAAGATCTTTATCGCCGATCGCGCTATCTGGACATCGGCAGGCGTCACGGCAGGCATCGACCTTGCTTTGGCGCTGATCGAGGCTGACCACGGCGTCGAACTAGCGCGCAAAGTAGCGCGCGAACTTGTCGTCTATCATCGACGCGCCGGCGGACAATCGCAATATTCCCCGATCTCTCAGATGGAACCGGAGTCCGATCGCATAAGGATCGCATTGGCTTTCGCACGCGATCGTCTGCAGGAGCCGTTACCTATCGAACGCCTTGCGGAAGCTGCGCGTCTCAGCCTTCGTCAATTCGGCCGCGCATTTCGGCGCGAAACGGGTGAGACGCCAACGAGGGCTGTCGAACGACTTCGGCTCGAAGCGGCCCGCGCACGATTACAGGCCGGATCTGAGCCGATCGAGGCGATCGCGCAAGCGGTCGGTTTCACCGACCCCGAGCGCATGCGGCGAGCCTTTGTAAAACATTACGGCATGCCTCCCAGGCGGTCCGCCGCCTCGATCGGCAGACCGGCAAGTGACTACTCTCGGCCCTAAATGGCTGAGCTTCGGCAACGCTGGAGATCGTCACATCTTGACCTTGCCCAGGATCGGCCCGGTGGACCACCATCCGGGTCCAACCCGCCTTTGGCAGGAAGATGCGTCCTTCGAATTTGATCTGTTACGGATCCGGATAGCGATAGGCATTGCTATGTGGGTCGACCACCTTATGCTTCCGCATATAGAGGCAGAACAACTAATCCCCTATTCGAGGATTGGCCGCCGCGATATCCTGGATACTTCGCGTACTATCGGAAGCAGCAGTTCGTACGCCTGCATTGATGGCATTCGTAAACCAGATTCGGGCACCCTAGCAGTTCATGAGTCCCGCCACCTGAATTAGCACCGGAGCGCGCCGTCAATTAAGCGAGTATCTAGCGTGATGTTTTTTGACAGAAACACGTCGGTCGATACGCCGATTCGTCCTTAGCTTCGCAAAGCGGCGATGCTCCGGATCTCGATCTTGAAATCGGGCGAGGTTAGCGCATCAATGCCAATGATCGACCACGCGGGGTACGGCTTTACGGCATAGCGTTCTTTCGCCGCCATGAAGGCTTCGAGATTATGCTGGATATCGACATGGTAGCTAACGACCTCGACCAAGTCGGTCATATCCAGACCCTCAAGGCGCAAAATCTCGGCTGTTCGTTGCAACGCCAGTTCCGTTTGCTCAGCGACGGTGTCACCGATCTTTCCATCGGGCCTGCGCCCGATTTGACCGGCGATAAAGAGCAGCCCGCCGGCCCGAACGGCGGGCGAGTAGCCAAATTTGTCGTATGATCCGATACTGGCTGCGAAGGTTGGGTTGTCTACTGGAATCTCAAGAACTGTTTTTCTCATTGCGGCAATCTTCTTGGTATCCTGCGCCTTTGCGCGTGGCGGAGCGATTGCGACGATGCCGGCGGCAGCACCGGTGAGCGTCATCACGGAGCGTCTGTTAAGCGGTTCGATCATCGGTCCTCTCTATATCGTGAGTATCAAGCATCGCGCATCAGCGCATCCAATCGGACGAAGGTGGCGTGAAGCCGCGAAGACCGGCAAATACGTCGAAGCCCGGTGGCCGCGCGCCATGGATCAGAGGTTCGAATCGGGTTCGCGTCAGGCGCATGAATGCGATCCGCCACTGGCCGTTGTCCCAGCGATAGCGCTCTTCATAGAACCCGGTCCCGTAAAATCCCGTCGCACCGGAGAAGTTCTTGAGGTCCACTGGATGGGGCCACTCAACCAAATCCATCATCGCCCACACGCCTTCGGCAGTGTGGGGTCCGGTCAATCTGATCTCAGGGGTGTGGCAATGGTGGGCGGTCATTGAGGCTTCGAGTCGCCGAGCCAGATCATCGACAAAAGTTGCACCGTTACCGCCAACAATCGTGAAGCCTTCAAGTTGCAGTTCGGGGGTGAACAGCTCTTTCAAGCGGCCCCACTGCTTGCCGTCTATGAAGCGGCAGTAGCGAGACTTGAGGCGCTTGATATCCTCAATGTGCGCCAAGTCTCCCGGCGTTTCTCCGGTCATGATTTGCCTTAATAGTCACCGAAAGCGCTAGTACTTGCAGCCAACCTATCAAGGTCGCTACCGCCGAAAAACGACGTAGATCCCTCATTCCTGGCCGCTAGAGCGGCTTCCACCCGATGTGAGAGGTTGTCCTGGTTGCCACATGGACGAGCATGGATAAGCAAATTTGTTGAGGGATCTGCGCTGCGAGGCTCTTTGGAGAACTGACGACCTCCTCGAGTAGCCGAATGCAGCACCAGTTCAGCTCCTGAAAACATCGCCCAAATTGAACGAAAGACTTCCGGACACGCTGCGGTACCCGCACAATTGGCCCTGAGCCATGGCGTGAATTGAGGGAACGATGTCGTTTGGGCCCGGCGTTGATCACGATAAAAATGCTTGAGCGCAATTCGGCGCTGCTGACGTGACAACTGGAGCATTGCACATGGCCGAAGACATCGAGTCAAAGCTAAACGTCTCGGCGTCGGCCGATCTTTCGCGCCGCGCGCTCATGCTCGGCGGTCTCGCCGGGGCTGCCGCGGTCCTCGGCGGTTTACCGCTGCCTGCAGCCATCGCCGCCGAAGCCATCGATGCCGGCAGCCCATTCCACATCCTGTTTGTCCTGTACGAGAAATTCACGCTCCAGGACTTTGCTGGCGCAAATGAGGTACTTGCCCGCCTTCCACATGTGAGGGTTAGTATCGCAAGTCCGCAGGGTGGCACGATCATCTCGGATACGCACGTCTCGATCGGCGGAAGCCAGAAGCTCGCAGACGTGCAGGGCTGCGATTTGATCTGTGTCCCCGGCGGCACGGATCGCTCGACGATGATGACGCCTGATGTGCAGCAGGATTTGCGACGCCTCTCTGACGGGGCAAAATACGTCACCTCGATCTGCAACGGTTCGCTCATCCTTGGAGCAGCCGGCCTTCTGAAGGGGCGACGAAGTGCCTGTCACTGGGCGCAGCGCAATTTACTTCCGCAGTATGGGGCCATCCCAGACCCCGCTCGCGTCGTCATTGACGGCCGCTACATGAGCGGCGGAGGAGTAACGGCCGGCATCGACTTCGCCTTAACCGTAGCTGCCATGCTGCGCGGCCCCGTCCAAGCTCAAGTCGTCCAGTTGCTGATGGAGTACGAGCCTGACCCGCCCTTCCACTCAGGCCGCCCCGAGAGCGCACCGCCTGAGGTTCTAGAGGCTTTCAAGACTCAGTATGCGGCACTCGCAAAAATTGCCGGCCTCGTGAAGGGCTGATAGGAGCACCCTCGTGAAGACGCTGCCCTCATTCGTGCGGACTGCTGGTTTGGTCGCATTGTCTGTCTGCTTTGGCACTGCGAACGCGCAGGACCGCGTCGCGCCCGCCCGCCCCCTGCCTGCGCCTTCCGACATCAGCAGCGCGCTTCAAACGCTGGTCGCAAAGCCACCACCGGCCGACTTCAATCAGTGGCCCAACACTCCACAGGGTTGGGCTGAACGGCAGCGATCGAGTGAGGCGAACGGCACCAAGACGGCGCTGGCCTTGGCGGAGCGCCTGCATGTGACCGTGACACCGATGGTGATGGGCGGCGTGCGCGTGTTCGATGTCATGCCTTCCAGCCTAGCGCCGAAAAATCGCAATCGGCTGCTGCTTCAAGTTCATGCGGGATGCTACGTTCTTGGTGGCGGAGAGGCGGCGGCTGTCGAGACGATTTTGATGGCAGGCTTCGGTAACTATCACGTCATCGCTATCGATTATCGCATGCCACCGACCGCTTATTTCCCGGCTGCGCTTGATGATGTGGTTGCCGTCTGGAAAGAGGCGCTCAAGACTCGCAATTCCTCACAAATGGCCATTTTCGGCACCTCAGCCGGAGCTGCACTCACACTTGCAACAATGTTGCGCGTTAGAGATCAAGGCATCCCGCTTCCTGGCGCCATCGGGCTTGGCGCTCCGATGGCGGACCTGACCGGTGTCGGCGACAGCTTCGCCACCAACTCGATGATTGACAACGTTCTGGTGTCACGCGAGGGCTTCTGCGAGCCGGCAGCTCGCCTCTACGCAAACGGGCACGATGTCGCTGATCCCCTCTTATCACCTATCTACGGGAAGCTTGCGGAGCTTCCGCCAGCGATCCTGACGAGCGGCACGCGAGATTTACTGCTGAGCAGCACGGTACGCCTACACCGCAAGCTTCGCCAGTCCGGTGTGGACGCACAGCTCCAGATCTTCGAGGCCATGTCTCACGCGCAATATCTTCGCGATGACACCATGCCAGAGACGCGCGAGGTGTTCGAGGAGATTGCGTCATTCTTTGACGGCCATCTCTCGAAATAGCAGACCTGAACATCCTAACGCCAAAAGCAAGGCGGGAGCCGAGATCCTATTTCTTCATGATACCGAAATTCCCCAACATGGAGCTGCTGTGATGATGATGGACCATGTTTCTCCTTTTCTCGAAGGAATGCGCGCTCGCAACCCTGATTCTCTTGGCGAGCATCTCGCCGATCACGTGGTGCTGGAGAGTCCAATTTTTTACGGAGCCCTTTGTTGGTAAGGAGGCGGCTCTGGGCGTGCTTAGGGTCCTTCTTTCGGGCATCGACTAGTTCGAGGCGACCGACATCATCGCGGGTGAGAACCGCGCTGCCATCATGTTGCGAATCCGCGCGGGAGACGCCGAGGTCACTGGCGTTGATGATCTGAGCGTCGACACTGATGGCCGGATCGCAAGGATGTCGATCCAGTGGCGCCCTCTTGAAAAGTTCGTCGCGATCCAGCAACGGCTCGCTCCCTTGATTGGCGCGCCGAAACTTCGCCTCGTTCAGATATAAGTGTCGCTGACCTACCGGCCTCTGGCCAGCTCGCCTGGTGAACTGCCCCCCGTTTCGACCGGACACCGGCGTTAGCCGGAGGAGCTAGGCCTAGTCCTAGGCATACGCCTATGTCCGACACGTTTTCGAAGGTGGAAGTCATCACCGGCGTTGCCCGGCGGCGGCGGTTTACGACGGAGCAGAAGCTCTTGGTCGTCAACGAGACGCTGCAACCGAGCATGTCGATCAGCTATGTTGCTCGTCGCCATGGGCTCTCCCCGAGCCTGGTCTTCCGATGGAGACGGCTGAGGAAGCGGTGCGGGCCGACGAGAATGTGGTCGCCGCGTCCGAGGTCCGGCGGCTGGAGGAACGGGTTCGAGACCTCGAACGCCTGCTGGGCCGCAAGACCATGGAGATCGAGATCCTCAAGGAGGCTCTTGATCTTGCACGCGTAAAAAAACCGACCTTGCTGTCGCGATCGCAGGCACCGGAGGATGCCCCGTGAAACGGATCGCAGAGACCCTCGGGGTGGCCCGCTCCAACCTAATTGAGCGAGCGGGTGGCAAGCGTCCGAAGCGCGGTCCCCAGACCCGCGCCGGGGATGCGGAGCTCACGTCTGATATCCGTCGCCTGGTGGATAGCCGCCCAAGCTATGGATACCGGCGGATCGCCGCGCTCCTCAAGCGCGAGCGGCGATCCGCCGGCCACGACCCTGTCAACGCCAAGCGCGTCTACCGACTGATGAAGAAGAGCGGCTTGTTGCTGGCCCGGCATACAGGGCGCCGCACCCCGCGGGCCCATGACGGAACGATCATGACAAGCCGCTCCAACGAGCGTTGGTGTTCGGACGCGCTGGAATTCACCTGCTGGAAATGGCGAGATCGTGCGGTTGCCTTTGCCCTGGACAGCCACGACCGCGAGGTCATTAGCTGGGTGGCCACAACAGCTGGGATCTCCGGTGAGATGATCCGGGACATGATGGTCCACTGTGTCGAACAGCGGTTCGCCGACATCCGGGCTCCGCGCAAGGTGCAATGGCTGACCGACAATGGATCCATCTTCGCCGCCTATCGCAACCTTGAGATTGCCGCCGCCCTGAACCTCGAGCCCTGCTTCACGCCGGTCGAAAGCCCCGAGAGCAACGGCATGGCCGAGGCGTTCGTCAAGACCTTCAAGCGTGAGTATGTTCGTGTGAACCCGATCCCTGACGCGAGCACCGCCCTACAGCGGATCGACCAATGGATGGAGGATTACAACTCAGAACACCCGCACTCCCGGCTGGGCTACCGCTCACCGCGGGAGTACATTGCATCACTCAAACCAGCCGAGTGTCCGGTCTGACGGGGGCAACTCCACCTTGATACAATCGCATTTATTTGATCGATTGTGCGGCTCTGTCGCTTAATGCGAGCTCAAATGTCCGGCTCCCACGAACGCCCCTTGCATTTGAGCAATACACGACGATCGCCTCCGGATCGCCTTCAGCGCGCGGTCACTGACCGCTCCGGTCCGCCTCTAAGTGTGAGCTAGCTGCCATTGGAATTTGCTCTAGCTCTTCAAGCGAATTCGCTATTTCTCCGCCCCACCACATATGGCAAATGACACCTGGATTTTGGCACAGGGCTATTAGTCCTCGTTCTCAAGCCAAACGACGCTGTATGGCAGACCTCCGCACTGCTCGAAGGAAAGTCGCAGATGCCGGACATCCTAGGACGAGGGTTACCCAGCTCCATAGAAGGCTACGGCAACGTGAACCCCTTCGCTGGGGCATTGCGGGTGCCCGGTCCCATATCGCGCGCCGCGACCGTCCTCCGCAGCGCCACGCGTGGGGTTCCAAAAACACTGCCAAGCGTCAGGGCAGCGCTCGACGCATGCGAGCTTCGGAATGGTGCGACCATCTCATTCCACCACCATCTCCGCAACGGTGATCGCGTCCTGAATCTGGTACTTTCCGAAATTGCGGCGAAGGGGTTGAGAGACATTACGGTGGCGGCAAGCGCGCTGTTTCCCGTCCATGCTCCACTGGTCCAGCACATCCATCGTGGGGTTGTCAGTGGACTGGCGGCGAGTACCATCTATGGACCGCTTGCCGATGCGGTTTCAAGGGGGGAACTGGCTAAACCCGTACTGATGTTTACGCACGGGGGCCGTGCGCGCTGCATCGAATCCGGCGAACTTCACATCGACGTAGCCTTCGTTGCTGCGCCGACCGCCGATGCGTACGGTAATCTCAACGGCGTCAACGGCCGGGCCGCCTGCGGTCCGCTTGGCTATGCAGTTTCCGACGTTCAGTACGCCGATCGCGTCGTCGCCATTACGGACAATCTGGTTCCATATCCGGCTACACCGATAGAGATTTCACAAGACTGCGTCGACTTCGTCGTCGCCATCGATTCCGTCGGCGATCCGGAGCAGATCGTCTCGGGGACCACGCGTCTGACGACAAATCCCACCGGTTTGCAGATTGCCGAAACGGCAGCCAAAATAATCCAGGCATCCGGATTGCTTAACGAAGGCTTCTCGTTTCAGACGGGTGCCGGCGGCGTATCGCTTGCCGCGGCGGCCTTTCTCCGAGACATCATGATTCACCGCAAGGTGCAAGGCAGCTTCGCTTCCGGAGGCATCACCGGTGGGATCGTCCAAATGTTCGACGCGGGCCTGTTTCGTGCATTGCTCGATGTACAGGCCTTCGACCTCGAAGCCGTCGCATCCTTTCGGCGGAGCCCGGCTCATCAAGGCATGTCGGCTTCAATGTACGCCAATCCGCACAATCGCGGATGTGTCGTGAACCAGCTGGATGCAGTCATCCTCGGCGCCGCCGAAGTCGATCTCGCCTTCAATGTCAACGTAACAACGGGAAATCAAGGCCTGATCCTCGGAGGATCGGGAGGACATGCGGACACCGCTGCCGGAGCCAAGCTCACATTGATAACCACGCAACTGACCGCCGGTAACGTGCCGAAGATAGTCGATCGCGTCAAAACGTTGACCACGCCAGGGGAGACCATCGATGTCGTCGTCACCGAATCCGGCGTCGCGGTCAATCCTCAACGCACCGACCTGCTGGATCGCCTAAAGTTCGCGAATATACCTGTGGTCTCGATCGAACGATTGAAGGAAGAAGCGATACGCAAGGCAGGCCCAGTGACGGCGCGCGCCATCGAGAACGACAAGATCGTCGCAGTGGTCGAATACAGGGATGGCACCGTCATCGACGTCGTGAGAGCGGTGCCGACGATCTCGACGACGAGGACCTGGAGATCCGGTGAAAGCCCCGACCGCGGTTAGGTCACATCCTTGATCGAGCTATTTTCGTCGACTGTGCATTTGGGCCTCCCGGAGGAGAAGATCTATTATGACCGCGCTCATTAGCGAGGATGATGTCATTCGTAGCGTCGCGGACGCTCTCCAATACATTTCCTACTACCATCCACCAGACTACATTCGTCACCTGAACTATGCCTATGAAACCGAGAAGAGCCCCGCGGCGAAGGATGCGATCGCCCAAATTCTTGTAAATTCGCGAATGTCCGCTCTCGGAAAGCGGCCCCTGTGCCAAGATACGGGCTTGGTAAGTGCATTTGTGAAAGTGGGCATAAACGCGCGCTTCGCGGCGACACGAAGCCTTTCCGACCTGATCAACGAGGGCGTGAGGCTTGCCTACACGGACCAAAACAATCCGCTACGAGCATCGATCGTGTTCGATCCGCTGTTCGCTCGTAGGACACGCGCGATAATTCGCCGGCGGTGGTTCATGCCGAACTTGTGCCCGGCGAACACCTCGACATCACGCTTTGCGCCAAGGGCGGCGGATCGGAGAACAAGGCGCGGTTCGTCACGCTCAATCCAAGCGATTCCGTCGTTGACTGGATATTGGACACTATACCGACGCTGGGAGCCGGCTGGTGTCCGCCCGGGATCATCGGAGTTGGAATCGGAGGAAGCTGCGAGAAGTCACTCTTGCTAGTCGACAGCCGTCGATCCGTCTGGATTGCCCTCGATCGAACATGTGATGACATCCGGTCTCCGCTGTGTGAGAACATCGTGTGACAACCACGGCGTCGCATATTCGTCAGTAGCACACCGCCACCACCCCCCGTGGCGACCACAAGTGATTGGACAAGTTCTCGTCCCTCTGGACGGCGAAAGTCGACAACGAACGAGCGTTTTCCCTTGTTGAGGCCGGTCCAGTACAGGCTCCGACCTCGCGGCATCATCGGTTGACGCACGTAATCGATACCTCCGCCCGGCATATCGACCCGGATCACATCTGCGCCGAACTGCGATAGGGTCATACCGGCGAGAGGTGCGGCGATAAACGCCGAGTTCTCCACGACGCGAAGTCCCTGCAAAAGTTGATAGTTCATCACCGTCCTCAAGGCTCGTCAAAACCGGCCACCCAAATCTGCTCGGCCTGGGAGTGACGCAATCTAGTCTCGCTCATGACCGCAACAATCAGACTTATCTTGCCAATTATGCAGATTTACCGATCAAGCGGCCGAGCTTGCGAGAACGGCCGGAGTTTTGGCCGTCTTCACGCGACAGCCACGGTAGCAGGCATCACCGACACAGAAACCGAAGGCCCTGCGGTCCTCATACCCGTGCTGCGACGATGTACGACGCCAGGATCTGTCATCCGATGCTGCCACTCACCGACCGACGGGAGCACCTGATCATTCGGTCGTCAGCCTCTCGATCGCGCGTTTGGTTCTCCTGACGTGTTTGGAGGGACAGTGACGCTGGAGCGTCGGAGAATTCTGCGCTCGTAGTTGCCCGCGAGATGCAGGAGTCGTCGCTTAAATGAAGGGATCGGCGTCCCGCAATCTCCCTAAGCTGACGCACGCGCTCGACGAGAAAATCGTCATCCATCGGCTCGATTCTCCGAGATAGCCCGACATCATGTTGATCAACGCGAACGCACACCTCATGCGAGGACGTATTGCAAACCACTATGGCAACGAGAACGATTTAATAATTGGTCGGGAGCCGTTTGGCTGGCATCTTCTCGCCGTTTCTCCCGTGCATCCTCCTGGGTGCCACTGACTTGAGCCCGGCACATCTACGCCGGGCTTTTTTATTGCATTTGCGCGCGGCCACTTCAAACACGTCGACGTCACGTTGACGGGCGCGCGGTAATCGCTCTTAGCACGATAAGCAGGCTAGCGCCGCAATCAGGCCGCTTTCGACAAACGCGTCTTCTAAGCTTGTCTGCCTAGACCTTGTACCACCTGCAACGCTGGGACCAGCCGAAAGCAATGATGCCGTCGACGGCAAGAGGACGATCCGCTTATCCAACCGTCTGGTATCACTGGAACCTTGGAGTGTCCCTGGAGCCCACTGTCCAAAGAGCTCGTGGCCCGAATTGCTGGCATCACGCATTGCTTGCGACCCGGACGCGCTCCGGCGAAAACTCGGCTCTTATCCTGTTTCCATCGCGATCGAGGCTGGGGACCCCGCCATAGCACTTCGACTCGCCGCGCACCGAACTACCAGGCGCCAGGAGTTCGATGTCGCCACCATCGGTCGCCACGGTAACGTACTTGTTTTGCGGGTGGTCGATCAGATCCTTGAGTTCGGAAAAATGTCCGAACGCGATGCGCGCGCGTGACAGGCGCGCGACACACTCATCAGAATCAAGCTTTACGATTTGGTCGGCACACCACGCCTCGACCTGGGCTCGGTTCTCGATGCGAACCTTATTGCTCTCGAACCCCGGAGCGAGCACCTGCGTCGGCGCTCCGAAGACATCGGCACACAAGGACTTCCACTCACGCTCATTTTGCACCGATATCAGGACGTCCTTGCCATCGCGGCACGCAAACTTCCCGTACGGAACAATGGACGGATGCCTTAGCCCAAGTCGCATTGGCGTAAACTGCCCGTACTTGTGCTGCAGAAAGGGGACGTTCATCCAATCAGCCATCGCGTGATAGAGAGAGACGTCGATCACACGGCCCTTGCCGGACCTCGAGCGCCCCAGCAAGCCTTCAAGGATTGCCTGGTAGGCGGTCATGCCGGCCGCGATGTCGCAGACGGAAACGCCAACACGCGCGGGTTCATCGCCGATCCCATTGACCGCACAAAGGCCTGTTTCTGCCTGAATCAGGAGGTCATAGGCCTTCTGCTCGCTTCTTGGTCCCTCGCGGCCATAGCCGCTGATATTGCACACGATCAGCCGCGGATTGAGCACCAGGAGTTCATCGGAGCTGAAACCGAGCGATTCGATCACACCGGGACCGAGGTTTTGAATGAAGACATCGGCCCGCCTCAGCATGTTCTTGAGCAGCGCCTTATCCTCCGTCGCTTTCAGGTCCAGAGCGATTGATTCCTTTCCCCGATTGAGCCAGACGAAATAAGCGCTCTGGCCGTTCACGAGTGCATCGTACGCCCGGGCAAAGTCTCCCTCCGGCCGCTCGACCTTGATCACTCTCGCGCCGGCGTCAGCGAGCTTGCCCGATGCATAGGGCGCGGCGACGGCGTGCTCGACGGCAACAACAATGATGTTAGAGAGATCCGTCATTGTGCGTTGCCTCCATTCCTGTACCTGAAGACTGTGGCCCAATTGCCTTCTCCGCAACTGCATTGTGCCGATGGGTGCTATTGACTTACCCTATCGAGAGTCCCGCGGCTTTCAGTCATTGGTTTTCGCAATATCAGAGGTCAACGATTCGGTGTTGCGGTCGCAGAAGCGGATGCTTAACGCTGCCCGAACCTCCGCGACGACGCCTTTGGGTGGTCATGACGATGAGCGATCCATTTCTTGCCTTGTTCATTCCCGCCACGAGGCCTGAACGCTTCTACAAGGCGGCTTCTTCCGGCGCCGACGCGATCGTCATTGATCTCGAAGATGCAGTTGCGGCACATGATCGCGCCGCTGCCCGGAGAACGTTGCGCGCCGTTCTTCCAACGCAGGAATTTCCCGGCCAGGTCATCATCCGCATGAACGGACCTCGAACGGCGGATCACGATGAAGATGTTCGTCTCCTCGAGGATTTGCCGAGCTCGATCGGCGTCATGCTCGCCAAAACGGAGCAATGCGAGGACCTCTCACGCCTCGCCGACTTGCTTCCGGGTCGCTTGACAATAGGTCTGGTTGAGACGGCTACAGGCATCGCCAACGCCCGCCATCTCGCACCTCTATGCACCCGAGTGGCGTTCGGATCGATCGACTATGCGAATTCGATCGGAGCCGCTCATTCGGCGCGCGCACTGCTGGCGGCCCGGTCGGAACTCGTGTTCGCCTCGGCCCTCTCGCGTGCGGCCGCGCCGCTCGACGGCGTGACAATTTCGATAGGAGACGAGGCAGGAATTGAGTCCGATGCCTCCCTGGCCCGAGAGCTCGGCTTTCGGGGCAAATTGCTGATCCACCCTGCGCAGGTCGTGCCGGCGCTGCGCGGCATGGCCCCTCCGGCAGCGGATCTCGAGCATGCCCGCGCGGTTCTCGCGGCAGGCAACCGTGGCGCCCACGGGGTCGACGGGAAGATGGTGGATGCACCGGTTGTCGAGACCGCAAGACGCATTGCTGAGGACTACGACCGAATACATCGCCGGATCGACGCCATTGTGCGCAGATCCCCCTTGGCATCGTAGTTCATCCGCGAGCCCGCCCATTCAGGACCGACCGGCGAATTAAAGAACGCGAGGAAAGGTTGCGGCGAGGTTGCCGCCAGAGAGGAGCAGATATGGAGAAACAGATAGGTATTATCGGGATCGGCCTGATGGGGCACGGCATTGCCAAAAATCTTATCCTCCGAGGGTGGAAGACCCGTTATCTAAGACACGCGGGCAACCAACCGACGGACGATCTCGATGCGAAGGGCGCGGTGGGGTGGCCTTCAGCGTCAGAGCTCACGAGAACATCCGACGTTCTCATCCTATGCGTTACGGGCACTCCTCAAGTTGAGGATGTCCTGACCGGGAGCGGCGACGTACTTGATGCGCTCCGCCCCGGTACAATTGTTATCGACTGCTCGACAGCAATTCCGAGCTCGACGATCAGGTTGGCGGAGTTGGTCTCCGCAAAAGGCTGCCACTTTGTCGACGCTCCAATGACGCGCACTCCGAAGGAGGCCGAAGAGGGCCGGCTCAACCTCCTGGTTGGTGGGGACGCCGCTGTGGTCGAGTCCTTGCACCCTCTACTTTCTTCGTTCGCGGAAAACATCTTTTACGCCGGCGGCGTCGGGTCAGGGCACCAGCTCAAGCTGCTCCACAATTTTGTGTCACTCGGCACCGTCACATTGATCACGGAAGCCGTGGCCTGCGCCGCTAAAGGAGGCGTCTCAATGGGCGCACTTGTGGACTGCTTGAGCCGCGGTGGCGGCGCCGGCGTTGCGCTCGATCGGCTCATTCCTTACATTCAAAAAGAACAAACGGAACAACTTCGCTTCACCGTGGCAAATGCTTGCAAGGATTTTTCCTACTACAATCAGATGGCTGATGAACTCGGCGCTTCGCATTTAATCGCCGCTGGCATCTATCACACCCTAGATGGTTTGGTTCGCTGCGGCGAAGGAAACGCATACATGCCCCAGCAAGCCACATTGCTTCAGAAGCATGTCATAACGTGATCGATGCCGAGGCTTTCAGCGCCTCGCCTGAAAGAAGGGACTTGTCGGTCCCTTCTTCACCGCAACACTCCAGCATCCTCACAGCGCCTTTTCCAGTTGGGGCAAGGCCTCGAATAGATCGGCAACCAGGCCGAAGTCCGCCACCTGAAAAATGGGTGCATCCTGATCATTGTTGATCGCCGCGATAATCTTAGAGTCCTTCATACCAGCGAGGTGCTGTATGGCGCCGGAAATGCCGACCGCAATGTAGAGTTCGGGTGCCACCACTTTGCCGGTTTGACCCACCTGATAATCATTCGACACGAAACCCGCATCGACGGCCGCACGAGACGCGCCCACCGCGGCGTTCAACTTCCGCGCCACGGCTTCGAGCAGCTTGAAATTTTCGCCGGACTGCATACCCCGTCCCCCCGAGATGACAACCTTGGCTGAAGTGAGTTCAGGTAGATCCGATCGAGAGATGGTTTCGCCCACGTAGGAGGACAGGCCCGGGTCAGCAACGGCCTCTTTACGCCCGACGACGGCGTTCCCGGTCTCGCTTGCCGGCGGAAACGAGGCGATACGCACCGTGATCACCTTCTTCGCGTCGGTCGCTTGGACCGTCTGGACGGCGTTGCCCGCGTAAATCAGTCGGACAAATATGTCGGCTGCCTTCACGTCCGACACTTCAGACACCTGCATCACATCAAGCATCGCGGCCACGCGCGGCATGTAGTTCTTGCCGTTATTGGTGGCCGGCGCGACGATGTGATCGTAATCGGCCGCAAGCGCGACAATATTCGCCGCCATGGGCTCAGCCAGCGGACGCTCGAGCTCCGCAGCGTCGATATGCAGAACCCTCGTCACGCCGGTCAATTTTGCCGCATGCTCAGCCGCTGCCGCGGCCTGGTAGCCCGCCACGAGTACGTGAATATCGCCACCCACCTTGGCGGCCGCGGACAGTGCCTTGTGAGTAGCTTCTTTCAGCGACGCGTTGTCATGTTCCGCGATGAGTAGAACGGTCATCGGATCGCACCCGTTTCCTTGAGCTTTGCTGCGAGCTCGCTCGCCGAACACACCTTCACGCCTGCCTGCCGTTTTGACGGCTCCTCCGTCTTGATCAGTTTGAGGCGCGGTTTAACATCTACGCCGTAGTCTGCTGGAGTCATTTCGTCGCAAGGCTTCTTCTTTGCCTTCATGATGTTGGGCAACGATGCATAGCGCGGCTCGTTCAGCCGGAGATCCGTCGTAACTATAGTTGGCATCCTGAGCCTGACGGTCTGCAGGCCGCCATCCGCCTCGCGCACGACGGTCAAAGTCGACTCCTCTATGTCGATCTTCGAGGCGAACGTACCTTGTGGCCAGCCCAGCAACGCGGCGAGCATTTGTCCCGTTTGATTGCAGTCATCGTCAATGGCTTGCTTGCCCAGAATCACGATGTCGGGTTTTTCGGCTGTAACGACTTCCTTGAGCACCTTGGCCACGCCGAGCGGCTCCACATAGTCCTCGTGCTTGACCAGAATGGCCCGGTCGGCCCCCATAGCCAGCGCCGTGCGTAGCGTCTCCTGGACCTGGGCAGGGCCGATCGAAACAACTACCACTTCGGTGGCCTTTCCGGCTTCCTTGAGGCGCACCGCCTCCTCCACGCCGATCTCATCGAAGGGGTTCATCGACATCTTCGCGTTGCCGATGTCCACGCCCGAGCCGTCGGCCTTAACACGGATTGCGACATTGAAATCGACGACGCGCTTCACCGCGACGAGAATCTTCATCGATCGAATTCTCCCGATCTTTTTTGACAGTTTGGACTGAGATGTGTGCCGGAACGACTTTTCGATCGCCTGCGCTCGATGCACTTGGCGACAGGACTTGGCTTCGGCGACGGGCCCGGATTGGAGCAACGGGCAGGCCAGCCGCACGTGGACGACGGCCTACCCCCTTCAAAGTCCGGAGCGACTTGACCTAGACCTTAACGTAGCAAGGTCCGCGGGCAATAATGGGCTCGATCGTCTCCATGATCTCGTCGTAGTCGGGATTCATGGGAAGCGCCTGGAAGCCGGTGAATCCGAGATTCTTGGATACCTCTTCCCCCGAAAAATACGCGCCCGCGACGAACCGACCGACGACATCCATTTCCTCGACCGGGATCGCATTGACAAACGCGAGCGGATCGTGAGGATTCTCCGCAGGCAGCTTGGAGACGATCTCGTAGAACCGTGGCGCGAGATCCGGGCGCGCTTTGAGTGCGCGCGGGAGCAGCGTCTCCAGAACGCCGGCGGCCCTCGCGGAGGGCATACCCAGCTCATTGTCCCCCGGGATCATGGCATCGCACAGCCACCCCAGCTGAGCGCGAATGTCTTCGTATGTAGTGGACATAAAAGGTGCTCCTCAGGCGACTTTCGATGAGACTTTCTGATCGCGACGACTGTTCACGATCGCTTCGGCATTGCGCAGAGCGAGTGCGGCCACGGTTCCGGTTGGGTTCACCGGCCCCGATGTCGGCATCACGCTGCCGTCCATCACGAACAAATTCGGGACATCGTGGGCGCGTCCGAATCCATCGACCACCGATGTCGCGGGGTCCGCCCCCATGCGAACCGACCCGAGAATGTGCCAGCCTGTTTCACGCGAGTCCGGCGCGATAACGGTCTCGTACGCCCCCGCCTCGCGCATCGAGATCGCGGCGTGCTCCTCGTGCCATTTGACCAACTTTCGGGAATTGTCGTCACACCGGTAGATGACTTTCGGCGCTGGAATTCCGTCCGCATCCTTCAAGACCGGATCGATCACGACCCTATTTTCGGGATTCGGCAGATCTTCGCCAATAATCGACCACATCGCGGAGCGACCGAACCGCTTGTGAACGGTCTTGTGGAATTCCGCTCCCCAGCCCGCGCGCTTACCCCACGGCCAGACGCCAATTGTCCCGAGCGGTCCGCCCGTGCCCATGAGCTGCCACTTTGCGCCGCGTACGAACCCGACACCGGGCTGCGTCTCCGTGAATTGCTGCGAATAGGCTCTCTGTCCGGTCGGACCCTGCCAACTGTCGAAGTGATCATCAAACAGGCCCATCACCATGCCGTGGGGGTGCATCATCAAGTGGCGTCCGACCATATCGGAGCTATTGGCGAGCCCCTTGGGGAACTTCGCACTATGCGAGTTCAACAGGATCCGCGGGCTGCCGATGCCGTTGGCACTGACGATGACGATTCGCCCCGCCTGGAAATGCGTCTTGCCCGACTCACGATCAATATAGGTGACGCCGGTCGCGAGACCCGATGGGTCGGTTTCGACCCGTGACACGCGCGCCCGCTGCACGAGCTTCACACCTAGCTTGATGTTGGTGGGCCAATGCGTCCGGTCGACGGACCCCTTCGCTCCGTCGAAACAGGCCGGAGCCATGCATGCACCGCGCCGCACGCACGGGTTCATGCCGTTATGCTTCACCGTGGCAATGGCGTTGGTACCAGGCCAAATGTGCCACCCCAGACGCTTGTGAGCAGCGAATAGTTTCTTGTCGATCACGCCCATCGGCATGGGCGGGAGCGGTGGATCGAACGGCGGATAGGATGGATCACCACCCACTCCCGACACGGACATCTGCTCCTCTGCCCGCGCGTAGTACGGAGCCAGGTCATCATAGGTCAGCGGCCAGTCCGCACCGACGCCGTCCAAAGTCTTGACGCGGAAATTGCTCGGCTGAAAGCGATGCCACGCCGCGGCGTAGATCACTGAACTTCCTCCAACGCCATTCCACATGAACGGCGCAACGTCTGATTCCTCGTCGTTGATCGGATAGTCGGCTGCATTCATGCGCCTGTTCGGGTACCAACTGAACACCTGGTCTCTTTTGAGCTCGAATGTCGGCTCATCGAAATTGATCGAAGTGTAGTTCGGGTACTCGCCCTGCTCGAGGCAAACGACGGATAATCCAGCCTCCGCCAGCCGACGAGCCGCGATCGCTCCACTCGGTCCGGAGCCCACGATAACGGCGTCCACAATGTCCTTCGTGCCTGTATTCACGGCATCCTCCTCGTTCCAAATCAACGCTTACGCGTCGATGGCTTTTTCAAACGGCTGTCCTGATAGCGGTGTGTCGCCCGCAAGTTCTTTTCATCGGGCCCTGCGCGTACTCGCCCCGATTTCCGCGCAGGGCCCTCCCCATGGGTGACTCAACGCGATCCCGCAATACGCTTTTGGAGGGCGTCCAACAGGACCGCGGCAAGAATGATCGAGCCGGTCGCGAAGTCCTGCCAGAAGATGTCGATGCGAGCGAGATTGAGGAAGTTCCTGATCAGCGCGATGACCACGACACCGATGATCACTCGCAGGATATTGCCCTGCCCGCCGCTGAGGCTGACACCTCCGATAACAACGCCGGCAATCACTTCGAATTCCAATCCGCGGGCCGTGTCGGCCTGGATCGATCCGATACGCGCCAGCAGGACCATCCCGGCGAAGGACGCGCAAAGACCACAAATCATCAGACAAACGATTTTGATGCGATCCACGTTGATTCCGGACAGCGCAGCCACATTTCGATTCGCACCAATGGCATACACCTTCTTTCCGAAAGCCGTGTGGTTGAGGAGGACGTAACCCGCCAGAATCGTCAGGATTGCGATGATGAAGGGCATCGGAATGCCAAGGGGTCGCCCAAGGCCGATAATCCTGAATGACTCCGGGACGTTGGACACCACCTGTCCTTGAGTTGTCACGAACGCTAGGCTTCGGGCGATCATCATCGTTCCGAGCGTGGTTATGAACGACGGGATGCCGAACTTTGTCACGACAACGCCGGCGAAAAGGCCGAATAGGGGCCCCACCACCAGCGCAAGCGCAAACGTTGCCGTGATTCCGATCTCGGGCATCAGCTTGCCGGCAATGGATGCCGTCAGGGCCAGGACGGCACCCACGCTGATATCGAACTCGCCGTTTATCATCACGATGGTCATGCCTGCAGCCACGATTAGCGCTGCCGACATCTGAGCCATCAGGTTCTGAATGTTTATCACGGACGCAAACCGCGGTGAGACGATCGACATCACCACGACCAGAACGAGCAGGACAGCCACGGACTGGATGAGACCGTACGAGCGTCGAATACTCTCCTGCAAATTCGAGCGCCCAGCCTCTAGCGTGTATGTGCTCATGCCGCTTTCCTCCCACTGACCGAAGTTTCGAGAATTCGATTGTGCTCCAGCTGCGCGCCGGCAAACTCTCCAACGATGGAGCCGCGGAACATCACGATAGCCCGGTCACAGAGCTTCTCGATGTCCGGCATCTCGGTGCTGATTATGATGACTCCGACACCTTCGGAGGCAATGCGTTCGATGATCTTTCTGATCTCGTCCTTGGAGCCGACGTCTATACCGACGGTCGGATCATCCAGAATGAAAATTTTTGGGCGCGTTTCCAGCCACTTCGCAATCAGCACCTTCTGCTGGTTTCCGCCACTTAGCGTTCTGATCGGAACATGCGCGCTCGGCGCCTTGACGTTGAGCTCACGGACGCACCGCGTTCCCATGGCGTCGATCTTGCTCCTCGACAGCAACCCCAGTGCATTGCGCAACTTGCCGATGATGGGAAGCCCAACATTCTCCGCGATGGTGAAATCGGGCAGAATCCCCTCGCGCAGCCGGTCACCGGTCAACAGGGCCACCCCTTCCTTGATGGCCTTGCCGGGATTCCAATGGCTCTTTACGTTACCGCGGATCGCGATCGTTCCCTTGGACGGCTGATATCCCTCGACGCCGAACAAGGTCTTTGCGAGCTCCGTGAGACCGGAGCCCGTTAAACCGGTGAAGCCCAGGATTTCGCCACGATGAAGATCGAACGAAACGTCGTGAAGCATCCCTGGCACACTCAGACCCCGCACCGACAGAAGCACCTCAGTGCTCGCGACCGCACCTCGCTTGCTCCTGGCGTCGACTTCGACCAGCTTACGTCCGAGCATATGCTGCACAACCTCCGAAATCGAGGTCGACTCCTTCTGCAGATTGGCGATGGTCTGGCCGTCGCGCAATATCGTAATCGTGTCGCAGATCCGAAATACTTCGGACAGATAATGGGAAACGAAGACGATCGCGACGCCTCTGCGAGACAACTCGGTAATGAGCTTGAGAACGACGTCGACCTCGGTTGCGGTCAGCGAGGACGTGGGCTCATCCATCAGCAAGATGGTTGGCTTCCAAGTCATCGCCTTGATGATCTGCACCATCTTCTTCAGGTCATTCGGCAGCCGGCTGACTTGCTGACTTGCGTCGACCTCGATTCCGTAGTGGTCGAGAAGCTCTTGCGCTTTCGCGTTGAGGCTGCCAGCCGTAAGAATGCCGAGACGACTCGTCGGCTCATTGTTCAGGAAAATGTTCTCCGCGACGGTCATTCCTTCCACAAGATTTATGTCCTGATGGATGGTCACGATGCCGCGCTTGAGGGCGTCGATCGCGTTGTGTGGGCTGTAATCTTTCCCGAGCAACTTGATGCTCTCGGCAGAATCGGCCTGGTAGACGCCGGCTAGAATCTTGAGAAGGGTGCTCTTGCCCGCTCCGTTCTCTCCGACGAGCCCAACCACCTGTCCCTTTTCCAGCGTGAAGCTTGCGCTTCGAAGAGCCTTGATGCTGCCGAAGGTTTTCTTGACGTCCTTGCAGACGAGTGCCAACTCACTCATTGTTTCCCCCGTCCGGAGTGTCCGGCATTCGCCGGACACTCCACGATTTGTTCGCGCTTCAATTGACCTTGGCGTCGAGGACCTGCGGTTCATTGACGAACTCGGCAGCGTTGGCCTTGGTCATGAGTTTCGGCGGCAACTCGACCAGCTTATCCGTTTTTCCGCCCGTCAGGAACGACAGCATCGAGTTCATGCCGACATAGCCCATCTCGAAGGGGTTCTGGACGATCGTGCCCGCGATCTTGCCTTCCTTGACGAGGCGGTAGGCCGTGGGATCGGTATCGAAGTTGACGAGCTTCACGTCCAAGCGCTTCGCCGCCTCGAGCGTCGCCTCAGCACCGATCGTCGGCGCGTGGTTCTGGAAGAAGACACCGGCGATGTCCGGGATCTCGGTCAGCGTATCTTCCATCGTGCGTCGGCCGTCCTCGAGGGAGAGCTTCATCACCTTGCGCGGAAGGACGGTCAAGCCGAGCTCCTTGGAGCGCTGCTCGAAGCCGCGATTGCGGTCGATGATGCACTGCACGGCCGGACCATGGTCGAAGACGATAACCTTGGCCCCCTTAGGCACCAGAGTGGCCATATGATCGGCGGCCATGCGACCGCCCAATTCGTTCGCCGTCACGACGTAGGTCACCCAGTCGCCCGAGTTTAGGCCGATATCGGTGACAACAACCGGAATCTTGTTCTTGTTGTAGATATTCTTGACGGGATCTGCGAGAACGACTGAGTCACCAGGGAAGATCAGCAGACCATCGATCTTCTGCGTATAAAGGTCTTCGAGATCTCCGACCTGCTTGGTGGTATCGGTGTCGCCGCCGTTGGTCACCAAGAGCTCGACCGACACGCCCTTCTTTTCCCATTCGCCCATCGCCTTCCGGGCGCCGGCGATCTGTGTGCGAAGGAAGGTATTCGTGCCCCAGAACTGGGAATATCCGAGCTTGAACTTCTTGTCCGCGGCCATCGCCCTGCCGATGAACGGCGATGCCAGAACGGACGCTCCGAGTAGCGTCGAAAACTTCAATACGTCGCGCTTGCTAACAGTCATTCCCACCTCCCTATGCAAAGGAATATTCTTCTCCGAGCCACCGTCGGCTCGTCCGATCGTTCTGTTCTGGAAGCGGCGGCGCCATACCTCACGGCAATGACGCCAGCTTCCTGTCTCAAAGCCGGCACGGTCCGAGCATGGCGATTGGATCCCCCGATCGGCAATTATCCCTACGCTCTGGCACCGATTAGAATTTGATATCGCTGGCACCGACCGCTGGCAGGCGGCCATAGCCAGTACCAATTGCCATCAGAATGAATGCGGCCTAGCTGCCTGCGCGCCACCTGGGATTACGTCGCATCCTCACACTAACCTTTGGGAGGACTAGCTCATGCAGGCAAAAGGGAATGGTATGAAAGATTGCGTCGTGCTCGTGACGGGAGCTGCGGGGGGAGTCGGCAAGGAAGTCATCCGTCAACTCGCCGAGAACGACGCCAAGATCATCGCGACGGACATTGCCGATCAGGTTCATGACCTGAATAGGGAATTCTCCGGCGCCCGGATCACGACGATCACTGGCGACGTCTCGAAGAGCGTCGATGTCGATAAGATCTTCGGTGCTGGCGAGGACAAGTTCGGCGCCGTTCAAGCCCTTATCAGCAACGCCGGCTACATGATTGCCAAGGCGCTGCACGAAACCAGCGAGCAAGACTGGGATGCAGTCCTCGCGGGGAACGCAAAATCCTTCTTCCTGACCGCGAAGCGAGCTCTTCCAAACATGCTCGCCGCCAAGAAGGGATCGATTACGGCGACCGGCTCCATCTCCAGCGTCGTCGGACTGCCTTCCCAGGCCGCTTACTGCGCTTCGAAAGGCGCCGTTCTGCAGCTCGTCCGGCAACTGGCCGTTGAGTATGCCGGCTCGGGCGTCCGCGTGAACGCCGTCGGTCCGGGTGCTATCAATACGCCGTTCCTCACGCGCTATCTGAATGGCCTTCCCGACCCGAAGGCAGGCGCGGATGCCGTGAAGGCCGCGCATCCGATGAAGCGTTGGGCCGAACCCGACGAAGTCGCAAAAGCCCTGGTTTTCCTCGCAAGCGACGATGCCGCCTTCATTACCGGCCATATCTTGATGGTCGATGGCGGGTACGTCGCGGGCTGACCCATAGATAGAGCCATTGGAGAGACGTCATGTCCGTCAGCGCCATAATCGACCCCCATCATCACCTCTGGGATCTCGAAAACTATTCCTATCCCTGGCTTTGCCAAAACGGCGAACCGGTGGCTCCGATCGCAGGTAGCCTCCGGTCCATCATGAAATCCTACTCACTCGCGGACTACCGCGAGGATTCCAAACGATGGAATGTCGTGAAGGACGTCCATCTCGACGCGCTCTCGGCCGACATTCTCGCCGAGACACGTTGGCTTCAGGACATGAAAAACAAGACAGGTTTCCCGACGGCCATCGTCGCGCACGCGGATCTGGAGGCCGACAATGCCGACAGCGTTCTTGCAAGCCACGCGGAAAGCAAGGCGGTCCGCGGCATTCGCCAGATCCTCAACTGGCATCAGGATCCTCGCTACACTTTCATCGAACGTTCGGACCTGCTGCGAGACCCGAAGTGGCTGAAGGGTTTTGGCCTGCTGAAGAAGTACGACTTCTCTTTCGACCTTCAGCTCTATCCCCACCAGATGATGGACGCAGCCCGCGTTGCCCGTGACCACGAGGACACGACCATCATCCTGAACCATACCGGAATGCCTCTTCAGCGGGATGCGGCGGGCGTTCAGACCTGGCAAGACGGCATGCGGGCTCTGGCGTCCGTTCCAAGCGTCCATGCCAAGATCTCAGGCCTCGGAATGGTCGACCCTGAGTGGACGGTCGCAAGCATCCGGCCGTTCGTCCTCAAGACGATCGACTACTTTGGGGTCGATCGGTGCATGTTCGCAAGCAACTTCCCAGTCGACAAGATCTACGCCAGCTTCGACCGGATCTACGAGGCTTTCTTCGAGATCGTGAAGGACTTGTCCGATACCGACAAGAAGAAGCTCTTTCACGATAACGCTCTACGCGTCTATCGGCTTTGACATCGGGTCCGCGAGCATCGGCGCACTGCCGCGACAATAAGTATCTACATTGTTGCAGTAGTCCGTGGGACGGACCACGACAGGAGCCAACCCCACCCCCTTTTGCGGGGGGTGGGGAGCCTCAGGAATCTCCCGAGCCCACCCTCACCGATCGCTCAGCCGATCGGCGCCGACCGTATCCCCTCGCGCGAAGCTCGTGAAGGGACTCGATGCGCTGAACAGAGACCGTTACGACCGCGGCTCCCATGACCTGGCCAACGAACAGGACGAGCGCATTCCGACTAGGCCGCAGTCGTCGCTGCGGCAGCGCACTCGACAAGGATCCTCACGAGCTCGTCGCGGTGATGGTTGGCCGGGGCGTCCTGCCGGACACAAATTCGCAAATTTCGCTCTGCCCATGGCTCAGCCAGAGGCAACATCGCCAGTCGCTTCTCGTCTTCCTTCTCAACAACCGAGCGGGGCACAATGCTAACGCCCGCCCCTGACGCGACAAGATGAGCAATGGCCCGGTAGCCGGGAACATGCACGCGAATATCGAGCGTCGCGCCAAGAGCTGCGGCATGGCTCAGTAAGAAGGCGTTGATCGCTGCGCCTCGTTGCAGGTTAACGAATGGCTCGCGAAGACATTCCTCGAAACGAACCGGCCTGTCTTTATTGATCGGGCTGCTCAGCGGCACGAGGACAACCAGCTCGTCATCACGATACGGAAAGAAGGCTAGTTCTTTATGGTTGGCCTGAAGCGCAACGATCCCGACATCGGCGCGCCGGTCTGCGACCGCGGCCAGTATGTCGTGGCTGTTCTTCTCTTCGAGTGCGATACGGACAGATGGATGATGCTTGAAGAAGATTGCAAGATCATCGGGGAGAAACGAATTAACTGCGTTGGTATTCGCAAACAGTGTGATCCTCCCGGGCATACCCGCCGAGAATGGCAGCATATCGGCGTGCATCTGCTCAAGCAGCTCAAACGACTTGCGAGCATAGTTAGCCAGAACTGTACCGGCAGGCGTGGGGCTGACACCCTCGCGATTTCGTTCAAGAAGGGGGGTACCGAGAGCGTCTTCGAGCTGCCTGATACGTTGGCTGACGGAGGATGGCGCCAGGTTACACCGCTGGGCACCGCGCGATAGGTTTCCTTCGTCTAGAACCGCGAGAAACACTCTCAAATCGACCAGATCGTAACGCATCTTCCGCCGTAAGTTTGTGCCCGCGTTCGGCTCTGACGAACGCTTCATTCGGAACATACCGCTTCTGGTTCGTTTGGAAAATGGCCTAGCTTCAATTCCAACCTAGAAGAAATTCCAATAACAGTCAGTTGCCAGCTACGGTACCGGCTTCGGACAAGGCGCCTTTAGTTGGCGCAATAAGCAGCATCGGGAGGTTAACGACGTGAACGCGAAATACGCGAAACGTATCGGTTTTCTCACAAAGCGCGAAGACATGACGAAAGAGCAGTTCGTCCAGCATTGGCGAACCGTTCATGCGGAGCTGTGCAAGAAAATCCCGGGGCTCAAGCGCTACGCGATCAACTTTATTGATCGCGATGCCTATCCCAATGCGGCCTACGACGGCTTTTCGGAGCTCTGGTTCGAAAGCAAGGAGGCCCATGACGCGTCTCTTTCGAGCCCCGAAGGGAAGACATTGTTGGCCGATCTCCCCAACTTCACCTCTACGATATGCGGAGTCATCGCCTATGAGGAGCGATTCATTTGGCCGGCCGACGATGGGCTAGGCGGCAAGGCGCGTTAGACTCGGATTCAGAGGGCGGCGCAATGGACGAGCGCCAACTTAAATGCTTCCTGGTTATCTCAGAGACGGGCTCGGTGACCGGAGCCGCCGAGCGCCTGGATATTGCCCAACCCTCGTTGAGCCAGATGCTTCTCCGGCTCGAGGAGGAATTGGGCTCGAAGCTCTTTCAACGAACGTCACGCGGGGTCGTGCTCACCGAGGCCGGACAGGTTTTCCGCGAGCACGCGCGCAACATCATTTCGGACATCGAGCGCGCTCGGGATGAGATCAAGGCGGAGGATAGCTATGTCCGATCGGAGGTCACGATTGGCTTGCCGAGCTCTTTTGCCACATTGATCGGCGCTCCCCTTATTGCTGCAGCTGCACAGGAGACACCTCGCGTGCAGCTGAGACTAATCGAGGCGATGTCAGGACATATCCGCGAGTGGCTGACCAAGGGCGACCTTGACGTCGGCATTCTCTACGGGATTCAGGACAGCCGGCATCTGTTGCTGGAACAAATCGCCGTCGAAGAACTTTTTCTGGTCGGTCCTCCGAACGCCTTTAAGCACTGCGACCGGCACGGTTTTGCTGATGACGCCGTCGATCTCAGTGCAGTCGACAGCTTCCCCCTCATTGTGCCGACGGGGCAACACGGCCTTCGGCGCTTCGTCGACGAGCGCGCACGCTCGTCCCAGCTGAAGCTCAACATCCAACACGAGATCAACTCCCTCACCGTCATCAAGCACCTGGTTCAGAGCGGCCATGGCCATACCTTGCTCGCGCACGCGGCCATCTCCGAAGAACTGAAACGAGGCGAGTTGTCCGCAGCCCGGATCGTGAAGCCCGTCTTCCGGCGCGGGATATTCCTGGCGCGCAATCCATCCCAATTCGTGACGCGCGCGTCCGTCAAGGCTGCCGAAACCCTGACAAACATCGCATGGGATCTCATCGGCCGGGGGGATTGGCTTGCTACGCGTGTCAAGCGTTCCAGGATGAGCGGTCCGGATGACAACTTCATGAGATCGTCTCCGAGTTTCGTTCAGGTGAATAGAGAATTCTCGCTAGCGCAAACCGCGAAGTAGTCGTGAACGCGACGTCTCGGATCCGCGCCGACGTACGGATTCGAAACGCGAGCCAGTGCGAAGGCTAATCACAACCAGAAGTAGAACACGGTAGCCTCCTTGACGCCGGACATCGCCGGGATTTTCTTCGAAAACGAAATCGTGGCTCAAGGTGCCGCCGCGACCCTGGAGGCCGCGAAGCGACAGGACGTGAAGCTGGTGACATTCGACTTGAGTGCACGCGCCTACGAACTGATCAAGGAAGGAAAGCTTCTGGGCGTCATTGTGCAGGATCCCTTCAGAATGGGTTACGAGGGCATGAATGCCATGGTTACCACGCTGAAGGGCGGGACGCCCAAAGCCCGGATCGACCTCGAGACAAGAGTGCTTACCAGGGGGAACGCCCGAGAATTCGCATCCGATCCGCAAGTCGGAAACTAACGGCGACCTCATCGCCCAGTCCATACGCGGCGTTGCTTTTCGCACGCGTGACGTAGGTGGGGCCTTCGCCGACGGGCCGATAGGCTCTCGCTTTCCCTCGATGGCTCGGGCGAGTGTATCGCGCGAGCCATCTTGTCTCGGGCCGATAACTGACGATTTCGGATCGATTACCGTCCGACGCAATCAAATGGGACGCGCCATGCGATCGCACCCATAGGGCAACATAATAGCAGGTAGATCGTAGACGCCATTGAGACCACCCTCCTGCCCGTGCTTCTAGATCGCGGCGGCAACAGACAGGAGTTGACATCATGTCGAAGCACTTCATTGGTGGCAAATGGGTCGGCGCATCCAATGGCGAGACGACCGATATGATCGATCCCAGCACGGGGAAGGCCTACGGCAAAATCGCCGCCGGCACCCGTGAGGACGTCGATCTGGCCGTCAAGGCGGCCCGCAGCGCCTTCGAAACCGGCGCATGGGGCAAGTTGACCGCCGCGGAACGGGGACGCATTCTGATCGCCATTTCGCAGCGCATCCTCGAGAAGAAGGAGGAGCTTGCCGCCATCGAAGCGCGGGACACCGGAAAGCCCATGACGGTGGCGCGAAACGATATCAACGCGGTCGCTCGATATTTCGAGTACTATGGTGGCGCAACGGACAAGGTCTATGGACACACGATTCCGTACCTCAATGATCATTTCGTCGCCGTCGTGCGTGAGCCAAAGGGTGTGACGGGGCATATCCTTCCCTGGAACTATCCCGCCCAGATGTTCGGCCGGACACTTGCTCCTTCGCTAGCGGTCGGCAACGCAACTGTTCTCAAGCCGGCCGAGGCCGCATCCGCCTCCATTCTACGGCTCGCCGAGCTCGCGACGGAAGCCGGCCTTCCCGACGGCGCGATCAACATCGTGACAGGATTTGGAAGCAAAGTGGGCGTAGCGCTTACGACGCATCCCGGCGTGAACTTTGTCTCGTTCACCGGCTCACCCGAGGTCGGCCAGCAGATCCAGAAGTTGGCCGCGGACAACTACATCAATTGTACTCTCGAGCTCGGCGGCAAGTCGCCCCAGCTTGTGTTCGAAGATGCCGATTTCGAAGCGGCCACCAGGACGATCTGCGCCGCCATCATCCAGAATAGTGGCCAAACCTGCTCGGCCGGAAGCCGCGTCCTTGTTCAAAGGCGCATCTTCGACGACTTCATCGCGACACTTAGCGAGCGATTCAAGGCCGTGCGGGTCGGCAGCCCGGAGATGGATCTCGACTGCGGTCCGATCATCACCGCCGGACAAAAGAAGACCGTCCTGGGCTTCGTCGATCGCGCCACCACCAGCGGCCTCCCCCTCCTCGCCGAAGGCCAGATTGCGGAGGGCGTCGACCCGGGTGGGTTCTTCGTCCGGCCCGCGCTGTTCGGGCCGGTGCCGACGGACCACGAGCTCGCGCAACAGGAGGTGTTCGGCCCCGTGCTGGCCGCCATTCCGTTCGACGATGAGGATGACGCGGTACGCATCGCCAACGGAACTGAATTCGGCCTTGTGGCAGCAGTCTGGACCAGGGATGGCGGCCGACAAATGCATCTTGCGAAGCGGCTGCGCTCCGGCCAAGTGTTCGTAAACTGTTACGGAGCCGGCGCGGGCATCGAGTTGCCCTTCGGAGGCACCGGCAAAAGCGGCCATGGACGGGAAAAGGGTCTTGTGGCGATGGACGACTATTCGAACCTGAAGACAGTCGTGATCAAGCACGCTTGATCACTAACCAGGCGGCGCTGATATCCGATAGCGCGGAACCGCCACAAAAAAAACGAGGAGCAATCATGTCGGCGACAATGCGGGCTATGCAAGCGCACCAGTTCGCGATCTCGGGCCTCAAGTTGACCGAGGTCCCTATACCAACGCCAGGAAAGGGAGAGGTGTTGCTCAGGGTGGAGGCGGCGACGCTGAACTATCGCGACCTGGCCGTACTGGGCGGTGACTATATCAAGGGTCTTCCTTTGCCCTATGTGCCCGCCTCCGACGCGTGCGGCACTGTGGCGGAGATCGGACCGGGCGTCACCCGGTTCAAGAAGGGAGATCGAATCGTCCCCATCTACACCCAGGGCTGGCACGACGGCAAACCTACTCCGGAGCAACGCGCGAAGCGCACCCTCGGTGCGCCGCTGGCCGGCGTTCTTCAGGATTACATCCTCATCCCGGAAGAGGACGCGGTCACGCCTCCGTCGCACCTGACCGACGTGGAAGCCGCCACGCTGCCCATCGCTGGTCTTACAGCGTGGTCGGCTTTGAACGAAGCAAACGTCAAATCCGGAGACGACGTTCTGCTCCAGGGAACCGGCGGTGTTTCGCTCTTCGCACTTCAGTTCGCCAAGCTGTCGGGGGCCCGAGTTACCATTCTGTCGTCATCCGACGAAAAGCTGGCGCGGGCGAAAGCGCTTGGGGCCGACTTTGGCGTCAACTATCGCACCACTCCGGAATGGGATGTCGAAGTAAAGCGGCTCACCGACGGCCGTGGCGCGGATATCGTGGTCGAGACCATTGGATCATCGTTGGGCAGGTCGTTGAGCGCGGTTGCTTTTGGGGGAACGATCAGTGTCGTCGGGTTTGTCGCCGGCTATTCGACGGAATTGAACATCCGACAGTTGATCGGCCCAATGGTGAACGTCAAAGGGATCGCCGTTGGTTCGAGGCGTGGTTTCGTTGACATGAATCGCGCGATCGAGGTGGCTGGAATCAAGCCGGTCGTCGACAAGACTTTCGATCTGTCCGAGGCTGCAGACGCCTTCAACTACATGAAAAGTGGCGCACACTTCGGAAAGATCGCCATTACGATGTAATTTGCCATAGCATCGGACGTTACGAACTTTCGCGACGCCATCTGTCTAGTACGGAAACATAGTGACGGGCACGACGGCGTCAGTTGTCGTGCCCGTCTTCCTTTCCCGTCCAACACCTTGAGCAAGAGGATACTTGAACGTGCGCAAGTTCAACAAGATCCTGGTCGCAAACCGAAGCGAAATCGCAATTCGCGTCATGCGCGCAGCGACCGAGTTGAGCAAGACGACGGTTGCGATTTATGCCGAAGAAGACAAGCTTTCATTGCATCGGTTCAAGGCCGACGAGGCTTATCTGATCGGTCGGGGGATGTCGCCCGTGGGCGCCTATCTCTCGATCCCCGAGATCATCCGCGTTGCGCGATCGTCGGGTGCGGACGCAATCCACCCCGGCTATGGACTTCTCTCTGAGAGTCCCGAACTTGTGGAAGCGTGCGAGGCTGCCGGCATCGCCTTCATCGGGCCAACGGCCGCAACGATGCGTCTTCTCGGCGACAAGGCCTCCGCTCGTCGCGTTGCGATCGAAGCCGGCGTACCCGTCGTGCCAGCAACTGGTGTCTTAGGCGACGATTTCGACGCTATCCGCAAGGAGGCATCCGACATCGGATATCCGCTGATGCTGAAGGCGTCCTGGGGCGGCGGTGGTCGGGGAATGCGTACAGTCTATAGCCCGGAAGAACTTCAGTCCAAAGTTCTCGAAGGCCGCCGCGAAGCCGAAGCCGCCTTCGGAAACGGCGAAGGATATCTGGAAAAGCTGATCGAGCGGGCGCGCCATGTCGAGGTCCAGATCCTCGGCGACAGCTACGGCAACATCTTTCATCTCTTCGAGCGCGACTGCAGCGTTCAGCGCCGGAACCAAAAAGTGGTCGAGCGCGCCCCTGCACCTTATCTCTCGGCGGAACAACGTTCCGAAGTATGCGAGCTTGCGAGGCGCATATGCCTGCACGTCGGTTATCGATGTGCCGGAACGGTCGAATTTTTGATGGACGTGGACTCCGGGAGATTTTATTTCATCGAAGTCAATCCGCGCATCCAAGTCGAACACACGATAACGGAGCAAGTCACCGGTATCGACATCGTGCAGGCGCAGATGTTGCTGACGGAAGGCGCTACGCTTGCCGAAGCAACAGGTGTCGCCAGACAGGAGGACATTCGGCTCACTGGGCATGCCTTGCAGTGCCGTGTAACCACGGAGGATCCACAGAACAACTTTATCCCCGATTACGGTCGTATCGCGGCCTACCGCTCGGCTACGGGAATGGGCATCCGCTTGGACAGCGGCACCGCCTATTCCGGCGCCGTCATCACACGACATTTCGACTCGTTGCTGGTCAAGGTGATAGCCTGGGCTCCGACAGAAGACCTTGCGACCAACCGGATGGTTCGCGCGCTCCGCGAGTTTCGTATCAGGGGTGTCAGCACCAACATCGAATTTCTCGTGAACCTTCTCAACGACGCGCAATTCCGGAGCAACGGGTATACGACTCAGTTCATTGACACCACGCCGGGGTTGCTGAGGTTCACAAAACGGCGCGACAGAGCGACCAAGCTCCTGACTTATATCGCGGACGTCACGGTCAACGGACATCCCGAGACCAAGACGCGCCCAAAGCCGACGACCGGGATATCCGAGCCCAGGCTGCCCCCGCCACGAGGCGTTATCGCTCCCGGCACCCGCGACATTCTCGAAAAGGACGGACCGCAGGCCCTGGCGGACTGGCTATCCGCTCAGGAGCGGGTGCTGATCACCGACACGACGATGCGCGACGGGCATCAATCGCTGCTTGCCACGCGAATGCGTTCGATCGACATGCTCCGGATCGCGCCCGCCTATGCCGCAAACCTCCCTCAACTCTTCAGCATCGAATGCTGGGGCGGCGCGACCTTCGATGTGGCCTATCGCTTCCTTCAGGAATGTCCATGGCAACGGTTGCGCGACCTTCGGGCCGCGATCCCGAATATCCTCACCCAAATGCTCCTGCGTTCCGCCAACGGGGTCGGGTACACCAACTATCCCGACAATGTGGTTCGCAGCTTTGTCTTGCGGGCCGCAAAGTCCGGAGTCGACGTCTTTCGCGTGTTTGACTCGCTCAACTGGGTTGAGAACATGCGTGTCGCCATGGATGCCGTCATCGAGGCAAACAAGGTATGCGAAGGCACCATTTGCTATACGGGGGATTTGTTGGATCCCAAGCGCCCAAAATACGACCTTAAATACTATGTCGATCGGGCAAAAGAGCTAAAGGTGGCAGGTGCCCACATCCTCGGTTTGAAGGATATGGCGGGCCTGCTGAAACCTCAACAGGCTCGAATCCTCATCAAGGCGCTGAAGGAGGACGTGGGACTTCCGATTCACTTCCACACGCACGACACCTCGGGAATGTCGGCGGCGACCGTCCTCGCCGCTTGCGAAGCCGGTGTCGACGCGGTCGATGCCGCCATGGATGCCTTTTCGGGCGGCACCTCGCAGCCTTGCCTTGGATCAATCGTCCAAGCGCTTCGACACACCGACCGTGACGCGGAACTAGACAGTGAGGCCATCCGCGAAATCTCAAACTATTGGGAACAGGTCAGGGCTCAGTATGCCGCCTTCGAATCTGGTCTAACCGCACCTGCTTCGGAGGTCTTCCTTCACGAAATGCCCGGTGGGCAGTTCAGCAACCTGCAGGCCCAGGCTCGCTCGCTCGGCCTGGCCGAGCGCTGGCCCGACATCGCGAAAGCCTACGCGGACGCCAACTTGATCTTCGGCGATATCGTGAAGGTCACGCCGTCCTCAAAGGTCGTCGGCGACATGGCCCTGGTCATGGTCGCCCAGGGCCTGAGCCGCGGGCAAGTCGAGGACCCCTCCGTCGAGGTCGCCTTCCCCGATTCGGTGGTGGATATGATGAAGGGAAATATCGGCCAACCGCATGGGGGCTGGCCCGAGGGAATGCAACGAAAGGTGCTGAAAGGCGGCCCCTTGTTGACGACACGGCCCGGCCTTGGCTTGGCGCCCGTCGATTTGGAAGCAGCCCGCAAGACACTAGCAGCGACGCTGGACGGCTTCGCTCCGGATGACGAGGATCTACACGGATACCTCATGTATCCGAAAGTGTTCATCGACTATATCGAACGCCATCAGATCTACGGCCCGGTGCGCACGCTTCCGACTCGTACGTTCTTCTACGGGATGCAGCTCGGAGAAGAGATCTCGGTTGGGATCGATCCTGGCAAGACGCTCGAAATTCGTCTTCAGGCCATCGGCGAAAATTCCGAGGAAGGCGAGGTCAAAGTCTTTTTCGAGCTGAACGGTCAACCTCGCATAGTCCGCGTTCCAAATCGTGAACTCAAGAGCAAGATAGCGGTCCGCGCGAAGGCCACGGACAGAGATCCGAGCCAGGTCGGCGCCCCAATGCCGGGCGCCATCTCCTCCATCGCAGTCTCCGTGGGCCAAGCCGTCGAGGCCGGAGATCTCCTGCTGAGCATCGAGGCGATGAAGATGGAGACTGGGTTGCACGCGGACAGGGCGTCAAGAGTGAAGGCCATCCATGTCGGTCCGGGCAGCCAGGTCGAGACTAAGGATCTGCTCATCGAATTGGAGTGATATCGATGGGCTGATCCAGCTTCCGCACGATCCCAGCCCATCGGACAGCAGGCCGACAAGTTCTAGCCAGGAGAGAGAGCGTGATTTGCTGAGAACGTATCATCGTCGATGTGATCGAGGATCTCGTCGATTTCGTCAGTTGCCTTCACGACGGCGCTCTCAGTTGAGATCAAATGCTCTATCTTGGATCGACACTCCTGGGTCCCATAACCTCCCCGAAGGGGCTGCGCACGCGGCATATCCGCTCCCCAGTTACACACGGACCATTTCTCTGAGTGAAGTCGCCGGCCGCTTCAGTCTGAAGCGAAGGGGCGCTGAAGTAGCGCAAGCAAGTAAAATAGCCCGCTCAAGAAAATAGCCGGGCACAAGCAACTCGCCATAGGCTTCGACCGCGCCAGTGGAATTGCGAGAGTCGCCGGGCGATTGCCGCGCCTAGCTAACACCGAAGCTTGCTTTCGCAGCGTTCGTTGGTTGCGGGGAGGCGCAACCACCGATACCGACATTCGGTTCAAGTCGCGATCTGACGGAGGGATGCCCTGCGTCCCGAACGCAGTGAACATCTTCTAAATCATTGACTTTCTTAATACGCGTTCTGTTCACGATCGTTTCGTGCAATTCGTTGCGAATTCATTGCGGCATTCCTCCACGAGAATGAGAGCTGACCAAGAAATGAGATCAAAGCCGTCGCTAACAGTGCGCTGATCGGGGGCGCCACGACCGCGTTGGGCGTCGGCGCCGCCGATCGCTACCTGACGGCGATGACGTCGGACGGAGGCGGAATGCGGCTCAATGGCACGAAGTATTACGAACTGGCACGCTATACGCCGATAACTTGATCGTAGCGGCTGACCAGAGCGGCAAGCGGATCGCCGTACTCGTCGACACCAATCAGCCCGGCGTCAGCATCCACGACGATTGGGATGGCTTCTGCCACCGCGAGCGGTACAACTGATTTCAAGAATGTAGGCGATCCCCGAGGACCGAATTCTTGGTTCCGGATTTAGGACGGAGAGCCGGTTTTTTGGAACGGCATATGTTCAACTGGTCCTGCTTGCGACCCTCGCTGGAATTGTGCGGCGCGTCGCTAGCGACACGACGGAGTGGATTAAGGCGCGAACCCGCACGTTCACGCACGCCGGTTGCCGACCTGCCGCGGAACGATCCCTGGTGCAACGGGTCATCGGCAAGCTTTTCAGCGCTGCTTTTGGCGCGCGTGCAGCAGTCCTCGCCGGCGTCGACGAGCTCGCGAGAACACTAGACAGCCGCTAACAGGACTCGCAACAGCTTGATGCGTCTGAACTCGCCGCAGCACAGACGCAGTTGTCATCTCTCGCCGCGACGACCGAGCTTTTCGAGGTCGGCGGAGCTTCTCTGATCTCCGAGAACTCGCGATCAACCGACATTGGCGGAACGCGCGCACCATCGCCTCCCACACCCCGGTGAACTTCAAGCTCCGCGCGATCGGCGGATACGAATTGAATGACGAGCCCTGCTATACGCGTGGAGCGCAGGTATCCGGGCGACACGGCAATACAGCAGCTAACCACTGGCTTTTCGGCAGCTTCATGCTTTGCCAGGCGAGGTCGCTCGGACCCCGGTGGATGCTATTGCCGCGGACGTCGACCTCACCATCTGCGACGGGAGCAAAGGACGCGGTGAGCGGCCGTGCTCACCGTATCTCGGCGAGAGTGCCGGCGCTCCTGCTGTAGGAAGGCGAGATGCTCGCCTGGCCGATCTGCCTGTTCTGGTCCGCGGTGAGACTTAGCCTCGCACTTGTTCTAATTGGCATTGCAAGAATGCCAGCCACCCGATAGACGATCCCCTTCAACCTCGCTGGCTGCTTTTCGGTGGCCGCCAGGACTGGGCCTGTAGCTCAATGGTTAGAGCCGGCCGCTCATAACGGTCTGGTTGCAGGTTCGAGTCCTGCCGGGCCCACCAGACAACTCAATAATAATAATAATAACTTATCAGGCACCATTTTGCCGAATCGGAACCACCGCACCAGATACGTGCTCTTTTCGTTCACCGGCCAGGCCGCACTTGGCGATTTTGTCGACCGCATCGGAAAATAGTTGGGATGGCCAGCCATCGCGATCCGCTTGATCCAGAGCAATCGTTTCCACGCTCCGTTGGTGTGTCACGGCTAATGAAAAGCGTTGGTTTCTTGCGCTTTACGTGCGTCCCGGACTGCTGGTTCCCTCAAGCCGACCGAGACCGCAATAGCTATGCATTCGAAAGGTTGGTCCGGTCCAGGACGAGCAAACCCACCCCCGCAATAAGCGCAGACGCGTGGTTCGACCGCCGGGAGGCGGGACGTTACTGAATTGCTGGAGCGCACGCTTCCGCTTCTAACAACGAGGTACTGAGGCTGCTGACGTTTACGGACGGTGAGATGATGGACGAATCCCGTCTTTGAAATCAGCGACCAAGCCTGTAGACGGGATATCAAGGCCACGTACGTAAGCGATCTCCAGCCGCTGGGCTGCCAGCGGCACCAATGCTCAAGCTGGTGCTGATGCCCGACATCATGATCTTGGGCAAGTCGATGAGCAGCTGGATGCTGATCATCATCATGGTGCCGGCGATGATCGGCGGCGCCGGGTATGTCGGACCCGTTTTTGCCGACCCTGCCCGCTAGGCTCGCGCAACGCCATCCTTCTTGGCGAAAAGAGGCGCCGCGCTGTCCACCACCTCTTTCGGAAGCATCCCTAATTGTCGCGTCAAACGGGAGATAGTTCACCACCAGAACGCCACGGCTTCTGCCTGTGCTACTGTCGTTGGCGTTTGATCGCCTCTCTGTCCGCCCGACGGGACAGCCATAGCTTATGGACGGTCCAAACCCCCGGATCCGGAGCTACGATGCGTACCGGTTCGCCCTTTTCGTCGATCGCGACCGCCTCGAACGCGGGAGCATTCTGCAGCCAATCGAGTCCTTCGATTTGCACAGCGGTCAACTTTTCCGGGTCCAAGCCGATCTTATCTAAAGCCTTCCGCCAAGGCGGGCTCTGCATGGGCCTAATCAAATCGGCGAGATAGCCGTCTCGGTTTACAGCGCGAAACGTCTGCTTGGCGCGTTCGAAGCTAGTGCCCACTCGCTTGAGTATCTTCGTGAGCGATGACTCAGAGACGGCGTCGTCTGCGACGAACGTAAGCCCGCCGCGCGCGTCGAACAGCAGATCGATGTCTTCCGTCGTGGCCAAGCCCGGATCGAGTCTGACGCCCTAAGGCCTTCGGAGCGAGGCGTTCGCCCCAACTACATCACAACGGCGGAAATGGAGGGGATTCTTCCAATCGAAGTAATTCTTGCTGCAATGTCGAATAAATGTTTGATTCGCTCCGGTGTAACGTTCGGGAGCGAGAATGATGGCCAACGCGCTCGAGATCTATAAGGCTCACCCGGTACGATCGCAGCTCGGCATGAGAGCCGCACAGTATGTACGCATGTCGACACAACGGCAGCAATACTCGATTGAGAATCAGGCTGCTGTGATTGCAGCATACGCGCACGCCCATAACCTGATGATTGTACGAACCTATCGCGACGAGGGAGAGAGCGGCCTGATCATCAAGAACAGGGCCGGCCTTAAACAGCTCATCAAGGATGTCCAAGCAGGAGAAGCCGATTTTGGTCATATTCTGGTCTATGACGTAAGCCGGTGGGGCCGCTTTCAGAATGTCGACGAGAGCGCGTATTACGAATTCCTCTGCAAACAGGCAGGCATCAACATCGCCTATTGTGCGGAGCAGTTTGACAATGACGGCAGCGTGCTCTCCAGCATCATCAAGAACATCAAGCGCGTAATGGCAGCGGAATACAGTCGCGAGCTTTCGGTAAAGGTTCACGCTGCGCAGTGCCGGTTCGCCCGGCTTGGCTTCAAGGTCGGAGGTCGCCCCGGTTATGCGCTCTTGCGAGAACTTGTCGATCAGAGTCAGCGGTCGCGAGGCGTACTGAAGAACGGTGATCAGAAGTACCTCTCAACTGATCATGTCCGAGTGCGCCCCGGCACTCCCGAGGAAGTAGCCGTGGTGAAGTGGATCTTCGATCGATTTCTGCAGGTAAAGTCTGAAGCTATTATCGCACGGGAGCTAAACCGGAAGGCCATACTCACCAGCACAGGAGTTCGGTGGACGCGTGCAGCGGTTAACGCGGTGCTCAGAAACGAGAACTACATTGGAAACATGACCTTCAACCGCCGATCACGCAAGCTGCGGCGGAACTGCACCTGCAATCCTCCCGAGCTTTGGATCACCAGCGAGGGATGTATCGAGCCGATCGTCGAACGCGAAACCTTCCTGAAGGTAAACAAGATCATTGAAGAACGGCGTGTCGACCTCACTGAAGAGGAGATGCTTGCCCGTCTACGCAAGACGCTGCTCAAGGAGGGACGCCTGAGCTCTGCCATCATAGCCAGCACGGTAGGCCTCCCTTGCGCCTCGACCTATCAAAACCACTTCGGTGGCATGATGAACGTGTATCGGCTAATCGGCTACACTCCCAAGCGAAGCTATGAGTTTCTTGGCTCGCGTCCCCAGTGGGCTGAGGAAACGGCAAAGCTCGGCTCGCTAATCGGCATGGCTATTAGAAAGACAGGTGGCCAAACTGCCTCTCGCGAAGGAACGGGTTACTTGCGCGTGAACGGGTCGATCAACATCTCAATTCGCGTAGCCCTCTGGTGCGGAAGGCAAAACCGCGCACCGTACTGGTCTATAAAGCGTGAGACACGCCTGCCTCACGGCTGGATTGCCGCAGCCAGGATGGCTGAGCATAACAAGTCGGTGCTCGATTACGTACTGCTCTTCACTGACGGGAAAGCAAAACGAACCATGACGTTTTCTGAGAGGGCTCGCATTCGCCGTGGGATACCTCGCTTCGAAACCGCTGATGGCTTGGCACGAGCGATCGTCGGGCGAGTAGTTGGGACAGGCCGCTCCTCCCCAGCGCCGCACGACAAACGATCGAGCCCGAAGGAAACCAAGACCAAGAGAGCCCGCGCACGGCACTGAATGTAGATCAGGATCTTCCGCGAAGCGGCGCTCCATAATGCTCTGTCCCGATGTCGAGCATTCCTCTTTCCGACCAGCGGTGCCTAGGAGCGGCACGCCTCAACCTCGATGAGCTCATCGGACATGATTCAGTAGCGCATCGAAGGGGACGATGCGCCGAAGAAGCACAAGACGACGGGATCGAACGATGTGTTCCGGGCGCGGCTGGATCAGATCATTAACATGAAGCACGAGCTGGTTCAGCTCGCCAACAAGATCGAGTGGGACTGGCTCGACGGCGAGATCGCTCCGCTTTACAGCGAGGACGGCCGGCTTGGGTCGAGACCCACTTCATGATCCGTCTTGCGGCTCAAGGACATTTACGGGCTGTCTGAGAGGTGTGTGCGAGCGCTGGGTTCGCGACCCATGTTTCCAGTTCTTCAGCGGCGAAGAGTTCTTCCGCCATGCTTTTCCCGCACGAGCGCTCTGATCTGAGCCATTGCAGCAAGCGGCTCAGGTGCTGTTTCCGATGAATAAGAGTACTCAAAAGGAGCTGCAGCTTTGGCCTGCCGAATTGCACCAGCAGGGATTCTCGGGTTGGTTGATCAGCGCCCTGGGCCAATTTGTAGCCGATGGATTCCACTCAACCTTGCGAGCCCAAAAAGCCGTTGCGTGTTTGCTGTTCGTGTCCAGACTAACCATGACCGACATTGAGCGCGTTGTCGCGCAATTCGGCGGCGCTTTTGGAGGTGCGGAAGGGCCCGTCCGCGCCGTTGTAGCGTGGACGTGTGATCTCTTGCCAACCGCGGCACGGGTAGCCGCTCTTCACGGACGACAACCAATTGCTCGTCCGAAATCTCCAAACGAGACCGCGTGATCGGGGCGGCTATCGCATCGATCAAAGCTCGAGGCCGTGCTCCCGGAGAACCCTGTCCATTAGCTCGCCCTTGTCTCACGTGCGATTTCGCTGAGGATCTGTGCTCCGACCACCCGCCGGGCATCAACATCCTCCGTCAGGCCATGCTCCGCGAGCCGCTCGTTCAAGCGCGTCGGAAACTCATCCTCCAGGGCATCGGCAAGCCGGTCCCGCATCGCGGCATGATCATCGGGGGCGATCCGCCTCACCACCGTATCCCAAGGCTCCCAGCGCGTTGCCAGAAAATCCGCCAAACCCGTCTCTTCCTGTTCCCGCACCGACGTCTCAGCCCTGGCAACGTCGTAAGGCGTGACGTCAGCAAGATTCAAGAAGCGCATATCCGGGGCGATGTGGCGCAGTTCCAGCTGATCCCGTAGCTGGGTCTGATAGGCAAGATAGACCTCGATCTCGTCGATATTTGCCTGCGGGTCGGCACCACGGAGGGAGCTGACCGTCTCGCGTGCGATCTCGTCAAGCGCCTCCAAACGAAACATAACACGGCCGTGTTGGAGCAGTTGATCGAGCCGATTGTCATAGAGCCCTTCATTGACATCAGCGTTCAGGCGTGCGGTCTGCATGCCGTTCCAGGTCAAAGTGATGCGGTCCTCGCACGACGCAGTCGATCCATTGGCCAGCTCGAAAAGCCGCTCGCGCAGCGCCGGCCTCATCGCGGCTCGTAGCAGATTCTCGGCTACTTGGTCGCGGAACGGCTGATGACCATAGTTCACGGTGCCCGCGAGACTTTCGAGAAAGAGTGCGAAGTCCTGCGCACCGGGCTCTTCGGCGAAGCCCTGCCACGCGTCCACTGCGCCGGGCTCGTCGGCGAGCCAATCCGCGACAACAGTAGCCGCGGCTGATGTTCCACCGGTTGTAGTGGCATCGATAGCAAGACCTGCGGACCGGCATAATCCGCGCCACGTGTGGCTGACGCCAAATCGGCCAGCACCGTGGCCGGTATCGGATTAGACCGCAGGTCAATGCTGGACGCGCTGCCGAGCTGCGTCAGCACGGTCGCGGCCAGGCCGGTCAGCTGGTTGTTACTGGCGCCGAGCATTTCAAGCCCGACCGGGAGTGTCCCGGGCAGATCGGTCAACTGATTTTCGCTGACGTCCAGATATCCAATCCTGGCCGGGATGTCGGGCAGGCTCGTCAGCTGGTTGTTGCTTGCGTCCAGGTAGCGCAGTCTGGCTGGAAGATCGGGCAGGCTCGTCAGCTGATTTTCGCTGACGTCTAGGCGGCGGAGCCTGGCTGGAAGGTCGGGCAGACTAGTCAGCCGGTTATCAGAGGCGTAGAGGTCCCGGAGTCCGCCCGGAAGCTGGGCCGGCAGCCTGCTCAACTGGTTACCGATGACATTGAGGGTGCGGAGCGTGGGCAGGAGTGAGGCTGGCAAGGCAGTCTCTTCGTCGCCCACCTCCGACTTCATGAAACACCTAATCGCGGTGTCCATCAAACCGGCAGCAGCTCAATTTCTGGGAGGATACGACGCATTCGCCCGCCAGCGAGTCGAATACTGACTTGTCAGCTCGCGCATGCCATAGGCAATCCGCTTCTCCCGCCCGGGCCACAGTCGAAAACCCCGGTTGGAAGCCGGGATTTTCTTTTGTGCTATTATAGGCAACAACTCTACTAAACCCCCGCGGTGAGGTCAGTACAGTGCACCTCACGCATTGAGCCGAATTTGACTTCGGCTTCGTTCCATCCAACCCTCGATCGTAAGCCGCAGGTGTCGGTTGGTCTGCGCTCCTGCTCCACCTCAATCGATTGGTGGAGATCTCACGTCACATAAAGTCTCCATCCGAATCGGACCCTGGTGAAGGTTCATCATCACTCGGCGTTTTGACTTTGGAGAGATACATCGGAGAATTGGTTGCACGTTGCCATTCACCATCCCTATATCTCCACTGTCGGGACTGGGTGGGATCGAGTACCATATCATTGTGATCTACATCAACGAAGCCCATTTGTTCTGCACGGGCTCTCGCTTCATCATTAGCAGGACGCCAATTCACCAGCGGCCGTTCGCCGTCTTGCTGTAGTTGGTGCTCAAGCAGAATATCGCCGGCGTTGCCGACGAGCGGATGAGCAACCTGAAAATCCACGATTGATGTGACGTCAGTTCGTCCGGGGAACTGTTCTCGCCACCGTTGGCTGGTGAACTCAGTCGCCATAGGAAATCCGGCTTCCGTTCTTTGGAGGCCGACGCTCCTGTTTCCCAGTTGGTAGCTGTAATATCGGGCGGCACCAGAATCCCTTCGGATCGCGTAATTGCTAGCGACATCCGCGGTGCGCCTAGCTCTTTCGGATACAAATTCTGAGTATTCCTGCGGATTGTTGGCGATATGATTGATCTCGTCACCATGAAAACTCCTCACCCGTTCCCGGAATTCGGCTTGGTCGATCTCAACAACGGGAGATCTTGAAGTGAGGTAATAACTCGGCTGCGAGGATGAGCTGGCACCCGAATCCTGCAATCCCATTCTACCGAACGCGTCCGCGAAATAGTCAGCATTCCTGTGCTCCGGGGAGTTCGCGTTATGATACTCATCAGCGGATGGAATATCCGACCAATTGTTAATTCGACCGCCCATGGCGACCACACTCCTATGGCTTTTGCATTGTGTTCAGGTCATTAGACCTAACCCCGCCGATAAGCAGCTTAGCTGTCCGTAAGCTGACGCCGACAATAAACGAAAAGCACAATTCTCTGAAACGTAGAGCGAGCCGGCGAGCGCGCGCAGTTCGGCGCCGCGCTCGCCGGAGCGTCTTCATAACTCGGCCGAAGTTGAGATCAGCTGAGCGAAGCTCCGTTCCAACGATGGACGCGCCATCAGGGACAGCATGCGTCAGCAAACCTTTATTCTGGGCGATGTCATGGAGGAAGCGAGCGAACCCTTCCCAGCGCCTGAGCATATAATTGATAGCCTTGAGCACCTCGGACGAGCGCGAGAGGGTTTCGCGCGCGCGCAGCGGCCAGGCGTGCATATCGTCGAGAAGCAGCTTGCTCTGCGCAGGTGTCAGATTCACCGACGGCATTCATCCAAATGCCGGCAACCCACGCCGCCTGATCACCTCGTCACCCAGAATTCTGCATAGCTCGATCCAAAGTTCGGTCTCGCTGCATGCACTCCGAGATTCTAACTGCCGCTGGATGAAAATGCAGCGCAGGTCAGAAGGAGCTTCGTGGGGATGCCCTGGCACCTTTCGGACAGCGCCTGACTAGACCGGTCCCCTGACCAAAAGCTGACGGCCGCGATGAACTTCTCGAATTCGGCAAGTTGATCGCGATGCACCCCAGTCACCTAAAATAGCGACGCTACAAGCCTCAAACTTGTCAGAGCTCGTCGGCACAAAAGCTGGTACAGCGATCAACGTCCAAGGCTGAGATCGTCAAAGCGAATCGAATGACGAAGTTGCCTTTGTGCTTGACGGTCAGCCCTTCAGCCTTGAACCCGCAGTTGCTGACGTCGCCTGATGGCGGCAAAGGTTCATTCGCGACCGTCGAACTGCTAGTCGCGGCATCGCGGTAAGCTGCGGCGGAGCGGCTTTGGGGACCGAAGATTCTGCTTGAGCAAATTGCCGCTGCTTCGAATATCAACCTTTGCCGTGGAAACGACGGTTTACGCAACGCGGAGCTAAACGGCTGCCTACCAAATTTGGTATGGGACATAAAGACGCGCTTGCATCGAGCGACCGAAAGTCTGTCACGCTCGAGCGATATTGGTGGGGACGAAAAACGTCTTGGCAGGCTTCATGCCCGTTCCTGTAAAGCCACGCACACTGGCTCTGTCGACCAAATGCGAGCGTCGTCCTCCAGGGACGAGCCTCATTTCGGCCTTCGCCGCATTCAATCTCGCCAACTCGCGCCCGAATCGTTTGCAGGGCGAGCAGGAGCTTTGGGTCGTGGCCGCGAAGGAGCTTCCGCCCGGCACCTCCCTGCACGTCGGCATGCTCAAGCCACAAACCAAGGTGCTTATCGGCGGACACGCGGCGGAACCTGAGGGACGGCCAGACAACAATGTCCACGTAGATCTAGGCATCCATCGAACGGTGCCGCGCGCCACCGCAAAGGTCGCGCGCGCACCGCCACACCTGTTGAGCCTCAATGCCGGCATTTCGCCATAAACAACGGACCATACGTTGATGGCGTCGAAAGCTGGATGGGGCGGCTCCACCTTAATCTGCCTGGTCTGACGCGCGTCCCGCAAGACCTCTTTCCCGAGTTCAAGCGGCGTGATCATCGACACGGCTTCGTCAGCTACCTAGCCGCGCGCAACCGTTTCCCAGCACCGCCATTGCCTCCGGCGTCTAGGCTGACGGTTGCCTGCTCACCTGAAGCGAGGCGTCAATACATGATCGATGACGAACTGGATCTGCGAACCTTCACGCCACATCCGCAACGCGACGCTGTGCTCCGCGAAGTGCACGCGCGCCCCTTCACGCGCCTTGATTCGCCGTTCAGTGTGATCCACTTCGCTTTTCTTGCACAGGGCGAGGCGGCCGCAAGCGAACGCTGCCGTTTTATCGATTTTTGCCTCGAGCGCAATCTTACGCCGCCTGAGCAATCGGCGAAACTTCATCAGATTGTCATCGGGCCCGCTACGCTACGCTGGGAGCAGCATTCTGAATTTACAACACTCACCTGGATCTGGACTAATTCAAATTGTTCTGCCGCAGACCGATTTGACAAAGTTGATGGTACTGTCCGATCGCTGATCCGCGCGTTGCGTCAGACCGGACAGTTGCTGGTCGCGATCAGGCTAGAAGTGGAGCAGGACGCCTCGCCGACTACGCGGGCCGAACAGATTTTTGACGAGAACAGCCTCGCCATGGTTGCCACAAAGAGCGGCACAGGCATTGCCGCCTCAGACTTCCGCGTGGACGAAAAAGGCTTCACGAAAATCCTCGTTTGCGACCTTGGCATGACATCCCACGATCTTGGAGCGCTAGTGCAGCGGCTCCTGGAAATCGAGACCTACCGTCCATTGGCGCTGCTTGGTCTGTCGGCGGCCCTTGAGCTTGCACCATCTGTTGATCGCATCGACCGCCGGCTTGTTGAGGCGCTCGAGAAGATGCAAAGCGGTGAGGGGCTGCGGTTCAACAACCATCTGCTTGCGGAGCTGACGGCGCTGGCAGCCTCCTTCGAAAGAGGCGCGACCGGCAGCCTGTTTCGCTTTGGCGCGAGCAGGGCCTATAACGAGCTGGTCCAATCGCGTCTGTCCATCATTGAAGGCAACAATATCTCGGGCTATCCAACCTGGTCGGCGTTTCTAGCGCGCCGTATGGCGCCGGCGATGCGAACCTGCGCGACCGTTGAGGACCGTCAGGCGACTCTATCGGACAAGCTAGCGCGTGCCGCCGATCTGTTGCGAACCCGGGTCGACGTCGAAATCGAACGGCAGAATCATGACCTGTTGCAGGCTATCAACGAGCGCGCGAGACAGCAACTTCGGCTGCAGTGCACGGTCGAAGGATTGTCGGTCGGGGCGATAGGATATTATGTGGTCAGCCTGTTTAGCTATCTTGCCAAGGGCGCGCATGACGTCGGACTGCGAGTAGAGCCATCGTTCCTGACCGCGGCCTTCGTGCCGATCGCGGTCGGCGTGATCTGGCTGGTAAGCTACAATGTCCGAAAGAGACACCTCAAGCACCACGACGCGCCCTCCGTTACTTGCGACTAAAGCTGCTTGAGGGGTTCGGTGCGTCCGTCCTGCGATCCTCGCATGGTCGGGGTCAGTCGCCCTTGCGCGGCTGGGACGGGGCCAGATCAGGCTGAAGCCCTCACCTTCCTCGTCGGCAGGTTGGCGAAGATCGGTGGGGTGAAACTCGGATCGTCGAGCTTCAGACCCCCTCGTTGGAGCCCTTCGCCCGGGCGGCCCTGATCTCCAACGGCCGACGTAGACCCAGTGGCTCGGTTGTCGCCGGAGCGGTTGGTTTCGGGGGCAATCCGCACGTTCCTGGCCTGGAGCGAGAGGGTGACGATTCCACCGATGATCTCGTTGTTGCCGGTCCTCGTGAAGGTACGGATGCTCGCCATAATAGTTCTCCTTGATCTGCGTTTCCGAGCCCCCACCGGCCTCGATGGTGATCGACGGGCCGGAGGTGATCGACGGAGCACTGCGATCGATGCGTCAGGCGTTCTTCGGGTGATCAATCCATCGAAAAGGCGGTTGGCGCGCTCGCCTGCAGAACTGACGTCAAGAAGAATGTGGCGAGTTCGACCGCACCGAGAGGCCGGCAAGTGAGTTCGATGGTGATACGCGCCTTCTGCCTTTTGCAACGGACCAATTTGGAGTCGTAGTTACGTGTCAGCCGCGCGGCCGTTCACCTTATTGTCGCCGTCTCATTTCTGAAATGCGACCGCTTGGTCCATGCCTCTATGATCGCTGCTTTGAATGTCTTGGCGCTTTAGACCAGCTACATTCTAATCACATCCTGATGAGGGTTTTTTGACATCCTGGTCACACCTCGTGCACACGTCCGCCTTAGCAGTCGACAAACCTAAACTTCCGACCAAGTTCATCACAGTCAGCCTTGCAAAGCGCCACGATCTGGGGCGATATTTGGTATGATCCCCTGATCGTAGAGCCGGCCATGAATCGTGCCGGGCAGCGACTCGGCAATCGAGAAGTTCGACTGCTTGATCCAATTGGTCGCGCCAAGACCCACATCTCTTGTCGCACCCGCGATGATCGAGAGCCCACGAGCGGATCGAACCGCAGCGCCCCCAGCGCGCCGTAGCGAAGCTGGCCGTCGAGGCTGCCGCCCAGACCAGGCCTCGCGCAGCACGATCCCTTGCTCCTTCGCTGTCTTTGATGAGCCCGAGCGAGCAGTATCCCGACGGCAGCAATGCTCGCGAGCCTGAAGGGCAAAAGAGATGAGACTTAGCTTGGATCTAGAACCAAGCTCATCTCGCGGATTTTTGCATCGATCTTTTCGAGGACAGCCGTCGGAACAACATCCCGCTCAGGAAGGTTCCACCAAAGCTCGTTCACCGATGAAACGACTTGCTTGACGGCCGAGATGACGGCGGGATCCGGTAGCCGCGCCCGGTTGGCAAACTTCCGCCAACGATCCGGAGTAAGCGCCTTGAAGGACTTCTCGCCCCCCAATGACAGCGCCATGTCGTCCTTTGGAAAATAGGCCGTGGTCGACAGCACGTCGTACACCGGGGCGATGGCCGGAGTGCAACCGTCGCCCGGATAGATCGTAGACCAATTTTTCAAGTGCATGTCTCCGTTCCCGACGAGCGCAGCAAGAGCCAGGCGGCGGACAAATTCGAGTGCGGCATCTGTCGACACCGCGACGTTCAGTGCGGAGGCGATATCGTGGTATGAAGCGTCATCGTACTTCTTGGATGGTTGCCGGCCGAAAACCTGAGCAAAGTCTTCGATATGTATCCGCCTGCCGTCGGGGCCCCTATCGAAACGCTTCACCAACAAAACTTTACCGGTCGAGAGGGTGTTGAACTCTTCAGGTATCTCCTCGAAATCCGATTTTTCAACAAGCTCTCGTTGAGGCACATCCATACCGATTGCCTCCGAGAGCGCTAGGATGGCGAACTCATTTTCCGACAATCCGACAAGATTGGTTGAGGGGAATTTCGCAATGTACTGACCCTGCTCGTCGCCGATGGACAAGGTCAATCCGCCTGCCCTGCCCGTGTTTTTCATCACCGAGAGCTTCATCTGAACTCCGGCCAGGGAAAAACGAGCTTTGATCACTTGTGGATCGGTTTGAGCAGCTTTTGTGGTAGTGCCGTCGCTGGGCACGACGCGCACGGCGCCCGGCAAGTCCGTGCCAAGCGCCGCCAGGAGGTCGAAATCGTTGCCCGGCCTCACCGCTCCTGCGTGGTGTTTCTCCATTGCCTCGCGGAGCCTGTCCTCAGGCAACATGTTCGCGAAGAAGGCCGGCAAGACGTGCGCTAGGGGTTTCGGATCTTTGCGAAGGCCGCCATCGGCGGAGCGCAACGAAAGGCTCAAGATTGGAGGCCTTGCCATGGCTCGATACGCTGGATCCAGGCTGAAAGCGTTGAAATCGCCCGGCGTGCGTACGAGCGTTCCGACCTTGAGCTTTTGAAGGAACACGTCGAGCGATCGGATGGTGTTGGGGGCGCGGACTTGGACACTCATTCATCACCGTCCTTATCGGTGGTGAAGGCCGGTCGGTCTTCGTCGTCGGAAGGGCGAAGCAGAGCATTGACGCCCGGGACCATTGCTTGTGGGATCAGCATCAACTCCATACCCAGCGCGCGCGCGACGTTGATCAGGGTCGTGGCACGCGCGGCGGCCGCGCCCTGCTCGATGTCACGGTAACGAGGCCTCGAAATCCCCGCGCGTTCAGCCACCTGCTCTTGAGTCAGACCCGCTTGTTTCCTGGCATCCCGGAGGAGCCGTCCTAGGTGGAAGGTGGTCTCCGAGCCGCGCTCCATGATCCCTACTCGTACCTTTTTACAAGATCCGTATACATATCGTGCTCAGAAACTGGGATCAACCATTATGTTCTGTTTACGTATCTTTCCAACTTAAAAGATCTGTAAACGTGTCATTCTTTTAGCCTCGATAACGGGAGCGCCTCTCATCGCAACGTCGGCAGCGATTACAGCCCCGAAGTGCCCTAACCGTATTCTTGGTTGTCCTGCGTTCGCCAGCCTCAAACTTAGATTGGCCTCAGGCCGTAACTCACACTTTTTGGAGAGCTCGGCCAGTTTACTCGCGCATCCGAGCGTCCTCCGGTGGGCATGCGAAGGGGCCGAAAATTGATCGCTGGCGCGGCGCCCCGGTGACTGCCGGCACGCGGGCAACCGGATTGCGGCTGGAGGTACCTTCAGCCGCGCCTGCCTTCGTTTACGTCAAGGGTGGTCGATGACCGCCTTGTCAGAGTTTGTCGGGCTCAGGCCCCTCGACGGGCCTGACGCGATCTTCGATGTAACGCCGCAGCGCTGCCGCGGCGTTCAGCATATACGCACGCATCCGGCGTGAGGCGTTCTCGCCGTCCCCTTCGGCAATCGCCTGCATGATGGCATCATGCTCGTCGCGGGACTTGCGAATGCGATCGCCCTGCCGCAACTGCGTGCGGCGGAAGGCACTTAGCCTGGCACGGACGTCCTGGGCCTGTTCGGCCATGAACGAGTTGTGCGTTGCGCCGTAGATGCATTCGTGTGGAAAACCCGGTTGAACGCATCATAGGCATCGACGTCGTTGGCCTCGACCATCGCCCGCGAGCCTTCGTGCAACTCGATCAGACGGCTGCGCTCGAGCGGCGTCATGCGATAGGTGGCGAGGCGGACGCACATGGCTTCCACCTCTGCTCTGGTCTCGAACATGTCCATGATCCGTTCGGGTGTCAAACGGACCTCAACCAGCCCGCTGACGACGAGCTGTCGCAGCGCCTCCCGCACCGGGGTACGCGAGGCTCCGAAGCGATCAGCAAGCTACTGCTCTTCGAGAGCCGAACCGGCGACGAGCGCGCCGGACGCGATCTCGCCTGTGAGCGCATTGCGGATGCGATCGGAGAGGAGGCCGCCATCTTCTTCGGCTTCTGCAACTTTGAACAGACCTGCCATTCAGCTTCCCATAATTGCGCGCACGGTGAAGTAGAGGATGGACGCGCATCCGCGCTCGTAGCCGCGCAGGAAGGACACTTCATGGGCAGCGCCTTCGGCGAAGTCCACGGCGCCAAGCTCACCGGCCTGTTGCGTTCGGCGCGCGCGCTCAAGCAGGATGTGGTGATCCTGTTCGACACCTGCGGCGGGCGACTTCAGGAAGCCAATGCCGGCGAGCTCGCGATCGCGGAAATCATGCGCGCGGTGATCGAGGCGCGGCGCAGCGACATCAATGTCATCGGCCTGATCGGCGGGCGCGCCGGCTGCTGTGGCGGCGGCAGCCCGCATCTGTCGATCTTCGGCCCCTGTCCGCATTGCATGCGGCGCGCAAGCTTGCGCCCGACGACGAGGAAGCAGTGCGCGTTGAGACCTGCATGAGACTGATCGCCAAGGTCACCGACACCAACCTGCTGCATCGTGGCGGGCCCGAGGGACTGCACTTCGCGCAAGAGAGTGCCTCCAGCTTCCCTGCCGCCGGCGACTTCGGATCGCCTGGATGGCGCCGGCGCGCGGCCGACATTCATGAGGCGTTCGTGGCGCGCAATCTCAGCCCCGGCGGCTCGGCCGATCTGCTCGCGATGGCGCTGTTCGTCGATAGGATAGAACTCTGATGCTAGCACTACTCTGCGGCGGTCAAGGTACGCTCTCGGACAAGATTTTTGATCTTGTCGCAGAGCCGCCCGCCGCGGAGCCGGTTTTGCCGCAGCGATGGCTTGTCTCCGCGCGGACCCCCGGCAGTTCATCAGGACGCGGACCGCTGATGAACTTTCCGCCAATCATTCCAGCCAGATCCTCACGGTTACATCGACGCTCGCGATTCACGCCTGCATCGCCGATCTCCTGATCGAGCAAACCGCCGTCACCGGCTGCAACGTCGGCGAGATGGCGGCCTGGAGCATCGCTGGGATCTGGACGGCCGAAGAAGCGCTGCGGCTCACGGATCTTCGCGCGCGGCTGATGGAAAGCGCGGCAGGGCCCGATAGTCGACTCGGTTATGTTCGCGGCCTAGGGGCTGTTAGGAACCAGCAGCGAGTTTAGCGACGTTTTTGAGCATGATGCATGCGAAAGCGATCAGGTGGAGATCGGCGAGAGTCTGAGCGCATCGCTCGTAGTCTTTGACAAGTCTTCGGAAGCGTGTGGCCCACACGAAGGATCGTTCGACGACCCATCGCATTGGGAGCAGCACGAAGCCTCCTTTGGCCTCCGACAGGCTTTATGACCTCGAGGGCTATGCCGTGGTCTGCAGCCGACTTGAGCCGCGTGCGATGCCGCACAACCTGGTAGCGCCGCGCCACCAGCCGACGCTTGCGTTCGGTCTCCGCGTCCGGCGTCCAGATCTGCGGCAGATACCCGGCCGCCTGCAGACTGGCGAGCGTGCCGGCATCGATCTTGTCGGTCTTGACGTGAGCCTGGGCGATCGCCTTCACCTGCAACGGATTCGCGATAATCACCCGCGCCACGAACGGCGCCAGAACCCGCGACACCGCCATGCTGTTGGCGGTCGCTTCAACCACCACCTCATCATTGGCCAGCAGGGTCTTGCCAAATCCCTCCAGCGCAGTCCGCGTCATATCAATGCGGCCCGCATGTCGGAGCCTGCCGTCTTCCCAAATCACCACCTCCCCGAAAGTACGGTGGACGTCAATG
>NZ_SPQS01000034.1 GCF_004570865.1 Bradyrhizobium frederickii
GTCTTCGAGGAACCGCCAGTCGATCGAGCCCGACAGTCTGACCAGCGCATGGTCCGGATCGACGATTTGATCGAGCCTCGCCTTGAACAGATCGTTCTGTCCGCTCTCCCGCCGCGCCTTCGGCCGCATTGCAATTGCCCGTCGTTGATTAGCCCGCCGCGACAGAATCACAGCGATCGCCCAAGAGCAATTTGCAAGAAACTGCGGGCTCACCCGCCGAAATCCTGCGAACAGAACCATGTCTGTTCGCCAAAAATCGATTCTCTCTCAACGGCTTGCGTGTTCTTCACAACCGACTTGCTGGACAGCATCACCTGTCAAACCAGGAGATCGCTGAGGTCCCGCCATTCCGGATTATCGCGCTCGATCAGCTCGATCTTCCAGTCGCGCTTCCAGCGTTTGAGCTGCTTTTCGCGAGCGATCGCGTCTTCGGCGCGTTCATACGCTTCGGTGTAGACCAGCCGATGCACGCTGTATCGCTTGACGAACTCGGAGCCCTTGCCGCTTCGGTGCTGCTCCAGGCGCGTCTGGAGCGAGTTGGTCACGCCGATGTAGAGCGTTCCGTGATGGCGGCTGGCGAGGATGTAGACGTAGTACATGCTCGGGGGCGCCTGTCCGGGCTAGCTGGATGGGCCGATGGTTATGGGTCCCTGCGTTCGCAGGGACGACACCATCCTAGAGGCACGACTTCGCATCTCGCTCATGCCCCTTCACACCATCGCTTCGGCCACCACCATGTAGTTGACGTCCATATCCGAGGAGAGCGACCATTTGTCGGCGAAGGGCGAGTAGACCACGCCGGTCTGCTCGGTGATGACGAGACGGTTGTCGAGCAGATATTTCGTCAGCTCGTCCGGGGTGACGAACTTGTTCCACTCGTGGGTGCCGCGCGGCAGCCAGCGCAGGACGTATTCGGCGCCGACGATAGCGAGCGCAAAGCTCTTCCAGTTGCGGTTCAGCGTCGAGACCACCATGAGGCCGTTCGGCTTCAGCATCGAGGCGCAGCGCTTCAGGAAGACGCCGACGTCGACGACGTGCTCGACCACTTCCATCGCCAGCACGATGTCGAAGCGCTCGCGCGGGTCGATCTCCTCGACCGTGGTGCAGCGGTAGTCGATCGCAAGATGGCCCTTGTCGGCATGCAGCTTCGCCGCGGCGATGTTGCTCTGGGAGGGATCGACGCCGATGACCTGCGCGCCGAGGCGCGACAGCGGCTCGCACAACAGGCCGGCGCCGCAGCCGATGTCGAGCACGCGCAAGCCGGCGAGGCAGTTGAGGCTGCGCACATTGCGCTCGAACTTGCGGCAGGCGGCATCGCGAATATAGCCGAGCCGCAGCGGGTTGATCCGGTGCAGCGGCGCCATCTTGCCATTGGGGTCCCACCACTCTGCCGAGAGTTTCGAGAATTTGGCGATCTCGGCGGCATCGACGGTCGAGCCCGGCTGCGGGCTGGCGGAGAGGGAAGTATTTTGCTGCATGCTCATGGTTGCGCGCGGTCCTACCGCGTGGTGATCGAACTACGGAAGGCGAGCGGCGAGGCGATGGTCTTGATCGTCTCGATGCCCTCGCCGACGCCGCGAATCGTCACGTCGCCGTAGTTGAGAATACGTCCAAGAATGGTCTGGTCGACGTCGACGCTCTCGACCTTGTCCAGCGCCATTTCGAAGGTGCGGCGCTTGATGAAGCCGGTCTTGTGCACAACCCGGAGATTGGTGACGTCGGTCTCGGTGGTGAAGCGGTGGAACCAGCCCTTGACGGTCCAATACAGGGCCGCCAGCGCCGCGACAGCTGCGGCCGCGAGACAAAGCAAAACGAGCCAGTCGACGATCGCCTGGCGCGACAGGACCAGCAGGGCCAGCGTCACGATCCAGGCCAGGATGGCCGGAAAATAGAAGATCCAGTGCGCATTGGTCGAATACAGCACCCGCTCGCCCGGTTGCAGGATCTCGTCAATATAGCGCGCCATAACCTCGATTAACCCATTGCCCGGATTGGCCGGAGCAGGAACCCGCTTGCCCCCGGCCCCGCCCCTCTGTATACGCGCGGTCGGTGTTCGCCAGGCCCGTCCAATGCGGGTCACCATACTGATCCTTATGAGGGAATGCACGCGTCGTCATGAGCCGCCTCGTGATGAAATTCGGCGGCACATCCGTCGCCAACATCGAACGTATCCGCAACGTCGCACGCCATGTGAAGCGTGAGGTCGATGCCGGCCACGAAGTGGCCGTGGTCGTCTCGGCGATGTCCGGCAAGACCAACGAGCTGGTGGCCTGGTGCACCGAGGCCTCGCCGATGCACGACGCGCGCGAGTACGACGCCGTCGTCGCCTCGGGGGAGCAGGTCACCTCCGGCCTGCTTGCCATCGTGCTTCAGGGCATGGGCATCCAGGCCCGTTCCTGGCAGGGCTGGCAGATCCCGATCAAGACCAGCGACGCCCATGCCTCGGCCCGGATCGAGGGCATCGACGGCAGCGAGCTCATCAAGCGCTTTAAGGAGCGCAAGGAGGTCGCGGTCATCGCCGGCTTCCAGGGCATCGAGCCCAAGACCAATCGCATCACCACGCTCGGCCGCGGCGGCTCCGATACCTCGGCCGTGGCGGTCGCCGCAGCCGTCAAGGCCGACCGCTGCGACATCTACACCGACGTCGACGGCGTCTACACCACAGACCCGCGAATCGTGCCGAAGGCCAAGAGGCTCGACAAGATCGCGTTCGAAGACATGCTGGAACTGGCCTCCCAGGGCGCCAAGGTGCTCCAGGTCCGCTCCGTGGAACTCGGCATGGTCCACAACATGCCGATCTTCGTCCGCTCGAGCTTCGACAAGCCCGAGGATATCGACCCGCATGCCAACCAGCCGCCCGGCACGCTGATCTGCAGCGAGGAGGAGATCATGGAAAGCCACGTCGTCACCGGTATCGCCTTCTCCAAGGACGAGGCCCAGATCTCGGTGCGCCAGATCGAGGACAAGCCGGGCGTTGCGGCCTCGATCTTCGGCCCGCTGGCGGATGCCAACATCAACGTCGACATGATCGTGCAGAACGTCTCCGAGGACGGCAAGACCACCGACCTCACCTTCACGGTGCCGGCGGCCGATTATACCCGCGCCAAGGACACGATTACCGCCGCCAAGGGCAAGATCGGCTATGCCCGGCTCGATTCCGCCACCGACGTCGCCAAGATCTCGGTGATCGGCAGCGGCATGCGCAGCCACGCCGGCGTCGCCGCCCAGGCGTTCTCGGCCCTCGCGGGGCGGAATATCAACATCCGGGCCATTACAACCTCCGAGATCAAATTCTCGGTTTTGATCGACGCCGCCTATACCGAGCTTGCGGTGCGCACGCTGCACACGCTCTACGGTCTCGATCAGGCCTAGACGAATTTTCTCTTAGCGGTCGCAGCAAACGCCGAGGTGTCCACACTTTCGCGTTTGGCAGGCGTTTTGCTTGGCAAAACAAGCCCCAATTCGCTATACGGCGAACAGGGTGGGCTGCCAGAAACTGTGCCCCAGTTCAGGCGGTGCTGATTCGGCTCAGGCAACCGCCTGAGCCGGCGCCGGACGAGCAAACTTGTTGTTTTTCTGGATACTGGGCGAGCAGCCGCGGCCCCTTTCGGCCCTGGCAGACGGAGGAGATTGACGGTTCATGCGGAGCGCGTCGGGAGGTCCCCGCGTCTTGTTGAGACGGCTCCGCGAAACCATGGCGGAGCAGGTCTCGGCCCAGGAGCGGCTCGACAAGATCGTGGTGCTGATCGCCGCCAACATGGTGGCCGAGGTGTGCTCGGTCTATGTGCTGCGCATCGACAACACGCTGGAACTCTACGCCACCGAAGGTCTCAATCGCGAGGCGGTGCACCATACCGTGCTGAGCGCCCATGAGGGCCTGGTCGGCCTCGTCGCCAGCGAGGCGACGCCGCTCAATCTGAGCGACGCGCAGAGCCACCCGGCCTTCTCGTTCCGCCCCGAGACCGGCGAAGAAATCTACCATTCCTTCCTCGGCGTGCCGATCCTGCGGGCCGGCAACACGCTCGGCGTGCTGGTGGTGCAGAACCGCGCCAAGCGCAATTATGTCGAGGAAGAGCTCGAGGCGCTGCAGACCACCGCGATGGTGCTGGCGGAGCTGATCGCCTCCGGCGAGCTCTCCGCGCTGGCGCAGCCGGGCCACGAGCCGGCGGCGCGCCATTCCGCGCAGAAGGTCGGCGCCATCCTGTCGGAGGGCATCGCGCTGGGCCACGTCGTGCTGCACGAGCCGCGCGTCGTCATCAAGGACTACATCGCCGAGGACCTGCCGAAGGAGATCAAGCGGCTCGACACCGCGCTCGCCAAGCTGCGCGCCGATCTCGACCGCATGCTGGAGCGCGGCGACGTCGCCGAGGGCGGCGAGCATCGCGAGGTGCTGGAAGCCTACCGTATGTTCGCCAACGACCAGGGCTGGTCGCACAAGCTGCACGAGGCGGTCGCCACCGGCCTCACCGCGGAAGCCGCGGTCGAGCGCGTGCAGTCCGACACCCGCGCGCGCATGCTGCGCTCGACCGATCCTTACTTGCGCGACCGGCTGCACGATCTCGAGGATCTCGGCTACCGCCTGATGCGGCAGCTGGTCGGCCAGGACCACGCGCCCTCACGCGAACAGCTGCCCGACAACGCCATCGTCATCGCGCGCGCGATGGGCCCGGCGGCGCTGCTCGACTACGACCGCAAGCGCCTGCGCGGCATCGTGCTGGAGGAAGGCACCGCCAATTCCCACGTCTCGATCGTGGCGCGCGCGCTCGGCATCCCCGCGGTCGGCGAGGTCCCGAACGCGCCCGGCATCGCCGATCCCGGCGACGCCATCATCGTCGACGGCACCTCCGGCTCGATCTATGTGCGCCCCTCTCAGGAGGTCGAGGCGGCCTTCGCCGAGCGCGTGCGCTTCCGCGCCCGCCGCCAGGCGCAATATCTGGCGCTGCGCGACCGGCCCTGCGTCACCAAGGACGGCCAGAAGGTCGAGCTGATGATCAACGCGGGCCTCGCCATCGACCTGCCGCATATCGAGGACACCGGCAGCGCCGGCATCGGCCTGTTCCGCACCGAGCTGCAATTCATGGTGGGCCAGAGCCTGCCGCGCACCAGCGACCAGCTGGCGCTCTATCGCACCGTGCTGGATGCCGCGGGCACCAAGCCCGTCACCTTCCGCACCCTCGACATCGGCGGCGACAAGGCGCTGCCCTATATGGAAGCCGTGATCGAGGAAAATCCCGCGCTCGGCTGGCGCGCGATCCGGCTCGGGCTCGATCGCCCAGGCCTGTTGCGCGGCCAGATCCGCGCGCTGCTGCGCGCCGGCGGCGGCCGCGCGCTGCGCATCATGTTCCCGATGATCTCGGAGGTCGCCGAATTCGACGCGGCCAAGGCGCTGGTCGAGCGCGAGCTCACTTACTTGCGCCAGCACGGCCACACGCTGCCTGAGAGAATCGACATCGGCACCATGGTCGAGGTGCCCGCCCTGCTCTATCAGCTCGACGAGCTGCTGCGGAAGGTCGACTTCATCTCGGTCGGCTCCAACGATCTGTTCCAGTTCCTGTATGCGGTCGATCGCGGCAATGCCAAGGTCTCCGAACGCTTCGACACCATGTCGGCGCCGATCCTGCGCGCGCTGCGCCAGATCGCGCACAAGTGCCATACGGCGCAGAAGTCGCTCTCGCTCTGCGGCGAGATGGCGTCGAAGCCGATCGGCGCGCTGGCGCTGATTGCGCTGGGCTACCGCTCGCTGTCGCTGTCGGCGACCGCCCTCGGCCCGGTCAAGGCCATGGTGCTCGATCTCGACGCCAAGAAGGCCGAAGCTATGCTCGGCCCGCTGCTAGACGCGCCGGCCGGCAGCGTCTCGATCCGGCAGAAGCTGACGGAATTTGCCGAGGCCGAAGGCCTGGCCTTGTAGCGGGCCTGTCGCCGCTTCCTGCCGCCTCGCCTCTTTCCGCCATTTGAGACTGAACCGATGTCGTCACTGCCCGAAGCCAAACTGGACGTCCTGCTCGCCCATCACGCCTCGCTCGAGGCCGAATCACTGGGGCAGCTTGCCTCCGAGCGCTACGTGCAGATCACGCGCGAGCTCGCCGAGATCACGCCGCTGATCGAAGCGGTGAAGGCCTACCGCTCCGCCGTCAAGGAGCTCGCCGACACCGAGGCGCTGATCGCCGATCCCGCGACCGATGCCGAGATGCGGGCCATGGCGGAAGCCGAGCGCGACGAGCTGGCACCGAAGATCGAGGAGCTGGTCCAGAAGATTCGCGTGGCGCTCTTGCCCAAGGACGCCATGGACGATCGCAACGTGGTGCTGGAAATCCGCGCCGGCACCGGCGGCGACGAGGCCTCGCTGTTTGCCGGCGATCTGTTCCGCATGTACGAGCGCTTCGCTGCCTTGCAGGGCTGGAAGGTCGAGGTGATCTCGGCCAGCGAAGGCACCGTCGGCGGCTACAAGGAAATCATCGCGGAGGTGCAGGGCCGCGGCGCGTTCTCCAAGCTGAAATTCGAATCCGGCGTGCATCGCGTCCAGCGCGTGCCCGACACCGAGACGCAGGGACGAATCCACACGTCTGCGGCGACGGTCGCCGTGCTGCCGGAGGTCGAGGACGTCGATGTCGACATCAAGAACGACGATCTGCGCATCGAGACCATGCGCGCACAAGGCGCCGGCGGCCAGCACGTCAACAAGACCGAATCGGCGATCCGCATCACCCACATCCCGACCGGCATCGTGGTGATGATGCAGGACAGCCGCTCGCAGCACAAGAACCGCGCCTCCGCCATGAACATCCTGCGCTCGCGCATCTACGACGCCGAGCGGCAGCGCGTCGACGCCGCCCGCTCCGCCGAGCGCAAGGAGAAGGTCGGCTCCGGCGACCGCTCCGAGCGCATCCGCACCTACAATTTTCCGCAAGGGCGCGTCACCGACCACCGCATCAATCTGACGCTCTACAAGCTGCCGCAGGTGATCGCGGGCGAAGCGCTCGGCGAATTGATCGACGCGCTGACCACCGAGCACCAGGCCGCACAGCTCGCCGCACAAGGCGTGGCGGCGTGACGCGTGAGTAATCCCCTCACCGGACAATCCATCGAGAGCGCGCGGCGCTCGCTGGCTGGACTGCTGAGATCGGCGGGAGTCGAGGAGGCCGAGCTCGACGCCCGTATCCTGGTCGGCGCGGTCCTCGGCCTCGATCTGACCGGCCTGATCGCGCAAGCCGCCCGGCCGCTCACCGACGCCGAGGCCTCGCGGCTCACCCAGCATGCACAGCGCCGCAGCGCCGGCGAGCCGGTGGCGCGCATTCTCGGCACACGCGAATTCTGGGGCCTGCCGTTTCGCCTGTCGGAAGCAACCCTGGTCCCGCGCCCCGATACCGAGACCGTGGTCGAGCTTGCGCTCGAGATCCTTCGCGAACGGAAAGCGGCACCGCCTCCGCGCATCGCCGACATTGGCACCGGATCGGGTGCGATCCTGCTCGCGCTGTTGCACGAAATTCCCGATGCGTTCGGCATCGGCACCGATATCAGCCTGACCGCGCTCAGCACGGCGCGGGACAATGCCGTCGCTCTCGGTCTCGGCGGCCGCGCCGCTTTCGTCGCCTGCTCCTATGCGTCAGCGCTCCGCGGCCCGTTCGACCTCATCGTGTCGAACCCGCCCTATATTCCCTCGGCCGAAATTCCGACATTGAGCGTCGAGGTGCGCGAGCACGATCCGCATCTGGCGCTCGATGGCGGCAACGACGGATATGATGCCTACCGCGCCCTGATCCCGCAGGCGAGCGAGCGCCTCGCCCCCGGCGGAGCGCTGATCGTCGAGGCCGGCCGGGGCCAGGCGAGAAATATTGAAACCCTCATGGCGGCAGCGGGGTTAACGATGGACAGGCCACCCAAGGCCGACCTGGCGGGCGTTCCGCGGGCCGTTTCGGCCCGAAAAATGCCCCCATAAAAGCCGGATTGGCTTGCAAAAAGCTCTTGGAATATCCCTTGGGAACGACTACGTTCCGATCAACACATCGGTGCCGGCCCCGTAGACTTGCGGGTGAAAGCCGGGCTCTCGGGCGAGAGCTTTACTGATTATAGGTTCCAAGCCGCAGGTCCTGTGAAGCGCGATAGCCAGTGGAGCTGCGCTGCTCTCCGACCGCAACGTGAACGAAAGCCTGATATTGCGCTTGAAGACTTACGCAACACCGCTGGGCTTGTTTCGGCAGGCAAAATGAATGGATTCGCTGGCGATCAATGCTGGCGGGTGGGGAACGCGTCCTTGTTGAGCGCGAAGGTCGACGAACATTGGCAGGGTTGGATCCGCTCTTGCGCGCGGTGCGCGCATGCGACGTGAAACCGCTGTCGCCAGGTCACTCCTAGCAATCAGTAATGCGTGCAACCTTTAGGGCTGGAATTAAAGGCAGGACATGAGAAACGGTCAGAACAAGCAGCGGATGCGCAACCGCAACAACAATAATAACAACAACAACCGGCGCAGCCAGAACCCGATGACCCGGGTCTACGAGTCCAACGGACCCGACATCAAGATCCGCGGCACGGCTTCGCACATCGCCGAAAAGTACCTCCAGCTCGCGCGCGACGCCCGCTCCTCCGGCGACCCCGTTGCGGCGGAGAACTACTACCAGCATGCCGAGCATTATTTCCGCCTGATCGCGGCGGCGCAGGAGCAGTTCCGCCAGAACCAGCAGCCGCGCGGTGACGAGCCCATCAGCAGCCCCAGCGGCGACGATGAGGACGACGGCGAGAATTTCTCGAATTTCGGCCAGGAGCCGGGCTTCGTCCCGCAGCCGCCGCAGCAGCCTTTCGCGCGCGACCGCGACGGCCAGCGCGATCATCACCAGCGTGATCATCAGCAGCGCGACAACCAGCAGCAGCCCTATCAGCGCGACCAGCAGCCGCGCGAGCACCGCGAACGCGATCATCGTCCGCAGCCGCAATATCAGCCGCAGCCGCTGCCCGCCAACCAGCCGCAGCCGGTCATCGCCGATGCCGGCGTCGATCGCCTGCCGTCCTTCATCACCGGTCCGCAGCCGCAAGTGAATGTCGGCGCAAACGGCGGCCAGCCCGGCTTCGAGGCTGGCGGCGGCGGCGGTGGCGAACGGTTTCCGCGCCGGCGGCGCCGGCCGCATGGCCCGCGCCCCGAGCGCGAGGCAGCGCCAGCCGCCTCGAGCGACGATCTCGCGACCGGCGAGTAAGCTTTTTCTGATCTTCTGATCTGAACTCGTCCCGGCCTCGCCGGGACGAGTTTTTTCAGCCGCGCGTCACCGTCGAGGACGGCACCAGCACGGGCTTGGCGAGCGAGGGAATCAGCCGCGCCCGCTCGCGCTTGGCGGGGATCGCACGATAGACCTGCTTGGTGGCCTCGACGATGTGCACGCCGGCAAAAGGCAGCGACAGCGCCGCACCGGCGCGCTCCCACATCTGTGCCGATCTCAGCACCCAGCCGCCGGCATAGGGCGGCATGAACAACGCCTCGCCCCACGCGGTCGGCGTGAACCAGGTCTGGCGCAACAGATCGGTGATCTGCGAGCGCGAATAGGGCCGGCCGTGACCGAACGGCGTGCTGTCGGTGCGGGTCCACACCCCGCGCCGGTTCGGGATCACGGCGATCACGCGGCCCGAGGGCGACAGCACGCGCCACACTTCGCGCAGCAGCGCGGCCGGATCGTCCGACATCTCCAGCGCGTGAACCAGCAGGATGCGGTCGACCGCGGCGTCCGGAAGCGGCAGCGAGAATTCGTCGACCAGCGAGGCCAGCGCCGGCCGTCCCGTCGGCCATTTCAGGACGCCCTGGGCCGCCGGCATGAAGGCGATGCAGCGCTCGGCATCTTCGCGGAACAACCCCAGATAGGGCGTGGGATAGCCGAGGCCGAGCACGCGCTGGCCCTCGGCGCTTGGCCAGCGCTCCCTGATGCCGCGATTGATCATTTGTCGCGCCACGATCCCGAGGCGACGCGAATAGAACTCGCGGAGGTCGACGACGTCGATGGTCATGACCGCAATGTAACATGCGCAGGGCTGCGCCTGCGCGCGGAATATTGCATTGCCTGCGCAACGTTAACGCCATATCTGTCTGGCGGGGCTGAGCCCGATGGAGATGACATGGCCGCCGAAATTCGTACTTTCACCTGTTTAAACGACAATTTCGGTTATCTGATCCACGATGTGGAAACCAAGGCGACGGCGTCGATCGACGCGCCCGAGGCCGGCCCCATCATCAAGGCGCTGGAGCGCGAGGGCTGGCAGCTCACCGACATCCTGATCACCCATCATCACGGCGATCATGTCGGCGGGGTCGCCGAACTCAAGCGGAAATACGATTGCCGCGTCGTCGCGCCGCACGACAAGACCACCGCGATCGCGAACGTCGACCTGCGTGTCGCCAATGCCGACGTGGTCAAGATCGGCAATCTGCTGGCGCGCGTCCTGGAGACGCCCGGCCACACGCTCGACCACGTCTCCTACGTGTTCGACACCGAGAAGACGGTCTTCGCGGCCGACACGCTGTTCTCGATTGGCTGCGGCCGCGTGTTCGAGGGCACCTATCCGATGATGTGGGATTCGCTTCTGAAGCTGCGCGCCCTGCCCGACGACTTCAGGCTCTATTGCGGCCACGAATACACGGCCTCCAACGTCAAGTTCGCGTTGACCGTCGAGCCCGACAATGCGGCGCTCCAGGCACGCGCGGCGGAGGTGGCGAAGCTGCGGGCCGAGAACAAGCCGACCATTCCCACGCTGCTGGGCGAGGAGAAACGCGCCAACGTATTCCTGCGCGCCGACGAGCCACAGGTCGCCGCCAAGCTGCACATGAAGGGCGCGGATGCCGCCGCGGTGTTCGGCGAGCTGCGCGAGCGCAAGAATAAATCCTGACGCACAAGTCCTGAAGAACAAATCCTGACGGGGTTCGATGCCGACCGCAGCCGAGATCATCGCGCGCCTTGAACTGCGGCCGCATCCCGAGGGCGGCCATTATCGCGAGACGTTTCGCGACCAGGCCACCGATGCCAACGGCCGTTCGCGCTCGACCTTGATCTATTTCCTGCTCGCCCGCGGCGAGCGCTCGCACTGGCATCGCGTCGATGCGGTCGAGACCTGGCACTATTACGCCGGCAGCCCCTTGATGCTGCGCATCGCCCATGACGGCTGCTCGCAGCACGAGGTGCGGCTCGGCACCGACCTCGCCGGCGGCGAACGGCCGCAGGCGATCGTGCCGGCCAATGCATGGCAGATGGCGGAAACATCAGGCGAGTGGACCCTGGTCGGCTGCACCGTCGCGCCCGCGTTCGAGTTCGCCGGCTTCGAGCTCGCTCCGCAGGGCTGGGAACCGTAGCTTCGCACCGTCATTTCCGGGTTCGCGCTTCGCGCGCCCCGGAATGACAATCATCGCTTCCTCAGCACCATGTCCTTGGCCGCGATCAGGCCACCGCCGGCAATCAGGATCGCAGCGATGGCGATGTTGGCGCTGGCCTTGGCAAAACCGGCGGCGATGAGGAAGCCGGTCGAGAGCAGCGGGGTCGCGTAGGAGGCGGCGCCGAGCACGCGGATGTCGCCGCGCTTCATGCCGATGTCCCAGGCGTAGAACGCGGCGCCGACGGGGCCGATGCCGAGCGCGATCACCGAGAGCCATTGCAACGCGGTCTCCGGCCAGACGGTGGTTTCGAGCAGGCCATGCATCAGCGCGGCCAGCACGGCGGTGGCCAGGCAGAAGCCCGCGACCGCATCGGTCGGCACCGCCTTCAAGCGGCGCGACAGCACCGAATAGGTTGCCCAGACGAATGCGGCGATGAAGGCTGCGATCAGTCCCGGCACCGCTCCCGGCGCGAAGCCGGAGGTGTTGCCGGCGAACAGCAGCACGGTGCCGACGAGGCCGAGCACGGCGCCGACGATGTGATGCAGGGCGAGCCGCTCGCCGGGCAGGAACGACGAGAACAGCACGATCAAGAGCGGCCACATGTAGTTGAGAAGGCCGGCCTCGGCCGGCGGTGCGAAGCGCAGCGCGAGGAAGTACAGCGCGTGATAGCCGAACAGGCCGCCGACGCCGACGACCCAGACGACCAGCGGCTGACGCAGGCTTTTCGCCGCATCGCCGCGTCCGATCCAGGTGAGCAGGCCGACCAGGCCGCCGATCGCGAAGGTCATCGCGGCGAGCTGAAACGCCGGGATCTTTCCGGTCGCCACCGTCATCACCGAGAGCAGCGACCACATCAGGATCGCGGTCAATCCGATCAGCGTAGCGGTACGGGGAGTCATCGGCCCAATGTTTCCGTCATGGCCGGGCTTGTCCCGGCCATCCACGTTCTTCGTGGCGACGGCTGTTGTAAGGCCGTGGAGGCCCGGGACAAGCCCGGGCATGACGATGCGGGAAATATCAGCCGGTGTGATGCGCTCGCATCACACCATGTACTGGCCGCCATTGACCGTCAGCGTCGATCCCGTGATGAAGCCGGACTCGTCGGCGGCGAGGAACACGACCGCGCGCGCGATTTCCTCGGGCTCGCCGAGCCGAGCGGCCGGAATCTGCGGGATCACGTTCTTCTCCAGAACGTCCTTCGGCACCGCCTGCACCATTTCGGTGTTGATGTAGCCGGGGCAGATCGCATTCACGGTGATGCCGCCCTTGGCGTTCTCCAGCGCTAAGGCCTTGGTGAAGCCGATGTCGCCGGCCTTCGCCGCGGAGTAATTGACCTGGCCGAACTGCCCCTTCTGTCCGTTGATCGATGAGATCGAGATGATGCGGCCGAACTTGCGCGCGCGCATGCCCTCGATGACCTGGCGCGTCATGTTGAACAGCGATCCGAGATTGGTGTTGATGACGGCGTTCCACTGCTCGAGCGTCATCTTGTGGAAGGCGGTGTCGCGGGTGATGCCGGCATTGTTGACGAGCACCTCGACCGGCCCGAGATCGGCCTCGACCTTCTTCACGCCCTCGGCGCAGGCCTCGAAGCTGCTGACGTCCCATTTGTAGACGGCAATGCCGGTCTCGGCCTTGAACTTGTCCGCCGCCGCGTCGTTGCCGGCATAGCTCGCCGCGACCTTGTAGCCGGCCGCCTTCAGCGCCTTGCTGATCGCAGCACCGATGCCCCGCGTACCACCCGTGACCAATGCAACACGTGCCATGTCGTATTCCTTCCCTTGGACTCTTCGGACGTTTCTGACGTGATCGTTTTTAACGTTGGATTATGCGGTTGGTTTGACGGACATCAAGAGCAAAACGCCCGGCGACGAGCCGGGCGTTTGTATTTAGTCGAGGGCTGCGCGATTGCGAAGAATATTTGATTTGCAACCGCCGCCTTTTTAATCGCGTGCAACGCACTCACTGACGTGTGCAGCGCACGCGCAAACTGCGCGTAAGCTGCACGTCGGCTATCGTCAGTCGCGCGCGATGCACATCGCGATGCCCATGCCGCCGCCGATGCACAGCGTGGCGAGGCCCTTCTTCGAATCGCGCTTCTGCATTTCGTGCAGCAGCGTCACCAGCACGCGCGCACCGGACGCACCGACCGGATGGCCGATTGCGATGGCGCCGCCATTGACGTTGACCTTGGAGGTGTCCCAGCCGAGGTCCTTGTTGACGGCACAGGCCTGGGCCGCGAAGGCTTCGTTGGCCTCGATCAGATCGAGATCGCCGACATTCCAGCCCGCCTTCTTCAGCGCGGCGCGCGAAGCCGGGATCGGGCCCGAGCCCATGATCTTGGGATCGACGCCGGCCTGCGCCCAGGAAACGATCCGCGCCAGCGGCTTCTTGCCTTCCTTGGCCGCCTGCTTGGCGGTCATCAGCACCACGGCGGCAGCGCCGTCATTGATCCCGGACGCAGAGCCTGCGGTGACCGTGCCGTCCTTCTCGAAGGCGGGACGGAGCTTGGCCATCGCGTCGAGCGTTGCGCCATGACGCGGATATTCGTCGGCGCTGACGACGACGTCGCCCTTGCGGGTCTTGATGGTGACGGGGACGATCTCGTCGTTGAACTTGCCGGCCTTCTGCGCCGCCTCGGCCTTCTGCTGCGAGGCCACCGCGAACTCGTCCTGCTGGGCGCGGGTGATCTGCCACTGCCGCGCGACGTTCTCGGCGGTATTGCCCATGTGGTAGCCGTTGAAGGCATCCCACAGACCGTCCTTGATCATGGTGTCGACGAACTCGACGGGTCCCATCTTGACGCCGCCACGCAGATACTGGGCGTGCGGGGCCATGCTCATGGATTCCTGGCCGCCTGCAACCACGATCTCGGAATCGCCGTTGAGCAGCGCCTGGTAGCCGAGTGCGACCGTGCGCAGGCCCGAGCCGCAAAGCTGGTTGACGCCCCAGGCCGGGCTCTCCACCGGGATGCCGGCGGCGATCGAGGCCTGGCGGGCGGGGTTCTGGCCCTGCGCGGCGGTCAGGATCTGCCCCATGATGACTTCCGAGACCCGGCCGGGCTCGATGCCACCGCGCTCCAGCGCCCCCTTGATGGCGATGGCGCCGAGATCGTGGGCGGGAAGGGTCGCGAACGCTCCGTTGAAGCTACCGACCGGGGTGCGGGCGGCGCTGACGATGACGACATCGTCTGACATGGGCATCTCCTGAGGCTTGAGGTTTTTTAAAGGGGGCAGGCGGAGCTTTACGAGAACGGCTCGCCAGTGTCGTGAGCCATCCTGTTAACGTCGTTGAGGCATGTCAATCGGCCGGCGACCGAATTCGTGCCGCAGCGCATTCAAAATAGCGTTCTTGGCGCTTTCGCAAGCAAGATTTTGCTCTGCGATTAACCGTGCCGCACAAAACGGTAGCGTGACCCCTTTGAAAATGCTTATTTTGTTGCGTTGCGTACTCTTCCCGCCCTGCGGCATGGCCCGCCGGGTTCCCGTTCTCCGCGCTTGCAAGTGAGAGCCCATGGCGAAATCAGACCAACCCACCACCATCAAGAAATACGCGAACCGCCGGCTCTATAACACCGGAACGAGCACCTATGTGACGTTGGAAGACCTCGCCGCGATGGTCAAGGAAGGCGAGGATTTCCTGGTCTATGACGCCAAGACCGGTGACGACATCACCCGCTCGGTGCTGGCCCAGATCATTTTCGAGCAGGAGAACAAAGCCGGCCAGAACCTGCTCCCGACCACCTTCCTGCGCCAGCTGATCCGCTTCTACGGCGACAGCATGCAGATGGTGGTGCCGAAATATCTGGAGCAGTCGATCGCGACCCTGACCCAGGAGCAAGAGAAGTTCCGCAAGCAGATCGCCAATACGCTGTCCGGCACTCCTTTTGCTCCTTTGGAAGAACAAGTCCGCCGTAACATGGAGCTGTTCCAGCAGACCTTCTCGATGTTCAAGCCCTTCGTCCCGCCGCGCCCGGCGGCCACCGCCGAGGCGGGGTCGGACGCGAATGCTGAAACGCCGAAGGACAGCAACATCGACGATCTGCGCCAGCAGATGAAGGAAATGCAGGAGCGCCTGGAGCGGATGTCGAAGAAGGAGGAGTAGCTCCTCCTTCGTCCCGTCCCCCGCTTGAGCCGGAGGATATGAGATGTCCGACCGAAGCTCCCATTGGGACAGCGTCTACGCCACCAAGGGCGAGGACGAGGTCAGCTGGTTTCAGAATAGCCCGTCGACCTCGCTCGCGATGATCCGGGCGACCAATCCCGATCGCGGGTCGGCCATCATCGATATCGGCGGCGGCGCCTCGCGTCTGGTCGATGCGCTGCTGGCTGACGGATATCGCGACGTCTCTGTGCTGGATCTTTCCGCCCATGCGCTTGACGCGGCGAAGAAGAGAATCGGCGCAGCCGCTTCGATGGTCGACTGGATCGTTGCCGATGCCACCAGATGGCAGCCGGCGAAGACCTACGACGTCTGGCACGACCGCGCCGCGTTTCACTTCCTGACCGACCCCAAGGACAGGGCGGCTTACGTCGAGCGCCTGCGGTCTGCGGTTGCGCCCGGCGGCCACGTCATCATCGCGACGTTTGCGCCCGATGGTCCGGAGAAATGCAGCGGCCTGCCGGTGCAGCGCCATGACAGCGCCAGCCTCAAAGCGGAGCTCGGGCCGGAGTTCGAGCTGATCGAGACGCGCCGCGAGACGCATCAGACACCGTGGCATTCGACGCAGGCGTTTCAGTTCAGCCGGTTTCGGAAGCGCAGCTAAAAGCCGCTGTCATGCCCCGGCTTGACCGGGGCATCCAGTACGCCGCGACTTCTCGATTCTTTCACGACGGCCTCTGGAATACTGGATCGCCCGGTCAAGCCGGGCGATGACAGCGGAGAGCTCCGCACAAGCCCTCGAAAAACGGAGGAATCGGCGCCTACGCCGCCAGCTTCACCGCATGCGCAAAGTCCCAATAGAGGTTTCGCGCTTTTGCGTAGAACGGACCCGGCTTCAGCTCGCGCGCGTCGATGCGGATCACCGGGGCGACTTTGGCGAAATTGCCGGTGGAAAAGATTTCGTCGGCAGCGAGGAAGTCGGCATAGCGCAACGTCTTCTCGATCACGGTGACGCCGTCGCCGCGAAGCAGGCCTATGACGCGCTGGCGCGTGATGCCGTCGAGGAACGTGCCGTTGGGAACGGGCGTGTAGACCACGCCGTCCTTGGCCATGAACACGTTGGAATTGCCGAACTCGGCGACATTGCCGAGCATGTCCAGCATCAGCGCGTTCTGGAAGCCGCGCGAGGCGGCTTCCGCCAGCGCACGCGAATTGTTCGGATAGAGGCAGGCCGCCTTCGCCTCCACCGGCGCGCATTCGGCGGTGGGCCGGCGGAACGGCGACAGGGTGATGGCGTTGCCGACCGGCTTTGGCATCGGCGCCTCGTAGATGCACAGGCACCAATTGGTGGTTTCGGGATCGAACAGCACGCCGCCGCCCGAGCCGTTCTGCGCCCAATACATCGGACGGACGTAGAGCTCGGCATTGGCCGCGAAGCGTGCGATGCCTTCGGTCGCAAGCCCGAGCCAGGTGCCGGTATCGACCACCTGCTTCAGGCCAAAATTGATCGCGGATTGATTGGCGCGCGCGAGGTGACGGTCGAGATCGGGCGCGACGCCCTCGAACGCGCGCGCACCGTCGAATACCACCGAGCCGAGCCAGGCCGCGTGCGTGCGCGGGCCCATGATCGGCACGTTGCCGTCGTGCCATTTGCCCTCGAAGAAGGTCCAGCTCGGCGAATATTCGATCGGCTTCTTGATCTCGGCCATGACGGCCTCCCCTTGAAAATATCCGGGCACTATTGTCCCAATTTCTAAACGATTTGCTGCCGGACCTGCACCCTCCCCTGGAGGGTAAAACGCGCCAAACAGGCTATAATACGGGCGATGATACGGAGATTGCCATGCCGCTCGATCCGCTCGCAAAGCGCTTGTTGACCATGATGGCCGCGGCTGCGCCGCAGGCGAAAAGCCGGCCGAGCGTGGAGGCGCGGCGGCAATCGCTGGCCAAGCTGATGCAGTTCGCGCGTGCGGATGCGCCGGATGTGACGACGCGCGACGGCGTGCTGCCCGGCCGCGACGGCGAGGTGCCCTATCGCCTCTACACGCCTGCAAATGCCGACGAGCTTGCACCGGGCTTCGTGTTCTTTCATGGCGGCGGCCTCGTCGCCGGCGGCATCGCCACGCATGATCGCATCGCGGCGGCGCTGGCGCATGCCACCGGCTGCCGCCTCGTTTCCGTCGACTACCGGCTCGCGCCGGAGCACAGATTTCCTGCCGCCGTCGACGATGCCATCGCCGCCACCGAATGGGTCGCGCGCGAGGCCGCATCGCTCGGGATCGACCCGGACCGCCTGGTGGTCGGCGGCGATTCCGCCGGTGCAACGCTCGCTGCGATCGTATGCCAGGAGGCGGCGCAGACCGCGGGCCTTGCCATCGCCGCGCAATGCCTGATCTGCCCGGTGCTGGATTTCGAGGAAACCTCGCCGTCGCGCGAGGCCTTTGCCGAGGGTCATCTGATCGATCGCGTCACGATCGAGGCCGATCTTTCCGACTATCTGCCCGAGGGCATCGACACCGCCGACCCCCGCGTGTCTCCCCTGCGCGCCACCCGGCTCACGGGCCTGCCGACCGCGATCATCCACACCGCCGAGTACGACCCGATGCGCGATGAAGGCAATGCCTATGCCCGCAAGCTGCTCGCCGCGGGCGTCGCCGTCGAGCATGTCTGCCACGACGGCATGGTTCACAATTTCCACGCCATGGGCGCGATCCTGCCGCAGGCTCAGCTCGTGCTGTCGCAGATCGGCGAGCAGGTGCGGCGAGCGGTGGAGAGGTAGATCACACGCGCGCGCCGAGCACGGCCCTGGCCGCCATGACATAGTCAGGCCAATGCGCGTCCGCATAACGCTCCGCCTGGCGGGCGCAGGTGACGTCGGGCGCATGCGCTGCGGCAATCATGCGCGCAAAGCGTTCTTCGGCAACCGTCACATCATCGACCACTGGCGCCGGTGCGGCCGCCGCAGCGGTCGGAGCGAGGGCGAGCCCCGCCATTCCGGCGAGCAGGATGCGGCGTGACGTGGTCATGGCTGTCGTCCTCCGTTGTCTGGCCTGCACTCTGGCCGGCGAGAGTGTCGGTGCAGTCACGGCAGGGTAGCCGCGTGCGTCGATACAGTCCATCGTTTACGGATACCGCTTGACCGCGGGAGCGATCACGTTCCATCTAGCGTGCGCTTCCGCCACCAGAGCCTCACGCGTCGGATTGTCACGTGTCAACTCGTAACCCACCGCATCGTCCGGCTTTGCGCGCCGTCGCGCTGGGGCTGGCCTGCGTGACGGTTTCAGCAAGCGCGGCCTTCTCCGCCGAGGCGGACGAGGACGCACCGGCAAAGCCGACTGTTCCGAACATCTACCTCGACCTCCGCACCAGCTACGCGACGATCCCCGCAGGCACGCTCGGGCTCGGCTTCGGCAACACCTCGCTGTCGGCCGCGTTCCAAGCCCTGGCGGCGCGACGAAGCACGACGCTGCCGAACGGCTTGCCGGCGGCGAAGTCGATTGCCGTTGACCTGCCGCTGACTGTCGACGTCACCGACCGTGTCTCGCTCTATGGCGGCGTGTCCGGATCGACGACGGATATCGGCGGCGGCTGGTCGTCCTTCGACATCACCAGCTGGAACATCGGCGTGCAGGCCGACCTCCACCAGCAGAATGGCGGCAAGATCCCGACGATCACGCTGCAATCGACGCTGACGCAGTCGGTGCCGAACGAGCAGGGCATGACGAATTCGCTGAACAACATCCTGGAATTCGACTACGCGCTCGACGAGGACGAGACGCGGGGCTGGCTGACCGGCGTGCAACATACCTACACCACCATCGCCAGCCCGTTCGCCAGCATCCGGCCGAACACGATCCTCTATGCCGGCGGCTATTACCAATGGCCGAGCAATTGGAAGTTCACCGGGCGCGTTGGCATGCAGTCGTTCGGCGGCGCGCAGCTGGCGGGTCGGACGTTTGCGGAATCTTTCACGCAGCCGATCCTGCGGCTCGACCTTGATCGCATGGACGACAACGACAACCGCCTGTTCGGCATCACCGCACAGATCGCCTGGACGCCGAAGCCGTCCTATCAGCTGACGCTGCGAACACCGCTCTACGCCGTGCGCAATTGAGCGTGATCCCGGAAAAGGATCTGCTCAAACGAAACGAAGCCGCTGCTAATCCGGAACCGGCACGTCGAACGTGTTGAGCGTGACCGAGACCATGCAGTAGACGCCGACCAGATAGGACAGCTCGGCCGCACCGTGTTCGCCGAACTCCTTCACCGCCGCACGATAGGTCAGCTCCGGCAGCACGCCACCGCTGACCAGGGCCGAGGCCATGTCATAGGCGACCGCCTCCTGCCTGGTCAGATCGACAGGCCGCTGTCCGGCGACGATGGTCGCCAGCTTCTCGTCGGACAGACCGCGCTGCTCGGCGACCAGAACGTGGGCATAGAGCTCGTAACCGGACCGGAAATGCGAGCCGGTGACGAGGATCGCGACCTCACGCACCGGCGCCGGCAGCAGCGGGTTCGACGCGATCGCCTTGACCAGCTCCCACACCGGCCCGCCGAAGCGCGGCTCGCGAATCCAGGGGTTCCAGGGCCCGAGCAGCGCGCCGTCGTCGCGCATGTTCACAAAACCCTTGAAATGGTCGGTGATGCCGGCTCGCATGTCGTCATAGAGCGGCTTCTGTTCGCCAGTCAGATCCTTGGGATCGAGAATGGGAAGGCGCACGGCAGGATCTCCTCGTTGAGACCACAACCGTCACCTGCATGCGTGCGCAGGGCAAGTGAAGTTGCCGTGACGGTCGTGCCAATTTGGAAAACGGCAGGAAGACGCTGCTATGACGCGGCGGGACTTCGTACGCTCTGCGGATTGAAGACGTCGTCGACGGCAAGCGTCAACGGCTCGCCCGTCGTGAGAAACGACGACAGCGCCGCCTCGAACGGCGCCGGATCGAGCCCGCGCGCCTTCAGCCATTCGGGCTCGTAATAGGTTTGCCGGTAGCGCTCGCCGGAATCGCAGATCAGCGTCACCAGCGACCCCGCGACGTTCGCCTGGCGCATCTCCGAGGCCAGCCGGCACAGCGCCAGGAAATTGGTGCCGGTGGAGCCGCCCACCGGGCGACGCAGCCGGCGCGACAACACGTTCATCGCCGCGATCGTGGCCACGTCCGGAATCTTCATCATGCGGTCGACCACTTCAGGCACGAAGGAGGGCTCGCAACGCGGCCGGCCGACGCCCTCGATCAGCGACGGGCGGTCGCAGACATGCGAGCGGTCCTGCGAGCGGAAACAATCGAAGAAGGCGGAATGCTCGACATCGGCAACGCATAGCCGTGTCGGATACTGCCGGTAGCGCAAATAGCGCCCGATGGTGGCCGAGGTGCCGCCGGTGCCGGCGCCCATCACGATCCAATCCGGCAACGGGCGCGGCTCGCCCTGCAATTGCGTAAAGATCGACTCGGCGATGTTGTTATTGCCGCGCCAATCGGTGGCACGCTCGGCGAAGGTGAACTGGTCCATGTAGTGACCGTTCAGCCGCGAGGCGAGCGCGGCGGCTTCCGCATACAGCGCCCGGCCGTCGTCGATCAGATGGCAATGGCCGCCAAAATGTTCGATGGCGGCGATCTTCTCCGCCGAGGTCGTGCGCGGCATCACGGTGTAGAAGGGCACGCCGATCATCTCTGCGAAATAGGCCTCCGACACCGCAGTCGATCCCGACGAGGCCTCGACCACAGGTGTGCCTTCACGGATGTGACCGTTGCAGAGTGCGTAGAGAAACAGCGAGCGCGCCAGGCGATGCTTCAAGCTGCCGGTCGGATGGGTGGACTCATCCTTCAGATAGATGTCGATGCCTGATAGCGCCGGCACGATCAGCCGGATCAGATGCGTATCGGCGGTGCGGCACTGGTCGGCCTCGATCGCGGCCACGGCCTCATCGACCCAGCCGCGCCGATAGGCAGGCCCGGCCGGGTGGCGGAAGGGAAGCGGCTCCATCGGCATGACCAGGCGATTCCTTGAAAACTGATGTCCATCTAAAGCGCGATGCGACTAGGATGAATCGTCATCGCGCTTTAGGTTGTTGTTTAAGCATGATCTTTTCGGAAAACCGCTGCGCACTTTTCCGGATCATGCTTTAGCACGCGGGCGCCTTGTGTGCCGCGCTTAAAATTCCAGCGGCGCGTTGTCGACGACCTCCTTCATCACAAAGAAGGTTCGGGTCTGGCGCACGCCGGGCAGCGCTATGAGCTGCTCGCCGTGGATGCGGTTGAAATCCTCCATGTCGCCGACGCGGATCTTCAGGAAATAGTCGAAGTCGCCGGCGACGAGGTGGCAGTCGAGCACGAATTTCAGCCTGGCAATCGCCTGCTCGAAGCTGGCAAAGCTCTCCGGTGTGGAGCGGTCGAGCACGACGCCGACCATCACGAGCGTGCCCTTCGCCACCTTCTTGGGGGCGACCATGGCGCGGACGGCCGCGATGAACCCGTCCTCGAACAGGCGCTGGGTACGGCGATGGCAGGTGGCGGGGCTGATCGCGACTGATACGGCCAGCTCGGCATTGCTGAGCCGGCCGTTATTCTGCAGCAATCTCAGGATCTTAAGGTCAATACGGTCGAGCCGGGCTGACATGAATGAAACTTCCATTACTGGCCGATTTTCTGGAAGAATTATTAGCTAAAGGCGCTTCGACTGCAATACATGGCGCAATATGGTCGCAATATTCGAGAGCACATTTCTTTTGCGCGATGCTAGGCAGCTGCCGCCATCAACGCCAATCGGGATGACCCCATGAAGCTCGACAAATTTCCGCGCTACAAGCTGACCTTCGGCCCGACGCCCATCGAGAAGCTGGAGCGGCTGTCCAAGCATCTCGGCGGCAATGTCGAGATCTATGCCAAGCGCGAGGACTGCAATTCCGGCCTCGCCTATGGCGGCAACAAGCTGCGCAAGCTCGAATACATCATCCCTGATGCGATCGCCTCCAACGCCGACACCCTGGTCTCGATCGGCGGCGTGCAGTCGAACCACACCCGTATGATCGCCGCGGTCGCGGCCAAGATCGGCATGAAGTGCCGCCTGGTGCAGGAAGCCTGGGTGCCGCACGAGGACGCCGTCTATGACCGCGTCGGCAACATCATGCTGTCGCGCATCATGGGCGCCGACGTGCGTCTGGTCGACGACGGCTTCGACATCGGCATCCGCAAGAGCTGGGAGCAGGCGATCGAGGAGGTGAAGGCCGCGGGCGGCAAGCCTTACGCCATTCCCGCGGGTGCCTCCGTGCACAAATATGGCGGGCTCGGCTATGTCGGCTTCGCCGAGGAAGTGCGCAAGCAGGAGGCCGAGCTCGGCTTCAAGTTCGACTATATCATCGTCTGCACCGTGACCGGCTCGACCCATGCCGGCATGCTGGTCGGCTTTGCCGCCGATGGCCGCGCCCGCAAGGTGATCGGTATCGACGCCTCGTTCACGCCGGCGCAGACCAAAGCGCAGGTGCTCGAGATCGCGCAGAACACCGCTGAGCTCGTCGAGCTAGGCAAGGAGCTCGTCGCCGACGACGTCGTGCTGATCGAAGACTACGCTTATCCCGCCTATGGCGTGCCCTCGGAAGAGACCAAGGAGGCAATCCGCCTCAGCGCGCGTCTCGAAGGCATGATCACCGACCCCGTCTACGAGGGCAAGTCGATGCAAGGCCTGATCGATCTGGCGAAGAAGGGCTATTTCGAGAAGGGCGCGAAGATCCTCTACGCCCATCTCGGCGGCGCCCCCGCGCTGAACGGCTATGCTTATGCGTTCAGGAATGGGTGAGTGAAGGCGTAGCTCTCGCCTTGTACACAGCTGTCGTCCCGGACAAGCGCAGCGAAGCGAAGCGCTGATCCGGGACCCATAATCACAGGGAGATGTTTGGCGAAGAACGTCTCCTCGACTGCCTCAAGATAGATCACGCGGTATGGATCCCGGATCTGCGCGCGCCTTGGGCGCGCAGATCCGGGATGACGGCTGAGTTATTGACGGACTATCGCGTCCTGACGATCTGCAGCAGCTCGTCGCCGTAATGCTCCAGCTTCTTGTCGCCGATGCCGGGGATGTTGCGGAGCTCGTCGAGTGTCGTCGGCCAGGCCCGGACGATGCCGTCGATGGTGGCATCGTGCAGCACCACATAGGCCGGCACGCCGCGCTCGCGCGCGACCTCCGAACGCCACGAGCGCAGCCGCGCGCGCAGCTCGGGATCGACATCGCCTGGCGCGGCGTTGGCGGCGGGCGCAAGGTCGCCGCGGCGGGACTTGCCGCGGCTTGCGCGAATGCGCGTGCCCGGCGCTTCCTCGCGTAGCCACACTTCGGTTTCGCCGCGCAGCACGCCGCGCGCGGTCTCGGTCAGCTTCAGCGCACCGAACGCTTCGCTGTCGCTCTGCAAATGGCCCATCGCCACCAACTGCCGCAGCACGGTGCGCCACTGCTTTTCGTTGAGCTCGCGCCCGATGCCGAACACGGACAATTTGTCGTGGCCGAACTGCGTCACCTTCTCGGTCAGGCGACCGACCAGCACGTCGATCAGGTGCATCGCGCCAAAGCGCTGCCCGGTGCGATAGACGCAGGACAACAGCTTCTGCGCCAGCACCTTGCCGTCGCGCATCTTCGGCGGCGTCAGGCAATTGTCGCAATTGCCGCAGCTCTCGCCCATCAGGATCTCGCCGAAATAGGCGAGCAGCCGCCGGCGCCGGCAGTGCGGCGTCTCGGCAAGGCCGACCAGCGCATCGAGCTTGCCGATCGAGACCCGCTTGAATTCGTCGGAGGCGCTGGACTCGTCGTTCATGCGGCGCTGCTGCACGATGTCCGAGAGCCCATAGGCCATCCAGGCCGCCGACGGCTTGCCGTCGCGGCCGGCGCGGCCCGTCTCCTGATAATAGGCCTCGATGCTCTTGGGCAGGTCGAGATGGGCGACGAAGCGCACGTCGGGCTTGTCGATGCCCATGCCGAAGGCGACGGTCGCAACGATGACGATGCCGTCCTCGTTGAGAAAGCGGTCCTGGTTGCGCGAGCGCACGCTGCCGTCGAGCCCGGCATGGTAGGGCAACGCCGCAACGCCGGCGTCCTGAAGCGCGGCGGCGACCTCCTCGACGCGGTTGCGCGACAGGCAATAGACCACGCCGGCATCGCCCGCATGCCGCTCCCGGATGAACTCCTTCAGCTGCGACACCGCGTTGCGCTTGTCGACGATCTCGTAGCGGATGTTGGGCCGGTCGAAACTCGAGACGAATTGCGGCGCATCCGCGAGCTGAAGCCGCGCGACGATCTCCTTGCGCGTCAGCTCGTCGGCGGTCGCGGTCAGCGCGATGCGCGGCACGCCGGGAAAGCGCTCGGCGATGATGGAGAGGCCGACATATTCGGGCCGGAAGTCATGGCCCCATTGCGAGACGCAATGCGCCTCGTCGATCGCGAACAGCGCCACCTTCGCTTGCGCCAGCAGCGCCAGGCAGCGCGGCGTGACCAGGCGTTCCGGCGCGACATAGAGCAGATCGAGATCGCCCGCGAGCAGGCGGCGCTCGATATCGGAGGCCTCCTGCGGCGTCAGCGACGAGTTCAGCGCGGCGGCGTTGACGCCGGCCTCGATCAGCCCGGCGACCTGGTCGCGCATCAACGCGATCAACGGCGACACCACGATGCCGCAGCCTTCGCGCAGCAATGCGGGGAGCTGATAGCACAGCGACTTGCCGCCGCCGGTCGGCATCAGCACCAGGCAATTGCCGCCGTCCGTGACATGCCGGATGATCTCGCCTTGGGCGCCGCGAAAACCCGGCAGGCCGAACACCGAATGCAGCACCGACAACGCGTCGCGGCCGTTGGCCGGCGCAGGCAGCGGGGCGGTGGAGGGAACGGACATGAGGGAGCTGGAACCTGGGCCGTGAGATTGTCACAAGGCCAGTCGCATGGCGGCGGGGGGCGTGGCAAGTCCAACTTCTCGCTCCGGCAAGTGGTAGCGGAATCGCATATAGGACTGGGCACAGGCAGCACCCACAGCGTCATGGCCGGGCTTGTCCCGGCCATCCACGTCCTTCCACGCAGCACGGAGAACGTGGCTGCCCGGGACAAGCCCGGGCATGACGACCTCTGCTGAATGCTCAAATGGGATTGCCCCGCGCAAGCGAGGAGAGGTGAAGAGCTAAGCCCCAATCCTCCGCAAGGCCTCTGCGACCGTCACGATCGGCATGTTGCGCTCTCCGGCGGCCTCAAGCGCGTGACGCATCAGGTCCGGAGTGCAGCCATAGGGGCTCGGCGCACTCGCGACGTCGTGACCATAGAAGATCAGCCATCCGCCACTCGCGACCGCCTCGTCGAAATAGCGATCGACGCCCGCTTTATCGATCTCGCGATCGATTAAAGGCGAAGCGCGCAGGAACTGGAGGTCGATGACGCCGCTGTTGACGCCGGGAAGAATGCCGCGCGCCGAACGGAAGGCCTTGGCGAGCTGCGGCTTGCGCCAGACCGAGGCAAGCCCATAGGGATAGGCGAAGTTCTCCAGCCTGATGGAGGAATCGATCGCGCGAAAATACGAGCGGTTCCGCTCGATCTCGCGCGCCATGGCGGCCTCGTCGAGATTGGCCGAGCTCTTGTGCGAGAAGGTATGGCAGGCAATCTCATGACCGGCGCGATGCAGCCGCACGATCGCGTCGTCCGACAACCCATGCCAGTGGTCCGACGACTGACCGATCAGGCTACCGGCGAGATAGAACGTGCCCCGGCCGCCATGCCTCTCAAGAAGCTCGGCGCCCTCGCCTGCGGCGCTGTCGGGAGCATCGTCGAAGGTGAAGCTCACGATCGGCATATGCGACGCAGGCAGCCGGTGCGGCGCGGCGCGGAAATGCCGGGCCAGCCGATTGCTCACGCGTCCCTGGAGTGCCGACCACACGACTGCGTTTCCCGTAATTGACGTATGTCCGCACTGAAACATTCGCGCGCCTAGTGAGGCAAGCCTAACGCTTGGGTAATCCTAACGCGGAATCAATATCCATCGGCTAGCCCGCGGAGACCGACCCACCGGCTTCCACGCTGAGGTACCGCAACCAATTGCGAAAAAGCACTGCCGCCGCGCTGCCTGCACCGATATCAGCGCGCAAATTCAGTCCAGGCAGCTCGTTGGTGAGCGCCGGATGGCGTTGGTGCTCCGCCTTCTTCTGGAAGCGGGCCAGTTTCTCTTCCGTCGCTGCGTCAAAATAGCTCACGGGCAGGCGCGGATAGTTCTCGCGCTCCCGCGCCAGATAGCGGCCGACGTCGCGCAGATATTCGCGCTGGAGCGACAGCGCGTCGTATTCCGGATGGCCCTGGAAGAATACGAAGCGGCTGGCATATTGGCGAATGAAGACATCGACGCCCGCCTGAGCCGAGCGCGTCAGCACCTGATAACCGGCCTGGACCAGGTCGCTCTCCACGATCTCGTTCAGGCGCGAATGCGAGACCTTCAGCGGCGCCGGCGCGGTGCGCGTCAGCGGATCGCGCGTCACCACGTCGCAATCGAAGATGCCGTGGCATTTGCCCGGCAGCCGCCGCCGTACGATGCCGTCCAGGTGCAGCACCGCCGCGTGCGCGGCAAGGCACGACCAGATCGTCGAGCGCGTGTTGGCCTTGGCCCAGTCGATCAGCTCGGTGAGGTCGCGCCAGTACGGCTCCTGGTCGAGCTCGGCTGCGACCGGCTCCGCGCCCGTCACGATCAAGCCGTCGAATTTCCGGCGCTTGAGGTCAGACACGTCGGAATACTCGCTCTCGACATGCCACTTCGCTTCCGGCGAACGCTTCACGCTGGGAAGCGAGAAGCAGTGGAAGCGGATGCGGCACGGGCCGGCTGCGGCCTGGAGCAGCTTCATGAACTGCCGCTCGGTCGCCTTCAGCGCCGGATCCGGCATGTTGTTGACGAGCCCGATCGTGAGCTCGGCGCCGTGATCGCGCGCGAGATCGCGCTCGGTCGGCACCAATGCCGGGCCCGAGATGACTTGATCCCTGTCGATCAAGATCGTCATTGGCGAGGCGGCCTACTCCGCGGCCTCGAGGCGCGCCGACCGGCAGGCCTTGTCCAGCGCCTGGTCAATGTCCTCGATGATATCGGAGACGTGCTCGATGCCGATCGAGAGCCGGATGGTCTCCGGCAGCACGCCGGCAAGGCGCTGCTGCTCCGCCGACATCTGGCGGTGGGTGGTCGAGGCCGGATGGCAGGCCAGCGACTTGGCATCGCCAATATTGACGAGGCGGGTGATCAGCTTCAGCGCATCATAGAAGGTCTTGCCGGCCTCCATGCCGCCCTTGATGCCGAAGGTGAACAGCGAGGAGGCGTTGCCGTCGAGATATTTCTGCACCAGCGGATAATAGGGACTGTCGGCAAAGCCGGTGTAGTTGACCCAGGCGACGCGCGCATCCTTGCGGAGGAATTCGGCGACCTTGCGGGCGTTCTCGACATGACGCTCCATGCGCAGCGCCACGGTCTCGATGCCCTGGAGCAGCAGGAAGGCGTTGAACGGCGACAGCACCGAGCCCATGGTGCGCTGATAGACGCTGCGCGCCCGCTCGATGTAGGCGGTACGGCCGAATCGCTCGGCATAGACGAGGCCGTGATAGGACGCATCGGGCTTGTTGTAGGCCGGGAAACGTTCGGCATATTTGGCCCAGGGGAAGTTGCCGGAATCGACGATGGCGCCGCCGAGCGTGGTGCCGTGACCGCCCAGGAACTTGGTCAGCGAGTGCACGGCGATGTCGGCGCCGTAGTCGAACGGCTTGAGCAGGATCGGGGTTGCGACCGTGTTGTCGACGATCAGCGGCACGCCATGCGCGTGCGCGATTCTGGCCAGCGCCTCGATGTCGCAGACATTGCCGGCGGGATTGCCGATGGTCTCGGCGAACACCGCACGGGTGTTCTCGTCGATCAGCTTCTCGATCGCCTCCGGCTTGTCGCTCTCGGCGAAGCGGCCGGTGATGCCCTGCCTCGGCAGAATGTGCGAGAGCAGCGTATGCGTGGTGCCGTAAAGCTGCGGCACGGAAACGATGTTGCCGCCGTGATCGGCGACGTTGACGAAGGCGAAATGCAGGGCCGCCTGGCCGGTCGCGACCGCGAGCGCGCCGACGCCGCCTTCGAGCTGGGCGATGCGCTTCTCCAGCACCGCGCTGGTCGGATTGGCGATGCGGCTGTAGCGGAAGCCCTCGGCCTCGAGATTGAAGAGCGCCGCGCCGTGATCGGCGCTGTCGAAGGCGTAGGCCGCGGTCTGGTAGATCGGCACGGCAACCGCGTGCGTGGTCGCTTCGGGCTCGTAGCCGGCGTGAATAGCGATCGTCTCGTTGCGCATCGTGCCACCTCCGCGTGGAGCGGTCCGCACTTATTGGCCTAGAATGAGGCATGTGCGTTGTCCGCCGTCCCTCTGTTAGAGGCGGGTGGTAAAGCGGACAATAATTCGCTTAGAGATCGAGGAAGTAACCCTAACCGTTATTGGCGAATTGGCCGGAATTCGGGTTAAATTGCATTAATCAATCAGCGGCGGCGATGTCGGCCACCGATCCTCCATGGGATCAACGGAGCCTTACTCTGCAGCCAATGCCGCTTGCAGGTCCGGCTTCTCGCGCGAAGCCTCATGCATATCGTCTGCGGTCGGCTTGATGCGGAACCACGCGGCATAGAGCGCAGGAAGGAACAGCAAGATCAGAACCGTTCCGAGCGCAGTGCCGCCGATCAGCGTGTAGGCCATCGATCCCCAGAACACGGAATGGGTGAGCGGGATGAAGGCCAGCACGGCAGCCAAGGCGGTCAGGATCACCGGCCTCGTGCGTTGCACCGTGGCTTCGATGACGGCGTGATAGTCGTCAAGGCCCGCGGCAAGATTCTCCTTGATCTGTTCGGTCAGGATCAACGTGTTGCGCATCAGGATGCCCGCCAGTCCGATCAGGCCCAGGATCGCGTTGAATCCGAACGGCTGGTTGAAGATGAGCAGTGCCGGCACGACACCGACTAGGCCGAGCGGTCCTGTCAGGACGACCATCGCCATCGTCGAGAAGGACCGCACCTGCAGCATGACGACAATCAGCATCGCGGCGATCATGGCCGGGAAGATCGTCGCCAGCGCGTCGTTGGCCTTGGTTGCTTCCTCGATCGATCCACCCAGCTCGATACGATAGCCGGCCGGAAGGGATGCGATCAGGGGCTGCAGGGCTGTCTTGATCTCCTTGGAGACTTCCGGAGGTTGGGTCGCCTCATTGATGTCGGAGCGTATGGTGACGACGGGGGTGCGATCGCGCCGCTTCATGATCGGCTCTTCGAGTCGGATTTCCGAATGACCGACCTGGTCGAGCGGAATCGCGCGGCCGTCGCGGCTCATCAATGAGAAATCCGCCAGACGCGCCGGATCGAGCCGCTCGCCACCCGCGCTGCGTGCCACGATGGGGACATTGCGGATGTCCTCGCGGACCTGCGTCACGGCGATGCCGGTGAGCAGGAACTGGAGCTGGCGACCGACCTCGGCCGGCGAAAGGCCGATCAGGTTCAGTCGATCCTGATCCGGCACGAAGCGAAGCACAGGTGTGCGATCGCCCCAATCCCGATTTGCCTGCCGCGCGTCATGAACGCCACGCATCACTTCGAGAGCCTTTTGAGAGATGGCGTACAGTTGCGCGGGATCCGGCCCCATCACACGAAACTCGACCGGGAACGGCGTATAAGGTCCGAACACGAGTTGGGTGACGCGCACATTGGCCTCGGGTGCAAGGCCCTGCGACACGCTTTGTCGGAGCCGGTGCTTCAAAGCCTCGCGCGCTTCCGCGTCAGGCGTCAGGACGATGATCTTTGCGAAGGCCGGATCGGGCAGCTCGGGCGCCATCGCGAAGAAGAAGCGCGGCGCACCCTGGCCGACATAGCTGGTGATGATCTTGGCCTCGGGTTGATCGTGCAGCCAACCCTCGAGCTTCTCGACAGTGGCCGTCGTCGTCTCGATGCTGGTGCCCTCAGGCAGACGAACCTCCACCAGCACTTCCGGGCGGTCAGAGGTCGGAAAGAACTGCTGCTTGACACCACCCATGCCGACGACGGAAAGCGCGAAGGCGACGGCGACGATGCTGCAGGTCAGGAATTTATGGCGGACGGCGAGGGTGATCACGCCTCGCAGGCGCTGATAGTTGGGCGTGCCGTAGATCGCATGGTGACCGCCTTCGACCGGCTTGATCGCGGGCAGCATCTTGACGCCAAGATACGGCGTGAAGATCACCGCGACGATCCAGGAGACGATGAGGGCGAACCCCACGACCCAGAAAATGTTGCCGGCATATTCACCGGCCGTCGAGCGGGCAAAACCCACCGGCAGGAAGCCCGCGATCGTCACCAGCGTTCCGGACAACATGGGTGCCGCGGTGTGGCTCCACGCATAGGCGGCCGCCGAGATGCGGTCCATGCCCTCTTCCATCTTCACGACCATCACCTCGATGGCGATGATGGCGTCGTCGACGAGGAGACCGAGTGCCAGGATCAAAGCGCCGAGCGTGATGCGGTCGAAGAACCGGCCGGTCTCCAGCATGATCAGGAACACGACGGCGAGCGTCAGGGGCACGGCCGCCGCGACGACGATGCCGACGCGCCAGCCGAGGCTGAGCAGGCTCACCAGCAGCACCACGCCGAGCGCCATCGCGAACTTCATCATGAATTCGTCGACCGCCGAGGTGATGTTGACGGCTTGGTCGCTGACCTTGGCCAGGGTCATCCCGAGCGGCAGCGTCCGGGCGATCGCCGCGGACCTCTCCTCCAGCGCCTTGCCGAGCGCCAGACCATTCCAGCCCTCCTGCATCACCGCCGCGAGCATGATCGTGGGCTCACCCTGGTGCCTGATGATGTAGGTGGGGGGATCCTCGTAGCCGCGGCGGACCTCGGCGATGTCGGACAGCTTCAGCGTCCGCCCGGCAGCGACGATCGGCGTGTCGGCGATCGCCTGGACACTGTCATAAGCGCCGTCGACGCGGATGAAAACCTGCGGGCCCTTGGTGTCGATCGAGCCTGCCGGTGTCACCGTGTTCTGCCGCTGCAAGGCAGCAACGATGTCCGTTGCCGACACGCCCAAAGTTGCCAGTTTGGCAAAGGAAAACTCGACGAAGATCTGTTCGGGGCGTTCGCCGAGGATGTTGATCTTCTTGACGCCGGACACGTGCAGGAGATCTTGACGAATGACCTCGGCCTGCCTTGCGAGCTCGCGCATCGGCATGCCCTTGGCCTTGAGCGCATAAAGCGCGAAGCTCACATCCGAATATTCATCATTGACGAAGGGGCCGAGCACGCCAGAGGGCAGCTTGCGCGCTTCATCGCCCAGCTTCTTGCGGGCCTGATAGAACTCCTCCTGCACGCTCGATGGCGGCGTGCTGTCCTTCAGCGTCACCGTCATGTAGGCATAGCCGGGCCGCGTCGTCGTCTCCACCCGATCGTACCAGGTCAGCTCCTGAATCCGCTTCTCCAGGGGTTCGGCGACCTGGTCCTGCATCTCGCGTGCGGTGGCACCCGGCCACACGGTGGTTACCGTCAGGGTCTTGATGGTGAAGGACGGGTCTTCGGCCCGTCCGAGCTTGAAGAAGGCGTAGGCGCCCGCGGCCGCCAGCAGGAGGATGAAGAACAGGGTGACGGCCCGCTCGCGAACGGCGAGCGCGGAAAGATTGAAGCTCATCAGTTGCTCCTGCTGTCCGCGGCAGTCCTGACGTGGGCACCTTCGTGCAGGAGATGAGCGCCGAGTGAAACGATCTGGTCACCGGACCTCGATCCGGAGATAACGGCCGTCTCGCTGGTCGCACGCAGAAGCTTGACGGGCTGCAGGCGTACGGTCGAGGTCGCACCGTCGAAGACCCAGATGCCGGTCGTTCTGCCGTCGTCGAGCACGGCTCCCAACGGCACCTGGACTTCCGGTTGACTGTCCTGGCTTGCAAGCCGAATGGTGACCGTCGCGCCAAGCGGCGCCGCCGCGGCCTCACCATCGAGCACGTAGCGGGCCTCATAGGTCCGCGTCTGCGGATCGGCGGAATCCGACAACTGACGAAGATGTGCGGTATGGCGGCGTCCGTCGCTTCCATACAGACTGGCCTCCGCGAGCGAACCGATCGCCGGCCGGATCGTCTCTGGAAGTGCCACCACGGCTTCGCGAGGACCAGACTGTGCCAGCCGAACGACAGCCTGGCCGGCGGAGACGACTTGTCCGGGCTCACCAAGCGTCTGGGTGACCGTTCCGTCGGCATCAGCAACCAGGACGGAATAGGTCGCCTGGTTCTCGGCAACCCCTGCATCGGCTTCCGCCGCGGCAAGCTGCGCTTTGGCGGTGTCTGATGCGGCCTTCGCCTGCTCGTAGCGTTGCTTTGACGTCCATCCGTCGTTCATCAGATTGGCGTAGCGCCGCTCGTCGGCATCGGTCTGCACGACAATTGCGCGCGCAGCGGCAACGGCGTTGCGCTTCGCGGTGAGCGCGAGACGGAGATCGGTTTCGTCGATCCGCATCAGCGGCTGGCCGGATTTGACCTGCTCGCCGACATTCACGAGTCGTTCGACGATCTTCCCGGCGACGCGAAAGCCGAGATTGCTTTCCACGCGCGCGCCGATGGTCCCGGTAAAACCGCGTTCAGATCCGCCGACCCGATTGGGGGTCACCAGACGGACCATCGGTGGCTCCTGCCTGGGGTCGCTAACTGCGGAAGCTTCATGGGCGGGAATCGCAAGAGCAACGAAAGTCGCCACCCCCGCCGGAATCAGAATACCGGCGAGCACCGCAACACCCCTTTTCATGGCCGTCTCCATCGAGAGTTAGATTACATACGAACTCTATACATAGATTAGATTTCGTTCGCAATCTAAATTGCGGCGGATAACGGGAGCGTGATCCCCCGAGCGGGGGTTTTCCTCGGGCAGCGGTCAAATTCCTGAAGCTGATAGATTGCAGTTGAACTCTATACTTGTTATAGAGGTCAAACGAAATCCAAATGGAGGTCCACGATGCGAGTGAGTCGCACTCAGGCAGCCGAGAACCGTCAAACCGTGATCAATGTGGCCAGTCGCCTCTTCAGGGAGCGCGGCTTTGATGGCATCGGCCTCAAAGATCTGATGAAGGGAGCCGGCCTCACCCAAGGTGCCTTCTACAAGCAATTCGCTTCGAAAGAGGATCTGGCGGTCGAGGCGTCCAGGCGCGCATTGGAAAGCGCGTCCCGCCGATGGTCCGACGCGGCCACGGCACATCCCGATGATCCGCTCGGCGCGGTAATCTCGTTTTACCTCAGTGGCGACCATCGCGGAGAAAGGATGGACGGCTGCCCGATCGTGGCGCTCGGCGCAGATGCCGCCCGACAAGGCCCCGAGGTGAAGGCAGAATTCGAAGCGGGGATCAAGGCGCATCTCGACGTGCTCAGCCGCTTCCTAGCCGGAACCGGCGAGGAGGCCTCGCGCGGCAAGGCCATGGCCATCCTCGCGACGATGATCGGCGCGGTGACGCTGTCGCGCGTCGTCAACGACCCCGATCTGGCTCAGGCGCTGTTGGATGCCGCGGCCGAGCAGGTTCGCGACACCGCAGCCGCTTGAGTGGATGGGCCGGTGTTCCGATTGAATGGGCGAGAGCCCACTCGCTGACTCCAGATAGATGAGAAGAGAACGATGTCGAAAGAAGCAACGGATAGCTTCGCCGGAAAATGGGCGCTGGTCACGGGGGCGTCGAGTGGCCTCGGCCTCGAATTCGCAGATCTCCTGGCAGCGCAGAAGGTCAATCTCGTCTTGGCGGCTCGACGGCGGGAGGCGATGGACAAGCTTGCCTCCGATCTCCGCAGCAAATACGGGGTGGATGTGCTGGTCGAGGCGATCAATCTTGCCGCGCCGGACGCGGCCAGCCGCTTGAAAAGCAGTCTCGACGCGAGGTCCGTGACGATCGACATTTTGGTGAACAATGCCGGCTTCGGCTTGCACGGCGATTTTTTGGACACGCCGATCGAGCAGACCGCGAACATGATCCAGCTCAACATCACCACGCTCACAGAGCTGACCTATCTATTCGGCCGCGACATGGCTCAGCGGCGATCCGGACATATCCTTCTGATCGCCAGCCTCCTGGCCTTCCAGGCCGTTCCCAGCTATGCGGCCTATGCGGCGACCAAGGCTTACGTGCTGGCCTTTGGCGAGGCCCTGCATGACGAACTCCGCCCACATGGTGTGGTCGTGACCAGTCTTTGCCCGGGACACACGGCGACAGGCTTTGATGCGGCAGCCGGCGCAACCGCATCGGGCTTGCTTCGGCTCCTCACCATGAAGCCGCGTCCGGTCGCCACGAGCGGCATTCGGGCGCTCATGCAAGGAAAGGACACCGTGATCGCAGGCCTGTCGAACAAGATGGCTGCCTTTTCAAATCGTTTGACGCCGCGATCAATGCAAAGGGCCACGATGAAGAGGATAATGGACGCCTAACGCCTAGAGCGGCGGCATGTGGGCGCTTGTCGACCCGCGTTCTACCCACGTGGTTCGGACGCGGCTAAACCGACATATGCGACTGTCTCGATCTAGCTCTTCAGCGCAGCAGAGCTTCAGCTTGCCGAGACGCCGCCCGCGAGCCACCCTCTCCCGCAAGGAGATAGGGGTAAGATCATCGCCCTACCCCATTTTCTCCCACAGCCGATGCGTGAGCACGCCAACCCGCTTCTCGATCGCGCCAGCGGCATCGAGCGCAAGATCCTCGCGATAGCGCCCGGCAATGAGCTGCACGCCGATTGGCTTGCCGTCGTGGAGGGCCACAGGCACCACGGCGCCGGGAAGGCCGAGCACGTTGATCGCCGAGATGAAGCGGATCTCGCCCCAGAAGATCTCGCGCACGCGCTCGGCGCTGACGGCGTCCTCGCGCGGGCCCGGCGTCGGCTTCACCGTGGTCGGCGCCAGCACGACCGGATAGTCCTCGAAGAACAATTGCCAGGCGCGGATGTGGCCGTTGCGCGCGGCGGTCGCCTGCATCCAGGCCTTGAGATCGAGCACGTTGGCCTTGGCCTTCATGCCGCCCCAGGCCTTGTGAAAGTCCTCCGAGGTCACCTTCAGCATGGCGGCTTCCTGCATCATCACCGTCTCGTTGGTGATGATGTCGCACCAGGTCTGCCAGACGCCGTTGATGTCGGGCACCTCGACCTCGCTGACGCGATAGCCGGAGCGTTCGAGATGATCGGCGGCCTGGCGCAGCGCCGCGGCGACAGAGGGATCGACGTCCATGTCCTCGGGGATCTTCGCCAGCGCGACCTTGATCGGCCCCTTCGGCTTGGGTCCGATCAGCGGTGCCGGCACCCACCAGGGATCGCGCGGATCGCGCTGGCTCATCGCCTCCAGCGCGAGGCGGACGTCGGCGACATGGCGGGCGAGCGGCCCCTGCGCCGACATCAGATGCGCCAACATCGGCCGCTCGGCCGTTGCGCTTCCGTTGAAGGCGGGGATGCGGCCCTGCGTCGGCTTGATGGTGGCAACGCCGTTGCAATGCGCAGGCCAGCGCAGCGAGCCGCCGATGTCGTTGCCGTGGGCGATGGTGCCGATGCCGGCGGCGACCGCCGAACCCGCACCGCCCGACGAGCCGCCGCAGGTGATGTCGGGATCCCAGGGATTGAGCGTCAGCCCGTGCAGCGGATTGTCGGTGAAGCCGCGAAAGGAGAATTCCGGCGTGTTGGTGAGCCCGATGACGATGGCGCCGGCCTTCTTCAGGTTGCGCACCACGGGCGCATCCGACGGCGCGATCAGGTCCTTGTTGGCGGGCACGCCGTTGAAGTTCGGCCGGCCCTGGTAATCGACGTTTTCCTTGATCGTGATGGGCACCCCATGCAGAAGGCCGAGCGCACCACCCTTGGCGCGTTGCTTGTCCGCGGCGTGCGCCGCCTTCAGCGCCTCCTCCGAGAGATCGACGACGACGGCATTCAGCTTCGGATTGACCACGCGCATCCGTTCGAGATGCGCCTCGACGGTCTCGGTTGCGGAGATCGCGCCGGAGCGGATCGCAGCGGCGGTCTCGACCGCCGACCATTGCCAGATCGACCCCTTGGGACGGCGTGCCGCAGTCGATTTGCGCGCGGCGACCTTCTTGGCTGGCTTGATCGTTTTCGCAGCGACGCCCTTTCGGGCTGAGGTCTTCTTGCTCGATGCCTTCTTGCTCGTCTTCGTTGCCGCTTTCCTGGAAGCACTTTTCTTCTTGGTTGCCGTCTTCTTCGCCACGTCGCATCTCCTGAAATTGTGCGGCGGAGGTTACGGACGACGATGAGGCGTGTACAGCCGCGTTTCTGCATGACGCATTGCGACGGTACACCGATGCGACGAATTGCCTGCGTCCCTGGCCTAAACAGGCGGCGGATTCAGCCGGGCAAAGCCCTGTTGGATGCGATAGGGGTAATAGGGATAGGGCGGCATCACCGCGCTGGCGTCGTCGAGACGCTTGATCTGATCCGCGCTCAGCGGCCAGCCTACTGCGCCGAGATTGTCGCGCAGCTGCGCTTCGTCGCGAGCGCCGATGATGACGGAGGCGATCGTGGGGCGGCTCAGCAGCCAGGCGATCGCGACCTGTGGCACGGTGCGGCCGGTCTCCATCGCGATCGCGTCCAGCACGTCGACGACGGCGTAGAGCGTCTCCTCGCGCACCGGCGGACCGAACTGTGCGGTCGCGTGCAGGCGGCTGTTCGGCGGCAGCGGCTGGCCGCGCCGGATCTTTCCAGTAAGGCGGCCCCAGCCGAGCGGACTCCACACCAGCGCACCCACCCCCTGGTCGCGCGCGAGCGGCATCAGCTCCCACTCGTAGTCGCGGCCGAGCAGCGAGTAGTAGACCTGGTGCGCGACATAGCGCGGCCAGCCATGCCGGTCCGCAATGGCGAGCGACTTCATCAGCTGCCAGCCGGCGAAATTAGAGACGCCGACATAGCGCAGCTTGCCGGCGCGCACGAGCGTATCGAGCGTGGACAGCACCTCCTCGATCGGCGTGAAGGCGTCGAAGGCGTGGAGCTGAAGCAGATCGATGTGGTCAGTGCCAAGCCGGCGCAGCGCCGCGTCGACCGAGGTCAGCAGTCGCTGCCGCGACGAGCCGGCATCGTGCGGCCCCTCGCCCATCGGCAGGCTCATCTTGGTCGAGATCAGCACCTTGTCGCGGCGGCCCTTGATCGCAGCACCGAGAATCTCCTCGGAGGCGCCGTTCGAATAGACGTCGGCGCTGTCGAACAGATTGACGCCGGCTTCGAGGCAGATATCGACGAGCCGGCGGGCCTCTTCGACGCCGCTGCGTCCCCAGGCGGAGAACAGCGGGCCTTGGCCGCCGAACGTGCCGGTGCCGAAGCTGAGGACGGGAATTTTGAGCCCGGAAGCGCCGAGATTGCGGTATTCCATGATCGCTCTCCTATTCCGCCGGGCACGCCGCAACGACGGCCTGCCTGCGGTCGAGCTGAAGGCTCCACAGCGCCAGCACGAGGCCGATCGCGGTGATGCCGGACGCGACCAGCGGCAGCGCGGAAAGGCTGAACCCGCGATCGATGGTGACGCCGCCGGCCCAGGCGCCGAGCGCGTTGCCGAGATTGAACGCGGCGATGTTGAGGCTGGAGGCGAGCGTGCGGCCACTGGGACCGGCAGCTTCCAGCACGCGAAGCTGAAGCGGCGCGACGGTTGCGAAAGCGGCGACGCCGAGCAGCAGGATCAGCACGATCGCGGGGATCTTGGCCGACAGCACCGCAGCAAGGCCGAGCAGCACGATGGCGAGCGCGGCGAGCGTGCCGATCAGGGCGCGCGCAAGACCGCGGTCGGCGAGCTTGCCGCCGGCGACATTGCCAATCGCGAGCCCAACGCCGAACACCAGCAGGATCGGCGACACCGCGGCCTCCGAAAAGCCGGTGAAGCGCGTCAGGATCGGCTGGATGTAAGTGAACACGACAAACAGGCCGGCGAAGCCGAACACGGTCATGGCAAGGCCGAGCAGGACCTGCGGACGGCCGAGCACCGCGGCCTCGTCGGCGAGCGAGACCGGCTTGTCGCCACGGCCGACGTGACCGGGGACGAGCACGGCGACCACCGCGAACGCAATCACGCCGATGGCCGTCACCGCCCAGAATGCCGCGCGCCAGCCGAGCATCAGACCGAACCAGGCGCCGAAGGGCACGCCCAGAAGGGTCGCCACCGTCAGGCCGATGAACATGGTGGCGATCGCGGAGGCGCGCTTGTCCTCGGCGACGAGGCTGGTGGCGACGACCGAGCCGACGCCGAAGAACGTGCCGTGGGCGAGCGAGGTCAGCACCCGCGCCGCCATCAGCAATTCGTAAGTGGGCGCCAGCGCACAGGCCGCATTGCCGAGCGTGAAGACCGCCATCAACGCCAGCAGCACTGCTTTCCGCGGCATTCGCCGCATCGCCAGCGTCAGCACCGGGGCACCGACGAACACGCCGAGGGCATAGCCGGAGATGAGCAGGCCTGCGACAGGCACCGAGACATGCATGTCGGCCGCGACCTGGAGCAACAGGCCCATGATGATGAATTCAGTGGTGCCGATGCCGAAGGCACCGGCGGTGAGAGCTAGAACGGCGGGAGGCATGCGTGGCTCCAATGGATGAGACGAGCCATGCAGATAGCGGCACTGCCGCAGAACCATTAGAATGTCCGCAATCCAATCATTTGTGACGTGAATTCAATATGGCCCGTTTCGACACCAACCGCTCGGCCGAGATGGAGGTCTTCGTCCGCGTCGTCGATCTCGGCGGCTTCACCCAGGCCGCGAGAAGGCTGCGGCTGACCCCGTCGGGCGTCAGCAAGCTGATCTCGCGGCTGGAGGCGCGCCTCGGCGCGCGGCTCGTCAACCGGACCACGCGCAAGCTGACGCTGACGGAGGAAGGACGGGCCTTCTACGAGCGCGCGGTGCGCATCCTCGCCGAGATGGAGGAGGCCGAGCGCGAGGCGGCATCGGGGGCGGCGCCGCGCGGCCGCCTCACGGTCAACTGCAACATTCCCTTCGGCATGCTGCATGTGATGCCGCTGATCCCGCGCTTTCTGAAGCAGCATCCGGACGTCACGCTCGATCTCGTGCTGACCGATACCGTGATCGACCTGATGCAGGAGCGCGCCGACGTCGCCATCCGCGTCGGCCCGTTGCGGGCATCACGTCTGATCGCGCGAAAACTCGGCACCAGCCGCATGGTCGTGGTCGGCGCGCCGGACTATCTCGCTCGCTGCGGCACGCCGAAGATTCCGGCCGACCTCGCCGAGCACCGCGGCATCGGCTGGACCTTTCCACGCAGCATCCGCGGCTGGCCGTTCAGGCGCGGCGACCACGCCGAGGAGGCCCTGCCCCCGCCCGTCGCGCGCGTCAGCGACGGCGAAGCCGCCCGCCGCCTCTGCCTCGGCGGCGTCGGTCTCGCCCGCCTCGCCCTCTTCCACATCGGTCCCGACATCGAATCCGGCCGCCTCGTCCCGGTGCTGCAGAACTACAATCCCGGCGACCGCGAAGACATCCACGCCGTCTATGTCGGCCACACCGCGCCGTTGCCCGCGCGCGTGCGCGCGTTCATCGATTTCCTCGCCGAGCATGTGCGGGTGAGCGATCCCGCGCTGAAGCGCGCGGGAGATGGGAGGTGGAGGGTGGCGGGATGAGGCAGATGGCGGAGGGTTCAGAAGAAAGTTCGACGCCGGCGTGCCAAGCCGAAGCAAACGGCGACGAGCCCGCCTTCGCCTTGCGGACTTCGGCGCGACAGCCTTGCGCAAACTGCTTTTTTGAAGGCATGGCGGCTTCGAGAGGGCGGACGACAACGCAAAGCTCGGGCGAGATCAGCCGCGAGAATGCGAAGGCGTGTCTGCGAGTTGGAGAATTACGATTCCGCCGGCTTTGCCGGGCTGCGCGGCAAATAAATCCTGACGGTCGTACCGAGTCCTTCCTCACTATGAATTGTGATGTGTCCGCCCGACTGCTTGACGAAGCCAAACACCATGCTCAGCCCAAGGCCCGTCCCCTTGCCGACCTCCTTGGTGGTGAAGAACGGATCGAAGACTCGTTCCAGAAGTTGAGCGGCTATGCCGACGCCGGTGTCGCGGACAGCGATCATGAGATAGTCGCCGGCCACCACATCCCCATTCGTGCCGAGGTCGCGCTGGTCGAGCGAGATGTTGCGCGTCTCAAACATCAGCGTGCCACCATTCGGCATGGCGTCGCGGGCGTTGAACGCGAGGTTCAACAGTGCCGTCGTGAGCTGATCGGGATCGGCGCGCACGGTCCAGACGCCCTCGGCCAGCCTCGTGCTGATGATAATTCGCTCGCCCAGGGTGGGCCCGAAGAGCTTTCCGGCCTCACGCACCAGCGCGTTGGCGTCGATGTCCCGCGGCTGGAGCGGCTGCTTGCGAGCGAAGGCAAGAAGATGCTTGGTCAGCCCGGCCCCCCGTTCCGCCGCTTCATCGATCAGCCGCGTGATCGCCAGCAGATCGGGCCGGTCCGCAACGGCCCGTGCCAGGACGCCGATCGTGCCGGTGATCACGGTCAGGATGTCGTTGAAGTCGTGGGCGACGCCGCCGGTAAGCTGACCGATCGCTTCCATCTTCTGCGCCTGCCGCAGCTGGGCTTCCATGGCGTTGCGATCTGTGACGTCTCTGATCGCGGCCACGACCGACGTCGTGCCGGCGAATTCGATCGGGCTGATGCTGATCTCGGCCGGGAATTCCGTTCCGTCCTTGCGCCGGCCGCAAAGGGCAACCCCGGCGCCCATCATCCGCGTCCGCGGACCCGCGAAGAACCTGTCCACGTTCTCGAGGTGACCGATCCAGAACCGCTCCGGGATCAGGACATTGAGCGGCTTTCCCAGCAGTTCTGCAGATGCATAGCCGAAGACGTCAACGACCCGCTCGCTTGCAAATTCTATCGAGGCTGCCTTGTTGACCACGATCACCGCGTCCGGGCTGGCGATCACGGCACTGCGGAATTTGGCTTCGCTCAAGCGCAGATCGGCTTCCGCCCGGCTTCGCAGCTCGAGCTCCTCGTTCAGCACCTGCAATATCCGATCGACCGTCTCTTCTCTGACACCGTGCTTGAAAGCCGCCCTGAGCTCGTCCCAAATCATTCGACACCCTGTCGCGCCAGCGTCCTCGAAACGACCTGCTTGTGGACCGAGAGTCCGATGCACACATCCGAAGAAGACGGATCTCGACCAGTGTGATCGATATCGGGCCGAGATGGAAAGGACAGGCTCCCACCCGGCGGCAGTTGAGAACAGCGAAGTGCTTGATCCCTGTTATTAACCTGCATCAAATTCGCAGCGTAACCATGTACCTCTCGAGACCAGCCTGGTCGCTCGTGTCCTCTCCTCCGACCGGCACAGCGCCTCGTATCGGACATTTGCGGATTGCCATTCAATCCGGCCTAGCCGAAAATGAGATGCAGTATCCGTCGATGCCTGCAGCGATTGAAAGCGCTGCACCTCCCAGTGAAGCGGCCTTCCGGTTGATCGAACGTGTGGGCGATAGTGCAGTGAGCATGAGGATGCCTTCCAATCCGGAGCCGATTACCAGCCGTGCCGCTAACGATCAGTCCCGAGCAGGTCCCGCTCTACGCGCCTGGTGAAATCCTCGCTCAATCCGACAACGGGGATCCGCGCCGACGCGTGGTCTTTCGTGAGTTCCGCTACGGGCCCCTCTTCGTCGAGGGGCCGGCGATCGATAGCCTTCTCATCGTCGTCTATCGCCACGGCCAGTCCCGCATGCGCCGACTTTGCGAAGACGGCTGGAAAGATGCCCTCGTTCGCCCGCGCATGATCTCGATCCTGGGTACGGGGACACCGTCGCGCTGGGAATGGGATCAGCCGATCGAAGTCTCGCATCTTTACCTTTCGAGCGAACTCCTCAGCGAGACATGCGCAAGTGCATTCGAGCAGGATTACCGGCGGCTGAACGCGAAAGATGCGCTCGAGGTCGACGACGGCAAGCTGCTCGCGCTTGCGGACGTGTTGATCGACGAACTGCGAGTCCCTTCAGCCGGAGGAACGCTGCTTATTGACACGCTGGCGCAGGCGCTGTCTGTTCGCTTGCTCCGGGATTATCATCAAGACCGCAAGCAGAAATCGGCGCCCGCCTGGCAGCTGACCGCCGCCCAGAAGCTGCGGGCGCTCGACTTCATCGAAGCGCACCTGTCGCGAGACTTCGATCTGGAGCAGCTTGCGCGTGAAGCGGGCATCAGCGAGTACCATTTCATTCGCTGTTTCAAGGTGTCCTTCGGCCTCAGCCCCCACCAATTCGTCATCAGAAAACGTCTCGATCGTGCGCTCGAAATGATCCGGACCTCGCCTGCACCGCTTTCGGAGGTTGCCGTTTTGTGTGGATTCAGCGACCAGTCGCATATGACCCGCGCGTTCAGGCGGATCTTGAAGACGACGCCGGGCGTCATTCGGTCGTCGGCCAAATCGCAATAATCGTCCGAATGATCGCAATATTGTTCTATTTCCGCCCCGCTCGTCCCTAGCACTCTAGCGCGATCCTTCATCCGCCAGTAGGAGCCGCGGGCGCAGCGTGGCGTGTTCTCTCCAAGCATGAACGTCGATCTGTGCGTCTCCTGTCCGAATAGAGGTCGAGGTTTCTGCGGTGCCGCAATGGCCTTGGAGAGTGGCGTTGCTCGCGGGAATTTGGGCAAGCACTTCAAGGTGGCGCGCAAAGGCCACATCGTCTCGCTGGCAAAGCCGCGCCCGGACCAGGTCATCATCGTCTGTGAAGGCTGGGCGTTCGAATATCTCCCATTGACCAAAGGCCGCCAACAGATTCTGGCTTTTCTCTCTGCGGGAGACATGCTGTTTCCGGGCGATATCCTGGGCCAGCAAGGCGAGTCCTCAGCGCGCGCGCTGACCGACGTTCAGTTCGGCATTTTCTCGATGGCCGCGATCAAGGACCGCATTGTCCGGGAACCTCAACTGGCGATGGTGATCTCCGAACTGCTCGGCGAGCGGCTTCGCGAAGCGAACCAGCTTCTGACCGCGGTTGCGCAGAAGTCGGCGGAGGAGCGCGTTGCGTGGTTCCTGCTGCATTTCACGTCTCGACTGCGAAAGTGGAGTGCGGATGAATCCGAGCGCTATTTATTCCCATTTCTGCAGCAGCATATCGCGGATACGGTTGGGCTGACGGCGGTCCATGTCAGCCGAACCATGGCGACTTTTCGCGCGCGCGGTTGGCTGCGGCTTGACACCGGCTTCCTGGAGATTTTGAACCGCAGGGAACTGGAGCAAATCTGCCAATTCACTTCGAGCAGGTGATACGGGGCAATGAGCGGCGCACAGTTAACATGGATCAACTGCCGCATATGGCTCCTTAAGCAAATGGCGCGAGGGTGAACCGGTCGGCCGACTGACGACGCATTTGGGGGGCCCAGGCGTGTGGGGAAGGCGAGGGGATCAAATGAACGTCGTTCAACTGTCGAGCAGGCAGCCTGCAAATAGGCCGCCGGACACCTGTGCAGAAGTGGGAAGTGCGGACGAGGCTGCCTTTCGACTGACAGTCGCATCGAAAACATCGGCTGCGCTCGCAGCGGCATCGCGTGCAGTGTTGGCAACTGCGAGGTTGATTCAGGACCTCTCAAGGCAGCCGCAGTTAGTCGACAAGGCGGTTCTAGCCCAGGCCCTGCACCGACTGGATCAGCAGCTCGAGGCACTGAAGCGCCTCCATGAGCGGATCAGGACCCTCTGAAGAGGTGAGCCCGTAGCGCTCTGGCTTCATTGGCAGTGCGGCCTCTTCGGAGCTCCTGCTCCGCTTACCGTCTCGCGCCGCCGTTTCTAGGAGAACAACTGTGCTGAAAATTGTTCGAAGCATCAACACCCGGATCCTTTGTCTTCCCGTGCTGGCCGTGATTGCGCTGCTTGTGGCGGGCTGGCTCGCGATCACGTCGATCGGCGAAATCACCCGGTACGAGCGTAGCGCGCGCGCTCGCTCGGTAACGGAAGCGGCGGCCAAGATCGTGGAGATGTACGAGAGCAAGGCTGCAAGAGGTGAGATGAGCGAGCAGGCAGCACAGACCGCTGCCAAGGATGCCATCCGTGCCATTCGCTACGACGGGCGCGAATACGTCGCTGCCATGCAAGCGGACGGTGTCTCGATTGCTAACGGCATGTTTCGAGAGATGGAAGGCAGGCAAATGGCCGACGTCAAAGATTCCAACGGCACCGCATTCGTCCGCGAAATGATCGCGGCCGCCCAGCGGGGCGGCGGTTTTGTCTACTATGTCTGGCCGACAGCACCGAACACGCCTCCAATAGACAAAGTCGCCTACAACAAGCTGACAGCCGGATGGCACTGGGTCGTCACTTCGGGCGTGTATCTGGACGCCGTCGAGGCCGCTATTTGGTCGAGCACGCAGCGCATCGGCGGAATTGTCGCTGCGTTGGCTCTCGTTTCGTTCTCCCTGGCCCTCTGGATTGGCCGCCGCATAACCCGGCCGATCCTGAAGCTCGCCGAGGCCACCCATCGACTCTCCGATGGCGACCTCTCCGTCGACGTGCCCGGCACAGGTCAGCAGGACGAAGTCGGCACGCTTGCACAAGCCATTGCGGTGTTGAAGCAGCGCTCTGCGGAGGCTGTGCGGCTCGCTGGTGAGCAGGACCAACTCAAGGAAGCCGCTGCACACGATCGTCAGCTGGCCATGCGAAAGCTTGCCGACGGCTTTGAAGCATCCATCAAGGCGGTCGCGGACGGGATAGCCGCTGCGGCCAGCGGCATGGAAGCCTCTGCCAACTCCATGACGATCGCAGCGAAGACCACTAGCGGAGCGACGAGCGCAGCGGCAGTTGCCGCCGACCAGACCAGCTCCAATGTTGGAATGGTAGCTGCGGCGACGGAGGAGTTGTCCTCGTCGATACACGAGATTTCGCGCCAGGTGGCTCATTCCTCGCAGATTGCCGCGGGGGCGGTCGCAGAAGCGGCTCGGGCAAATACGACCATGGCGAATCTCGCCAACTCCGCCAAGCGGGTTAGCGATATCGTTGAGCTCATCACCGGGATCGCCGCTCAAACCAACCTGCTTGCGCTCAACGCCACAATCGAGGCTGCGCGAGCGGGGGAAGCCGGGCGGGGCTTCGCAGTCGTCGCCTCGGAGGTCAAATCCCTGGCGACACAGACCGCGAAAGCGACGGACGAGATCCAGTCGATGGTGGCTGAAATCGAAGCGATGACCGGAAGCGCGGTCAGCACCATCGAAGGGATCGGTGGCACCGTGGCTCGCATGAACGAAATTACCGCGACAGTTGCGGCGGCTGTTGAAGAGCAGGGATCAGCGACGCAAGAAATCGCGGGTAATATCCAGCATGCCGCGGCCGGCTCGCGCGAGGTGTCCGGGAACGTGTCTTCGGCGCAAAAAGCGGCGTCCGAGACGGGCGCGATCTCGGAAGATGTTCTGACAGCGGCAAACCGGCTCTCCGCCGAAGCTGAACGGCTGAAATCGGAAGTGGCAAACTTCCTTTCAGGTGTACGCGCCGCTTGACGCCGAGTACAGATGGAGCTGTTGCAATATGAGCCATGAGACTGGCTTGTCGGAGCTTCGCGACGTCAATGAGGAGCGGGAGACGCGGTTGCGCTTTATGCGCATTGATTCCCAGACCTCCGAATTGTTGCGCGATTTCTGGAATGTGCTGGAGCACAATCTACCGGCGGTCCTCGACCGGTTCTATGAGCATGCCGCAGCCACGCCGCAGCTCGCGAGGATTATCGGAAGCGATATTCCTCGTTTGAAGGGAGCCCAGGGCGCTCATTGGGCCCGTCTGTTCAATGGACGGTTCGATGAAGAATATATTCGCGGTGTCCGCAACATCGGCTTGGCTCATAACAAAATCGGCCTGGAGCCTCGGTGGTATATTGGGGGATATAATCTGGTGCTTGGGGAGCTTACCTCTCTTGCCGTCAGAACATATCGCTGGAGTCCGTCGCGCCTCGCCAAGGTTCTCGTGGCCATCAACTCGGCTGTGATGTTGGATATGGACGTCGCGATTTCCGTCTACCAGGAGGCTTTGCTGGCGGAGCAGCGAAGGCGCGAGGAGATGAACAGCGCGATCGAGAGCTTCAGGAATCGTGTCGACCGGTCGCTTGCGACCGTGAGCAATTCGGCGGCTTCTCTTCAAAGCGCAGCCAACATGCTTGCGGCGAATGCGCAGCAAGCGACAAGTCAGTCGACGGCTGTAGCGGCGGCATCAGAGAAGGCCTTCATGAACGTTCAAGCCATTGCCGCTTCGGCGGAGCAGTTTACGTCTTCGATCAAGGAAATTGGTCGTCAAGCCCTTGAGTGTACGAGAGTCACTGGCGACGCGGTAGAGGAAGCAACCCGATCGGGAGCGTCGATCGACGGTCTTGCCCAATCGATCCAGCGCATTGGCGACGTGATAGAATTGATAAGCAGCATTGCAGCTCAAACCAATTTGCTCGCATTGAATGCGACGATCGAGGCCGCGCGTGCCGGGGAGGCAGGTCGGGGCTTTGCGGTGGTCGCCTCCGAGGTGAAGGCTCTCGCGGACCAAACCGCGAGGGCAACCGGCGAAATCGGGCTGCAGATTTCGTCGATCCAGGAGGCGACGCGGAAATCTGTCGGCACCATGAAGCAGGTCGGCCTCACGATTAGTAGGGTCAATGCAATCGCCGGCGCGATATCCGACGCCGTTGACCAACAGGGATTGGCAAGTGCCGAGATTTCGCGGAACGTCCGAGAAGCTGCCGAAGGCACGCATCAAGTTGCCGACAACATCCGAGGGGTCAGTCAAGGAGCGGGAGAGGTCGGGCAGACGGCTTCCCAGTTTTTAACCGCTTCGAGCGATCTGTCGAAAGAGGCGACGATGCTTCAGTCAGACGTCGAGCGGTTCTTCGCCCAGATCTCAGTCTCAGGGGCGTAACCGGCCGCGCAGCGCCTCAAGCCGAAACTCATTTAAGGACCCGCCGAACCGACGCGCGAGCCGGTGTGCCTCGGACTACGCTTTCGTTTGCTGTGCCGCTATTCGGCTTGGGCTACACCAGCTTGAGCCCACTTTGGCCCCGGTGCTGCCTTGGGCATGGGGTCCACTCACAGCATTGCGCTAACTGACGTTCAAGCTTGAGCTTTATCTTTTCCAATCTGGCATCACGCGATCGAGGAGCTGAAGGAAGGCGGGCCCGTGGTGATTGTGGCGCATGTGGCAAAGCAAATTGCGGCTGGCTTGAGCGTGGCGGTGGGAAGAAATTTGTGGGGTGATTTGCGGAACGGATGGCGCGCTCCGAAGAAATATGTGTAATTGCCGTAACTTAGGCTGATTTCTGGCGGAGGGAGAGAATTTAGAAAAAAACTTGCTCGACCGCTGCGCCTCAGATGCTCTCCCTAGGGGGACAGAAGGTGCAACTTAAGCTTCTCTCCAGAGTATATTGGAGGAGGAACGGTATAAGAGTGCCTCGCCGAAGCAGTGGCACGACCCTTTTGCCCGACAGAAGGGCCAATCCGCCTCCGTCCGCCCTCAGGTAATCCCAAGACGCGAAACCGCGAATGGGCGGATGCTTCGCCCATATCCTCGAGCCGGTCTGCTTGTACCTCAGACTACCTTAAACTCCACCTTGTGTCCTGCCATAGACGACTTTGCGGTGAAGTCCCTGCCCGCCTTTTTGCTTTCCGTCCATTGGATTGGGCTGATGGAATTGTTTTCAACTTGCAAATCCAGGGAGGTTATTACGATCGGTGCCGTCGGGTAGTCCGCAGGGGTGACGGTTACTTTGTAACTTTCGACAGCACACACGGCGTAAGTCAGCTCAGGTATATCGTCCATTTTCAGTCTGGTGTCCGACTGAATTTGATTGTTACGCGAGAGCGAGCAGACATAATTGAACTTTCCGCCAGTATCTCTGCCGCCCTCAATAGAGCCGGTAATTATATCTCCTGTCGTGACTGGGATTGCCTTAGAGTAACAGCGGTTCTCGTCACTCAGGTGATCTTGGCCAACCGCCGAGCCTGGATCAGGCAGGTTCGGGTACTTCATAGGGTCGAAATCAGCACTCACGTACCAGCTCCGGATGAACCAACCATTGGTGGTCCACTGGAGGACCGGCTGTAAGATTCCTCCCGTTGCATTTGGTCCCGATACGCTCTCCAGACCATTGAAGATGAATATGATCTGCCCTTCATCGTTCGTTGGTGGCGAGGGCACCACCCAATTGGCTTCGAACTTCGTAATGTGGTCGCTCGTAGATCTGTTGCGCCAGAGCGTGTAACCTTGCCATCCGCCGTCGGGACAATCGATGTTGATGGTTAGCCCATTCAATCGAAGATTTGGATTAGTTCCGGGCTGCGGCGCAGGGTCCCATTCGGTCGTAAGACCGTGATGTCGTCTGCGATTCTTATTCACTTTGATCTTTATCGGTACTTCGTAGTCCCACAGCGCAATGCGAATAACCTCGTCTAGATGCTCCAACAGATTGGCCGCGGTCTGCCTGGTGTCGAATGGATTCATTGCGTTTTTCGGATCAGCGAACCTCGCCGGCTGCTTCTCCAGGTCATCACGAGCCTCCTGAGAAAAATCGGGCCAATGGTCGAACGCGGCCTGTCCAATTTGCGGTGTGCGGCCCCATTTTTGGGGATCCGGCTCCACGTCACGCTGGTAGAGTCCCCACTTAAGGTCGCTCCTGTTCGGAAAATTATTCCTAATCAGAACGTGAACATTATGGATATTGCCAGGCGAGTAGGCATGGTTGTTGAACGTCTTTAGATACTCAGGATCCATGTAGATTGCACCGCGGGTTTCTATTCCGCCAGCACCCTTTGGCTGAGCAAGCGCCGCTCGCGGGAGAGCGACCGTCGCCGCGGTGGCAACGCCACCTGCTATTACGGTGCGCCGATTGAGCGTGTCTTGCTTCTCAGTCCTGCCGTCTTCTTCTTCAGACATGACGTTCCTCCTTGTTAGCTCGCCATCTGAGAACGATCCAACACCCTTGAAAGCGTGCGATGAACTTCGCGTTGCGTTCCTAGGGCCCCGATTTGCTTTGCTATTTGCTCGGCTCTGTTTCGGTCCGCCGAAGATTCAACTCCAGATGGGCTATTCAGAGCGGACTTGATAAGCAATGCTTCCAGCTCTAGGGGTTGGTACCCGCTCTGTTGAGCGCTCTGCTCACATCGGCAAACCATCTCTATTGCTACGTTGCGTTGGGTTGTCGATGCTGCCTCACAGAGCGCTAGACCTAGCTCTGCGCGCAATGCAGCCGACCGATGCCCAAGCAGTTCGGCCTCTCCACGGGCCATTTCAAACGCCGTTCGCGCTTCTGTCACGCGCCCTAGTCGCAAGAGTGCAAGCCCATGCTGGTTGGCAAGCACGGGTATGAAAAGGTGCACTTCATGCTGATGCGCGAGCTTGAGGGAGTGTGCCAGCGCCGTTTCCGCCGCCTGCGGCTCATCTCTTGAGAGCAGAAGCACTCCGCGGCTAAATCCCCCTGCTATCGCCGCAGCGGGACCTTCATTCTGAGCCGCAATCGCATCTGCCCGTGCTTGCGCCGCGACAGCGCCTTCCTCGTCCCCAAGTGCTACTTTACTGACGCAGATCATCATACAGCTAAGCAGTGCAGCTTGTGCTGCTCCGCCTCCGGGTGGCGGTGAAGCACCTTCAAAATAAAACCGCTTGTAAGCTCTCTCCAAAATCTCTACGGCCTCTACGAAGTGACCGGCGATAAACCGCGCCTGCCCCAATCCGTATTCTGCATAGGCCAACCATCCAGGCTCGCCGCTCTGGCCTGCTTCGCGCACTGCAGCCTCGCCCGCGTCGATCGCTTCGGCCGGCGCGCCATAGAAGTTCAACGCCGCCGCACGCATAGCCAACGCAGGAATTCGTCGTCTATTGTCGCCGGAGGCGAGTGCGCGCGCCTCGGCTTCTCTTGCCAAGTCGAGCCAACGACTCACCTTTCCCAGGTTTCCGTAAGCCATTCGCGCCTCAATCCTAAGATCAATCGCGGTTGCTTCACGTTGCGGTGACGGCGGCAGCTTGTCGACCGACGCTATTGCCAGTTCGAAATGCTTCATCGCATCCGAAAACGCAGATTGGCCAAAGCAGCGACGCGCGATCGTTGCCGCCAAATCGGCTGCACGCGCCCATTCCCTGGCTTGAACAGCGTGGTGCACCATTATGGCTGCCAGCTCGTGCGCGTTCTGAGCAGCAGCCGCCTCGGCCTCGACCTCGGTCAGAACACGCTTGTGTAGTTTCACCCTGTCGGATTCCAGGGTGGCATCGTATGCAACCTGGCGAACGCATTCGTGCGGGAACGTGTTTTGCCCCTCTCCCGCCTGCGGGACGCACACCAACATACCCGCCGCCAGTAGTGCGGTATGGATTTGACGGAAGACCGCCTCCTCCAAACCTGCGATCACCCGTAATAAACGGCTTGGCACTTGAGGACCGATCGAGGCGGCTACTTGCAACACCCGCTTCTCGCGTGGGGCCAGTCGATCAATACGACTCGCGATCACACCTTGAACTGTCAAAGGAACGCCGAGCTCTGTCCCCTCTAAGGCCGGCTCGAATTCACCCCACGCTCCCCTTATTCGACCGGCTTCTATAAGCCCACGACACACTTCCTCTACGAACAACGGCATCGCACCCGTGTGCTCTAGAATTCGTTCCTTTAGAAGCTGAAGGCGAGGCGATGGACCAAGCAACTGATTAAGCATTGCAAGGCCTTCATCGGGCGCTAGTGGGGCTAGTACCAGTCTGGCATCCGGCTCACACCAAGAGGGCAGCTCATCTGTTCGAGCAGTGATTAACACGAAAAGTGGAAGACGCTTGGCCAACGCCACTATTGCGTCAAGGGCAGGGGCGCTTGCCTCATCAGCCCATTGCACATCCTCAATGAGAAGCAATGTCGGCTGCCCACCAACCCGACGCGCCACGACCGAACAAGCCATATCGATGATGGCGCGAGTTCGCGCGCGGGAGGCTAGCTTTGTCCACACGGGAAGGCTTTCTGCAACTACTCCATCGAGCAGAATCCGCAGCGCAGCCGATTGTACGTCTGGCAGGTCGGTGTCGAAGCCCGCTCTAACAGCCTCACTTAGCTCCGAAATAGATTTGACCAGGATATCCTTGAGGAGGGAAAACGGCGAATCTCCAATGATGGGGCTACATTCCGCCTCCACGGAGTGCCAGCCGCGCTGATGCAGCACGTGCACAGCCTCGCGCACCAAGCGCGACTTGCCCACGCCCGGTTCCCCCGAAACAAGCGCAACGCGACCGGGGCCATTCGCAGCCGCGACACCAAGCGCAAGCAAGTTTGATAATTCCGCCTCACGACCGACGAATGCTGCTGTACCTCGTCCCAGGGTCACTTGCCATTTCGATAGCTCACCAACCCCTTTTATGGGATGAACCATCACTGGCTGGGCAAATCCCTTTAGAAGGTGCCTTTCCGGGGCTTTGAAATGGATATAGCCTCTAGCCAGCATCCAACACGCTTCGGACGCGAGCGCCTGGCCGGGCTCCGCCACTGCTTGCAAGCGCTCAGCCATGATCAATGGAGGGCCGTCAAAATCGTACATCTGGTTGTAGTCGAGCTTCCGAGGCCCGGCCACGACCAAGCCTGAGTGCACGCCAACCCGCACGCGAATGCTACCGTCCGCAAGCGCTTCAATCCGGCGCAGAAGATCGAGCGCAGCGAGGCAAGCCATGACCGCGTGCATGTCGTTGGCGATCGGCGCACCGAACACCGCGAATATGCCATCACCCATTTCCCGATGGATAATGCCGCCGTACTGATGCACGGCCGACCGCATCTGCTCCATTGCTGGGGCCAGCCGCGCGATCGAATCTTCTAAATCGAGGCCTGTCACGAGATCGGACGAGCGGTGCAGGTCGGCTCGCAAGATGGAGACATACTTCCGTTCGGTCGCCAGATTCTGCAAACGGTTCTTGCGGTTTACCCGGGACGGAGATGCTGGCGTTCCATCTCTAGCCGAAGCACGCCCGGCCACCCTGTCCCACCGGACGTTCGTGCTATTCTGCCCAGCGATCGAGGTGCTCGCGATAAATCCAGCGTTCGAGGGCCTGGACGGCGCACCAGCGCTTATGCCTGGATCAATCGAGCGGTAATGCCGGCGTGCCACTGGCGTTGCCCCCTTCACTCGGGACCAAACGCGCCGAGCGGAGCTCAATTTCAGGTAAATTAGTCCCCAGATTACCCTTAGGAGTCAAGGCGCAACCGGCCATGTCCGCGCCTCTATAAGCGCAAGCCACACAACCCGTTTACCCGTTGCTCAACCTTGACAAGAATCCAATCGAGAAAGGAGGACGTCAATTCCACCAGCGGCAGCCGTCGTTTGATCCTCTCGACTTCCGCGGCTTCGCTCAGCCGTCCTGTAGTTCGATCACTTCAGAGAGCAGATCTGCTGTGACGCGCAAGCTATCTCGTATTTTTGGCGAGCCTTCGTCGCAGAACGGCTGGCCCATGCGATAGCCTCAAGACCAAGTCGAGCACCCTATCCGAATTGCGCATTCCACGTTGAGCTTCTCTCTACCGTTCAACCGCGAATAATCTGACGCTGTCGGTAATGCCCTTTAAGGAATGATGACCTTCGTCATGGAACCGAATGTTTGATCCTGCCACCAGGTCACGGACCGTATTCGAGACCAAAACCTGTCCGGGCTTCGCCATCGTCGCAACGCGCGATGCGATGTGCACGGCGATTCCGCTGACATCGTCATCGGCAACTTCAATCTCGCCCGTGTGAAGGCCCGCCCTCACCTGCAGCCCGAGCGGCTCGACGCTTTCATTTATGGCAAGAGCGCACCGGATCGATCGGGCCGGACCGTCGAAAGTTGCTAAGAACCCATCACCCAATGTTCTCACTTCACGGCCGCGATGCCGCAACAGTTCTCGTCGCACGATCGCATTGTGGTGGCCCAGCAGGTCGTGCCATGCGCGGTCGCCGATCTTCTCCGCGCGTTTGGTTGAGTTCACAATATCGGTAAACAGAACAGTGGCGAGGACGCGGTCAGCTTCGACGGCCGATCGCGACCCAGTCAAAAACTCCTCAACCTCATCTAGTACGCAATCCGTGTCACCGGTCCACAACAAGTGGTCATTGCCCTGCAGTTCGACGTATTTCGCATTCGGGATCTTCTCCGCCATGAATCGCCCGGCCTCAACGTTTACCCGAACGTCGCCTTGGCGATGAACGATGAGCGTCGGCACTCGAATGGACGGGAGAATGGGACGAACATCGATTTCGCTGTTCATTCGCATAAGCGCCACAACAGCAGACGGACTGGCGCCGAGCCGCTCAAAACGTGCCCAGGACTGTCGAAAATTCTCATCGGCTGCCACGCTTGGAGCAAACAACGCAAGGCTCTCACCAGTCCCCCACGCCTTCTCCATGCGCTCAAGCGCACCTTCGATCCTATCCGGTGGTAGCACCCACGATCGGAAGTGCCCGTACGTTCCATAAAGCGCCAGAGCTCGCGTGCGCTCTGGATAGGTGGCCGCAAACAACACGGACATCGCGCCGCCTTCAGAGATGCCGAATAGCGCAGCCTGTTGCGAGCCGACGGAATCCATGACAGCCCGAACGTCGTCCATACGTTCCTCGAGAGTCGGCACGCCGACAGTCCGGTCAGAGAGGCCAGTGCCGCGCTTGTCAAACATGATCAGCCGGGAGAAAGCAGCCAGACGCGTCCAAACGCGGGCACGATGAGGCTCGTCCCAGGCCACGTCTAGGTTCGAGATGAAGCCAGGCACAAGCACAAGGTCGAAAGGCCCATCCCCCACAACCTGATAGGCGATCTTAATATCACCGCTCTTTGCGTACCGCGTCTTCGGAACCATCGCACATCACTGCACGTAGATTGGCGTGATTGGGAGCTATCGGTTGAGTTGATGCTTCTAGCGAGCAGGCCTTCGAGAATGGTAACAGCTTGCCTTGCTCTGCGGAAGCTAAAAGACCGGCGCGACCGACAAGGAGGCGCAGCCCGTGCTTGGGGCAATGGCACTGCCGCAGCACGCAAGGTGGCGGACGCCGCTGCAGTTTGGTGGCCGGTGTCTCCGGTGGCTCGCGTGCCGGCCACGCACGACGGACATCAACGCAGTGCTTCACGTTTGAAGTGAAGGCGGGACATTCGCGTATGCGTTGTTATGGAAGAACTCGGGCAGAGGCCGAGGTCTGCTTTGATCCGTTTAGCGGACCTGTCGGCATCCAGAGAATACGTCAGCAAAGGGCCCGATTTTGTTGCAAAAGTCGGTTGAGACAAATCACGAAGCGTGATTCCGTTGTGTTGACGCGAATCTCGGCGAGGTCGATCCATGATGGGCCGTCTGAAGAGTGACCAAGGTCAACTGTTCTACGAGTTTCGTCTTGGTTCCTGAAGATCATCTGGTGCGGAAGATCGATGCTGCTCTCGATCTATCCTGGCTTCGCGGTGAACTAGCATCTCACTATTCGTCGCTGGGGCGCCCGTCGATTGATCCGGAACTGATGATCCGGATGCTGGTCGTGGGGTATGTCTTTGCGATCCGCTCGGAACGGCTGATCTGCCGTGAAGTGCAGGTGAACCTCGCCTATCGCTGGTTCTGCAAGCTCGGTATCGAGGACGCTGTCCCGGATCATTCGGCGTTCTCGCGGGCCCGCAACGAGCGCTTCCGCGGTGGAGATGTTCTCCGCCGGGTGTTCGAACGGGTTGTCGAGACATGCATTGCCGCCGGTCTGGTTGGTGGCGAAGGATTTGCAGTCGATGCGAGCCTGATTGCGGCCGACGCGAACAAGCAGCGCTCGATCGCAGGTCAGGACTGGCGCAGGG
>NZ_SPQS01000035.1 GCF_004570865.1 Bradyrhizobium frederickii
GCGAAGCCTGCCGCCAAGGAGAAGGCCGCGCCGAAGAAGTCGATGGCCGACGAGAGTGCCGGCGAAGGCGACCGCATCGCCAACCAGTCGATCCGCGTCAACGTGGATACGCTGGAGCACCTGATGACCATGGTCTCCGAGCTGGTCTTGACCCGCAACCAGCTCCTGGAGATCTCCCGCCGCAACGAGGACACCGAGTTCAAGGTGCCGTTGCAGCGCCTGTCCAACGTCACCGCCGAGCTGCAGGAAGGCGTCATGAAGACGCGCATGCAGCCGATCGGCAATGCCTGGCAGAAGCTGCCCCGCATCGTCCGCGACCTCTCCAGCGAACTCGGCAAGCAGATCGAATTGGAGATGCACGGCGCCGACACCGAGCTCGACCGCCAGGTGCTGGATCTGATCAAGGACCCGCTCACCCACATGGTGCGCAACTCCGCCGATCATGGCCTGGAGACCCCCGCCGAGCGCCTGGCTGCCGGCAAGGGCGAGCAGGGCACCATTCGCCTGTCCGCCTATCACGAGGGCGGCCACATCATCATCTGCATCGCCGACAACGGCCGCGGCCTCAACACCGAGAAGATCAAGGCCAAGGCCGTCTCCTCGGGTCTCGTTACCGAGGCTGAGCTCGAGAAGATGAGCGAAGCCCAGATCCACAAGTTCATCTTCGCCCCGGGCTTCTCCACCGCGGCCGCCATCACCTCGGTGTCGGGCCGCGGCGTCGGCATGGACGTGGTGCGCACCAATATCGACCAGATCGGCGGCACCATCGACATCAAGTCGGTGGCCGGCGAAGGCTCCTCGGTCACCATCAAGATCCCGCTGACGCTCGCCATCGTCTCCGCCCTGATCGTGGAAGCCGCCGGCGACCGCTTCGCGATCCCGCAGCTCTCGGTGGTCGAGCTGGTGCGGGCCCGCGCCAATTCCGAGCACCGCATCGAGCGCATCAAGGACACCGCGGTGCTGCGCCTGCGCAACAAGCTGCTGCCGCTGATCCATCTGAAGAAGCTGCTCAAGATCGACGACGGCGCGGCCTCCGATCCCGAGAACGGCTTCATCGTGGTCACGCAGGTCGGCAGCCAGACTTTTGGCATCGTGGTCGATGGCGTGTTCCACACCGAGGAGATCGTGGTCAAGCCGATGTCGACCAAGCTGCGTCACATCGACATGTTCTCCGGCAACACCATTCTGGGCGATGGCGCCGTCATCATGATCATCGACCCCAACGGCATTGCCAAGGCGCTCGGCGCCGCCGGCTCCTCGGCCCATGACATGGGCGACGAGAACGGCGCCCATCACATCGGCTCGGGCGAGCAGACCACCTCGCTGCTGGTGTTCCGCGCCGGCTCCTCGCAGCCCAAGGCGGTCCCGCTCGGGCTCGTCACCCGCCTGGAAGAGCTCCCGGCCGACAAGATCGAGTTCTCTAACGGCCGCTACATGGTGCAGTACCGCGAGCAGCTGATGCCGCTGGTGGCCATGGAAGGCGTCACCATCGCGAGCCAGGGCGCCCAGCCGATCCTGGTGTTCGCCGACGACGGCCGCTCCATGGGCCTCGTCGTCGACGAGATCATCGACATCGTCGAGGAACGGCTCAACATCGAGGTCGGCGGCTCCAGCCAGGGCATTCTCGGCTCGGCCGTGATCAAGGGCCAGGCCACCGAGGTGATCGATGTCGGCCACTTCCTGCCGATGGCGTTCGCCGACTGGTTCACCCGCAAGGAGATGAAGCCGTCGCTGCACTCGCAGTCGGTGCTGCTGGTCGACGATTCCGCGTTCTTCCGCAACATGCTGGCCCCGGTGCTGAAGGCGGCCGGCTACCGCGTCCGCACCGCGCCGACCGCGCAGGAGGGCCTCGCCGCGCTGCGGGCCCAGAGCTTCGACGTGGTCCTGACCGACATCGAGATGCCCGACATGAACGGGTTCGAGTTCGCCGAGACCATCCGCGCCGACAACAATCTCGGGTCGATGCCGATCATCGGCCTGTCCGCCTTGGTGTCGCCGGCGGCGATCGAGCGCGGCCGTCAGGCCGGCTTCCACGATTATGTCGCCAAGTTCGACCGTCCCGGTCTGATCGCGGCGCTGAAGGAGCAGACCGCGGGCGCCGCCGGCGCCTCCGAGCTGAGCCGGGCGGCGGCGTAACCCAGGGGATCAGGAGATAGGCTTATGGCCAGCAACAAGACCCAGTCCAGCGAAGGCGCCATGGTCGAATACGTCACCGCGATGATCGGCGGCCAGCTGTTCGGCCTGCCGATCTCCCGCGTCCAGGACGTGTTCATGCCCGAGCGCGTCACCCGCGTGCCGCTGTCCTCGCGCGAGATCGCCGGCGTGCTCAATCTGCGCGGCCGCATCGTCACCGTGGTCGACATGCGCGCCCGTCTCGGCCTGCCGCAGCCTGAGGACGGCAAGGTGCCGATGGCGGTCGGCGTCGATCTGCGCGGCGAATCCTACGGTCTTCTGATCGACCAGATCGGCGAGGTGCTGCGCCTGCCCGAGGCCGGCATGGAAGAGAACCCCGTCAACCTCGATCCCCGCATGGCCAAGCTCGCCGGCGGCGTCCACCGCCTCGACGGACAGCTCATGGTCGTGCTCGACGTCGATCGCGTCCTCGAGCTCGAAACCAAAGTGCAGATGGCCGCGTGAGCCAACGAAACATCGGAGCCGGAGAACCGAAATGAAAACCTGCTTGGTGGTCGATGATTCCAGCGTGGTGCGCAAGATCGCGCGCCGGATCCTGGAAGGCCTGGAATTCGAGGTGACCGAGGCCGAGGACGGCTCGAAGGCGCTCGAGATCTGCCAGCGGCAGCTGCCCGATGCGGTGCTGCTCGACTGGAACATGCCCGTGATGGATGGTTTCGAGTTCATGGGCCACATGCGCCGCCTGCCCGGCGGCGACCAGCCCAAGGTGGTGTTCTGCACCACCGAGAACAATGTGGCTCATATCGCCCAGGCGCTCAGCGGCGGCGCCAACGAGTACATCATGAAGCCCTTCGACAAGGACATTATCGCCGACAAATTTGCTGAAGTCGGCTTGATCCCGGTCGGACAAGCCATGGTCTGAGCGAATCTGGCCCGCGCATTTGGCCAGAATGTTCCAGTGCAGCTTCGAAGAGGCGATCAGTGACCCCGACCGAGTATGAGTACCTGCGTAAGTTCCTGAAGGACAATTCCGGTCTCGACCTGTCCGCAGACAAGCAATATCTGATCGAGAGCCGCCTGCTGCCGCTCGCCCGCAAGGCCGGGATCTCCGGCATCGCCGAACTCGTGCAGAAGCTGCAAGGCGGCTCGCGTCAGCTGATCACCGACGTGGTCGAAGCCATGACCACCAATGAGACCTTCTTCTTCCGCGACAAGGTCCCGTTCGATCATTTCCGCGACCACATCATGCCCGAGATCATCAAGGCGCGTGCCAGCAAGCGCAGCGTGCGGATCTGGTGCGCCGCCGGCTCGACCGGGCAGGAGCCCTATTCGCTGGCGATGTGCCTGAAGGAGATGAGCGCAGCCCTCACCGGCTGGCGCATCGAGATCATCGCGACCGATCTGTCGCAGGAGGTGCTGGAGAAGGCCAAGGCCGGCGTCTACAGCCAGTTCGAGGTGCAGCGCGGCCTGCCGATCCAGATGCTGGTCAAATACTTCAAGCAGACCGGCGAGACCTGGCAGGTCAATCCCGAATTGCGGGCGATGATCCAGCATCGCCAGCTCAACCTGCTGCACGACTTCTCCCAGCTCGGCACCTTCGACGTCATCTTCTGTCGCAACGTGCTGATCTATTTCGACCAGGACACCAAGATCAACATCTTTAACCGGCTGGCGCGCCAGATCGAGCCCGATGGCTTCCTGGTGCTGGGCGCGGCTGAAACCGTGGTCGGTCTGACCGATACGTTCCGCCCGATTGCTGAGCGGCGCGGCCTCTACAAGCCGAACGATCCGCGTGCCGCCGCCGCCAAGCCGGTTCTCGCCGGCGCGGCGCCGCGCCTCGCGGTGATGGCAGGACGATAGACATGGCCGAGGATGGCAAGGGTAGCGAACGCGTGACTTTCAGTCGCGGCTACGATGTCTGCATCATGGCCATCGACGGCACCTGGCGCCGCGACTGCAAGCTCAACGCGATCTCCGACACCGACGCCATTCTCACGGTGGAAGGCTCGATCCAGGGGTTGAACCTGAAGGAGTTCTTCCTGCTGTTGTCGTCCACGGGCCTTGCCTATCGTCGTTGCGAGCTGGTCCGCGTCAACGGCGCCGAAATGGACATCCAGTTCCTGCGCGGCAAGAACAGGAAGAAGCGCGGTGCGGCCGGCGGCCATGACGCCGCGGCGTGATCCGCCCGCGTCCGTTGCCGTCCCTTCCGATCTCTTGCTTCACACTTTCTGAAGATTTCAAAGCGAATTCGCGGCGGCAGCTTTACGGGGCCTAAGCGCGAACATTGTATCCGTTGCCGGTCTCAATCTCAGGATACGGAAATGCCCAGAAGTCCTCTTTCGCCCATGACGTCAAACCTGCCCGACGGCGCCGAACGGCGTGCGCTTCAGCTTCTGGTGGTCGATGACGACGCCACGCAGCGCAGCCTGATCACCGTCGCCGCCAAGCAGGCCGGCCACGAAGTCACCGTGGCGCCGTCCGTGGCGAATGCGATCGAGAAGCTGCGCACCGCCCGCTTCGATTGCGTGACGCTGGATCTCGTGCTGGAGGATGGCGACGGCATCGACGTGCTGCGCGAGATGGCGGCGGCGAAGTTCGGCGGCGCCGTGATCGTCATCAGCGGCATGGACGGCAAGCGCCGCAGCGCCGCTCGCAGCTTCGCCAGGTCCGTCGGGATCGAGCTCCAGAGCCTGCCGAAGCCGCTCGACCTCGCGGCCCTGCGCATCAGCCTCGCCAATCTGGGCAAGATCGCGATGGGCCTTCCCGCGATCCACACCTGGGGCGGTGTCGCCACCGACGCGATCGTGGAACGGCACCGCGCCTAAGCACAATACAATGAGGATGAAGCGCCATCGCGCTTCAGCTTGCTGTTTAAGCGTGATCTTCTCGGAAAACCGCCGCGCGCTTTTCCGGATCCTGCTTTAGGCGTGCGGAACCGCCATGCGATGGGATGCGAGTGGCCGCGCCGATCGCGTTCTATGCCGAGTTGCCGGAATCAGACAGACATCGCAGGGCGTGGCCAAGGCCCGCCCGACAGGCATTGAGGGCGGCGCTCGCCGTCGCATAACGCGGCGTGACGTCGTCGAGCACGAAAATATCGGTGGAACCGGCCGGATCGCCGCGCGCCGGACCCGTTTCCAACGCGCTGGCTTCCATCATGGCTGCGTCGATCAGGCGCATGCTGCTCTCGATCCGTGTGATCAGAGCGCGAAGATCGGCGGCGATCAACTGACGGCTGTCGGTTTCGGGCCTCGCGACGATCGGGGGTGCGCCAGCGAAATTTTGCATGGATAGTCTCCCTACCCGCAATTAGGCACCCTGCCGCTACTTGTGCGTTAAGTCCATGTCCCGTACAAATACGGGTGGGCCGAATCCGCGCCGAACGCCATAACGGTTGGCGCGGACGCGAGTCCTTCATGCCAACCGGATGTGGCACATGGCCGAACAAAGCTCTCGCGGTGAAATCTTCGTGGTCGACGACGACCCTGCCGTTCGCGACACTCTGTCGATGGTGTTGAAGGCGGCGGGTTATGAGGTGATCTGTTTTGCGGACGGCGCAGCGCTGCTCTCCGTCGCGCGAAACCGCACGCCGGCTGCAATCCTGCTCGACGTGCACATTCCCGGAAAGTCGGGGCTCGACATTCTGAACGAGCTGCAGGGCGAGGACTATCCGGCGCCGATCTTCATGATCTCCGGACAGGGCGACATCGCGATGGCGGTGGGCGCGATCAAGAGCGGCGCGCTCGACTTCATCGAGAAGCCGTTCCGCGGCAGCGAGATCGTCGGCCGGCTCGACGAGGCGATCGGCGCCTATGCGCGCAGGCAGGCGGAGAACGCCTCGCCGAAATTCGGCTCCCTGCATTTCCCCGGACGCGAGCCGCTGACGCGCAGGGAGCGCGAAGTGCTCGAGCAGTTTGCTTCCGGTGCGTCCAACAAGGAAGCCGGTCGCACGCTCGGCATCAGCCCGCGCACGATCGAGGATCACCGCGCCAACATCATGAAGAAGCTCGGCGCGCGCAACGCCGCCGATCTGATCCGCATCGTGATGACCGCGGCCCAGCGCGCGTCGTAAGCGGTCGGTTCTCTTTCGTGCCCCGGACGCGGTGCATCATGAAATGATGCGCCGCTGAGCCGGGGTCCATCTCTCCAATTTCACTGCTGACAGTTCTGGTCGCGGCTCTGCGTCGCAGCGTTCCACGCTGCGCCTTGTCCGGGACACGAAATCGTAGCCTCAAGGGCTCAGCGCCTTGCGGATGATCCGCGCCAGATCCGATTTGCGATAAGGCTTGGCCAGCAGCATCACGCCGGAATCCAGCCGGCCGTGATGGATGATCGCATTCTCGGTATAGCCCGATGTGTAGACCACCTTGAGATCGGGCCGCGTCTTCATCAGCTCGTCGGCCAGCTGCCGTCCGTTCATCTTGCCGGGCATGATGACGTCGGTGAACAGAAGGTCGAACGGCGTTCCGGCGGCGACGATCGCGAGCGCCTCCGCGGCGTTCGCGGCCTGCAAGGTGACGTAGCCCAGCGAATGCAGCTGCGCCAGCACGTAGTCGCGCACCAGCCTGTCGTCCTCGACCACCAGGATCGTCTCGTGTCCGCCCTCGATGGTCGCCGGCGTCACGCCCTCGCCGGCCGCCGTCGGCGTCTTGCCGGGCGGCAGGTACATCTTGATCGTGGTGCCGTGGCCCTCTTCGCTGTAAATCTTGATGTGGCCCGCGGACTGCTTGATGAAGCCGTAGACCATCGACAGCCCGAGTCCGGTGCCCTTGCCCGGTCCCTTCGAGGTGAAGAAGGGATCGAACACCCTGGTCAGCAGGTGCGCGGGGATTCCGGTGCCGGTGTCGCTCACGGCAATCAACACGTAGTGCCCCGGCGGCACATCGTTCGCACTGGCGTAGACCTCGTCGAGATAGGCAGCGCCGGTCTCCAGGATCAGCTTGCCGCCGCCGGGCATGGCGTCGCGGGCATTGAGCGCGAGGTTGAGGATCGCGGTGGTGAGCTGGTTGGGATCGACGATCGCGACGCAGTTCCCGTCTTCGAACACCGATTCGATCTGGATCTGCTCGCCCAGAGTCGGCCGCAACAGCTTCGCGGTGTCGACCACCAGCGAGTTGATGTCGATCTCGCGCGGCTGGAGCGGCTGCTTGCGCGCGAAGGCGAGCAGGTGCTGGGTCAGATCGGCGCCGCGCGCGGCCGCCTCGTCGATCATCTTCGTGATGGCCGCAAGCTGCGGCTCCTTCTCGACGGCCTCCGCGAGGATTTCGATCGTCCCGGTGATGACGGTGAGGATGTTGTTGAAATCGTGCGCCACGCCGCCGGTGAGCTGGCCGATCGCCTCCATCTTCTCGGCATGACGGATGCGCTCCTCGGCGGCGATCTTGTCGGTGAGGTCGCGGTAGAAGACGTTGAACAGCAGGCCTTCGCGGCGCTTCAGCGCGGTGACGCTCAGCTCGGCCTTGAATTCCTTGCCGTCGCGGCGGCGGCATATGAGCTCGCGGCGGCGGTTCAGCGTCCTGCCGTTTTCGTTCACCAGGAACTGCTGCAGACCCGACCTCACTCGCTCGCGTTCGCTCTCGGCGACGATGAGGTCGATCGTGCTCTTGCCGAGCACCTCCTCGCGGCGCCAGCCGAACAGCTGCTCGGCCTGCGAGTTCCAGTTCAGGATGCTGCCGGTCTCATCGGTCTGGATGAAGGCGTCGAGCGAGGTCTCGATGATGTTGCGGGCGAGCCGCTCGCTCTCGCGCAGCGATTCCTGCGCGAGCCGCGCCTCCGTCATGTCGCGCCCGACGAAGAAATAGCGCTGTGCCTGCTCGGACCAGTTGCCGAGCCAGGACAGCCAGACTTCGTGTCCGTTGCGGTGGAGGCAGCGCGTGTCGGCAATCTTGACGCGCTCGCCGCGGCGCAGCGCGCGCATCTCGGCGCGGGAGCCCTCCAGATGATCGGGATGAATGAAGTCGGCGCCGCTGCGGCCGATCATCTCGTCCGGCCGATAGCCAAGAATGGTCTCGCTGCTCGGGCTGATCTGCGCGATGTGGCCGTGCGAGTCCATGACCATGATCAGGTCTTGCGAGGTGTCGAAGATCTGCCGGCGCTCTTCGAGCTGCTGCTGGAGCTGCCGCTCGGCCCGCCGCGCCTCGGTCAGGCTGTGCGCGGTCCCGGAGACGCCGATGATCTCGCCCGACGGACCTTTGATCGGCGACAGGCTGAGCGAGATTTCGACCGGCGTGCCGTCCTTGCGCAGGCGCACCGTCTCGAAGCGTTCGATCGGCTCGCCCCCCGCGATCCGCGCCAGATATACCTTGCCCTGCTCGCGGCGGTCCGCCGGGACGATGATCGATGTCGGCTTGCCGATCGCCTCGTCCGCCGAATAGCCATACAGACGCTCGGCGGCCGGATTCCAGCCCGTGATGATGGCATCGAGCGTCTGCATCACGATCGCATCGTCGGAGGATTCGATCGCGGCGCTGAACAGGCGCTCGCGCGCCGCGTGATGGCTGCGCGCGGCCTCGGTGCGGCGATGCTCCTCGATCTCGCGTTCGAGCGCAGCGGTTTTCACCCTTGTTTCCTCGACCATCTGCGCGAAGGCCCGCGCCAACACGCCCGTCTCACCGCTGGCATCGACCGGGATGTCCGCCGGACGGCCGCTGCCGATGGCCTGGACCGCCGCGGTCAAGCGGCCGATCGGACGCGTGAGCGAGCGCGCCACCAGCACCGCAAGCCCGGCTGCGGCGAGAACGGCCAGTATGCCGACCAGCAGGGACGTCTTCTGGATCGCTGCCGGTACGAGGCCGAACACAGGCGCGGGAATTGTTTCGATGACGGCGACCCATTCCTTGCCGGCAAGCAGCGCAGGGGCGAGGGCCGCGCCGCTCGGCCGGCCCGACCCGTCGGTCATGAGCCGCGTGGATACATCCCGCGTGCCCGTCAGAGCCGCGAAATAGGGAAAGTCCTTGCGCCAGTCGCTGGGACGATCACGCAGCGTGCCGAATTCGCTCGTGCGATCGGGATGGACGAGATAGTCGCCGCGCGAATTCACGACGTAGATCTCTCCTCCCGAGCTCGTCGTCGCGCGGACGTGGTCGAGGGCCGGGCGCATGTCGATATTGGCGACGATGATGCCGAACGGCTTGCCGTCCTGTGCGAATAATGGCATCGCCACCCGGAGAGTCGGAACGTGAGGGGTCGTGGTGCCCCCTTGGCGGGTGGCAAGATCGACGGGCGACACATAGATCTCGCCAGGCGGCAGCCGGATCGTTTGCTGAAAGTACGGTCGACCGCTCTTGCTCTCCAGCTCGTTGTCCGGGGCGATCCGGGCTGCTCCGTCCGGTCCGGAGCGATCGACACGGACGATCTCGCGCTGGTCGTTATCGACGCCGATGATCCGAAACTGCCCGTAGATGGGTTTGGCCTCGATCTCGGCCGCGAGCCGCGTGGCGATACGTTCGCGCCAGGTTTGTTCCGAGACGCCGTCAACAGGATCAATTCCGCCGCCGGCGTGAGCGCGGATGAGGCCCTGGATGGCCGCGGCGGCGCGATAGCCGAGCAGATCGCCGCGCGCTCCGGAAACGTAGGATTCAAGATTGGTCGCCAGTAGGCGCGACTGGGCCTCGACCCGTTCCAGGACCCGCGGAATGACCGCCTGCGTGGTGTTGCGATAGCCCAGCCAGCCGACCGCGGCCACGGTGACCGCCACCAGCAGGATCATGGCGATGGCCAGCCGCGTGGTGAGCGTCATGGGGATGCTCGCGGGACTTCCCGGATGATCGCGGCCGATCTGGCCTGAAGCAGAGGAGCCCTCGTTATCGGCGGCCGGAGCTGACATCGGACCCCTCCGGCTCGCCCGCCTTCAGGCAGCCATCGACTGCGGCGAGCAGTGCGCCGGGCCGGAATGGCTTCTGCAGGCTTGCCACCGCGCCGAGCTTGGTCGCCATCTTCAGGAAATCGGGTTCCGCATAGGCATCCGGCGCGGCCGAGCGGCCGGAAATGACGATGATGGGAATGGCCGGGGCCAACGCCCGGATGTGACGCATCGTCTCCAGCCCATCCATGCCAGGCATGAAGATGTCGAGGAACAGCAGATCGAACCGGCCGGCCTCGAACAGCGCAAGCCCCTTGCGGCCATCGCCGGCGAGGGTGACGTGATGACCGGCCCTCTCCAGGAGCAGCCGGATCGTGATTTGAACGGCCGAGTCGTCATCCACGATCAGGATGTTGGCCACGTCTGCATTCCTCCGCGCCGGACAGGACATTCCCATCGGCCGCAAATCAAGCCATCTAAGATGAAATTGTTGCGCGGATTCCGCCCGGCCTGCAAGCACTTCGCGAATGGCCGGTGAACGCTCGCCTAAGCCGAAACAAAATGCAGCATGCTTATGCACGGTTTCGTGCATAAGCGCCGGGATCGCCCGTCTAATCGGTTAGATATTCCGGATAATGGCTTCGAATCTTGTCGAGCTCGCTCAGCGTGCCCGACAGGTGCTTGCGCAGATGCTGTTGCGCGGCGTCAGGGTCGCCGGCCTCGATCGCACGGGTGATCAGTCGGTGGTGACGGAGGATGTTCTGGGCCTTGCCGGGCGAGGGCAGGTGCAGCCGGCGCAGCCGGTCGATATGTCCGCTGCGGCTGCGCACCAGCGTCCACAGCTCCTGCTTGCCGGCCGCGGCATAAAGCTGCGCATGAAAATCATTGTCGGCGGCGATGAAGCTCTCGAAATCGCCGGCCTTGGCGAATTGCTGCTGCAGCGCGATGGCGTGGTCGAGGCGGAGAACCAGGGCCTGGTCGTGTTGCTCCGCAAGCAGCCGGACGATTTCGAGCTCGAGCGCCTGGCGCAGGAAATGCGCCTGCTCGGCGCGGCCGACATCGACCCGGCTGACCACGGTCGCGTGCTGCGGAAACACCTCGACGAGCCCTTCTTCCTCGAGGCGCATCAGGGCGTCGCGGATCGGCGTCGAGCTGACGCCGAATTGCGTAGCGAGATCGGTGCGCGACAGCGGCGCGCCCGGGGGCAGCTCGAGCGCGAGAATGGCGTTGCGCAGCCGCTCGAACACCTGCGGTGCGGCCTGCCGGGCCCGGTCCAGCCGCGGCCCTCGGCGGACGGTCGCGCGGGGCGCGGGATGGGCGGGTTCCATGCGAGGGGCTCCGGCGGACTTGCCTTTGATGCACTAATACATTAGTGCATCAGCAGGGTTGCCCGTCAATGGCGGCCGGAGGAAACGAACAATTATGATCAAGCCATTTCAGCGCGGCGCTGCCGCCATCGCCCTGATCGCCGCAACCGTGCTGGCGGCTTTGCCTGCGCACGCGCAGCAGAAATCCGAGATCGCGCTGTCGCGCCAGCCTGGCATCTTCTACATGCCGAGCCACATCATGGAGAAGCTGAAGCTGATCGAGAAGCACGCAGCTTCGCTCGGCGTCTCCGGCGTCACCACCAAATGGATCACCTTCTCCGGCGGCGGCGCGCAGACCGATGCGCTGCTGGCAGGCGGCGTCGACATCCTCAACACCGGCACCGGCAACCTCCTGCTGCTCTGGGACCGCACCCGCGGCGGCGTGAAGGGCATCGTCGCCACCTCTGCGCAGCCGATGACGCTGATCAGCCGCGACGCGAACATCAAGTCGATCAAGGACTTCGGTCCGGCGGACAAGATCGCGGTGCCGACCGTCAAGGTCTCGACCCAGGCCATCGTGCTGCAGATCGCGGCCGCCGAGGCCTTTGGCGCCGATCAATGGTCGAAGCTCGACGCCAACACCGTGCAACTCGGCCATCCCGACGCCTATGCGGCGCTGTCCAACGTCAAGCACGAGGTGCACAACCATTTCTCGATCCCGCCCTTCACCTTCCTGGAGCTGAAGAACGTGCCGGGCGCGCACATTGTGCTGTCGTCGCCGGACGTGATGGGTGGGCCGCTCAGCCAGGCGCAGTTCTTCACCACCACGAAGTTCGCCGACGCCAACCCCAAGATCATCCAGGCCGTGCGCGACGCCACCAAGGAGGCGCAGGACCTGATCCGCAGCGATACCAGGCAGGCGGTCGAAATCTACAAGGAGATCACCGGCGACAAGACCTCGGTGGACGAGCTGCTCGAGCTCCTGAAGGAGCCCGGCATGATGGAGTGGAATCTCGAGCCGCAGGGCACGATGAAATTCGCCGCCCATCTGTTCAAGGCCGGCACGCTGAAGAGCCAGCCCAAGGCATGGACGGACTATTATCTGCCCGTCGCGCACGATCTGAAGGGCAACTGATGGCGCTGCTCGACGTCAGCTCCGTGACGCTGCGCTACAAGACCTCCAGCGCCGTCGTCACCGCCACCGAAAGGGTCTCCTTCACCGTCGACAAGTCCGACCGCTTCGTGCTGCTCGGTCCCTCCGGCTGCGGCAAGTCGACCCTGCTCAAGGCCGTCGGCGGCTATATGAGCCCGAGCGAAGGCCGCATGACCATCAACGATCGCGAGATTCATGGTCCCGGCGCCGATCGCATGATGATCTTCCAGGAGTTCGACCAGCTGCTGCCCTGGAAGAGCGTGCTCGCCAACGTGATGTTTCCGCTGCTGACCGCGCGCAAGCTGTCGCGCAAGGACGCCGAGGCAAAGGCGCGGGCCTATATCGAGAAGGTCGGCCTGACCCGCGTCGTCGACGCCTATCCGCACACGCTGTCGGGCGGCATGAAGCAGCGCGTCGCGATCGCGCGCGGCATGGCGATGGAGCCGGACATCCTCTTGATGGACGAGCCGTTCGCCGCGCTTGACGCGCTGACGCGCCGGACCTGCCAGGACGAGCTGCTCCAGCTCTGGAGCGAGACCAGGTTCACCGTGCTGTTCGTGACCCATTCGATCGCCGAGGCGATCCGCATCGGCAACCGTATCTTGCTGCTGTCGCCGCATCCCGGGCGGGTCAAGGCCGAGGTGATCGACGTCGACAAGGTCTCCGGCGCCGATGGCAGCGCCGGCCGGCTGGAGAAGGAGATCCACGATCTCCTGTTCGCCGGCGAAGCCACCGCGCATTGAAGGAGCCCGCCATGGGTGAAGCCAGGATATTGCTGCGGGCCGAGCCGGCCGCTGTCTCGGGCACAGGCGAGGTCGAGCGCAAGCTGAGCGTGGCCGAATTGCTCTGGAACGACGGCTTCGTCCGCAAGTCGGTGATCATCCTGTTCCTGGGGGCGGTCTGGGAAGCCTACGGCGTCGCGCTCGACAATCCGCTGTTGTTCCCGACGCTGCACGACACCGCGATCACGCTGTTCGAGCGCGTCAAGGACGGCACTATTCCGATGCGGGCCTGGACGTCGCTGAAAGTGCTGTTCATGGGCTATTCGGCCGGCATCGTGCTGGCCGCGATCTTCACGGTGCTCGCCATCTCGACCCGTATCGGCACCGATTTCCTCGAGACGGTGACGGCGATGTTCAATCCGCTGCCGGCGATCGCGCTGCTGCCGCTGGCGCTGATCTGGTTCGGGCTTGGCAACGGCAGTCTCGTCTTCGTGCTGATCCATTCCGTGCTGTGGCCGGTCGCGCTCAACACCCATTCCGGCTTCAAGAGCGTCTCCAACACGCTGCGCATGGTCGGGCGCAATTACGGCCTGCGCGGGCTGCCATACGTGGCCAAAATCCTGATTCCGGCGGCGTTCGGCTCGATCCTCACCGGCCTCAAGATCGGCTGGGCGTTTGCCTGGCGCACGCTGATCGCGGCCGAGCTGGTGTTCGGCGTCTCCTCCGGCCAGGGCGGGCTCGGCTGGTTCATCTTCGAGAACCGCAATCTGCTCGACATACCTGCCGTCTTCGCAGGCCTCTTGACCGTGATCATCATCGGGCTCTTTGTCGAGAACCTGATCTTCCGCGCCATCGAGCGGAACACGGTCCAGAAATGGGGCACTCAATCATGAGCAAGAAGAAAACACCCGATCAGCTCCGCAGCGCGCGCTGGTTCGCGCCCGACGATCTGCGCTCGTTCGGCCACCGCTCCCGCACCATGCAGATGGGCTACGCGCCGGAAGAGTGGAAGGACCGGCCGATCATCGCGATCCTCAACACCTGGTCGGACGCGCAGCCCTGCCACATGCACTTCAAGTCGCGCGTCGACGACGTCAAGCGCGGCATCCTGATGGCCGGCGGCCTGCCGCTGGAATTGCCGGCGCTGTCGCTGTCGGAATCGCTGCTCAAGCCGACGACCATGCTCTATCGCAACCTGCTGGCGATGGACGCCGAGGAGCTGCTGCGCAGCCATCCCGTCGACGGCGTGGTGCTGATGGGCGGCTGCGACAAGACCACGCCGGCGCTGCTGCTCGGTGCCACCTCGATGAACATCCCGGCGATCTATCTGCCGGCGGGCCCGATGCTGCGGGGCAATTGGAAGGGCAAGACGCTCGGCTCCGGCTCGGATGGCTGGAAATATTGGGACGAGCGCCGCGCCGGAAAAATCTCCGACAAGGACTGGCTCGACATCGAAGCCGGCATCGCGCGCAGCTACGGCACCTGCATGACCATGGGCACGGCCTCGACCATGACCGCGATTGCGGAAGCGATCGGCATGACCTTGCCCGGCGCCTCCTCGATTCCGGCCGCCGACGCCAACCACATCCGCATGGCCTCAGAATGCGGCCGCCGCATCGTCGAGATGGTGTGGGAAGACCTGACGCCAAAGACGATCCAGACCCGCAAGGCCTTCGAGAACGCGATCGCGGTCGCGATGGCGATGGGCTGCTCGACCAATGCGATCATCCATCTGATCGCGCAGGCCCGCCGTGCCGGCCAGGACATCGGCCTCGACGATTTCGAGATCGCGAGCCGCAAGGTGCCCGTCATCGCCAACGTCCGGCCGAGCGGCGACACCTACCTGATGGAGGACTTCTTCTATGCCGGCGGCCTGCCGGCGCTGATGGGCCAGATCAAGCCGCATCTGCATCTCGACTGCATTACTGTCACCGGCAGGACAGTGGCTGAGAACATCGACGGCGCCGAGGTGCACAACGCAGACGTGATCCGCTCCATCGACAATCCCATCTACAAGGAAGGCGCGCTTGCCGTGCTCAAGGGCAATCTCGCGCCCGACGGCTGCGTCATCAAGCCCTCCGCCTGCGCGCCGCGCTTCCTCAAGCACACCGGGCCGGCGCTGGTGTTCGACGACTATCCGTCGATGAAGAAGGCGGTCGACGATCTCGATCTCGACGTCACCGAGGACCACATTCTCATCCTGCGCAATGCCGGGCCGCAAGGCGGGCCGGGCATGCCGGAATGGGGCATGCTGCCGATTCCGACCAAGCTCGTGAAGCAGGGCGTGCGCGACATGGTGCGCATCTCGGATGCGCGCATGAGCGGCACCAGCTACGGCGCCTGCATCCTGCACGTCGCGCCGGAATCCTATGTCGGCGGCCCGCTCGCGCTGGTGCAGAACGGCGACCGCATCACGCTCGACGTCGCCGCGCGCACCATCAATCTCGATGTTCCCGAAGCCGAGCTGGAAAAACGCCGCGCCGCCTGGAAGCAGCCCGAGCGCCGCTTCGAGCGCGGCTATGGCTGGATGTTCACCAAGCATATCAAGCAGGCCAATGACGGCTGCGACTTCGACTTCCTCGAGACCGATTTCGGCGCGCCGATCGGCGAGCCGTCGATTTATTGATGTCGTTCCGGGGCGCGAAGCGAACCCGGAACCCATTTCACCGCCGTACGTGCGGCCCGATGGATTCCGGGTTCGCGCTGCGCGCGCCCCGGAATGACGACCACGAGAGAGTATGCCAAATGACAAAACTTTCCGAAGCCACCCGCAACAAGCTCAAATCCGTCTCCACCGCCACGGTCGCCACCGCCTTGTTCAAGCGTGGCCTGCGCATCCAGATGATCCAGGACGTCCATCCCGTCGGACCCAACCAGCCGACCATGGTCGGCGAGGCCTTCACGCTGCGCTACATGCCGGCGCGCGAGGATCTCAATACGATAGAGGTCTTCAAGGACCGCTCGCACCCGCAGCGCAAGGCGGTGGAAGATTGCCCGCCGGGCGCCGTGCTGGTGATGGACAGCCGCAAGGACGCGCGGGCGGCGTCGGCCGGTGCCATCCTGGTGACGCGGCTGATGAAGCGTGGCGTCGCCGGCGTCGTCACCGACGGCGGCTTTCGCGATTCCGCCGAGATCGCCAGGCTCGGCATTCCCGCCTACCACCATCGCCCCAGCGCACCGACCAATCTGACGCTGCACCAGGCGATCGAGATCAACGTGCCCATCGGCTGCGGCGACGCGCCGGTGTTTCCCGGCGACGTCATCCTGGGCGATGCCGACGGCGTCATCGTGATCCCGGCGCATCTCGCGGACGAGATCGCGAGCGAGACCTTCGAGATGACCGCGTTCGAGGATTTCGTCACCGAGGAGGTCGGCAAGGGCCGCGGCATCTTCGGCCTCTATCCCGCCACGGATCCGCAGACGCTCACCGACTTTGCGGAGTGGCGGAAGAAGAACGGGCGTTAGTAGGATGGAAGGTCGCGCCACATTCTCTACTGTCGTCCCGGCGAACGCCGGGACCCATACCCCCAGGGAGAAGTTTGGCGAAGGTCTGCAGTTAAGAGGCCTTGCCGAGGTACTGCTACCTGCGCACCACCGATAAATCACGCGGTATGGGTCCCGGCGTTCGCCGGGACGACGGCGTTGGCTGTCGCTACACCCCCGCCTCCGCCATCCCTGCCGCCCACAGCGCGAACGCATAGACGATCGCGACCTCGTCGAGCCGGTCGAAGCGGCCTGAGGCGCCGCCGTGGCCGGCGCCCATGTTGGTGCGGAGCAGGACCGGGCCGCCGCCGGTCATGGTGGCGCGCAGGCGCGCGATCCATTTGGCGGGCTCCCAATAGGTGACGCGCGGATCGGTCAAGCCGCCCATCGCCAGGATCGCCGGATAGTCCTTCGCGGCGACGTTGTCGTAGGGCGAGTAGGACAGGATGGTGCGAAAATCCTTCCCGCTCTCGATCGGATTGCCCCATTCCGGCCATTCCGGCGGCGTCAGCGGCAGCGTGTCGTCGAGCATGGTGTTGAGCACGTCCACGAACGGCACTTCGGCGACGATGCCGGCGAACAATTCGCCGGCGCGGTTGGCGACCGCGCCCATCAGCATGCCGCCGGCCGAGCCGCCATGGCCAATGATGCGCTTGGCGCTGGTGTATTTCGCATCGATCAGCGCCTGCGCGCTGGCCGCGAAATCGTCGAACGAGTTGGTCTTCTTCTCGCGCTTGCCGTCGAGGTACCAGCCCCAGCCCTTGTCGGCGCCGCCGCGAATATGCGCGATGGCGTGGACGAAGCCGCGGTCGACCAGCGACAGGCGGTTGGCGTTGAACGAGGCCGGCATCGCCATGCCGTAGGAGCCGTAGCCGTAGAGCAGCAGCGGCGCCGAGCCGTCGAGCTTGAGCCCGCGGCGATAGAGGATCGACACCGGCACCTCGGCGCCGTCATGCGCCTTCGCCATGATGCGCGTGGTGACGTAATCGGCCGCGTTGTGGCCGGACGGGATCTCCTGGCGCTTGCGCAAGGTGCGCGTGCGCTTCGCCATGTCGTAGTCGTAGACTTCGGACGGCGTCGTCATCGACGAATAGGAGAAGCGCAAATTCGTCGTCTCGAACTCGTAGGAGCCCATCGTATCCAGCGAGTAGGCGGCCTCGTCGAAGGCGATGGCATGTTCCTCGTTCGAGGCGAGATCGCGGATCACGATCGAGGGCAGCGCATTGGCGCGCTCCAGCCGCACCAGATGGCCGGCATAGAGATCGAGGTCGATGATGTAGATGCCGGGCCGATACGGGATCAGGTCGCGCCAGTTCTTGCGCTCGGGCGAAGAGAGCGGCGCGGTGACGATCTTGAAGTCGATGGCGTCATCGGCATTGGTGAGGATGAAGAGCTGATCGCCGCGGTCGGCGAGCGAATATTGCACGCCTTCCTCGCGCGCGGCGACCAGGCGCGGCGGCGCCTCGGGATTGGCGAGATCGATCAGCCGCTGCTCAGAGGTCTCGTGATCGCCGCCCGCGATCACGCAGAAGCGGCCGCTGGTGCTCTCGTGCAGATGGGTGAACCAGCCGGCATCCTGCTCTTCATAGACCAGCGCGTCGTCGGCTTGCCCAGTGCCGAGCCTGTGGCGCCACACCTGCATCGGCCGGTGATTGTCGTCGAGCTTCACATAGAAGAAGCTCTTGCAGTCCTTGGCCCAGACCACGCCGCCGTCGGTCTCCTCGACCAGGTCGTCGAGATCCTTGCCGCTCGCCCAGTCGCGGACGCGGATCGAGAAATATTCGGAGCCCTTGGTGTCCGCGCTCCAGGCCTGCAGCTTGTGATCATAGGAGTGCCGGCTGCCGCCGAACTTGAAATATTTGTGGTCCTTGGCCAGCGCATCGCCGTCGAGCACGATCTCGCCGTCGCCGCCCTCGCGCGGCATGCGGCCGAACAGCTCGTGCTGCCCGCCCTCGCGAAACCGGCGGAAATAGGCGAAGGGACCATCGGGCGACGGCACGCTGGAATCGTCCTCCTTGATCCGTCCGCGCATCTCGCGCACCAGCGTCTTCTGGAGCGGCGCGGTGTGGCCGAGCAGGCTCTCGGTGTAGGCGTTCTCCTCGTCGAGATATTTGCGGATATCGGGATCGAGCACGGCGGGATCGCGCAGCACTTCCTGCCATTTCGCGTCCTTCAACCAGGCATAGTCGTCGGTCACGGTGATCCCGTGCCGCGTGAAGGAATGCGGCCGGCGCGGGGCGACGGGGGGCTGGGAAGGCATCTTGGTTTGGGTCACTCGGTCCTCATTGTGTCTCATTCGCGCAGTGTCTTTTCTTCACCTCTCCCCGCCTGCGGGGAGAGGTCGGAATTTGCGAGCGCAAATTCCGGGTGAGGGGGTACAGGTCCCTCGACAGATCTTATCCGCGGAGAGAGGCCCCTCACCCCCAACCCTCACAGGGCGAGCATAGCTCGTCCCGACTCCGTAAGAACGGGGAGAGGGAGAAGAGACGCCGCCGCTTTGTTCGCGCCTTCCCTTATATCGTCCCGATTCCGCGAATTGCCAGCGCGTCCGCGCCAGGCCGCCGGGTTGTTGATCGGCCCCGTCTATGCTTTACGGACCATATCCTCGCCCCCGGTCCAGCCTGATGCTGTTCAATTCCTACCCGTTCATCCTGCTGTTCCTGCCCCTGGTGCTGGCAGGCTATTTCTGGCTCGGGCGGCGCAGCAATCTCACGCCGGTGATCTGGCTGGCACTGACCTCGCTCGCCTTCTACGCCATCGGCAACTGGCAGTTCGTGGCCCTGTTGCTTCTGTCGATCGCCTTCAACTACGGCGTCGGCCATCTTCTGATCGTGTCGGAGCTCGGCCCGTCACGACGAAAGGCGGTGCTCGCGCTTGGCGTCGCTGGCGATCTCGTCGTGCTCGGCATCTTCAAATATGCCGGTTTCGTCACCGAGAACGTCAACGCGCTGTTCGGCACGCATGTCGCGGTCCACATCCTGCTGCCGGTCGGCATCTCCTTCTATACGTTCACGCAGATCGCGTTCCTGGTCGATGCCTATCGCGGCCAGGTCGCGGCCTACGCGCTGCCGCATTACGCGCTGTTCGTGACTTACTTCCCGCATCTGATCGCCGGGCCCATCCTCCACCACAAGGACATGATCCCGCAATTCGAGCAGGAAAAATCCAAACATCCCGACGCGCATCTCATCCTGTGCGGCGTCATCATCTTCGCCATCGGCCTGTTCAAGAAGACCTGTCTCGCCGACGGCATCCAGCCGCTGGTCGCGCTCGCCTTCGAGGCGCGCTCGCCGAGCTTCGACCAGGCGTGGCTGGGTGCGCTCGCCTACACGTTCCAGCTCTATTTCGACTTCTCCGGCTATTCCGACATGGCGATCGGGATCTCGCTGATGTTCGGCATCTTCCTGCCCGTGAACTTCAACTCGCCTTACAAGGCGACCAGCATCGTCGAGTTCTGGCGCCGCTGGCACGTGACGCTGTCGCAATTCTTGCGCGACTATCTCTACATCCCGCTCGGCGGCAATCGCAGGGGACGCGTGCTGCGCTACGCCAATCTGATGATCACGATGCTGCTCGGCGGGCTCTGGCACGGCGCCGCCTGGACCTTCGTCATCTGGGGCGCGCTGCACGGCGCCTATCTCTGTGTCAATCACGCCTTCAATGCGCTGGTGCCGACGATCCCATCTGGTCTCGCGCGGCCGGCCCGTATCGCGGGAGCTGCGCTGACATTCTTGGCCGTCGTCGTCGCCTGGGTGTTCTTCCGCGCCGAGAGCGTCACATGGGCGCTGCGCGTGCTGCAGGCCATGGCCGATCCCTCGAATATCGTCTTCGGCCGCGAGGAGATCGCGGCCCTGGTAATGGTCGCCATCTACGCCGCGCTGGTGTGGCTGGCGCCGAACACGCAAACGCTCATGGGATACGATCACGCCGGCCGCAGGGTCGGCGAAGCCTTGCGGGCAGGGCGGATGCGGCCGCTGTTCCTCTATGCGGCGTCGCTGGTGCTCGCGTTCGGAATCCTGGGCATCCAGAGCCACAGCGAATTCATCTATTTCCGGTTCTGATGCGCGGGAATTTCACACATCTGGCGCGTCTTCTGCTCGCGAGCATCGTGTGCGTGCTGGGCGCCGCAGCGCTCACCTATGCCGTCGATCCCCTGCAGCTGTTCCGCCCTTCGCGTCTTGCCTTCTATTCCGACGACACGCGCATGCAGAATGCCGGGCTGATCCGCAGCCAGTCGTTCGACACTGCTTTCATGGGCACCTCGCTCGCAATCCATTTCCGCCAGAGCGACATTGACCGCGCGCTCGGCGTGCATTCGCTCAAGCTGGCGATGACCGGCTCCAACTCGCGCCAGCAGGCTTTCGTGCTGGAGCAGGCGATCGGGCGCGGCGCCAGGCGTGTGATCTGGGCGATGGACGATTTCATCTTCATCGATGCCGCCGATATCGAGGCCGATCCTTATCTCTCCGTCGATCTCTATCGCGGGACGGCGAAGGGCGTTGCGTCCTATCTGTTCAGCGCCGCGATGGCGAAGGAATCCATGTTCGCGCTGCTGCGCTCGGTCCCGCCATTGCGGCAGCCGCTGACCCGGGCGGCGCCGTTCCTGCCTGTGAAATTCGCGCTGCCTGACGTCAACGACATCTACGCGCTGCCGCGGGATTTCGACGTCGCGCGCGACTACAATGCGAAGAAGACGCTCGCTGCCTTCGCCTACATTACCAATCCCACGCGCAGCCGCTTCCTCGGCGAAGGCTACAATTATGAGGCCATGGTCCGGCATTTCGAGCGCGATGCCGTCGGCCTGATCGCGCGTCACCCCGACGTGACCTTTGACGTCTACTTCCCGCCCTATTCGATCCTGCAATTCGTCGCGATGCGCGAGGCCTCGCCTGCCACGCTGAAGATCGTTACCGATCTCACGGCCGTCATCGCACAGCGCCTGACCCAGCTTCCCAATGTGCACCTGCACGATTTCCGCGCGATCAAATCGGTGACGCACGATCTGAACAATTACGGCGACGTCATCCACCATTCGCCGGTGGTGGACGCCATGGTGCTGAGATGGCTGGCGAGCGGGGAGTATCGCGCCGATCCGAAGCAGCCGACCGCGTCGCTGGAGGAGCTGAAGGCGCAGGTCGAGGCGTATCGCGTGCCACAGCCGTAACCCAACACTCCGCCGTCGTCCCGGACAAGCGCGCCTCAAGCGCGCGCAGATCCGGGATCCATAACCACAGGGCGGAGATTGGTGCGAGCTGGTAACTCCGAGTCTTCGCCAAACCACGTCCTGTGGCTATGGATCCCGGATCTGCGCTCCGCGCTGACGACGCTGCGCGTTGCCAGAGCTACGCTTGTCCGGGACGACAGCGGAGTTTGGCTCCAGTTACACCGCCACCTCGTCGCCGAGATACGACACCGCCGCCTCCAGTCCGCCCTTGCCGTGCGGGATCTTCAGCGCGTTGAGGCCGACCTCGATCACGCCGAGCGTGCCGAGCAGCATCGGCGCGTTGACGTGGCCCATATGGGCGATGCGGAAGGCCTGGCCGGAGAGGTCGCCGATGCCGGTTCCGAGCACCACGCCGCACTTGTCCTTGCAATAGCGTTGCAGCACCGCGGGATCGTAGCCGTTGCTCATGGTCACCGTGGTCACGGTGTTGGAGCGCTCGCTCGCTTCGGCGACGTTGAAGCCGAGCACCTGGCCTTCCGCCCAGACGGCAACGGCGCGGCGCGCGGCTTCGCCGAGCAGGCTGTGGCGGCGGAAGGCATTCTCAAGCCCTTCCTCGTGCAGCATGTCGATCGCGCGGCGCAGCGCGAACAACAGATGCACCGGCGCGGTGCCGGCATATTTGCGATAATTCTCGGTGCCCTCGCGCTCGCTCCAGCTCCAATAGGGCGTCGACATATTGGCCTTCTTGTGCACCTCGAGCGCACGGGCATTGGCGGCGACGAAGCCGAGGCCGGGCGGCGTCATCAGGCCCTTCTGCGAGCCGGACATCGCGACGTCGATGCCCCATTTATCCATCTCGAACTCCATGCAGCCTAGCGAGGCCACGGTGTCGACCATGTACAGCGCGGGATGCCCGGACGCCTTGATCGCCTTGCCGATCGCCTCGATGTCATTCTGCACGCCTGAGGCCGTGTCGACCTGGACCACGACGACGGCCTTGATGGTGTGCTCCTTGTCGCGGCGCAGGCGCTCCTCGACCTCGTGCGGCCGTACCGCGCGGCGCCAGTCGCCCTTGAGCACCTCGACCTCGGCGCCCATCAGCGCCGCCGCATTGCCCCAGCCGATCGCGAAGCGGCCGCTCTCCAGCACCAGCACCTTGTCGCCGCGCGACAACACGTTGCTGAGCGCGGCTTCCCAGGCGCCGTGACCGTTGGCGATGTAGATGTAGGACTTGCCCTTGGTCGCAAACAGCTTCGAGATGTCGCCGAGCAGGCTCTCGGTCAGGTCGAGCATCTCCTTGGAATAGATGTCGATCGCCGGACGGTGCATCGCCCGCAGCACTTCGTCGGGCATCGTGGTGGGCCCGGGGATGGCCAGAAACTCCCGGCCCGCGCGAACGGTCATTGCTGTCAGTCCTTGTTGTCAGAGAACAGGATGGTGGGTCGCTGAATCACGTTTTACGCGCGGCTTGGGTTTGAGAAAAGCACGTAAAACGCAGGTCTGGTTATCGCTTCGTCTCGCGGCAGCCGGCGGCTTCGGCCTCCTCGACCGAGCAGAACCAGCGGGTGCCCTTGCTGATCTTCATCTTGATCTGGGTGTACCAGCGGCTGGTCGGCTGGTGAAAGATGCACTCGCCGGCGCTGTTGACGTTGCCCTTGATGGTGCAATCCGGGGAGGGGGCGACCGGGCCCGAGGCCGAGGCGAGCAGCACCGCATGCGCCCCGTCGGGCGCCTTGGTGGCGCCGAGGATGGTCGTCTTCTTGTTGCGCTCACGCCAGTCCCAGGGCGCGATGAAGGCCCCCTGCCACATCCCGGCTTTGGCCTCGCGCGCAGCCTTTTCGTCGGCTTCGTAATCGTGGGACACGCGGGTATAGGCCAGCGCCCAGCCGCTGCGCACCAGCCATTTCTGGATGTCTTCGCCGTCAACCTCGCAGCGCGCCACGGTGCGGCCGCGGCGGTCGATCGACCGCGTGTGGCAGACCCAGTTCTTGCCGTCGGCATATTTGGCGAGCTCGTCGCGCGCCGCGATCCCGCAAGTCCAGCGCTCGGTCTTGGTGTTGAGGCAGAGCTGGTCGATCGCCGGCGCGTCGATGCCGCCGAGCCGGATCCGCGTATTGCCGATCACGACGGCATCGCCGGCGCGAACTTTTGCGATGCCGGTGATGTCGGCGGCGTGCGCGAGCGAGGGGGCGAGCAAAGCAAGCGCAATCAGGAATCTTCGCAACATGCCGGTCCGCGTGTGATGAAATCTCGATAGACGGCGCAATTGTGGTCGGCTTTTGGCCGGTCGGCCAGCTTCTGCTTCGCAGAGAGCCTTTCAACTTCCCGTCATTGCGGGAGGTGCCGTAGGGTGGGCAAAGCGGAGCATGCCCACCATTTCTCGCAATTCGTCGAAAGCCGGTGGGCACGGCGCTCTGCGCCTTTGCCCACCCTACGAGACCTACCCCCGCGCCATCGCCCGCTTCGCCAGCGCCAGCCCCATCAGCACGAAGGCCGACGTCACCTCCGGCCCGCCCACCAGGATCCGCGTCGGCGTCTTCATCTTGTTCCACTCATAGGCGCGGAACGGGCCGCGACGGCCGCCTTCGCCGATGGCACTGACGATCACGCTCAGCGCCGGTGCGAAGGCGCGCGGGTCGGCGCCGAGATGGCCGAGTGCGATCAGCGCCAGCGCGGCGTCGAACACGTTCATCTCCGCGGCCATCAGCTCGCCCTTGACGTAGGACAACACGCGATCGCGGATGAAGTCGAAATCGCCGCCGGGATCGATCGCGGCCTGCGCCGCCAGCGGCAGCGCCAGGAAGGCCGCATAGCAGCGGCCGAAATAGGCGCTGTAGAGTTCCGGCAGGTAATAGATGTGGGAACGCGGATTGGCGAAGGCGGCGCTCGCAGCCAGCCGCTTCTGGAAGCCGATGATGCGATGCACCGTGGCGAGCCGCGACGGCGTCTCCAGGACTTTCCAGCGCGCGAGGTTGCGAAAGCTCACCTCGAGAATGTCGAGATTGAGCGTCGGATCGAGATCGTTGCCGTAGGGCCGCTCGCCCTCGAGGTTGTCGATCCAGGTCGCGACTCCGCCCTCGTAATCGATATTGTCGTTGAGCGGCACGGTCACGCGCGGCGCGTTGATTCCGGCGCGCACCTGGTAGCCGGAATAGAAGTCGAGCAGCGGCTGGTCGATGATCGGATCAAGGCAGCCGGCCTGCGTCGCTGCCGAGATCGAGCACGCCGTGGTGTCGCAATCCGGCACGTAGATGCCGAAGCCGAGATCCTGCTTGATCTGCGCGAAGTAGCGCGAGAAGCGCGGATGCGGCGCGGGTGCCAGCGCGGTGACGACGTTGAAGCGCGCGCCGTCGATGCCCTCGACCTCCTCGCGGCTGGTGTTGACGCAGAAATCCACCATGTCGGCGATGGCGCGCTGTGCTGCGACCTTGTCGGCGGGTGAGGCGAGGCCGGTCTCGCCGTAGCTCAGCAGCGCCTCGATGAAGAACGCGTCGTAATAGGCCGAGCGGTGCCGGATCTGCATCGGCTCCCACATCGGCTCGGCGATTCCTCGCCACGGCGGATTGACGACGGCCCGGGCCGGCGAGCGCGCGATGAAGACGCGGGCGAGGTTGAACAGCAGCGAGGAATTCTTGTAGCCGCGGGCATTGAGGCCCGTGAGCGCCATGATCAGCTCGCGGCCGCGAAAATCGGGATCGCCGATCAGATTGAAGGCGGCATAGGTCGGCAGGAAGCCGTTCTTGCGGTAGGAGCCGAGCAGATGCTGCGCGCAATCCCGGATCACGGCGTCGATCTGCGCCTCGGGCGGTGTGGAACCGGTGAACATCGCCGGCGGCGGCTTGGGATGGTCGAGCGCGATGCTGTCGACGAGATCGGCGACCGGCTGGCCCACCGCCGCCCAGTCGGGTTCGGCCTCGTCGCGGGCACGTACCAGCGCCTCGCGCAGCGCCGTCAGCCTGGCCTCGTCGCGCAGCTCGGGCAGCCCGGCCCGCCGCAGCAGCACCCGCAGCGCGGGATTGCCGAGCGCGGTCTTGTAGAACTTGGCCAGATGCGGATCGCCGCTGGCCGGGCCCGATAGGACGGGATCGCACACGTCGTAAAGTGAAGGGCCGTCCTTCGGCGCCAGCAGCGCCCGGCAGGCAGCGCCGGCAAAATAATGAAAGCTCATGAAGTACCTGGTCGCGGGGCTTTGGCGGGGTCTTGGCGGGTCTTGGCCAGGGGCCGGCCAGCGCACTCCCAGCCGCGCGCCACCCCCTGCAAGTCGTTGAAAAAGCTATCCGGATTCGCAGGAAAAACAAATGTGATGAAAGTCACGGAAGAAGCCGGCACGAAGGCTGCATGATCGGGCCCGGAAGGGTACGGGGAGAGCAGGAAATGCAGCAATCCAGGCAACGGAATTATCAAGGATCTTCAGCAGCTTAGCTGAAATTCTGAGCAATCTGTTGCCGGGCGCCCTATATCCGGTTAAAGGTTTGTTTGGTGCGGCGCCGCAAATTGCGCGCAATTCGGGGGCACATCCCCGGCCAATCCCTCAAACCTAAAGACGCTATCGCGCTACTCAAACAGTGTGCGCGCGCTTGGCTGGTCTTTGGCACAGGAAACGAACCGAGATGAATGTAAAGCAGCTCGACCTTTCCCGACGCACCATCGCGGTGGCCGCTGCCCTGATCGGCACGGTCTCGCTGGTGATCGGCGCCCATGCTGCTCTCAACATGCGTGCGATCGATGCCGCCAAGGCCGTCTCGACCGACCAGATCACCGGCTCGATCGGCCAGTCCTCGCGCCTCGCGCTGGTCATCGGCAATGGACATTATCCGGACGCCAGCGCGCCGCTGACGCAGTCGATCAACGACGCCCGCGCGCTGTCCTCGTCCCTGCGCAAGAACGGCTTTGACGTCGACATGGTGGAAGACGCGACCCGGGACGACATGGTCCGTGCCGTGAGCCGCCTGAAGTCCCGGATCAAGCCCGACAGCGTCGTCATGCTGTTCTTCGGCGGCTACGGCGTGCAGGCCGGCCGCGAGAGCTACATGCTGCCGGTCGACGCCGTGATCTGGAAGGAAAGCGACGTCCGCCGCCAGGGCGTCTCGATCGACGGCGTGCTCGACATGATGAAGGAGCAGGGCGCCAAGGCCAAGCTCGTCGTCGTCGACGCCTCCCGCCGTAACCCCTACGAGCGCCGCTTCCGCTCCTACAGCCACGGTCTGGCGCCGATCAGCGCGTCCGACAATGCGCTGATCCTCTCCTCGGCCTCGCCCGGCAAGGTCGTCGACGACGGCAAGGGCGACCACAGCGTGCTGGTCAGCGAGTTCCTGAGCAACCTCAATGCCAAGGGCAGCGCCGAAAGCGTCTTCAACAAGACCCGCCTCGCCATCTCCCGCGCCAGCGAAGGCGACCAGGTCCCGACCGTCTCCTCCTCGCTGCTCGAAGACGTCCATTTCGGCGAAGCCGGCGGCTAGTTTTTCGCGGGCTCGCGAGCTCTCGTAGGGTGGGCAAAGACGCGTAAGCGTCGTGCCCACCATTTTTCCCAGGATTGCGAGAGAAAGTCGTGGGCACGCTACGCTTTGCCCACCCTACGATTGCCGTGCTCTGGCGCGCTCTGCTCCCACAACATCATTGCTTCGTCGCAGAGCTCCTCGCAATGACGGCTGTGGCGGCTACTTCGCCGCTTCCGCAGCCATGACCGGGCGCACCGGATCGCCTTCACGCAGCAGCGCGCCGGCGCGGGCGACGACGACATCGCCTTCGTTGAGGCCGTCGCGGACCTCAATATTGCCGCCCGACATCAAGCCGACCTCGACACGCTTGGTCTCGACGCGGTTGCGGCGGATCACCTGCACCACGGTGCCGGCGGAGGAATATTGCACTGATGTCAGGGGCACCGCGACGTTGCAGCTCTGCCCGGTCTTGATCAGCGCGCGCCCGCTCGCCTTCAGCAGCAGGCGCTTCTGCGAGGAGATGCCGATATAGACCATGCCCTGCTGGATGTTGGGCTCGATGGTCGGGCCGATGCGGCGCACCTTGCCGTCGATGTCGCCGCTGCCTGCGATCCGCACCGACGCCGGCTGATTGACGGCGAGCTTGCGCATATCGGAGGTCGCCACGAGGCCGACGAGATCGTATTCGCTGCGCGCCACGATCGTGAACAGCGCCTCGCCCTTGGCCGAGGCGAAATTGCCGATCTGGGCGGTCGATGTCGCGATCACGCCCGCCACGGGCGCGGTGACCTGCAGCGTGCCGCCCTCGGGCAGCGCCAGCCGCGCCAGCACCTGGCCGGCGGTGGTGGTGTCGCCGGCTTCCGCCAGCACGTCCGTGACCTTCAGGCCCGGACGCTCCGGCCGCACCGAGGTCTCCTCCCGCGCGATGATCGTGCCGGTGGCCTCGACGATGTCGGAGAAGCAGGATTTTGCGACCTTCAGCACCGTGACCGCCGGCCCCTTGGGCGCCTCGTCATCGGCGGCTCTGGCCGGAAATGAACCGAGGACCAGCGCGCCGGCGACGGCTGCGGGACACAGGCTTCGAACAACGGCACGGGGCAAATGACGCATCGGAAATTCCACGGGTTCTATGCCTCCAATCGATAGCAGATGGCCGGGTCGCGGACTACGGCAGCGTTGTCCCCCAAAAGGAGGCCACGCCGCCGCGGGCCGCCGCAGCAAGTCCTTGATTAGTCGCAGGAATGGAGAACAGGTTCGCTTCCTGCGGGCGGCGCCCCGCGGCCGGCGCTACTCCCAAAGTGCGACTCCGGCGGCCTTCTCACAGACCAGAGCCGCCTGTATGGGATTGGGATCGGGATAACGCGGTAATGCCGCCGCACAGCGCATGGTTCAGGTGGGATGCAACGGTTCGTTTGCGAGCAGAATATCGCTCATTTCGAGCGGCTGCTCCATGAAGCGACCGATCTGACGGTCCAGAACACCGTGCGGGGGCTGCTGGCATCGGCGAAGCGCCAATTGGCGCTGCTGAGTTCGGCGGAGTCCGGCGCCGATACGGCGCCGTTCGAACAGCGGCGGCGGCAGCACGGCGACGCCGATACGATCCGGCGGCAATTCCAGCCCGAATTCGATGCCTCGCCGCATCCTTATATGCTGCTGGACCCCGGGCCGGGCCTCGTGATCATCGACATCAACGACGCCTATGCCGCGGCGACCTTGACCGACCGGGACGAAATCGCCGGCCGGTCGCTGTTCGAGATATTTCCCGATAATCCCGACGATCCGCTCGCCGATGGCGTCAGCAATCTCTACAGCAGCTTGAAGATCGTCGGCGAGACCGGCCGGGCGCACGCCATGGCGGTCCAGCGCTACGACATTCGGGATCCCGGCGGCGTCTTCGTCGAGCGCCATTGGCAGCCGATCAATTCGCCGATCCACGATGCGGCGGGCCGTCTGCTCTACCTGCTGCACCACGTTGAAGACGTCACGGCGCAGGTCGCGGCCCGGCCGTAAACGGCCCGTCAGCCGCGGCGCTGGCCCAGCAGCTTGCCGCTGGCCCGGTCGATCAAATGCAGCCGCGTGCAGGCCGGACAGGACACCGATTCATGCGTGCGGTCGGTCGGCTCGTCGGCGAGCCGATGCTGCACGTTCATGCCCGTCTGCGGGCATTTGAAGACGATATGACGGTCCATGGCCGATGATATGACGACAAGGCGCGCTCTCCGAAATTACGGATGATTACGTAGGTCGGTCGTGGCGCCCCTCACGGCGGAGGGTGATCGTATGCGCCTGCACGGGAGGTCGTCATGCCCGGGACAAGCCCGGCCATGACGATGGGGAATTATCGTGCTCGAAAGTGCAGGGCTCGAAACGATTGCCCTGCTCACGGCAGGGTTACGAATTCCACCCAGTTCGGCTTCTTGCCGGTGGGATAGGAGTTCAGCTTGGCCAGCGCGCCGCTGCTCTGGTCGATCGCGTAGACCGTCATGCTGTCGGAGAGCTCGCCGACCGCGGCGAGGTAGCGGCCGGAGGGATCGATGTGGAAGCCACGCGGCTGCTTCTCGGTCGGCACGCTGCCGATCGTGGTCAGCTTGCCGCTGGCCGCGTCGACCTTGTAGGCGGTCAGCGTGCTCGTCCTGCGTTCGGAGGCGTAGAGGAAGCGGCCGTCCGGGGTGATGTGGATGTCGGCGGCCCAGGGCTTCTTGTCAGGCTCTTTGCCGGAAAAACCCTCCGGCAGCGCGGTGATGCGCTGGATCTCGTCCCAGGCGCCGCTCTTGGCCTCGTAGGCGAACGCAGCGACGTCGCCGTTCAGCTCGTGGACGAGATAGACGAACCTGCCATTGGGGTGGAACACGAAGTGCCGTGGCCCTGATTTCTCCGGCACCTTGCGGGCCGGCGGATCGCTCGGCGTCAGCGTGCCGGTCGCGGCGTCGAACGCGAAGGCCAGCACCTGGTCGGAGCCGAGATTGGTCGCGAACGCGAAGCGGTTGTCGGGCGAGGGCAGGAAGGCGTGCGCGTTCAGCCCGGTCGGGATCACCTGCTTCGGCTCGCCGGCGACGCCGTTTGCAACAAGCGGATTCAGCGCGACCTTGTTGCCGCCATAGGAGGCGCTGAACAGGAACCTGCCGCTGCGGTCGACGGCGATATTGGCCATGCTGTCGGCCAGCGGCCCGCTGCCGACAGGGCTGAGCTGGCCCGTTTTGGGATCGATCGCGAAGCTCACGGCGAGGTATGGCTGCGAGCGGACACCGGCAATCAGCACGCGGCGATCGGGCGTGATCGCGAGCGGCGTCGAGGAGCCGGGCTTGTCGACGCCCTTGAAGGCGGCCGTCTGCAGCGGAATCATCTCGCCGCTCTCGGCCATCTTGAACACGCTGATGTCGTTGCTGTCGGCGTTGCCGACATAGGTGTAGGTTTCGGCCATGCCGGCGCGGACTCCAGAAAAGAGAGTGAGGGAAGCGAACAGGGTGACGGCGATCGCAGCGCGGGGCGCCGTGGCTGCGCTGCCTCGGGGCGGTCTCGACATGGGCTCCTCCTGAAGGCCGCATCGCGGCCTTGTCCTTTTGCCCAGGAGGATAGCGGGCGGCGCACCGCCGCACCAAATTCGAATTGGAATTGATCGATGCCGAAATCGTATCGGTCGCCGCGGGATGCAAAGTGCGGCCATCCCATGGGATCGCTCGCAGCCAAATTGGCCGGCACCATGCGAACCAAAGCCGCGCCAGCGCATTGAACCCGCATGCCACGTGAAAACGATCTCGAAGGTAAGCCCGACATGGGTGGCAAGCATGGCGGCCAGGCCGGCCTCCCCAAGTCGCCGCCGCGTCCGCGCGACGGCGAGCGCGATGAGGACGTCGTGGCAAAGCGCCACACCGGCCAAACCGATCATGTGTCGCCGCCGACCAAATCTAAATAGTGGCCAACATAGCGCCGGTGGCCGCACCGCACCCCGCCTTGGGAAGAGCAGCCCTCGGCTTGTCGCGATCCCGATGCCGCGGACGGCGATCGAAAATGGAGGCTGGCTCGTGTTTTGGATCTATTGGAACACCGCCTGGTCGCTGATCATCAGCGGCATCTGGGTCGCCACCATCGTCAGCCATCCCGACGCCGAGTTCGTCGAGATCCGCGCGGCCAAACAGAAGCTCTAGGCCCGCGCTATCCTCAAAGCGCAAGGTCGGCCATCTCCGGGCGGAATCGTCCTCCATGCACGCGCGCGCCACGGCGCAGGCGAAAGGCTGCCTGCGATGGGTGTGATGCAATGTCCGTTTTTGGGACGACGGCTTCGATCGTGCCGCCGGCACCGCCGGCTGAAGGCAATTGAAGGGTCCCAGGAACGACTCTTTTAATCTTCGTCCGATAAAGCTGGCCCCATCTGGCGGCCGCATTGTCATACGTCATCCCGCCGGTCGCTCCCGTTGCCGCCCTGGTCGATCGCCGTCCATGACCCACCCCATTGCCCCCGACGCGTCGAAGCACGCCGATCGCATCGCCTGGCTCGCGATCGGGTCCACGGCCGGTGTCGTGCTGATCGCGGCAATGCTGGGGCCGTTCCGGATCGAATGGATTTCGTTCTGGAAACCTGCGCTCGTCGGCGTCCTGCTCATAACGATGAGCTGGTTCTACACGGCCGTCCGAAAGGACGCGGCCCTCGCCGGCGCGTTGATCGCGGCGGCCCAGCTCATTGCATTTGCAGCGGTGGCCGCCCCTCTGTCCTATGTCGCGGCGAGCGCGGCATTGCCATTGTGGGACAATGAGCTCGCCGCACTGGACCGGCGCCTCGGCTTCGACTGGATGTCGTGGCTCGACGCCATGAACGCCGCGCCGCTTCTGCATCGGACGCTGGCGTTTGCCTATGCGAGCTTTGCCTTGCAAGCGACCGCTATCGTTCTCGTGCTGGCCGCCGCGGGGCATGGCCTGCGATTGCGCGTCTTCATGCTGAGCTTCGTGCTGACGACCCTTGTGACGATCGGCGTGTCGACCTTGATGCCGGCGCAGGGCGTCTGGGGTTATCTGCATCTGTCGTCGGTGAACTCTCCGGCGATCGTGCCGGTGACGCGGGATCTGCCGCTTCCCGTATTCTTCGGATTGCGCGACGGAACCATCCGCCAGCTGGTCGCCGAGGGCGCCGACGGCATCATCAGCTTCCCGAGCCTGCATGCCGCGCTCGGATTGCTGTTCCTGTTGGCGCTGTGGCCGGTGAAGTATATCGGCGGAATCGCCGCCCTGCTCAATGTCGCGATGATCGCGGCGACGCCGGTGGATGGAAGCCACTATTTCTGCGACGTCATCGCCGGCCTGGCGATTGCGCTGTTGAGCTGGGTCGCCGTGCAACGCGCGCTCGCCCGCTTGGCGGGTGAACGCATGCAGCCTGCCGGGCCCGTCGAAGCCGACGCCGTATTCGCCCGCGTTCCGAAATAATCGCGTTCGCTAAAGCATGATCCGGACAAGTGCGCAGGTTTTCCGCAGAGATCATGCTTGAACAACAACCTGAAGCGCGATGACGCATTCATCCTGATCGCATCGCGCTTTTAGGCCGCTGCCGCCTGCGCCGCCAGCAACTGCTTCAGTTTTGTCGCCGGGACCGCCGGGCTGAACAGCCAGCCCTGCATCTGGCTGCAGCCGAGCTGGCGCAGCACCTCGCGCTGGGCTTCGGTCTCGACGCCTTCGGCGGTCGTCGCCATGCGGCGGGCGGCGGCCATGTGCACCACGGCCTGCACGATCGGCGAGGAATCCTCGGGTTCGCCGATGTCGTTGATGAAGCTGCGGTCGATCTTGATCTTGTCGAACGGGAAGCGGTGCAGATAGCTCAGCGATGAATAGCCGGTGCCGAAATCGTCGAGCGCGATGCGCACGCCGAGCTCGCGCAGCTGCTGCAGGATCGTCAGCGCCTCCTCGTCGTCGCGGATCAGGACCGTCTCGGTGATCTCGAGCTCGAGCCGTCCGGGCGCAAGGCCTGACTCGGCGAGGGCGGCGGCGACCTTGAGCGCCAGCGTCCGCGAGCGGAACTGCACCGGCGAGACGTTGACGGCGATGTGGATCTGGCCGGGCCAGGAGGCGGCCTCGAGGCAGGCCTGCCGCAAGACCCACTCGCCGATCTCGCCGATCAGCCCGGTGTCTTCCGCGACGGGAATGAAGTCCGCCGGCGAGATCATGCCGCGCTGCGGATGGCGCCAGCGCAACAGCGCCTCGCAGCCGGTCACGACATTGGCCGCGAGGTCGACCAGCGGCTGGTAGTGCACCTCGAACTCGCGGCGGAGCAGGGCCTGACGCAGATCGAGCTCGAGCTGACGGCGCTGCTTCGCCTTGGCGTCGTATTCGGGCGCGAAGATCCGGTAGGTGCGGCGTCCCTCCGACTTCGCTGCGTACATGGCAAGATCGGCGCACTTGAGCAGGTCGTCGAGATTGTCGCCATGGTCGGGCGCGATCGCGATGCCGATGCTGGCGTCGGTCGGGATCTCCTGGCCCTTGCAATCCACCGGGGCGCGCAACGCCGCAAGGATGTTCTCCGCCAGCGCCGTCAGCTCGGCCTGATCGCTGGTGCCGGCCTTGACGATGGCGAACTCGTCGCCGCCGAGCCGCGCGACCAGGTCGTTGCCGCCGACGCAGGCGCGCAGCCGGTTGGCGACCTGGCGCAGCAGCTCGTCGCCGACCTCGTGTCCGAGCGAATCGTTGACGCCCTTGAACTCGTCGACGTCGATATAGAGGATGGCGAACGGCTTGCCCTCGCCGAGCTCGGCAACGCGCCGCTCCAGATGCCCGCGCATCAGCACGCGGTTGGGCAGGTCGGTCAGCGCGTCGTAATGCGCCATATGCGCGATGCGCTCGTCGGCGCGGATGCGGTCGGTGACGTCCTCATGGGTCGCGAGCCAGCCGCCGGCGGCGGCAGGCTGGTTCTTGATCTCGATCAGGCGGCCGTCGGCGGTTTCCACGATGGCGCACTGGGTGCGGCCGACATTGCTCAGGACGTCGTCGCAATAGGATTCGACGTCGCCATGGAACGAGCCGGTGTCATGGCGATGCTGGATGACGTCGCGGAACCAGACGCCGGGCTTCACCGCGTCGGTCGACAAGCCGTACATCTCGATGTAGCGCCGGTTGCAGACGATCAGCCGCTCGTGCCGGTCGAACATCAGGAGCCCCTGCGTCATGGTGTTCATCGCGGTGTCGAGCCGCTGCTTCTCCAGCGAAAGCCGGTGCGTCACCTGGCGGAAGATCAGGAACAGCGTGAGCACCAGGAGGCTGATCGACAGCACGGCGATGGTGACGAAGAATTTCGTCTGCGTGCGCCAGGTCGCGAGCGCCGCGTCCAGCGACTTGGTCGCGACCACGACCAGCGGCACGCCGGCGAGCAGCCGCGAGGCGACGATGCGGTCCTTGCCGTCGATCGGGCTTGCGAGCTGCGTGGAGACGAAGGTGCGCTGGAACACCGCCATCTGCTCCGGCGTGCCCTTGCGAAAGTTCTGCCCGATCATCGCATCGACGCGCGGGATGCGCGCGAGCAATTGGCCGTTCTGGTGATGCATGGCGATCGAGGATTCCTCGCCGAGCCCGACCGAGGCGAAGAAGGATTCGAGCTGCTCGGGCGCGATCGCGCGCGCGACGATGCCGAGGAATTGGCCGTGCGGCCCGGACACGCGCCGCGCCAGCACGATGGCCGGTCCGCCGCCGAGCCTCCCCTGCACGACCTCGATCTCCTCCTGCGCGGCCGGATCGTTCTTGAGGCGGCGGAAATAGCCGCGGTCGGCGACGGAGATGTCGGCGACCGGCCATTGCCGCGACGAGTTGATCAGCATGCCCCCGGAATCGAACAGATTGGCGCCGGCGACGTCGGCCCAGCCGCTAGCTTTCGCGCGCAGCACCTCATGCACGGCCAGCGTGCCCATCTCGCTGCGGAACACATCGGCGGATTCGATGCCGCGACTCTCGAGTTCGGCGATGATGCTCTTCTGCAGCACCGCAAAGTCGTCGAACTCGCGGTCGAAATGCCGGGCCAGCAGGCGCACGGAGCTTTCCAGGTGGTCGCGGCCGCTTTCGATCGCATTCTGCCGGAAGCGGTCGACGGTGAGCGCGGTGCCGATCGCCATCGCGGCCATCAGCACGAAGCCGCCGACGATCAGCCACGTCAGCGGGGCTCCCTGCCAACGGCGAAGCAACGCGCGTAGTCGCGCGGTCCATCGGATCGATGCGCCCATCCAGCCCTCCCGTGGGATGCAAGATGCGGCAAAACCGACAAGACCCCGTTACCAGCAAGGGTTAGGGAAATATGAATCGGAGCGGAGTCAGTGGGGTTGGTTTCTAGCGAAAGCGACCGCTGATCGAGACCCACATGGCGCCGCGACGGAAGTATGTTCCCTCCCCCCTCGTGGGGGAGGGCTAGGGAGAGGGGTGGCTCAGGAAAAGGTGCCAATTATTGACGACGCATTCATTGTGGCGAGCGACGGAAGGGGTCCCCGCGTGGCCCCCCCTCCCTGACCCTCCCCCGCAAGGGGGGAGGGAACGGAGAGAGCACCGTTGCGGCATTCACCGCTTGATCTCCCATCTCAGCGCTTCCGCATTGCCCTTGGCGAACAATTTGGGCACGTCGAATTTGCCGGTCGTGAGATCATAACGGCATTTCCAATCCGCCAATCCCTTCACCGCGACGTTCTTCGGATGCTTGTCCATTTCGCCCGACAGCGAGATCACGAGATAGCGGCTGTTGGGCCAGTCGACGCCGAGCCAGCGATAGGCCTCCTCGGTGCCTTTCACGAGATTGGCCGAGATGTGGTAGTCGAGCTTCATCTTGTGGGTGTCGGGCCGGCTGTGGAAATAGGCCCAGGCGAGATCGCCGAGGGATTGCTTGGTGGCGCTGACGAAGGCGCCGTTCTCTACATGGTAGAGAAAGAGGTCCTGCGCGCCGGAGCCGGTTTTCTGCATCCGCACCAGCCATTGCGAGTCGCTGGTGAAGCGGAAGCCGGCCGGATAATCCTGCTCCGGCTTCAGCTCCGTCATCTGCTCGCCGCGCCGCGCCCAGACCTGCCATTTAATGTCCCAGTCGCCATTGTCCTTCATGTACTGCTCGAGCCTCGTGGCGCCGTCGGGCGAGGTGAAGGCGAGGTCGGCGTCGTCGGTGAGGGTGAAGCCGGGCGGCGGGCCGGAGGCCGCCAGCGCGGGGGCGGCGGCGAGCGTCAGGGCGAGCGCCAGCCATCGCGCGGTGCGAATGGATGCGGTCACGGGAAAATCCTACAATAGAGCCGCGGCGCGGCCTCGCTGATTTGACGCCGAGGGGGCGGCGCCGGTTCATCCGCGGCGCGTGCGAACGACCGGCGATCATCCCTTCGACCGGCTTGCTGCCGCAGCCAAATCGGCGCACCCTGCCGGCCTCGGTTGATTTGCCATCCAAGGTTTTTCCGATGATCACCGCATCCAAGGCCTTCATTGCTTTCTGCCTGCTCGCGCTGGTCGGCACGGTGCTGGTGATCGGCCCGACCGAGCTGCGCCGCCTGCTGCCGGACGACGGGACCAAGACCGCAATCGCCGCCAAGCCGGAAGCCAAGCCGGAAGCCAAGGTCGAACCCAAAGTCGAGGCCAAGGTCGACCTCAAGCCCGAGCCGAAACCGGAACAGCCCAAACCGGATCAGCCAAAGCTGGCTGCCGTCACGCCGCCCGGCCCTGAACCTGCGCCGGCGCCGGCCCTCGCACCGAAGGCGGCCCCGCTGGCCGAGACGGCGAAGCAGGCCGCGGCGCTGCCCGATCTCGCGCCGGTCAAGCCGCCGGCGGCCGCCGACACCGGGCCCCGTTTCGACGTCGCCCGTGTCGATGATCACGGCGAGGCGGCGGTGATCGCGGGCCAGGCCGCGCCGGGTGCCAAGGTCGAGCTGCTGCGCGACGGCAAGCCGCTCGATACGGTGATCGCCGACGCCTCGGGCCAGTTCGTGATGACCCCGCCCCGGCTTCCCGCCGGCTCCTATGAATTGACGCTGCGGGCCAGGGCGCCGGATGGCACGGTCACGCAGTCCGGCCGGACCATGCCGGTGACCATCGCCGAGGCGGCGCCGCCGCCCGCGCGCCCGGCACCTGTGGCGAGGCAAGAGACCAAGCCGGAGATCAAGCCGGAGCCGAAGCAGGCCGAGAAGGTCGATGACAAATCGGACGTCGTGGCCGCGCTGCCGTCGGCCTCGCCGCGTCTGGCGTCGGTGCCCGACAGGCAAGCGGCCCGGCCGAAACCCCGGGCCATGGCGCGGGTGCCCGCGGCCACAACCGTGGCATCGGCCTCGCCGGCGGATGTGCTTCACGCTGTACCGGAGGCCGGCGGCAGCCGGGTGATCTCCCGCGGCGACAGCCTGTGGGCGCTGAGCCGGCTCGCCTATGGCGACGGCGCCCGCTATGCCGTCATCTTCAAGGCCAACCGAGACAAGATCAACAACCCCAATCTGATCTATCCCGGCCAGACTTTCGTGCTGCCGCAAAAGCCGGAGTGAGGGCGGTTCTTCTCGTCCTTCTGCGAGCTAGGCCTCCGAGAGTGCTTCCCTGCGGCTATCCTTCGAGACGCCCGCCTTTGGCGGGCCCTCAGGATGAGGACAGAGTGTGTGGCGCCAATTTCCACGGACACCGATGGTGCTTAGCCTCATCCTGAGGAGCTTGCGCAGCAAGCGTCTCGAAGGACGAGGCGCGCGCGCAGGCCGCTGCCAAGGCGTCATTGTGCAGGCCCCGACATAGGACACCGCGACGCTTTGCCCTGTCTCTCCCCGGAACAATCGGTTCCCTCGCGCGTCATGTCCCCTGTGACGCAGTGCGCGCGTGGGCAGCTGGGAGGAGGCCGAATTGGTCAGGTCGGCGGTCATGTCGGGACGCATGGGACTGGCGCTGACCGGCGCGACCCTCCTGATTGCGGCCGTGCTGCTGCCTGAGAGAGCCGAGGCGCAATTCGGAATCCGCGGCGGCCCGCTCGGCGTTGCGCGTTTCGCCGTCGGCCACATGATCGGCATGTCGCGGCTGCCCCATTCCCGCATGGCGGTGCGGGGCGGCCGCTACCGCTCCGCTGCCTTGCGATCGCAGGACCCGCGCGGCGCCGAGCGCGGCCAGCCTGCCAATCCTTACGTCCTCCGCGCGGCGCTCACGGCGCAGGCCGCGCTTGCGGGCTGGCAGGGCGGCCGCCGCCCGCAAGGATGGTGGCGCCATCCCGACGGCAGCTATGGCTGGACCGGCCCGGTGTTCTGGCCGTTCGCGCATGACGACCTCACCAATGCAATCATCCTCGGCGATGCCACCAGCCTCTCGCTCTACGGCTATGGCGACATCTATGCCGCGATCTTCGCGCCCTATGCGGCGACCGAGCTCGCGGCCTACACGGCGCCACAAGGCCGGCGCGGCCGACGCGTGCCGACCGCCGAGACCCTCTGCGAGGCCAGCGACACCGGCGGCCTGCCGGTCGACCGCATCGCTGCGGCCGTGGCACCCAATGAATTGCAGCGCACCGCGCTCGACGAGCTCGCATCCGCCTGGACCAATGCGCGCGACATTATTCGCGCGGCCTGCCCGGCGCAGGCGCCGGCCGCGGCACCCGAGCGCCTCGCCCTGATGCGCGAGCGCCTCGAGGCCATGATCAAGGCCATCGACGCGGTCACGGCGCCGCTGTCGAAGTTCACAGATCTGCTCGACGACGAACAGAAGGCCCGGCTCAATGCGCTCGCCAATGAGCGCCGCGCCGCGCTGGCGTCGATGCAGCGCAAGGACACGAGCAAGGACACGAACAAGGATGCGCAGGCGGCCGCCTGCGATGCCGACAGCGATCCCCGCTATGACGAAAAGCTGCAGCGTCAATACGAGCAGCTGGTGCAGCAGCAATGGCCCGCAAACGACATCGCCGCCACGCTGCGCCTCGACGAGACCGCCCGCGCCCGCTTCGAGGTGCTCCAAGACACCGCCCTGCGCACCATGCAGACGCTCAGCGCCTGCCCGGCGGTGTCAGCGGCAACGCCGCAAGCCCGCCTCACCGCCGCCAAGGCGCGGCTGGAGACGATGCTGCAGGCCGTGAGCGGCGTCACCGACGCGCTCGATGATTTCGAGGCGGATCTGAGCGACGAGCAGAAGGCGGGCTTCGAGGCGATCGGGCCGAAGCGGGGGGCGTGATCACCCGCACGCCCAGTCAAACTTCATCTGCTTGAAATCGAGCTGCGCATTGCCCGTGCCGAAATTGTAACCGCCGAAATATTCCTCGAACTCGATGTAGAACGGGCTCATCTCCGGCACGGCCTGGCACGGCCGCATGGTGCCGCCGAGATGGATGTGGGCGTGGTCCTTGGCCCACTCGTGCAGGCGGTAATTCTCGGGACTCGGGGCACCCACAAAGTAGTAGTAGGGCTGATAGTCGCTCGGCGGGTTGCGCGGGAAGTGCGGGTCCTGCGGAGGCTTGCCGGCGTTGGGATCGGTCGCCCGCGGCTTCAAGGCAATTCCGAGGTTCTCTGTCAGATCGGCGCGCGGAGGGCCCGCGAACATTTTCTGCGCAAAGGGCGGGGCGGCCCCGTAGAAGGCGCTGGCGCCGCCGACATCGAGCCAGCGCGGCCGATCGGCCGTCGCCAGCGCAAGCGGCGCCGGCGGCGTCGCCAACGCGCCTTCGTACTCGCTCTTGGTCAGCAACAGCGCAGCATATTCGTAGTCGAGGATGTCGGTCATCCGCGACAGACGGGGATGCGACGGCCGCGCCATCACGGCCTCGCGGATCTCGGGGGCATCGATCGCGCCGCCGTCAGTGTGATCGGCCGGAGTGGCGAAGAACGACAATGCGACGATGTCCTTGCCATGCACGCGATAGTCTTCTGGCAGCAGAAGCGTAAAACCGTGCATCAGCGGATATCCGGTGACGGGATCGAGCGGCCATTGCTCGCTCGCGATGCCCGGCGGCAGCCCAAAGACCCAGCCCTGGTCGCGGGCGCGGTCGACGGGACGGTCCAGCATCTGCAGATCATAAGCACGCGAAGGCAAGGCAAACGCCACAGGCCGTCTCCCATCGAAGCCGCCTCGCCGTTGAGGCGAGGGTTAGTCGCGGGGAGCAGGGATGTGGTTCGGTGGGCGAGGGGCCCAATGGCTGCGCCGATGATCCGCGACGACCGCGCCTCAATCTCCGCTGTCGTCCCGGCGAACGCCGGGACCCATAACCACAGGGAGCAGTTTGGTGAAGGTTAGGTGTTCGGTACTTCTACGTCCCGCTACCGATAGATCACGCGGTATGGGTCCCGACGTTCGCCGGGACGACCCCTGGGGAGGGTACACTTTCCCCATAGCGCCCATCGTCGAGCGGATCGACGCCACCAAGTCACCGGGTTTGCTGTAAAGCTCGCCGTGTGCGTTGTCACGCCGCCGAGGTCGGCGGACGCGCCCGTTCGATCCGCTTGCGGTCGCGCGCTGAGTGCATCGGCTCCCACAGATCGGTTCGCCGCTGCACGTTCAGCCAGAAGTCCGGGCTGTTGCCGAACACGCGGGCGAGAATCAGCGCGGTCGCCGCGGTGACGTTGCGGCGGTCGTTGCAGAGTTCGTTGACGTGCTTGCGCTGCACGCCCATGGCCTCGGCCAGCGCGCTCTGGGTCAGGCCCATCGGCTTCATGAATTCCTCGGTGAGGATTTCGCCCGGTGTCGCCGGTTCGCGTTTCGTCATCGTCCGGGTCATGTTCCCTTCTTGCGTGTAGCCGCAACGTTTCGGTTGCGGATTGGTAACGTATATGATACCATATGATCCGGATAAGAATATGTTTCAGAAGGACGTAGTCATTTTCGGCGCTGGTTCGATGGTCTCGATGCCCAGGCGGCCTCCGGCGTGACTGTCGCTCTGGAGCGGTTGGCCGACGGCAACGTGTCGAACGTCAAATCGATCGGCGAGGGCGTCGCCGAACTGAAGATCAATCGTGGCCCCGGCTATCGCGTGTATTTCGGCTGGGACGGAAACACGCTGGTGATCCTTCTGGGTGGCGGCACCAAGCGAAGGCAGAGCAAGGATATCGAGGTCGCGCTTGGCCGTTGGCGGGACTACAAGGCGCGCAAGCGCGGCAAAGGGTGACGATCATGGCGTTGACGCGGGATTTTCGTGACACGGTACGGAAGCGAGCGGAGCGCGATCCGGCGTTTCGCAAGGCGCTGTTTCGGGATGCGGTGCAGGCTCTGCTCGCCGGAAACACCAGTGACGGTCGCGCCACCCTGCGCGCCTATATCAATGCAACCATTGGCTTCGAGCGGTTGAGCGAGGTGCTCGGGCGGCCGGAGAAGAGCCTGATGCGCATGTTCGGTCCCGATGGCAATCCGACCGCCGAGAACCTGCTTGGGGTCATCAGCGCGCTGCAAACGGAGACCGGCGTGCATCTCGAGATTCGCGCCGTCGCGGGTGCGGCCTGACGGCGCGGCCAATGTCCAACTTCGCCTTCCTCGCCGCTGAGTTCAACGCCATTCACGAGGCGGCGCTGAGGAGGCCGCGATGAAGGTGTTCAAATGGGATGACGATCTGGCTGTGGTTCTTCCCCAGGAGCTGATCGACGGACTTGCACTCAAAGACGGTGACGAAATCGAAATCGTTGCCACTGGTGGAAGCGCGACAACCGCCGAAACCAAGGACCCGGGCGACCGTCCGCGCGAGAATCCGACGCGTTGAATTGTGGCTTCCATCGTCCATTCCCTACTTTGCCGCTCTGCCGGCGTTTGTCCGAGTATCAACGCATACGGTCCGCTCAAGCCTCAGTCTGCCAGAATTCGTGTCCTCTAACCGATTGATCCGGCTGGCCCCGTCTACTGTGCATGGGGTTGTTTTTTAAATTCCGTGTCCGGGCCGCAGCCGGCCACATTCGAATAATCAAAATTTCTCTTTACCCGAACCGCGACACACCCTATAGTCCGCTCCAACTCATCCCATGGTAAGGGACGGATCGCGATCGTCAGGGTTCGTGGGGTGAGGGGCGGTGGACGCGGGCGGCGTTGGCGCCAGATGCGGTCGCAGGGCGGGTAGTCCCCGTGAGTGGTCAGCGGGCGCGTGTACGACGGCGCTGCATGCGTACGGCAAAATCGTGTGGTCGTGACGCCCGAATCTCCGGCGTCAAGTCTTGCGGCGTTGCGCGGGTCCAACCGGACGGCGCATCCGATGAAAGCTGCAAGGCGACGGTGGCAAAGGGACCGACTCACCGGCGAGAGCGCGACATAAGCCGTTTCAACCATCGCGCAGGGAAGGCCGGGCATTCGGCCACACCTGTTTCTCCCCTGTGAGCGACCTATTACGCACTCACGCACAGGGGTCTTGCGGGTGCCAGCCGGTGCCCGGCCTTCCCTGCGCCCTTCCATGTCGAAGGGTCGCAAGACCTACGCAAAACCCGGGCGCCATGTGCCGCGGGATCGCGACATGCTGCCGGCGAACGAACAAGCAATGACGCAGGCGGGGAGATTATCCCCGTCGCCGCACCACTGATGCATCCACCACGTTCTCCGCCTCATCGTTCCAGCTCAGGATCTCCATCGCCAGCACCGGGTGATTGAAACCCTTGAGCTGGAGATCGTCGAGCGCGCGGGCCTCGACCCAGGGCTCGACCATGCCGTAGACGCGGCGGCTGACCACGATCTGGTTGGGCTTGGCTTCGCCGCACAGGCGCGAGGCGAGGTTGGTGACGCTGCCGATCGCGGCATATTCCAGCCGCTGCTCGAAGCCGACCTGGCCGAGCGTGGCATAGCCGAGCGCGATGCCGATGCCGAAGCCCAGGCTATGGCCGCGGTTGCGCCAGCGCTCGGTCAAGGGGCCGATGGTGTCGCGCATCTCCACCGCCATCTTCACGGCGCGCCTGGTGTGGTCTTCGAACTGGATCGGTGCGTTGAACAGGATCATCACGCCGTCGCCGGCATATTTGTCGAGCGTGCCCTCGTATTTGAAGATCAGCCCGCCGAGCGCGGCGTGATATTCGCGCAGCACGTTCATCGCCTCTTCCGGCTCGGTGGCTTCCGTGAACGCGGTGAAGCCGCGCAAATCGCAGAACACCACCGTCACCTCGCGGCGCTGGCTGGTGAGCAGCCCTTCCGGGCTGTCGGAGGAGGCGATCAGCTGCGCCACCTGCGGCGCCAGGAAGCGCTCGAGCTTGCGGATGCGCTCGATCTCGCCAAGCTGGGTCTTGACGCGCTCCTCCAGCGACTTGTTCCAGTCCTTGAGCTGCTCGGTCTGCATCCGCAGCTTGTCGGCTTGGGCGCGCACGGTCTCGTTCGCGGCCTCGAGCTCGCGGCCCTTGTGGTCGACCTCGGTGAACAGGCGCGCATTGCGCATCGCCAGCACGGCCTGGTTGGCGAAGGTGCGCATCAGGCCGATCAGGCTGGGAGCGAACTCGCCACCGCCGCGGCGCAGCACCACCAGCGAGCCGAGCGTGCCCTGCTGGTCGACCAGCGGCACCACCAGCACCGAGTGGAAGCCGGCCGCGAGCGCGACCTCGCGCAGCGGCTGCTCGGTGGCCTCGTCGAGATCGGCCAGCGCGATCGGCTCGCCGCTGCTGGCGGCATCGCTCAGGATGTTGTCGCCTTCGTCGATGGTGACATGCGCGCCGTCGGCGGATCGGTCGATGCCGCCGGCCTCGACCAGGTTGAAGCGGCGCCGCTCGGCGTCGAAGCCGTAGATCAGCACCGCATCGGCATGGGTGATCTCGATCGCGCGCGCGGCGATCGTCGGCAGGACGGCGTCGAGATCGAGCGAGGCGGCGAGCGCGCGGCCGACCTCCTCCAGCACCTTCAGCTCGTTGATCGACTGCGCCAGATCGCGGGTGCGCTCCTCGACCTTGGTCTCCAGGTTCGAATAGGTCTCCTGGATCTGGTCGGCCATGCGGTTGAACTGGCTGGCGAGGTCTTCAAGCTCGTCCGAGGTGTGCACGTCGATGCGGTGGCTGAAATCGCCTTCGCCGAGCTTGTGGGCGCCGTCGCGCAGCGCCGTGATCGGGATGATCATGCGGCGGGCGAGCAGCGTGCCGGCGAGGATCGCGACCATCAGGCCCATTCCGATCAGCAGCGCGATGCGCACCAGCTGGTCGCGGATCGGCATCAGGGCCTGCGTGGTCGGCTGCTCGAACAGCACGCTCCAGCCGAGCTTCGGCACGGTGCTCGCGGCGCTCATCACCGCATGGCCGTTGAAGTCGGTGCCGGACGTGTCGGCCGCGTGGCCGGGCGCGATCGCGGCCGCGACCTGCGGCAGCTTCGACAGATCCTTGCCGACCTCGGGCCCCTTCGACGATGTCGCCAGCACGCGCCCGCGCGGATCGACCACATAGGCAAAGGCGGCCTTGCCGACCTGCGCGTCGGACAGGAAGTCGGAGAGAAAGCTGAGGTCGATCTCGGCCACGGTGACGCCGGCATTGAAGCCGGAATGCGCCACCGAGATCGACATCAAGGGCGTGCCGTCGGCGAACCAGGCCGGCGCGTAGCTGACGCCGCGGGCGACCGTCTCGGTGAAGCGGATGTCGCGGGAGAGGTCGGCGTTGCTGCCGGTCGTGGTCGACTGGCGCGAGACGCGCAGCACCTCGCGGCCCTCGCCGTTGAGCTGGAACAGCTGGTTGACGACCGCGACCTGGTGCAGCAGCGAGGCATAGTCGGCGCGGCGCTTCTCGAGCGTGTCCTGGCTCGCCCGCGTCACCCAGCTGATCTGGCGGTCGAGCTCCGAGATCGACTGCTCGATGCGCCGGGCCGCGCTTTGCGCCTTGTCCTCCAGGCCGTCGGTCAGCTGGGTCCTGGTTGCGCGGTAGGAGATCCAGGTCTCCATCGCGCCGTTGACCGCGAGGACGAACACGACGAGGCCGACGAGGGAGACGACATATTTGGCGAACAGGCCCCCGCGCAGAGATCGTGTCTTGTCGTTCGCTCCCGCCATCCCGATCCTCTTGCGCCGCCATCGACGCCGGCGCTAAGGGCCGATGGGCCCATGCGGGGTCGTTCTATCACAATTTGGGCCAAAGGACCGCCGCGCGCCCCGGAGACAAGCCGGCGTGGTTACCCGCCGTGGACGCCGGGGCGGGGTGGAAGGAGGGATTGTCGCAGCCCCATCAGCGGTTGAAGAGTTGCCGCAGCACGTCGTTCATTGGCTGACTGTCCTGCTGCGCGACCGGCGGGTCGTCCAGGGTCGGGGCTGTGGGCGAAGCCTGCGGCGCCGGCGTGGAGGATGGCGCCGGCAGGCTGCGGCTGCGGCCGCTGCCTGGCGCGGTGCCGGTGCTGCTTCCCGCGCCACCCGACAACCCCTGCTGAATCAAATTGCCGAGCGCCTCCCCCAGCGGGCCGCCGAGCAGGTTGTTCTGCCCGGGCTGCTGGGCCTGCGGATTGGCGTTGCCGGCCGCATTGCCGCTGCCCGGCGCATTGGCACCGCCAAGGCCAAGGCTGCCCAGAATGTTGCCGAGCCCGGCGCCGTCAGGGCCGAACAGGCCCTTGCCCATCTCGCGCAGCTTGGCATAGGCGGCGTCCGGATTGTCCAGCATGCCGGCCATATCAGGGTAGATCCGCGGCTGCGACCAGGAGCCCTGGATCATCACGGGAATGCCGAAGCCGACCGGCTCATTGGTGCGGCCCTGGCCTTCGGTGGTCATCACCAGCTTCGGCTCGACGCGAAAACCCATCATCTTGGTGTCGAGCGCGATGGTGCCGGCGCCGGTGACGCGCACCAGCGGTCCGATCAGGTTGAGATCGGTCGTGACCGCCTGCCCCTTGTCGATGCGGAACGAGGCCGAGAGCTGCGACAGGTCCGTGCTTTGCTCCTGACTGGGGCTCTGGCTGTCCTGCCAGCCGGACAGCGTGCCCGTCGTCAGCGAGCGGATCATCTGCGCGACGTTGATGCCGCGGATGGCGCCGTCCTGGAAATTGACGAAGGCGGTGCCCTGCATGTTCGCCATCAGGGCGCGCTGGCTGGTGCCGGCGCTGCGCAGCGCGAGTTTGGCCTGCAGCTTGCCGTCGATGCGGTCGAATTCGGCGAGGCCCTGAAGCAGCGGCAGCGCCCGCACGCCGACCAGATCGGAATGCATGGCGAAGCTCGGCGCGCCGGTGGTCGCATCGAGGATCACCTCGCCCGACACCTGGCCGCCATAGGCGCCGAGATTGGCGGTGCCGGCCTTCAGCACGCCGCCGGCGAGCTTTGCATCGAGCGCCAGCGGCGCGATGCGCGCATCGCCGATCACGGCCTCGTTCGCCGAGATTCTCACCTGCGCATCGACATAATTGAGCCCGGAGACGTCGATCGGCGCATTGCTCCAGGGTTGTCCGGCCGCGCCCTGCGGCGATTTCGCCAGCGGAATCGCCAGCCGCTGGAAGTCGAGATCGACCTTCACCAGGGGCTTGCTCGCGATGTCGACCGACGCCCAGCCGTTGAACACGCCGTCGCCGAGCCGGCCATTGACGCCGTTGATCATCACGACGTCGCCGCTCAGCCGCATCTCGGCGTGGCCGGTGAGTTGGGACTTGAGCACATCAGGCATGTCGATGGCGAAATCCACGGGAACGGTCGGCCGGTCGGCCGGCGATGCCGGCGCGGTTGCCTTGACGTCGAACTTGGTCGGATGATCGCCGACGCGCGCGGTGCCGGTGACGTTGACCCTGCGGTCGCGGCCGACGATCGCGTCGGCGTTGATGGCGCTGATGCGGCCATCGACCCGATCGCGCAGGCGGGAGAATGCGACTTCGCCGTCGGTGACCTTGACGCGGTCGATGGTCGCGCCGTCGACGTTCAGCGTCGGCGGCTTCGAGGACGATCCGGCATTCGGCAGGCGCTCACGCAGCAGCGGCTGGTAGAGCACGGGATGGGTGACGATGAGCTCGCTGATCTCGGGGCGGCCCGACCACAGGCTGGAGAGCGACATCTCGGCCTGCACGCTGTCGACCGTCAGGCGCGTGATGCCGCTGCGATCCCTGGGGTCGGCAAGCGTGAGGTCGTTCAGGGTGACGTTCAGCGCCGGCCACAGGCTGATCTTCGTGGTGCCGTCGATCGACAGCCGATAGCCGGTCGCATTCTCGACCCGCGAGGCGATCGTCGAGGTCAGGAAGCCCGATGGGATCCCGATCACCAGCAGGGTTGCGATCACGATGATGACGGCGGCCAAAGCCGCGCCGACGAATTTCACTGCTCTCATGTCGACTTTCCAATGACGGACGGTCGGCGTCGAATCCCGCCGGCCACCCATCCTTCGCGCCCTGAGTTTATCCCCGGACGGGAAGCGGCTCCAAGCGCGTAAAAATAGTCAGGGGGTGCTGCAAAGTTATGTGACTTATGACACACTTCTCCGACGCGGTTTTACGCGATCCTGATGGTGATGGTTTCAAGCGATTTGCCGAGACAACGGACCAGAAACGTTCACAAGGACATTCAAATGAGCAAGCAGGCCGAATTTGCGGTCATCCTGAAGATGAACGCGATGTTCGCGGATCTCGGTGCCGACGAGCTCCAGCGGCTGTCCAACCTCTGCCACACCCAGCATCTGGGCAATGGCGAGGTGCTGTTCCAGAAAGGGGACCCCGGGGACGCGCTGTTCGGCGTGCGCCGTGGCCAGGTCCGCATCGAGACCGGCGCCGCCGACGGCAGCCGGCTGACGCTGAATTTCATGGGACCGGGCGACCTGTTCGGCGAGGTCGCGGTGCTGGACGGCCAGAATCGCACCGCGGATGCGACCGCGGGCGAGGCCAGCGAATTATTCGTGCTGCGGCGCGAAGATTTTCTCAGCTTCCTCGAACGCGAGCCGAAGGTCGCGATCAAGATCATCGCGCTGCTGTGCCAGCGCATCCGCTGGCAGAGCGAGCGCATGGAGGAATCCATGCTGCAGCCGCTGCCGGTCCGCCTGGCGCGACGGCTCTGCGCGCTCGCCGCCGATTTCGGCTCCGAGGTGCACATCTCGCAGGAGCAGCTCGGCGTCTTCGTCGGCGCCGCCCGCGAGAGCGTCAACCGTCAGCTCCAGGCCTGGCGCAAGGAGGCGATCCTCGATCTGCAGCGCGGCCGGATATTGCTGCGGAACATGACCAAGCTGACCGCGATCGCGCGCAACGAGTGAGGTCAACCGATCGGCAGCCTGCGTCGGCGGACGCGATCATGAAGTCCTATCGCGGAGGCGTGGACGGCGCCATGTCCCAGCTCTGTGAGCCAGCGCGACAGCACCGGCGAGAGGGGCATGTCGACGAGGAACTTCACTTAGCCGGGACTGTGGGACGCAGCTCGACGGCCTCGTCCTCAGCGAGGAAGGCCGCATAGCGCAACGCTTCGTCAATGTCTTCACGTTCGAGATACGGGTAGTCGTTCAGAACGGATTCCCGGGTTTCGCCGGCGGCCAGCAGGCCCAGCAGCCGCGCCACTGGAAACCGCAACCCGCGAATACAGGGCTTGCCGGTGCAGACCGCGGGATCGATCGTAATACGCGTAAACGTCATGGGCACAACATAGCGCCAGCGGCCGCCTTTCGCCAGTGCACGACCGCGGCCTTTCGAACCCTACTCCGCCGCGGGATGCACGATATTCCTCGGTGCTGGCCCCGCTTCCGCCGGCGCCGCTCCGTGATGGCCGTCCGTCTCGGCGTCGTCGCTGTGCACGATCAGCCGCTTGGCGAAGCGCCAGATCAGGGCGCCGAAATCGTCCATCACCATGAACATCGCGGGCACGAACACCAGCGACAGGATGGTCGAGAAGATCAGGCCGCCGATCACCGCGAGTGCCATCGGCGAGCGGAACTCGCCGCCGGCGCCGACCGCGAGCGCGCTCGGCATCATGCCCGCGGCCATCGCGATCGTGGTCATCACGATCGGACGGGCGCGCTTCATGCCGGCGTCGATCATGGCCTCCTCGCGCGGCTTGCCGGCGCGAATGGCTTCGATCGCGAACTCCACCAGCATGATCGCGTTCTTGGTGACGATGCCCATCAGCATCAGGATGCCGATCCACACCGGCGTGGTGAGCTGCTTGCCGGTGAGGAGCAGGGCCGCGATGGCGCCGCCGATCGAGAGCGGCAGCGAGAACAGAATGGTGATCGGCTGCAGGAAGGTGCCGAACAGCAGCACCAGCACGGCGTAGACCATCATCAGGCCGGCCGTGATCGCGGTGGCGAAGCCCTCGGACAGTTCGTTCAGGCTCTCGGCGTCGCCGGAGGGCGAGACCTTCACGCCCTTCGGCCGGCTCTTCATCACCGGCAGGTCGTAGATCTTCTTGGTGGCGTCGCCGAGCGCGGCCGAACCGACGAGGTCGGCGGCGACGGTGGCCTGCCGCTCGCGGTCATAGCGGTTGATGCTGGTCGGACCCTGGTCGAGCTTGACGTCGGCGATGACCGAGAGCGGCACGCCGCCCTTCTCGCCGTGCTCGCCGAGCGGCACGCGCAACTGCTCCAGCGTCTTCAGATTGCCGCGGGCGGCATCCTCGAGCTGCACGCGGATCGGCACCAGTCGGTCGCCGACGTCGAATTTGGCGAGCGCGGGTCCGACATCGCCGATGGTGGCGACGCGGATGGTCTGCGACAGGCTTTCGGTCGAGACGCCGAGCCGCGCGGCAAGATCGGCGCGCGGTTCGACGCGCAGCTCTGGCCGCTCCAGCGTGGTTTCCGAGATCACGTTGGAGATGGTGGGAATCCGCTTCATCTGGGTCGCGAGCTCGCTCGCGAAATTGTTGACGATGTTGGCGTCGACGCCGGTCACGACCAGCGAGATGGCGCGCAGGCCGTTCTCGTCGAGGAACCAGAAGCGGATGTCGGGAATGTTCTCCAGTTCCTGGCTGATCGAGAATTCGAGCTCGCGCTGGGTGATGTCGCGGGCATCCTTCGGCGTGTAGTTGATGATCAGTGCGGCGCGCCGGACTTCCTGCGTGCCCGGCGGGACGCGCCCGCCGTCGACGAAGATGCTCTTCACCTCGGGCCGTTTGCGCAGGCGCGCGACGATGTCCTCGGTGACCTTTTCGGTGTAGGCGAGCTGGGTGCCCGGCGGCAGTTCGAGGGCCAGCAGCGAGCGCGCGCTGTCCTGCGCCGGCAGGAATCCCTGCGGCAGCAGCGTGATGCTCCAGATCGAGGCGGCGAAGATGCCGAAGCCGACCAGCACCGTGATGAAATAGTGCTTCACCGACCAGGCCACGATGCGGTGATAGGACCGCAAGATGCGCCCGGGCGGCGGCTCCTCGTGATGGCCGTGCTTAAGGAAGTAGGCGGCCAGCACCGGCGTGACGAAGCGCGCGGCGAGCAGCGAGAAGAACACCTGCACCGAGACGGTGATGCCGAACTGCTTGAAGAACTGTCCGGCGATGCCCGACATGAAGCTTGCCGGTGCGAAGATCGCGATGATGGTCAGCGAGATCGCGATCACCGCGAGGCCGATCTCGTCGGCGGCCTCGAGCGCGGCGCGATAGGGCGATTTGCCCATGTTCATGTGCCGAACGATGTTCTCGATCTCGACGATGGCGTCGTCGACCAGGATACCCGTCGACAGCGTAATGGCGAGGAAGCTGACGAGGTTGAGCGAGAAGCCGAGCAGATCCATCGCCCAGAACGCCGGGAAGATCGACAGCGGCAACGAGATCGCGGCAATGATGGTGGCGCGCAGGTCCCGCAGGAACAGCAGCACGATGATGACGGCGAGGATGGCGCCCTCAAACAGGGTCGAGATCGCCGCGTGGTAATTGCCGTTGGTGTATTCGACCGAGGTGTCGATCACCTTCAGGTCGACGTCGGGATAGGCGGCCTTGAGCGCGTCGATGCGCTTCTGAACGGCCTCGGCCACCTTGACGTCGCTGGCGCCCTTGGACCGCTTGATGCCGAGCGCGACGATCGGCTCGCCGTTGAAGCGGGCGAAGGTGCGGCGGTCGGCGATGGTGTCGGTGACGGTGCCGAGATCGTCGAGCCGGACCTCGCCGCCGCCGAACAGCGGAATCATGGTGCCGGCAAGGTCACCCAGCGTCTTGGCGCCCGCGAGCGTGCGGATCGCCTGGTCATTCTTGCCGATCTCGGCGCGGCCGCCGGCGACGTCGACATTGGTGCCGCGCAGGCTCTGGCTGACATTGACGGCGGTCAGGCCCATGGCCTGCAGGCGGTCCGGGTCAAGCGAGACCAGGATCTCGCGCTCGACACCGCCGATGCGTTCGACCTGGGCGACGCCGCGGACCCCTTGCAGCGCGCGCTTGACCACGTCGTCGACGAAATAGGAGAGCTGCTCCGGCGTCTTGCCGGGCGAGATCGCTGCATAAGTGACGATCGGCAGGCCGATGACGTCGACGCGCTGGATCAGCGGCTCGGTGACGTTCTGCGGCAGGTTGGAGCGCACGCGCGTCACCGCGTCCTTGACGTCGTTGAGGGCGCGGTCGGTGTTGGTCTCCAGCGCAAACTGGATCGTGGTGACCGACACGCCGTCGGTGATCGAGGAGGTGATGTGCCGCACGCCCTCGACGCCGGAGACGGCGTCTTCGATCGTCTTGGTGACCTGGGATTCCAGCTCGGCGGGTGCCGCGCCGAATTGCGAGACCACGACCGAGATCACGGGAATGTCGGCCGACGGCAGCCGCGTCACCGCGAGCTTGGTGAAGGAGACCCAGCCGAGAATCAGCAGGATGATCGAGAAGACGACCGACGGCAGCGGATTGCGGATCGACCATGCCGAGATATTGAGAGCCATCAGCGTACCCGCGTGCGATCGAGTTCATCGGCGAACATGGTCTTGATCTGGTCGCCGTCGTGGAGCGAAGAGCCGGCATCGGCGACGACGATCTCGCCGACCTCGAGCCCTTCCAGGATTTCCGTGGCACTGTCGGACGACAGTCCGACCCGTACCTTGCGCGTCTGGATCGTGTTGCCCTTGACGACCTGAATGGTGAGATGGTCGATCGCCGTCTTGGGAATCGAGACGCCGCAGCTTCGCTTCGCGTCGATCGAGGCGCGCGCGAACACGCCGACCTTCAGCGAGGGATTGTTGGTGACGCTGATGCGGACCCGGCCGAGCTGCGTGGTGCGGTCGATCTCGGGCGCGACCAGCCGGACCCGGCCGATCAGATCGGGCGCGTCGTCGCGGCTGATGCGCACGGTGGCGCCGGAATTGAGCTTGGTCATGTGCACCGCCGGGACCTGAGCATCGAGCTCGATCTCGTTGTTGACCGCGATGCGGAACATCGGCCCCGCCTGCGGCGAGGCCGGCGCGCCGACGATGGTGCGGACCTCGGTGACGAGGCCCGGCGCCGGCGCCTTCAGCGAAATCGGACCTTGCGGGCCCGGTCGCTGCGGCTGGCCCGGGATCTGCGGCGGCGCGGTCAGGCGCGCCAGCTCCTGGTTGTCGGCGACGATTGCGCCCTCGGTGACCAGGAGGTCGGTGACCCTGGAGCCTTCCTGGTCGGCGATAACCACGGCCTCGCGGCGCGGCACGAAGAAGCCGGTCACACGCACCAGGTCGGAGAAGCAGGCATTGGTCGACTTCGTCACGATGACGAGCGCCTCGCTTTGCGTCTCCTTCGGCTCGGGGCGCTTGCGATGCTCGAACAGATAATAGCCGACGCCGAGTGCCACGACGAACACCACGGTTCCGGCAGGCTTGAGATATTCGGAGAGATTCATCGCCGGATCATCCTGGCCTGGCTCACGGCCGTCCGTGCGAGGCCCATGAAACGCGTTTCCCTGAAACGAAGCGGCGTCCCGCAAGGCTGCGGGACGCGCTTTGGAAGCGAGACTTTACACCACATCACGACCGGTCACTTCAAAGGATTGCGTCGTGCTTACTTCGATGCGGTGGTCTTGTTTTCCATATTGACGACCTGCACGCGGCGGTTGACCTCCGCCATCGGCTGGCTCGGATCCTTCAGCTTGCTCTTGCCGTAGCCGACGGTGACGAGATCGGTCGCGGAAATGCTGTACTTGTCGACGAGGTAGCGCTTGATCGCGTCGGCGCGACGCTCCGACAGGTCCTGATTGTAGGCTTCGCCGCCGGCGGCGTCGGTATGGCCGGCAACCACGAAGGTGGAGCCCTTCAGGTCGGGACTGGTCAGTGCGCGACCGAGCGCCTGCACGGACGGCATCGACTTGGCGCTGATATTGGCGGAGTTGTAGTCGAACGTGATTTCGAGATCGATGTTCGGCTTGTCCTTGGCGGCTGACGCGATCTCCTCGCGCTCGATCGACGACAGGGAACGCGTCGAGCGGCCGCGCACCGACTGGATCAGCTTGGTCTCCGCCGCGTTCGGCGCGGGATCGGCCTGCGGGGCGATCGAGAGGCCGCGGGTCAGGGGCTTCTTCGGCGCCGGTGCCAGTGCGCGGACGATGTCGTCCTCGGTGACGTTCTTGCTGTTGCCGTCGTCGCCGGCGAATGCGGGCGGGGCCGGCAGCGACAGGGCGGCGCCAAGAGCGATGATGGACAGGATCGCGGTAAGTCCCTTTGCAGCCGATTTCATAGCCAGTCCCTCCAGTGCAGCCAGTTCGCGCGGTTCGAAAATTCCTGCAATCAGCCCCCCGTGGGGAGCCTGCGGCATCCGTTCGTTAGTCTTGCCTGGACCCCCCAGGGTTCGAGGCGCCGCCGGCCTCAGCTCAAAAAAATACTAGCGCACTCCGTAGCTTGCAAATTCCTGAACGATGTTCGGATCCATCGCTTTGGCGTTGGCGATATCGAGCGCCCCTTCCTGGGCGGAGCCGTTGCGCTGCTTGGCGAGGCCGCGTCCATAGAGCGAGGAGGTCAGGCGCGGGTTGATCTTCAGGGCCGCATCGAAATCGGCGATGGCGTTCTTGACCGCGCCCGACTTGAGATTGACGAGCCCCCGGCTGTCCAGCGCATCGACGAAATTCGGCCGCAGCCGCAGCGCCTCGTTGCAATCCTTCAATGCGCCCTGGAGGTCGCCGACCACGGTGCGGGTCCAGCAACGATTGTTCAGCGCCTCGACGTCCTTCGAATTGATCCGAAGCGTATCGTCAAAATCCTTGATGGCGAGGTTGTAGGCGCCCTTGCTGGCGTAGACCTGGCCGCGCCGGTACAGCGCGTTCACGTCGTCCGGATTGGCGGCAATCTTGGAGGTCAGGCTCTTGATCGTGGGATCGTCGGCCAGGGCCGCGGCACTCGGCCCGCTGTCCGTGCTCGTCGGCGCCGGCGCGGCATCGATCGGCTTCACCGGCGGAGGCGGTGGCGGCGGGGGCAGGGCTGCCTCGACCTGCGGCTTCGGCGTGGGGGCCGGCGCGGGCGCGGGT
>NZ_SPQS01000036.1 GCF_004570865.1 Bradyrhizobium frederickii
CGGCCGGCTCGAACGTTACGATTACGAGTATCGGCGCAATGGCACCGTCAACCTCTTCGTCCTGCTCGACGTGCATCGCCCCTGGCGCAAGGTCAAAGTCACCGAGCACCGTGCGGCAGAAGACTACGCCCGATGCATGCGCGAACTCGTCGACGTCCATTATCCCGACGCCGAGACCATCCGGGTCGTCCAAAACAATCTATCGACCCACTCCGCCGGCGCCTGTATCAGGCGTTCCCGCCTGCCGAAGCCAGACGGATACTGCGCCGGCTTGAGTTCCACTACACCCCCAAGCACGTAAGCTGGCTCAACATGGTCGAGATCGAAATCGGCGTCTTGCGCGGACAGTGCCTCGATCGCAGGATCGACGACCCCAAGCGACTGCGCCGCGAAATCGCCGCCTGGGAACGGCAGAGGAATGCCGCACGCTCCCGCATCAAATGGATGTTCAACACGGACACGGCCCGAGCCAAAATGGGCCGCGCCTATCCCAACTCTTCCAAAGAGTCATAATCACTGTGCAGGGCTACTAGCGGCTCCGCGCTTTGTCGGATTTGTCTGCCATGAACGTTGATCAGCATGGAATGAAAGGCGATACCATGAAGAATCTGATTTCGGTCACCGCCAAGGCAGGAGGTACCGCCACTAATGCCTCTGGCACGACGACGCCTACCGCGCTGGCGGTCGAGCACAGAATGGATGATAGCACTGACTTATATCTTCCTAAAGGGGAGGGCGTCTTTGCCGACACGGTCAGATCGGATCGACCAGCTAGCTTCACGCTTCAGAACGGCCTCCAGGTGGTCGTGATCCCGGATCATCGCACACCCGTTGTGACTCAGATGATCTGGTATAAGGTCGGTTCCGCCGACGAGCCGCCTGGCAAATCGGGGCTTGCGCATTTCCTCGAACACCTGATGTTCAAGGGCACCTCCAAACATCCAGCGAATGAATTCTCCAAGGCCGTCCTGCGCGCCGGCGGCAATCAGAACGCCTTCACCGGGCTCGACTACACCAGCTACTTCCAGCACGTGCCGCGCGAGCACCTCGGCAAGATGATGGAATTTGAAGCCGACCGCATGACCGGTCTCATCCTCAAAGATGAGGACGTGCTTTCCGAGCGCGACGTCGTGCTGGAGGAATTCAATATGAGCGTCGCCAACAATCCGCGTGAACGTCTCGCCGAGCAGATGATGGCGGCGCTTTACCTCAACCACCCCTATGGACGCCCGATTATCGGGTGGCGCCACGAAATCGAAAAGCTTACCCGAGAGGATGCGCTTACTTTCTACAAGCGCATTCATGCACCGAACAACGCGATCCTGATCGTCGCTGGCGACGTCGCCCCTAAGAAAATCCGCTCGGTGGTGACGGAGACATTTGGCGCCATCCCCACGCAAGCATCAATTCCCCTGGAACGCCTTCGGCCGTAGGAGCCGACGTCGGCCGCGCCGCGCACAGTGACGTTGGCCGATGCCCGCGTCGAGCAGCCAGCCCTGCACCGCTATTATCTCGTACCATCGGCTCACACCGCGGCCGCCGGCGAGGGTCCAGTGCTTGACGTGCTCGAGCAGTTGATGGGCGGCGGTGTCAACTCATACCTCTATCGCTCGCTGGTGGTCGAAAAGCAGCTCGCGGTCACTGCCGGAGCGAGTTACCACTCGGCCGCGCTCGATCCCTCGCTATTCGCGGCTTCTGCCGTACCAAAACCCGGCGTCAAACTCAGCCAGATCGAGCGCTCCATCGACGAGGTAATAGCCGACATTGCGGGTAATCCCGCGAGCACCGCAGATCTCGAGAGGGTCAAGACGCGGCTGATCGCGCGGGTAACCTACGCCCAGGACAATCAGGAGATGCTCGCACGCTGGTATGGCCGCGGCCTCACAACGGGACTATCCATCGACGATATTCGGGGCTGGCCGGATGGCATCCGCGCGGTCGGTGCCCAGCAGGTGCAGGGGGCCGCGCGGAAATGGTTCGACAAGAAACGAGCGGTGACCGGCTATCTCATCAAAGAGTCCACCGTAAAACACGGGGAGAAGCTCTAATGATCCATCCTTGCACACGACGTGAGGTCCTCCTTGGGGCAAGCTCGCTCTCAATCGCCACGCTCGCTTCGCCCAATTCGCTTGCCGCCACAAGGACGCATGCCCGGACCAGGATCAGGCGCCTGGTTTCGTCTTGCGGTATAGAAGCCTGGTTCGTGCAGGATTCCACTGTCCCGTTGATCGCGATGGAATTTGCCTTCACCGGCGGCGCGACTCAGGACCCCGAACAAAAACCTGGCGTAAGCCACATGGTTGCTGGCCTGCTCAAGGAGGGTTCCGCCGAGCTTGACTTCAAGACCTTTCATGAGCGGCTCGAGCATCGTGCCATTGATCTGCATTTTCACTCGACCCATGATCACTTCCGCGGTTCCTTGCGCACGCTCGAGGACAACGCAGACGACGCCTTCGACCTTTTACGGATGGCGCTAACCTCGCCCCGTTTCGACGCGGCCGATGTCGAACGGATCCGTGCCACTGTGCTTGCGAGCCTTCGGCACGACTCGACCGATCCTTCGTCTCTGGCCCATCGCAAGTTCCTCGAGGTCGCCTTTATCAATCATCCTTATGCTCGCCCAGTCGGGGGCTCGCTGGAAAGCGTGCCGAAGGTCGAAGTCGCGGATCTCAAGGGCTATGTCCGACGCGTGCTCGCAAAAGACACGCTCAAGCTCGCGGTGGTCGGCGACGTCGATCCAGAGGTCCTCTGCAAGCTGCTCGACAAAACCTTTGGCAGCCTGCCGACCAAAGCGGAAGCGACGCCGGTTTCCGACGTCATCGCAGCAAAGCCGCCGCAGCGGGTCTTTTTTCCGCTCGACGTTCCGCAGACAGTTGTAACTTTTGGCGGTCCAGCCGTCCGTCGCACCGAGCCCGATTTCATGGCCACCTATGTGGTCAACCGCATCCTCGGCGGCGCCGGCCTGACGTCGCGTTTGTTCCGCGAAGTCCGCGAGAAGCGCGGACTAGCCTACTCCGTTCGTGAGAACCTGGTCTGGCTGGATCATTCAGCCATGTTTCTCGGCAATAGCGGCACTTGCGCCGATCGTGCCGACGAAACGGTCGAAGAAATCGAGAAGCAGGTCCGCCACATCGCTGAGAAAGGACCGACTCAGCAGGAACTCGATGATGCAAAGTCCTACCTGAAGGGCTCGCAAATGCTGGCTCTCAACACATCATCAAAGCTTGCGCGGACGCTGCAGCAGCAGCAGCTTGACAAGCTGCCCATCGACTATTTCGAAAAGCACAACGCCGTGGTCGATGGGGTGACGTTGGCAGACGCCAAGAGAGCAGCGCGGCGGCTGTGGGGCGATGGTCTGCTCACGATTATCGTTGGCCGCTCTCCAAATGACGCAACGCAGCCGACCACCGTGCCATCGGCGACCATACTTCCGCCAGGGGCCCGGCAGCTAAATGCCGCTCCGATGGCGCCACCGAATTGACTTTCTGGCAGCCAGGCGCTTAGCAAGCACCTGGCTGCTCCGCACAGAGTGCGCCTAGCCACCCGCCTTTAGCTCGCGGACAGCTACCATGCGGCCGCTCGAGCACGGTTTTTGCTCAATCGCGTTGCCAAATAAGTAGTCCGGGTTGAAGTCTTCAGGGCAACCAAATGCAAGATAGAAAATAGCCCCGGCGAACAGTAAGTTGAGGCACTGTCGTCCTGCCATTGGGCAATAGCTCAGGCGTGGAAATAACCCCTTACCAAATGGCTTGTCCCAATTCTCCATTTCCAGGCTATCAGCGATGGCCGCATCGGAGCTCTTCGCAGCGCCAGAGGATCGCTACTTTCGATCGCCTTCGGCCTGCGCTCGAGCTGCGTTAAGCCGGCAGGGCTGTACCGTGGCGCCAGCGGCATCGATGCCCCTCCAGCGCAAACCTAGGGAATGTCTGGCAGACTCCGGTGGTTGCCCCATATGAAGGCAAGCGTGGTGTAGCTTTACGCCGAGGCCGAATATGCAGACCAACTATATAAAGCGCCACCGACCAGAAGAAACGAGAAGTGGACGCGCACCTCGCATTCCCTTTCAGGCGGGCTTGCCCGAGTAAACTGAAAGGGTGATCAGAGTGGGCGCTTCAAAACGGTAACGTACACCGTCCGACGCCCCCAGGAAGCGGCCCAGCGAGAGCGCACACGCGCCAGGCCATCGTTCATTCCGCGCAGCTTCCCGCAGCGCCCGAGGGGAGGATCGCCGGTCCTATTCGCTCGACGCCGGCCTTCTTTTGACGCAGCGTCCTCGATCTCGCTTGCCACCGATGTTGCGCCGTCGGGCGTGCCCGCTCAGCCTTCGATCTCGTTCTCCATGAGACGATAATCTCGGCTCGACGCGAACAGATGTGTGCTTGCTATTTGCGTCAGCAGCCCGTTTCAGCGCTCGCACATCTCGATCTCTTTAGCAGAGTGAGAGCTCGCTCGTTCAGGGTCATTGTCTGCCGAAAAGACGACGATCTGTTCCAGCGGACCTTTGATGATTTACCAAGCCATAGTCGTACCGCGTAGCACACCACCTTTTCTTCCCCGAGCTCGCAATCTAACGCTACGTAAGATTCGGTCGCTTTATGCCAATCTAGATAGCGCGTCGATAGATAACTTATGGCAACGCAACGATCACCACAGGCAGGCCATTGGTTCTTGGCGGCACGCATTCCAGCCGCTTACAAACCTCACCTAGATCACCACCACGAGTGATTTACTCACCATTATCGGCTTGCATCGTCATTGCAATCCAAGGCCGTCACTCGCTTGATGTTGAAATGTTCATCGGTTGCAGATCTCTCTCATCCGAAGGTTCATTGCCCCTTCTTTCTGCCATGTTCGCATCCAAAGCAGAGACGCGTCGGTTGCGCAGTTTGCGCGCGGCAATAGCGAGTGTCTCAGGAGATTTCCATGGTGAAGCCAGTTGTAATTGTGGTAGGTGCGGACAAGGGAGGGGTCGGCAAAACCACCGTATCACGAACGCTACTGGACTACTTCAGCGTCAACAACGTGCAAACACGCGCATTCGACACGGAGTCGCCGCGGGGAACGCTGAAGCGCTTTTATCCCGAGATCACCGAGATCGTTGACATGACGGCGACAGCGGACCAGATGAAGATCTTCGATACCCTGAACTCAGGGCTGTCCGTCACTGTCATTGATGCTCGCGCAGGCTTACTGTCCTCTGCGCTGGCTTCCTTGCGCGACATCGGATTTCTGGACTCAGCGCGGTCTGGCCAGATAACATTCGCCGTATTCCATATCCTGGGATCATCCATCGCTTCGTTAGACGAAATCGCGGAGACCGCGACCTTCATGAACGGCGCAAAGTACTACCTAGTCAAGAACTTCATCAACGACACTCAATTCTTCCAGTGGGATCAAGCGACCTATAATTCCTATTTTCACCGCATCAAACATGCGACTGAGTTGGTCATACCGAAGCTCAACGAGATGGCTTATGAGCAGGTGGAAGTTGCATCCGTCCCATTCGTAGACTTCGTCGCGAACAAGGGGCGGAACGATGAACCCGCGAACAACTCCTTCGTGCTGCGCGGTTATGTCCGGCATTGGCTGGCAAATGTCTGGAGCGAATTTGATCGCATCAACTTGACGGAATTGGCCGGCGCCAAGTCCGCTACCCGGCCCGGCGAGAAGTAGTCGCATTTCGGCGAGCTCAGGTCGGGCCCACGTACGAAACGAAATTGATCTGCTGGCTATGTTAGCGACCCCCATCTACATCATTTGCTCTCCTAGCCCGCAGGTCGGTAAAACTCTCATCGCTCGGGCCATGAGCGAGTTCTTGCTGCTGAAAAACGGCACAGCACTGTCGTTTGATGTCAACTTGAAAGAGCCGTCGTTGCTCGACTACCTCCCTAACATCACGGAGACCGCGGATGTGATCGACACTTATGGCAAGATGCAGCTGATGGACCCTCTTATCATCCACGACCGGGTCGCCAAGGTAATCGATCTCGGCTTTCACGCCTTCGACGAATTCTTCAGGATGTGCGAAGAGATCGGCTTCATGAAGGAGACGGCGCGCTGCTATGTCGCCCCCATCATTCTCTTCATCGCAGGCGCTGACCGCATCTCCTTTCGCGGTTATGAAATGCTGCGGCGGCGAATTCCGGCGGCGTCGCTGGTCACCGTCCACAATGAATTCGTGCTTCGTGGCGAATTACCTGAAGCGATGGACGGCGAGCGGGTGCTTCGGATTCCCGCGCTTCCGCTGTTCCTCAAGAGATATATAGACCGGCTTGGCTTTTCCTTCACTGGATATCTACGCAACGAGAATGACTGGTCCACCGAGCTGCATCAATGGATCCGACGGAACTACAGCATGTTTCGCGATCTGGATTCGAGTGTGATGTTGCGAAAGGTCTATCGATCTCGGGGCACGGATATCGACAGCCTACGTTGCACAAGGGCTACTTGAGATTCCGATCTGCCTGCCATCTATGCGTCAGGTCTATGGGTCGCTTCGATGGCGCTCTCAAGGGTCTCGAACGCATGAATTTCGATTTACGACCCTTCAGTGGACTGCGTATCTTTGCTCACCGAACGAACGGGCGGGAAAGTCGCGAGTCTTCGGATGCAATTATTCGGCAGGAATGCGGAGCGAAGGAATGGCCGCTCGATGACCAGCGCTATGCTTGATACTCCAGGGACGAAGCATCTGTGATGACTCCAATTGATGATGCATTAAGTGAGATCAGATCCCTGCGGAGCGAAATCTGGCGGTGCCGTCGACTCCTTAAAACGGACCTACCTGGCGCGGAGCGCAAGGCCGTCGAGAATCGTCTGGTTGAACAACTTTCTGCCTTTGAATGGCTCTTGGCGACGGCGTTTCCTTTGACCTTGAGCCCGAAACGGTATTCGGCCAAGAGCATCACGATCGGGCAAACTGATTCCCCTGAAGCGCCCATCGACAACGCCGCAATGGCATCAAGCAGTTCCTTCGGGAAGTCGATGGGCGGATAACAAAAGAGGTTTCCTGGCTCTATCTGTGTCTTTAGCCCGGCAGTCGAAAACGGGCTATTCTCCAGCTGAGACACCTGAAGAAGACCACGACGGAACAACCTCCAACGCTAACGTTCCGGCGATCTTTTGCCAGTTATAGCCTGCCGGAAAATACTTCGTTGCCGACCACAACGCCATAGATTGATGGGCAGCACGAATTCCTGCAGATGTCCTGCCGTAACCACCGCAGTTACACAGATTGTCCTTCCGACCAGCTACGACCAAGTCGATGGCAATCTCACGGCGGGCCCAAAGTCGGCGGATCGCTGCAGCGCTGAAGAGCGCAACTGCTTCAGTACGAAATTGAAGTTCAGAGCGCATGCAATCTCGTAGCACGCGTGGGCGCACATCGATCGCTGATCGGGGCCAATCGATTCACGGAGCTCAGCCCCCGGATAGATGAACTGCGGCGCGGCAGGCTGATGCTTCAGCCCGATCGACTTTCGGCCAAACTCTGGCCCGCAGGTCTGAACACCTCACTGTCGCTCAATTTCTGCAACTGCCACTCGGACGCCTCACTCTCGATGGAGGACGACCGGAAGCCTATTGAGACGCCGTCTTGGTCCTTCTTTTCTCTCCGCCGCAATTGGCATGATGCGGCGGCATTCGCCGCGTAAATTCTTGAAATTGTCCCTAAGGCAAAAGATGGCTACCTCCACATCGCTAGGCCCTCTAAAGCGGTCACAGAAGCGCATCACGTCTAGTCTGCATGACATTAAGACTTGCTCGGCCCCACGATCTCGCGCACGAGCTTGTTCTGTGCACCACGTGGCCGCGATCGCGATCACGATCACAGCGAGGGCGGATGCACAGCAATGCGCATTGCAAATCCAGCTCATTCGTTGCTCTTTATTCACCAAACCTGTCTTAAGTCGCATATCCTTCACTATTATTCTTTGCCCCGCGAGCGTCATCTGTTTGCCGGATACGGCGCGTCGGCAGCCATGATCGCGCCTGTTGCGGGGCAGCCGCAATGATTAAGGCCTCCATCGTCCCGCCACGCGCAACACGCTCATTGCGAAGACGGAGGTACGGCAAAGATTGGCCGTTTAGCGCATGTGTGGCGATGCTGTCTCCCCGGTGGCGTTCTACTTCGTAATGCCTACAACCTGACGCCACGGTCGATTCAAGGACTTTGAGCGTCCGGCACGTGTGAATACGTGCTGAGACGGGCATACCCACATTTGGTGGCAGTAGGACGAACTCCTGACAACTGCACGCCTGACCGACTGCACCGCGGGGTGGGGGTTGAAGCTCAAAGCGCACGCATCGAGCCGAGCAGCGACAAGCTGCGCCGGCGCAGCTCGCTTTGTTCGCGGTCCCAGCCAGCTGACCTGCAGAGTCAAAGAGTGCCGTACGGGTGAGTTTCCGAGAAGCACGGAGGCGTGGACCGACAGGCCAGGATTCCTGTGGCTGGATGATGATTCGTCGCACGGGTCACGTACCGTTGATTCGACAGCCTCAAGCCGCTTGCTGCAATTCACAGTACGCAATTGCTTGAAACCAGCTCAGTAGGCTTCGACCTTGAGCCCCCTGGCACGCTGGTTGCTATAGCACCGGCGGAGCGTCGGCCTGGGTGCAGCCTAGCCCAGCATACGGAAGACACCATTCGCTGACTGCTGCACGTCGTTCTGCGGGCGGACGCGGACCGAGCGCTATGTTTGCGATTCCACGATCTAGGAGAAAAGCGAGACATCACATGAGGAAGCGGTACGCGAGCTTTCCAGGGCCGGTAGGTTAAGTGTTGTGGCCTCAGCCATTCTGGTTTCCCCCGCAGCAGGCGCCAATGAGGATTTGATGCGCGTCGCCAAGCGGATTTTCAAGCCAATTCCCTCAGTCGCTCCAGCGGTGAAGGACAATCCTATCACCCATGAAAAGATCACACTTGACAAATCCTTATTTTTCGATTCGAGGCTATCGGCGAGCGGCGTTATTAGCTGCAATACGTGTCATAACCTTGGGACGGGCAGGGTAGATGCCGGCCGGAGGTCGATTGGTCATCGTTGGCAGCTGGGGTCACGTCGTGCGCCAACAGTCTATAACGCGGTCTTCAACGTGGCGCAGTTCTGGGATGGTCGAGCGGCGGATCTTAAGGCGCAAGCCGCAGGCCCTGTCCAGGCCAGCGTCGAAATGAATGCGACGCCCGATCACGTGCTCAAAACATTGAATTCAATGACCGATTATGTCGTTATGTTCAGTAAGGCTTTTCCAAACGAAGTGGCGCCCGTTACGTTTGAAAATTTCGCCAAGGCCATCGAGGCTTTCGAGGCAATCTTGATTACTCCCGCCGCCCCCTTCGATCAGTACCTCGAGGGCGATGAATATGCTCTCAGCGATCAGCAGAAAACCGGGCTAAAGCTATTCATCGAAAAGGGATGTTCCTCTTGCCACAACGGAATTAACGTCGGTGGACAGGATTATTTTCGCTTCGGCGTCATTAAAGGGCCAGCCGAAAGCCTGCTTCCAAAGGAAGACAAGGGTCGTTTTGCCGTCACTAAGGATCCCGGCGACGAGTATGTTTTCCGCTCGGCGCCATTGCGCAACATCGCATTGCGTCCGCCCTACTTTCATTCTGGTCAAGTTTGGAGTCTTAAGCAAGCGGTCGGCGTCATGAGTGAGGTTCAGCTTAGAGCAAAGCTCAGCGATGAAGAAACTGACGAGATTGTCGCCTTTCTGAATTCGCTCACCGGGCAGCTGCCGAAGATCGAGTACCCGATACTGCCCACGCGCACCATTGCAACGCCAACGTCCTCCTTAGACAAATAGGCCTTCACGATAGCGTAGGCGATCCAAGCTGGAGCATTCAGCAGGCTCAAATTGCGGACCTCAAGCCCCAACCCGTTCGTCGCCGACGCCAGAGTTCCTTAGGCGCCGGTCAAGTCATCCGTCTTGGGCAGCTCAATCCTGCGTCGACTCGCGAGGCAACGAAGGCCCGCGCGCCCTGAAATACGTCGGCAACCCGTGCTGCTAGGAGACGTTCTGCCGTAGCTCGCGGGCACCGCATATCATCTCACATCAGCCCTTTTTCCAAGCGCCCGGCCGCCGACCTTCTCCTCCGCACAGATCGGAACGTGCGCCATCGGATGGCATCCACTTGTCCCTCATTGACGAGTTTTACGGCCGCATGTTCGCCAAAGCACCATCCCCAATCCAAAAGGCGATGGATCATCCTCAGCTTCCACGTGGTAGCTCCTACATGTGCGCATGGTGACGCGAGCGTCCACAGTCCTACAATAAGATGTGACGACTTAAGATGTCGGGTGGAGACCGATACAAAACCTCCCTTGCCGCAAGACGCGCAGATATTCCTTGAAACGGCACGCGGATTGCTGGGTAGGGATCAATCAGTCGCCGCCAAAGAAGGGGCGCGGGGAGCCGGAGTTTCAATGAGATTTATCCGATTCATCCTGATCGATCTGGCTTTGATGCTGGTCGCACCCGAGAATGCAGAAGCCATGACCGTAGCTCCCGGCGCAAACTTCAAATCGGCTCGCAAAGCCGTGGGATCCTTGATGCGGATTTCGGGCCCCGAGCCAGTATTCAGCTCTGGCCTGAGCCGGCATCTTTACCGCCAAACCTCTCGAGCCGCGCAATTTGGACATTCAGCAAAAGCCTCCGGGCCGGCGAAGCAGGCTGAAAACCTCGCGCTAAGGGAGAGGCGCTTTGCCTCTCATTGGCAAGCGCACTGGGCAGCGTCCGACTGTCACGATCCTCGCGGCGCGGAGATGCTCAGGAAGCCTCTGATCTTAACACAGATCTGCAGTCCACCGCCGCAGCTTATGCCCTCAGGCGAGCAGAGACGCCGTGCTGGAGCGGCACCGGCCGGATTATCTAAGGCACGGCGATCATCTCTATTGCAGCTGTGCTCGTGACTTGGATGGGAAGATACAGCACAGGCGCAGGTTCATGAGAGAAGCAAGAACGGGCTATATTGAGGTTGCGTTCAACGGCTCTCTCGCGAACATTCCGTTAGATGCGCAATTCATCCTGCCGGCCAAAGGCGTCACAGCAATTTTTGGTCCGCCCGGGTGCGGCAAGACCACACTCGCGCGCTGCATCGCTGGCGTGCAGCATGTGCCGACTGGATTTTGTGCGGTCGATGGAGAGATTTGGCAGGATGAGACAAAGTTTCGACCGCCTCATCTGCGTCCCGTCGCATATGTATTCCGACCACCAATTCCTCTTTCTCATTGGTCTGTACGGCGCACCCTCCTATACAAGGCGTCAACATCGACACCAACACTAATCGATTTTGATGGGGTGGTCGAATTGCTCGCCTTGTCGCCGCTGCTCGAGCGTTCGCCATCACATCTTTCGGCGGCCGAGCGACAGCGACTTGCCCTTGGCAGCGCGCTGTTGGGCCAGCCTCAGCTACTTTTGCTGGACGATCCACTCATTGTGCTAGACCGCGCCGCCAAATGCGAGATCCTGCCATTTCTCGAGCGCATACGGGAAACCCTCCCATTGCCGATGATCTACATCACCCAAGATTACGCTGATATCGAGCGTTTTGCCGATCATCTTGTCATGATGAAAGATGGCGTCGTGACTGCGGCCGGGCCGCTCAACATCGTTCAGACCGATCCGGCGCTTGCCGGGCGCGGCGAAGCGGCAGTCTGTCTTGATACCTTGGTCGGCGGCTATGATGGGCGCTACGGGCTGATCATGCTCCGCCTCAACGGGGCGCGCCTTCTGATACCTGGAGTGCCGCTTAGACCGGGCGCGCAGCTGCGGCTGCGCATCGCAGCCGGCGATGTCAGCATCGCGTGCGAGCCCCCACGTGCAAGCTCTATCCTCAATGTATTTCCGGCACGCATCAAAGCCTTTCTGCCGTTCGACGAGGCGGAGGTCACCTTGGTTCTGGCTCTTGAAACTTGCCGTTCTGGCGCGCCGCTTTTGGCGCGCATCACGCGCCGCTCGTTTGATGCGCTACGGCTCAGCAATGGAGCGAACGTTTTTGCGGAGATCGCGCGCGCCGTTCCGCTCGCGGCTGCCGAGCGGTGCTTGCAACGCCTGCCACGATCCGCATGAGAGCGTTCGACAGCTATGTCCCGATACGAGAAACACATCAACAGGGACCCGGCCGTGATCGATAATATGGATGAGATAGATCCGAATAGTGTGGGGGCTATTCTCTACCGTCCAAAAGACGATGTTGATAGGCTACTCGCCGATTTCGCGCAGGACATCGCGCAGCAAGGCGTACGCATCGGCGGTATCGTGCAGCGACACGCGAGGTGCGCAAATGGCACGCACGTCATGCTCGCAATCGATGTTGCGACAGGACAAGAGATCTCGATTTCCCAGCCACTCGGCAGCGGAGCTATGTCCTGTAATCTCGACACAAATGGGCTTGCTGAGGCCGCAGCTGTCGTTTCCCGGGCACTTCGCAACAATATAGATCTTCTCGTGATCAACAAATTCGCCAAACAAGAAGCCGCTGGCCGGGGCCTGCGCGCCGATTTCGTTGACGCGATCACCCAAGGCGTACCAGTCCTGATAGCCGTTCCGAGAAAATGCCTTGCCGACTGACGAACCTTCACCGCGGGCGTTGGCACGCTGCTGCCTTGTGATCGTCAATCCTTGGAGCAATGGTGGCGCGAGATCTCAACGAGACGGGCGCGCAGCGGGGCCTTCAGACCAGCTGCGGTTATTTGGGGACGATGATACCGGATCGCTTGATGACGACAGGAGACAGTCGACCACGTCGTCTCCGAAATCGCCCATCAGGCTCTTCCGCCTCCGAAAACAGCCTTAGCTCTTGCGTCCGCTCCCACGCTCTGCGCCACCGCGATGCCTTGCGAACGTGCCGATTGCGGACCTTCTATGGCGAGAGTTCAACCAGCTGCCCTTTCCGCCGATATCAACCCCTCAGTCGGTTCTGCAGTGCCTGCCGGTCGAGGACGAGATTGCTTAGGTTCAGGTCTGGCTGACGTCTGCCCGCCAACCGCCTGGCCAGCGCCCGCGTACCGTCGAGCACAAAGACACCACAATCGTAGCCGTTCCTCTGCTGGCGTATCGGGGCGTTTTGCAGGTTGTCTTCGGCTCCCACATGCGCTGCGAGCATTGCTGCGGGTCTGTCATTGCGTCCCCGGGCGGAGTCATAGTGGTAGGCGACTGGATTGTTGCGATCGCGGCGGTCCACCAGCAGCAACGACCAATGGGACCCGCGGTCATCGGGACCCATGGTGCTGGCGTCATTCACCGGCAAGAACAGAAAGTCGGCTGTGTCGTTACCATTGGGATCATCGACAATCTGATGGAATGCGGATAGCGCGTCGTCCGCTGCGGTCGCCGGCAGAGGCACTCGCAGCCGAACCGCCGACCCTGGCCTTAGGAGCCGAGAATGGGCCAGCATGATGGATCAGCTGAGCGTCGCGGCGTCCTCGCGGACCCAACGTGATGGAGTAGGTCGCCCCGTTGATGGAGACCGGCTGGGGAGCCATTCGCGAACTTGGCAACAGCATTTTATTGTCAAGTACATCGAGCAGGAAATCCGGCACCGGCTGTGAGCCATGCTGCCAATCCTCGCCGACGAGATATCCGATATCCTCCAGCTCTTGAGGTACGCTGATGGCCCGATGAAGAACGGAGGTCTGCCGGCATGGCTCTGCACCGGCCCTGACTGGGCATCGTCACGCACCTCCTGCGGTGTGGACGGCAGGTCAACCAAAGAACCGAGACCCCGATAGATGTCTGAGGACCGAGCTGGCTCCCCCTTCGGCGTTGGAAAGTCGAAATAGGTCGGCAGTTGTGGGGACCAAGTCGAGCTCGACCCAGCCGGCTCCTGCAAGCCGACCTGACCAAACGCGCCTACTATCGGCGGCCACTCACTTTCGGACGCGGCGTCGGCAAATCTCGCATCCAGGTCGGGATGGAGGTTGAGTCCGAGCCTGCTCTTTGCTGAGGAGCGGGTACACCCAGCGCTCTGTTTGCCTCGAGTACTTGCACATACTGCCTGAGCTTCTTGAGAGTCACGCCAGATTTCCCTTTGGCTTCGCCGTAAGCCCGGTAGTCTGCATCCAGCGAGCGTTGCTGCTTATTGTTGCCGTGGATTCGGCTCGCGATGCTCTCCCTACCCTCTGTGCGGAGCCAGCCACTGAACTTGCGTTGCGCCGAGGCCGTACCTTGAATGGTTTTTCTCCTGTGCTGGGAACTCGGGTCAAGCTTGCTCAGCTCTTCGTTGGCGAGGCCCTCGATGAGGCGGGCGTCGTCGTCGTAAGGGCGAAATCCTTGTTGGGGCTCGAGACCTAGGTATTCTCTAAACGGATCGAGTGGAGCCGTCCGCTTTGTGGCTTTACTGAACGCCGTATAATCTGCGGTCAATGACGATTTCTGCGCAGTGTTGCCGCCGATTCGGTCCATGATGCTCGGCCTGCCCTCCCTTTGAAGCCAATCACTAAAAGAGCGTAGTCGGGAAACCATCGTCGAAACGGCGGCTTTCTCCTTCTTGGTCGCGTCAGATCCAAGCTTGGACAAAGCGTCGGTCAAAAAGTCATCGATCGTGGAGATGTCCTCCGGATGAGCCGACAATGTTTCGCGTCCCATCAGTCGGCCCCGGCGCCGACAGCTTGGAGCCCGTCAGCCCCGATCCTGCGCAGATGAGACAGTGCCGCGCTGAGGCGGTCGCGATCATCGCCGCCAGCTTCAACGTACTCGTCGATGTCCGCGGCAAGCGAGCTTGGTTCATTGAACGCCCGAAGAGCCAATGGTCCTTTATTCTCGGAGCCAACGAGCAAACGTGTTGAGTGCCTGCACATTGGACTTGATCGTAGCAGCCGGGACCTTTCCCGTCCCGCGGCTTCTGATACCATCGGGAGTAATTCTGTAGTCTTTGACGTTTTCCATGAACTGGCGGATCATCCGCTCGTCCTGGGGATGCATCGGTTGCTCTCGCGTATTCACAAAAGCTGGGGCCAGAATGGCATTTCCAGCCCGGAAATTCTGAAGTGTTTCCAATGCTCCCCCCACATAGTTCCTGCTGTTGGCGCTGGCCATCTTCATGAATTCATCTTTATAGGCGGCTAACGCACCTAAGATCTTGAGACATTCAGGTCTCTCCTTCTGATTATGGAGCTTCAGAGTGATCGCCGCATGTATCATCCAGACTGTACAACCTGACGCTACGTAGAGTTCAAGCCCCAAATCGCCGCCAAAGGCGAGCCTGGTTGGCTTTCAAACCTTTTAGAGTCCGGCAAACCATCGAGCCTGGTGATCTCGCGCCGCTTGAAGCGCCTCAATGCGCGAAGCGCCGTAGCCTCTGATTACTCGCACCTTGTTTGGCAGCCGCGAGCATCTGGCCTTACTGGCGCAATCTGTTGTCGCCGGCGATACAGCCGCTCTTGTTTGCGCCAGATGCTACGAACCTCGCGCTTCGTCAGGTTCCGTATTTCCATTAGATCTCGGCAGGCCGACAGTCGTTCATCACATTGATGGCGAGATGAGGCGGTTTGCTTTAAGGGACGCAGAACGGTCTTTGACCAGACGCTTGCAGCGCGAACATCTCAGGCGGTCGCGCAAAGCACGACTGCTTTCATGAACCTTGGCAAGAAAGCGCTTGGCTACAGATTTTTCTCAGATCGGCCCTCCAAGCGCCCGGGCATGTCTGTATCAAAGCCGCTGGACTCCACTCCTGAGAACGGATGGCACATAGCTTGCTTCAACAGTGAAGCCACCTTCTACAGAAAGCGACTTTGTGAGGACAGCATGCTCGGAATTGGAAGTCAGTTGCCGCGGTTCGAAATCACAGGCGTGAAGCCCGGTTTTCAAGCGCAGGAAGAAGGAGGACAGAGTGCATTCGAGACGCTGACCGAAGCGAGCTTTCCAGGAAAGTGGAAGATCATCTTCTTCTATCCGAAGGATTTTACCTTCGTCTGCCCGACAGAGATCGCTGAGTTTGCCCGGCTTTCCAAGGAATTCGCCGATCGCGATGCGGTTGTACTGGGTGGTTCGACTGACAATGAGTTCTGCAAGCTCGCTTGGCGGCGCTCACATCTCGACCTGCACAAACTTCCAATCTGGCAGTTTGCCGACACAAAGGGAACGCTCGTCGACGGTCTTGGCGTGCGTTCACCAGAAGGGGTTGCCTATCGTTACACCTTTATTGTTGACCCGCAAAATACGATCCAGCACGTCTATGCGACCAATCTCAGTGTCGGGCGCAGTCCTAAGGACACGCTCCGCGTTCTGGACGCGCTGCAAACCGACGAGCTCTGTCCCTGCAACCGCGAAATCGGCGGAGAAACCTTGAAGGTTGCTTGAGGCAGCATGTCGTCGATCGAACAACTAACCGACCAGATTCCCGATTTCGCGAAGGATGTCAGGCTTAACTTGACCTCCTTGGTGGCCGATGAGACGCTTTCGCCACAACGAAAATACGGGCTGCTGCTGGCGAGCGCGATTGCCACTCGCAATGCAGCCCTGATTGCCGTAATGGAATCGGCTGCGTCCGCTGTGATGACATCTGTGGCGATTGCCGCAGCGAAAGCCGCAGCCAGCCTCATGGCAATGAACAACGTTTATTACCGCTTCGCTCACCTTGTCGCCAACCCGGAATACAAGACGATGCCGCCACGGCTGCGTATGAACGTGATCGGCAATCCCGGCGTGGAGAAGTCCGATTTCGAGCTGTGGTCGCTTGCGGTCTCCGCCATAAACGGCTGCGGTGCCTGCATCGATGCCCATGAGAAGACACTGAGAGCCGCGGGCGTCAATTCCGAAGCGATCCAGACCGCCGTGCGCTTTGCCGCGATCATGCAGTCAGTGGCAATCGCAATCGAGGCCGCTGGGCCCGCCCCCTCTCAGGCGAGGCGCTGATCCTTCCTCTACCATCCGATCGACCGCGTTGTGGCGCCACTCAGTGAGGTCACAACCAGTCCTTCGCGGCTCCCGAACGAGCGGCACATCTGCACACTATGGCTTGTGCAGCGCCCCCCCGAAGAGTGTCTTGCTCGAAGTCCAGGCGCCGCGCAAGTGACGCGGAATGCGCCAATGATGCGGAGAAGCCCTATCGCCTAACTCGGTCGCACCACGGCCCTGTTCCACTATCAGCCAAACTTAAACTGCACTCCATATCCACCGCGCGGATGGCTCCATTCGATGTCGCCGGTGGGCTCGGCGATCACGCGGCAGGTACCGCACTCGATGCAGCCGTCAACTGTTATCTCGACCTGGCCGTTGTCGTTTAGCTCGTAGCATCGCGCGGGGCAGGCTTTCAAAAGTGCAAGGAGCTGCGGCGATGGCGTCGTGTGCGCACGGACCTTGACGTGAGGGTGACCGATGTCGACAAGATAGCGATTATGATACAGCTTGTCTTCGACGCGGACTGGGGATTCGACATTCATGCTTTGACCTTCCATTGTTGGGCTTCACAACTGTCGCGGTCAGCGCCAGGCCCGAGCAAAACGACAAGCATCACCGAACAGACCTGCCCATGACCGCGCCTTGACAAAGGATTTCAGGGTCGCCTTCTCCTTCTCAGCCTTGGGCGTACCATCGACGCGCACGAAGTTTTGCATCGCCTTGGAGATGAGCTGCGGATAGGTGAGAAAGAAGTTTTGTGACTGGGTATGCATTAGGGGCGGCAAATCCTTGTACTTCTTTAGATCTTTGATGACGAAGGAATCGTCTAGCATCTTCTTGTAGATAGACAGATTTGCTGCACTCATCGGCTCGCCGCGCGATTTCACGAGACCTATCGCTTCGGCGGCGATGCGGCCGGAAGTCATCGCGAGATTGGAACCCTCGCGATGAATGGCATTGTTGAGTTGGGCCGCATCGCCCACTACGACCCAGCCTTCCCCATAAAGCTGCGGGATCGACTTGTACCCGCCTTCAGGAATGAGATGGGCCGAATACTCCTTGACTTCGGACCCTGCTATCAGGGGCGCCACGGAAGGATGACTCTTGAATTGATCGAGCAGGCCGTAGGGCGTCTGGCTCGTGCGCTGGAAGTCGGCGACGAGACAACCGATGCCGAGCGAAATGCACTCTTTGTTGGCATAGATGAAACCCATTCCGGTCATGCCGCGGGAAATGGTACCGACCGCCTCGATCACGACGCCTTCATCGCCCCTGAGATTGAAGCGCGCCTCGATAGTCTCGCGGGGCAAGAAGTGCATCTCTTTCACCGCGAGCGCAACGTTATCGGGTCTCGGCCGCGCGCGTAGGCCCGCGCGCGTCCCGAGCAGGCCATTGACCCCCTCGGCCAGCACGACGACATCGGCATGTATTTCGCCGTCTCGACGATCTGTACGAACACCGACGATCCTTTCACGCTCGTCCCGTACGAGCTCGGTGACGGTCGTCTCGCACAGCAAGGTCGCGCCAGCCTCCCGCACCTTGGAAGAGAACCATTTGTCAAACTGGGCGCGTATAATCGTGTACCGGTTCGGCCGTTCCTCGTTGAAGTCGTCTGAACGGTAATGCATGCCAACATGGGAGCGATCGTCCATCATCCAGAACCGCTGCTCAATCAGGTGACGTTCGAGCGGCGCCTCCTCTCGAAACTCGGGGACCAGCTTTTCCATCATGTCGGCATAGAGGATGGCGCCCTGCACATTCTTCGATCCGGGATATTCGCCGCGCTCGAGCTGCAGCACCTTCATGCCGCGTTTGGCCATGGTCAATGCCGCCGCATTGCCGGCCATACCGGCTCCGACCACGATCGCATCGAATCTCTCTTCAATCATTATCATCTCCTTCTAGACAGCGATCCGGGCGCGCGAATTCGGCAAAAGCCGAGCGCGAAATGCGGCCGTCAGCGCCGGTAGCAATTGAATGGCGTCACTGACGATCGCGAGATGGGCGAAGTCAAAGATCGGAGCGTTCTTGTCAGTATTGACGGCGACGATCAGATCCGCACCCTCCACGCCAACCCGGTGCTGGATCGCGCCGGAAATGCCGGCGGCAATATAGAGCTTCGGCCGGATGGTTTTGCCCGTCTGGCCGATTTGCCGGTCAGACGTAACCCACCCTTTTTGCACGAGAGGACGCGAGCAGCCATATTCAGCGCCAAGCAGAGTTGCGAGCTCGCGCACCAACCGAAAGTTCTCAGGCGATCCCAGTCCCAGGCCGCCCGCAACCACGACATCGGCATAGGCCAGATTGGAGGTTTCTGCATCGCGGTCTGGTAGGAACGACAATACCTTTGTGACAATGTCATCTTCCACAAGACCGAGCGGATGGACGATGATACGAGCGGCATCGCGTACGACGCGCTCAGGCATCGGCATGACCCGCGGGCGGACGGTTGCCATCTGCGGACGATAATTCAAGGTATAGATCGTGCAGAGCAGCGAGCCGCCAAAGGTCGGACGCGTCGCCGCCAGCGAACCATCGGCGTCGACGTCCAGCGCGGTGCAGTCGGCTGTGAGCCCCGTCGACAGCGTCGTCGCCACAGAACCTGCGAGATCGCGACCGAGCGTCGTCGCCCCCAGCAGTAGGATCTCGGGCTTGTAGGTGTTGACGAGTTCGGTTAGCGCTTTGGTGTAGGATTCGTTGCGGTAATCCGACAAAACATTGTCGCTCACGAGATAGGCCATATCGGCGCCATAGCAAAATGCGTCAAGCGCGGCGTTACGTGTGTGCTGCCCCTCCGGACCGATAACGACAGCAGCAAGATTCACCTTTAGCCTGTCGGCGAGCCTGCGGCCCGCCCCCATGAGCTCCCAGGAGACCGGATGCACCCGGCCGCGCTCCAGCTCAACGAAGACCCAGACGTGCTTGTAGGCCTTAAAGTGCTCCGGCAGTTCTTTTTTGGCCCCTGCGCGACCGGCCGCCGCCGGCATGGCCGTTCTGGTGACATTGTTCATACTCTAAATTCCCCTCAAAGATAGGCGCGCCCGCGCCACAGGTTTGCTTTTTAGCTTCGATAACTGAAGATCACTTTTGGTCAGCGAGGGGCCGGCTGCTCTGCCCCGTCTGCTTGGTCCGACCGACCGCACAACAAGAGGCGTCGTCGCGATAGACGTACCGGTCCGGCCGGATTTGGAGCGGTCTTCCACACTGGACGCTTGCGCGCCAGGTTCGACGAGCGCCACCGCAGCGGCCAGGGCGCCGCGGTGGTTGTGACCGGTCGCTTCCATGCCTGAGTTGGCGAGTCCGTTCGCTGCGCAATACCTGCGCCTCACTTTCGGCCCACCAGGTCCACATTGACTGTGACGACGAGCGCGATCCTGGCAACGCACCTGTCACGCGATCCATGCCGAGCCTCCAGCGCCGACAGCCCGTATGGGCCGACGTTGGCCCTCTTCCTGACGCATGTTGCTATCCGCCATGAGATGGATACAAATCTGAGCGGAATCCGGGGCCGACTTGATCCGGACGACGCTGGGCATACCCTCTCCAGGTGTAGCGCGAACGGGCGACTTATCCATTGACCACCATCTCACCGTCCATACGGAGCCTTGATCGTGTCAAAGGCCGTTTCGAACGGACCTGGCGCGATCGTAGGCCACGAGATGATGGCGCAGGGCTTGGCAGGCACTAAAAGCAGCATCATAAGTCTTCCTTCAATCTCATCTCGGACGACTACCATCTGTCGGCATCGATGATCGGATCGGCAGGACAACAGCAAGTGTCGTACCAGTTGCAAAAAAACAGTGAAAGTCAGTCGAAAGTAATGGTTTGGCAGACACTTGAAATATCCGCTGGTACCGTGGACACGACCAGTCCAGACATGGGTCGGGAATACGACAGCCGCCGCTCGGGTGATAGCTGCAGAGAGTTGACCCGAATAAAGACGAAGGCCGCACATCGGGTTGCCACGGTGCCCCGTCGGGCACACCTTGCAGTGGAACGCTAGATCACTTCAGCTCGCTCAATGGGACAAAGGCCGCCGCCTTCTTAGGATCTGCGGCCGCCTCCTTCAAAACCTTGAACACTCGCTGGTCGATTGGTGACGATGCCACGAAATCGGCATAGGCCCGCTCCAGCATCGCCTTGCACCGAGCTCTGATTTCCGGCTCTGCGGCACCTGCAAATTGCTCTTTTGCAAAGTATTGTCCCATGCGCTTTAAGATGTGAAGGCGCGCGACATTCACGATTTTAGGATCGTAATCGACGCCAAGTAGCGAAAAAAAATCCTCCGCCGATGAGGCCTTGCTGAGCCGATCGAGGATACCGGCTGCCGGGGATGAGTTGATCATGGAAAATTCTCCTTCGGATTAGCTCTGGACGGTAAATGAGATGGGGTGGCGCCTGTTGACTGCTGGCGGGATCAATGGCCAGACCACGATCGAGGCTGACGCTAGTCAGGACGGTCGCCGGACCGGAACTCAGCGCGAGAAGACGCCGATTGGCAGTGCGGGGCGGCTCGCCATTGGGTAGGAGATCACAGCATGTATGGCGGAACGGGAAGTAAGATCTGGAGGTGAGATCGCGCCAGGGGATCTTACGTGCGAAAGCTGGACGCCGTTCGGACCCATCAGCAATATCGGACGCCATCCTTGCGGCGCGTCTGTTTACGCAAACGCTGCTGGACACGGCTTTTCACGCGGGGTGGGTTGCCAGGCATCCGCACACGTCGCGCCAGATCGCCGCCACGGTTTCGCGCTCGACCGGCCGCTTGTGCTCAATGGCATATTTGCGGACTTGCGACAGAATCTGTCTGGCTTCATCGGCGCTGGCGACGAGCTGCAGTTCATCGAGTAACGCGGTGATCGCCCCAAGTCCGGAATGCTTGCCGATCACAAAGCGGTTGCAGCGGCCAAACAAAACGGGATCAAGCGATTGATAGGTGCGTTGATCCTTTAAAAGGCCATCGACATGAATGCCGGATTCGTGCGTAAATACATGCTCTCCGACGATGGCCTTGTTCACAGGAATCGCACGTGCGGCCGCGCCTGCTACCACCGCGGCGACGTTCCCGAGCTCCGGGAGTATGATGCCAGTCTCGCGCCCGTAGAGCTGCTTGAGTGCAACCGCGATTTCCTCGAGCGGGGCATTTCCGGCCCGCTCGCCCAACCCGATGACGGTCACTGAGGCGTGGCTCACGCCGGCCTTGATAGCGGAGAGCGTGTTGGCGGTTGCGAGTCCGAGATCATCGTGACCGTGAAATTCGAGTTCGAGATCGGTGGTCGCACGCAAATTCCTGACCAGCACGTAGGTTGCGTCGGGATCGAGCACACTGAGCGTATCTGCAATACGAAAGCGACGCGCGCCCGCGGCTTTTGCAGTTGCCATCAGTCTGATGAGAAAATCGATGTCGGCGCGGGAGGCGTCCTCACCACCGACGGCGACCTCAAGTCCGCGCGCACAGGCATAGCCTACCAATCGCTTCACCCGTTCCAGCGCCAGGTCGCGATGACCACCTAGCTTGGCTGCGATCTGGACATCGGAGGTCGGGATCGACATATTGATCATGGACACCTTTGCTTCGATCGCCGCGTCGACATCCGATTCTCGCATCCGGCACCAGCCTATGGTGGTCAGCGGAAGATCTGCTTCGACAATGGCGCGAATGGCGGCGATCTCCTCGTTGCCTATCGCCGGCGTTCCGGCCTCGATCTCCGTGACTCCGGCCCGCGCCAGCGCCTGCGCGATCGCTAGCTTTTCCTCTGTGGTGAACGCAACGCCAGGTGCCTGCTCGCCGTCGCGTAATGTCGTGTCGTTGAGCACGGTGGGCTTGGCGCGCACCTGGTCGGACCAAGACGATTTTGCGGCGGTGCTAGCGGCAATCACGCGAGAGCTCCTCATTGTTTGACCTACCTAAGCTCCAGCAAATGGATTGTCGTAAATGCGACAGGCCTATGAAGCGGACGCCTTGCCTACTGCCCCGCCGTGTTCGAACTTTAATGCAGTTGCGGCCCGCCAGGATGTGAGAATTGTTGCGGAGCACTTGAGCCCGCCGCCGCCTTGGACACATGGTCACTCGCTCGAAACGGCATCAGCCGCGCCCTCGACCTTCCGCGCGGCTTACCGAATCCTGCGAGGCTTTCCCCGATGATGATGCGATCGCGGACCCTTGTGGCGGTTCAGATGGCCAGCCGCCGGCAACGACCGGCCGAGCCGCCTGCAACAGAAAATCGCGCCGCCGCTCGGCCATCCGGCTCTCACCGCTTTCTTCGCCGAAGCAGATGTTGAAGTCGTCACATTGGTTGCACACGGGTGTCGTGCACATCGCGAGGCCTTCATTCTCACAAAGCATGCGGTAGAAGAAGCGCTTCCAGCGCATATTGTTGACATTGCGCGAGGCGAGCGGCGCGAAATGGCGGCTCAGCAGCCGGGAGAGTTCGCCGCGATTGCGCAAGCCGAGAGCTTCCCAAAGATGGCCTGGCTCAATGGCGCGCCGCGCTATCATCGCAGCCAGCCAGTGACCGATATCCCGTTCCGTCGAGCGTTGCTTGAGCAAGAGATCGCGCAGCATTGCGATCTCTTCGTCCCCTTCGCACTTAAAAACCGAGAGCTGCCCCGCCAGCTTGATCTCAAGCGAGGGAAAGTACTGCTCCAGCAAGGCCGCCAGTTCAAGGCCGGACAAGCCGGTCTTCTCGGGAAGGGAGCCACCATCCATTGTGGCAGCCGCCAAGATAGACGCCAGGACATGGCGATCGAAATTGCTGTCAATGGCAATATCGGCATCTGCAGGAGGCACACCGGTGAGCAGACGGTAGGTTGCAATTCCCCTGTGTATCTGGCTGTTGGCATCAACGGCACAAGCAGCCATGAACGGAAGGTATTGCGCTTCGAACATATTTTGAGGGTTCCACAGCAGTCAGGTTTTCCCTGCCGCATCCTGGTTTTGGTCAAGATCGATCGTCAGAATGCCGGCCTCCCGGGATGCGTCGGTGAGGGAGACCGGCATTCGTCGCGCACCTTCGCTAGGCCGCGACTCGCGGCCTTTACGAGGCCGCGAGTTCGGCGGCGGTCTTGCCGATGATGGATTCGTCCACGGGCTTCATAATGCCATGCTCCATCAGCATGTCCTCGAGCTCGTCCATGGAGATTGGAGTCGGGATGATGCCTTTGCCGCCATTTTGGTGAACCTTGGTCGCAAGATTGCGATAGTGATCGGCCTGCTTGGAATCGGGTGCATATTCGAGCACCGTCATGCGGCGTAACTCGGCGTGCTGCACCACGTTGTCGCGCGGCACGAAGTAGATCAGCTGAGTGCCTAGCTTCTTGGCCAACGCTTCCGCCAGTTCCAACTCCTTGTCCGTCTGCCGCTCATTGCAGATCAGACCGCCCAGCCGCACGCCGCCAGAGTTTGCGTATTTCAGGATTCCCTTGGAAATGTTGTTCGCGGCATACATCGCCATCATTTCACCGGACATCACGATATAGATTTCCTGCGCCTTGTTCTCGCGGATCGGCATCGCAAAACCACCGCAAACGACGTCGCCGAGCACGTCGTATGAGACATAGTCAATGTTTTCGTAGGCGCCGTTCTCCTCCAGGAAATTGATCGAGGTAATGACGCCGCGGCCGGCGCAGCCGACACCCGGCTCAGGACCACCGGACTCCACGCAGCGAATGTCCTTGTAGCCGACCTTCATTACGTCCTCGAGCTCGAGGTCCTCCACGCTGCCGGCGCTCGCTGCAAGGCTCAAAATCGTGTCTTGCGCCTTAGCGTGCAGAATCAGGCGGGTCGAGTCCGCTTTCGGGTCGCACCCTACAATCAGGATTTTTTGACCCATCTCGGCCAGCGCCGCCAGCGTGTTCTGCGAAGTGGTCGACTTGCCGATGCCGCCCTTCCCGTAGAACGCGATTTGTCTCAGTGAAGACATGTTGTTCTCCATCAACCGATTTGCCAAAAGTTGCGCTTCTTGCGCGCGAGCTTGTTTCTCTCTCAGAAACGGGGGCACACGGGTTCAAGGGAAGGAGCGCATCGCTCGTCTTACGCGTCGGCGTGCACTCAGCCCTCAGTCAGTGTTGCTGCCGCTTATTTGCAACCGCCGTGCCAACGCTTGACCGCGCTCCTTAGGCTTCTGATTACGTTTCTGAAAACCAACTAGCCGGTGAGTAAGGCCCTGGCTGTTTTGGATCTAACAGGATGTGCGCGGCTGTCAGAAAACTAACAACGACCACAACGATCAACGCGAAAAGCCGATTTGCGCCATCAGTTCCGATGCCCTCACGTGTGGAACGGAACTTGCTCCGATTCGACGACAGTGAATATGCCGGTTGGCCCGCAATCTGGCGCACCAGCGGCGAGGTTGCATACATGGTACGGCGCTTGGTGCGCTGACTTTGGAGATGATCGGCAAGAAATTGAAGAGGCTCCCGAAGCAGCCGCGCCGTGCCAATCGTTCAGCTCAGCGCGCCTACAGAGGTATATCGTGGCGACAATCATCTTCTATCAGAAACCCGGCTGCGCCACTAACGCGCGTCAGATTCAAGCGCTGAAGTCCGCCGGCCACGACGTGATCGCCCAAGACATCTTGAAGGAGCCATGGGATGCGGAGGAATTACGTAGCTTCTTCGGCAATATGCCCGTCGGCTCCTGGTTCAACCGAGCTGCGGCACGTATCAAGTCAGGCGAAATCAATCCCGATACTATCGACGCGGCAAGCGCACTCGCATTGATGGTGGGCGATCCGCTCCTGATACGACGACCGCTGATCGACGTAGACGGGGCACGATGTGCCGGGCTCGATCATGAGCCCGTGCTGTCGCTGCTTGGCCGCAAGACGCAAGATGATCTCGAGGGGTGTTTGCACAAAGCAAACCCCAGGCGTTGTGCGCAGGCCTGAGGAAACGAAGGAGCGGCCCCCAGTCGATCAAACAAGTAAGGATGACGTTTCCCACTTCCGGCTTCCTTCACGGGCAATAAGCGACGGGACCTTCGCTGAGGCGGCCCGCGCGAGTGGCTGCCCGTAAGGGGCATCGTCTATATTGCGCTCGATCGCGACGCTTCTCGCTCTTGTGAGAGGCGGTGGCAGGTGCCGCCTTTGTCGCGCATGATGTCCGCGGCCTGGATTGGATCAGAGCAACAATCCGAGATGCGGCTTCTTGAACAGACCCGCCTCTGTTGAATTGAATAAGGATCAGAACAGATCTCCACCCTGCGCGGCAGTGATCCTTATGCAACTTAGCGGCATAATTGCGCTCTGCCCGCTTCCATTTTGATCGGCATCAAATCCTCCGTCCTTCCCGGTGTGTGACAGAGATATCGCGCGGCTCTTCGCGCGGACTTTGGAATGGAGAATTCGATGAGAACAAGGACAGTTCTGACGAGGGCGTCACTCCTCGCGCTAGCAACCTCGTTGGTCAGCCTCCCGGTACAGGCTGCAGATCTGGGCCGGGCGCCGATCTACTATCAAGCGCCCCCGATCGAACCCTTCAATCCATGGATGATCCGCCTGCGCGTACTTGGCGTTTTGCCGGACACCGAAGGCAGCTCAGTCAGCGTCGCCGGGGTGCCCTCGCTGTCCTCGCCAAGTTCTGGGCTTTCGATCAGCGATCAAGTCATACCCGAGCTCGACATCACCTATTTCTTCACGAGAAACGTTGCCGCCGAACTCATTCTCGGCGTAACTAGCCATCACATCAGCGGCAATGGCGCGCTCACTGGCCTCGATATCGGCAAAGCCTGGCTGTTGCCGCCAACACTGACCCTGCAATATCACTTCACCGATTTCGGCGCGCTCAAGCCCTATATCGGCGCGGGCATCAACTACACCGCATTCTTCAACCAATCGGCAGCCAATACGTCGCTCGCTGGTCTTGCCGTTACGGATTTGCGCATCAGCAACCAATTCGGCGCAGCGGTCCAATTCGGCTTCGATTACATGCTTGATCGGCACTGGGGCCTCAACTTTGACGTGAAGAAGCTATGGCTGCGGCCGGAGTACTCCGCCACCGTAAACAATGCGATTGCCGTCACCGGTCGCGCCAACATCGACCCATGGCTCGTCAGCGGCGGCGTTACTTACAAGTTCTGACGCTAGAACAGGATCAGAAAGGGGATCCGTTTGATCAAACCGGACGCGGCGAGCTCATCGAGCGCGTCCCTAACCTCACCGCAGTGCAAACAGAGCGAGATGACGCGTCAAGTACGCGTCATCTCGCGAGACGCGGGGAGCCCAGCACTGCTCTCGCTGTGAACTCCGGGTCGCGTGGCAAGCGGTGACGGTACACAAACAGATCGACCCAGCACGCGCGTTGCAAAGGCCGCCATTTGCCGATTGGGCCGGAGAAGAAAGGCGGCACGCCGCGAAAACGTCAATGACTTTCTGTTCTCAAATCCGGGGCGTGATGGCTACGCTCTATCTCAGACGATCTGACCTCCGAGCGGCCAGCTCATCGCCGCACAAGCCGTCGATGCTTGCTAGCCTTGGCAAGGGGCCGCTAATCGAGCCCTCTAGGTTCGCTTTAACACCATCACAAGGCGGTCGACACGTTTGCCTTGCGCGAGGTGGGAGTTTACGATTTCGTCGACATCCTCAGGCGTGGACGCGCGATACCACACTCCATCGGGATAGACGACCATCAAGGGACCAGAGTTACAAAAGCCAAGGCAGCCTGCCATCGTGAAGCCAATATCGTTGAGGCCTTGCGCTTCGATCGCCTTGGCCATTCGATCCCATAGGGCCTGTGCGCCAGAGGCGCCACAGCTGCCGTGCGGATGAGTTGGCGGACGCTGCGTGTTGCAGGCAAAGACATGATGTCTATAAAGTTGAGGAAGCTCGAATTCGGTTTCTGAGTTCATGCGCCTATCCTGTGATCAATGGGCTTCATCTGAGAAGAGACAAGATGCGAGTACATCATTAAACGCCGCATCGACCAATTAATGCTAATGATTCCCACACGCGCTCGCCAAAGCAGGTAAAATGAGCGGGCGCCATAGTGATGGTCGTCGCCGACGATCAGCGATAGATATCTTCGCGTCCAGAGCAGCCTCCTTGATCAACTCCAACCTCTTCTGCCCTCATCACGATCTTTCTGCTCCCGCTTGCTCACATCCAACTTCTCCAAAGCAAGTTGCACACCAGATGCGTAACGTTCGCTTCCGCAACGATCCCTTGCTTTGCGCGACTCACAATTGTTGCGAAGGTTACGACAATGTCGTTCGCCTCTGTTTTGGACACGACAAACCTCGCATAGCCTTTGACCTCCCGTTCAACCTTCTGCAGTTCGTACGCAGAACAACCGAGACGCTCGGTTATTTGGCCCAGCTCTTGCGCTATCGTATCTTGGAATGAGCAGCGATCTTCATGACCCTCGGGCCGCCTAGCGAGGAGCTCGAAGATCGTGCGGCGGATCGAGCGCCGTGTTCTACCATGGGTGATCGCCTGGCCGCATTGACCGGCGCGAGCCTACAGCATCTTTTTCGCCCTGAATCTGGACGCTGCGCTCCGCCGCTGCCCATCCATCGTTTGCTCAACAGATAGCGCCTGTCGCGAGAGCCCAACGAGGCAGGGATGAACGCCGAGCCACCTTTGAGGCTGCAGACCAAGCCGGTCGCATCCCGTCGGCAGCAACGCTAAAACGCAACACAGCGGTCCCAGATGGGGATCACGCTTCACACGATACGCGTCAAGACGCACGCTTGCAGCCGGAAATGCGGAACAACGAGCACGTTCCCATGAATGCATTTGCTCTAACCGGCCCTTACTGACGATGGTGGCGCCATTCGCTAAGAGCGTCGCACAAGCCGAGGTTTGGCATGGCAGTTGCAGCGCCGGCAATAACGCCAGCTGCACCGGCCGGCCTTCTGACACAGGATCGTCATTCCTCATCCCCAAACGATCCTGTCAGTCTGGGTCCCGCCATTCTCCACGCCCAGACGATGCCCTCGGCGAACTTCCAGCCGCCGGGGGCATTTCCCCTCAAACATATCCACGGCGGTAGGAGGCATGTCCCGCTGCCGGCTCGATTTGACGAGCCAGCGCAAGAGCAGCTTGTGGTGCTGCGCAGGTCGCGGAGTGCAAGGCCGCAATCCGACGAGGTGCCCGTTTGTATCATCACAAGCTGTGACACGCATCTACCAACGCTCACGCGTACAATGGCCCTCATTCGAGGGCAAAGCGCCCTAAGGCAGCTTGAGCACAATAAAGCGATAGGCCCGTTAGTCCGGATGGATCGTGACATCCATGGTTTCGTCGCTGTCCCCGAAGGGGTCACCAAACCGATCGTCCTCGAGCAGCTTGACGCCGCACAGGCAGACGTCACCTTCGATCACGGCGAGCGCTACCGGCTCAAGCGATTGTCCGTCGCAGGGGCCGTCGATGCACATCCCAGTGTCGATCTCGAATCTTGCACCGTGCCGGCCGCATCTAAGAAAGGAGCGGTCCGCCGAGAAAAACGTACCAGAGCCGATATTCAGCCAGACGCTCTGATGCGGACAACGATTCACGTAACCAAAATAGTCATTGCCGAAGGTGCGCACCACAATAATCGGAAACGGCCGGCTCTCGCCCCTATCGTCAATCCGCGACAGGCTAAAGCTCATGGCCCCACTCCGCTCGATGGCATCGGCCGGACAGACGACAAAAACCTCGACGTGACCGCTCATCAGGTTGCCGATTACAGGTTCGCTCATCCCGGCCTCGCCGTTTCCTGCTTGAAGGCTTCGATCGCAGTCCGGCTCAGCTGAAAACTCCCACGGCCACGAGCGAGCGCCCGATAAGCCGAGCTGGCACGGGCGTTGAGGACGTCAAACCACTGGTTCGGCGTGAGCTTCGCCGGACGCTCGCTGATTTGGATCACCCTTCCGTTCGGAGCGAAGCGGACGTGGATGATGACTTGTTGCGAGTTCATACCGATCACCTGTTTTGATAACTCTAAAGATCCTGAACGGACACCGAGAATCTCGACTGTGATGTGCTTAGTTTTGGGCACCTTGGCGCGTAGGCTCTCACGCCACGCCTTGGACGCGCCGCTTCTCTGATATCGAGAAGGGCTTCTTCGCGCTCGCTTGGAGCATTTCTCTTGCTGCTCTAAGACAAGTGCATACCTCCAGCGGCATCCGGCGCGCTCCCGCCATGCTATCCGACAACGCTGCCACAAAGGACGTATCCTCGGTCCGTTGCTCATCTCTCGCGATGAGAAATACCACGCTCACCGCCATTCAACCCACATTCTTCCGTGTCGTGGATGACGATCATCTTAGTAAATCGCGGCACCCGCTCCCACGTTTATCGACGCATCTTTCATGGTCTCCACGATAAACTCGATCTGCTTGTTCGTGAGATGGGTGTGGAACGGAAGCGCAAGAGCGCGATCTGCGATTTTTTCCGCAACCAGGAAATCGCCACGCCGATAGCCGAAGTCGAAGTAGTGTTGTTGCAAGTGCAGCGGTTGGCTATAGGCGGTGGATTCAACCTGCGCGCCGCGCAGATCATCGATAATGGCGTCGCGCCCCGATCGCGTGAAGCGCGTCCCCAGATGAACGAGATAAAGCAACCAGTTTACCTCGACCACATCGGGGCCAACATAAGGCGGCTTGATGCCCTCAAATGATTGCATATGCGCGTTATAAAGCTGCTCGACGAACCGACGCCGCTCCAGGATTTCGTCGAGACGCTTGAGCTGCGCTAGGCCCAAGGTAGCCGTGAGATCGCTCATGCCGGCCTGATAAGGCGCCGTGCTACCGACAACAACGGAAGAGCGCTCGTCCAGGCGATGGGCGCGATGGCGACGCAAGCCGAGCGCGATGTCGATATCATCGGTCACAACCATTGCGCCTTCACCACAGGTTAGGGCCAGCGGCTGAGCAAAGTCGAACACCGCGATGTCGCCAAACCGGCCGACAAGCTCACCCTTGTAGCTCGATCCGATCGCCTCGGTGGAATCCTCCAAAAGCAGCAGCTGATGGCGCTGGGCGACCGCGCGCAGCTCCGACCATGGCGCTGGATGACCGTTGGGATTGCCGGCGACAATCGCCCGCGTATTGGCCGTGATGCGCTCTTCGGCCTTCGCTGGGACTAATGCTCCCGACCAATAGTCGATATCTGCAAATACCGCTCGTGCGCCTGCGAGACTGATGGCATGCGCGGTCTCACGAAAGGAGTAGGGCGAGGCGATAACCTCGTGCCCGGGACCAATGCCGAGCGCCCTCAGCGCAAGGAGGAGCCCTATGGTACCACTCGAGACCGCAACAGCATATTTGCGACCAAGATAGGCGGCGAAAGCGTGCTCAAACGCCTCAGTAATCTGCCCGTTGGAGATCTGCGGCGAACACAGCAGCGTTTCCACGGCAGAGAGCTCGGCAAAGGTGATATCGGGATCGGACAGTGGAATGAATGATGCATTCTCCTCCAGAGTGTACGCGCCATCAAGCCGATACTCTACCAGTTCAGTGCTCACCGCCCAACATTCCTTTTGGCCAAGACGATGCCGGTCGCCCGCGTCGGATCGGCTGTAATCTGCACGCAGTGATCCGATCCATCGATCAGATGAAGGTCGAAACGCGGAAACTGCCGGAACGGCTGGTCCGCCACATCCGACGCATCACAGCGCACCCAAGCAAGTTGCGGAAAGCGGCGCTGCAGCTCGACAAACGAACCCATCTCGGCGCCATCGGCTGCAAGCAGCCGCTCGATTTCGATCAATTCCTCCGCGGTGAGCGCCATCGTGGCTCCTCTGTGGCTCGTGAAAGGCGGGGCATCATTGCCAAAACAGACGCTCCGGATCCGCATTCAATTCGTCGATTGCAGAAGTCAACCGATGGTAAAGGCTGTAAAATTCCCAGATTCCGCGCGCGTGGTTCTTGCGAAACAGCTTCCAGATCCCGCACACGGCATCATAAAGAACCAGCGCGACATCGATGAGAGCGCCATCCTTGGTGATGTTGCGCGAGCAACATGGGCTCTCGATGAGGTAGCCGCCCCTCACCGGCGTCACGTTCGGCGAGACGTAGAGATAGCGCCTGCGTGAGCTCAAGCCGCGCTCGATCCGTTTGCGATCGAGTTCGTTCGGGTGAGGCACCAGCCCGGCCTTTATCTTTCTCATCAGCGCAGCATTCATGGCGAAAGCCTCCATTCAAAGCACTGTGATTTCTTCTTCAAGACAGCCGATGAGCAGCTGCTCACCAAAATCGACAATGTAGATCGGCACGTTCGCTTCGGTATGGATCGCGACGTTGATGATCTCACCGGTCGCTCCGGCGGCGAGCAAGACTCCTTCGGGCTCCGTATCGGGAAATGAGTGGTCGTTGATGAGGTCGACTGCGGTCTTGATCCGCTGGCCACGTCGATATTTCGGAAAGCCGGGCTGCGTCACGACTCCTCCGGCAATGGCAGATCATCGATCTCCTCGTAGGCGTCCACCGGCTCCAGTTCCTTGCGCTTCATGCCAACACGGTAGCCGCTTTCCGGATACTCGACGCCGTAGATGTAGAATTGCTGCAGGAACGTGCCGATCGATACGACGTAACCCACCTCTCCCTTCTTGACTAAAACGTCGCCAATCTCCTTGCCGCGATAGGTGCCATCATTGCGGATGGTGCGATTGGCTCGCACCTTTTGGCCAAAGCTGTAGACAGGCGGCTGATTGAGCTCGACGACGTCGCTGTCGCGAACGAGGCTGTTCATGTATCGCCTCTCATGCATCGTTCCTTTAGAGGTGCGGGGAGCCGCCTCGGCCCCCTCAGGCGAGATTCTGCATTCACTTCATCCTTGCGCGGCATCGTCAGTCACATCGACGATAGCAGCGCTGCCGAGAAGGCCACTCTCGGCATCGCGAACCGGCTTTGCACCACCGCGCGGAATGAAAGCCCGCCAGGGCCGTGCTGCCGACCAGTTACAGCACGAACGCACGGCAATCCAGCGCAGTTCTCGTCCGCGATGGAGGACCGAAGATCGGCGCCTGCGCCGCCGCCAACCCGCAGCACGTAGCTAATGACGCTTTTTGAACCAGCTCTTGGCACGCCACCTCATGGGCCTCACGCTTTAAGCTGGCGCCTGGTAACGAGGCAAGGATGTGTCAACCACACAGGTGTTGTCGACCGGACAGGCGGCGACACATTGCGGCTCGTCGAAATGGCCAACACATTCAGTGCATTTCACCGCTTCAATGACGAAGCTCCCCCCCCTTTCTGAGATGGCATCGTTCGGGCATAAGGGTTCGCAGGCTGAGCAGCTCGTACACTGCGAGGCGACAATTTTGAATGGCACATATTCCCCCTTTACGCTGCAGAGATCCGAGATCCTTGCCGGATCGCGGCGTCGCCGCGCTGCACGTGCTGGATCTCCCCGCGTTTCACCTTGTCCAGATAGGATTTGAACCAGGCGATCGCCGACTTCTCAATGAACTCATGGGCGAATTGATCGACCGGCTCGATCCCCGCCTTGATCAGTTTGCTTTTCGGGCAGCCGCCGATCTTGGACACGAAGACCGCATGGCAGTCATGGATGCCACCCATGATGGCGGAAAGCCTGTCCTCCTCGCCATAACCGCCCTGGCAGTAAACGTCCACGCGGCGGTGGCCGACGAATTTGGCGGCGGATGTAGAAAGTTCGTAAACCTGGAATTCCTTTGCATGCCCAAAGTGCTCGTTGATCAACCCCGAGCCCTTGGTCGCCACGGCCACTAGAAGAGTGATCGCGCTCATCTCTCCGGCACATTCGGCAAACTCCTTTTGGCCGGCCGCGACTCTGGCGGCACGCTCACGCTCTACCCTGCTCTGATATGCCTTGCGCATCTCTAAGTCATATTGGACGTCCATTTTCATGACCTGATCGGTGGTGAACTCTGCGCTGCGATCCTCCCCGAGTAGACCGACCGCATCGGCGCGGCACTGGCGGCAATGCCGCATCATTTTTGTCTCCCCTTCACAAGCATCTTGCAGCGCCTTTAATTCCCACGCGGTCGGTCCGCGCTGACCGTTGAGGCCAAATACCGTGCCGTGCTCGGGCGCGGAGATCAGTGGCATGATATTGTGAAGGAAGGCACCGCGCGACTTCACCGCCTTGTTGACCTCGACCAAGTGGCGGTCGTTGATGTTTGGGATCATCACCGAGTTGACTTTGCACAGGATGCCCCGTTCGCCAAGCATCTCGAGGCCTTGCAGCTGGCGATCGGTGAGTATCCTTGCCGCGTCGATGCCGGTGTAGCGCTTGTGGTTAAAGAAGATCCACGGATAGATCATCGCGCCGATTTCGGGATCGACCATGTTGATGGTGATGGTGACGTGGTCAATTTTGGACCTGGCGATGGTATCAATATGGTCCGGCAGAGCCAGTCCGTTGGTTGACAAACACAGCTTGATATCCGGAGCCGCCTTGGCGACCAGCTCGAAGGTCTTGAACGTCTTTGCTGGATTGGCCAGAGGGTCGCCGGGACCAGCGATGCCAAGGACCGTCATCTGCGGAATAGTGGTCGCGACGGCGAGCACTTTTCTTACCGCCTGCTCGGGCGTGAGCTTCTCGCTCACCACACCCGGACGCGATTCATTGGCGCAGTCGTATTTTCGGTTGCAGTAATTGCACTGGATGTTGCAGGCAGGCGCGACCGCGACATGCATGCGGGCGTAATGATGATGCGCTTCTTCGCTGTAGCAGGGATGGTTCTTAACCTTTTCCCAGATTTCGATCGGCAGATCGCCTTGCCCCGCCTGCGAGCCGCAGCTCGCCTGACCGGTGTTGGCCGAAGCGCGGCAGCCCTTATACTCGGCGGCGGGCTTCATCTTGCCGCCATCCACTGCCGCTTTGACATATTTTCCGCGTCCGACGACCGCGTTCATTTTCATTTTCCCTGCAGGCATCATCGGCTTCCCAGGATCATCCGTGAGCGAGCCTCAAGAAGCTCTTAGCAACTCGCATGCCATGACGGGGACGATGAAATTGCTGCCAGACGCCAACGAGTTAGCGGAACCGATGTGCGCCGGCTCATGCAAGAACATACAATGATACGCTTGTTGTCAGTGCGACAGATACGTCGTCATTCTCACGCAGCGCTCCATGGCTTGCGCATTCATTCTCGCGCCGAGCTCGCCGGAACCCGGCTCCATCTGACCGGGTCTTCTCGCGTTACGGCTATCGCAAATAGCCCGATACGAGCTGGGGGATTCGGGCTTCACAAGGACGCTAATGGGTGATCAGTATCTCAACCGCGCAAGGGACCCCAATCACAAGCGGTGTAAGGCCTTGCTCGAGTAGAAAGCGAAGCTCGTTGCGAGAGAGCGCGTCCGGATCCACGATCGCATAGTGGGTGTCGGCCGAGCGCTTTATGATCTGCCGGGCATAGCTACGCAAGAGCTGGTCGTTGAAGCGGCAGCCGATGAAGAGAAAGGTCTGGCCGGTTCGCCTTTTCTTGATGATGTCCGGAATTGGTGTCGGAATGTCGATTTCGGTCAACGCCTCGACATAGTCAGCGTCGGAGATAAGGGAGTTGTTGGCCGGCTGCACGCTACCATGCGGCTTGTACAACACCGTCGCCCAGCTGCCGGCCACGGCACTGTCGACCTCCCTGGCCAAGTGAATCGTAAAAGCGATACCATCGATTCTCACCATTGCCGATGCGGGTGATACCCTGCACTTCGCCCCATCCATCGCGCTCACCCAGCGCCGCGCGCATGGCGGCATCATACCACGCGTCGACTATGACGGGCAGGGACAGGGACGCAAGATGATGGTGCAACCGCGTCGGCTCGACTGGGCGAGCGAAGGCCTGCGTCATCAATGTCGTCACGGCTGACCGGTGTTTGCTGATCTCGATATGCTGCGCCGAGGCCCACGCATTGCCCCTAGCCCGGCGCGGCGGCGTAACCTTGCTCGCGAAGAAGCTGGCCAACGCCTCTTGCGTGGTCGGCATATCGGATCTGCACAATTCGACGAGGCCAGGACCGAGATAGGGAATGACGCTCGCGGCCCTCAGCCCGGCAGCGATGTCAACTAGCCTCGCCTTTGCATCGGCACCATCGACAAAGTCGATCTGTGGGGGCGCCTTCACGGATCGTCCCCGCTCTCGCCCCGTTTTTTAGCGTTAATTGTGATCGGTAACGCTGTGCCGCTCGGCATCTCAGGCAAATCGAGCACCCAGCCATTAGCTAATTTGATCCAGCCGCCCCATAGCGTCTCGTACTCGGATTCAACGATTGGCTCTTCGAGATCCTTTTTGGGCACGTAGATCGACAGGCCCGCGTCCGGAGACCGGCGGATCATGATTTTCACGAGGTCTACTCCCTGACTGCGATGGGGGAGGTGGCGCGCAGGCGAGCCACGATGTCGGACACTGCGCACACGACCTCATCGATCTCCGCAACGGAGGTTTCACGCGACAGAGAAAAGCGCACCGCGCCGTGCATTCGCCACTGCGGCACCTGCATGGCACGCAGAACATGCGATGGCTGAATGGAGCCGGAGTTGCAGGCTGATCCGAGCGACACAGCGATGCCCGCCCGATCGAGATGGTGGGCGATGGCTTCGCCTTCGAGATGGTCGAAGGCAATATTGGCCGTGTTCGCCAACCGATTGCCGCTGTCGCCGAGCACAACGCACCCGCCGTTCTTCAAGATTCCCTGCTCAAGACGGTCGCGCAAAGCGCCAATGCGACCGCGTTCGGGGTCAAGCCGCTCCGCCGCAAGCTCGGCGGCTTTTCCCAGGCCGACAATGCCGGGAATATTCTCAGTCCCGCCTCGGCGCCCTCGTTCCTGTGATCCGCCGCAGATCAGCGGCCGGAATTTTGTCCCTTTGCGCAAATAAAGCGCGCCGATCCCCTTGGGGCCGTGCAGTTTGTGCCCGGATAGCGACAGCATGTCGATCGCACTGTCCTTCAGGTTCACGCACACCTTACCGATGGCCTGGACCGCATCAGTGTGAAACAGCGCGCCGGCCTCGCGGGCCAGCCCGGCCAGAAACTCCACCGGAAACATCGTTCCGGTCTCGTTGTTGGCCCACATAACCGAGGCAATCGCTGTGCGTGGCCCGAGTGCGCCGCGAAACGCCTCGATGTCGAGCCGGCCCCGGGAATCTACGGCGACGATGTGCGTCTTGACCCCTCTTGTCGCCAATTGCTCGGTTAGCGCAAGAACGGCGGAGTGCTCTACCGAGGTGGTGACGATTTCGTCGCGATCTTTCTGCATCGCAAGCGCAGAGAGGATTGCGGCATTATTGGCTTCGGTCCCTCCCGAGGTGAAAACGATTTCATTATCGTATGCATTCCCTAGTAGGATACGCAAGCTACGCCGTGCCTGCCTCACAGCGACTGCGACCTCGCTGCCAAAGGCATGCGTGGACGAGGCATTGCCGAATTGCTCGGTGAAGAACGGCAACATGGCTTGCACCACGGATGGATCGGTCCGAGTCGTTGCATTATTATCGAGGTAAATCAGCATTCGATTTTCGCTCAATCCGCTACCTCGCCTGCAGCCGCGACGGGGACCAGGCGGACCAATTCGTCGATTTTACCAACAAGCCGCGCGCCTGAATGCCTTTCAGCGTAACGCTCGAAAGCTTACGGAACGTGCGGGTAGCGGACAGCCTGACCATGATCCTGCTGCCATCCATCTCGATCAGGTGACAGTCACCTCCACCGCGTTGCAGATTGGGTCCGATTGCTTCGATGGCGCCGCGGATGCGACGCTCTCGGTCTGTCGTAATGGGCGGCGATTGCCTCAGTTGTTCCGGTTCGGCCGGCATGCTTCGATGTCCTCCTCATCAGCTGAACGATTTGGTTCATCAGCCGAACGATTTTCCGCATGAGCAGTTCGCGGTGGTGTTCGGGTTGTGAAAGGTAAAGCCAGAACTCTCCAGTGCCATCACGAAATCGATGGTCGTCCCGATCAGATGCTCACGGCTCTTGTTATCAACGAACACCTTCAGCCCATCGCATTCGATCACGGCGTCGTCAGGATTCGGTTCTTCGACCAGACCCATCTTGTATTTGAATCCATTGCAGCCGCCCGCTTCGATCATGACGCGCAGACCGCCGGTCGGGTGCGTCGACGATGAAATCGCGCTCTTGATTGCGTTCACTGCGCTGTGCGTCAGGTTGATCACGGCTTTCCCTCATCATCTTGGATCTAGCTGTTAGGGGCAAGTCACGTGCCAGCGCGCAGACGCTTGATGATGCTCACCTTTTTGGATCGTGCCTGTTGGCGTTGAAACCGGTGTTGGGTTCCCGACAAGGCTCCTTGAGGCGATAGCAGCCACTGACGCGTTTTCTTCTAAGCTACGGCGAAGGCCGCTACACATGCGACGGCAAGCAATTTGCATCGCATCTGGCACCGGCCAAGGCGTCGGTGAACAGTTTAGATCGAGGAAGAGTTTAATGACTGCAATCGAGAACACCGCACTCGGCAGACTTGAGAAGGAGGGCCGCCTGCTCAATGCCGTACTCAAAGGCGGGACTGCCAAGCCGGGCCGGTTCGGCTTTCGCGGCGACGTGGCACTAAAATTCCAGACGCAGGTCGCGGACGAGAAACGGCCGCCAGACTACTCGATTGAGCAGGTGTTGACGATCGCGCAGGACGGTGAACGCACTATTCCGGTGCTGGCCGGCTACCTGCATTCCTTCGCCTATCTTGCTGACGTCGTGACCGTCCTTGACGGCGCCTTAAGCCCAACTGGCAGCTACTTCATGTTTTGCAACAACATTGATTTACTGGCGAAGTACCGAGTCAAGTTCGGTGATATTAGCTTCCACGTCCTACCGTGCGATGAATCCACGGTTTGGAAGGAGATGATGGACCTGGTCGGGCTCAACAAGGACGACATCAAGAAACTCGATCCGGCCGGCAAGCTTGATTACCTCCTCGATGCCGCAAAGGATCTCGACCTATCCTATGAGGAGATCTCGTACGACGAGGGGCTAAAGTGGATGGAGCCCGTGAAAGACCGCAACGAGAACCGGCCGGTCTGAGCGCGGTCTTCAGTTGTTGGCCGATGCATCGTCTTCGACAAGATGCACGCCGACAACGCAGATATCACCGTCCAGAACTGCCAACGCGATCGGCGTGAGTACCCTACCTTGACATGGACCTTCGACGCACCGGCCGGTGCCGAGTTCGAAGGTCGAACCATGCTTGCCGCACATCAGCCGGATACCGTATGGATCGAGGAATTCGTTCCGCTGCCAGTCCAAATTGACGCCGTTGTGCGGGCATCTATTGACGTAGCCAAGCACCTTTTTGCCCCAGCGCACCACAATGATGGACCACGGCCGATGATTGCCGTGGTCATCGACGACCATAAGGCGGAATCCCATGGCCTGGCGGCTCGGGATGTCATTAAACCTGCAGATCACGTAGATAGGACTTGGCCTCATTTATCGCCCATTCATCGCAAGACGATTTTCATCGTCGCTGTGCAAGCAACCTGCAAGAACCGTACAAGTGCCGGGCTGATAGTGTCTGTGGTAATCCAACGCGCAAGCCAGCCATTGCTGGCTCACCCAATTACCCGACGCATAATTCAGACCAGTCAGTTCGACAATTTGGGCCTTGCTGCCGTTTCCATGATGGCCATACAGCTGCAGCTTTCGGGTCCAGGCCCTCTGCACCATTTGCCAGAGAGCTGCTTGCGAAGGCTGGTCGTTGCTGCTCGTTGATGGCCACTCCGTAGGCCCGCCCGTTACGCCCCTCGGATCGCATCCCACCGCAGCTTCGTAAGCGCTTTCGGAGAAAGGTTGAACGAACGTTTCAGCCGGCGGGGACGACGCAGCGAGCGTGCGCCCCCTTTGAAGCAAGACCGTTGAGCCCGGAACAGAACGGTTAAATGTCCGTCATTTCAGGGCCGCTGTTGCTATTGCAGCGGATTTACTCCATGTGCATCTCCGTAAGAGCGCGCTCCAAGTAAAATGAAGGGTCATCGTCCGATGAGTCCGTTTCGTAGCTTCTCTGAGGACCGACATCACTGCCCCCATCTTTGGAAAGATACTTCGTAGGCTTGCCTACCCGCTGCCACTCATCGTTCTCGTTCTTCGCCCACACATCGTCGCGCTGGTGGGGATCAAGCACCCAGTAGTTACGACCTACGGGAACAAAACCCATATCCGCTAGACGAGGTTCCATGCCTGCAAGGGCCGGCCGCGACAAGATCAGTGGCTGGTCCCCGTCCTGTCGCAGTTGATGTTCTAACAAGATATCGCCAGCGTTCTCGACAAGCGGATGAGTCACCCTAAGATCTACGACGGACGTGATATCGTTGCGCCCAAACTGCTGCTGAAAATGGTCTCCTTTAATCCGAGCCGGGCCTCCTGCTCTTAGAAGCCCGACAATTTCGTCGCCCAACCGGTAGCTGTAAAATCGTGCTGGTTTATTTGGATCGTCGTACGTGTTGGCGTAACTTCCAGCAACCGTTGCTGCGCGCTCAGCCTTCTGGGAGACGAAGTCCGAGTACTCTTCTGGATTCTCGGCGATGCGCCTGATATCATTGCGCAAGAATCTCTCAACTCCGCGCAAAAAGGAGTCTCGGTCGATCTCTCTAATGGGCGGTTCGGAAACGAGAGAGTATGACGCCGCTGGTTCGGATGACGACCCACCTCGCTCCATTCCTGCAAGTGTTTCCGCAAACCGGGGACTATCTCCCGCTTCTGACGAATCGTCAGTTTGGTTACCGGTTGTAAACTGGCTGGATGAGCCAACGCTTCTGCCATACATGAGAGCGCTCTCCTATCGGCAAAGTTGCACGCAACTGAGCTCGTGCCGCGCAAGCTCTGTTGCTAGGATAGGATTCCTAGCTGACCACAACCTGACCAAAACACCCTGCGCTTCGGCGTGACTACCTCTGCGCGTGAGTTACAAATTCGCTGCGACAAGCCGCGATCTGTGGGTAGAATCGCACGTAAGATCGCCGGCTGCCGATCCGTCAAAGAGACCGACGTCTAATGATGATGACTCGCAGATTCCCTATCAGCAGATGGGTAGCAGGCCCGACCAGGTACCCGCGCAACGACAATTAGAGACCTGCGTGCCAAGTGTTCCGTGTCTGATTTGCGATGTGCTCTCGATGCTCTGTTGCAACGACTGTGTACTGGGCAGCGAAAATGTCGTCCGTCACCGGGCGTGCGCAAAAGACCAACTAAGGTGTTTACGGCACTTCACGTTCTCAGATTCGACCATCTAGGCAGACATCATTGTCCACGATCGGCGGCGCGGCAGACACGTAAGCTTCTCCTGATCGCAAGCAGACATGCACAGTATCCCCTCGGCTCAAATCGTCCAACGTAAGTGGCTACCTGCCTTGAACTATGCTCTCAGGAATCCATCATGACAGGCACTTCGATCTACTTAGCGCTGCGTGAGGCGCGGCTCGCCTTCTACGAATAGGCAGACCTTGGAGAGGAGTGGTTTGTGAGCAACGGCTGTTGTATCGGCATAATATAGCCGGCCCCCAACCAATCGAGATCCTTCTGGCGCGCCGTTCTCACCATGAGTTCACCTGATCGCAATTGCACCTTTCCTCACCTATATCTCGCCTGCCGCGACAGGACGAGTGTGTTCGCTCACGCCGCTTCAGGTACGGCTGACGCGTGAGTCTGGCAGTTCGCGGGGCAAACCCTGGCGCATGCACCGCAGCCAATGCAGGCGCCTTGATCATTCAGAACCATGACCTTCTTTTCGATCTCATCGTCGTCGTCATCGAGGTTGACAAATTCGCCATCCTCGCTGATTCCTTTCAACGTCATGACATCACGGCCGCAAACCTTGAAACAGCGGCCACAGCCGATGCACTTCTTGGGATCGATCGAGATCAAGTATTGTGGCGTCCAGTCGCGTCCGTCTCGTGTTTGAAACGACATGCATTGCCCCTTTTAAGTCTTTTCAAGCGCCTTCAAGTCGAGGCCCTTGCGCTCAAGTTCGGCATAGGCATCGTACGCCTTCTGCGCCACCAGCATGATCGAGGTCCAGTTGATGGGTAATTCTTCGGAAAGGTCGTGCAGATCCATCTTCGCCTGTATCGCCTTGGCGGACACCTTCCTTAGTTCCGCCTTCAATGTTTCACGATCGCTCATGAGTATCCCCAATAGTTTGCCACGTCCGGAAATTTCCGAGTCAAGTCGATTCCGTCGCTGACGTACTTGTCGCCCTCCTGCGCGAGCTTTACGAAATTATCAAATCCGAAGCGATGGACGTCGCGCAGCTGCTTGTTCACGGCGATCAGCCGACCTGAGATGAGCACCATGCGGCCGAAGCCTTCATGATGCAGATCCAGAATCGGCTGGATCATCCCGCCGGTCTCCTTCTCGATCGAGAGCGCGACCGCATCGAAGAACAGCTTAAGCCGCCACAGTGTATCGGGATCGGGATCACCGATAATCGGCAATGCGCGCCTTTTCTGCTTGTCCAGGATATAGGGTTCGAGCAGGTCAAGATCGCTTTTCCCGTCCCAGGCTCCGTTGGTATCGTGCGCACGCCAAATCTTGATCAACTCCTTGAGGAATGGCGCGTCGACGGCGCTGCCCTGCTGCTCTATTTTAGCGGTCATATCACCTCATTCGTCGAACTCGAACGTACGCCGTCGGTCCTTTGCCATGGCCTTGCGTAGCCAGGGAGGTGGCGTGCCCTTCAGTACGCGCTCGAGTTTTTCGAGCAACACCAGAATGCTTTCTGGCTTGTTCACCTTGATAGGATGAATCTTGTTGGCCACCACTCGCGCAGCCCCGGCACCGCCGATGGCGGCGACGTAAAGAATCGCGCAATCCTTGATCGCCTCGATCTTCGGCGCCAATTTATCGTCGTTGCCGTCTTCCTTAAGGTCGCCCTCAAACTCAATCGCTTTGAGAAACACGTGCCCGCCAGGCGCGACATCGTAGATTGCGATATTCTTTGCCCAACCAAAATGGGCATCCACCCGTCTCATGTCCTGAGTGGCAAACGCGACCTTCATGCAATCGACCTCCCAGCCGCGCCGGCGGAGCTGCGATACCCGGAGCATCGTGGCAGACCGGCCGCAGTCCGCCATCTATCGGGCGTAGGCTGATCGTTCTCCTCGCGGTGCGCGATCACGAGGTTGGCGATTTCGAAGATCAGATTGCGGGTACCACGATAGCCCACGGATAGTTGGTGTCCCGCACCAAGTCGATCGAACATAGGAAAACCCGTACGATAGAACGGCAATTTCAGGCGAGCCGCCGCTTGCCTGCCATGCGAATGCGTGATCAGCAGGTCGCAATGGTGTGTTTTGGCAAGCCCTTCCAGATCCTCGAGATCGCCAATGAGTACTTCCTTGGTCTTGATCCGCTCGATCACCTCCGACTGAGTGGTCGTCACGGCCGCTGTCACCTGAGCGCCCATGTCGTGCAGCATGCCGGACATATCGAACAGAAGGTCTGGCTCAGCGCCGATAGCAACTTTGCGACCGCCAATATGGAAGTGCGCGTCCAGCATTGCATCGGCGAGCTGACCGCGCTGGCGCCGATATTTCAAGGGTATGGGGCGGCCGCTGATCTCGCTCAGGAAGGTCATGAATTCGTCGTTTGGACAGAGACCACACAGCCGCTCGAAGACACGAAAAGGCACGCCGGTCTTGACCTGCATGACCTCTGCCGCACGCTGCATCTGCGCCCCGATTGCAATCGTCCATCCGGCGCGGCCCATGCCCGCAATTTCGTCGACGCCGATGCCGCCGATGGTCGTTGGCGTAAACTCATCGGGGATATGTCCATCGAGCGATCCTGCTACGTCAGGGAGGAAGGACGGGCACAACCCGAAATCTTCCAGTATGACACGGAGTTCATCAATGTCGCCGGGCGTGAGGTGACAACCCGGCAGAACATTCACTTTCAATGGGTCCCGCAGGCCATTGGCGCCGGGCCTTTCCACCAGCACCTCTACAATGCGTGCCACAGCCTTCCCCCAGCCGTCCTGGAACGCGCCCTTGAAATCAGGCGTCGAGACATACACCAGTGGCAACTTTGCGAGTTGGGGATGCTTGCTCCGGATTAGCTTGAGGTAGGCATCCACATCGTCGCCGTTGGTCTCGGTGACACCGGTCGAGCAGATTCCGATGATTTTTGGCTTGGTACGGTTGTAGATGTTCAGTATAGCCTGCTCGAGATTCTCATAACCGCCGAGTACGGTCGCGACCTCGCTCATCGCGGTGGTCTGCAGCGGTACTGCCTCTTTGAAATGCCGGACGAAAAGCGTGAGCCCGAAGGATGTGCATCCCTGGGAGCCGTGCAGAAGCGGCATCGCCCCGCGCAGCCCCATGAAGGCGAATGCGCCGCCGATCGGCTGACTCATCTTCAGCGGGTTGACAGCGCAGGCTTTCGTCGGCGCCGTGACGATGGCCATGACGCCTCCTTATTCTGCCGCCTGTACCATGGCAGATGGATCGGACACCAAGATACCTTCGATGCGCCTCCGGCAGCAGCCACCGGCCGCATTGGTATGCTCTCTCACCGCTGCGACGCTCCTCAGGCCGTGCGCGTAGATTGCATCCTCAATCGTGCCCAGATCGACCGTGTTACACACGCAGATCTTCCTCGCGCGGCGCGCGGTCTCGGCGAGCGCCGGATCGCAGGCGATCGCTGCCGCCGGCGATTGCATCTGCTCCATCGCCTTGGCCAATGCCTGCCATGGTGCCGGTCGACGTAGCTGCTCCCACATCGGACTCGAGAGTGACTTATCGATCTCCTCCACCAGCTTGACCATTCCGACATAGCCCATATAGGCGTGGCAACGCTCCTGATTGATATCGAGCCATGGCATCGCCGCCTTCAGCGCGACGAACTGCGACTTGCCGCCCGATAGCATGATGTCCGCTTTTGCGTCCTTTAACATCTTAAACATCTCGCGCGGCGTAATGTCCTCGATCACGTGGGCATCCTGCCCCATGAGCTCCTTGATGCGCTCCTTGTCTTTCCTGGTTGATTTTTTGACGCTGGTTCCGACTAACTCAAGCCCTGCTTCCTGGAGTGCCGCAACGATCGACCATGACTTGACGCCGCCGGTAATCAATAAAGCCTTCTTGCCTTCGAATCGTGGCCTGTACGGCCCTATCGCAGCCCGGGCCCACGCTTCCTCGCGCGCGATCACCGCTTCAGTGCGCCCGAGCAGATCTGCAGGCGCGCCGCGCTCAACCAATAAGCGGGCAAGCTGACGCAGCGATTCGCTCGAATCTTGAATACCGTAGAACGCCCCCTCGAAGAACGGAATCCCGTAGCGTTGCTCCATCTTGCGTGCGACGTTGATCATGGACTTTGAGCACACCAACATCGCCGCCCGCGCGCGATGGGATGAAGCGACTTCGCGATACTTGCCATCGCCGGAGATGCAGGAGAGAATCCGTATTCCAAGCTCGTCTAGCAGTGGCTTCACTTGCCAGAGCTCTCCCGAAAGGTTGTATTCTCCGATCAGGTTGATATCGTACGGGGTGGTGTAGTCTGGCTCTTGCGTCCCGATCACATAGTCGAGCAACGCCTCGCCGGCGAGCTTGTTACCGAGGTTCTTCGAGCCGACGAAGCCCGGGGAATTGATCGGGATCACCGGCTTTGCGAACCTTTGAGATGCGGCCTTACAGACTGCGTTGATATCGTCGCCAATCATCGCCGGGATGCAGGTTTGATAAACGAAGATCGCGGGCGGGTCGCACTTGTCGATGATCTCCTTGATCGCTTTGCAGAGCCGCTTCTCGCCTCCGAATACAATATCGGTTTCGCTCAAATCGGTTGTGAACGAGGTGCGCCACAGATTCGAGCCTGACGACGCCGCGCCGCGATTGTCCCAGGAATTACCTTCGCACGCGATCGGACCATGCACCAAGTGAGCGACATCGGTGAACGGCTGTAGCGCAACCTTGGCGCCATCGAAAGCACAGCCGCCCGCAGCGCTCCCCGGCTGCAGTTGTTTGGTGCAGCCGTTCTTGCGTTCTGCCTCCGACTTAATGCCGTTCTTGGCGCAGCCCGGCTCGTCAAAAATATTCTGGACCGTGGCCGCTAGTGATCTCATCCCTTTTTCCTCTCAGCGCAAACTAATTGCATGGTCAACGGTCATGTGCTTGTGCCATCGCAGAGTTATTGCGATGGCATGCGACACGGTCGCTCATCAACGAATGATGTCGAAGCTGTAGTCAGTTTCGCCAAGAACGTTTGTCTTCTTGTCCATCTCATCGAAGACCTTGTCCAGGATCTTCACGAGCACATTCAGGCCGCCCTGATAGCCCCATAGGGGGGACCGGTGATGGTGATGCCGATCAAAAATTGGAAAGCCGATGCGGATCAGTGGCGTTCCAGTATCGCGCTCCAGATACTTGCCATAGGTGTTGCCAATCAGAAAATCGACTGGCTCGGTGAACAGGAGTGAGCGCATGTGCCAGAGGTCCCGGCCCGGATAGGCTTGGCAGCCCTGCCCGAATGGCGAGCTTGCAAGCAGCATCTGCATTTTTTCGTGCCATGCCTTGCTGCCGTTCGTGGACAGCACATGGGTCGGTTCGGCGCCGAGTTCGAGCAGAAACGCAGCCAGCCCATAGCAAAGATCCGGATCACCATAGATCGCGAACTTCTTGCCATGGATATGCGCGCTGGAGTCAGCGATGGCGTCGACCAAGCGGCCACGTTCTCGCGCGAGCTGCTCGGGAATCTCCTTGCCGCTGATGCGTGACAGCGCCACGATAAAGTCATCCGTTGCGGATAAGCCCACCGGGTAGTTGAAGGATACGATGTCCTGCCCATGATCAGCAACGAATGGCAGCGTTTTTTCGGTGCACCACTGCTGCATGGAGATTGTCGCCTTGGCGTGAACCGCGTTGGCCGCATCTTCCAGCGTCGTGCCTCCGTCATACATCCGGAATTCGCCGTCTGTCGGAGTATCGAAGACTTCAGAATTATCAGCGAGAATCGTGTGCTGGATGCCCATCAACGCCAAGATGCGCTTGATTTCGCGAAGGTTCCCGACGGTATAGCCATCGAACCCACCAATGATGTTGATCGCCCCGTTCTGCTTGCGCTCCAGCTTCGGCGCTGTTCCGGCCTTACCGTCCCAAAAATGCTCCAGAATGCCCTTGAGCGCATTGTCATATCCGGTGACGTGGCTCCCGACGAACGCCGGCGTATGGGCGAATGGCACGTCGAAGTCCGCCGGGACCGAGCCTTTTTCTTTCGACGTTTTGATGAAGGCATTGAGGTCATCGCCGATCACCTCGGCCATGCAGGTGGTCGAGACCGCAATCATCTTGGGTTTGTACATGTTGTAGCTGTTCGCGAGCCCGTCGGTCATGTTGTTCAGACCGCCGAATACGGCAGCATCTTCCGTCATCGACGAGGAGACGCAGGAAGAAGGCTCCTTAAAGTGCCGCGACAGATGGCTGCGGTAATAGGCAACGCAGCCTTGCGAGCCGTGGACGAAGGGCAGCGTGCCCTCAAAGCCAACAGAGGCGAATACGGCGCCAAGTGGCTGGCATGCCTTGGCCGGATTTACCGCTAGCGCCTCCCGCGCAAAGTTCTTTTCGCGATATTCGGCCGTCTTCGTCCATTCCTTGATGCGTTCAACCTCGGCGGGATCGCGCGGATTCTCGAATATCTTCTTTTTGGCCAGCATCTCCTGGTATTCTGGACCTCGGAACAGTTCGAGATGATCGAGCACGTGTTCGGCACTCTGCGCCATTGTTGAAATCCTTCACTATCGAGATTGGTGTCGCCCTGGCTTTCCGGCAGAGCGAGATGAGTTGGTTTATTCTGCTGCCAGGAGCTTGGCCCTCGAAGCTTCCTTCCAGGGGGCCTTCGTTTTCTTCCAGACGGGCGAGTTGATGGCCATGTCCATGTCGCGGGCAAAGATGGCAAAGCCGTCGTAGCCGTGATATGGGCCCGAGTAGTCCCAGGAATGCATCTGCCGGAACGGCACACCCATCTTTTGAAAAACGTATTTTTCCTTGATGCCCGAGCCGACGAGGTCAGGCTGGAGCTTTTCGACGAAGCGCTCGAACTCATAGCCATTAACGTCATCGTAGATGAGCGTGCTGTCCTTTACGTAGTGCTGAGCTGTGCGCTGATAGTCGTCGTTGTGACCGAACTCGTATCCCGTACCAATGACTTCCATCCCGAGGTCCTCGTATGCGCCGATCACATGACGCGGACGGAGCCCTCCGACGTACAGCATCACCGTCTTGCCCTCCAGGCGCGGGCGATATTTTGCAATCACAGCGCTCACCAGCGGTTGGTACTTTTCAATCACCCGCTCGGCGCCTTCCTTGATCTTGTCGTCGAAATAGCCAGCAATCTTCCGCAGCGACTCTGCGATCTTTGAAGGTCCGAAGAAGTTGTACTCGCACCAGGGGATACCGAACTTCTCTTCCATGTGACGCGAGATGTAGTTCATAGAACGGTAGCAATGCAGAATGTTGAGCTTTGCCTTCGGCGTTGCCTCGAGCTCAGCTAGTGAACCGTCGCCGGACCACTGCGCGATCACCCGCAGGCCCATCTCCTCTAGCAGAATTCGCGATGACCAGGCGTCGCCGCCGATATTGTAGTCTCCGATGATCGCAACATCGTACGGCGTCGGCTCAAACTTTGATTTGCCATCGGACTCGAGCTGGTCGAAAATCCAATCGCGCACCGCATCGTTGGCGATGTGATGGCCTAGTGATTGCGACACACCCCGAAAGCCCTCACAACGGACCGGCACGATGGTCTTGCCGCCGTATTCCTTGGATTTCGCTCTCGACACGGCCTCGATGTCGTCACCGATCAATCCGATCGGGCATTCCGATTGGATCGTGATGCCGTTGTTGAGCGGAAACAGCTCCTGGATTTCGTCAAGAATTTTGACCAGCTTTTTGTCGCCACCGAATACGATATCCTTTTCCTGGAAGTCGGAGGTGAACTGCAGGGTCACGAAGCTATCGATCCCCGTCGTGCCAACGTAATAATTGCGTCGGGAGCCCCACGAATATTGACCGCAGCCTACCGGGCCATGGCTGATATGGACCATGTCCTTGATCGGTCCCCAGACCACTCCCTTTGACCCTGCATAGGCGCAGCCCCTGATCGTCATCACGCCAGGTATGGATTTGATGTTGGACTTCACCCCGCAATCTGACTTGCCGGCTTGGTGAACGTTGAGGTGCTTGGCACGCCGTTTCGCGGTTTTCTCCGGATAGACCTTCAGCACCTCCTCGATCAGCTCTTTGTTGCGAGCCCTGATTTCTGCGATGCTCTGGGTCGTGGCGAGACTCATCTGATGTCCTTCAAAAGTTAGCTGTTGCGAGGGCGGCTTCTTGGGCAAGACTTTTGCAACCAGCATGCCAGCGCATCATGTGCGCCAAAAACATAGCAATCAAAGTCGCTTAGCGCGCCTCCTGCGGTTACGGTGGTTGGTGTTGCGAACCCGACATTACGCTTGGGGCAGAGAACTCTTGGCTCCGCCCTGTTCGAAATTGAACAAGGGCTGGCTATGCGTGAAATTGCCCGCCCAATTCTCGAACGTGTTCGCGATCGCAGTACGCTGCGATCGACCTCGCCTAAGGCGCCGCACTGGAAGACCGGCCGCAAGGGCGGCTGGCCGACACAGGCCCATCAATCCTATCTATGCTTGTTGCGACCTACAGGTGCTTACCTGCTGCTATGTGGTCAGGTGCATGACCTCATCCTCCAGGCCTCAATGCGAGCTGCCTTGCCACCTGGAGATCGCAGGCTGGCCTAATCACGAGAACAGCTGCCGCGCCTTGATAAGCGCACGCACGAGCACATCGATCTCCTGATGTGTATTGTAAAGTCCGAGGGACGCACGGCACGTTGCCAGCACGCCGAAGCGCTTGAGCAGCGGCATCGCACAATGGGTCCCCGCCCGCACCGCTACACCGGCGCGGTCGATGACGGTGGCAATATCATGCGCATGCGCACTCTTCATATCAAAAGAAATGATCGGTCCCTTGTCGGCCGGGTTCCCGATCAAGCGCATGAAATTGATCTCCGCCAGCCTCTCCTGCGCGTAAGCGAGCAGCACGCTCTCGTGCCTGCGGATCTGCACCTTGCCTATTGAATTGATGTAATCGATAGCTGCCCCTAAACCAATGGCTTCGACGATCGGCGGCGTACCTGCTTCGAACCGGTGTGGCGGATCACCATAAATGACGCCGGAACGCGAGACCTCGCGGATCATCTCTCCGCCGCCATTGAAGGGCGGCATCGATGCCAGATGCTCAGACTTGCCGTAAAGCACACCGATCCCGGTCGGACCATAGAGTTTGTGGCCCGTCATGACGTAGAAATCGCAATCAATGTCGCAAACGTCGGCGCTCAGATGGACGCAAGCTTGCGAGCCGTCAACCAGCACCGGGATACCACGAGCATGCGCGATCCTCACCACGTCTTTCACCGGCAATACTGTGCCGAGCACGTTCGACATTTGTGTGATTGCAACCATCTTGGTGCGCGGGGTCAGCAGTCGCTCAAACTCATCGAGCAAGAAGTTTCCGTCATCATCCACTGGCGCCCATTTGATCACTGCACCGAGTCGTTCCCTGAGAAGGTGCCATGGCACAATGTTCGAATGGTGTTCCATCATGGAGAGCACGATCTCATCACCCGGGTTAACGCGTTCACGGCCAAAAGTCTGCGCGACCAGATTGATTGCCTCCGTGGCGCTCCGAGTGAAGATGATCTCTTCGTTTGTACGCGCGTTCACAAACCGCGCCACCTTGGTACGGGCGCCTTCATACGCCTCGGTCGCCGCGTTTGCGAGGTAGTGCAAGCCGCGATGAACGTTGGCGTATTCGCTGGAGTACACCTGCATCATACGGTCAAGCACCGCGTTTGGCTTTTGCGAGGATGCAGCGTTATCGAGGTAAACAAGCGGCTTGCCGTACACCGTCATGGCGAGCGCGGGAAAGTCCATACGTATACGGTTGACGTCGTAACTGCCATTGCTCACGGCGGGATGTGCGCTCATCGCCCCGCCTGCAGCCAGTGTTCAGCTTGAGCTGTCACAAAATCGCGCAGATTCTCGGAAGTGATCTCCTCAATCGACTCGCCAAGGAACGCTTTAATCAGCAACGACTTCGCATCCTTCTCGGGTAGCCCTCGAGCGCGCAGATAGAATACGAGACTGTTGTCCAGCGCACCCGATGTCGCTCCGTGGCCGCAGGTCACGTCGTCAGCCAAGATTTCAAGTTCCGGCTTACTGTCAGCCTCGGCCTGGTCGGACAAGAGCAACGCTCGCGTCGTCAGGGTGGCGTCCGTCTTCCGGGCGGCAGGACGAACGACAATTCGGCCCTGAAATACCGAGCGGCCTCGATCGTCGATGACCGCGCGGAACTTCTCCCGACTGGTGCAATGTGGCACGGCATGGTCGACCACCATCGTTGTGTCGGCGTGAAGCTCGCCCCTGATGAGATTAACTCCATTCGCCGAGACCTTGGTTCCCTCGCCAGCCAGCGAGATGAATCCCTGATAGCGGCTGATGGAGCCGCTGCAGGTCATGCTGAAGAGGTCGAGCTTAGCCCTGGCGCCGACTGCGATGATCGCCGACGAGATATTCACGGCGTCAGAGGCAGCGGCTGCGACGCGGATATACGAAAGGCTCGCCTCGTTACCGACTAGGGCGATTATCGCATCGTTGGCTTGATAGCCGCTCGCGCGTTCAGCCGAGACGAAACTTTCCACGATGGCCGCATGCGCGCCTTTACCAAGCTGTAGATACGAGCGTGTAAAGGTGGACACGGACGCGCCGGTTGCGACGTGAACGATTTGAATTGGACGCTTCACCGCGTTGCCGTCGGCGACCGTAATCACCAGGCCATCTGTTGCCAATGCGGCGTTGAGCGAGATAATGGAATCGGTCGTCGTCGACAGCACCAGACCTGCCATGTCGCCAGGGGCCGAATTCTCCAGAACCTCTCGCAGCGACCGCACAACAAGTTCATTTTCCAGCCTGCCGAGATCGGATAGCTCCGGCACGAATATGCCATCCACCAAAACCAGTTTGACCGCCTGATCGGCAGACACTTGCTCGGCCGACACCTTTGCGCGCACTAGCGCCTCCGCATCCGGTCGCGGAGCGAGTGGCAGCACCTCGCCGATCAGTGCGCGCAGATCTGTGTATTTCCAGTCCTCCATGCCCCGATGCGGAAGACCGGTACGCTCGTAGACCTCAAATGCGCTCGCCCGGATTTGGGGAACAAGGCCTGCACCAGGCAGCCGTCCACGCGCCGCAGCGAAAACATTGCCACTTGCGCGTTCGGGGTCGGCTTTGGGCAAAACCTGCTTCATCGGAGTCCCTAGAGCCGTCAGGCCGCGTCTTCGAATTGGCCGTAGCCACAAGCCTCGAGCTCCAGCGCCAGTTCCTTGCCGCCGCTCTTCACGACTCGGCCCTTCGACATCACGTGCACGACGTCAGGCACGATGTAGTTGAGCAGCCGCTGATAATGGGTGATGACGACCATCGCGCGCTTGGGCGACCGCAGCGCGTTGACGCCGTCCGCCGCGATGCGCAGCGCGTCGATGTCGAGGCCCGAATCCATCTCGTCAAGGATGCACAGGCTCGGCTCGAACAGCGCCATCTGCAGCACCTCGTTGCGCTTCTTCTCGCCGCCGGAGAAGCCGACATTGACGCCGCGCTTGAGCATGTCCTGCGGGATGTTCAGCGACTTCGAGACCTCGCGGACCTTCTTGAGGAAGTCCGGCGTCGAGTATTCATCCTCGCCGCGCGCCTTGCGCTGGGCGTTCAGTGCCGTGCGCAGGAAGTTCATGGTGGCGACGCCGGGAATTTCGACCGGGTACTGGAACGCCAGGAACACGCCCTTGGCGGCGCGCTCGTTCGGCTCCATCTCCAAGAGGTCCTCGCCCCTAAACAGGATCTGGCCGTCGGTGACCTCGTAGCCGGGCTTGCCGGCGATGACGTGCGAGAGCGTCGACTTGCCGGAGCCGTTCGGCCCCATGATCGCATGCACCTCGCCTTCGTTCACGGTCAGCGTCAGCCCGTGGAGGATCTCACGCTCCTCGACACGAACCTTGAGGTCTTTCACTTCAAGCAAAGCCATCATTTTCCTTCCATCTATCTCCTCATCCTGAGGAGCGCCGAAAGGCGCGTCTCGAAGGATTGAGGCCATCAATCTTTCCGGTATCCATCCTTCGAGACGGCCGCTTGCGCGGCCTCTCAGGACGAGGTCCGAGCTAGCCGACCGACCCTTCGAGCGAGATCGAGATCAGCTTCTGCGCTTCCACCGCGAACTCCATCGGCAGCTGCTGCAGCACGTCCTTGACGAAGCCGTTGACGACGAGGCCGACCGCCTCTTCCTGGCTGAGGCCGCGCTGGACGCAGTAGAACAGCACGTCCTCGGAAATCTTCGAGGTGGTCGCTTCGTGCTCGAACGTCGCCGAGGAGTTCTTGGCCTCGATGTACGGCACGGTGTGCGCGCCGCATTTGTCGCCGATCAAGAGCGAATCGCAGGCGGTGAAGTTGCGCGCGCCCGTCGCTTTCCGATGCGCGGTGACGAGGCCGCGATAGGTGTTCTGCGACCTGCCGGCGGCGATGCCCTTGGAGATGATCCGGCTCGACGTGTTCTTGCCGAGGTGAATCATCTTGGTACCGGAATCGACCTGCTGGAAGCCGTTCGAGATCGCGATCGAGTAGAACTCGCCGCGGGAATTGTCGCCGCGCAGGATGCAGCTCGGATATTTCCAGGTGATCGCCGAACCCGTCTCGACCTGGGTCCAGGAGATCTTGGAATTGTTGCCGCGGCAATCGCCACGCTTGGTGACGAAATTGTAGATGCCGCCCTTGCCTTCCGAATTGCCGGGATACCAGTTCTGCACCGTCGAATATTTGATCTCGGCATCGTCATGAGCGATGAGCTCGACCACGGCGGCGTGCAGCTGGTTCTCGTCGCGCTGCGGCGCGGTGCAGCCCTCGAGATAGGAGACGTAGGAGCCCTTGTCGGCGATGATCAGCGTGCGCTCGAACTGGCCGGTATTGCGCTCGTTGATAC
>NZ_SPQS01000037.1 GCF_004570865.1 Bradyrhizobium frederickii
TGCCGGCCTGATGAACAAGCAGGTCGCCGCCGAGCTTGGGCTCGCCGAGATTACGGTCAAGATCTACCGGGGACACGTAATGAAAAAGATGCGTGCACGCTCGCTGGCCGACTTGATCAGAATGACTGAGACGCTGGGAGTTCGCACTAATCGTCCTGAACAAACCCAAGTATGATTTTACAATTTCATCAGTCGAGCCCACTTTTCGCGCAAGGTGGCTAATGCTTGCAGCCGCTATTTCCGCTCCAGGAGGGCTCGTCTTGTCCACGCCTTTGATTTCCGTCGTTGACGACGACGCCTCAGTCCGTGCGGCGACAGAGAATCTTTTGAAATCGCGTGGCTACATCGCCCAAATGTTTGCCTCGGCCAAACACAGAGGAGCCCGGAGCAGGCTGAAACGCTTTGAGAAGCCGTACGGTTGATTGCGATTGCTGCGGTTTGGAATAACCGGCTTGGTTCCGCGCTCATCGAGTTGTTCACGCAATTCGGCGCTATCATAGGCTTTGTCACCGAGCATCCGTTTCGGCCGCTTGACCCTGCGGATCAGGCGCTCTGCGATCGGACAGTCGAGCGCTTCGCCTCCAGTCAACAGAATGGCGATCAGGCGCCCCTTAGCATCTGCGAGTGCGTGTATCTTCGTGTTGCCCCTCCGCGCGAGCGACCAACAGCCTGCTTCTGCCCCCCTTTTCCGCCCGCTGCCGAGCGATGCGCTTTGACGTGCGTAGAGTCGATCATCTGGGTGTCCGTCGATCGACCGTTGCCGGCAAGCTCCCGGAACAGGTTTTCCCATATGCCGCGCCGCGCCCACCGGGCGAAGCGATTATAGATCGTCGTAGGAGGTCCGTAGGCGTCGGGACAATCGGACAACGGCAGCCGCTTTTCAGCACGAGTATGATGCCGCTGATAATGCGGCGATCGTCTTGCCGCTCGAAACCGCGCACTTCGGTTTGCAGATGAGGTTCGATCCGCTGCTACTGCTCGTCGCTCAGCAAAACGATCACGATCCCAATCCTTCCCCAAAGAGAATCAGTATCGTATTGTCACAGCAGAAAAATTAATGAGTTCTCACCCTAGCACTACTTTGGCAGATTGTTGATTTTGCCGCGCTTTAGAGGATTGGACGAAGCCGCTGTCGCGGCATGTAGGGAGGCATAGCAAGGATTGCCTCCTGTCTGAGAGGATTGCGGGTTTTCGAAGCCCAACCCTTCAGACAGGAGGTTTTCCGATGGCTGAGATCAGCCCACTTCGCCGCCGCATGATCGAGGACATGACGGTCCGCAATCTGTCACCGGCGACGCAGCAATCCTACCTCAACGCCGTAGCGAAGTTGAGCCGATATTTCGGTCGCTCTCCCGACCGCCTCGACCTGGAGGATATCCGTGCCTTCCAGGTTCATCTGGTTGCGACGGGGATGTCCTGGCCGGCGCTGAACCAGATCGTCTGCGCACTGCGGTTTTTCTACGGTGTGACGCTTGGTCATGACACCGTTCCGGAGCGCATCGCCTATGCACGCAACCGCGCAAACTTCCGGTCGTGCTGAGCGCCGACGAGGTCGTGCGCTTCCTGGAAGCAATCCCGAGCCTGAAGAGCCGTACCGCGCTGACCACGGTCTATGCCGCCGGACTGCGCGTATCGGAAGTGGTCCTCTTGAAGGTTGTCGACATCGACAGCCAACGGATGCTGATCCGGGTCGAGCACGGCAAGGGCGGCAAGGACCGTTACGTTATGCTCTCGCCGCAGCTTTTGAGGATTCTGCGGACGTATTGGCGGCTCACTCGGCCAAAGCGATGGTTGTTTCCCGGCCGCGACGACGAGCGTCCGCTCGTCCCGAACGTGCTACACGCCGCCTGCCGTTCAGCTTGTGCGGCGGCCGGCTTGAGCAAGTCGGTGACGGTGCACACGTTGCGGCACACATTCGCGACCCATCTCCTGGAGAACGGGGCCGACGTGCGCATCATCCAGGTGCTGCTCGGCCATGCCAGCCTGGCCAGCACGGCGCGCTATACCCAGGTCGCCACCAAGACCATCAGCAATACGCCAAGTCCGCTGGACCGGCTCCACCTGGAGGTCGTGCCGCCCGGCTGAGCGGGCGCCATGGCTCCGGTTCTGGAAGTGGCGGATATCTTCCGCCGCCACGGCGAAGCGTTTCGGCAAGCCCGTGCCGAGCATCTGGGCCGCATCGAGCGGCGCGTCATGGGCGCGATTACGGCCTGCCGGACGGCTGTGCTCGGCGGCCACGTCGAGCAGTGCGATGACTGCGGCGCCACACGCATCGCCTATAACTCCTGCCGCAATCGGCATTGCCCGAAGTGCCAGGGCGCGGCGCGCGCGCAATGGCTCACCGAACGGCAAGCTGAACTCCTTCCCGTACCGTATTTCCACGTCGTCTTCACCATGCCGGCGTCCGCCGGCGAGATCGCCTTCCAGAACAAGGCTGTCGTCTATGCCCATCCTGTTCCGCTGCGCGGCCGAGACGCTCGCCACCATCGCGGCCGATCCCAAGCATCTCGGCGCTCAGCTCGGCGTGACTGCCGTCCTCCATACCTGATGTGGTGGAACGGCCCGCTCCATCAGCATCAAAGTGCTAGAACGTGGTCGTTGTTCGAACGCCACAAAGGAGGGACCGTTCCGTGAAACAGGTTATCACCATCGGACTGGATCTGGCCAAGCACGTATTCCAGGTTCACGGGGCGGATGCCAAGGGCTCACCCGTGTTCAACCGGAAACTGCGGCGCAGCGAAGTTCTGCGTTTCTTTGAGAAGCTGCCAGCATGCCTGGTGGGGATGGAAGCATGCGGTAGCGCCCACTATTGGGCACGCGAGATCGCAGCTCTCGGTCATGAGGTGCGGCTCATTCCGCCGGCTTATGTCAAACCCTTCGTCAAGCACGGCAAAACGGATGCGGCGGACGCGGAGGCCATCAGCGAAGCGGTGACCCGAAAGACCATGCGCTTCGTGCCGATTAAGACGGCCGAGCAACAGGCTGCCGCGATGGTGCTCAAGACCCGCGCTCTTCTAGTGCGGCAGCGAACGCAGGCGGTCAACGCGTTGCGCGCGCACCTAGCAGAACTGGGCATCATCGCCACCGCCGGCCTGGCAAAGGTTGAGGCGCTGGTCGCGATCGTGCGGGACGAGACAGATGCTCGCGTGCCAATAGCGGCGCGCTTCGCCCTGAGGGCTATTGCCGATCAAATTGAAGCTTCAGCCGACCAGATCGACAGGCTTGAGCGCGCAATCGTCATGGAGGCCAAGCACGACGAGGACATGCGTCGGTTGACGACGATCACTGGCGTCGGTGCCATTACTGCGGCGACCATCAAGGCGCTTGTGCCGGATCCCGGCGGTTTCAAGTCGGCTCGCCACTTTGCCGCCTGGCTGGGATTGACGCCGCGGTCTCATTCAAGCGGAGGCAAAGAGCGGCTGGGACGAATATCGAAGATGGGAAATCCGGAACTCCGCACTCTCCTCGTCGTCGGGGCAACAGCCGTCTTGCGGGTCGCCCGAAACGACGCTCGGGCGCAACCGCGGCTGAAAGCGCTGCTCGCCAGACCGCCGTTCAAGGTTGCAGCGGTTGCGCAGGCCAACAAGACGGCGCGGATCATCTGGGCTCTTCTAAACAAGGGCGGAACTTATCGGCGTCCCGCCGTTACCGCGGTCGACGTCTGATGGACGAATGACCGCCAAAACGATCTGACCGGCGCAGGCCGGCGGAGGGCAAGGTGCAACAACAGGCGATGAACCCATGGGACGAAATCCCGAGACGAGTGAAGCTGCTGGCCCTAATGCGCTCAAGCGCGCATACCTGATTTAGCTCTTCGTTCCGCGGATCTCATCGAGGCCAGCGGCCATCGCCGCGCGCAAAGGCCGGACATATGACCGCACCGTTCCAATGTGTGAAATCGGCTGAAAAAGCTCTTGCCACGCGGGCCGTTCCACATATGGGGCCAGACCCTGCAACACCATCCGCATATCCACTGCGTCGTGCCGGGCGGTGGACCCTCGCTCGACGGCACACGCTGGGTCGCTTGCCGGCCCGGCTTCTTCCTGCCAGTGCGCGTCCTCTCCCGGCTGTTCCGCCGCCTGTTTCTGCAAGAGCTACAAGCTGCCTACGCGGCTGGCCAGCTGAGCTTCTTTGGCGCTCTCGCCCATCTCACCGATCCCGCTGCATTCGCCGCGCGCCTTAATCAACTTCGACAGACCAACTGGGTCGTCTATGCCAAGCCACCATTTGGCGGGCCCGAACAGGTGCTGGCTTATCTCGGCCGCTATACGCACCGCGTCGCCATCGCCAACAGTCGGCTGATCTCGCTTGCCGACGGCAAGGTGAGCTTTTCCTGGAAGGACTATCGGCAGAATCGCAAAGCCAAGGTGATGACGCTTGATGCCGGTGAGTTCATTCGTCGCTTTCTCCTGCACACCCTGCCGGACGGCTTCCACCGCATCCACCACTATGGCCTCCTCGCCAATGGCGGACGCAACGATAAAATCGCCCTCTGCCGTCAACTCCTTGCTGTCCGCAACGCTCCGGCTGATCAGGAAGCCAGCGGCGATCCTCTCGTCAAATGCGAGATCCCCGTCTGCCCACATTGCGGCGGCACCATGCGGCGCGTCGATGTCGTCCCGCGAGCCTGCGCACGCGACCATCCGCTTCGTTGTGATACGTCATGACCAGCGCCTGCACCATCCACCCCTTCCGGGATGACCCTCTCGGTGGCAACATCCGATGTCGCCGTGGCCGCGTTCGTCACCAATCACCCCGTCGTTCGTTCGGCCGCGCATCCCAGCACAGCAAATCGATCGCGGTATCGCGCCCCTGGCCAGATCAATGCGGCCGCTCGTATCAGCTGAATGTCTCGCCGACGCGCGGCGACCACAGGCGCGCCTTCTCCGCAGCCGCACTGGCTGCACTATCCCCATAGCGCCCACAACTCCGCGGCTTCGTTCAATCCGGCTTCTATGAGGTCGCAGCTACGACAGAGCGCGAGGCTGGCCTTTGCCCCGCGACCTCACAGAACCCTCAAGATTCCCGAATCAATTTTTCAATGATTCATGGGTGGTCGGCTCTTGGAGGGCTGACCATGCCGGGATGGGAAGACGAACTCGAACGCTGGCTGATGCCGTTCTTGGACCGGCTGGGTCATAAGACCCGGCAGCGGATGTGTCCTCTATATGTTGCGGGATTGATCGGTCCTGGCGACCGCAAGAGCGTTCAGCCGATGGCAGACCGCCTTGCCACGAGCAGCTACGACCAGTTGCACCATTTCATTGCGGACGGTGTCTGGGACCCGACGCCGCTGGAGACAGAGCTGCTCGATCAGGCGGACCGACTTGTCGGCGGCAGGGATGCGGTGCTGGTTATTGATGACACCTCACTGCCGAAGAAGGGCGAACGCTCGGTTGGTGTTGCGGCTCAATACGCGTCGGCTCTCGGCAAAACAGCAAATTGCCAAACGCTGGTGTCTTTGACGCTTGCGCGCGGCGAAGTGCCCGTGATGGTCGCGTTGCGCCTCTTTCTGCCCGACAGTTGGACAAGCAATATGTCTCGTTTGAAGCGCGCTCGCGTGCCAGCCGAATACCGAACGCCACGGTCCAAGCCGGAAATTGCTTTGGCCGAAATTGACCGCGCGATAGCAGCCAAACGTGCGCTTTGGATGTGTGTTGGCGGACGCAGGATACGGACTTAGCGCACCGTTTCGACAAGGGCTAACCGAGCGCGGGCTGGCCTGGGCTGTTGGCATCCCTCGGCACCTGAAGGTGTATCCGGTCGATGTGAAGCTCATTTGGCCGATTACCAAAGTCCGCGGGAAACCACGAAAGCACCACGTGCCCGATATCTTATCGATTGCGGCAGAACAAATGCTGGCCAGCGCCAAATGGAAAACCGTGAGTTGGCGCAGCGGGACGAAAGGTCGACTGAAAGCCCAATTTGCTGCTCTCCGCGTCCGGACCGCCGACGGCCCTCCACAGCGGATATGGGATAAAGGTCAGCAGCATCTCCCAGGCGACGAAGCCTGGCTCATTGGCGAGCAACGTGCCTCAGGGGAAAAGAAATACTATCTCGCCAATCTCCCTGCGGCGACGGATCTGCGCACACTGGCCGCCACCATCAAGGCACGGTGGATTGGCAGCAGGCCCATCAGCAGTTGAAGGAGGAGCTTGGACTTGATCACTTCGAAGGGCGATCATGGCAAGGTCTTCATCGCCACGCCTTGATGACAATGATTGCCTACGCCTTCCTGCAACATCGTCGCCTCGCATACGCGGGGCGGAAAAAAAAGAATCAACGGGCCTCCGCCCCAGCCAACCATGCCAGCCGTACGTCACGCCATCGTAGATCTCATCCTCCGGCCGCCACCTCAGCACTGCCCATATTGCCGAAAGCAAATCCTTGAAAAACAGCGGCGAAAGCACATTCTGCCAAAGTCGTGCTAGTCATCTGGAACGCAAGTTCGTCACATTAGTTGATAGCTCGAATCTCTATAGAGGAGAGTGCTCGTGGCGAATGCAGGTGAGCGAGGCCGGCCGATCGCGCCGCTGGTTCTTAGCCCGCAGGAGCGGGCGTACTTGGAGAGGCAGGTTCGTCGTCATTGCGTTGCCCGATCGCTACCTGAGCGCTGCCGCGCGATCCTGCGGTGTGCGGATGGCTTGCCAAGCAAGTCGGTAGCTGCCGAACTCGGCCTCCACGAACACACCGTGGCAAATGGCGCCGCCGATTTTTGAAGGACCGCTGTGATGGCCTGCTTGACGAAGCCCGCCCTGGCCGTCCTCGAACCATCAACGACGATCAAGTTCAGGCGGCATCAGGGACAGTTGCGCATCCTGCGTAGCAGGCTCGGCCCAATCATTCGCGACATCCGCCGCAACATCAAGGGCCAGCCGGCACTGGAGGAGGCCTTCGCCCTTCCGCTCGGCTGGGTCGCGCAGATTCATTCGCAGCAGCAGCGCCAGCGCGGCTGGAAGCTTTATTCCTTCTGTGGTTGCCGTCCGTGATGCAAGAAGATTTTTTACTTGCAAGCATGTGATCGAGTGCGCGCTTCTGTGAGGCCTTCATGTGCGGCCCTTCAGATGCCGCCGGCCGGGATGGTGATCTGCGGATCAAGTCCAAATCTTCCATTCGAGCTCGAAGCTCCAGGAATAAAGCTGGTTTTCCTGATCCAGATCTTTCGATCCTTTGCCCATGCAAGTAGTCGTCTTCTCACACTCCCCAACGTACCGGCGTTAGATTGAGACCCGCTGCGGACTGATCGTCATGCAGTGGCCTCCAGCGCCGGATCTCGATAGTTCTCCTTCTTCGTCCAGATGGCGCGTGCCATCTTGTTCGCGAGTGCGACCGCCACGAGCATACGCGGCTTCTTGAGCAGTATGCGGCCCAGCCAGGTTTTCTCGCTTATGGACTTTCGTCCCAGCCAGCTCAGGCGGGACATCGCGCCAATGATCAGGAGCTTACGTATGTCCAGTTGGCCGGCCTTCGACGCCCGGCCAAGCCGTTGCTTACCACCCGATGAATATTGCCGTGGGACAAGTCCCAGCCACGCGGCGAAATCCCGGCCGGATCTGAATGTCTCCATCGGCGGCCCGAAGGCCTCGATCGCCAGCGCGGTGATCGGGCCTACGCCGGGCATCGTCTGCAGGCGCTTTGCCGTTTCGGTCTTCGTAGCTAGCTCCTTGAGTCGCACCAGCATGGCCTGGATCCGAGCGGTCTTTTCAGCGATCTGCTGCAGCATATCGCGGCAGAGGTCGTGCACGAGCTTCGGCAAATCACTTTGCTCTTGGTCTAAGTCGTGAATCTGCTCATGCCTGGGTTTCCTTGCGGAGCGATGTAGCCGTATTCATAGAGATACGCACGCAAGGCATTCGTCAATTCGGTGCGCTGGCGGACCAATTGCTCGCGGTTTCGAAACAGAACCGCCCGCGTCTGCTGAGCCTCGGTCTTGATCTCGACAAAACGCATTTCCGGACGCTGCGCCGCGTCAACGATCGCCTCGGCGTCGGCCGCGTCATTCTTCTGACGCTTCAAGAACGGCTTGACGTAGCGCGGCGAGATCAATTTCACGTCGTGTCCCAGCTTAATCATCTGCCGAGCCCAACAATGGGCCCCGCCGCAAGCCTCCATCACCACTACGCTAGGCGCCTGCTCAGCCATGAATTTGCGAAATTGAGCTCGCGAGAGCTTCTTGCGAAACTTCACGTGCCCCGTCATCGACGCGCCATGGAGTTGGAAAACATTCTTTGCCAGATCCACGCCGATCATCGTATCTTTCGTCACGGTTGCCGTCCTTTGCGCTCAGTGGCTGTGAACCACCCTTATGGCACATTGCGATGCCGTCAGGGATGGACGGCAACCATCCCATCTTCCATGCTCCGGAGGTGGAATGCATCGGCAAAGCCCAGGCCCCCGCGCCTTACGAGTTCGGCGTGAAGGCCTCCGTCGTGACCAACAATCGCCCCGCTCCCGGCGGACTGCTCGTGCTGCACGCGAGCGCAATGCACGACAATCCGTATGATGGGCACACACCCTGCGGGACGCCATCGAGCGCACCGAGACGCTCACCGGCTGTCCGATCGAGCGGGCCTATGTCGACAAGGGGTACCGCGGCCGCCACGCGCAAAATCCCCGTCGCGTCTTCATCTCCGGCCATAAGCGCAGCGTCTTCGGTGTCATCAAGCGCGAGCTGCGCCGTCACTCTGCCATCGAGCCCATCATCGGGCACATGAAGGCCGAAGGCCACCTCGGCCGCTGCTACCTCAAAGGCCGCGCCGGCGACGCCGCCAATGTCGTCCTCTCAGCCGTCGGCCACAACTTCCGCCGCATCCTCGCCCGGTTCAGAGAACTCTTGGGCCTCTTCCTGGAGTTGCTAATGGCGAACGCTCGCCTCTCCAACAGCTCAATCCGGCTTCTTAGCTCAGGAGTTGGCGCCTGGAGCCCAAAGTGCGGTTCATTCGGCCACTGGATCCGGATGCGAAGAAGACCGATGCCGTACCACAAGCGGCGCTCTATCGAGTCGCTTAACTAGTCTCGTATCGAGTCACCTGCGTGCCCCGCGCTCCGTTCCGGCAAAAGGATACCCTGGATAGCCGCTAAAAGCGGAACCTAACAAGGACTTGCAGAACGCAGGCGTGAGCTTGCCGCGGTGGATCACGACGTCTTCGTGACCCGTTGCAGCTCGAGCGTTCTGCCAGAGGCGATTGTAGCCGCGCTGTTCGTTGGATTTCACGTGGCAAGCGGCGAATTCGGCGTCATCCAATGTCGTTAACTGCCACGCATAGACCGGCCGCTTCGTATGGATGTGCACCCACATCGGATTCACCGTACCACTGCGCAGTGGCGTAGGCTGCAGCTTGATCTCGAACAGCGTTCCTGGCTCACCCTTCAATGCGCGCGGTGACTCCAAGGGAGCCAACTCCTCGGCCGCCTGCAACCGTTCGAGGTACTTCTGCGAGGGAAACGCATAGGTCTTCATGCAATCGATCTCGATCGAAGCCTTTCGCGCCTTCAAAGCATGTGCCTGCCCCTGAACCTCCGACAACATCGCCTTGAGGCGGACTATTTTGTCGTGCACTTCGGGCAGTTGCATAGGCGTGAGTAGGCCGCGGCGGCGAGGTTCGTCCAGCGCGGCTACACAGGCCTCAATCTCCGCAGATTGGCTCTGCAGCCGCTCAACCACGATGTCCACGACGTGGTCGGCATCTTCGGGCTTCATGTGGCGCGCTTGCGAAATGGCTCTTTGCTCGCTGCGCAGATCGAATTGCAAGAGTTCGTCCAATCGCGCGAGCAGGCGCGTCAGTGTCTCCTTCGATGGCGGAGCCTGCCATATTGCCAAGTGTTCCCTCGCCGACGATGACATTCTCGTATGCGCCTCTTCCGCGCTCGCGAGTTTCTTCGTGCCCAGATCCGAGAGCACAATAACCTTGGTGGTTCGAGCCGTGTCGGATTCGGGCCTAGCGAGCTGCGGCTCGGGCTGCCCGGCAGCCGAACTCCCCGCACCTCCGGCCTGCCTCCGCTTGCCCTTCCCTTTCCTGCGCGTTGGACTGCCTTCGGCCGCCGGGTCCTTGCCGGCGGCGTCTGCCGGCAACGCAAGGCCAGCCTCCGTTGGCGCTGCGATGATGGCTGGTGTCTTCGGCTGCACTGCTAGGAGGCGCATGACCTCATGGGCAGTGACCCACGCTCCTTCCACGATCTGATCCAACAGATCCAACGGAAGCTCGGGACTTGCTCCCTTATGCCTTAGCTCGGCAACCATGTTGGGCAACGCCGACGCAAATTCCGATAGCCGCTCCATGACCCCTTCCAGAACGGCGCAGTGCTCTGCGTCGAGGGCTTGTCCTTTGCTGTGCAGAACAGCGTCGCCCGTTGAGAGGAATGCCGGAACAACATCGCCCATGAAGGTTCCGAGTAGACGTGCCCGACCGTTCTCACCCAAGAGGATTTGCCTGACGGCCGGGTCGAGCGTGCTCGCGTGCGACTCAATCATGACCCGCGCGAGAAGGACTTGCGATTGCAGATGCACGCACCTCGTATTCAGTGCCCAGCCGGTATGCAGCCTTAGTGTCGCCTGTTCGGTCTGTCGCATTTCGGCCGTTGCACTTGGCAAGCTGGCAGTGGCTGCGCAGACGGACTGCATCCGTTCAGAGCGCAATGCCTTCTTTTCCCACCACTCCGTGCAGGCCAAATAGTGTTTCGCCACACTGGAAGCCGCTCGGATCAGCTGGTCGGGCGGAGCATTGGATTGGCGCATCCGCTCGAGTATCTTTCCCGCATTCTCCCTACGCTGCTCCAAGGCGTAGATAATCGGTGCGGCCAGCGCGTTGCATTCGTTCCCCGCATCCAGAGTCCGGTCACGAACTCGGCGAGCCTGATCTTCGGACAGAATGCTGCGCGCCACATCTGGAGACAGGCTCGCGTAGTAGTCCAGAACTGCTGCGCCTGCTTTGACAACCTGATCGATCAGCTCTTGCGCCTCAGACGAGCTCTGAGCGCCCATGGCAGCACTGTGGCAAGCATCAAGTTCCTCAAGCAGGCCGTCCATATTTTGTTTCGCTGCGTTGATCCCCTCACCGCTTGAGGAAATGGGGACTGCCACACCCGAACCTGAGGGCAGGCTCGCGAGCGCCGCCATTCTATCTTCAGACGCTAAGCGCATCCGCTCCACGACAGAGTTGAAAACTCGGTGGCCTTCCGCAGGGACATTTGGCTCCGAATGCGCACTGCTCGATACCGACGTGGTGTCGGCTCCCGCAGCCCCAACGTGCGGTTCGCCAGGTCGGCCAATGCCCGTCATGTTCCATCTCCCATACGGTCAACAATGCGCAGCGTCCCTGGATAGGCCGCCTGGCTGACGGTTGGCTGACGAAGGATGCTCTCCGAATGCACAACCCGCCGTCCGAGTTCCAATTTCATGGAAGCTGTTGTGGTGCTGAGGCAGCAATAGGGGATGACCCATAAGGTGCGGGATAGTCGATTGTAGCGCCGGTCCGCATTCCGCTGGCTCGCCGTGACCAGTATGGAAATGTGCGCTGCCAGAAATAGCCCTGCCAAAGTCATTCCCGAATACCGAAAGCCGTCGAGCATGGCGAACCGCAGGGTCGATTGTCAGGCTTTCGGCAGCAGCAAAGCTCTTATTAACCGGGAGGAGATGCTATTGTCCGACCAAAGAGTTTCGGATTCAACAATGCGTAGATCTGGCTCGATGTGGAACGTTCCGTCAAGTCGACCTCCTCTTCTCGCGTTCGAGTGAGCAGAACCTACGCTGCGCAAGTCCTTTTCAGAATAGGCCCTCGCCGAGGAGGCTGCCCAGTTGAGCGCACTTACAATACGCTCATAAAAAGAGCGCAGTGAGCGTGCCAAGCACACCGAGCGCCAATCTGATATCGGCAAACTACCGTTAGCCCGTCTCGAAACAGCAGAAAGCGTGAGAATCGGTTCCACCACTAAAATTGCTCCCACCGATCTCACGATTATGCAGATAATTTCGAGCTGCATGTATCCCAGTGCATATATCCGAAGACGAGAAGGATACCGCCGAATGGTATCAGCAGAAACATCGGCAAGAGCGTTGTCAGGTCCCCGCCGGCCTTTCCAAACTGCTTTGAGGCAATCAACGCTGCGAAAGCGCTACTCCAAAGAAAATGGCGTCCACCGCTCAATCTTCAATGCTGAACTCATCGCCTGACGTATCGAAAGCGCTGTCAAGGTGGTTTCCAATCAATGGACAGCATCTCCTGGCTGCCTTGGACGGCTTGAGCGTCGATGTACAGGATGCATGCACATAATCCGAGGCTGGCGGCATGGGCCTGAACACGACCTCGGTCCGGATCAAGGTGGCCTCTCAAGGATGTGAAACCGGAGGTGACGCGATGCCTTGTCGTGCCGCTCACGCTGCGCCTTGATCGGCTGCATCTGACGCTTCAGGCGGCGTTTGGCCGGGCGAACAGCCATCTCTTCGAGTTCCTGGCCGGCGAAGGACGTCGGGGTATCCATGATCCCGGAGGAGATTTTGGCCCTCAGCCCATCGATGCATCGCAAGACGCAGCCCTTCAATATCGTTCTGGAGACCGGCGCGAAGACGATCCATTATCTCTATGACTTCGGTGACAGCTGAGGCCAAGTGATCAAACTCGAAAAATGGTTTGACACCACGTTAGAGGGACATCCCTCCTGCTCGAGGACGTCGGTGGTGCGCCCGGCTATGCCGAATACCTCGATGCCAGCGGCGACCCTACTCATCTGGAATATGAAAATATGCGCCTCTGGGGCCCGCACAGTTCGATCCCAACCTCGTCGCCCCGAGGATGCTCGAGGCCGCCGCCAGCGCATTGTCCAAATTTGGAAGCCGCGGCGTCGCGGCACGCGGCTCACAGATGTCAAGCGTCAATCATCAAAAGGGCCGCAGAGCTACGCTTACAGTCCGCTTCCCGGTCTGGCAAGCCAAGTCGGCAATGAAGAGGCGAGGAACTCAGCTCGCTCACTTCAGCCGGAGTGAGTTTCTGGCTGACGGACCGCAGCGCTTGTCTCGCCGCTTTGGGACCAACCCAGGCAAGCGCGCGCACGCTCGACGGCTTGCGAGGGATACCTGCCAACCGGGCGCATGCTTGACGGCTCCACCATCTGCTTGCCGATGTAGAGCTTACGAGAAGGACCGGACGTTAGATATAATCTAGTATCCAACGGAGCAATCGCGGTTGCTGCCACAGAGCAGATAGCAGCGGACCTCCTCAGCGTCCCGAGGTCCTCACTTAACGAGTAACGCACATTTGCTCTGTATGAAGTCCAACATCAGCGGAACAGGCAGCCGCAATAGTGTGGCCGGCACCGGCCAGAGGAATGACGTTCAGAACTGTCGAACAGCTCAGCTAAATGATCTCGAAGTATCTCCGACGTTCAAAGTCGGTGACCCGGTGTTGAACGGCTTCCCACTCCCAACGGCGCGAGCAAGAAAAAGCTTCAACAAACCTTTCTCCGAAGACATCACTTGCCGCTGCAGACTCTGCAAACCGAGAAGTTGCCTCTGATAGGCTTTGAGGCAGTCTCGCGGACGAACGACACATTTCCGCGCTTGCATCACCGACGATCGAAGCCGGCAGTGCCGGACCTGTCTCGACACCCAATATTCCCGAACCAATCGCACTTGCGAGCGCGAGATATGGGTTCAGGTCTGCGCCAGGCAGCCTATACTCCAGGCGATGGGCCGATGGCTCTCCCGGAATGGCGCGAATTGCGCAGGAGCGGTTGTCAACTCCCCAGCTTGGACAGATTGGTGCCCAGCAGCCAGGTACCAATCTCTTGTAACTGTTGAAGTTCGGCGCAGCGAGCACACAGAACTCATTCATGTATTCTAGTTGTCCGGCGATGAATTGCCTCATAAGCTTCGAGACGTTGCCGCACGCATCACTGTCATAAAACGCATTCTGATTATCCGAGGACATCGAGATGTGAATATGGCCAGACTGGCCGGGCCATTTCTCGGAAACCTTGGCCATGAATGTAGCCATCATGCCTCGCGTTTGCGCCCAGGCTTTAATCATCGACTTGAATATGGTTGCTCGATCGGCAGCTTCCAGCGCATCACAATGACGAAGTGACGCTTCGACCACGCCAGGTCCCGTTTCAAAGTGTAGTCCGCTGAGAGGTAGTCTAGCTTTCTCACAAAGCGCCAAGATCTCATCGAACAACTCATGTTGCGCGACCGAACGCGCAATCGAGTAGCCGAACGGGCCGCGTGTTAAAGGAGCCCATTCGCCGAACGACTTTTCTTCAATCGTGTCTGCGTTCTCCTTAAACAGCATAAATTCAAACTCGAACCCGACAGTGCAGTCGTATCCGTGGTCAGCAGCCCTTCGCAGGACCCTGCGCAGAACACCGCGCGGGCAAATGTTCTCATGTGGGCCCGTGAACTCCGCGAGGTAGAGATATTGATCGCCGAGATGAGACACCGAACGGCCGGTGCCTGACAGAATACGCAGGTCAGCGTCCCCGAACGCTGATAGCGGCTTTTGCGTAAAACTGGCCGGAATGACCCGGTCCGTACAATCCCACGCCAGCACCGCTTCAGAGAACTTGACGACTTTGTCTCCATCCGAGAGATCTTCACCTAAGACGTGTTTGCCTCGCAGAACGCCATCGAAGTCGCTTACGCCGACCATCGCCGCGCGGGCTGGATTCGCTCCGGTCAACCTGGGATCAGTTGGCATTAGTCGCGATCCTGCATCACTAACTCGAAGACCTGGTCCATCCGCATTGCTCGCAACTTGCGATAGTCATTCTCAAGCTGAGTCAAGTCGCTATTCACCAGATAAACGATGCCTGGTGTCGACACCAAGTCGATCGTGGGAACCAGCTCATGACCAATTGGAACAAATGCAATGGCATCCGCGAAGCTCGGGAGCTGGCGGATTGCTTCGAGTCCCGGGTAACCGGCAACGACACCGCCCATATCTGAGATCAGCGAGACGCAAAGTGCGTGAGCCTGCCGCCTGTAGGGCCCCCCGCGCAGCCTCATATATTCACCAAAGCCCTTGGGATCTGCGTAGCGCCAGGCCGTCAGGCTCATATGGTTGTGCCCCAACGCCATCGTTCGTGCTTTTGCCGACATGGTCCCTTGAAGCCTCGCTCCGAAGTCCACCAGAACCGGTCCCCGATGATCGACGATGATCTCTGCATGAGCCGGTCCGTCGACGATCTGTAGCGCCTGCAACGCACGCACCAAATAGTCGGATAGTTCCTGAACGATTGGTTCGCTGCCGTCCAACAATCTCTCAAGCGAGCAGACCGACGATGCCCCCGCAATAGGAACCGTGTCATAGGTCCAGGCCTCCGTAACGAAACCTTCCCCGCCGATCGAGACGGCATTTACGGTGTACTGCTGGCCGTTTATTTTTTCTTGCCCGAGGGCAAAACGATTCAACACTCCGACACGGTTCGTCTTCCCGACAATTGTGCTTAGAGCCCGCTGAATATCAGCATCTGTCGAGCAAAAGAATACATCCTCGGTACCCGTACTGTTCAGCGGCTTGATCACGATCTGATCGAACTTCGCTTCACGCTTCCAGCTCGCGATCTCTACAGGATTGTCGGACACGACTTGTCTGATGGATCGCACGCCTGCAGAGGTCAACGCGCAAGACAATCGCGCTTTGTCACGCCGAGCAGCGGATAGCGCGGTCCCATTTGAGGGCAAGCCCAGCCGCTCCGACAAAGAATCGGCGAGTTCAACTCCGGTCTCGCAGCCCGCGATAACGAACTCCAGTTCCCGGCCATGCAGAGCCTGAAGATGATATTCAACGGTTTCCTCATAGCCCATTCCCTCGCTGGGGCGAATGACTTCATCATAAAGATCCGCATTGAAATGCGATCGGAATATGGGCGCAATCTGTGCAGCCGACATCACATGCACCGTTCCAATTCCATAGCGCTTGAACTCTTCCGGTAGGTATCGACCGGTAGAGTATGCGTCTACGATTACACAATTCCGTTGTTTCATGCGGATCTCCGATACTGCAAGTAGATGTTGCCGACAGCGACAGCCGTAATGAGAGCGTTTCCAATGAACGTATGTGACGAAGGCACGATGCGAGAATCGAAGTACTGGAATAGGAAGGTGATGATAGGGGCGGTTGACAGGACCGTGTTGACGGTGAAGGGCTCTACGCGCCGAATGCCCTGCTGGATCAAGAGCAATGGAACAATGATCGTCGACAGCCCAATTGCTGCGATCGCAAACAAATGCTGCGAGATCTCAGGCACGATAGATGAATAGTCGACCAGTCCCAGCAGCAAGAGAATCGTTCCATAAAAGCGATGCGCCAGGACTTGTCGGCCAGAAAACCCATGGTCGAACAGCAGTTTGACGAGTATATTTGTAAGAGCCAGCGATAGCCCGGCCACGATCGCCAAGACGATGCCAAAGGACGATCGAGCCCCCCACTCCACACCTGCGTTGCCGCTGGCCGAGATCCAAATCATGTAACTGCCGATCGTTGCGATCGTAACGCTCACGACAATATCGGATGCTGGAGGGGCACCCTGGCGCCTGATCAGTGCGTTTAACCACACTGTCGCGGTGGGCCCCAGTGCGACCATGAAGGCGACGACGATCGCAGGTTCGGCGTATTTCAGTCCGATGAATAAGCCGATCCAGCTGATTGCTGTCACGACATTGAGCGCGACGAAGACCAGGAGCGACCATTTCGCCACCGTTGCCTCGTCTCCTTCGTGGCGAGCCAGGAGATTAAATATCAGACATACCGCGGCGAAGGACAGCAGGAGCGCGACGTACACATCCGCTTGCTGAAAGTACGACGCTGCATAAACCTCACCTGCCGCGCTCACGACGACATAAAGCGCCACAAGGAACACTCCCAGAGCGAAGCGAGTCGCCAATCGTCCAGTCTTCCTGTGCCCGCGAAGCGACGCGCGGCCCTCGCAGGACCGGACGCGTACGTTGGCTCCGAGGGAATGTCCTTTCGACGTGCACGGACCACGTTTGGTTTGAAATGTCACAATCCGCCTCTAGCTCTTCTTGGTCCGGTAGTACCCAACACACGCCTCTCCAAACGCCTTGAACAATTGCTTGCTGAGGAGATCGCTTGAGACGTGCCATTCGGGGTGCCATTGCACACCGATTTGCAGCGTCGGGGCGCCAATGACCGAAGCCGCCTCGACCAAACCGTCAGGCGCCCACGCCTCCCGCCTCAGCGCCGGGGCAAGCGCCTCGATGCCTTGATTGTGCAGCGAGTTGACTTGCGCTTCGATCGTCCGCGCGATTGGAAAGAGCGCGCCATCGGAACATATCTTGACGCTGTGGGCGGCGTCGTACTGGCGGTCTCTTGGACGATTTGGCTTCTCGGCATGCATCGCACCACTTTCCGGCCTCCACTCCGCAAGCGATGAGCGGAGCGTGCCGCCGAAATAGACGTTGAGTTCCTGAAGCCCACGGCAGATGCCTAGAATAGGCATTCCGAGCGCGATGGCGCTCTCTATAGTTACGGCAGAGAGCCTGTCCCGCGGACGGTCGAGGATCCCATCCTCAACGTCCTGCCGGTCATCCTCCGTCAAGGACGCGGGCGCTCTCAGGACGGCGGGGTCGATGTTCGATTCATCGCCTGTCAACACCAAGCCGTCGAGCCGGCGCATGATCGCCGGAACGACCTCCTCCCTCGCATCTTCGGCGTCGACCGTCGGCAATATGACGCAAGCCACGCCCGCATGACGATGGAGTGCCTGCAAGTACTTGCGCCGCAACCAGTCGCGATGCACAGCGTCGACCAGAAGACGGTTCGAAGTGACGCCTACCACGGCTCGGGTGATCTCTGGCCGTAGCAACGTCACGCCACCTGCCCTCGTGTGCGAACCTCGGCAACGGACTGCTCATACAACCGTCGATTTCGCTCTTTTAACTGATCTATGACGCTAGGTTGACCTTGAGGTCCCTTGACAAAGAGCCCGCCCCAGGTCGCGGCAACCTTCGCATAGTTCGGATCCTGCATTCGGATTTTCTGAGCTTTGCGCAACAGCCAAAACGGGATGCCCGGCGAAAGGTGATGCTCAAGGTGGTACTCATCCAAATTCTGCCCGAGGATGGCCCGCTCGAGGAAATTTCCTTTCCGATTCCGGGTGAGATAGACGTTCTGCGTCTCGGTTTCGCACATAGGTGAGTGCTCGGCGAGCTCGATAAACCAGCCGAGGACCTGAAACGTGGTGAGATAGGGCACGATCCAAAACAGGACGACGATATGGAGCAGCCCAACAGCATATGATCCGGCCAGGATGCTGATCCAGAAGAGATAGAAGCCATACTTGTCGACAAGTATGCCTGAGCGGCTCTGATCCTCGACAGCTGTGACCGAAAATCGATTCGCCCAAAGATACTTCAGATACGCCACTGTCGCGCCGCCGAAGATCGGCTTCCAAATCATGTTGAAAGCGTACCGCTCCGGAGGCTGCACGTCGTAAACGCCGCTGGCCAGGAAGAACTTCAGGTCGGGGTCCTTGTCCGGGTCTCCAAGATAGGGGTGATGCAAATAGACGTGCGAGATCCGGTAGGCCCAGTGGCGCTGGAACAAGGGATACGACGCGAACAGAATGCCCAGGACGTAGTTCCAGGTCGTGTTCTTCGCGAGCGTACGGTGAGCCGCATCATGAGCGATGGTTGTCAATCCGCGCTGATAGGCACCAATTAGAAGGACGGCCACCGGGTAGAGCCACCATGAGACTGACACAGTCGCGAGCGTGCACGCTGTGATGACAGCGTAATCTTTGGCAATATAAGCAGCTCCCGTTATGTTGTCGGGTCTCAGCTCAGAGAGCTGCTTATTGATCTCTCGGCTGAATTGAACGGCCTCATAGCGTGATGACCTCAATTTCCAAGCATCTGCCTGATTCATGAGAACTTCCTCCTGATCGCCTTGCTGGTTGTCAGATTGCGGAAAGCGCCTTGTCCAGATCGCGCAGGATGTCGTTGACATCTTCGATGCCGACGCAAAGCCGGATCGAGCCGCCAAATATGCCGGCGGCTTCGCGCTTTTCCCGCGGGACGGTGGTGTGGGTCGTCGAGACAGGATGGGTCACGAGCGTGCGGGCGTCGCCTACATTCGAGACGTGATACATCAAGTCGACGTTCTGAATGAACTTGCGCCCGGCTTGTTCGTCCTCCACTTCGAACATGACCATCGCCCCGTGTCCGTATGCAACATTGAGTGTCTGTTCGACGACTTCCCGATCGGCGCCTTCAAAGAGCCCCGGGTAGAAGACACGGCGCACTTTAGGATGCTCCTTGAGAACGTCGGCCACGATCCTGGCATTCGCACAGTGCTGCTTCATGCGAAGTGGCAGCGTTTCAAGCCCCTGGATCAGTTGAAAGCTCGCAAACGGGGCGATCGCCGCGCCGGTATCGCGCAACCAGGTCATGCGAGCCTTGAGGAGAAACTCGCTCTTTCCGAGATCGTCGACATCGCGCACCGCGTTATGCCAGACAATTCCGCCATGCGCATCGTCGGGACGATTGAACAAGGGAAAGCGAGAGGCTCCCCGGTAGCTAAACTCGCCGTTGTCAACGATCAGTCCGCCGAGCGTCGTACCGTGGCCGCAAATATATTTTGTTGCGGAGTACGTCGTAATCGCAGCGCCGAGATCTGACGGCCGGCATACCAGTGGCGTTGTCGTATTGTCCACGACCAAAGGCACGCCGTACTTTCGGCCGATCTCGGCCAGCTGTTTGACGGGGAGCGGAATCAGACAAGGATTCGAAATCACCTCTCCGAACAGGCATATCGTGCGATCATCAATGGCACGTTCAAACGTCTCGGGCTTTCGAGGATCTGCCGTCCTCACGCTGATCCCAAGACGCTTTAATGTGTTGTGGAGCAGGTTCCAGGTATTGCCATATAGATACGGAGAGGCGACGACATTGTCTCCCACTTCGCCACTTGACAGGTTGACGATAGCCAGGAACGTCGCCGCTTGACCTGACGCGACGGCGAGCGAGTCCCTTCCCATATCGACGGCGGCGTAGCGCCTTTCCAGCGCGCGGGTCGTCGGATTGATGATCCTCGTGTAGGTGAACCCGTCGGCCTTGACGTTGTAGACGTCAGCAATGTGGTTTAGATCGCCATCGAGTTCATAAGCCGTATTCTGGTAAATCGGCACTGCGACGGCTTTCGTCACTGCGTCGCGTCGATAGCCCGCATGCAGAACCGCGGTCTCGGCCGAAAACGACAGCTGCGGTTCTCCACCCGTTTGAGCTGGCATCTTTACGCGAGCGTCACATGTCTCTTGGGCCGACATCGGCGCAGCTGACCGACCCTGACTGGAGCGGAAATATGTACGAAATGCGCAGCCCAACTGCACGATCCAGCTGGATTGGATTTCTCCAATGCAACCGATACGGAAACTCCGCGTCGGGAGATGCAGCTTCGAGTAGACATAGAGGTTGTGGGCTGCCAAGTGGCGGTACAGCCCGTCGAATCCTGCCTGGTCCACGATTCCGGAAGGCGCGCCGAACGCGACGCAGACCGGCGATTGCAACTCGGCCGACAACAGCGGCGACACTACTCCTTCGAGTTCTTTGACGAGATCGTCCCTAATCTTCTCATACCTGCGGCGCCTCGCATCAATGCCCTCCTCGTGCAGAATCTCCAGCGCCTTTGTCGTTGCCTGAACGATGTGGGTTGGTGGGGTCGATCGCCACTCACCGCTGCGCTCGAGCGAGAGCCATTGATCTCTCACGTCGAGCACAAACGACCTGCGTTCTTGAACCGCATTCTCGAGCAGCTCGCGAGACGCAATGACAAACGCTACTCCCGGCGGCCCTTCTATGCACTTGTTGCTCGAGGTGACCAGGACGTCAGCTCCACGCTGGCTCAGATCGATATTAAGGGCGCCAAAAGAACTCATCGCGTCGACGATGGTCTTTACGCCACGTCGCCTCGCCTGCTCCACGATCGCGTCCAGCGGATTGACGATTCCGGTTGTCGTCTCGCAATGCACCAAACATAGGTGCGTAACGCCAGGATTTCGGCTCAGATACTCGCCAATTTCTTCAGGATCCAAAGGATCGGTCGCTCGCTTGACGAGCTTCAGCGCTTCGACGCCCCACAACCGCAAGATTCGTAAAATGCGCTCGCCATAGATGCCGTTTATACAAACGAGCGGCCTGTCCGCTCGGGCCACAAATGAAGAGAGCGCGGCTTCCATCGCAAAAGAGCCGCCCCCCTGAATAGGCACCACCGAATAGTCCTCAGCATTTCCCAACAAGCTGAGCATCAGCCGCCTCATGCAGGCGGTCACTTCCTTGAACTCGCAATCGCGCGATGCGAGATCAAGCTGCATCTGGCTCCTGACCGCCAGCGATAACGACAATGGACCAGGCGTCAGCAAAGAGCGCTGTCTCGTCAAACCATTCCTCCTCAAGTTGTAGTGTCAATGATCTGGATAACGCCAGCCACCAGGGAGCCCTGTGGCGAGCATCGACTTCCTAGGTCAACAGCTTCGGGCCAAGCGCCATACGCGGGCGCTTTTCGGGTGGGCGTCCGAAACCCCTGCCGGATGGCAACCTCCGTATCTCATCGCAGATGCGGAGCGATTGCTCATAAAGCTCATCACGGATGCCATTCACACCTCCTAGACATTGGCTTTCCGAGCGCGCGCTCGAACGCAGGTGACGCTGCCGCGCGATCTCATCCCAACTGTCATCCATGTGCAGACTTAAGCGCCGTCGGCTTCTAGCCGGCGCGAAGCAGTAGGTCGATGACCGACCTTACGCGGTGGACCTGCTCTATTCAGGCAAACTCGGCGTTAGGAAAACGATGCAGTCGGATGTCATCGCGCCTGGATGCAGAGCATGCCACGACACACTTGATGATCGTTGTCGGCAGCGGCAGTCTGATGCGTGGGCTTGAGACTCGATGCATTCGCACTCCGTCGCTTTAGGAGGATTTCGGACGCCAATCACTGTCGTTGTCCATTTCGAGATCGTACAACTTGACGTTAGGGGCGTTTCAACCCTCTCCGGCCATTTTCTCGTGTGAATTTTTCCTGACCGTACTCGCATCGGCTCGCGCAACCAGACGTAGATGGGAGGGCGTGGAGATTCACAGCGAGCTGAAACAATTTGAGAGTTCGACATCAGGACACTCGGCCTCCGCCTGCGACCGCATACCGCAGGTAAGGATGGCTCAGTCTTCCCGTTCTCGTATTCCTCGCCATACCGCAGATGGAGGTACCGAGCTTCTCCGCCATGCGGGCCGAGATCCTCCTCGATAGCTGGCACCTGGAAAGTGTACGCCTCGCCGCACATGACCACCGCTGTCAGGTGTCGTTGCGCTTGAATGAAGCGCCCCTGGCAGGCTGAGATCGAGTCCGGCTTGAAGGTAATCTGAGCGACCTTGCGATTGCTGTCGCTTTAGCAACGAACAGTTCGACACCTTTCGGCGAGGCCGTGACGCAGAACATGTCGTCCTGCTTTGCTCGGACCAGGTCGATTCGACCCCAGGTGAGTGGCACGTGTGCCTCTGTGAGCGTGATCGTTAGGCTGGCAGCATCTCTCGGTTCTGCACGCGGCTTCGCGGCGCCAAAGTCTCACGGACAGCCACCGCCGTGGCGAGCGTGCCGCGGTTGACGGCTTGTCCAAACCGTAGGCCCGAAGGTGAACGGAGTTCCATCGCGTCCAGCACTCAATGAGCGCAAAAACCTCGGCAGTGAGGCGGTTTGGTTCGCCGAATCGCACCTCGCAGCCGTTCTGCTCGCGTTGGCCCCTCTCGCGCCTGCTCGTTGATGGCGAGCTCGCGTTCGACGCGGTCTACCGCGCGGTCGGACAGGTTGACGGTTGACCAGAGCGGATCATCAAGAGATCGTCCTTGTCGCTTGCCATGGATAAGCTCTCTTGCCATTCGGCCGCGCCATGGCCGCCTTCATGGCGATCAACGACGGCAGGCGGAAGGGAGCAGAACCCCAAGCGCGGCGAAGGTCGGTAGCGCAGCGCGGCATGGCTAAGGTTCGCGGCTGCTTTGTCTCGCAATGCGAAGGCGCGGGTGTAGGCAGGCGTTGTCCGCCGTCGAGCGGCGGGCCACGGAAACAAGCTTGCCGAAAGCCGGCATGGCCGCGACATGAGGGAGTCGTGGTCGACTGCCAAGTTCGGGTTCTGGAAAGCAAGTACCCGCTCGCCGGATGCGGCCAAGCCCGGAAACCGACGCCCCTCATACTGCGCGAGAGATCGAATCCGGCCGAGACGCTGCCCGGCTCGGCTTTAACGGGAGCTCGGCGTGTCGCTGGCCGCACGCGCAGCAAGAAGCGCCAAGCGAAAAGTCAACTTACTGGAAGTCGGACTTCCTCTCTGGACTTTGTTGTCACATCGTAGATTCTGATCTGGAGCATGGGACGGCGCATTGAGCTCCTCCGCTCCCGCCCATGCTCCATCTCTGCTCGCGTACTCGGTTTTGAATTGACCATCCACTTCGAGCATAACCGGAAGCGGGCAATCGACGAGTGGGTGCGACCATTTTGTTCCTTTAGAGCCAAAAGTCCGATCGCAGGTTCGCGTGAGCTGGATCGCCTTGGCTCGAGCCTGCGGGATATTGTGCGAATCGATGGTGCGACGCGAGGGATCTCTAACCATCAAGAATTGACCGCGCCATCAAGACATCCACTACCGCTTCCGCTGAATGCTCTAGGGTCTGCTCCATGGTCCTGAGATGAACCTCCGGTGTCGTTGGTGCTTCGTAGCACGAATCGATCCCGCTGAAGTTCTTGATCTTGCCGGATTTCACCTTTGAATACAGGCCTTTTGGGTCCCGCCGGGCGCATTCCTCGAGCGGCGTATCGACAAAGACTTCTATGAACTCTTCCTTGCCAACCAGGCTGCGCACGCTGTCCCGTTCGGCCCTAGTGGGCGAGATGAACGAGCAGATCACGATCAAGCCGCTGTCCGCCATCAACTTGGCAACTTCGCCGACACGCCGGATGTTCTCCACGCGATCCGTCTCCGAGAAGCCGAGGTCGGCGTTCAATCCGTGCCGGAGGTTGTCGCCATCTAGCAGCATGGTATGCCGCGACATCGCAGACAGATTTTGATCAACAAGGTTGGCAATTGTCGACTTTCCCGCGCCAGACAGGCCAGTGAACCAGATGACGCAAGGCTTCTGATTCTTGAGCGCGGCGCGCTCCCTCCTGTCCACGGATAGCGCTTGCCTAGCAATATTGGTGGCCCGCCGTAGCGGGAAGGCAATCATGCCGGCCCCGACCGTACGATTCGTGTAACGATCGATGATAATAAATGATCCGGTCTTTCGATTGAGGTCGTAAGGATCGAATACGGCGGGCGTTGCGGTCACAACATCGCAGAAGGCGATCTCGTTGAGGGAAAGCGTCCCGGCGGCCAGATGCTCACAAGTGTTGACGTCGATTCGATGCCTAATTGTGGTAATGCTGCCAGAAATCGTCTGCGCTCCAATCCGCAGGACGTAATTGCGTCCGGGAGCGAGCGGCTCCTTGTCCATCCAGATCACATAAGCGGCAAGCTGGTCGGCCACCTTCGGTCGGTCGTCCGGTCGCGACAGAATGTCGCCACGACTGATATCGGTTTCGTCTTCTAGTGTAATGGTAACCGCATCCCCGGCTTCGGCGGCGACAAGGTCACCATCGTGGGTCACGATCCGCTTGACGCGCGTGGTCCGCCCCGACGCAGCGACAACGATCTCGTCTCCTGTCGAGATCCTCCCGGAAGCCACCGACCCGGCGTAACCCCGAAAATCCGGGTTTGGCCGGTTTACCCATTGGACGGGAAAGCGGAAAGCTTGGCTTGCGGTGCCAGACTGGATGTCAATGCTCTCCAAATGCTCGAGCAGGCAGGGACCATGATACCAATTGGCATGAACGGAGCGGTCCACGACGTTGTCGCCGTAGCGGGCCGAGATCGGGATCGGAACAATCGAGGTGAAGCTGAGACCGGCGGCAAAGGCCAGATAGTCACGGGCGATCCGATCGAAGCGCTCCTTGTCATATGCGACAAGATCGATCTTGTTCACTGCCAGCACGACATGACGAATGCCGAGCAGCGAGCAGATAAAGGAGTGGCGGCGGGTCTGAACCATCACGCCTTTGCGGGCATCGATCAGGATGATGGCGAGCTGGGCATGCGAGGCGCCGGTAGCCATATTGCGGGTATACTGCTCGTGGCCGGGAGTGTCGGCCACCATGAAAGAGCGCCGTGGCGTCGTGAAGAAGCGGTAGGCGACATCGATCGTGATGCCCTGCTCCCGTTCGGCCTCCAGCCCGTCCACGAGCAGCGCGAAGTCGATGTCATTGCCGGTGCTACCATGCTTGATGCTGTCGCGTTCCAGCGCCGTGAGCTGATCCTGGTAGATCATCTTGCTGTCGTGCAGTAATCGGCCGATCAGCGTCGATTTGCCATCGTCCACCGAGCCACATGTGATAAATCGCAGCTGATCCTTTGTCCTGACCGGGACCAGTTCCGTTGCCGGATTCGTAAACATCAAAAGTAGCCTTCCCGCTTCTTCTTCTCCATTGAAGCGGCTTCGTCGGTATCAATTAGGCGACCCTGGCGCTCCGACACAGTCGTAGTCTGCATTTCTGCGACGATATCTTCGATCGTCGTCGCATCGGATTCAATAGCCCCGCTCAAAGGATAACATCCAAGCGTGCGAAAACGGATCATCCGCATTTCCGGCGTCTCGTCGCCGTTAAGCGGCAATCGCTCGTCATCGACCATGATCATCGCACCATTTCGACGCACTATCGGTCTTTGTTTTGCGAAGTAGAGCGGTACGACCGGAATCTTCTCAAGCATGATGTATTCCCACACCTCGAGCTCGGTCCAGTTTGACATCGCAAACACGCGCATGGTCTCGCCCTGGCAGATCCGTGTGTTGAACAGGCTCCAGAGCTCCGGCCGCTGGTTACGGGGGTCCCATACGTGTCCGGCCGAACGGAAGGAGAGTATCCGTTCTTTTGCGCGACTCTTTTCCTCATCGCGCCGCGCTCCGCCAAAGGCGGCATCAAATCCGTGGAGGTCGAGCGCCTGCTTCAGCGCGTCGGTCTTCATCACCTGGGTATGGAGCGCGGAGCCGGAAGCGATCGGATTGATCCCGCGCGCGATGCCCTCCTTGTTGACATGGACGATAAGGTTGAGCCCGAGTCGCCTGGCTGTCGCGTCCCGGAAGCAGATCATCTCGCGGAACTTCCAGGTCGTGTCAACGTGAAGCAGGGGAAAAGGCAATTTTGCAGGATAGAACGCCTTGATCGCAATGTGCAGCATTACGCTTGAGTCTTTTCCGATCGAGTAAAGCATGACCGGCCTTTTGAACTCGGCGACCACATCACGCATGATTTCAATCGATTCAGCTTCGAGGCGGCGCAGATGTTTCGGTAGCATATGTCTTCTTTTTCGATGCAGGATCTCTGGTCTTCGCCGCTCTATGGCTCCAGGCTAAGTGGGGATATCCGCCGCTGAAACGACCGGCCACGACGCATGGCTCAAATAGCTCAACCCCACAGGCGACTTGCAGACGCGGGAGCATATCGCATTAGGCCGCTGGTGCCGACGGCGCCTGCGTCACACCTGATCGGGAGATCAGCTCGTGCGGGTTAAGGATCTTGGCTAAATCAACCCCCGTGTTTTGTTCGCAACCATTCAGATCCCCTAGCGGAAATTGAGGATCCGCTCAAGCCGAGCGACTTCGCCTCGCAACATCTCAATAGCCGCGTCGCAGTTGCGAATGCCATCCAGCCCCGCAGCTCGATCAGCTTCTGACGCCAACAGCGCCTCTTGCAACTGGGCAGCCATCGTGTGGCCCGGCTCTCCAGCGCGAGATGGGCCGGATAATGCTCCCGGCTTGGTACTTCGCAAATCCCACCACGTTCGGAACATCTGACGATAAAGTTCGGTTACCTCCCCTCCCTTATCCAGGACTCCGGCTTGCCGTGCATGTACCAGTTCCTGCTCATATCCGAGTTCTAGCAAAAGCTCGGCGCCGACAAGATCGGTCACGGTTTGCATCTCTTCCACGCTCAATTGAGATTGCCATGCCGTGACAGAGCTTTGATCGACGGCGTTTCGTTCCAAGATTTTCCGGTCTCCGAAGCTGCTCGATCGAAGATAATCTGCTTGTCTCATCCCCGCCGATGCGACGGCCGCAGGATCACAGCCGAGCCCCGTCAACAGACGCCGGATTTCCTCGTCCGGATGCGCCACGAGCAGTTCGTATTGGACGAACTGTGTGTGCGGCCGAGTGCGGTGCGCGGCGAGCTTGGGAAGGCCCAGAACCACATCGGCGAGTGAAGTTATGATGCCGTCGGGCAGACGGAGCATGAGATCGACGAGACTGGAGACGCTGACCGGATGCGAGCATTCTGCGTGCAGTGGGATACCCCACGTCGATTTCAGTGAAGCCGCGATGGCATAGGGATTTCGCATCAGAAGGATGTGTGGCGCTTCTGGATAAACAGATTCAAGAAACTCAAGCGCCATCCAATAGCGTGGTGTCTTGTCTAGGATGATGCGCTTGCCCGCTTGTGCCAGATACTGATTATATGCTGCATCGGCGAAAGCGCGGCTGGGGATCGTGCGATCTATCCGCCCCAGGAATTCGGAAGTCGCGGCCTCAATCAGTGAGCTACCCGCCGGATGGCGCTGATCCACCCTGCCAAATGATTCAAGCGCCAGCATCAACCAGGGTTCAGGCGAAGCCAGAATGTCTGGATGGTGCTGGAGCAAATGCGCCAGGAGTGTCGTCCCAGACCGTGGAAGACCGAGGAGAAAGCACACCGCAGGCGAACGGCCAAAACCAGCGCTCATCGTTCAGACCTTCGTGCTTGAAAAGTGAACCCTATCGGCGCTCGCTCGATGGAGCGATACAAAGCCAGCCGCAAAGCGCTAAAACGACAAGAAATTTGTCTGCCACTCATGACTTGAGAACCGTTCAGTTCGATCGATCGGCTGGATCAAAGGACACTGCAATCGCACCCTCGATTGCTCGACAGTTGAAACGAAGTCGCGCGCCAGCTCAATTGCACGAAGATTGATTGCGGATATGGGAAGGTTGGAACGCACTATACGGACGTTTGCCGAAGACCGCCCGCGGCACATGGAAGGATATTACGTATAATCACAAACTTCCTGTTGCTGAGGCATTGAAGACGTAAATGCGACGTGCACCTCGCTGATGCTCCGCATACACCAAAGAAGTACGGCAAAAGAGCGATCAGCTCGGCGAGCGCGGCAAAGAAGCAGACCATGACATCTCACTTGGCAAGGTGCAGCAATCTTGTCAGCGCGTATCGCTCCCGGCGCAACTGTGAATGCTGCCCTTGGTCCGCCAAGACACTGAGCCGTAGCTCCGGCCAGCCTGTTGTACGCCAGCCCATCCGTCCGAACTATACCAAATATTTGATTTTCCTGCTCTTGGCGCGTTGCCCTCCCTAATCGGCGCTAAGGAGGCTTGTAAACGATGGAACCTGACTTAAGATGCCTCCGGAGATCCAGCAAGCGCGGTTGGCCGCATCTCTACTGACGGAGACGAGATTGTCCGGTCATTTATGTGGGAGATCAGATCGATCCGTGCGCTCCAAGAACTCTTGCCAAATTAAATGTGCTTGGCATCACTCGGCTACGGTGGATGATCCTGATGGCTTTAACCTATTTGGGCAAAAGAAAAGGGTGTACCGTTCAACCTGGTATCACGATTGATGCACGTCGGCCCTTACTTTGTGACAACCCACTCTAAGCTGCTAGAGAAAAACGGTTTGCTGCGGCGTAAGTCCTCCGCAAACGATGCCCGGCGGACAGATGTCGCTGACGGCCAAACGCGCAAGCATCTCGCGACTTTGGAGCCACGACAGGCAGCGCTGGATGAGCTCGCATTTGATGAAAGTGGCGTTGACCGATCAAGCGAGTTCATTCCCAGGGCTGCTACACTGAGGCTTCGCCTGGAAAGGGCCCGCTCTGGCATTCAGAAGATCAAACGCACGACTGTCAGAAATGGAGCTCGCTAACATGAGTCTCCCATCCTTCGAATATGTCTTGAAGCAGCGCGGTCGAACGTGGTTGTGGTTCGTTTACAACGCCGAGGGCGCTCAGGTGATGACGGGTTCAGGCCGTAACCGCTCGGCCGCCATCTATCAAGCTAACAGAGCGCTTTTTCAATTGCTGTTAAGCGCGCCATATCGCCTCGGAGCTCGAGCTAGCCAACAGGCTCGGCGAGGTCCGCTTACACCCAAACTTTAGCCTAGCATGAGCTTCGAGGATGCCCCATTTGCGAGTTTGTTTCCATTTGGCTAAAGTGGTCAGCCGATGTGTTCGGCCCAGCGCGTAGACTACTCGTCGAAGCTGAAGAAGCTGATGGCCGAACGAATACTAGATTCTGCGTGTAGGGGATTCGTGTGCGACTGGCCATCTTCTCAAAGTAACGCGCCTAGGACTGGGCGTTTTGGCCCCATCGCGGGCTAAGATTATGTCTTCACTGGCAATCATACATTGCAAGCGGCTGTCGAGAGCGCCTTGCAAAAAAAAATGATCAAAGATAGGGAGACGACGGAGCCCGTTCCGCGACATTGAAAGCCATCCAGCATGTGCGTGAAAAACTCTCTCAGCGCGGGTCGGCAAAGCCAATGTGCAATAGCCGCCCTACCGCACTATTAGCCAGCGTTTCTGAGTTAACGCTGATGCCCGAGTCCGATTCCGAGATTTAAGGCCTTCTGGCGTAGCGCGCCGACGCTGCGTTTGGTCATTTTTGCTATTTTTATGACCGGCGTCCGAGCCTTCGAATGGACTTTGAGCTCTTTGATATCCGCCTTCGTCCACTCGCGCCGCTTAACGCGTTTCTTGGTTGCTTTTTTCACCATGAATGCTCCTTCTGAGTGGAGCGCTTGTAGCATAGTTTTTTCGGAGCGACGACCGTTAAAAAACGGACAGTCATCGGAACTCGCGCCAGTTATTAGCTCGGTCATGCTTTCGGAAGACAAGGCGTCTGGACTACTGCACCTGTTGATAAACTTCGCACAGACGCTGTGTTGAGAGGCTTCGTTATTGAATGCAGCCCACTCGACGTCTTTCTATTCGAAGCTAAGCAGGACGGTCCGTGATTTGTATATGCCTAGAGCGATCAAACACCGACGCCCTATGACACATCGTGACGGTCTCTTGCTATGGTCACCTCACGGCGATTTAGCGCGCGCTCGTTAGTAAGTGCCAGAGCTCCCTCGGGGCGCGAGAGAATACTAGATCGGTGTCGCCTTCGTGTCCATCGTCCGGGAGCAGCTCAAGGCGTCGAAGTGCTTGAAGACATCAGGTCCTCCATCCTCAGGTCGGTTGAAGCCATATCATCCCTTGATCGTGTTGAACCGCTTCACAGTACCATTAGCCACTGCATTATCTCCAAACTGCACTTGCGCGACCTAATCGGGGTAGGTGGCCATCACCAAGGGATTGAGCGGCAAGCCGTCAGGCTGATAACCCTTGCGCCGGCTCAATCGCTTGCCAAGGAACGCTTTCTGCGCGCGCTCGTTGGCAGCTGCTAAGACACCATCGGTGGCTACTCATCTTCGGGCTCTTGCGCGGTCTTCCGCTCAACCTGCCCCTGCATAGCACCCAGATCTAGCAGTTCGAGCCTCTCAAGAGCCTTCCTTCCCTCGTCGGTGATAATCCAGCACCCGGCCTCTCGCTCGACCAGCCTTTGGCCGAAAATATCGAGTTGCGGCGCGCGGCTCGCGATGCGCTTCATACGCGCCGGCCACTCTGGGCCGCTGCTGTAATAGATCGCCAAATACTGTTTAACGACTTCGATGCTCGCCCGTCCGTGCGGCTGGCCGGCAAGTATCTTCAGTATGGACAGCTGAAAACTCACGCGCGCACGCCATCGAGTCGAGGAAAAGCTCCATAATACTTATCCTGAGCGAAGCCACAGCGCCGTCCTGCCGTTTTTCAAAAGAAACCTTGCACCATAAGCCTAATGAAGCAGGATACCCACCTGCCGTCGACGACAGCCTGCATTGCCTGGTCGCCAGCGCACAACGGCTTCGCCGTAAGCAAGTTTCTCAACGGCATCGGCGACATCCTGCCCAGAGCGTTTTGAAGCATGGTCAGCGTAGGTAACCGCGTTGGCTAAGCGTGTGACGAGGTCTCGACTGCCGTCTTTGATCGATTTGAGATCAAACTACGTCGGTGGTACCCGCGCTGTTGCACATCTTGCCGAATGACATCGCTCACTAAACGCACCGCCCGCTTCTTTCGCTTCCAACTGCCGTCCAACCCTACGGGGATCGCAAACCCTCGCGGAACGACCAAAAGATCGCGCCTTCCATTCAAATAAATATCGAACATGTCGTCCTCGTTTGACACGAGCGTAGATCGCCGGTCTATACATTTGGTGACATCGAAGCAACAGTTGCGCTCAAAGACTCTACGCGAGTTTTCTGCAAAATTCGCCCGTACTTGAGCGTGCCTGGGGCAATCCCGCTGCTCCTTCACGTGCTCCGCATCGCCGAGAATACAGGAGCCGTCGGACGCCTTATCATCGCAAACAGATCCTCTTAGGTGTCGTGAGACGACCGCCCGCCGACTTGACGCCAGCATCACCAGTTGTACTCGAACCGACGGTCGACGCGAGCCTGTCGGGGATCACGCTTACATTACAGATTGACCCACGTTTCAATTCGCGGACTTTGCGCGAAAGTCAGGCTAACCAGCCCATACCGGCGGCAATGCAGGCGGGGTTCGAAGCTCTATCACATCGGCGAAGACCGTCCAATCGCGGACACTCTTTTGCTTGCAGAAATCGGCCTCAGCCTGCTGTGCAGCAGCACTCAATGAGGCAGCATCGACCTTGAACGCTGCCTGACAGGCACGATGTTCGTGGCCGGTATCGTCACAAACGGTCTTAATGAACCGAACATTAAATGAAGGCATGACACGCTCTTCTTGTGGGTTTCCTGATCCACCATTCTGCCTACTCGCGCCACAGGCGTATTTGATCTGCCTCAAGCAGCACCCCAAGAGGTTGTCCGCTCCTTCATTGAGTACTGTTGAAACTTTGGCATCGCCGCCCGAGCGCTCCCGTTGTCCCGCAGACCACGCGAGATCTATTTGTCAAGCTGCGCGGATCGCACTCCGTTGTGAGCCGCGGGGTAACGCGTTCTGGTCTGCTCATGCCCTCGACCAACAAAATTGAGTCGCCGATGACTCGAGGAATGTCTTGAACAGACGATTGAGTGCGGCATGCGCCGTCACGCCAGAAATGCCGACTATTGATCACGATCGATCCCATACCCAACCGCCGGCAATATCGAGATTCGAGAGGCCGCGAACTTTACACGCGGTACTTGGTGGTCTCAGGAGGCGTCGCCGCAAACACCAGGTCATTGCGCCAGTCACCGGCCAAAGCCATTTCTGACCCGCGCCGGCGGCCGCGGCTATCGATGGTGAAACCTACGCGCACGTGATCGTGGGCCATGCGGCGAACCGACCCGATCTCCCTTCTGACGGTCCATGCTGCGGCCGCGAGAGCAAAGCCGATGCCCACGCTTGTCGCAGCAGACGTTTCGATGAGCCAAGGTCGTCAGGACTTCAGCGCCAAAGCCCATTTCTGGGATCTGCCCGGCGAGGCCACCGACAATGCGAGGCAAGCGATCAATCGACGATCTGCTTGCCGGCTACCGCAGCACTGGGACAAATGCTGTCGTGGCCTATTCGAGCGTGCGCATCAAATCAACCAGGCTACACGCTTACGTGTTTGCAGACCACGCGAGGTCGCGGCGGATCGCTCGACTTGGGCATGTCGCCTGCCAATGAAGCCTATGCGGCTCGAAGCCGCAGCTCGAGCTCGGCCATTTCTGGACGCGCATCAGCTCTTTTTGACCTGTATCAATACAGCGGCGATTGCCTACTGATAGAAGTAAGCTTCCTGTCCAATATCACACACATGGCAGACAGAGAGACATGATGCGCCATCAGCTTTTCATGTCCAGATACCGGCGACAGTTCAAGGAGCGCTGCCGGATGTACCCAAGCGGTGTGCCGATGACTGCACACAACAACCTGCGCCGCGTGCTAGGCGTCCACTTCATCGACCCGCGTACAGGCGCGATGATCGGCGCCAAGCGAAGCCAGGCTTATCCGAATGGTGTGGCTGACGTCATCAGAACCGAGCGCCCCACGCTGCCGACGTGGGACAAGGAGATTTCCCACGAACGAGGGATGTTTCGAAATGAGAGACCACAGGGACATTCGTTCCGCCGCAGGTCGGGCTGCTGGGGCGGAAGTCCAGTTAATTTTCTGCAGAACAGCGGTTAATACGAGCCGCCGACGCCTTGAGCTGATCCACATTGATTCGACCGAAGCCCGGGAGTTGCTTCGCAGCGCCAATCCTAGTATCTCGGCTGGCGAGCAGATCATGTCCCGACACGACAGGTTCAACGGCGCCACGGCCGACAAAAGCCCGGCCGCGATTGGCGCAATCGAGAGCGCGCCGCCTCGGCAATATTGCGCTGAGCCTGCTCGCGGCGGCCAAGCCATCTCGTGCGAAGTGTTCAGAAGGTTGCCTGAATTTGTCAGCCAGCAGCGATGAACACCGTGCAAGATCTACTGGCGACCTGACGTGGGAGCGGCTCGAAACGGCACCGCCCTGGAATCGGGATCTGGAGATTGCCGTGATCGAGGGTAATACCATTCACCGGGTGGTCTTTCCTTGCCGGCGGGCCTTCAGCGGCTGGATCAATGCCAAGAGCGGAGAACACATAGCCGTGCGGCCGACGCACTGGCGCATATGGCCCAGATAGCTGCGGCCATCCACGCAATACATTGGTGTGAGTTGAAGCGCATTCTGCTCCGGTGGCCTCTCGTGGGAAACAATGAAAAGTCGATCGAATGATAGCGTCTCCCAGAAAAGATGTCCGACCACGCCTGGTAAGCCTATGGCGCTGCCGCGGCTGCCGACGCGCTAGCTCTCATGCTCTGCCTGGCGCTAAATCCATATGTTCATGACCTCGCGTTCATGAACATCTACCTTCCAGTCCTCGTTTTGCCGCTTTCGTCGCGGCTGCGGCCCAGGCTAACGTCGCTCCCCGCTCTGCAGCCTCATGATCGGCGTGGCCATTCCTGTGAAAGGCCTAATCCCGCAGCCATGATCGATACCGCGGAATTCGCGGGCACCATGATCGTGATTGAGAAGAGGATCATTCGCTCGTTCAGCGCCTTAGCAGTGCGTTTACTTGGTTGCTCTCACGTGGTCGAATGAATGTATCGACGTCGAGGCCGCAGCTCTACCGCGTCGAGCACGGGCGCTACATCGAACGTTGTCTGACCAACGGCGAGCGGCCCATAATTGGCATCGGCCCATCGTGGTCGGCGAACGAAGCGACGGCTCGATCTCCGTCGGTAAGGCCAAAGTGCGCGCCGAACGGTTCTTCACCGGTTTCATCCGAAACCTCACCGAGGCGGGCGCAGGGACGGCGGTTGGAAGAGCTACAATCTGAACTCGTGCACGTGTCGCGACCGACCGCCATAGGTGAGATGGCATCGTCTATTGACAGTGAGATCAACCGGCCGCGCTCCGCAATTACAAACTGCATGCGGGCACAAAGGCTCCGCTCGCGCGCACCGCGCCGGACGCCAACTGCAATGGTGATGCACTCGAACGCGCGGCGCAACACGCTCTACGCGCCAAAGATATCATCAAGCGCCCGCGGGACTTCGTTTCCAGGGGCGAGCACACTGTGGAGAAGCCGCTCACGCTCCTTGAAGAAGCTGTGGCCTTGGCCCTAGTCGGCCCCAAGGAGTCGGGCGTACGCGTGATGACCCGCAGCGACCGCGACATCATTGTAGACAAGATCCAGATTCAGCAGGTCGCGCTAAACCTGATACGTAATGAAATCGAGACCATGACTCCTGCCAGCGCCGCGAAGTTGCCAACGTCGACACGTATACCGTTGCTGATAAGGGGCCCGGCATCAAGCGCTGATATCGCCGACCGACTGTTCCAGCTCTTTGTCGCGACCAAAAGCCATGGCGTGCGCGTGAGGCTATCAATCTTCCGGACGATCATCGAGTCACATAGCAGCCATATCGTCGTGGAAGCGACTCCGAGTAGCAGCACGATCCTTAAGACGGCATTTGCGGAGCTTAACGAAGAGACATGATTGGGCGGCGAATTCTTGTGATCGACGATGACGCCGCAATGCGGGACTCGCTCGCGTTTCTTCTTGATGTAAACGGTTTCTACGTAGCAACCTATGAGACGGCGACCGCGTTTTTTAATGACGTCGCGAGCGGTCCAGTCGATTGCATCGTGTCAGACATCCGTATGCCGGGTATGAGCGGTCTCGAATTGGTCAGAAAAGTGAAGGCCAATCGCGTCGACTGCCCGGTTATCTTGATAACTGGTCATGCCGACGTATCGCTCGCAGTCGAAGCGATGAAAGCGGGTGCGGTCGACTTCATCGAAAAGCCGTTCGAAGAGGAGGTACTGTTGCGCGCGATCAATAGTGCGTTGAAAGCGCGGCCAACGAAACCCGCCGATGACGCAGCGAAACTGCAGGCGGAAGCCCGCCTCGCGGACCTCTCCTCGCGCGAACGTGACGTCCTGCAGGGACTATTAGCCGGCAAGATCAACAAGGTGATCGCCCATGATCTGGGCATTAGTCCTCGGACAGTCGAGGTTTACCGTGCAAACCTCATGGCCAAGGCCAATGTCCGCAGCATGTCCGAGTTGATGCGGATCGCCATTACCGCGGGACTCTAGCAGGGACGCACTTGGTGCGAATGGCCTATTCATGCATTCAAGCTGCGCAGTCCAGACGACGAACGGAGGTTGTCAGGTGCACAGCGCGGAGCCGATCATGTTTTCGGTGATGGCTATTGATGCAACACAAGCTGCTGGTTTCTTGGAATCACGACGGCACATGAAGCAGATCAATGCGGTGCCCAAGTTTGTGCTCCGATGAACAGCAGGTCTGACCGCCCGAAGACCGGCATAATTCGGCAATATATTGGTCCGTCCTCCAACGGAGCTCCCAGTGCGGGCTTCCGTGAACTCGGCTGGGCTACAGTGCGGTCTTCGAAATCAAACGATGACGTGGGTTGGAGGCGCATGATCATCAAGCCCGTCGATGAGGTCGGCCGCCGTACATCGATCCGTGTTTGAGAAACCAAGGGACCGCGCCGGCCCCATTCAAGACGCCCTCCTCATCGGACTTACGTATAAACACTTAGGGGCTTCTACCTAGGGAAAACAACCAAATTTCCCAGTTCGTCAGGAACAGACAATCTGCGTCACATCGACGTTCGCAAGATAGGGTCCCCCAATGCACGCCTAGGCCGCCAGTTTTACCAAGAGCTGCCGCCATCGGACCAGCGTCTTGCGTGGGCAACTTCAACACTTCGGCTAAGTTGCTATACGCCAGCTCAAATCGGAGCGCGCTACTTTTTCGCGTCGAACGGCGCGGACGAACGCGGCGCAGCGAAGGACGCCGAATTCGGCTTAGGAGATCCTCTGAGCCGCAGAAACGCTTCCAGCCTACATTGTGCCTCCAGGAGCACCGCAATGATTATCGATCTTTTGCTTCGAGAGCATCGCAACATTGATCTGCTTCTGGTCGCTCTTGAACACGAAGTGGAGATTTTTGAGAAAGGGATCCGTCCTGATTATGAGGTCATTCGCGCGATTATCAGCTATTTCGAGGTTTATCCCGAGGTCTACCATCATCCACAGGAAGACTTGATTTTTTCCAAGCTCAAGGCTCGCGATCCGGATGCAGCTGCAATCGTCGGCGATCTCGCGCTTGAACACCAGGAAGTCGTCGACCGTTTGCACCACTTCGCGCGGGCTATTGACGCCATCCTCGCGGATCGTGAACTTTTTCGGCAGGACGTCGGCGATATCATACGTGACTTTATAGTACGCGAGCGGCACCACATGAAGTGGGAAGAACGAGATTTCTTTCCGGCAGCTCTGAAGGCTCTCTCGGCTCAGGATTGGACCGAAATCGCTTCCGGTCACACCGATCATGGAGATCCACTGTTCAGCGAGACAGCGGCAGCAACTTCCGATGCGCTAAGAGCGCATATTCTGCAATTGGAGCAAGAAGCTGAGGCCGAACGGAGCTCGGTCGCGTTTGCGTGCCCCAAGGCCGCCCCTCAGTGACACGGCGCCGAGATGGACGGGCTGTACTGATCGCTGCCGTTTCACAGCAGTAAGTGGACCTCATGTTCATCCTGTCAAAATGAAAATGGGGGGCTCGCGGGCACGTAGGCTGCCGTACCGCCAAAACAGCGTTTGCGCAATATAATCGCTTGCTCGACCACCGGTGCAAACGCGCGCCGGAGTCTTCCTGAGCTCTGGTCCGGCATGTTCCAGAATGTGACGGTCGCAGGTCGGGCAGTTGCGCAGTGATATCGCGCGAAACGGACGCCCCCCATGTCCACGGCCCGATAAGGACAGACGATTGCGGCCGCGCGGGTGCGCGCGAAGCAATTCCACGCGTTGACCCAACCCGGGACGTTCCGACTCATCCGACGGCAGCCGCTTCGACCCACTGCACGCCAACTGGGAGGCACTGCCAAGCCCGGATACGTTCAGCACCAACAGCAAGGCGCTTGACGTCGCTGGCCACGACCAGTAGCCGCCCACACGGGCTCCCACGTTACACCAGATATCCGACGTCCTCGCATTTCTCAGCGTCAGTTCGCGAGTTGGATTATCAAGCCTGGCTTAAGTCCTTTAGCTGTATGGCGTAGCCCCATCGGACAGTCCGCTTCGTGCCTTGAAATCGAGCAAATGCCCCGAATTGCATCCGGGTCGGCTTTCGGGATTCGGCTACCCGTACATTCCTGCATTCAAGAAGCACAACGCAAAATCGACGAATTCACTCCGCTCGACAGCGTCGAGGACTACCTCCAATTCGAAAGGATCACGGAAGCTTTTGGTTGATGCTGGATCCATACGCGTCGGCATCGATCACTTTGCCGTGCGCCACGAAAGTCTTGCCGGGGCCAGGCACGAAGACAGGCTAAGCGCAATTTCCAGGGCTACACTGGTGATTGCGCGGATTGATCTCGGCGCCAGCGCGATCGAGCGCATCCAACAAGGGCTTGACGGGAACGCTATCTCGGCAAAGGACTGCCTTGCTCGTATCGCCGGGGATCGGCTCACCGCCGGGAAGGGCTGTTTGCTGAGGCAGGAGGATCGCTTCCGTGCCGAGATCACGATCGACTCATGTGCGTCATGGCAGTCGATCTCTTGGAGGCATTCCGTCGTTACGCTCTGGATCGAAGTTCGCCACCGTCGATCGTTCTCGAATCGACAGCCTTATCACGGATGGCGTCGTGGTGATTGAGATCGTCTGCTCTCCATCGTTGATGGCGCAGAGTTCCTGGCCCGGAGCGTCGCCTCGGCGTCCGACGCTCATCTTCCGCCGCGCGGGGCTACACATAGCGGGGCGGTCTAACTCTGTGCGCCGACCCGAGTCGGGTCAGATCCGAAATCGCTCAGTTAACTGGCCTATATTGGGGCAGGACCACGCTCACGGCTCAGGAGCACCCTATCGGCACCGCCGCATCTTCAAGCTCGTGACATCCTCCGCGTGGTCCGGTCTCAGACTCTCACCAGAGGCTCAAGCCGAAACCCGACTATGGGATGGAAACGGTGGACCAAGGACTGCCCCTTAGGCCAGGTTCAAATCAATAGCAACCGCTCATGCATTGCCTATGCTTACGAGATCCTTGGAGCCGGGTTTGCCGTATCGTCTCGCCGGTGTCCGTGCGGTTTCGAAGCAGGAAAGCGCACCGAGTTTGCGGTGGGTGCCCTGCGGTGACCGCCCCGCAGGGGATGTCCCGGGTTCTGTTGAATTTCTGAGGAGGTCGGCGTTGCCCACCTTGAGCCGGTAGGCTCGGGGTGCTGATTCCACAAAGGAGAGCAACGCCATGACGAGAGATATCACACCGGCTGGTTCGCCGGCGACTGGGGTTGTGGACGAAGCGTTTGCGGAAGTGCGGGCGAGCTTCGATCGGTTCTGCCTTGCGGCGGGGATCGAGGCGCTCGGCACGATGATGGAGGCGGATGTGACGGCGGCCTGCGGGCCGCGCCACGGTCGCGATGCGGCGCGGCGGGCGCACCGTTGGGGCCGAACGCGAGGACGGATCGGTTTCCACGGCGGCAAGATTGAGGTCGAGCGGCCCCGGGTCCGGGGCGTGGACGGCCGCGAGATCACGATCCCGAGCAGGGAAACGGCAGCGCAGGAGGACTGGCTCGGTCGCTGGGCGATGAACCTGATGCTGATCAACGTGTCGACGCGCCGGTTCGGCCGCGCCGTCCGACTGCCCGAGGGGGACGTGCCGGCACCGCCCGGATCTGGGATTTCGAAATCGGCGGTCTCGCGGAGGTTCGTTGCGCTGTCGGCGGCGCGGCTGGCCGACTTCATGGCTGCCGATCTGTCCACGCTCGACCTTCTGGTGGTCCAAATCGACGGGCTGCATCTCGACGACGATCTCGTGCTAGTCGCCGCGATCGGGGTTGACGGCGAAGGCAACAAGCATCCGCTGGCGCTGGTGGAAGGGGCAACCGAGAATGCCGCAACGGTTCAGGCCCTGCTGGACAACCTGGTCTCGCGCGGGCTCGACCCGACGGTGCCAAGACTGTTCATCGCCGACGGCGCGAAGGCGCTGTCGAAGGCGATCCGCCGCACCTTCGGTCCGGCCGCAGCGATCCAGCGCTGCCAGATCCACAAGGCGCGCAACATCATGGAACGCCTGCCGAAAGAGCATCATGCGGCCACCATGCGCCAGGCCTGGGAGCTCGATGACGCCGACAAGCGAAAAATTGATCCGCAATCTCGCGCGTCGACTCGACCAGCAATGGCCCGGCGTAGCGGCCAGCATCCTCGAAGGCCTCGACGAAATCCTGACTGTCGTCCGGTTGAAGTTGCCGAAGGAGCTTCGTCGATCGCTCGCCTGTACCAACATCGCCGAGAACATGATGGGCACCATTCGCCGCGTCACGCGCAACGTCAAACGCTGGCGGGATGCCGGTATGGCCTTGCGATGGGTCGCGGCCGGCATGATCGAGGCTAACAAGGGCTTCCGACGATTGAAGGCGCATAACCAATTGTCGGTTCTGCGTGCGGCTCTTCAAGCTCGCCACAATCGCATGACGATCAACCCCGTTGCCCACGTCACGAGGGCCGCGTAACATTCATTCCGGCAACGTCGGCCCGACCTAGTTCAACAGCGATCGGGACATCCCCGCCCCGCATCACTGCCCCTCGTTGCCGTGTAGTCGTTCCCGACGCGCTCATGAGCGACAAACCTTGGTGTAGATATATAAACCTCAGACTATACAGTGGCATACCACGGCATAATTGAGCTACGCTGAGCTTGTGCTTCAACTCGGCTCAGCGATGCGTCAGTGTCGCTCCTCCAGACTTTCGCCCGGCCCGCCTAGGCGGGACCGGGCATTTTTTCTGTTCCCAGTGCTACCTCCATTATCGGGCGCGCAAATGACCACCTCGATGAGAAGAGACCCAAGCCCGGATCAACGGCCTGGCGGATCGAATGCAGCGCGTAGCTCGCGGGCGGCAGCGACCATGTTCGCTAGCGCCGGCCGGACCTCTTCCCAGTTGCGCGTCTTCAGCCCGCAGTCCGGATTGACCCAGAGCTGCGAGTCGTGCAGCCGCGTCAGAGCCAACGCCATCAGCTCCTTCATTTCGCCCGTCTCCGGAACGCGTGGAGAGTGGATGTCGTACACGCCCGGCCCGATCTGATTTGGGTATTCGTAGTTCCTAAACGCGTCGAGTAGTTCCATTTTCGAGCGCGACGTCTCGATCGAGATTACATCCGCGTCCATTGCAGCGATCGCACCGATGATGTCGTTGAACTCCGAGTAGCACATATGTGTATGAATTTGCGTTTGATCAGCGACGCCCGATGAGCAGATCCGGAAGCAATCCACGGCCCAGTCGAGATAAGCCGTCCACTCCGATCGACGCAACGGCAATCCTTCTCGAAGTGCAGCTTCGTCGATCTGGATCATGGTCGCACCAGCATTCTCGAGATCGCGGACTTCGTCTCGGATCGCGAGCGCAATCTGGCGGCAGGCCTCGCTTCTGGGAATATCATCGCGAACAAAGGACCAGTTCAAGATCGTCACCGGACCGGTCAACATCGCCTTCATCGGCTTCTTCGTTAATGATTGCGCGTAGCGCCACCAGTCCACGGTAATAGGCTTCGAGCGCACTACATCGCCAAACAGGATCGGTGGCCTGACGCAGCGCGAGCCGTAGGACTGCACCCATCCGCTCCTGGTAAATGCGAAGCCGGCAAGTTGCTCGCCGAAGTACTGCACCATGTCATTGCGCTCGAACTCGCCGTGCACGAGGACGTCGAGACCGATGTCCTCCTGCCAACGTACGGCGCGCGCAGTCTCCTCCTTGAGGAACCTGTCGTATTGCTCGTCACTTATCGCGCCCCGCGCATGCGCCGCACGCGCATTCCGGACCTCTGTGGTCTGCGGGAACGATCCGATCGTCGTGGTAGGGAAAGCCGGCAGTCCGAAACGATCGCTTTGGATCTCTGCACGACGGGCAAATGGGCTCGCGCGCCGACGCATGGTCTGATCGATCGCTTTCATCCGGACAGCGACATTAGCATCACGGATTTTTGGCGAAGTCCGGCGAACAGTCGCGGTACATTCCGACTGGGCAAGAGCTGGCGCAACATTCTGGTCGCCTGCGAGTGCCCGCGCCAGGATCGCAAGCTCCCGCATCTTCTGGACCGCGAAAGCAAGCCAGCTCTTGACGTCGGAAACGAGCCCGGTTTCAAGTTCAACATCGACCGGCACATGAAGCAGCGAGCAGGATGGGGCAATCTGTACACGGTCCTTGCCGAGCTTCGCAATCGCGGGTTCGAGCCGCTGGCGCAGCGAGGACAAATTCGACCGCCATACATTCCGGCCGTCGACGACACCGAGCGACATGACGAGATCACTTCGGCCGCCAGCGATGATCTGGTCCAACAACTGTGGCGCTCGAACTAGGTCGAGGTGTAGTCCGGCAACTGGCAGGCTCAACGCGGTGTTCAGATTGTCCCCGAGGTCGCCGAAATAGCTGGCAACTAAGATCTTGATGGCCGGCACCTCCTTGGCGAGCCGATCATAGGCATGTCGCAAAGATTGCCGCGCCCTCTCATCCAGATCAAGAACCAGGCAGGGCTCGTCGAACTGAACCCAATTTGCTCCACGTTTGGCCAATTCCTGCAGAACTTCGATATAGGCCGGTAACAGTTCATCCAGTAGTGAGAGTGGCTGGAACGCAGGATCGGGACTCTTGCCGAGCTTTAGGAATGTGACCGGCCCGATCAGGACAGGGCGGGTCTGAAAGCCAAGGGCCTTGGCTTCCTCATACTCCTCGATCGGCTTGCGAGAGCATAGCCTGAAAGTCTGTCCTCTGCGAAACTCGGGGACCATGTAGTGGTAGTTGGTATCGAACCACTTGGTCATCTCCTGCGGGGGTGCGCCAAATCCGCGCGGTCCGTGACCGCAACTCGCATCCCGATCGTCGCATTGTGATCCGCGGGCCATGGCGAAGTACGTCTTCAGCGAAACGGATTCGGCTTTTGAGGCGTAGATCTCCGGGATGGCGCCAACCATGACACTTGTGTCGAGCACCTGATCATACAGCGAGAAATCGTTTGATGGAATGACCGTGACGCCGATAGATTTCTGACGAGCCCAGTTCGCGGCACGCAGGCCAGCTGCGTCCTCCAGCAACTGCTGTTCGCTGCTTTTTCCGGCCCAGTAGCTTTCTAGAGCGAGTTTGAGCTCGCGCCTTGGACCGATGCGTGGCGTTCCGAGCGTGGCAACGGGAAGGGAGAGAAGAGACATAGCGTTAACCCCGTGTTGGGGGCAGAAGGCCATGGCGGACGCAGGCAGGGGAAGTCGCGCAGTGCGACGGCTGCTTGGCGCACCACCGGGACACCCCGCCCGTGGACGAATATATTGTCGGGGTAGGTCTCCTGGCTCGCGGGTCATCGCTGCTGTCCGGCCTTCCCGAAGCCGCGCAGGCTTCAGTGACATCGTTGGACAGCGGCTCGCCACTCACAGTTGCGGGGGCAGCGCCGGCATCTTCACCGGCTTCCCTCTTAGCTCCGGATCAAGTGCGACCGGAGAACCTCGACGACTTGGATTATCGAGAAGACAAGTCTTCCGTCAACCTCTCAGATCATGTCTCAAGCTGGTGCTGCGACATCCGCTACGCGAATGGCCGCGCATCTTGATGCGTTGAGCCGATGTAAGCGCTCTCAAGTCAGCAATATCGGAATGACGATCGCAGCTGCCTGCGGGCCGCACGCCAGATCGGTGGAAGGGACAAATGCGGCTTGCCCGGTCGGGACTGCTGCCTCGAGCAGAACGCATCTCCGGCTTCTCAGCGCTTCTTTGAGCAAGTCCACCATCCAGCCACCTTCTCGGCCAACAGGATCCGTGTTGAACAGGCCCAAGCTGGCGAAGCCAGCAACATACCCGGCCAGCACGTTGATGTGCGGTTCAGCAAGACTCCAAATGTTCGGCGGTAAAGATCGGTTTCGCCTCGTCGCCATCGAGTGCAAAGCGCTCCTAACTGAGGCTATTCTCGAAGCGCCGCATGTCGCGATAGGAGCGGCAGACGCACCATGGCCGATGGCCGCAAATGGCCAAACGCATGGCAGAGATCGAAAGCCACATTCTGGCAACGATGCCGAACCAAACGGTTCAATAGCGGCAAACAATTCTCATCAGGAGCTTGGTACCGAGGTGTTCCGCTGCGCCATCGAACGATCCGGTGCGGGACGAGGATGCATAAGCCGGGCTGGATAGCGCTGAACGGAAACATCGAGACATTGACCAGTCGGAAAGTCGACAAAGAGGACACAAAAGCGGTGCGAATTGCCGTCTATTACCTGGCACGAAGAATGCAAGTCTTCGGCATGCCCAGTCTCCTCCTGCTGGGCATGTCCAGCACAGCAACTTGAGGCTGTCGCCGGCAGTGAAGTTAGTGGCGCGTGACATAGAGGGGAGCGCCTGCTCGCATGGGACACCATCGGTCTCCCCGTCGCGTCGCCGCTAACTTCTTGCGCTCGCGCATAACAAGTCGAAGGTTGCCCGCTTTGAATGACGTGTGGATGACACCAAATAGGCCGGCAGTTATGAGAACAGTGTCTAGAAGACGCGCGTTATGGTTTTGTCTCGGTCGACCCCTGATCTGCCTGGTCGGGCTGGCTGCGATGAGCAACAGTGTTCGCGCCATCGAGAGCCCCCATATCGAAAGATTCAAGTCAACGTGGCGAGCGCAAGACGGTGAGACAATAGAACAAATTATCTCCAACGTCTCGAAGGTGGCACAGTTCGTCCCTCGAATGTGGGGCGTCGCTGAACTCGACGAAAACGACTATGTTTTCGTTTTGTGGACCAGACACCCTGACGATATATTAGACGAACCGTACTTTATCACCTGGAGGATCGCGCTCGACGGCACGTTTCAACTTGCGTCGACCTATGCAAAGCCGATCGAATTGGGCTGGCACGCCCTAGCACTCTCGTTGATCGCCACTGAAGTCAAGGAGAGTGAAAGGGACGCAAATCTTGGCTTTCTGCATGATCCGAGCAACTTCAACTTTGTGACGACCACGCAAGGCCGCCTCGGCGATCTTCTGCGGCAGGGCCGCTGCACTATCGTTGAACCTGTTGAAGTGGACTACTTGCCGAAGCAGAAGGACAAGCCGACCGAGAAGGGTGATCTGTGGCGCGCTTTGCTTTTGGTGAACTGTGATATCCCAGGACCCCGTTTTTTTACACACAACGGGGTCATCACTTTCGAGAAGAGCGAAGGGCAAGATTGGGAGCCGCAATCCCCCTTTGCCAAGCGTATCGCGGCCTTTCCTCCTGGCTCCTGGTTCGCTCGCATGGAGCCATAGGAGCGGGAATAGTAAGAGAGGAGCGAAAGCGCGCTTGGTAAACGGTCGGGCAGAGCAAGATCGCGCCGCAGCTTATTTACCGCCGATCGCCTCAGAGCAACTGCAAGACATTCAGCTCGAAAGTCTCGGTGCTTACGCCTTCGCAGCAGTCGCGAGCCTTTCCCGCAGCCCTCAGCCCGTCAGGAAAAATCGGGCAGCACGATTACTCGGGTGTTTTGCTAGGAGTTGGCCGCAGCGGCGCGTGCCAGCTAGCGAAATTTTGCCCCGACTCAGTGAGAGGATAACAATCTGCCGGGGAACCAGCCCTCCATGCTACTCCTCAAGGGACGGGACATGGAGAAGCCTCGGGCCCGATCCGGCGTGCACGCGGCGCATCGCGCCCGGGCTGGTGAGCATGCCGATACCGAGGCGGCACGATCGAATGCTGCGACGAAACTCTAAAAGGGTAACGGGGCAGTGTTAGCGGGCCCGCATGCCCGCTGAGCACCGGCGAGGGCCCTCGGCGAGGAGCCCCGGAGCCGTGCGCGAGGCATCGAGGACCGAACTGAGTCAGGTCGCCCACGGTCGCGAGCACGGTAAATTGCGCTGTTGGTACTGTCCGGAGATCGGAACGGGTCTGAAACTCCAGCAGGCAAGCCGAACCCGACTGGTTCGCGGTCGAGGTCCACTTCAGTCGTTCTCCTTCCGCCGTGTCCGATTGATGACGCGTTGTGCCTGGAATCAGACACGGGAGGCGCGAACATTCACCCCGGCGCGGCACGGGCCAAGTGATCTCGCTCGATTCAGACACAGCCGGCAGACCATAATTGATGGCACATCGATTGCTGGGGACATGCCAAAGAGCCGCAGGGGATCGCCGACCTCGCGGTTGCCAAATCAGGAATTCACCACGTGGTTCGAGCCGGCGGGGCACAAGTGTGACAAATCGTCCCTTGGAGGAGACATGGCAAAACCAGCGCTGTCGTCACCCGTTGGAGACATAGTGCAGCAGAGGTGGATCGATCTCGCCGCCGCATATCCGTTGCTTTGCCGGCTCCGCCTCAACGACAGCATCGACAGCCATATCTCTGTCAGTCTTGCCGACCCTCAACACCTTTTCTTTGAGTCAATGCGTTCGGGGGTGGTTTGGACTGGCAACCGTGAGTAATCGCATCAAAGTCAATATCAGCTGCGACAGTTTTGACGATCCCTGCCAACTGGCTATCAATCCGACTGGCTTCGCCGTGCGCGCGTAATCAAATTCAATGAAGTGCGGCAGCGATCGGCTCAAGACACCGAGGACAGCTTTATGAACGCTCCACCAGAGACGATCACTCCAGTAACCGACGTGACGGCTGCGACCTGGGATAATCTGTCGCCGCTGCTGGTTGATATCCGCGCGCGTCGAAAGGAATTCGCCCGAGCGCAGAAGATTCCAGACGAGATCATCGAGGGCTTCAAGCGGGTTGGCGTCTATCGAGCTTTGGTCGCCAAGCGATTCGGCGGCGAGGAGCGAACGCCGGCCGATTTTTGTCGCCTGATCGAGCGTATTTCCCAAGTCGACGGCTCCGCCGGTTGGGTCGCCAGCTTCGGCGATGGGGCTCGCTACCTCGCTGCTCTTCCGGAGGACACGCTTCACAAGGTATACGCGAATGGACCGGACGTGGTGTTGGCAGGTGCGCTTTTTCCGCTCCAGCCCGCCAGGCGGAGCACCGACGGGTTTGTCGTGAACGGCGTATGGCCATTCGCCAGCGGCTCACCGGGCGCAGATCTGATAGGCGTTGGGATCACTGTGGAAGACGATCCGACCGGTGGCCTTGCGCGGGTAGCCGTGATACCGGCCGAGAAGGTGACAATCCGCCCCAATTGGGACGTCATCGGTCTGCAAGGCACCGGCAGCCACGACGTCGTTGTCAACGATGTCATTGTGCCGGAGGAATGGACCTTGATCCGCGGCGGTCCGCCGACACTCGACGCGCCGATCTATCGTTATCCGTCCATGACTTTCGCTGCCCAGGCGCATGCGATTGTCGGCATCGGTATTGCACGCTCGGCGCTAGACGAGGTGATCGCGGAGGCCGGAAGCCGCACCTCAATCACAGGAGCGCCCGTCATGGCAGAGCGCGGCTATGTCCAACTGGAGATGGCCAGAGCCGAAGCCATGCTGCGTTCCGCCCGTTCCTTCTTCTATGAGGCCACCGAGGAGCTGTGGGAGGAAGCGATCAAGGATGCGGTAAACCCGCGCACCGCGACCCTGATGCGCCTCGCCGCGACAAACGCCGCGCGGCAAAGCGCTGAGGTCTGCAACATTGCCAGCGTTCTCGCTGGAAGTGCGTCGCTCTATACAACCAGCAATCTGGCGCGAGCGATGTGCGACAGCTTCGTGGTTGCCCAGCACGCAGCTTTAAACGAGGGAACCCTCCAGAGCGCCGGCCGACTCCTGCTCGGAAGTGCAGCACAGCCGGGATTTCCATGAAGTGGTTCATCCACGTTCCGCACCCCTCCCACAACTGATTGCCGCACCGCGATATCATGCTGTCTGCAGCTACAAGACTTAGCGACCTGCCGGCCTTCTTTAAAGGAAGAGGCGAGAGAGAGAGAGAGAGAGAGAGAGCCTTTCAGTCGGGCTCTTCTCAAAAAGACAGCTCCATATCCGTGGAGCAAGCAGCCTTCCCCGTCGCAAACATAACGAGCGCCCTCATAGGTCTCTGCGCACCCGCCTCGATCATTGTCATGTCGTGCACGATCTACACGCAACAGCCGCAACGGCTCGCGGTTCGTCTCACAAAGCTTCTAAGTGGCGTTTTGATTGGGAGCGAATTCGCGGCGCGATGTCGGCGGACTGGGAGATCATTCGGCTGCGCCAGGAGAACGGACGACTGCGCATGGAGCGCGACATTTTAACGCTGGTGATACCAGTCGGAAGCCAACAAGGTCGGGGTGATGAACTGACGATTCATGATCGCCAACGCACGCGATCTTTTGGACGAGACGAACACACGACATCACACAAGAAATATGACGTGCAATGTATCTGGAGCGCTCGCGCGTATATGCCCATCCAAAAACGGTATGCGGGACGCATGTCGACCGATGGCGGATCACTTGCTATCGGCGAGAGATCGGCGGCTTGAGTTTTATTCGAGTCAGCTCAAAAGACCTTGAATCGCACGTAGCGTCACGTTGTACCATTTTGCAGTAGCTGACGCGGATGCCCGACAAGCGGACCGGGCCGCTGTTTGCTGTCGACCTCGGTGAGACGATGATAGTAGTGCGGTCGATGTGCATACGGCAGAGGGGGACGCAGGTGCGCCAATCACTGCCTGCGGATCGCTCGAACGCGCTCCGAGTGCTCGCAGGAATAACAAGGTACTTTCCCAGGCCCCGGGGACGGTAGGGCGCTACGTTCTTCGGCCGGCACGTTGATGCCATGCGAACAGCCGCCGCGGACCGTCTCTATTCGGGCCACTCACTAGATCAGCATGACTTTGACGATCCTCAGCACAACGGACAATACCTCCTCCAGCGGTGCGAGCCAGTGTTGAGCTGCATTCCGTCAATATCGGTTTGAAAAAAGGAAATGACGCCAGACTTCTGCGACCATTGATCATTCCGTAATTAGAATTTGCGGCGAACGTTGTGCTGCAAATAACCGTCGGCAGCGCTCCCTCTGTCGACGACTAACTTCCGCCCGGCCATCGAAATGAGGCCGGGCGTTTTTTTTGCGTCACTGAATGACAGTTTTGGAGTGTTCTGGCCCGCGGTGTTTGATGATTGCGAAGGGTTAGGGAGAGAAACAAACGTAAGCGATCGGGCATGAGTTATGGAGAGAACCGTTCGCGTCATCTTAACGCTCTATCCGTTCGACGATCTCGTCGATCCCTGCGCGTGATGATGGCGGTCGACGATCCGACCGTGTGCCCGGACGCAGTGCACGGTGCTCCCCGAGATCGAGCGCTCGGTCGGCCGCCCCATCTGTCCCGGTGAGCTCTCGCGTCCGGACTTTCTCGCGCTACGGCTTCGACGTCGTGCAGGTGGGTGACAGCAGGGATATGCGCGCCTTCTGATCAGGAAGGGCGTGATCAGAGAAAACTTCTGCGCGAGATCACGTGAAACTCTGAACCCCAATTTGAATGGCCTTCGCGCAACCGACCGACTAGTATCAATCCATGTCTCGCCGTGTGTGTCAAACTGCTACTATCATCCTGCCGCTGCTGTCGGTCGTCGCGAACGCTGCGCCAATTAAAAAGGGGCCCATCCGGTTTGGCAAGGCTACGGCTTCCTGCCCGGCTATCGCCAGCCGCTGAGCAATAGCATTCCGCTCTACAAGCAGAAGGACTTGATGCGCCGGCTCTCGCGCGCCGACCGGCGCCACTTGTATATTGACCCGGTTCCTCAGTATTTCGGTTGGGACGGCGAGTGGCACTATTTCGGCCAACCCGGCTTCCGCGGCGGCCGCTACAACGGAGGCAGTTTCGGGCCGTGCTCGACGCGGACGCCGATCGGGCCGATCTGGAATTGCGGGTGATCGGGCCGCGCAGCTAGGAGAAACTTCGCGCCATTGCGCCGGGATCACGTCGCGGCGTTTACTGACGTCCTCTCCCGAGTTCGTGATCGCGTTGCCGCCACACAGGCACGGCGTGCTCGCAGATTCGATGATCAGCTCCGCGTGCGGCAAATGAGCAGGCAAGTAACCGCGATTGGGATGACGATCTTGATCCGATCCGGCGCGAGATCGGCCGCCGATGATCGCCGCCGCCCTCTACTACGCCGCGCCCAGGACGCCCTGCCTGACAATCGGCTGCTGCAGTTATGCTGGACGCCTTGCGGCAATTCTGTTCTGGAATGAACACATACTTCAGCTCGCTTTCCCATTGACACAAGAATAGCGACGCCAATCGCGTGCTGAAATCCGCCGATCTCAAGGAATTACGAGAACCGATGCAATTGTACTGGCAGTTGCTCGAAGCAGTGCACCCGCTTCCTAGAAGACCAGGCCATACAGCAGCCGTTCGAACGATTCAATGCTTCGAGCGCCGGCTGCAGGGTTAGAAACCCACCACCCGCCCGATGTGGACGTCGTGCGCCGGGTCTGTAATGGCAACCTAGAAACGGGAGCGCCCGTCCGGCCACCGATATCCGCTCAAATGATCACCCGTTGTGCAGAATTGGGCGGCTAAGCCCGCCGGTCAGGTTTTCCAACGATGAATGAGGCCCTCGATGTGAATCGTCACTAGAAGCGCGTATTTTTGAGCAATACATCACCCTCCACCGCGCGGGGATAGTGGGAAGCCACTTCGAATGATGGCAACAGGTCAAGAATAGCTTGCAGGGACAACTGCCCTTCGTAGAGCTCGCGGTCGCTATATTCCGTGTAGACGAAGCGCGTGTTGCCCAAGGTCTGCATGCCGCCAGCGATGACATCGGCTTCGGCTCCCTGGACATCCATCCAGATGAGATCGATCGTATTCAGCTTAGCTTCGCTGCACCAATCGTCAAGCCGCCGCGTTTCAACCGAAACAGGGCGATCGAACCGAACCCAATCATACACAGTAAGATGGTTCTTCGGGCGGCGTATTGAGCCGGAGAGGTCCCATTCCTTCGCATCACCGTCTGCATTGCTTGGATGGAAGTCGATCATCCCGTTTCGATCACTGATCGCGATTTCAAGCAGCTTCACCCTATAGAGGGATGGGCCCAGCTTCTTCTTGAAGCGCGCGATCGCTCTGGGGTCCGGTTCAAAGCAGTAGAGCTGAGCTTGCGGGCAGAGGCTGAGAAACTGTTGCGTATCGGTCCCGTCATTGCAGCCGATATCCAGGATGACGGGATTCGGCTTCTGAAGAAGTGAAACAATGTGCTGGTGTACTTCGACAGACGACACAGGTGCTTTTCCCATTTGGCGCGGAGATCGGATGAATTTCGTCTTTGACGCCGCAATCACACGCCGGACGCGCCGGCACAATGTATATCAATGTATATGATTCATATACGCGTCGGTCCCCTTGATCCATGACAGCGATTTGGAGGCTATCAACATCAAAAGGGACGCCTGTCGGACCGGGGCCTGCAGCGACTGCCCTGCAATGCAAATTGCCGCTCGATCTGGGGAGACGCGCCAACTGCGAGCTAGTATCCGCTTTTCTTGGAACGTGAGTCGTGATTCAAGGTCGGGATGATACCCGAAGCAAGAGAAGTCCGGCTTTCAAAGAAAGATCGCAAGGTGCTTGAGGCGTGTTGTCGCTCACCGATGACATTGCAGCGCGATTTGAAGCGGGCGCGGATAGTCCTGTTGGCGGCGGACGGGTGCAGCACCCGGTCGATCGCCAAGGAAGTTGGGGTCTAGCCGCGGATTGTCAGCCTCTGGCGGCATCGCTATGGACCAAGGCCTTGAAGGGCTGCAAGACAAGCCGCGGCCCGGCAAGCAGCCGATCTATACGAAGACGACCGACAAGCGGATTCTGAAGCTGCTGGATAAGCCGCCCCCGCAAGGATTTGCGCGCTGGACCGGCCCTCTGCTGGCCGAGGCGCTCGGCGATGTTGACGTCCAAAATGTCTGGCGGTTCCTGCGCAGCCACAAGATTGACCTCCTGGTGTGAGAGCAACGACCCGAACTTTACGGCCAAAGCCGCCGATATCGTTGGCCTTTACGTCGCCCCGCCGGCGAAGGCTATTGTGCTCTGCGTGGACGAGAAGCCCTCGATCCAGGCTTTGGAGCGAGCGCAGGGCTATCTGAAGTTGCCCAATGGCCGCGCCTTGACCGGCCAGAGCCACGATTACAAGCGGCATGGCACCACAACATTGTTTGCAGCGCTCGAAATCGCCACCGGAAAGATCATCGCTACGCATTCAAAACGCCGTCGCCGTGTCGAGTTTCTCGATTTCATGAACAGCCTCACCGCGGCCTTTCCGGGCCGGAAGCTTCACGTCATCCTCGACAACCTCAACACCCACAAGAAGAATGAGAACTGGCTCAAGGCCCATCCCAATGTGCAATTCCATTTCACGCCGACCAGTGCGTCGTGGCTCAATCAGGTCGAGGTATGGTTCTCAATCTTGCAGGGACAATCGCTCAGCGGCACCTCCTTCACAAGCCTCAAGCAGCTTCAGGAACACAT
>NZ_SPQS01000038.1 GCF_004570865.1 Bradyrhizobium frederickii
CGCAAGCCAGACCGCGGAAGCCACCCGCGAGATCGGCGACAAGATCGCCCAGATCCAGGGCGCGACCAAGGAGGCCGTGGACGCCATCGGCGGCATCACCGCCACCATCGAGGAGGTCAGCCGCATCGCCACCTCGATCGGGGCCGCGATCGAGGAGCAAGGCGCCGCCACCGCCGAGATCGCCCGCAGCGTCTCGCAGACCGCGGAGGCGACCAAGGAGGTCACCACCAATATCGGCGGCGTCTCGACCGCCGCGAACGAGACCGGCAATGCCGCCGGCATGGTGCTCGCCGCGGCCTCGAACCTCTCCAAGCAGGCCGAGCAGCTCTCCGGCGAAGTCGGGACGTTCCTGGCAGGCGTGCGCGCGGCGTAGGCTGTGCAAGATTCAATGCGATCGTCGTCATGCCCGGGCATGACGGCGGAAACGATCGCGCCCGCTCCTACCGCCGCGCGAGGCTGCAACCGCTCGAGAGTTGACGCGTCGAGCCGCTCGAGCCGTCGTTTGACTGCGAGGGGAATTCCTCGAACGGCGTGTTCTGCTTGCCGGTGTTGAACTCGAAGATCTTGCGGAACACACCCGGCACCATGGCCGAGACCGGATTGACGCGCATCACGGGCGCGGCCGGCGTGCCGATGACCTCGTAGGTCACGCCGATCAGTCCTTCCTTATCGCCACCGCCCAGGAACAGCCCGAGGACCGGAATCTGTCCGAACATGTTGTTCAACCCGTACATCGGCACGAAGGTGCCGCTCATGCAGACCTGGTTGCCGGGATAGTCGATCGAGCCTTCGATGGTGGCGCCGATCATCGGGCCCTTGACGACGCCGTCGCGGATCGTCAGCGCGCCGTTCTGCCGGGTGAACTCGGCGCGGAGCGCACTGAAGGAGACGCCGTTGCCGGTGCCGTTGGGCGCGCCGGCGGCCACGCGTTCGAGCTGCGCCTCGCCCTTCACCGTGAAGTCACGGACGTTGATGAGGCCCTCGCGCGAAGTGTTCGGCTCGGATGTCGGCGGCTCCATCGCCACCACCATCTGGCCGCCGACCGCCTTGGTATAGGTGTCGGTGAAGCGCAGCAGCGCGCCGGCATCGTTGGTCTGGAGATAGATCACCTCGCGGCTGCCCTGCGCACGACCGCCGCGCAGATCGGCCGCCACCGGCGTATCGCGGCCGATCTTGCCGCTCAGGCTGAAGGCCTTGATGGCGCCGTTGCGCTTCGACATCTTGGCATCGACGCTGCGCATCGCCTCGCCGTTGAAACCCGCGACGGCACCGAGCTTCACGTCGATGTCGAAATCGACGTTCTTCATCTTGTTGTTCTTGTCGTCCTTGGAATTGCCCGAAATCGCCGATTTCAGGAAGCCGCGGCCATCGAACACGTCGCCGCGTATCGTGCCCCTGATGACGCCGTCCTGGCCACGCTCAGCCTTCAATGCGGTCTTGTCGCCGTCGGACGGTGAATAGATCGGGAAGTTCGCGTTCACGAGGTCGCCGTTCGCGTCGACTTCGAGCGAACCCTTGATCGAGGCGCCGCCGCCTTCGATGACGATGTCCTCGAGACGCGTCGATTGCGCGGTCGGCACGACCTTGAAGCTGGCCTTGCCCGACTTGCCCGGCAGCTTGACCCAGCCCGGCAGGATGTTGTCGAGCTTGACCGACGTCAGGTCGGCCTCGACGCCGAGCTTCGTGGTCTGGTCGGGACCGCCGGCGATCTTGCCCGACAGCCTGATCGGCAACGATCCGCTGACGGCGGGGCTGAGATCAAATCCGAGGCGCGCGCGGCTCGCATCGTCCAGCGTCGCCTGCAGCCTGACGTCCGCATCGCCTTCGGTCGGCTTGCGATAGTCGAGCGAGGCCGCCTGCCCGTTGATCTTGACGTCGCCCTTGACCTGATAGCCCTGGTTGTTGGCGACGATCTTGAGGCTGTTGGCCTCCAGCTTCTGGTTCATCACCAGCTTGTCGGCGGCAAAGCCGTTGAGGTCGGCGGTGACGGCATAGATGGTGTCAGCCTTGGTCAATTCGCCCTTGACCGGCAGGCCGAGCTGGATGTTGGCCGTGAATGTCCCCTTGCTGGTGTTGGGATCGACCATTGTCGACGACAGATCGCTCAGGCGGTCATTGGCCAGCATTTCAGCCGCCGCGGGCACCGGACCATCGACGCGGAATCTGGTCCGCGACGGCGACGGCTTCGGCGCCATGTCGGGCACCTCGAAGACGAAATCGGAGATCGTGATCTTGCGGCCCGCAGGCGTATCGGCGATGCCCTGGCCGATCGTCACGGTCGCGGTGCGGCCGGTCACGCGCGCCTTCAGATCGGCATCGTGTACGACCGGCATGCCGTCCACAGGACGGACGGCGACGCCGCTCGCCACGATGTTGACCGACAGGCCGTCGTCGGGGATGGGCGGGCCCTTGCGCGGAAGATTCTTCGTCGGCGAGTTGATGCCGATCTCGATGCGCTGGAGCGTACCGCGCTCGATCCGGTCGATCACCCATTCGCGCAACTCGGGAACGACCAGCGTCGGCCACATCCGCTTCAGCGCGGAAGCCGACATCGGCGTTCCCGCAAAGCCCAGCGTCAGGCGCGGCTCGCTCGAATAGTCGATCGCACCGGTGCCGGCGACGCCGATCTCGCCGTTGCTGATGTCGGCCTGCGTCAGCAGGAAGCGCTTGTGGTCGGTGTCGAAGCGGAATCCGATCGCGATGCGGTTGAAGACGAGCGGCGGCTCGTTGTCGATGCCGCCGAGCAGGATCGACCCGCCGCTGAAGCCGAGCTGCCAGTCGTTGACGGTGCCGTTGGGCGGCTCGAGATGGGCCAGAAGCGTCAGCCGGTTCGCGCCCGACAGGACCTTGAACGGCGCGACCAGCACCCGCCGGTTGGCATCCCACTCGACATTGATCTCGGCCTGGTCGATCGCCATCGGATAGTCGGGCGTGTCGGTATCGATGATATTGCCCGCGCCGACCGCGACCTTGCCGCGGAAGAAGGTCGGCACGCCGTCGCGGCCGAGCTCGCCCTTGAGCTCGCCGGTCAGCGGCAAATCGGCGGTATAGGTGAGGTCCTTGACCCGCAGCGCCAAGAGGATGTTGGAGGTCGAGACCTTGTCGGCCTTGATGTCGACCGAGCGCACGCCGTTCTCGGCCGGACCGATCGTGGCTCGCAGCATCCAGGGCCGCGCGCCCTCCTCGCCGAGGCTGAGCGTGACGCCGCCGCGGCTCGGCCGGCGCAGGCTGAGCGTGATGTTCTCAAACGACCATTTGCTGCCGCGCTGCTGATCGTCGACGATCAGATTGCCGTTCTTCAGGCCGATCTCGTTGAGGTTCTGGCCGTCCAGACCGGTCATGCTGAGACTGTCGAGCCAGTCGAGGCCCTGAAGAATACCGCTCTGCGCGGTCGCCTGAGGCGCGGCCTGGGAAGCGGCTTGAGACGGATCCTGGCCCGCGGGCGCCGTGGCGAAGGGCGGCGGCGGGACGCCGTTGCGCGGGAATGTCGGCGGCAGGCCGGCATCCTTCTTCGAGGCGACGCCGGTGGCCAGCGGCTTTGCGGTGTCGCCGGCGGATACGGTGACAGTGCCGTCGGGCGCGATCCGGATCGCGAGTTCGGCATCGACGAGATTGAGGCTCTCGGCGCGCAGGTGCCCCATCAACAGGCCCGCCCCCGACAGCTTCACCTCGGCCTTCGGCGCGCTGGCGACGATGGCGTGGTCGCGGTCGCGGACGATGATGTCACGGATACGGACGGCGATGCGGACCCGCCCGGCCCGCTCGATCTGGGTGCCCCCGATCTCAACCGTATTGCCGTGACCGATATTGTCCTCGATCGCGGCGGCCAGCCACGGCGTTGCGATGTCGAGATTGATGGGACCGGCGCCGAGCCGCCACCACAGCGCAGCGAAACAGCCGACGAAGATGACGGCGAGAGTCCCGACGACAAGGACGAGGCGCTTCAGCCAGCGATCGGCGGCCAGCCAGCGGCGCAGCGCGCCAAACCCGTCGCCGAAGCGATGAAAGCCCGAGTTGGAACGCGCCAACAGCCGGCGCGCGCGATGGCCCGCGGCCGCCTCCTGATCCGGATCCCAATCGGCGTCGTCCCATTCCTGCGGCTGTTGACCGCCGCGCCGATCGAAGTCCCGATTGTAATCCTGGGGCGACTTATTCCTTGCCATTGCCTCTCGATACAGGCGCCCGTCGTGAGATTGAGCACCGCCGGGACCGCAGCCGCCCCCGGGAAGCAAAGCTCCCTGCGCCGGCACTGCAGCCATACTTCGAATATTCCTGCTGTTCGTCATTTCGCCCCGGGAGCGCGTTCAACGAGCAGTGGGGTGGTGCGTGGAATTCCTTGTAACCATACTCCGGCGTCGTCAGACTTGCCCAGCCAAGGGCGCCAGTCCGGCACACCGGACGAGAGCTGCAATACCGCTTCGGTTGACCCGCCGAAAGCGTCGAAAGGAAGGCGTATGTCCAAGAAATCCCAAAAGAAATCGTCCAAGGCGCCCTCCGGCGGTCCGACGGCTAAGAAGAAGACCCTGAAAGCGCGGGCATCGACTCAAGCAAAGTCCGCAACGACGCAGCGGATACCGGCGCGCAAATCAACCGGGACTTTAGCAAAAGCAGGATCACATAAGGCCGCATCGAAACAGTTAAATTCCTCCAAATCGTCATCCGCGCCCGTGACGGCGAAGGCCGGCCTGGCCGACGGCCAGAAGGCCCCCGCCTTCCGCCTGCCCCGCGACGGCGGCGACGTCGTCACACTGGCGGATTATGCCGGCCAAAAGCTGGTCCTGTTCTTCTACCCCCGCGCCGACACGCCCGGCTGCACCCGGGAGGCGATCGACTTCACCCGCCTCGCCGGCGCTTTCGCGGCCGCCGGCACCGCCGTGCTCGGGATCTCCGCCGATCCGTTAAAGGCCCAGGAGAAGTTCCGCGACAAGCACGCTCTCGGTGTCCCCCTCATCTCGGACGAGCAGCACGAGATGCTGGAAGCCTATGGCGCCTGGGGCGAAAAGTCCATGTATGGCAAGAGCTTCTTCGGAATTCTTCGCACCACGATCCTGGTCGGGGCCGACGGCAAGGTGGCCAGGATCTGGCGCAATGTCCGGGTCGACGGGCATGCCGATGCGGTGCTGGAAGCGGCAAGAAGCCTTTAACCAGTCCTTTAAATTCGTCTGTTCCTGTTTCCGGAAAATTAACCATGACCGGCCCAGATTGCTGCGGCAATTAGGGCCGTACGGACTCATCCGACCGGCGCGGGAGTGCCGATGTCGAAAAGTTCTGCCCAATATTCGCAGTACCCCCAACATCATCCGCACGACCACGGCCGGGGCTTCCAGCGCCGTCCCGCGGTCGCGGCCGCCGCAGCGATCCCCCTTCCCGCGACCGACGATGCCTACACCATCGTCCATGCCGGCAAGCAGGTCCGCTTCGGGCCCGTGGTGTTCTGGATCGTGGTTGGAACGGTGGTGCTGCTCGGTCTCTGGTCGGCGGCGACCGCCACCTATTTTGCCTTCCGCGACGACGTTCTGACCCGGCTGATCGCCCGCCAGGCCGAGATGCAATACGCCTATGAGGACCGCATCGCCGAGCTGCGCGCCAAGGTCGATCGCACCACCAGCCGGCAGCTGCTCGACCAGGAGCAGTTCGACCAGAAGCTCGACCAGATCATGAAGCGCCAGACGGCGCTGGAATCCCGGGCCACGGCGCTCGGGGCCATGCCCGACGTGACCGGCTCGATTCCCCGTGCGACCCCGCAGCGCGGTGATTCAAGCCAGACCACGCCAAAGCCCTCGCCGATCAGCGACACCGTGATCTTCGTGGCGCCGCCGGACCGTGAGGCGCGGCTCGAATCGCGCGCCCCGGCCGTCGTGGCTCCCCAGGCCAATCAATTTGCGAAGAACCACGGCTTCGACAACGTCCTGGTCCGGCTCACCACCTCGCTCGATCAGGTCGAACGTCGCCAGATGGCGGCGCTCAGCGCGGTCGAGGAAAGCATGGATTCACGCATGCGCCGGATGCGCGGCGTGGTCAGCGATCTCGGTCTCAATCTCGCCAGTCTCGAAGCCGCCGTGCCGCGCAGCGCGATGGGCGGACCCTTCGTTCCCATCAAGCTGACCGCCAATGCCGGTCCGTTCGAGAAGCAGCTCAATCGCATCAACATCACCCGCGCCGAGATGGATCGTCTCAACCGCACGCTGGCGCTGGTGCCCTACCGCAAGCCGGTCATCGGCGAGGTCGAGTTCACCTCCGGCTTCGGCGTCCGCAGCGATCCCTTCCTCGGCCGGCCCGCGATGCATACCGGGCTCGACTTCCGCGCCGCCAGCGGCGATCCGGTTCGCGTCACCGCCAACGGCAAGGTCGTTTCCGCCGGCTGGTCCGGCGGTTACGGCCGCATGGTCGAGGTCGATCACGGCAACGGGCTTTCGACCCGCTACGGCCATCTCTCCGAGATCAACGTCAAGGTCGGCGAGATCGTGAAGATCGGCCAGGTCGTCGGTCTGGTCGGCTCGACCGGTCGCTCCACCGGTCCGCACCTGCATTACGAAACCCGGATCGAGGGCGAAGCGGTCGACCCGCAGAAATTCCTGCGTGCCGGGGTGCGTCTCAGCGCGGGCTGAAAGCTATAAGCTATGTGCTGCGTCGCAGCAGGCTCAATGCGCGACCGTCGATCACCAGCAGCGCGCTGCCGATCGCGATCGCGCCCGCGATCTCGCGGACGGAGATCGGCTCCCCCAGCACCAGCCCCCCCAGCAGGATGGCGGTGACGGGAATGAGCAGCGTCACCAGCATGACGTTGCTCGCGCCCGAGCGCAGCACGATCTGAAAGAAGACGATGTAAGCGAGCGCCGTCGACAGAGCGGCAAGGCCAAGCACTGCGGACCACGTCATGCCGCCCGGCATTGCCAGCCGCCATGGCTGCTCCACCACGCCGGCGACGATCGCCATCATCACCGTCGACGCCATCAGCTGAAACGTCGCCGTGCCGAGCGGCGGTGAGTCCTTAAGCAATCGCCGCGCTGCCAGTGCGGCGAATCCATAGCTCAGCGCGCCGCCAAGGCAGAGCAGGATGCCGAGCCCCTGCCCTGGCTTCGTCTCGATGCCCCATCCGCGCAGGATGACGACACCGACAAGCCCCAGCGTTACGCCGCCCACACGACGGATATGCAATGTCTCTTCACCTGCTGCTGCCATCACGAGCACGGTGAACAGCGGCGTCGTCGCGTTCAGGATCGATGCTAGACCGCTCGGGATGAAGGTCTGGCCAATCACGATCAACGAGAACGGGATGACATTGTTGAGCAGCCCGATCGCAACGAACGGCTTCCAGCCCGTCATGCCCTTAGGCCAGCCGATCCCCTGCATGCGCAGCAGCGGCAGCAGAATGGCCGCACCGAGCGCGACGCGCAGGAACACCAGCGTCAGCGGCGGCAATTCCCGCAAAGCTGCGGCGTTGAAAAAGAACGAGCCGCCCCAGAGGATCGAGAGCACGGCGAGCAGCAACCAGTCTCGCGCGTCGATCCGGTTGTCACTCGAGGGCATGGGCTCTCACATCCGTGGCCGAGCCCGGGGGTCTAGGGCGACGGGGCGAACAGTGCCACCCGATTTCCGATGAAATGCCGGTTTACGAAACCGATGCCGGCAATGAATGGGGCTCGCTAATTTGTCCCACGCGATGCGCATGTACTCGTAAAGCCGATGAGCCCGCGCGAAGGCGGCGCCTTGTCCGTTCGTTTTCAATAGCGGAGATGGCCAGATCGCCCCAGCTGGTCGGCTAAGGGCCCAACAGCTGTCCTTCCTCCGCGCTCAGCTCGTGACGTTTCACCGCGCCCAGCGCACGCCATTTTGAGATAGACTGGAACAGCCTTAGCGCTGAAGACGAGAGCCGGGAGGAGCCCATGGATGTCGGGGCCTGGCTGTGTGATCTGGGGCTGGGACAGTACGAGCAGGCGTTCCGGGAGAACGACATTGATGCCGAGGTCCTCATGGACCTAACGGCCGAGGATCTGATCGGGCTTGGGGTCGTCTCGATCGGCCATCGCCGCAAGCTGCTCGCCGCCATTGCTGCACTGCGCGCCGGCTCAATGTCGGCTACCACCCTTATTTCGGCCGTACCTATTGTCACCTCTGGAAACGCTTCGCTTGCACCCGAGGCCGAGCGCCGCCAACTCACCGTGATGTTTGTTGACCTGGTCGACTCGACCGCGCTCGCGGCACGGCTCGATCCGGAGGAAATGGCCGAAGTCCTGCGGACCTATCAGAGCGCGGTGGCGGGCGCGATCGGAAGGTTCGAAGGGCACGTAGCGAAGTACATGGGCGACGGTGTACTGGCCTATTTTGGCTATCCGCGCGCCCACGAAGATGAGGCCGAACGCGCCGTGCGGGCCGGCCTCGCCGCGGTCGCGGCGGTACACAGCCTGGAATCGGGGCACGGCGAAACGTTGGCGGCCCGTGTCGGCATCGCGACCGGGTCGGTGGTTGTCGGTGAGTTGATCGGCGAAGGCGCGGCGCGCGAGGAGACGGTAGTCGGCGACACGCCTAACCTCGCGGCGCGCCTGCAAACCCTGGCCGAGCCCGGCACCGTGGTGATCTCTGCCCGCACCCGAGAGCTGATTGGCGGGCTGTTCGAGCTCGCCGAGCTCGGCCTGCAGATCTTAAAGGGATTTCCTGTTCCTGTGCGCGCGTGGCGTGTGGTCGGCGAAGGTGCCGCCGAGAGCCGGTTCGAGGCGTTGCACGGCGCGGGCCTGACGCCGCTTGTCGGTCGTGAGCATGAGATCGGCCTGCTGCTTGAGCAGTGGGAGCGCGCCAAGGAGGGTGAGGGCCAGGTGGTGCTGCTGGGGGGCGAGCCTGGCATCGGCAAGTCGCGCCTCCTGCGGGCGCTACGCGGGCGACTTGAAGATGAGCCGCATACGGTCCTGAGCCACTACTGCTCGCCGCACCATCAGACCAGCCCGCTCTATCCGGTGATTGGCTTGCTGGAGCGCGCGGCGGGTTTCGCCGACGACGATTCCGCCGCAACGAGGCTCGACAAGCTCGAGACGTTACTTGCGCTTTCGAGCGATGATGTCACCGGGGCGGCCCCGCTGCTCGCGGCATTGCTATCGCTCGAGACGAATGCGCGCTACCCGTCGCTCGACATGAGCCCGCATCGGCAGAAAGAGCGGACGCTCGAGGTGCTCGTCGATCAGGTCCTGGGCCTCGCAACGCGCCGGCCCGTCCTCGCCCTGTACGAGGACGTGCATTGGGCCGATCCGACCTCGCTCGAGCTGCTCGATCTCCTGATCGACCGGGTGCAAGGCGCTCCCGTGCTCGTCCTCATCACCTTCCGGCCCGAGTTCGCGCCGTCCTGGACGCGCTATGCCCATGCCACCTCGCTGAGCCTCAGCCGGTTGAGCCGCCGGCAGGGGGCGGCCATGGTCGCGCGGCTGAGCGGCGGCAAGGCGCTTCCCCCAGCGGTGCTCGACCAGATCGTGGCCAAGACGGACGGCGTGCCGCTGTTCGTCGAGGAGCTGACGCGGGCCGTGCTGGAGACCAATCTGCTCCGGGATGAGGGCGACCACTACGCGCTCGCCGGACCGCTGCCGCCGATGGCGATCCCGGCCACGCTCCAGGAGTCGCTGCTGGCCCGGCTCGACCGGCTGGCCCCGGCCCGAGAGGTCGCCCAGACCGGGGCCGCGATTGGTCGAGAATTCTCCTACGAACTGCTCGCGATTGCGGCGGCGCTGCCGGAGAGCGAACTGCACGCGGCCTTGGACGACCTCGTCGATTCGGGTCTGGTATTCCGGCGTGGGACGCCGCCTCAGGCGACCTACAGCTTCAAGCATGCGCTCGTGCAGGACGCCGCATATGCGACCCTCGTTCGCGCGAAGCGGCAGCGCCTACACGCCCGCATCGCCACCGCGCTCGAGCAGCATTTTCCGGAGACCGTGCAGGCGCAGCCCGAGCTTCTGGCCCATCACCACACAGAGGCAGGACTTGCCGAACCGGCGATCGATGATTGGCTGAGGGCGGGACAAGCAGAGATCGCGCGGTCGGCCACAGCAGAGGCGATCACGCAATTGACCAAAGGGCTCGACCTGATTCCTGCTCTCCCCGACGAGGCTCCACGATGGCGGCGGGAACTCGAGCTGCAAATCGCGCTCGGCGTCGCCTTGATGGCCGCAAAGGGCTGGGCCGCACCGGAGGTCGGGCGGGCCAACGCGCGGGCCCGAGACTTGTGCGAGCGCCTGGGCGAGACGTCGCGGCTCTTCCCTGTTCTCTATGGGAAGTGGGTTTTTCACGTCGTAAGGGCGGAGCTCGAGGCCGGTCGAATTGTAGGCGAGGATTTGCTCTGCCGCGCCCAGGCACAGCACGATGCTGCCGCCGAAACCATCGGCAATCGCATCGTCGGAACCACTGAATTGCTTCGCGGCGAGTTAATGGCTGCGCGCACTCATTTGGAGCGAACGCTCGCCCTCTACGATCCGACCGCCCATGGGTCGCTTGCCTTCCTGTTCGCGCAGGATCCCAGTGTGGCGGGGCTTTCCGTTCTATCCTGGGGACTGTTCGCCCTCGGCTACCCTGAGCAGGCCCAGGCGAGGAGCGAAGAGGCATTGAGCGGCGCGAAGGAATTGTCCCACCGCAACACCCTCGGCTATGCCCTCCTGTACGGCTGCATCCTGTCGCAGCTTCGCCAGAATCACGACGAGGCCGGCGATCGGGCGAATGCGCTGATCGCACTGGCAGCCGAGCAGGACTCCCCACACTTCCTCGGAGCCGGCATCATCATTCGCGGTTGGACGCTGGGCGAGGCCGGGGATCTTCGGGCCGGTATCGCGCAGATCCGGGACGGGCTTTCGATGTGGCAGGCCACCGGAGCGGGCTTCCTGGTGCCCTATTTCCGAAGTCTGCTTGCTGAGGTCCACGTCCGGTCGGGTGCAGTGAACGAGGGCTTGGATCTTGTTACCGAAGCGCTGCACCGAGTGGAAGAAACCGGCGAGCGATGGTTCGAGGCAGAGCTGCACCGGATGACGGGCGAGCTGATGCTACGGCTGCCTCATGCCGATGCGAGCGGCGCGGAAGCACGGTTCGGCCATGCGGCGGCAACCGCGCGCCAGCAGGGCGCCAAGCTCTGGGAGTTGCGCGCAGCGACCCGCCTTGCACGATTGTGGAGAGAACAGGATCGGTGTGCCGAGGCACGAGACCTGCTCACGCCAGTCTATAGCCAGTTCACCGAGGGCTTTGCGACACCGGATCTACAGGCTGCCAGGGCAATACTTCGAGAGATCACCGCTCGCTCCGAGCCGACGACGGATCCCAAATACCAGCAGTGATGCTGCATACACTAACAAGCGCTTGGCCAATTCGACCTCGACCGGAATCTCGTCGGTTTTAAGCAGTGGCGTGCCGCCTGTGAATGGCGGCTCAGGGTCACAGGCGGACGATCGAAGTTAGGCCAGCAACTCTCGCCTTGAAAGCGGACCATTGCTCCGCGCTCAGCCGGGGCAGCTTCGGGCCGGCCATTAGCGGACTAGATAAGTGATGGGCTGTATGGCGCAACTGCTGAATCCGGAGCGCAAGCTACAACTGATGGCCGCCCATTGTGTCGTCATCGAAGCTCATTCTCTATGCTGACGCAATAGGTGAAAGCCACTTTGAGCAACCTGACCAGAAGCCAACGCTTCAAGGGATTTCCTCCGCCCACCCCCTTCACGCTTCAGAGCCTCAAACAGCAGAAACATTCGTGATGCCCGCGCGAGCAACAAGCGGCCAAGTCCCGGCTGCACCGCTAAAAATCGCGAGTTCATCTGCTGCCCGGTGACTAGGATTTGAAAAGGCAACCGTAGCACTTTCCGATCTGGCCTTTAGGCAAGAATGATCCTCTCCGGGAGCATCCTCCTCAGGTCAGACCTAATATCCCTCGCGGCACAAGGTTCCTTCTGGCGAAAGCGGGCGCTCGCCAAGCTGATACCGCAGTGTACTTCGCGTCGAAAACACCGACAATGCCGATTTCCAGCTGGCGCTCTGGTGCTTCGGAATATAGCCTAAGTGGACGCCAATCTGCGGCTGAGGCTCAAGTGCCGAGAGAGCAAGCGATAGGGCGAAGACTTGTGGCTATTCTCGCCGCTGATGTCGTCGGCTACTCGCGTTTGATGGAAGCGGACGAGGAGCGCACACTGCAGTCCTTGAACAACTTCCGTGAAGGGCTGTTGGATCCGGCTATCCTTGCGAACAATGGGCGCATCGTAAAGCTGATTGGCGATGGAACACTTGCGGAGTTCCGAAGTGCTGTCGATGCGGTCAATTGCGCGGTATCGGTGCAGCGCGGAGCAGCCACGTTCAAGACACCGATTCCAATGGTGCAACGGATCGGGATCAACTTGGGAGACGTCATTGTTCAGGAAGACGACATTTACGGCGATGGCGTTAACTTGGCGGCGCGTCTGGAGGCACTTGCCGCTCCGGGCGGCATATGCGTCTCATCGATTGTCCATGAGAGCGTTGCCGATCGAATTGTTGTCCCGTTCGAGGACGCCGGGACAATCAATGTAAAGAATATTGCCCGTCCCATTCGTCTCTGGAAATGGCATCCGGATGCGACAGTGGCAGCAGCACAACAACCCTCGGCGGCACGCTCCACAGGAAGGATCTCGATCGCCGTTCTGCCCTTCGCGAATATGTCCAGCGACACTGACCAGGATTACTTCTCCGACGGCATCAGCGAAGACATTATCATCGATCTTTCAAAGCTGCGTGAGCTGATGGTGATCTCGCGTAACTCAAGCTTTGCGTTCAAGAGGCGCGCGATCGATGTTCGCGCAATTGCTCGAGAGTTGGGCGTTCGCTTTGTAGTCGAAGGATCCGTGCGGCAAGCAGCCGGTCGCGTCAGGATCACGGCGCGACTCACGAACGCAGATACAGGAGCCAATGTCTGGGCTGACCGCTTTGACCGCGATTTGACGGATCTATTCGCGGTCCAGGATGACGTCGTGCATAGAATTGTTGAAGCGTTGAAGCTCACCCTCAGTTCGGCGGATAAAGAGCGAATAGCGCAAGGAGGGACAAGGAATCTCGACGCTTACGACTATTTTCTGCGGGCGCGGCGGCTACTGCTCGGCGGCCGGCTCAATCGCGAGGTCCTGGAGCAGAGCAAATCATATCTCAAGCTCGCCATCGATCACGATCCGAACTATTCGCAGGCGTTTGCCCTTCTTGGGCTTGCGCACATGTACGACTACCAGAACCGGTGGACTGCGGGCGCTGATAAAGGATTGGAGCTCGCAAAATGGAATGCATTCACTGCAATCCAAAAAGATCCAAGGGAGCCTTTAGCCAGGGCCCTTGCCTCATTCACAGCGACCTTCGAGAGGGATTTCGAAGAGGCAATCAGCCATGCCAAAGAGGCACTCGCGCTGAATCCAAACCTGGCGGAGGCGTATGCTTGCCTCGGGAACGTCTACAACTTTCAAGGTCGCGGTAACGAAGCTATTTCAATGCTTGAACTGGCCCTCCGTCTAGATCCAGCTTACACGGAGCAATATCTGCATCTTCTTGGCGTCGCGAATGTGCTCGCAGGAAAATACGAAACTGCAGCAGCTGTGTTTCGACAGCGTATTCGGCTCGTACCAGAAACTGACTTTTCGCGGTCGATCCTCGCATCAGCATTGGGCCATCTTGGAGAGACGGACGAGGCAAGGCAAGTCTGGCTGGAGCTGAAGAAGATCAATCCGCAGTATTCATTTGAGCAGCATTTCTCGCGACTACCATTTGCCAATCCTGCCGACGTCCAGCGCATCGCAGATGGGCTAGCAAGGGCTGGATTGGCTCTTTGATTTTGTCGCTGTTTGACTCTTGCGACAGGAGCGTCCGATGGACCGATTGAGCTTGCAAGATCCACTGTTCGCCACTTATACAATCGCCGCAGCGCTGATGATTTTCAAGGCCGTGGGGATGTCGTGGCTCACCGTCTTCCGGATGATGAAGATCCGGGGCGGCTTTCGATCTCCAGAGGATCTTCGAAAGACGAGTATCAATCCGCATCCGGATCCGAGCCAGCTTGCACCGAACGAATACGTAGAACGTGTCCGCCGGATCCAGTTGAACGATCTCGAGAACCTGCCGTTCTTCCTTGTTGCGGCCCTGCTATTTGTCTTGGCGCGTCCACCGTTGTTGATCGCGCAATGCCTGCTCTACGGCTACGTGATTTCAAGTCTGTTACATTTCGCGGCCTATTTTACGGCTCAAACCCACGACATGCGCGCGACCTTCTGGACGGTAGGGTCGGTGATACTCATCGTGTTGGCCGCTTGGCCGTTTTATTGCGCGCTGCTGAGCGTGCTGTACGGCATTTGAGGTCAGGCCGAAAAGTCCCCCTCGGTGACGCTGATCACATAACTGCGCGTCTAGGTCCGCTCCGGGGTCACAAGCCGCCGAACACCTTCAAGGTCGGAGACTTCCGCTTTGCGTTGCTGAGCTGAAGTTTATGAGTCCTAGGACGGGCTCTTCGGCCGCGACACCAGCTCGATCATCCGGCCTTCGTCGTCATCCGGCATCGCCGCCTTGGCCTGCGCGTAGGCCTCGACCGCGGCGCGCGCGACCAGCGGCTTGCCGGCCAGGAGGCTCTCCGCCAGCTTCACGGCATAGGCGGCATCCTTGTGCCGCAGCGCCGCGGTGAAGGTCGCGCCGGAGAAATCGCGGGCGACCATGCGCTTGGAATGACGCGTGACCTGCGGGCTTGCGGCGACGCCCGCCTGGATCGACTCCAGCACCAGGTTCATGTCGAGCCCGGCCTGCTCGGCGATCGCGAGCCCCTCGGCGAGGCCGGCGATCTGGATCGCGCCCATGAGATTGTTGATGAGCTTGTAGACGGTGCCGGAGCCGACCGCGCCGAAATGGCGAATGGTCGAGCCGATCGGTTCGAGATAGGGCCGCGCGCGTTCGAGATCGGCTGCATCGGCGCCGACCAGCAGCGTCAGTTTCCCGGCGGCCGCCGCGTCCGGCAATCCCGTCACGGGGCAGTCGATGTAGATCAACCCGCGCGCATTCAGCTCGCGGCCCATCTCGCGGGCATGATCATAGGAGACCGTCGAGCATTCGATCGCGATGGTGCCGGACTTGGCGGTCTTCGCCGCGCCCTTCGGCCCAAGCCAGACCGCGCGCGAGGCCTCGTCGTCGGCGACCATGGTCACGACGGCGTCGGCATCGATCGCGGCATCCTCCGGCGAGGTCGCCCAATGCGCCCCGCGGGCGATCAGGTCTTCCGCTTTCGCCCTGCTGCGATTCCACAGCGTCACCGTGAAGCCGGCATCGAGATAGCGGCCGGCCATGCCGTGCCCCATCCGCCCCAATCCGATGAAGGCGACACGGGGCATGGCTAGTCCACGTCCTCGATCTCGCCGGTCGTGGTGCCGAACGCGCGCTGTGCCAGCGTCGCGGCCATGAACTCGTCGAGCTCGCCATTGAGCACGCCCGATGTGTCGGAGGTCTGCACGCCGGTGCGCAGATCCTTCACCATCTGATAGGGCTGCAGCACATAGGAGCGGATCTGGTGGCCCCAGCCGATATCGGTCTTGGCGGCCTGGTCGGCGGCGGCCTTCTCCTCGCGCTTCTTCAGCTCGATCTCGTAGAGGCGCGCGCGCAGCATGTCCCAGGCCTGTGCCCGGTTCTTGTGCTGGGAGCGGCCGGCCTGGCAGACCACGGCGACGCCGGTCGGAATATGCGTCAGGCGCACCGCGGATTCGGTCTTGTTGACGTGCTGGCCGCCGGCGCCGCCCGACCGCATCGTATCGACGCGAACGTCGGATTCCTTGATGTCGATCTTGATGCTGTCGTCGATGACGGGAAACACCTGCACGCTCGAGAACGAGGTGTGCCGCCGCGCATTGGAATCGAACGGCGAGATGCGGACGAGGCGGTGCACGCCGGCTTCAGTCTTCAGCCAGCCATAGGCGTTGTGGCCGGAGACCTGGATAGTCGCCGACTTGATGCCGGCCTCTTCGCCCTCGGACTCTTCGAGATATTCGACCTTGAAGCCGTGCGTTTCGGCCCAGCGCGTGTACATGCGCAGCAGCATCTGCGCCCAGTCCTGGCTCTCGGTGCCGCCGGCGCCGGCATGGACCTCGAGATAGGAATCGAAGCGGTCGGCTTCGCCCGACAGCAGCGCCTCGAGCTCGCGCCGCGCCACTTCCTTCTTCAGGTTCTTCAGCGCAGCTTCAGCCTCGGCGACGACGCCGTCATCGCCCTCGGCCTCGCCGAGCTCGATCATGCCGATATCGTCTTCGAGCTCCTGCTCGACCTTGCCGATGCCGGAGAGCGAATCCTCAAGCGAGGTCCGCTCCTGCATCAGCTTCTGGGCCTTCTGGGGATCGTTCCAGAGATTGGGATCTTCTGCGAGCTTGTTCAGCTCAGCGAGGCGGGCCGTCGATTTCTCGACGTCAAAGATGCCTCCTCAGCAGCCCGACTGACTGCTTGATCTCTTCTACCAACCGTTCGATTTCGGCGCGCATGTGGGTCTCTGGTCTCGCGGAATTGGTCCCGCGTGCAATTGAGATCGGGATGTAGCGGCGGCGGCTGCAAAGCGCAACCGCCGGAACCGCCAATCGCCTGCATTATCCGCTAAAGCGCGATGCGATCAGGATGAATCGTCATCACGCTTTAGGCCGTTGTATAAGCATGATCTTTTCGGAAAACCGCTGCGCACTTTTCCGGATCAAGCTTCAGTACAGCCCGCCGGTGCCGGGCCGCATGAAGAAGCCGGAATCAGGCTGCTGCTGCTGCGAGGCCGGCATGCGCCCGTCGGCGTCGGCGACGCCGATGACCGAATAATTGTCCGGCGGCGCCGTGCCCGGCTTGAAGGCTTCGAGGATGGTGCCGCCGGTCTCGCCGGGACCGGCGCGCATGCCGGTCTTGGAGGCGACGCGGACGAGCTTGATGCCGGCCGGCACCTTGAACGGAACCGCGGGCTTGTCGGCGAGCGCGAGCTTGAGGAAATCGCGCGCGATGGGAGCCGCCAGATGGCCGCCGGTTGCGGCATTTCCTTTGCCGAGCGGACGCGGCTTGTCGTAGCCCATATAGATGGCGACGGCGATGTCGGGCGAGAAGCCGACGAACCAGGCGTCCTTGGCCTCGTTGGTGGTGCCGGTCTTGCCGGCGACCGGCTTGCCGACCTCCTTGACCACGGTCGCGGTACCGGCCTGGACCACGCCCTCCATCAGCTCGGTGATCTGGTAGGCGGTCATGGAATCCAGCACCTGCTCGCGGCGGTCGATCAGCTGCGGCTCGGCCTGGTTCTTCCAGCCGCCCGGCGCGTCGCAGCCGCGGCATTCGCGTTGGTCGTGCTTGAAGATGGTGCGGCCGTAACGGTCCTGGATACGGTCGATCAGCGTCGGCTTCACGCGGCGGCCGCCATTGGCGAGCATCGAGTATGCCGTGACCATGCGCATCGCCGTCGTTTCGCCGGCGCCGAGCGCATAGGAAAGATAGTTCGGCAGCTCGTCATAGACGCCGAAACGGCGGGCATATTCGCCGATCAGCGGCATGCCGATGTCCTGCGCAAGGCGCACCGTCACCGTGTTGAGGGATTGCCGCAACGCGTTGCGCAGCGTCACCGGTCCCTGGAATTTGCCCGAGGAGAAGTTTTCCGGCCGCCATACGCCGGCGCCCTGCCCCTGATCGATTTCGATGGGAGCATCGAGCACGACGGTCGAGGGCGTATAGCCGTTGTCGAGCGCAGCCGAATACACGATCGGCTTGAACGAGGAACCCGGCTGCCGATAGGCCTGCGTGGCGCGGTTGAACTGGCTCTGGTCGAACGAGAAGCCGCCGACCATTGCGAGCACGCGGCCGGTCCAGGGATCCATCGCCACCATCGCGCCGGACACTTCGGGGATCTGGCGCAGGCGGTACTGGCCCTCGACCGGCTGGCCGTCCTTGTAGAGCGGATCGGCGTAGATCACGTCGCCCGGCTGCAGCACCTGCGATACTGCCGTCGGCGTCTTGCCCTTGGTTCCGCCTTGCGCGGCTCGCGCCCATTTGACGCCGTCGACCGTGATGATGCCGGTCTCGCGCTGCTTGCTGACGGCGCCGCCAAGCTCGCGGCTCGGCTGGAAGCCGATGCGCGCCGACTGGTCGCTGGTTTCCAGCACGACCGCCATGCGCCACGGCGAGATGTCGGAGAGCGACTTGATCTCGGCGAGCTTGACGCCCCAGTCCCCCGAGACGTCGAGCTTGCTCATGGCACCACGATAGCCCTGCTGCTCGTCATAGTTCACGAGGCCGGTGACCATCGCCTTGCGGGCCATGACCTGGATCTTCGGATTCAGCGTGGTGCGGACCGACAGGCCGCCTTCATACAGCTTCTTCTCGCCGTAGCGCTCGAAGATGTCTCGGCGAACTTCCTCGGCGAAATATTCGCCGGCGAAAGTGTGGGCGCCGTTGGAGCGGCTGGTGACGGCGAGCGGCTCCTTGCGCGCCTTGTCGGCGTCGGCCTGCTTGATCCAGCCGTTCTCGAGCAGACGGTCGACGACATAGTTGCGGCGCTCGATGGCGCGGTCACGGTTGCGGACGGGATGCAGGGTCGCCGGCATCTTCGGCAGCGCCGCCAGATAGGACGCTTCCGCCACGGTCAGCTCGTTCACCGACTTGTCGAAATAGACCAGCGACGCGGCCGCGATGCCGTAGGCACCGAGACCGAGATAGATCTCGTTCAGATACAGCTCGAGGATCTTGTCCTTCGAATAGGTCTTCTCGATCCGCATCGCCAGCAAGGCTTCCTTGATCTTGCGGGCGAACGAGACCTCGTTGGTCAGAAGGAAGTTCTTGGCGACCTGCTGGGTGATGGTGGAGGCGCCCTGCGGACGGCGGTTCGAGCCGTAGTTCTGGATGTAGACTAGGCCCGCGCGCGCCATGCCGGTGTAGTCGATGCCGCCATGCTCGTAGAAATTCTTGTCCTCGGCCGCGAGGAACGCGTTGATCACGAGCTTGGGCACCGCCTGGATCGGCAGATAGAGGCGCCGCTCCTTGGCGTATTCGCCGACCAGCGAGCCGTCGACCGCGTGCACGCGGGTCATCACCGGCGGCTCGTAATCCTGAAGCTGAGAATAGTCAGGCAAGTCCTTGGAGAAATGCCAGATCAAGCCTGCCACGGCCCCGACACCGACAAGGAACACCACTGTTCCCGCGGCGAACAGGAAGCCCATGAACCGCACCAGCAAGCGCATTATCTGTTTATCCGTTCAAAGTCTGGATCAGCCCAGTATCGACCCCTTGGCACCCCAAACTGGCACCAACCTCACGTCGCGAATTCGCCGGCTACACAATACCATCAAGTGCCGGACTTAAGACGCTTGCCGAGCGGGATTCTCGCCGATTCCGGAACCCCCTGCGGCGTTTTTTATAAAGCGCCCGCTGTGGCCAAACTAGGGCCTTTGCGAGGGGGCGGAAAACCCCTTTCAGTTCGAAGATCCCCGGGTCGTCAGTTTGACGATCCCGCCGTGGCCATCCGTTTGGTCAAGAACCCGTCGATCGCCTGCGCCATCGAGCCCACGGCACGGGACCGCCAGCCCTCGGAGACCAGATGCTCGAGGTCGCCCTTGTTGGAGACGTACCCGATCTCGACCAGCACCGACGGCACGTCGGGCGCCTTCAGGACCCGGAAGCCGGCCGACTTCAGGGGATGCTTGTGCATCCGCACCGTCGACTTCATTTCACCCATCAAGAGGCGGGCGAAACGGTTTGAAAAAGTGCGGGTTTCTCGCTGCGTGAGGTCGATCAGGATGTCGGCGACGTCGGTCGGCTCCTCGGCGAGGTTGAAGCCGGCGATCGCATCGGCCCGGTTTTCCGCATCCGCCAGCCGCTGGGCCTCGGCGTCGGACGCCTTGTCGGACAGCGTATAGATGGTCGCGCCCTGCGCATCGCCCTCGGCCCGCGGCAGCGCATCGGCATGGATCGAGACGAACAACGCCGCCTTGTGATTGCGGGCGATCTTGGTCCGGTCATTGAGGGGAATGAAGGTGTCGTCGTCCCGCGTCATGACCACACGGTACTTGCCGGCCTTCTCCAGTTTGTCGCGGAGCGCCAACCCGAAGGCCAACACCAGGTTCTTTTCGCTCTCGCCGCTCGACTGCGTGCCATTGTCGATGCCGCCATGGCCGGGATCGATCACGACCACCGGGCGGCCGTCGGCCTTCTGCTGCGCCGTTTCCGGGGCTGTGGTCGCGGGGGCCGTTGCAGGCTGCGCCTCGGCGATCGTGGGCCGCAGCTCGGGGCGGTTTTCTGGCGCGAGCGCCTGCACGAAGGCGGCACGGTCGGCCTCCTCGAGCTCCAGCACAAGCCGGGCCGGCTGGCCGTTGGCCGCCTCGACCACGTAGGACTTGGCGATCTTGGCCGGTCCCGTCAGGTCGAACACGATTCGCGAGCCGCCGGGCATGACGAGCCCATAGCGGAAGGCCTTGACCAGTCCGCGCCCCGCGGCCCCCGTGCCGGCAGGCAGCTGAAAATTGACCTGGGGCACGTCGACGACGACCCGGTACGGGTCAGCCAGCGTGACGGCGCGGAAGGTCACGGCCTGGTTGATGTCGAGAATGAAGCGGGTCTGCTTGCCGTCACCGGCCAGCCGCGCGGCCGAGGCGATTGGAAAATTCGCCGCCGCAACAGCGGGTTGTGGCTGGCTTTCCGCCGCCCGCAGGCGCGAGGAATCAGCCCATGGCAACACTGCAGCGCACAACAGTGCGCATCCCAGCAAAACCCGTTGATTTGTGCGGCTCGCCACCGATTCCGTGCCTCCGAGCAGCCCCTTTTAACGCAATAGAACCACAGGGTTAATCGGTCCCTAATGACGGAAGTGCGAAACTCTTCGACTGTGACCGCCGTGCGACGCTCCCTTGCACGGATGGCTCATTCCTCGTATGTACGGAATGCTGACGGCCGATATTTTCGGTTGCGTCGCATTCAGCCTCCCGGTGCAGCGCCGGAACTCTCAAGGTTTGGGAATTCCAGCGTTTTCCGTTTCCCTCTTAGGCCAGCGCGGTGCGCGGCAGCGGGTGGAACGGGTCAAGCGTCGGCGGCGGAACGGTCCCGGATTACCACTCACGTTGCCGGGACGGTTCTGACAGCGACGTAACCCAATACCCGGTCCCTTGATCCCAAGGGAGCGGTTCGTGATCCCCAAGGCGAGCGCGCTCGCGCCATGCCTGGCCAGCAGCAACTGATTGAAGGGCGGCCTCGCCGCCCAATGTTTCATACGGGCCGACGCTTGATGCGCCAGACTGTGCCGACGAATTCTGAAGGACCATTCGCGACGCTGCGGAGTGAAAATCCCGCGCGCCGCAATGGTCCTGAAGCTTCCGGTCCGGCAAGGCGCGAGAGACGGCGTTTCGGCCTTCCCCTCACCCCCGAATCAGGTGGACCGTCGCGTCACCCGGCGGCGCGATACGCGCCCACGGTGAATCGCGCCCGCCGCCGCCAAGAGTTAAGACATGCCCAACAAGATGTTGATCGACGCCACCCACCCGGAAGAGACCCGGGTCGTCGTGGTCCGCGGCAATCGCGTCGAAGAGTTTGATTTCGAGACTGCGCAACGCAAGCAACTGCGCGGGAATATCTACCTCGCCAAGGTCACAAGGGTCGAACCCTCGCTCCAGGCCGCCTTCGTCGAATATGGCGGCAACCGTCACGGCTTCCTCGCCTTCAGCGAAATCCATCCCGACTATTACCAAATCCCGGTCGCCGACCGGCAGGCGCTGATCGAGGCCGAGGAACAGGCCCATCGCGAGGCCGAAGAGGAGAGCGAGAACCGCTCGCACGGGCGCCGCCGTTCGCGCCACCGCAATGCCCGCCGCCGCGGTCATGGCGAGCGCGTGCGCAGCGACGTCGTCGAGGGCCTCGACGCCGGTGCCGATCCCGCCGCCCAGCCGATCGAGGGCGGGGCGCAGCCGGAGCATGGCGAGGATGCCCTGCACGAGGGCGAGCATCTGCATGCCGGTGCCGAGCATCACGGCGAGCACGAAAGCCACGACCACGACCATAACGGACATGATCATGGCGAGCACGATCACGACGATCGTCATGCCCATCATGACGAGCACGCCCACGATCACGACCATGGTCACGATCACGATCATCAGCACGACCATCACGACCACGATCATGCCGCCGAGACGCCCGCGCCTGTCGCGGCCGTCGGCGCCGAGCCCGTGGTCGCGACCGGGACTGTTGCCGAGCCGCTGGAGGCAGCTCCCTCCGAAGCGCATGCCGAGGCCCTCGCCGAAGCCGTGACCGCTGCCGCTGAGCCGGCCGACGCCGTGTACGGCGAGAGCACCGAGGCGCCCCATGCCGAAGCCGGGGACGCAGGCGAAGACGACGAAGACGAGGATGAGGACGAGGACGGCGAGGAAGCCGAAGAGGAAGTCGTCGAATCCGTCGGCGGCGACGACGTGCTGGAGGAAGTGCCGGAGCGTACGTTCCGCCCGCGCCGCCAGTACAAGATCCAGGAAGTCATCAAGCGCCGCCAGGTGATGCTGGTCCAGGTCGTCAAGGAAGAGCGTGGCAACAAGGGCGCTGCGCTGACGACCTATCTGTCGCTCGCCGGCCGCTATGCCGTGTTGATGCCGAACACCGCGCGCGGCGGCGGCATCAGCCGCAAGATCACGAGCGCCCAGGACCGTTCCCGCCTGAAGGAAGTGGTGCAGGATCTCGACGTGCCCGAGGGCATGGGAATCATCCTGCGCACAGCCGGCGCCGCCCGAACCAAGCCCGAGATCAAGCGCGACTTCGAATATCTGATCCGGATGTGGGAGACGGTGCGCGACCTCACGCTGAAGTCGCAGGCCCCGACCCTCGTCTACGAGGAAGGCTCGCTGATCAAGCGCTCGCTGCGCGACCTCTACAACAAGGAGATCGACGAGATTCAGGTGGCCGGCGAGTCCGGCTACCGTGAAGCGCGCGACTTCATGAAGATGTTGATGCCCGCCAATGTCAGCGCGGTGAAGCAATATCGCGACGGCCAGCCGTTGTTCTCGCGCATGGGCGTCGAGAGCCAGCTCGACGCGATGTTCTCGCCGACCGTGCAGCTGCGCTCCGGCGGCTACATCGTGATCAATCAGACCGAGGCGCTGGTCTCGATCGACGTCAACTCCGGCCGATCGACGCGCGAGCACCACATCGAGGACACCGCGCTGAAGACCAACCTGGAGGCGGCCGAAGAGGTCGCCCGCCAGCTTCGCCTGCGCGACCTCGCCGGCCTGATCGTCATCGACTTCATCGACATGGACGAGAAGCGCAACAACCGTGCGGTCGAGCGCAAGCTGTCCGACTGCCTCAGGCAGGATCGCGCGCGCATCCAGGTCGGACGCATCTCGCATTTCGGCCTGCTCGAAATGTCGCGCCAGCGCATCCGTGCCAGCGTGCTCGAGAGCTCGACCGATCCGTGCCCGCATTGTGGCGGCACCGGCCATGTCCGCTCGGTGTCCTCGGTGGCGCTCCAGCTGCTGCGCGGTCTCGAAGAAATCCTGATGAAGGGCGCGACCCATAATCTCGTGGTCCGCACCCGCACCGACGTCGCGCTCTATGTGCTCAACCACAAGCGCGGCCACCTCCGCGACCTCGAGAACGGCTTCAAGGTGACGCTGTCGGTGATTGCCGATCAGTCCGTCAGCGGACCTCAGGCTTACGTGATCGACCGCGGCGAGCAGGTGCATACGCTGGAAGCCGCCAAGGCGCTGCTTGTGGCGCAGGCGGCTGCGAGCCCGCCGCCGCTGCCCGAAGAGCCCTACGACGATGAGGAAGTCTTCGACATCGAGACCGAATCCGAGATCGAAACCGAGGAGACCGAAGGTCTCGCCGAGGAGCAGGCGTCCGGCGAAGCCGCGTCCGACCAGGACGGCCAGCGCCGCAAGCGCCGCCGTCGCCGCCGCGGCCGCGGTGGCCCGCGCGACGGCGAGTTGCGCGAGGATAGCCCCCCCACTCTTCCCGAGGCGGCCGTCGCGGCCGGCGAAGGCGAGGACGATGCCGAATCCGAGCAGGACGGCGAGGAAGGCGAGGAACAAGCAGCCCGTGGTGAGCAGCAGGGCAGCGGCGAGCGCCGGCGCCGGCGCGGTCGCCGCGGCGGGCGCCGCCGTCGCGGTGGCGGCGAGGAAGGTCTCGCCGGCTCGATCAGCGACGAACTCGGCACCAATCAGCCATCGGAAGCTGCCGACGCGGTCGCCGATTTCGACGGCTTCGGCAATGAGGCTGCGCCCTCGATTGCGCAAGCCGAGCACAGCACTGAACCGCAAGCCTTGCAGCCGGAACCGCGCGCCGAGGTGCAGACCGAGGTGTCCGCCCAGCCCGAGCCCGTTGCCGCGGAGGAAGAGCCCGTCGACGACAAGGCCGCACGGCGCCGCTCCACCGTGCGCGAAAAGGTGAGCTTCCTGTCGAGCAGCCCGAGCGAGCCGGCAACGCCGGTCGTGCAGGCGGCCGAGCCGGTCACGCCGCCCGCCCCGGCAGCCGAACCCGCGCCGCAACCGGCAAGCGAGACGCCCGCCGCCCCGCGCCGCGCCGGCTGGTGGTCCCGCCGTTTCGGCGGCGGCGAATAAGGCCGAACATCCAAATGCAAAACGCCCGGCACCGGCCGGGCGTTTTTATTTCGCCGTTGCGCCAATGTGCTAAGCCGTTTTCGCAATCTGAAAGGGGACCGGCATTGTCAGAGCTTTGCGATTCCAGCGCCGTCGAACTGCGCCGCCTGTTGGCCGCCCGGGCGATCTCGCCCGTCGACTTGCTCGACGCCTGTCTGTCGCGCATCGCCGCGATCAACCCCGCCGTCAACGCCGTCGTGACGCTGGACGAGCCGGGCGCACGCGCCGCCGCCAAGGCGGCCGAAGCCGCCATGCTGCGCGGCGAGGATCGCGGTGCTCTGCACGGGCTTCCCGTTCTCATCAAGGACACCCAGGACACCGCCGGGATGCGCTCCACCTATGGCAGCCCGCTGCTGAAGGATAACGTCCCGGCTGCCGACCAGGGCTCGGTCGCGCGCCTGCGCGCCGCGGGCGCCATCATCTTCGGCAAGACCAACACGCCGGAATGGGCGGCGGGCGGCAACACCCGCAATCCCGTATTCGGCGCGACCGGCAATCCCTTCGATCCCATGCGCTCGGCGGCGGGCTCCTCCGGTGGCTCGGCGGTGGCGCTCGCCTGCGGCATGGCTCCGCTCGCCTCGGGCTCGGACACCGGCGGCTCCCTGCGCAATCCGGCAGGCTTCGCCGGCATCGTCGGCATGCGCCCGTCCTACGGCCTCGTGGCCAGCGAGAAGCGTGCGTTCGGCTGGTCCAATTTGTCGACCGACGGGCCGATGGCGCGCAACGTCGCCGACACTGCGCTGATGCTGTCGGTGATGGCGAGCGATGACGCCCGCGATCCGCTCGCCTATACGCTGCCCGGCGAGCCCGTGCGCGCTTGCGCCGAGCGCTGGGCCGCTCCGCGCCCCGCAGAGCTTGGCAAGCTGCGCCTCGCCTTCACCGAGGATTTTGGCTTCGCCCCGACCGAGCAGGCGATCCGGCGCGTGTTCCGGGCGCGGGTGAAGAAGCTCGCGCCGCTGTTCGCGGAATCCCGCGAGGCGACGCCGGATTGCTCCGGGGCGGACGACGCCTTCGCCGTGTTGCGCGCCGGCCTGTTCCTGGCCATGCACGGCAAGAACTACAAAGAACGTCGCGAGATGCTCGGCCCCAATGTCCGCGCCAATGTCGAGGAAGGGCTCGGCTACACGCTCGAGGACCATGCGCGGGCCACGGCGACTCAGACGCGGATCTATCGCGCCTATCAGAGCTTCTTCGAAAGCTGCGACGTGCTGATCAGCCCGACCATTACGCTGAGCCCGCGGCCGTGGTCGGAGCCTCATCCGGCTGAGATCGACGGCGTGCCGACCCGGTCCTACTTCCACTGGCTCGCGCTGGCCTACGCCGTCACGCTCCCCGGTCATCCCGCGATCAGCATTCCGCTCGGCCTCGATGAAGCCGGACTGCCGTTCGGCCTCCAGATCATCGGACCGCGCGGCGGCGACGCCATCGTGCTCTCGGTCGCCGCGGGCATCGAGGCCGCGTTCGCAGGCGATGCGCAATTGTGCCGGCCCGTCCCGGATCTGGCGCGGCTTGCCGCGGCGCCGCCGCTGTCCGTTGCCCCCGGCTTCCTCACTTGGGAATAACTTGGGAACGCCCCGGTCCGACAGGAGAAGTCTTCCGATGCAAAGCGCAATGGTTCTCGGCGGCGGCATGATCGGTGTCAGCGCCGCGCTGCACCTGCGGCAGCGCGGCTGGGCCGTCACGCTCGTCGACCGCAGGGAGCCGGGTCGCGAGACCAGCTACGGCAACGCCGGCATGATCCAGGCCGAAGCGGTCCGCCCCTATCCGATGCCGCGCGACCTTGCGACGCTCCTGAAGATCGCGACAGGCCGCACCAACGACGTGCGCTACAGCCTGTCGTCGCTCCACCGCCACATCGAGCCCCTGCTCCGCTATTGGTGGCACTCGGCGCCGAAACGGCATCGCGACGCGATCGAGGCCTGGGCGCGACTGATCGCCTACGCGACTTCGGAACACGACATCCTAGTTCGCGAAGCTCATGCCGACAATCTGATCCGCCGCGCCGGCTATCGGGCGCTGTACCGCAACGCCGCCGACCTGGACCTCTCGATCAAGGCCGCGGAGGAAGACCAGCGCGACTTCGGCGTGAATTTTCGCGTGCTCTCCGGCAGCGAGCTCGCCAAAGCCGAGCCGATCCTCCGCGACGACCTTCCCGGCGCGATCCATTGGCTCGACACCTGGACCGTCTCCGATCCCGGCGCGCTGGTCACGTCCTATGCCCAGCTGTTCGAGCGCCTCGGCGGCACCATCGTGCTCGGCGATGCGCAGTCGCTGCAACAGACCGCGAGCGGCTGGTCGGTCGTGACGGACCAGGGGCGCCTCGACGCCGCCCACGCCGTCGTGACGCTCGGGCCGTGGTCGCCCGATCTGCTGCACAAGTTCGGCTATCGCATTCCGCTGGTGCGCAAGCGCGGCTACCACATGCATTACAGCGGCGGCGCCTCGCTCGACCTACCGCTCGTCGACAAGGGCGGCGGCTACGCCATGGGTCCGATGGCGAAGGGAATCCGCATTACCACCGGCGCGGAATTGACCGGCATGGACGCGCTCGCCACGCCCGTGCAGCTCGCCAGCGCGGAAAGCTCCGCCCGCGAGCTGATCGATCTCGGCAAGCGCGTCGAGCCGGATCCGTGGTTCGGCACCCGCCCCTGCACGCCCGACATGCTACCCGTGCTCGGGCAAGCTCCGCGTCATCCCGGCCTGTGGATGAATTTCGGCCACGGCCACCAGGGTTTCACCCTGGGACCTGCGACCGGACGCCTGCTCGCCGAAATCATGAGCGGCGAGACGCCGGCGATCGATCCGCTGCCCTATCGGCCGGAGCGGTTTTAGATCCAAAAAGCGAGGGCTGATCGAGGTTCTCGACCAGCCCTGGCACTTCGAGGTCTGACGGCGCGGCGCGCCGTCGAATCCAGCTCAGTCCGTCGTGATCGCCGTCTCCATATCGGTCGGATCGATCTGCTTGGCGAGGTTGGCGTTGAGCTTGTCGCGGTCGAGCTCACCCTCCCACCAGGCGACGACCACGCAGGCGACGCCGTTGCCGCACAGATTGGTCAGAGCGCGGCACTCGCTCATGAACTTGTCGATGCCGAGCACGATCGCCATGCCCGGCACGAGGCGCGGATCGACCACAGCCAGCGTCGCCGCCAGCGTGATGAAGCCCGCGCCGGTGATGCCGGAGGCGCCCTTCGAGGTCAGCATCGCCACGACCAGGATCGTGAGCTGCTGGCTGAAGCTGAGATCGACGCCGAGCGCTTGTGCGATGAACAGCGTCGCCAGCGTCATGTAGATGTTGGTGCCGTCGAGGTTGAACGAGTAACCCGTGGGTACCACGAGGCCGACCACCGACTTGGAGCAGCCGAGCCGCTCCAGCTTCTCCATCATGGACGGCAACGCGCTCTCCGAGGAGGACGTGCCGAGCACGATCAGCAGCTCGTCCTTGATGTAGGCCAGGAACTTGAAGATCGAGAAGCCGGCCAGGCGCGCGATGATGCCGAGCACGACGAACACGAACAAGGCCGCGGTGACGTAGAAGGTCGCGATCAGCCCGATCAGGTTGAGGATCGCACCGGTGCCGAACTTGCCGATGGTGTAGGCCATCGCACCGAACGCGCCGATCGGCGCGGCGCGCATCACGATAGAGATGACGCCGAAGACCGCATGGGCGGCGTCGTCGATGAAGCTGCGGATGGTGTGGCCGCGTTCGCCGAGACTCATGAGCGCGAAGCCGAACAGCACCGCGAACAGCAGCACCTGCAGGATCTCGCCTTGCGCGAAGGCACCGACCACGGTGTCCGGAATGATGTGCAGCACGAAATCGACGGACTTCTGCGCCTTGGCCTGGTCCGCAAACTTGGAAACCGCCTCCGCACTTGCCGCCGCATTGCCGAAGCCTGCGCCCGGCTTGACGAGATTGCCGACGACGAGGCCGAGCACCAGGGCGAAGGTCGAGACGACCTCGAAATAGACCAGCGCCTTGACGCCGATGCGGCCGACCTTCTTGGCATCCTGGATGTGGGCGATGCCGGAGACGACGGTGCAGAAGATGATCGGCGCGATCACCATCTTGATCAGCTTGATGAAGCCGTCGCCGAGGGCCTTGATCCATTCATTCGTAGCGACCGTAGGCCAGAGCCAGCCGACCAGGGCGCCGAGCACAATGGCGATCAGCACCTGGACGTAGAGAACCTTGTACCACGGCTTTGCTGCGGGCGGCGCGATCGGCGCCCCCACCATCGTTGTGGTCGTCATCGTTTCACTCCCCCTCAAACGCTGGGCCAGCCAAGATCAACTTGGCCGGCCCTGTCAATTGGAACCGCGAACTTTCGCGCTTTATCGACGGCGCTCGATCAGCCTGCGTGCCGCCGGCATCAACGTCGCGCCAAGCGCATTCTTGACCAGCGAAGCCGCAACGAACGGCACGATGCCGACCTGCCAGGCCTTCGCAACGCCGAGCCCGAGACCGAACGCCAGCCAGCCGAAGCCGGCGGCCAGAATGACGATATGGCCAACAGCCATGGCTGCAAACAGCAGCGCCACGCTGCGATCCCAGCCGCGCTCGGCGAGCCAGCCGGTCACGAAAGCGGCCGCAATGAAACCGAACAGATAGCCTGCGGTCGGGCCAATTAGCGGTGCAATTCCACCCACCGGTCCGGCAAAGACCGGCGCGCCAAGCGCGCCCTCGGCGAGGTAGGCGATCATGGTTGCGCTGCCAAGACGCCAGCCATAGGCCGCGCCGATCATCAGCACCACCAACGTCTGCAACGTCATGGGCACATAGGGCAGCGGCAGGCTGACCTTGGCCGATAGCGCCATCAATGCCGTGCCGAGTCCAACCAGCACGACGGCACGCACTGCGCCGACGGTTTCGCCCGGCCGGGTTGGCCACATCAAAGCGGCGAGAGAAAAATGTGGCGCAGCAGCAGTCGGGACGGATCGGTGGTCAGGCAAGTTGAACTCCGGAGCTGGTCGAAAACTGGCGGCTATTTAAGCCAGTGAGCGATCCGGTCAACTGCCTCGCGCATCTCCCCCGGCGAGCGTGCATAAGAAAAGCGAATGAACGATCGGCCGTGGACGGGATCGAAATCGAGGCCGGGCGTAGCCGCAACGCGTGCCTGTTCCAGCATCTGCTTGGCGAACTCGAAACTGTCGGAGGTGAAGTCGGAGACGTCGGCATAGAGATAAAATGCACCATCGGCCGGCAGGAATTTGCTGAGGCCCGCCTTCGGCAATCCCTCGATCAAAATCTGCCGGTTTTCCTGATAGCCGTGCTTGATCGCCTCCATCTCGGCCGCACCGTCGAAGGCGGCCTCCGCCGCGATCTGCGACAGCGCCGGCACCGAGATCGACAGGTTCTGCTGCAGCCGCTCGATCGGCCGCACCAGGATTTCGGGTACGACCATCCAGCCGACGCGCCAGCCCGTCATGCAAAAGTACTTCGAGAACGAGTTGATCACGAGTGCGTGCTCCGACAGCGCGGCGGCGGTGACGGCCGGAAACGCATAATCGAGCCCATGATAAATCTCGTCCGAGATGAAGCGGATGCCCGCGTCTTCGGCGGCCGCAATCAGCCCGGCGAGCGCTTCGCGGGACATCATTGTCCCCGTCGGATTGGCGGGGCTGCCGACCAGCACGCCCTTCAGCGGCGCCTTGCAATGGGCGGCGAGCAATGCCTCGCCGGTGAGCGCATGGCGCGTCTCGTTCGTGGTCTCGATCAGCACCGGCTCGCAACCGAGCGCGGTCAGGATATGCCGGTAGGGCGGATAACCCGGCACCGTCACGGCGATGCGGTCGCCCGGCTCGAACATCGACAGGAACGCCAGGATGAACCCGCCGGAGGAGCCGGTGGTCACCACGATCCGCTCGGGGCTGGCGTCGCAGCCATAGGCGTCGCGATAATGGCGGGCGATGCGCTCGCGCAAGGAGGGGATTCCGAGCGCGGAGGTATAATCGATCCGCCCGGTCTCGAGCGCCGTATGGGCGGCGGCAATCGCCGTCCTGGGCGCGCCGGCCGCAGGCTGGCCGACCTCCATATGGATGACGTGTCCGCCGGCGGCCTCGATTCGGGCCGCCGCGGCCATGACGTCCATCACCATGAACGGGGGAACATCGCTGCGGCGGGAGGGCACGAGCCACTGCCCCAACCGGTTCCTTAAAGTCGCATCGTGCATCGATTTCTGCTATTCGCTGGCGGGCCGGTGCGTCCGGTCCGGGAAACGGGGCGCTTGCGCCCCAGACTGGCCGCATTGTGCGGCTCATAAGGGGAACGGCTCACAAGGGCATATCGCGTATCCGGTCCGCCGCCAATCGCCAAAACCAATCACGAAAACTGCTTTCCAGACCGTTTGACCAAGACCGTTTGATGTCGCTCCAGATCGCATTGCGCCAGAAGGCTTCCGCCCTCACCGCCCTCGTCACGGCTGCGGCGATCGCGCTGACGCCGTTCTCCGCCGCGCACGCGCAAGCCAAAGGGCCGCCGGTCCTGCGCGACACCGAGACCGAGCAGCTGCTGCGCGAATATACGCGCCCGATCCTGCGCGCCGCGGGACTGGAGAAGCAGAACATCCAGATGGTGATCCTCAACGACAGCTCGTTCAACGCGTTCGTCGCCGATGGCCGCCGCATCTTCGTCAATTACGGCGCGATCCTTCAATCGGAGACGCCGAACCAGATCATCGGCGTGCTCGCGCACGAGACCGGGCATCTGGCCGGCGGCCATCTGTCCAAGCTGCGCGAGCAGCTCGCCGCCGCCCAGACCCAGATGATCATCGCGATGCTGCTCGGCGCCGGCGCGATCGCCGCGGGCAGCACCCAGCGCAGCAGCACAGGCAGTAACGGGCTCGCCAATGCCGGGGCCGCCGCGATCGCCGCTCCCCAGGAGGTGATCCGCCGGTCGCTGCTGTCCTATCAGCGTCAGCAGGAGGAGAACGCCGACCGCGCCGGCGTGCGATTCCTGACCGCGACCCAGCAATCGCCGAAGGGCATGTACGAGACCTTCAAGCGCTTCACCAGCGAGAGCCTGTTCGCCGCGCGAGGCGCCGACCCCTATCTCCAGTCGCATCCGATGCCGGCCGAGCGCGTTGCCGCGCTGCAGGAGTTCGCGATCTCCAGCCCCTACTGGAGCAAGAAGGACGATCCCGCGCTTCAGCTTCGCCACGACATGGTTCGCGCCAAGATATCCGCCTTCATGGAGCGGCCGGAGACGGTCTACCGCCGCTATCCGCAGTCGAACGACAGCATGCCGGCGCGCTATGCCCGCGCCATCAGCACCTATCTGCACGGCGATTTGCGCAATGCGCTCACCCAGATCGACGCGCTGATCCAGGTTCAGCCGAACAACCCGTATTTCTACGAGGTGCGCGGCCAGGCCCTGCTGGAAAGCGGCAAGCCGGCCGAGGCGATCCCGGCCCTGCGCAAGGCCGTCGCACTCTCGAACAATTCACCCCTCATCGAGATGTTACTTGGGCAGGCTCTGGTTGGAACCGATAATAAGGCCTACACCGACGACGCCGTTCGGATTCTCCGCGCCGCGGTGGCGCGGGAGCCCGAGGCCATCCTCGGTTACAGCCAGCTCGCGATGGCCTATGGCCGGAAGGGAGATTATGCCGAGGCGGATCTCGCATCGGCACAGGCCGCTTACTTGCGCGGCGACAACAAGACCGCCCGCGAGCTCGCCACGCGCGCGAAAACCCGCTTTGCCGTCGGCACGCCTGGATGGGTCAAGGCCGACGATATCGTGGCGGCGAAACCGCCGCGCAACTGACGAGAACGACGCCTGACAGCACGACGTCACGACACCGAGCTTTGACACCCCCCGGGACGTTTCCCGAAACCTGCTTTGGATAAGAGGATTTGCCTATGCCTTCGCTGCGCCTGCTTGCTCCTGCGTTGTTTGCGCTCGCCATGCTCGGCGCTGCCGCACCCGCCTCGGCCGACAGCTTCTCCGATACGCAGCGCACCGAGATCGAGAAGATCATCAAGAACTATCTCGTCAGCCATCCCGAAGTGCTCGAGGAGGCCATGGCCGAACTCAGCAAGCGCCAGGCCGCGGCTGAAACGCAGAAGCACGAGGCCAGCATCGCGCAGAATGCCGATGCGATCTTCAACTCGCCGCGACAGGTCGTACTCGGCAACAAGGACGGCGACGTCACCTTCGTCGAATTCTTCGACTACAATTGCGGCTACTGCAAGCGCGCGATGGACGACATGCTGACCATCATGAAGAGCGATCCGAAGCTGAAGGTCGTGCTGAAGGAGTTTCCGGTGCTGAGCCAGGGCTCGGTCGAAGCGGCGCAGGTCGCGGTCGCCGTGCGGATGCAGGATCCCACCGGCAAGAAATATCTCGACTTCCACCAGAAGCTGCTCAGTGGCCGCGGCGCCGCCGACAAGGCACGCGCGCTTCAAGCGGCCAAGGAAGCCGGCCTCGACACCGCGCGGATCGAGAAGGATATCGCCAGCCCCGAGGTGCGCGCCACCATCGAGGAGAACTTCAAGCTCGCCGAAGCGATGGGCATGAACGGCACGCCGAGCTACGTCATCGGCAAGCAGATCGTGATCGGCGCCGTCGGCGTCGAAAGCCTCAGGGAGAAGATCGGCATCGCCCGCTGCGGCAAGGCAACCTGCTGATCACACGTTTTGCGATACGAGGAAAACGCGACAAGGCCGGCTGCAAAGCCGGCCTTTCTTCTTGCACCGGACGTTGGCGTCTTCGTGCAAAGTCATTCATCTGGCGTTCAACAAACAAATGCCGCGGAACAGACGAAGTTCCGGAACAACTCAAATCTCCTTTCGTTGTCGGCGCGGGCAATGACGCAAAGAACACGTGAGGAGAATTCGATGTTGAACCGCTTTATGATCTCAGTTGCCGCAGTCGCCCTCGTCGCGGGCGCCGGTCTGGCGAACGCACAAGACAAGGGCCGCGACAGCGGCGCTGGCTCGCAGCAGATGCAGCATTCGCAGCCGTCAGGCGGTGCCGCCGAGCGCGGCGGCTCGATGGGCCGCGACTCCATGAGCCATGACAAGGGTACCGTTGGCCAGGCCGGCGGCGCCAGCAACATGAAGTCCGATCGGACCTCCGACGACAAGTCGGGCGCGATGAAGGACGAGCGGTCTTCCGGCGGTGCGATGAACAAGAACGCGGCGGAGGACAAGGCTGGCGCGACCAAGGGCCAGCGCACCGACGATCGCGCGCAGGGTCAGATGGACAAGTCCCAGCAGGACAAGCCCAAGAGCATGACCCAGGACACCAGCAAGGACACCACCAAGTCCGGCAAGGACCAGAAGGACATGAAGGCTGAGGGCAGCAAGAGCGGCACCTCGACCAACAGCGCCGAGACTCAGAAGGGCACCGGCACGAGCACCAACCAGAACGCGCAGGGCCAGACCGGCACCAGCAGCACCCAGAACGCGCAGGGCGGCACCTCGTCCTCGACCACGGTCGGCCAGGCCGGCGCCGCCGCGAAGCTTTCGACCGAGCAGCGGACCCAGATCACCTCGGTGATCCGCGAGGAGCGCGTGGCCCCAGTGACCAACGTGAACTTCTCGATCTCGGTTGGCACCCGCGTGCCGCGTGAGGGCATTACCCTTCACGCCCTGCCGTCCCGGGTCGTGACCATCTATCCGGAGTGGCGGAGCTACAAGTACATCCTGGTCAAGGAAGAGATCGTGATCATCAATCCGGACACCTACGAGATCGTGGCGGTCCTGAACGTCTAAGGCCGCGACACCGGCAAGCTCAGGGGGCGGGCAGCAAAGCCCGCCCCCTTTGCGATTGCCGGCAGCCATGGTTCGGACTGGTTAACAAGCAATTTCCGTAGCTTCCGCACAGATTTTTGCAGCCAGGATGAGGTACCTGAAGGCCCTTCGGAGGTCCTTCAAGGCTTCCCCTGGGACGCTTTGTTACCTATAACCCCGCCACGCCGAAGCACCTCTTCCGGGATTGGAATGGCAGAACCCGCAACCGACACGATCCTCGTCCTGAACGGGCCGAACCTCAACATGTTGGGGACGCGCGAGCCGGAGAAGTATGGCCACGCGACGCTGGCCGACGTCGAGGCGCTGTGCCGGGAGACGGCGGCGACGTTCGGTCTCACGGCCGATTGCCGGCAGTCCAACCGCGAGGGCGAGCTGATCGACTTCATCCACGAGGCGCATCGGCGCAAGATGAAGGGCATCATCGTCAATGCCGGCGGCTATTCCCACACCTCGATCGCGCTGCACGACGCGCTGCTCGCGGTTCAGATCCCGACGGTCGAGGTGCATGTGACCAACATCCACGCCCGCGAGAGCTTTCGTCACCACTCCTATACGGCGCGCGCGGCCTTCGCCTCGCTCTGTGGTTTCGGCATCGAGGGCTATCGCCTCGCCATCCAGGGCCTTGCCGCCAAGCTTGCCATCAAGCCCAAAGCCTGAAGCTCCCTCATCAAAACAGAACATTCGGATCAAACAACATGGCGCGCCAGCCAGACGACAAAGCAGCCGCAAAGTTTTCCAGCGAGGATTCCGCGCTCGTCCGCGAGCTCGCGCTCCTGCTCGATGAGACCAGCCTCAGCGAGATCGAGATCGAACGTGCGGGCCTGCGCCTGCGCGTCGCCCGCAACATCAGCGTTGCTGCGACCATGCCCGTGCCGATGGCTGCGGCTGCCGCCGCCCTGCCGGGCGTCCCCGCCGCGACGGCCGCCGCCGGGCCCGACCTGTCGAAGCACCCCGGCGCGGTGAGCTCGCCGATGGTCGGCACCGCTTATTGGGCGCCCGAACCGGGCGCCAAGCCGTTCATCGAGGTCGGATCCAAGGTCTCGGTCGGACAGACGCTGCTGATCATCGAAGCCATGAAGACCATGAACCAGATCCCCTCGCCGCGCGCCGGCACGGTGACGCAGATCCTGGTCGAAGACGGCCAGCCGGTCGAGTACGGCGAGCCGCTCGTCATCATTGAGTGAGGGAGTGGCGAATAGCGAGTAGCGAAGAGCTGCTCCTCCTCCCTATTCGCCATTCGCTATTCCCCATTCGCCCCTGAGGCACCATGTTCGACAAGATCCTCATAGCCAATCGCGGCGAGATCGCCCTTCGCATCCTCAGAGCGTGCAAGGAGCTCGGGATCGCCACCGTCGCCGTGCACTCCACCGCCGACGCCGACGCCATGCATGTGCGCCTGTCGGACGAGAGCGTCTGCATCGGCCCGCCGGCATCCAAGGACAGCTATCTCAACGTGCCCGCGCTGCTCGCGGCCTGTGAGATCACCGGCGCCGATGCCGTGCATCCCGGCTACGGCTTCCTGTCTGAGAATGCGCGCTTCGCGGAGATTCTCGCCGAGCACAATCTGCATTTCATCGGCCCCAAGGCCGAGCACATCCGCCTGATGGGCGACAAGATCGAGGCCAAGAAGACCGCCAAGAAGCTCGGCATTCCCGTGGTGCCCGGCTCCGACGGCGCGGTCGGCCCCGACGACGACGCCCTGGCCATCGCAAGGAAGATCGGCTTTCCGGTGCTGGTGAAGGCGGCGGCCGGCGGCGGGGGCCGCGGCATGAAGGTCGCGCACAGCGAGGCGGATCTCCAGGTGGCGCTGTCGACGGCGGCCAACGAGGCCAAATCCGCCTTCGGCGATGCCTCCGTCTACCTGGAAAAATACCTCCAGAAGCCACGCCACATCGAGATCCAGATCCTCGGCGACGGCCGTGGCGGCGCGATCCATCTCGGCGAGCGCGACTGCTCGCTGCAACGCCGCCACCAGAAGGTCTGGGAGGAAGGCCCCTCGCCCGTGCTCGACGCGGCCGCGCGGGCCAAGATCGGCGAGACCTGCGCCAAGGCGATGCGCGAGATGAAATATCTCGGCGTCGGCACGATCGAATTCCTGTTCGAGGACGGCGAATTCTACTTCATCGAGATGAACACCCGCATCCAGGTCGAGCACCCCGTCACCGAGAGCATTACCGACATCGACCTCGTGCTGGAGCAGATCCGCATCGCCGCCGGCGGTGACCTGCCGGCCAGGCAGGAAGAGATCCAGGTCATCGGCCACGCGATCGAGTGCCGCATCAACGCCGAGAATCCCCAGACCTTCCGCCCCTCGCCCGGCCGCATCCTGCAATACCATCCGCCTGGGGGACTGGGGGTGCGGATCGATTCAGCCGTCTACCAGGGCTACACGATCCCGCCCTATTACGATTCCCTGGTCGGCAAGCTGATTGTGCACGGCAAGACCCGCGCCGAATGCCTGATGCGGCTCCGCCGGGCGCTGGACGAGATGGTGGTGGAAGGCATCGAGACCACGCTGCCGCTGTTCCGCGCCCTGGTACGCGAAGGCGATATCATCAACGGCGACTACCACATCCACTGGCTGGAACAGTATCTGGCCGGCAAGGCGGAACCAGCCCCGCGATAATCCCCTTCGCCGTGGAACCCTTTGGCCCCGATCGCGTTCTGGTCGCGGGTCAGGTTCCAAGGGGGCGTTTTGACTTCCGCGAGATGTGACAGAGCGAGGCCGTCGTGACGGCCGAGGCCCTACGACGGCGGGCATTTTGGCAGATCCTGCTGATCGCGGCGGGCCTTCTGGTGCTGACCGTGATCAGCGCCGGCTCGGTCTACCTCGTCAACAAGGCGCGGGAAGACAGCAAATGGGTGCTCCACACCATCGAGGCGGAGAGCCAGATCAACGCCCTGCTGCTTGAGATCCGCCGTGCCGAGAGCAGCGCCCGCGGCTTTCTCCTGACGCAAGGACCGGATTTCCAGTCGGAGCACGAGAAGGCCGTCGCCGCGATCATTCCCGCGCTCGACAAGCTCACGCGCCAGATCGGCGACAATCCGGCGCAACGCGACAGTATCGAGAAGCTGAGCGCGGCGATCGAGACCCGGCTCGACCAGTTCTCGCGCGAGATGTCCTTCGTCAAGCAGGGGCAGTTCGACCGGGCCATCGAGCTCGTCCGCGAGGCCGCCCGCGGCAACACCACGACCACGATCACCAACCAGGCCAACGCGATGATCCGCGAGGAGGAGCGGCTGTTTCGGCTCCGCACCGCCAACTCCGACCACAGCCAGACTCTCGCTGCATCGATGACCGGCATCGGCTCCGGCCTCGTCGTGCTGCTGGCCATGATCTCGACCTGGCTGGTGCGGCGCTCGGCCCGCGCCCGTGACGAGGCCGAAGCGCGCCTGCGCGACGCCAATATCAATCTGGAGTCCGTCGTCGACGAGCGCACGGCGGACCTGCGCGAGGCCAACGACGAGATCCAGCGCTTTGCCTATATCGTCAGCCACGATCTGCGCTCGCCGCTCGTCAACATCATGGGCTTTACCAGCGAGCTCGAAGAGCTCGGCGGCGACATCTTCCGCCGCATCGGCGGCCTCGCCCATGTCTCTGCGGACGGTGCACCGCTGGCCCCCGCCGGGCCCGGCGAGATCGCGCTCGAAGGTCCGGACAAGCAGCTCCAGGAGGATTTCTCCGAAGCGCTCGGCTTCATCAAGACGTCGATCGCCAAGATGGACCGTCTGATCTCGGCGATCCTCAACCTCACCCGCGAGGGCCGGCGTGAATTCCAGCCCGCGAAGATCGACACGACCGAGCTGATCGAGGCCGTCGTGTCGACGCTGGCGCACCAGGCGGCCGAGGCGCAGGCCGAGATCCACCTCGAGCCGCTGCCGAATGTCGTGAGCGACCGGCTCGCGCTCGAGCAGATCTTCTCCAACCTGATCGACAATGCGATCAAATATCTGAAGCACGGCGTGCCCGGAGAGATCAGAATCCGGGGGCGGACCAAGCTCGGTTACGCCATCTTCGAGATCAGCGACAACGGCCGCGGCATCGATCCGAAGGACCACCAGCGGATATTCGACCTGTTCCGCCGCGCGGGAACCCAGGACAAGCCCGGCCAGGGCATTGGTCTTGCACATGTGCGTGCACTTGTGCGTCGCCTCGGCGGCACCATGTCGGTATCATCGGAACTGAACGCGGGCAGCACCTTCACGATCACGCTGCCGATCGCCTGGAACGTGAGCAACCGGAACAGAGATCGATGACCCAGCCTGTCACCATCATCATGATCGAGGACGACGAGGGCCACGCCCGCTTGATCGAGCGCAACATCCGCCGCTCCGGAGTCAACAACGAGATCGTCTCGTTCGCCAACGGCACCGACGCGATGCAGCACCTGTTCGGCGCCGACGGCAGCGGCCTCGTGCAGAAGGGCAATGCGCTTCTGATCCTGCTCGACCTCAACCTGCCCGACATGACCGGGATCGACATCCTGAGGCAGATCAAGGAAAACAAATATCTGAAGGCTTCGCCCGTGGTGGTCCTGACCACCACCGACGATTCCCAGGAAATCAAGCGCTGCTACGAGCTCGGCTGCAACGTCTACATCACCAAGCCCGTCAACTACGAGAATTTCGCCAATGCCATCCGGCAGCTCGGCCTGTTCTTCTCGGTCATCCAGGTCCCGCCCGCCGCCCCATGAACCAGCGCACGCCAACCCTGCTCTACATCGACGACGACGGTGCGCTGGCGCGCCTGGTCGAACGCGGCCTGACGCGGCGCGGCTACAGGGTCGTCCATGCCGCGAGCGGCGAGGAAGGCCTCGAGCGCATCCGCCGCGCTCGTGCCGAGGGCGGCATCGACGTGGTCGCGCTCGACCAGTACATGCCGGGTCTCGACGGGCTGGAGACGCTCGAGCAGATCATGGCGATCCCGGACGCACCGCCCGTCGTGTTCGTCACGGCCTCGCAGGATTCCAACATCGCCGTCACCGCGCTGAAGGCGGGCGCGGCCGATTATCTCGTCAAGGACGTCACCGGCGATTTCATCCCCCTGCTCCACGTCGCGACCGAGGGCGCGCTGCGCCAGGCCGAATTGCAGAAAGCGCGCGAGGAAGCCGAAGCCGAGATCCACGCCTCGCGCGACCGCTACGCGGCTCTTGCCGCCGAACGCGAGCTGCTGCTGCGCGAGGTCAACCACCGCGTCGGCAACTCGCTCCAGATCATCGCCTCTCTGCTGCACCTTCAGGCAAGCTCGGCCGCGCAGGAAGAGGTCAAGGCGGCGCTGACCAATGCGATGGGCCGTGTCGCCGCGGTCGCGCAGGTGCACCGACGCCTCTACACCTCGCAGGACCTGAAGAGCGTGGTGCTGAACCAGTATCTGGATTCCCTGCTCGAGGATCTCCGCCGCTCGGCCGAAGGCAACCGGATGTCGCGCCTGACGCTGAAGGCCGAACCGATCGAGATCGATCCGGACCGCGCGGTCGCCGTCGGCATCATCGTCAACGAGCTGGTGATGAACGCCGTGAAATACGCCTATCCCGACGGCGCCGGCCCGATCCATGTCGAGCTGACCGCGACCGGCGACGAACTCCTGCTGACGATCACCGACAACGGCGTCGGCGACGCCGTCAAGGCCGATCCGCGCTCCACCGGCATGGGCCAGCGCATCGTCGCGGCCATGGCCGCCAAGCTCGACGCCTCGGTCGAGCGCGACCCCGCGCATTCCGGAACCCGGATCGTGCTGAAGTTCGCTCGCGTGCCCACAAGTCCGGGCAAGACCGGCACCGCTGCCGTCGGCTGACCTCGCGCTGCGCACCCCATCGCAACCGCATCGCGATCCTGCTATGATCGCGAACCATGACTTCTCGCGACTCCGCTCCGTCTGAAATCACCCCGGCCGTGCTGCTGCGCGCCTATGCCTGCGGCATCTTCCCGATGGCGGAAAGCGCCGACGATCCGACCCTGTTCTGGGTCGAGCCGGAATTTCGCGGCGTCATCCCCCTCGACGGATTTCGCGTCGCCTCGCGGCTTGCGCGCACGGTGCGCTCGGACGTGTTTCGCGTGACCGTCAACACCGCATTCAAGGCGACGATCGCGGGCTGCGCCGCGCCGCAGATCGGGCGCGAGGACACCTGGATCAACAAGCGCATCCGCGACCTCTATGGCGGCCTGTATCAGCTCGGCCATTGCCACAGCGTCGAAGCCTGGCAGGGCGATGATCTCGTCGGCGGGCTGTACGGCGTCAGCTTGGGACGGGCCTTCTTCGGCGAGAGCATGTTCCACACCGCGCGCGACGCCTCGAAGGTCGCGCTGGTGCATCTGGTCGCGCGGCTCATCCATGGTGGCTTCGAGCTGCTCGACACCCAATACGTCACCGAGCACCTGAAGAGCTTTGGCGCGGTCGAAATCTCGCGGCGGCGCTACACCGCGCTGCTCGACAAGGCGCTGACCGGCGAGCCCGGCGATTTCCTCAGGCTCTCATCCGGCGAGGCCATCCCGGGCGCGCGCGCACTCGAGATCATCGCTTCGCGGCAATAGTCGATCGCCGGCTTACCGGCCGAAGCCGGGAATACCGAACAGACCCGGCCGCTGCTCCGGCGGCGGGGGCGGCGGCGGTGCCGGTTGCTGCTGCTGGATCGGCGGCAGAGGTTGCGGCGGACGCTGCTGCACCTGCTTCGGCGCAGCCTTCTTCTGCGCCGGCGGCGGTGGCGGCGGCGGCTTGGCCGCAGGATCCGGCGCCGCGGTCGCAACCGTTTGCTGCGGCTCTTTGCAGTCGGTCAGCCAGATGTCGTAGATCGGGTGCTCGACGCCGTGCAGGCCCGGGCTTGCCGCGTACATCCAGCCGGAGAAGATGCGCTTCACCTCGCCCTGCAAGGTGATTTCATCGACCTCGACGAAGGCATCGGTGTTGGTGGCCTCCGTCGCCGGCCGCGTGTAGCAGGCGTCGGTCTTGACCCTGAGCGCGCCGAACTGAACGGTCTCGCCGATCTCCTCGTCGAAATTGATGATGCGGCCGGTGATCTTGTCGAGGCCCGAGAAGGTCGCCTTCTTGTTCACGATCTTCTGCGCCGGCGGCTCGGTGACGACCTCGTCGCCCGGCTGCAGACTTGCCGGGGTCTGCGGCACGGCGCCCGGAGCGCCCTTCTGCTGCGGCTGACGCCCAGGCGCGCCCGGGGCGCCTTGCGGACCGGGCGGCGCGATCGCCGCGGAAGGCGGCTGATTTGGCGGAGCGACGGTGGAGCCCGGCGGCGGCGCCAGCGGCTGGGTTTCGACCGGCCCCGGCATCACGTTCCCCTGCCGGCCCGGCGGCGGAGGCATCGGACGCGACGGCAGCACGCGGCCCTGCGGCGGCAGCTCCGGCACCTCTTCGTCGTCGTCGGGGATCGGCTGCGGCTGCGGCTGGCCGCGCGGAATATTGCCGGGCGGCCGCAGCGGCGGCGGATCGGAAAAGATCGTGCCGATTTGCGCCTGAGCCGGCGTCGCAACCGTCAGCGCGGTGGCGGCCAAAAGCGCCGCAAGACCAGTCAGGGTAATGGTTCGAAACATCTCGCGCGGCTTCAACAGCGAATCGGGCTTGTTGGACATTTTATAGGGGTTACCGCCGCTCGCAGGCCATCCGGTTAACACGGCGAATACGGCGGGGGAAGGGCGGCAGCCCCGCCCTTCCCGGCCCCGTCTGGCCAGATCGGCTTCCGAATGGGATAGTCAAACAGCCCCCCGAGGGGCCCGGGGCCCGGCATCGCCCGCCCAAATAAGACGCCCAACCTGACTGGAAACCCCGAGGTCGCCCCCGCATCATGCCCGTTGTGCTCGATCCCGATGCCGCCGCCGTCTCCAAGGCCTTCCAGGACGCCGGCCGCCCCGCCTGCGAGACCCTGACCGCGCCGGAGGCCCGCGCCTCTTACGCGCAGGCGCGCTTTGCCACCAACCCCGAGCCGCCCGAGCTTGCCCGCGTAGCTTCACTCTCGATCCCGGCCTCGCACGGCGCAATTGCCGCCCGCTTCCATAGGCCCAAGGAGCCGCGCCGGCCCGGCGGCCTGTCGCCCGCGCTGGTGTTGTTCCACGGCGGCGGCCGGGTGACCGGCGCATGGTTGAAGGGATTGGGCTGAACGCCGTTCCGCATGGCTTCTCCGCTCCAAACCATCGCCGCCCTCCCGCTGCGCGTCCTGAGCTGGCTGGGCAGCCAGGGCACCCGCGGGGTCGCCGCCATTGTGTTCATCGCCGCCGCGGTGCCACCGCTCGGCGCGTTGCTGCGTCCCTATCTCACCGAAGCCATCCTTGGCCTGCTTTGCATCTCCTTCATGCGGGTCGATCTGGCCGCGCTCTACAGCCATTTGCGCAGGCCCGCGCTGGTCGCGACCGCCACGGCCTGGACCACGATCGGCGTGCCGCTGATCGTCGGGTTGATCGCGCACGCAACCGGCCTCACCGTCCGCGCGCCCGGGCTGGCGCTCGCACTGATGCTGCAGAGCATGGCCTCGCCGATGATGGCCTCCCCGGCCCTTGCCGCGCTGATGGGTCTCGATGCCACGCTCGTCCTGATCACGCTGGTGACCTCGACCGCGCTGGTGCCCTTCACCGCCTCGATGTTCGCAGGCCTCTTCCTCGGCGACATGCTCAGCATCACGCCGCTGGCACTGGGCCTGAAACTGCTCGGCATCCTTGCCGCCTCGCTGCTCGCCGCGACAGCCATCCGGTGGATCTTCGGCGCGGAGGCGATCCAGCGTCACAAGACGCCGATCGACGGTCTCAACATCATCATCCTTTTCATCTTCGCGGCGGCGATCATGGGCGACGTCGCGAGCGACCTCCTCGCGCATCCGCTGTTCACCATCAGCCTCGCAGCCCTGTCCTTCGCGATCTACTTCACCCTGCTCGCCATCACCACGCTGTTGTTCCGCCGTATCGGCACCGAACGCGCGCTGGCGCTCGGGCTGATGGTGTCACAGCGCAATCTCGGCCTGATGCTGGCGGCAACGGCCGGCGCCTTGCCGCCGACCACCTGGCTCTATTTCGCGATGACGCAGTTTCCGATTCATCTCGCGCCCTACATGCTGATGCCGATCGCGCGGCGGCTGACGGGGCGCGCGGATGCGTCGAGGGCTACAGCGGCAGACAACGTCGCTTAGGTATGTTCCCGTGGTTTGCATCGCTCAGACGAAGTGAAGGAACATCAGTTCAGAGATCTCGTTGAAGCCGTTCATCGAATGGAGATTGGCGATGAAGTTTGCCGCAATTCTGGTTCTCGGTTCCCTTGCCATGGGCTCAGCAGCAAGAGCAGATCAACCCGGACCGGACTGGATGCCGATGGAGCAAGTGAAGGCCAAGGTCATGGAATCTGGCTATTCGCAGGTGACCAAGCTTGAAGCCGACGATGGCCAGTGGGAGGGCGAAGGCATCAAGAACGGACAGAAGATGGAATTCCATGCCGATCCCAAAACCGGCGCCATCGTGCGCGAAAAGCCGGACAAGTGACCATCGGCGACGTCCAAATCTGAACAACGCAGACGTCGCCATTTCGCACGCGCCAGTTCAAGCGTACACGCCTATCCCGCCCTTGCCGCGCGCCGCAGTGCCTGTGGCGGCTGGCCGAAGGCGCGGATGAAGGCGCGGCGCATGCGCTCGGGATCGCGGAAGCCGGTTGCTTCCGCAACCAACTCGATGCCCTCGCGCGAAGACTGCACGCGCTCGCGCGCGACTTCGAGCCGGAGCCGCTCGATCGCTTTTGAGGGCGTCGTGCCGGTCTCGGCGGCGAAGGCGCGGGCGAAATGCCGCGCGCTCATGCCGGCGCGATCGGCGAGATCCTCCACCGTTAGCGGCGCGTCGAGATTTTCACGCGCCCAGGACAACAGCGCGCCGAAGCGGCCGTTCGATCCTTTCAGCTCCAGCAGCGATGAGAACTGCGACTGGCCACCGCTGCGGCGATGATAGAGCACGAGCTGGCGCGCGGCCGCTTGCGCGATCTCCTCGCCATGGTCCTCAGTCACCATCGCGAGCGCGAGGTCGATGCCGGCGGTGATGCCGGCCGACGTCCACACATTGCCGTCGCGGGTGAAGATCTGGTCGGGCTCGAACTTTACTTTCGGATAGCGCGTGACGAAGTCGCGCGTCCGCCCCCAATGCGTGGTGGCGCGGCGGCCGTCGAGCAGCCCCGCCTCAGCCAGCACATAGGCGCCCGAGCAGACGCTCGCGACCCGCACGCCGCGCTTTGCCAGCCGCTGCACGAAGGCACGCGTGACCTCGCAGCGCGCGGCATCCGCAACGCCGACGCCGCCCGCGATCACCAGAGTGGTGATCGCATTCGCCGACTTGAAATCGCGCGCCATCATCTCGACGCCCGAAGAGCTGCGCACCGGCCCTGCATTCAACGCCAGCACCCGTAGCGCCAGCGGCTTGTCGGCGCAGCGTGCCGCGACCTCGAACACCGAGATCGGACCGGCGGCATCGAGCAGCTGGAAATCCGGGAAGATCAAGATGCCGATCATAGCCTACGTCCGAAATAGTGGGAATTATGCCATTCCGGACACAAAGGCAGCATGCCAATCTTCGCCCGTCAAGCTCATCTTTGGAGGATCCGCCGATGTCGTCACCGCTCCAGATCGGTCTTCTGATATTTCCGCGCGTCACCCAGCTCGACTTCACCGGCCCCTTGCAGGTGTTCGCCATGGTGCCCGGCGCCAAGCTGCATTTGATCTGGAAGCGGATCGAGCCGGTGCCGAGCGATTCCGTGCTGACGCTGACGCCGACCACGACATTCGCCGACTGCCCGCAGCTCGACGTGATCTGCGTGCCCGGCGGCGCCGGCACCAACGACCTGCTGGGCGACGACGAGGTGCTCGACTTCCTGCGCAAGCAGGCCGCGGGCGCGAAGTACGTCAGCTCCGTCTGCACGGGATCGCTGGCGCTCGGCGCCGCCGGTCTGCTCAAGGGCTACCGCGCCGCGACCCATTGGAGCGCGATGGAGATGCTCGGCCAGTTCGGCGCGACGCCAACAAAGACGCGCGTCTGCATCGACCGCAATCGCATCACCGGCGGCGGCGTCACCGCCGGAATCGATTTCGCGCTGACGCTGGTGTCGATCCTGATCGATCGCACCACCGCGCAAGCGATCCAGCTCCAGATGGAGTACAACCCGGCACCGCCGTTCAATTCGGGCTCGCCCGAGACCGCGCCGGCCGAAGTGTTGACCCTGCTCCGGGAGCGCGGCGCGCAAAACCAGGCGCGGCGGCTTGAAGCCGTCAAGCTCGCAGCCGAGCGGATGGCGTAGCGCGGACCTCGCTCTCATGTCCCGGACGCGGCGCGGCACGCAGTGACGCTCCGCAGAGCCGGGACCCAGAACGCAACACGGCACACGGTGAGATGGGCCCCGGCTCTGCAGCGCACCGCTGAACCGGACGATGCTGTGCATCGCCGGGGAAGCGCTGCGCTGCGTCCGGGGCACGCGCCAGGACGATAACAACAGAAGACGACAGCAACAGAAAAAGGCCGCTCGGTTTCCCAAGCGGCCTTTCCTGTCTTACGGCGGCTGCACATTCACATCGAGCGATGTCGGAGCTTCCAGACCGGGGGCCTATCTCCCGATCGAGTCCATACTCGGCGGCCGCTGCATCTCGGGACAGTCGCGAACTGTTGCCCGAACCGAACGCGATGGTCTCCCATCTCCGTAAGATGGGATCATTGGACTGCATTGCTGGCGCGGCCGCAACGGCCGCGCAGGCGCCGTCCCCGCTGTTCCCGTTGTCCACAGCGGCGTGAGGCGGATGCGGCTGCATCCAGTTGAACGATGAAGATCGCGGGCCGAACGTCTAGCCAGGGGTCCAGGGCTGATAGTCGCCGGTCGCCTTCGGGCGCTTGCCGCTGGCGAGGGTCGATCCCGAGGGACGATAGGCCTTCGCCGTGCCGGTGAGATTCGGCTGGTGCGGCTTCTCCCACTCGCGCGGCTGGTAATTGTCCTCGGTCGGCGGCACATCGACGGTGTGATGAATCCAGCCGTGCCATGACGGCGGGATCCGGCTCGCTTCGGCATAGCCGTTATAGACCACCCAGCGCCGCTCGAAGCCCAGGGTCGGATCGACCGCGCCGCCGCGGGTGCGATAGTAGAGATTGCCCTGCTCGTCCTGGCCGACCAGCTCCCCGTACCGTTTGGTCCAGAGTTGGGTGCCAAAAGTCTGGCCATTCCACCAGGTGAAGAACTTGAGGAAGAATTGTTTCATGCGGCAAGGGCCCTGCTTCGTCGGGCCCTGATGCCATCCGGCCGGCGAAATGTCCAGTTCGGCGGCGCGGTGGTGCCCTCGGCAGACGCGCAGCCGCGACCCAGGCGTTGCCGCAAATCGGACGCGATCCGTTCATGCCGGGTACAGCGGCCACGAGTGAGGCTCCCCTTCACGCGCAAACCGGCGTGATCCCAGGAACCATAGCTCTTTCATAGGGTTTGCTTCCGGGAAAGGAGTTTACCCATGAACAGTCTGAGAGTTTTGAGTGCAGCCGCTACGCTGGCGCTCGTTCTACCCATGACCGCACCGAGCTTCGCGCAGGATCGCGCCGCCCGTGGTGGCGGGGGCGGCGTGCACATCGGCGGTGGTGGCGGCGGTGCGCATGTCGGCGGCGGCGGCATGGGGGGTGGAGCCCGGATGGGG
>NZ_SPQS01000039.1 GCF_004570865.1 Bradyrhizobium frederickii
GGTTGGGGAAGGGGGTAGCCACAAACGCTGACCTCGCCCGGGGCTACCCCCCTCCCTGCCCCTCCCCCGCAAGGGGGGAGGGAACGGAGAGAGCGTCGCCCGGAACGACTCATCGTAGCCACCGATCCCAATCCGATCACGCCGCTTTCGACGCCGCGGCGAGCGAGGCGAAGGTCTTGCCTTCCGCCGCGAGCTTCTTCAGCAGCGGCGCGGGCTCGAGGCTCGGATCGTTGGTCTCCTTGGCGTAGAAGGCCAGACGATCGGCGATGTGCTTGAGGCCGACGCTGTCGGCCCAGAACATCGGGCCGCCGCGGTAGATCGGCCAGCCATAGCCGTAGAGCCAGACCACGTCGATGTCGGAGGGACGTGCCGCGATGCCCTCTTCCAGGATCTTCGCGCCCTCGTTGATCATCGGATACATCATGCGCTCGAGGATCTCCTCGTCGCTGACGACGCGCTTCTTGCGGCCGAGACGAGCAAGCGTCTCGTCGATCAGCTTCTCGACCTCGGGATCGGGCAGCGGCGCGCGGGAGCCGGCCTCATACTTGTAGTAGCCCTTGCCGGTCTTCTGGCCGAAGCGGCCGGCTTCGCACAGCGCATCCGCAATCTCCGACTTGATGCCGCGGTCCTTGCGCGAGCGCCAGCCGATGTCGAGGCCGGCGAGGTCGCCCATCGCGAACGGGCCCATCGGCATGCCGAACTTGGTGACGACGGCATCGACCTGCTGCGGCAGGGCTCCCTCGAACAAGAGCTTCTCCGACTGCTTGCCGCGCTGGGCCAGCATGCGGTTGCCGACGAAGCCGTCGCAGACGCCGACCACGGCCGGCACCTTTGCGATCTTGCGCGCGATGTTGACGGCCGTCACGAGGGCGTCCGGCGCGGTCTTGTCGGCGCGCACGATCTCGCACAACTTCATGACGTTGGCCGGCGAGAAGAAGTGCATGCCGAGCACGTCCTGCGGACGCCTGGTCGACTTCGCGATCTCGTCGATGTTCAGGTACGAGGTGTTGGAGGCGAGCACGGCGCCCTGCTTGGCGTACTGGTCGAGCTTGCCGAACACCTCCTTCTTCACCGCCATGGTCTCGAACACGGCTTCGATGACGAGGTCGGCATCGCCGACATTCTCGATGCCGACGACGCCGTTGATCAGCGCCATGCGCTTGGCGGGCGCGTCTGCCGGGATGCCGCCGCGCGCCGCGGTCGCTTCCCAGTTCTTCTGCATGATGCCCATGCCGCGCTTGAGCTGCTCCTCGGCGGTCTCGATCAGGGTGACGGGGATGCCGGCATTGGCAAAGGACATCGCGATGCCGCCGCCCATGGTGCCGGCGCCGAGGATGGCGACGCGGTTCACGGGACGCGACTTGGTGCCTTCAGGAACGCCCGCGATCTTGGCGGCTTCGCGCTCGGCGAAGAAGGCGTAGCGCTGCGCCTTGGACTGGTCGCTGGCGACGAGCTTCAGGAAGCCCTCGCGCTCCTTCTTCAGACCTTCGTCGAAGGGTAGGTCAATGGCGTAGCCCACAGCGTCGGCGGCGGCGAACGGCGCCTCCAGGCCGCGCGACTTCTTGGTCATGGCGGCGACCGCGTTGGTGAAGATCGTGCGGTCGGCCTTGGCGGCCGCGATCTTGGAATCGTCGTCGCGCAGACGCCGCAGCGGACGTTTCTCCGCGATGAGCTTGCGCACGAAAGCTTCGCCGCCCGATGCCGGTCCCTCGATGATCTCCTCGATCAGGCCGTTCTTGAGCGCTTCCGCGGCACCGATGGGATCGCCGCCGACGATCATCTTGACCGCGAGCTCAGGACCCACCGCGCGTGGCAGCCGCTGGGTGCCGCCGGCGCCCGGCAGCAGGCCGAGCTTCACCTCGGGCAGGCCGAGCTTGGCTTCTTTCACCGCGACGCGGAAATGACAGGCGAGCGCGACCTCGAGGCCACCGCCGAGCGCCGTGCCGTGGATCGCGGCGACCACCGGCTTCGGCGAGTTCTCGATCTCGGACAGCACGTCGTTGAGGGCGGGCGGCTTCGGCGGCTTGCCGAACTCGGTGATGTCGGCGCCGGCGATGAAGGTGCGGCCGGCGCAGGTCAGCACGATGCCCTTGATGGCGGGATCGGCGATTGCGGCCTTGATGCACTCCAGGATTCCACCGCGGACCGCGGCACTCAGTGCGTTGACCGGCGGGCTGTCGACCGTGACGATGCCGACTTCGTCATGACGCTCAAGCTTGACCACTTCGCTCACGGTGTTCCCTCCTTGGTGGGGATTGCTTTTGTTCGATTTCGCGGTGCGGAATTTAATTCCGCATCTTGACGGCAGGGTTATTTTGAAGCACGGACGTTGTCAACGACTCCGCGCAAGAAGCAGATCAGGGATGAAGCGTACAGGAAAGAAGACAGCGACCGATCGGAATTTCGTCGTCGCGCTTTCCCGCGGACTGGACGTATTGCGAGCATTCCACCCGAACGACGGCCTTCTCGGCAATCAGGAGATCGCGGCGCGCACCAACTTGCCGAAGCCGACGGTGTCGCGCCTGACCTACACCCTGACCAAGCTGGGTTATCTCGCGCCGGTTCCCCGCTTCGAGAAGTACCAGCTCACACCCGCCGCGATGTCGCTCGGCTACGCCGCGCTCGCCAATCTCGGCGTTCGGCATTTGTCCGAGCCGTTCCGCGAGGAAGTGATGCGCGCGACCGGCGGCGCCGTCGCGGTCGGCGGCCGCGACCGTCACAGCATGATCTATTTCGGGCAAAGCCGCGGCAGCGAGACGGTCGGCGTTCAACTTGACGTCGGCTCCCGCGTTCCGATTGCAACCAGTGCGATGGGCCGTGCCTATTTCTGGGCGCTCGACGACGCCGACCGCGCGGAGTTGTCGCGTCTGTTGCGCGAACACTACGGCAGCCGCTGGGCAAAGATGCGCGACGGGCTGGAGCGCTCCGGCGAAACCGTCGCGAAATACGGTTTTGCGATTTCGGTTGGCGACTGGCACGACGACATCGGCGCCGCCGGCGTTGCGCTCAAGCTCAACGACGGAACCGGACCTTACGCATTCAATTGCGGCGCCCCCGCATTCCGCTTCACGGAAGAGCGTTTGATCAACGACATTGGACCGCGCCTCTTGGCGATGGTAAGGAACATCGAAGCGGCGCTCGGGGGTCTGATGCCGCATTCCAAAAAAGACGTCAGCAAAAAGCTGAAATCAGGAGGAAAAGTTGCGCGTGTGCCCGAGGGGATCAGATAGCCTTTGTCATCGTCGGGAGCGGTTCGCATCGCCCCTTCGCTCATCGAACGACGTGAGCGAGACGAGATGACGCAGGCACAGCTCGCGCAGGGGACATCGCCCCTGCTCGCGGTTCGCGACGTCAGCGTCGTGTTCGGCGGCATTGTCGCGCTCAACGGCGTGTCCTTTGACATGCACAAGGGCCAGATCCTCGGCTTGATCGGCCCCAACGGCGCCGGCAAGACCACGCTGTTCAACTGTCTGTCCCGGCTGTATCAGCCCTCGTCCGGCGACATCCTGATGGATGGCGTAAGCATCCTGTCGCGGCCGCCGCACCGGATCGCCGAGATCGGCATCGGCCGCACCTTCCAGAACGTGGCGCTGTTTCCCAACCTTTCGGTGATGGACAACGTTCGCGTCGGAACGCACGCCCGGACCTCCAGCGACATCATCAGCGACTCGCTGCGCCTGGCCTGGATTCGCCGCAGCGAGACCGACGTCAACAAGAAGGTGCACGAGATCCTCGCCTATCTCGAGCTCGAGGACGTCGCCCACACCGTCGTGTCCGGCCTGCCCTTCGGCACGCAGAAGCGCGTCGAGCTGGCGCGCGCGCTCGCGGCCGATCCGAAGATCCTGCTGCTCGACGAGCCCGCCGGCGGCCTCAATCACGAGGAGGTCCATGTGCTCGGCGACCTGATCCGCCGCATCCGCGACGAGCGCCACATGACCGTGCTGCTGGTCGAGCACCACATGGGCCTCGTGATGTCGATCGCCGACCACGTGGTCGCGCTGAACTTCGGCAAGAAGCTCGCGGAGGGCACGCCCGCCCAGGTGCAGGCGGACCCCGACGTCATCAAGGCCTATCTCGGGAGCAAGGACCAATGACGACACTTCTCACCGTCAAGGACCTGCGCGCCTATTACGGCCAGGTCCAGGCGCTCCACGGCCTGTCCTTCTCGCTCAACGAAGGCTCGCTGACGACGCTCTTGGGCGCCAACGGCGCCGGCAAGACCACCACGCTGCGCGCGATCTGCAACATGGTGCGCTCGACCGGCGGCATCGAGTTCGACGGCAAGCCGCTGAACAACCGCTCCACCGAGAGCATCGTGCGGTTCGGCATCGCCCACGTGCCGCAGGGCCGCGGCACCTTCACCACCATGACCGTGGAGGAGAACCTCCAGCTCGGGGCCATCACCCGCAAGGACAGCGCCGGCATTATCTCCGACATCGAGCGCATGTACGCGCATTTCCCGGTGCTGAAGCAGCGCCACACCCAGCAGGCCGGCACGCTGTCCGGCGGCGAGCAGCAGATGCTCGCGGTCGCCCGTGCCCTGATGCTGCGGCCACGACTGATGCTGCTGGACGAGCCGTCCTTCGGCCTCGCGCCGCTGGTGGTGCGCGACCTGTTCGGCATCCTCGGCAAGATCAATCGCGAGGACAAGGTCTCGATCCTGGTGGTCGAGCAGAACGCCCAGCTCGCACTTGAGCTCGCCGACCAGGCCTATGTGATCGAGACCGGCCGCATCGTGATGTCAGGCAAGGCCAAGGACATCGCGAACAACGAAGAAATCCGCAAATCCTATCTGGGTTACTGAGGGAGCCGGGACAATGGAACTGTTTACCAACCAGGTCCTGGCCGGCATTGCCACGGGCGCGATCTACGCCTGCATGGCGCTGGCCGTGGTGATGATCTACCAGGCCATCGACCATCTCAACTTCGCGCAAGGCGAGATGGCGATGTTCTCGACCTTCATCTCCTGGCAGCTGATGCAATGGGGCGTGTCCTATTGGGCCGCCTTCCTGATCACGCTGGCATTCTCCTTCGTCGCCGGAATCGCGATCGAGCGCATCCTGTTCAAGCCGCTGGTGAAAGCGCCGGTGCTGACCAACGTTGCCGGCTTCATCGCACTGTTCGCGATCATCAACTCCTCGGCCGGCCTGATCTGGGACTTCACCATCAAGCAGTACCCGACCCCGTTCGGCTCCTCGCCGTTCCTGGGCAGCCAGCTGATCTCGACCCACCAGGCCGGCATGATCGGCGTCACCGTGCTGCTGCTGCTCGGCCTCTACTTCTTCTTCCAGTACACGCGGATCGGTCTGGCGATGCGTGCGGCGGCCTCGGTGCCTGAATCGGCCCGCCTGGTCGGCATCAACACGAGCTGGATGATCGCGCTCGGCTGGGGCATGGCGACCGCGATCGGCTCGATCGCCGGCATGCTGATCGCACCGGTGGTGTTCCTGGAGCCCAACATGATGGGCGGCGTCTTGATCTACGGCTTCGCCGCCGCGGTGCTCGGCGGGCTGTCGAGCCCGTTCGGCGCCGTGGTCGGCGGCTTCCTGGTCGGCATCTTCGAGAACCTCGCCGGCACCTACATCCCCGGCGTCGGCAACGAGCTGAAACTCCCGATCGCGCTCGCGCTGATCATCTCCGTCCTGGTCGTCAAACCCGCCGGCCTGTTCGGCCGGCACATCGTCAAGCGAGTTTGATCATGAGCGCTGCAGAAGAAGTCGTTGCAGAAGGCCACCAGGCGGTCGAGGCCGTTCCGAAGCGGGCGATGACGCTGGGCACGGGCACCTCGCTGTTGGTGCTGGCGGTGTTGTTGGTCGTGCCGGTGTTCGTCAAGAACTTCATCATCTTCCAGATGACGATGCTCCTGATCTACGGGCTGGCGGTGCTGGCGCTGAACATCCTGACCGGCGGCTCCGGCCAGTTCTCGCTCGGCCAGAGCGCGTTCTACGCCGTCGGCGCCTATACGTCGGCGGTGCTGATGGAGTACTTCAACGTCAATTACGCGCTGACAATTCCGGTTTCCGCGGCGGTCTGCTTCGGCTTCGGCTACCTGTTCGGCAAGCCGGCGCTGAGGCTGTCGGGCGTCTATCTCGCGCTCGCGACCTTCGCGCTCGCCACCGCGATGCCGCAGCTCTTGAAGCTGAACTTCCTCGAGCACTGGACCGGCGGCGTGCAGGGCCTCGTTGTCACCAAGCCGGACGCGCCGTTCGGCCTGCCGATGTCGCAGGACATGTGGCTGTACTATTTCACGCTGATCGTGACGGTCGCGATCTACGTCTTCTCGGTCAACCTGCTGCGCTCCCGCTCCGGCCGCGCCTTCATGGCGATCCGCGACAACGAGATCGCGGCCTCCTCGATGGGTGTCAACGTCGCCTTGTACAAGACGCTGGCCTTCGGCGTGTCCGCCGGCATCACCGGCGTCGCCGGCTCGCTCGGCGCCATCGCGGTGCAGTTCGTGGCGCCCGACAGCTACACCATCACGCTGGCGATCTCGCTGTTCCTCGGCATGGTGGTCGGCGGCGTCGGCTGGCTGCCCGGCTCGTTCGTCGGCGCGGCCTTCATCATCTTCGTGCCGAACATGGCGGAAAGCATTTCCAAGGGCCTTTCCGGCGCGGTGTTCGGCGTGCTGCTGTTCCTGGTCATCTACCTCGTGCCGCATGGCGCAAGGCAGATCGCGATCCTGGGCCAGCAATTCGCCGGCAAGCTCAGAAGAAACTGAAACACTCGAAGACTGTTGTTTAAACCAAGGAGACCGAATTGCGATTTGGAAGAACACTGCGAGCCGCCGCGCTGGTCGCGGCAACGGCGGCCATTGCCCTCACCTCCGGCGCTGCACTCGCCCAGAAGAAATACGACACCGGCGCGTCCGATACCGAGATCAAGATCGGCAACATCATGCCGTACAGCGGTCCGGCATCGGCCTACGGCATCATCGGCAAGACCGAGGAAGCCTATTTCCGGATGATCAACGACAAGGGCGGCATCAACGGCCGCAAGATCAACTTCGTCACCTATGACGATGCCTATTCGCCGCCGAAGGCGGTCGAGCAGGTGCGCAAGCTCGTCGAGAGCGACGAGGTGCTGGCCGTGTTCAACCCGCTCGGCACGCCCTCGAACAGCGCGATCCAGAAATATCTCAACGCCAAGAAGATTCCGCAGCTGTTCGTCGCCACCGGCGCCACCAAGTGGAACGATCCGAAGAACTTCCCCTGGACCATCGGCTGGCAGCCCTCCTACCAGAGCGAGGCCCAGATCTATGCCAAATGGCTGATGAAGGAAAAGCCCGACGCCAAGGTCGCGATCCTCTATCAGAACGACGATTTCGGCAAAGACTACCTCAAGGGCACCAAGGACGGCCTCGGCGCCAAGGCCTCGTCCATGATCGTCATGGAAGAGAGCTATGAGGTGTCGGAGCCGTCGGTCGACGGCCACATCGTCAAGATCAAGGCCGCCAATCCCGACGTGCTCCTGATCTATGCGACGCCGAAGTTCGCGGCCCAGACCATCAAGAAGACGGCCGAGCTCAGCTGGAAGCCGCTGCAGATCCTCACCAACGTGTCGATCTCGGTCGGCAGCGTGATGAAGCCGGCCGGATTCGATGCGGCGCAGGGCGTGCTGTCGGCGGCCTATGCCAAGGACTCCACCGACCCGCAATGGGCCAACGATCCCGGCATGAAGAAGTGGAATGAGTTCGTCGACAAGTACATGCCCGGCGCCGACAAGACCGACACCGCCATGGTCTACGGCTACGGTGCAGCCTCGACCCTGGCCAAGGTCCTGGAAATGTGCGGCGACGATCTGACCCGCGCCAATCTGATGAAGCAGGCGGCTTCGTTGAAGGATTTTGCGCCGGACACGCTCCTGCCCGGCGTCAAGATCAACACCGGCCCCACCGACTTCGCCCCGATTTCGCAGCTCCAGATGCAGCGGTTCAAGGGTGAGAAGTGGGAACTATTCGGTGAGATCATCAGCGGCGACGTCGCCTCCGAGTGACACGCTGACGTAATAGTCCGAGCCCAAGAAGCCCCCACGAGCGATCGCGGGGGCTTTTTGTTGACGTCGCGCGTCAATCTTGTTCAATGCGGCGCCGATCCAACTCGGGGTGGGAGAATGATGACTGCCGTTCGACGTCAGGTTGCGGCGCTTCTGGCCACAGTCGCATTGTGCACTGCAATGGGCAGCCCGGCACTGGCGCAGAACAAATACGACACCGGCGCCTCCGATACCGAGATCAAGATCGGCAACATCATGCCCTATAGCGGCCCTGCTTCGGCCTATGCCGCGATCGGCAAGGTCGAGGAAGCCTATTTCAACAAGATCAATGCCGAGGGCGGCGTCAACGGCCGCAAGATCAAGTTCATCTCCTACGACGACGCCTATTCGCCGCCGAAGACGGTGGAGCAGGCGCGCAAGCTGGTCGAGAGCGACGGGGTGCTCCTGATCTTCGGCTCGCTCGGCACCTCCACCAACAGCGCCATCCGCAAATACATGAACGAGAAGAAGGTGCCGCAATTGTTCGTCGCGAGCGGAGCCTCGAAGTGGAACGACCCGAAGCAATATCCCTGGACCATGGGCTGGCAACCGAGCTACGCCGGCGAGGCGCGCATCTACGCCAAGTACATCATGAAGGAGAAGCCGGACGGAAAGATCGGCGTGCTCTACCAGAACGACGATTTCGGCAAGGACTATCTGAAGGGGTTGAAGGACGGCCTCGGCGCCAAAGCCTCGATGATCGTGCTGCAGGAGTCCTACGATACCTCCGAGCCCACGATCGACGAGCACGTCGTGAAGCTCAAGGCCTCGGGCGCCGACGTCTTCATCAGCATCACCACCCAGAAATTCGCCGCGCAGGCGATCAAGAAGGCGGCGGAGATCAACTGGCATCCGGTCCACATCGTCTCCAACGTCTCGGCCTCCGTCGGCGGCGTGATCGAACCGGCCGGCCTAGAGATATCCCAAGGCATCCTGTCGGCGACCTACATGAAGGACGGCTCCGATCCGCAGTGGAATGCCGATGACGGCATGAAGCGGTTCTATGACTTCCTCGCGAAGTACAATCCCAAAGCCAACAAGCTCGATGCCGGCGTCGTGTTCGGCTATGCCGCCGCGCAGACCATGGTGAAGGTGTTGCAGATGTGCGGCGACGATCTCACCCGCGAGAACGTCATGAAGCAAGCGGCTTCCTTGAAGGATTTCGAACCCGACACGCTGCTGCCCGGCATCAAGATCAACACCGCGCCGGACAATTTCGCCCCAATCGAGCAGTTGCAGATGATGCGCTTCAAGGGCCGGAAATGGGAGCTGTTCGGCGACGTCATCTCCAGCGAGATGGGACATTGAAGCCGCACAATTTCGCAATTTAAAATAATTCAGATTTTACAACACAACCTATGCGCAGCTGAGCAACGACCCGCTTCATCTCGCCCGCCGGAATATTCCGCATCCCCTCGAAAAAGAAGCACCTCGCCGCGACGGCGGCGGCGGGTGTCGTCCTTGCTGGGCGCCTGAGAAGGGTATTCAATGCGTGTCAGAGCGGCGCGCAATGATCGCTCCCAACAAGAACAATCGACACATTCAAACCGAGCTAGGGAGAGCAAGATGCCTGCAATGCATGTGCGATTGGGGGCCTTCTCGGCCGCCCTCGTACTGACTGCCACTCTGTCCACGACAGCGTTCGCGCAGAAGAAATACGACACCGGCGCATCCGACACCGAAATCAAGATCGGCAATATCATGCCCTACAGCGGACCGGCCTCCGCCTACGGCGTGATCGGCAAGACCGAGGAGGCGTATTTCCGCAAGGTCAACGCCGAAGGCGGCATCAACGGCCGCAAGATCAACTTCGTCAGCTATGACGACGGCTACTCGCCGCCCAAAACCGTGGAGCAGGCGCGCAAGCTGGTCGAGAGCGACGAGGTGCTGCTGATCTTCAATTCGCTCGGTACGCCGCCGAACACGGCGATCCAGAAATACCTGAACCAGAAGAAGGTGCCTCAGCTGTTCGTCGCCACTGGCGCCACCAAGTGGAACGACCCGCAGAACTTCCCGTGGACGATGGGCTGGCAACCCAACTACCAGAGCGAGACGATCATCTACGCGAAGTATATCCTGAAGAACAAACCCGACGCCAAGATCGCGGTGCTGTATCAGAACGACGATTACGGCAAGGATTATCTGAAGGGCTTCAAGGACGGACTGGGAGCCAAGGCAGCCTCGATGATTGTCATCGAGGACAGTTATGAGGTCTCCGAACCGACCATCGACTCGCACATCGTGAGATTGAAGGCCACGGGCGCCGACGTCTTCATCAACATCACCACGCCGAAATTCGCGGCGCAGGCGATCAAGAAGAACGCCGAACTCGGCTGGAAGCCGCTGCATTTCCTCAACAACGTCTCGGCCAATATCGGGAGCGTCATCAAGCCGGCCGGCTTCGAGGCCGCGCAGGACATCATCTCCTCTGCGTACTTCAAGGATCCGACCGATCCGCAATGGAAGAATGATGCTGCGATGAAGGCGTGGAACGACTTTCTGGACAAATACTATCCCGAGGCCAACCGGGCCGACGGGGCGGTGATGTACGGCTTCATCGTGTCTCAGGGCCTGGTGCAGGTACTCAAAGCATGCGGCGACAATCTGTCACGTGAGAATGTCATGAAGCAGGCGGCCAGCCTCAGGGACTTCGAGCCTGTTGGCCTGCTGCCGGGCGTGAAGGTTAACACCAGTGCCAGCGACTTCGCTCCGATCTCCCAATTGCAGCTGCAGCGATTGAAGGGCGAGACATGGGAACTGTTCGGCGACGTCATCAGCAGCGACGCGGGCGGTTGAAGAGGCCGGCCGGCACCAATGGCTACTAAAGAAGCAAGCCCCTCGGCCCTGCCCGGGGGGCTTTTCCTTGAAGCTTCCCGGTAAATCGTATTGAATTGCAGCCGCGTCGCCAAAAACAAGCAGCACAAGAAAACGGACGCACACACCAAGAAAAAACAGGGAGATTGGAATGCCTGCTGTCACCGGCAAAATTGCCGCCGCGTCACTAGCGCTTGCGCTCTTCGCAGCTACGACATCCACCGCGTCGGCCCAGAAAAAATACGATACCGGCGCGACCGATACCGAGATCAAGATCGGCAACATCATGCCCTACAGCGGACCGGCCTCCGCCTACGGCGTCATCGGGCGGACCGAAGCCGCCTATTTCAAGAAGGTCAATGACGAGGGCGGCATCAACGGCCGCAAGATCAATTTCGTCTCCTACGACGACGCCTATTCGCCGCCGAAGACGGTTGAGCAGGCGCGCAAGCTGGTCGAGAGCGATGAAGTGCTGCTCATTTTCAACTCGCTCGGTACGCCGCCGAACTCGGCGATCCAGAAATACATGAACTCGAAGAAGGTGCCGCAGCTGTTCGTCGCGACCGGCGCCACCAAGTGGAACGATCCGCAGAATTTCCCCTGGACGATGGGCTGGCAACCCAACTACCAGAGCGAGACGCAGATCTACGCGAAATACATCATGAAGGCCATGCCGAACGCCAAGATCGGTGTGCTCTACCAGAACGACGATTACGGCAAGGACTACCTGAAGGGTTTGAAGGACGGCCTCGGCGCCAAGGCCGCGAGCATGATCGTGCTCGAGGAAAGCTACGAGACGTCGGAGCCGACGATCGACAATCACATCGTCAAGCTGAAGGCGACCGGCGCCGACGTCTTCATCAACATCACCACGCCCAAGTTCGCGGCGCAGGCGATCAAGAAGATCTCCGAAATCGGCTGGAAGCCGACCCACTTCCTCAACAACGTCTCGGCCTCGGTCGGCAGCGTGATCAAGCCCGCCGGCTTCGAGAATTCGCAAGACATCATCTCGGCCGCCTATCTGAAGGACGTGTCCGACCCGCAGTGGAAGGACGACGCCGGCATGAAGGCCTTCCTGGAGTTCATGACGAAGTACTTCCCTGAAGGCGACAAGCTCGACGGCGGCACCATCGTCGGCTACGGCGTGGCGCAGACCCTGGTGGAAGTGTTGAAGAAGTGCGGCGACGACCTCACGCGCGCGAACGTCATGAAGCAGGCGGCGAGCCTGAAGGACTTCCGCACCGAAGTGCTGCTGCCCGGCATCAAGATCAACACCGGCCCGAACGACTTCGCACCGATCAGCTCGCTTCAGCTCATGAAGTTCAAGGGCGAGAAGTGGGACCTGTTCGGCGACGTGATCAGCGCCGACGCCGGCGGCTAAAGCGCGATGCGATTAGGATGAATCGTCATCGCGCTTTAGGTTGTTGTTTAAGCATGATCTTTTCGGAAAACCGCTGCGCACTTTTCCGGATCATGCTTTAGCCCCGCGCGACTTGCCAATGCCACGCCCCCTGCGCCGACCGCGCAGGGGGTTTTTGCTTGCGCGCCGATCATGATGACGCGATTGCACAATCGAATAATGGCTGTGGCCGCTTACGCTTTTGCGCCTGATGCGATAGGCATGTGAGCGGCGTGACCGCCAGCTTGTTCCGTCTGCTCAAGGCCTTTCGTGATGACCGATCGACGCCCCCTGCTCCGCGCACTCTATGACGCCGCCGTCGCCGCCGCTCATCCCAATGTGGTGCTGGCGCCGCACTTGCCGCCCGCGCCCAAAGGACGCGTGATCTGCCTCGCCGCCGGCAAGGGCGCTGGCGCCATGGCCGCGGCGGCCGAGCGGCACTATCTCGACACGCTCCAGCTCGCGCCCGAACGCCTCGTCGGCATCGCCACCACGCGCCACGGCTACGGCGTGCCGACGCGCCGCATCCGCGTGGTCGAAGCCGGTCATCCCGTGCCGGACGAGGCCGGCCTGAAGGGCGCCGCCGACACGCTCGCGCTCGCAGGCGAGGCCGGTCCGGACGATCTGCTCCTGGTGCTGCTCACCGGCGGCGGCTCGGCCAACTGGATCGCGCCGAGCGAGGGCATCAGCTTCGCGCAGAAGCAGGCGGTCAACAAGGCGCTGCTGCGCTCGGGCGCGCCGATCGGCGAGATGAATATTGTCCGGAAACATCTGTCGCGGATCAAGGGCGGCCGGCTGGCGCGCGCCGGCAAGAATGCCGCCGAGATCGTGACGCTCGCGATCTCGGACGTGCCGCATGACGATCCTTCCGCAATCGCTTCCGGCCCGACCGTGCCCGATCCGACCACGCTGGCGGACGCACGCGCCATCGTCGCGAAATACAAGCTCGGCATCGACGATGCCGTCCGCATCGCGCTCGACGATCCCGCCAACGAAAGCTGCAAGCCCGACGATGCCGCCTTCGCGCGCGCGCGTTTCGAACTGATCGCGCGGCCCAAGCAGTCGCTCGACGCCGCGGTAAAGCTCGCGCGCGAATCCGGCTACGAGACCATCGACCTCGGCGCCGACCTCGAAGGCGAGGCGCGCGAGGTTGCCGCCGCGCACGCCAGACTGGCGCTGGACGCGCGCGCGCAAGGCAGGCGCCTTGCGATCCTGTCCGGCGGCGAGCTCACGGTGACCGTGCGCGGCCAGGGGCGCGGTGGGCCGAACCAGGAATACGCGCTGGAGCTGGCCAACCTGCTCAAAGACACGCCGGACGTTTCGGCGCTGGCAGGCGATACCGACGGCGCCGATGGCGGTGCCGGCCACCCCACCGACCCCGCCGGTGCGCTGATCGACGCGGCGACATTCGCCAGGATGAAGGCGCAGGGGCTGAAGCCGCAGGAATATCTGGACAACAACGACGCCACCGCGTTCTTCGAGGCCACCGGCGACCTGCTGCTGCCGGGTCCGACGCTGACCAACGTCAATGACATCAGGGTCATCCTGGTGGATTAGGCTCGTCCCGTGCGGAAGCGAATCCGGGACATTCGCAGCGACGGCGCGTGGGCGGCTTAGCGTTTGCCGCCGACGTGCTCCAGCAGCGCGAGCAGGCCCTTCAGCAAGTCCGTCGGTGACGGCGGGCAGCCCCTGATGTGCAGATCCACCGGAACGGTCTCGGATACGCCACCGACGCAGGCGTAGCTGTCTCTGAAAATGCCGCCATCGACCGCACAAGCGCCGACCGCGACGACCCATTTCGGATCTGGCGTCGCGTTGTAGGTCCGCTCCAGCGCTTCCTGCATGTTCTTCGTCACGGGACCCGTGACCAGCAGCACGTCGGCATGGCGTGGCGAGGCGACGAAGCGCAGGCCGAAACGTTCGATGTCGTAGAAGGCGTTGGAAAGCGCGTGGATCTCCAGCTCGCAGCCGTTACACGATCCGGCATCGACCTCGCGAATGGCAAGAGAACGCCCCAGCCGGGCCTGGGCAGCTCGGTCGACCTTCGCTGCAAGCTCGGCCAACGCCGAACCATCCGACGCCGGAGCGGGCTCCGTCAGCGAACCATGGGTGAGGCTTTCGAGCAGGGTCTTGCGCATGGCTTAGAGGTCCACGCCCGAATAGGAACAGTTGAACGATTTGTTGCAAAGCGGGAAGTCGGCAATGATGTTGCCGTCAATCGCGGTTTCCAGCAGCGGCCACTGGAACCACGAGGCGTCGCGCAGGTGGCAGCGGTCGACACGCAACTCGCCGTCGAGCCGCAGCCACACCAGAACGTCGCCGCGGAAGGCCTCGGTGAGCGCCATGCCCTCACAGGCACCGCCGCCGCTCCGGGCTGGCAGCGCGGTCTCGAGTTCGCCCGGCCCAAGCCGGTCGAGAATCTGCTCGATCAACGAGACGCTCTGCTCGACCTCGCGAATTCGGATCCAGACCCGCGCATTCACGTCACCGGCCTGTAGAACCGGCACCTCGAACGACAGCGCGTCGTAAGGCATGTAGGCCAGCGCCCGCCGCGCATCAAAATCGCGGCCCGAGCCGCGGCCGACAAAGCCGCCGGCGCCGAACTGGCGCGCATATTCCGCCTTCACGATGCCTGTGGTGACGGTGCGGTCCTGCAAGGACGCCGTATTGTCGTAGAGTTCGATCAAGCGCGGAAAGACCTTGCGTAGCTCCGCGAGCAGCGCGCGTAGCGCGGAAACGCCGTCCGGCGCAATGTCACGCCTCACGCCACCGGGCACGATGACGTCCATCATCAGGCGATGGCCGAACGCGACGTCCGCAGCGCGCAGGCAACGCTCACGCAGAACGCCGGTCTGGGCATGCATCAGCGCGAACGAAGCGTCGTTGCAGATGGCCCCGATGTCGCCCAGATGATTGGCAAGCCGCTCCAGCTCCGCCATCAGCGCCCGCAAGAGGCTCGCTCGCCTCGGCGCCTCGATCTGCAGTGCTGCTTCCACGGCACACGCAAAGGCGAAGACGTAGGCGACGGCGCTGTCGCCGGAGGCGCGGCCGGCGAGCTTTGCCGCGGCCTCGAGGCTAGCCCCCTGCATCAGCGACTCGATGCCCTTGTGGGTGTAGCCGAGCCGCTGCTCCAGCCGCACCACATGTTCGCCATTGGCGGTGAAGCGGAAATGGCCGGGCTCGATGATCCCGGCATGGACCGGGCCGACCGCCACCTGGTGCAACGCCTCGCCCTCCGCCGGCAGGAATTGGTACGGCCGCACGTCGCGCGAGGCGTTGCGGGCCGACAGCGGATAGGATTGGCCCCAGGCGTCATGATCGAGCCACGGCCGCAGATCGTGCGCAGCTGTCGGAACAAGCCCGAACAGATCATGGATGGTCCGCTCCAGCCGAAGCGCCGGCGGATGACGGTTGGCGACGCTTGGAAATGTGCCGGCCGTACACTCGTAGGTGACGACCGCGATCGCGGCCGAGCCTGCATCGAGCATCGCCATATGCACCGCGCTCGGCTCGCCCCAGAAGCCGAGCAGTGTGAGGCCCCCCTCGACCAGCCGATCGATCGCCACCTGCCAGCCCGCTTCCGTCACGACGGCGCGCGGCCAGGGCCGGTGCGACGACACCGCTTTGACATGGGGGATGCTGTCGAGGATGCCCATCGCTTATCCCAGGAGCTTGGCGACGTTCTGGAAGCCGGTGACCAGCACCGGCGGCAGATAGATGCCGGCCATCAGCACCAATCCGAGGTGTGTGAACATCGGCACGTAGGAGGCTTCCGCCGGTGCGGTCCTGCCTTTGGGCTCGCCGAACATCACCACGCCGACCCGCAGGAAGAGCCCGCCGAGCGCGATGATGATGCCGAGCACCAGGATCACCGTCAGCCAGGGCGCGCGGGCGAACGTCGAGCTCACCACCAGAAACTCGCTCATGAAGATGCCGAACGGCGGCAGCCCGACGATGGCGATGACGCCGAGCATCAGGCCCCAGCCGAGCACGGGGTTGGTCGTCGTGAGGCCGCCGATATCGGCGATCTTCTGTGTGCCCTTGACCTGCGCGATATGGCCGACAGCGAAGAAGATTGCCGACTTGGTCAGCGAATGCATGGCCATGTGCAACAGAGCCGCGAAATTGGCGAGCGGGCCGCCCATGCCGAAGGCGAAGACGATGATGCCCATATGCTCGATCGAGGAATAGGCGAACATCCGCTTGATGTCGCGGCGCCGGTACAGCATCAGCGCGGCGAAGATCACCGAGATCAGGCCCATGGTCACCATCAGCGGACCCGGCGCGATGGCCTCGGAGTTGACCGCGAGCATCATCTTGAAGCGCAGCAGTGCATAGAGCGCGACATTGAGCAACAGACCGGACAGCACCGCCGAGATCGGCGTCGGGCCCTCAGCATGGGCATCCGGCAGCCAGGCGTGCAGCGGCGCAAGGCCGACCTTGGTGCCGTAGCCCAGCAGGAGGAAGACGAAGGCGACGTTGAGCAGCGCCGGGTCGAACTGTGCGGCGTGCTGCACCAGCACCGTCCATACCATGCCGTCCAGCCCCTCGCCCACCGCGGGGCGCGCCGCCATATAGACCAGGATGGTGCCGAACAGCGCGAGCGCGATGCCGACGCTACCGAGGATGAAGTATTTCCATGCGGCTTCCAGCGCCTCATGGGTGCGGTAGATGCCGACCATCAGCACGGTCGTCAGCGTCGCCACCTCGACCGCGACCCACATCAGGCCGATATTGTTGGCGACGAGCGCGAGGTTCATCGCGAACATCAGCATCTGGTACATCGCGTGATAGAAACGCAGGAAGGCCGGTGTCAGCCGCCCGATCTCGATCTCGTGGTGGATGTAGCTCGCGCTGAAGACCGAGGTCGTGAAGCCGATGAAGGTGGTCAGAATTATAAAGACCTTGTTGAGGTCGTCGAGCAGCAGATACTGCCCCGACGCCGGCTCGATCACGAACAGGGACAGCGAGGTGAGGAAGGTGGCGAGCGCCGCGACGATGTTGAGCTTCGCCGCCAGCATGTAGCCAGGCAGGATCGCGAGCAGAGCGGCCGAGACGGACGGGATCAGCAGGATCGCACCGAGCGCATCGATCGTCATCGCCGCTCTCCCCGGAAGCGATCGAGCGCCTGCACGTCCACGCTGTCAAAACGCTCGCGGATGCGGAACAGGAATATCCCGATCACGATGAAAGCGATCAGCACCGAGAAGGCGACGCTGATCTCGACCACCAGCGGCATGCCCTTGGCTCCCGTTGCCGCCAGCACCAGCCCATTCTCCAGCGACATGAAGCCGACGACCTGGCTCACGGCGTTGCGTCTCGTAACCATGATCAGGAGCCCCAGCAGCACCACCGACAGCGCGAAGGCGAGATCCTCGCGCGCGAGTGCGTCGGCGCCCGGCGTCACCCGCAACATCACCACCATCGACAGCGCGACGAGGCCTATCCCGGCCATCATCGTCAACCCGATGCCGATCACGTTCTCGATCTCGCGGTGGATACCGAGCCGCTTGATGATCCGGTGCAACGCCACAGGGATGATGATGGCCTTGAAGACCAGCGCGATCAGCGCCGTGATATAGAGATGCGGCGCCTGCTGCACATAGGCCTGCCAGCCCACCGACAGCGCCAGCACGCCGGCATGCAGCGCATAGACGTTGAGCAGCGCATAGAGCCGATCCTGATAGAGCATCATGAAGCTCGCCAGCACGAGGGAGCCGGCGAGCAGATGGGCGATGTCGAATTGCAGGCTGCTCATCTCACAGGCTCCCCGACACGAAGCGCAACAGCGTGGCAAGCAATGCCAGCATCAGCGCCGCGCCCAAGAACTCCGGAATCCGGAACACGCGCATCTTGGCGATCGCGGTCTCGAACACGGCAAGCAGGAAGCCGAGGACCGTCAGCTTGCCGAGATAGACCAGCGCGCCAAGAGCGAGCCTTGCAACGCTCGCATCGGCGGTCGCCGTACCCCATGGCAGGAACACGCAGGCGATCAGCGAGACATAGAGCAGAAGCTTGAGCTGCGACGACAAGTCGATCAGCGCGAGATGCCGCCCCGAATATTCCAGCACCATGGCCTCGTGCACCATGGTGAGCTCGAGATGGGTGGCGGGGTTGTCGATGGGGATACGGGCATTCTCCGCCAGCGCCACGATGGTCAGCGCCACGAACGCCATCCCCAACGACACACGCAGACCGACCGCGTCCGAGCCCATGAACTCGGCCACCGTGGGGAGCTGCGTCGAGCCGGCGATCATTGCAACCGAGAACGCGGTGATCAGCATCGCGGGCTCGGCGAGGGAGGCGATCATCACCTCACGGCTGGAGCCGATGCCGCCGAAGGCGGTCCCGACGTCCATGCCGGCGAGCGCCTGGAAGAAGCGGGCGCTGCCGAGCAGCGCAGTGATGGCGATGAGATCGGCGGTCCAGGAGAACAACAGACCATTGCCGAAGGTCGGCACCAGCGAGGCCGCGACCCAGGTGCCCGCGAAGATCAGATAGGGAATGACGCGGAACAGCCAGGAGGCGTTGTCCGCGAGCACGACGTCCTTGCGCATCAGGCGGATGAGGTCGCGATAAGGTTGGAGCAGCGGCGGGCCGCGCCGGCGTAGCAGCCGAGCCTTCACCTTCCGCACGAAACCCGTCAGCAGCGGCGCGAGCCCCAGCACCAGCGACATCTGCGCGCCCTGGGAGAGGATGTCGCGCAGCTCGTTCATAGGGCCACCACCAGCAGCAGCACAACCAGCGCCACGAACACCAGCGTCAGGTAGCGGCGGATGCTGAAGAACTGCAGGATATTGATGCGGTCCGTCGCAAAGCCGATGGCCTTCGCGATCGGCGCGTACAGCCCCTCCCAGATCAGATCGTGCAGTTCGACCTTGAGCCGCGCGGGAAGCGCCGAGGACGGCGGCGGCATCTCGCCGATCTCGCGTGCGCCAAAGATGACGCTGCCGAACACGCGGCGGATCGGCTGCGAGAAGCTGGAGGCCGAGTACTGGATCGCCGGGTCCGCCTCGGGATAGCCGCAATCCCAGGCCGGAGCGCGGCGCAAGCGGTCGGAGGCGAGACGGTGAATGGCTGTCGCCGCCGCCGTGCCGCAGAGGGCCGCGAACAGGAACACCAGAAGGCCGTTATAGGAGCTGCGGCTTTCCGCAATCGGCACGATCGTGAGCCACTGCAATCCGACCTGATGCGGCATGATGTTGCCGACCATATCCTTGCTCACCGGCGCCAGTGCGTCGATGAACAGCCCGGGCAAGATACCGGAAATGAGGCAGAAGGCGGCAAGCGCGAACATTGCGGTCAGCGAGAAGCCGTCAGTCTCGTGCGCTGACGCCGCGACATCCGAACGCGGCCGACCGAGGAAGCTGATGCCATAGAGCTTGACGAAGCAGGCCGCGGCAAAGGCGGCCGCGAGCGCCAGCAATCCGCCGACCGCCGGGATGACCAGCTTGAGGCCCCAAGAGGGCAGTTGCGGTGAAAGCAGGATCGCCTGGAAGGTCAGCCATTCCGAAACGAAGCCGTTGAACGGCGGCAAGGCCGAGATCGCGACGCAGCCGACCAGCATCGCGAACGCCGTCTTCGGCATGCGATGGATCAGCCCGCCGAGCTTCTCCATGTCGCGCTCGCCGGTCGCTCCCAGCACCGCGCCGGCGCCGAAGAACAACAGGCTCTTGAACAGCGCGTGATTGAAGACGTGCAGCATCGCCGCGGTGAAGGCGAGCGCCGCCACCCAGTCGAGCCCTTCCGCCTTGAAAGCCAGCGCCAGCCCGAGGCCGGTGAAGATGATGCCGATGTTCTCGATCGTTGAATAGGCGAGCACGCGCTTGATATCGCGCTGCATCAGCGCATAGAGCACGCCCAGCGTCGCCGTCGGACCGCCGACCAGCAGCACCACCATGCTCCACCACCACACCGGTTCGGGCACGAGATCAAAGACGATGCGCACGAAGCCGTAGACGGCGACCTTGGTCATGACGCCGCTCATCAGGGCGGAGACGTGGCTGGGCGCGGCGGGATGGGCGAGCGGCAGCCAGGCGTGCAGCGGCACCAGGCCAGCCTTGGAGCCGGCCCCCAGCAGCACGAGGATGACCACCGTGCCGGTCAGCGCAGCGGAAGGATGCGAGGCTCGGATCGCATCGAAATCGTAACCGGCCTCGCTCGCGAGCAGGCCGAAGGCGAGCAGCAGCGCCAGCGTGCCGAAACCTGCCATCAGAATATAGACATAGCCGGCGCGGACATTCTCCGGGTCCCGGTGATGCGACACGACCATCGCCCAGGAGGTCAGCGACATGAATTCCCAGGCGACCAAAAAGCTGAAGGCGTCGTTTGCCAGCACGACGACGTTCATCGCTGCGAGGTAGGCGGGATAGAACGGCAGCACGCGGCCGGGAGAATCCTCGTGCCGGCCGTAACCGAGCGCGAACAGGCTGGCGGCGACGCCGCCGAGATTGACGACGACGAGGAAGAAGGCGGACAGCGCATCGAGCCGGAAATGAGCACCGAGCCAGGGCAGTCCGATCGGCAATATCGCGCTCGGCGCCGGCTGAGGGGGATAGAGCAGACCGGACAGCGCCGTGACGCAGAGCGTCGATGTGACGATCAGGCATCCGCCGTAAAGGATGATCGAGCCGCGCGGGCGCGTCGACAGCACGATTCCGGCAGGCGCCAGCGCCAGCAGAGCGGCCACCGACCATAGCGCGACGGCGATCATGGTCGGTCCTCGATCATGGCTTGTCGTCCGCGCTCGGAGGTGGAGATTTCAGCCGCACCCCGCGGCCCCCGGCGCTTGACACCGCCCCCTCGGCGATCAACTCGATGCCGGCAACCGACAGCGCCTCAACCAGCTTCACCAGGGAATCGACATTGCCGCGGATCACGCCTTCGGAGGCCTCCATGCGCTGGATCGTCGGCAGCGACAGCGAACAGCGCTGCGCGAGTTCGCGCTGATCGATCCTGAGCAAGGCACGGGCGGCTCGAAGCTGCGCGGCTGTGATCACGGTGCAGGATGTCCGTGGCGATTACAATGATTGATTTGCCAAGCTTAGGGCGCATAAAATGATGTTTCAAGCATCATTTTCTATGTGCAGCGCGTCATATTCGATCTACGTCCTCGGAACTCACGCTCTCGCGCCCCCCGCCAGCAGGCTCGTCCCTATTCCGGGCGCGCCTGACGCGCCCCAAGCGCGATCGTGCAGCTGTCCGGCGGACCGTCCTGGTATGACAGTGCGAGAGGAGAGACGCGGACGCCGCGACAGACGCCAATCAGGCCGGGGCGCGCTCGCGCAGTGGGGGAGTGACTGCCCGCCTCAAAACTCGTTGGCGATCTTCGAAAGCATCGCGATCAGGGCTTCGCGGTTGCTTTGTCCGAGCAGATCGTTCAGCCGGGCCTCGTGCTTGGTGGCGACGAGCTTCTTGGCGCGGGCCAGCACGGCCTTGCCCTTGTCGGTCAGCACCAGGATGTGCGAGCGGCGGTCGTTGGTGGAGCGGATCCGCGCGCAGAGGTCGCGGCTCTCGAGGTTGTCGAGCATCGCCACGAAGTTCGGCCTCAGGATGCCAAGGGTGGAGGCGATCTCGGTCTGGTTACGGCCGGGATTCTTCTCGACCAGCAGCAGCACGGAGAACTGCGCCGGCGTGAGCTGGAGCGAGGCCATGCAGCGCAAGAAATTCTCGAACACCTTGAGTTGCGCCCGCTTCAAGACATAGCCGAGCTGTTCGGAAAGCCCGCCGAGCTGGAGCGCCTCGGCAGCCCCCTGCCCCTGCGATTCGGCCGTGTCCTTGCGGCCCTTGGCCGGGTCGGCCGGCTTTTCGGAGGTCTTTTCAGCGGTCTTTTCAGCAGCCTTGGAAACGGTCATCGCCTCGTGCTCGTAATCCCGTTAAATTCGGGACGGGTCGTTCCCCACCCTTGATGTTATATTTGATAATTGTTATGGACCATATCAAATATCGCATGCGTGTATCAATGGCTGTGAGCGGACCGTCCACCGCAATCGAGGGGACCGGTTCGTAATATTGAGGGGGAGCGTCCGGTCTTGAATACCACCATCATGCTGTTCCTGGTGCAGGACGGCATCACCAATGGCGCGATCTATGCGCTGCTCGGCCTGGCGCTGGTGCTGGTGTTCGCCGTCACCCGCGTAATCCTCATTCCCCAGGGCGAATTCGTCACCTACGGCGCGCTGACCTATGCCTCGCTGGCCGCGGGTCAGATGCCCGGGACGGCAAAGCTGGCGCTGGCGCTGGGCATCGGCGCCTTCGCCTTCGACCTGTTCGTGGCGCGCAAGGCGCTGCACGGGCGGCTGGTCGTGCGCAGCTTCATCACGAACATCGTGCTGCCCTCCATCGTGCTGGCAATGACCGTGTACTTCGCCGCCCAGAAGCCGCCGGTCGCGATCTGCATCGCGCTGTCGCTGGTGATCGTCGCGATGATCGGCCTCTATCTCTATCGCATCGCGTTCCAGCCGCTGGCGCACACCTCGGTGCTGGTGCTGCTGATCGCTTCAGTGGGCGTCCACCTCGCGCTGCAGGGCCTCGGCCTTCTGTTCTTCGGCGCCGAAGGCCAGCGCGGGCCTGCCGTGCTGTCCGGCGCCTTCACCGCCGGCGCGCTGCGCTTCACCGGCCAGAGCATCACCGTCTACGCCATCACCGTCGCCTTCATCGTCGGGCTCTGGCTGTTCTTCGGCCTGACGCTCTACGGCAAGGCGCTGCGCGCGACCGCCGTGAACCGTCTCGGGGCGCGGCTCGCTGGCATCCGCACCACGCTGTCGGGGCAGATCGCTTTCCTGCTGGCCTCGGTCATCGGCGCGCTGTCGGGCATCATGATCGTGCCGATCACGACGCTCTATTACGACTCCGGCTTCCTGATCGGCCTGAAGGGCTTCGTCGCCGCGATCATCGGCGGCCTCGTCAGCTACCCCTTGACCGCCGTCGCGGCGCTGGTGGTCGGCATCGTCGAGGCGTTCTCGTCCTTCTATGCCTCCAACTACAAGGAGGTGATCGTCTTCATGCTCTTGATCCCCGTGCTGCTGCTGCGCTCGCTCGCCGCGCCCGCCGTCGAAGAAGAGAAGGACTGAGGCCAAGATGCAGAGCCGGCTTCCTATCATTGTCTTCGCACTCGTGATGGCGGCGATCCCGTTTGTCCCGGGGATGCCCCCGTTCTGGATCGTGCTGCTCGACAATATCGGCCTCGCGGCCCTGGTCGCGATGGGCCTCGTGCTGCTGACCGGCGTCGGCGGCCTGACCTCTTTCGGACAAGCCGCCTTCGTCGGCTTCGGCGCCTATACCACTGCGGTGCTGTCGACGGCCTATGGCCTGTCGCCCTGGCTGACGCTGCCGCTGTCGCTGGCGGTCAGCGGATCGCTGGCGGTTCTGCTCGGTCTGATCACCGTCCGCCTCTCCGGCCATTATCTGCCGCTCGGCACGCTCGCCTGGGGGCTCGGCCTGTTCTATCTGTTCAGCAAGCTGGAATTCCTGGGGAGAAACGACGGCATCTCGGCGATCCCGCCGCTGTCGATCGGCACGTTCAAGATGCTCTCGCCCGGCTCGATCTACTACGCGATCTGGGTCGCCGTGATCTTCTCGGCCCTGCTGACGATGAACCTGTTGGATTCCCGCACCGGCCGCGCCATTCGTGCGCTGCGCCGCGGCCACGTCGCGGCCGAGGCCTTCGGCGTGCACACGCCGCGCGCCAAATTGCTGGTGTTCATCCATGCCGCCGTGCTCGCCGGCCTTTCGGGGTGGCTCTACGCGCATCTGCAGCGCGCGGTGAACCCGACGCCGTTCGGCGCGCAGGCCGGCATCGAATATCTCTTCATCGCCGTGGTCGGCGGCGCCGGCTATGTCTGGGGCGGCGTCCTGGGCGCGGCGATCGTCGTGGTCCTGAAAGAGGTGCTGCAAAGCTATTTGCCGCTGATCCTGCCCGGCTCGGGACAGGTCGAGACCATCGTGTTCGGCATCATGCTGGTCGCGCTGCTGCAGCTTGCGCCCGGCGGCCTCTGGCCCTGGCTGATGTCCTTCCTGCCGGAGCGCACCAGCGGCAAGAAGCCCGATACCTCCCTGAAGCTCGAGCAGCGCCCCCGCGCCCCCGGCGAGGGCAGCGTCCTGCTCCAGGTCGACAAGGCGCGAAAACAGTTCGGCGGCGTGGTCGCGGTCAACAACGTCTCCTTCGACGTCCAGGCCCGCGAGATCGTCGCGCTGATCGGCCCGAACGGCGCCGGCAAGAGCACGACGTTCAACCTGATCACCGGCGTGCTGTCCGCGACGTCGGGCTCGGTCTCGGTGCTGGGCAAGAAGGTCGACAAGGCGCCGCCGCAGGAGATCGTCAAGCTCGGCATCAGCAGGACCTTCCAGCATGTGAAGCTGGTCCCCGACATGACCGTGCTGGAGAACGTCGCGATCGGCGCGCATCTGCGCGGCCATTCCGGGCCGATCTCCTCCATGCTGCGGCTCGATCGCGCCGACGAGGCAAGACTGCTTGCGGAGGCCGCCCGCCAGATCGAGCGCGTCGGCCTCACCGAGCAGATGCACCAGCTCGCAGGCTCGCTCTCGCTGGGACAGCAACGCATCGTCGAGATCGCGCGGGCGCTCTGCGTCGATCCGATGCTGCTGCTGCTCGACGAGCCCGCCGCGGGCCTGCGCCACATGGAGAAGCAGCGGCTGGCGACGCTGCTGCGTGACTTGCGCGACGGCGGCATGAGCGTGCTCCTGGTCGAGCACGACATGGGCTTCGTCATGAACCTCGCCGACCGTATCGTGGTGCTCGATTTCGGCACCAAGATCGCCGAAGGCACCCCTGCCACGATCAAGACCAATCCCGAAGTGATCAAGGCCTATCTCGGAGTGGCGGCATGAGCGCGCTGTTGTCCGTCACCGATGCCCATGTCGCCTATGGCAAGGTCGAGGCGGTGCGCTCGGTCTCGCTCGAGGTCGGCACGAATGAAATCGTCACCATCGTCGGTGCCAACGGTGCCGGCAAGACCACGCTGCTTTCGGCCATCATGGGCATCCTGCCGCTGAAGGGCCGCGTCGTATTTGCCGGGCAGGATCTCGCCCGGCTCGACATCGAGGACCGCGTCGCGATGGGCCTCGGCCTCGTCCCCGAGCACCGCGAATTGTTCGTGACCATGAATGTCGAGGACAATCTCGAGCTTGGCGCCTTCCGTATCGAGAGGTCCAAGGCGAGGGCCTCGATGGAGCGCGTCTACACGCTGTTTCCGCGGCTGAAGGAGCGGCGCAAGCAGCTCGCCGGCACGCTCTCGGGCGGCGAGCAGCAGATGCTCGCAATGGGCCGCGCGCTGATGGGCGAGCCGAAGCTGCTGATGCTGGACGAGCCGAGCCTTGGCCTCGCGCCGATCATCGTCGCCGACATCTTCCGCATCGTCGCCGAGCTGCGCGCCGCCGGCGTCTCCGTGCTGCTGGTCGAGCAGAACGCGCAGGCGGCGCTGAAGATCGCGGACCAGGCCTATGTGATGGAGCTCGGCGAGTTCGTGCTCAGCGGCAAGGCCAGCGACATCGCCGCAAACGAGCGGGTGGCGGCGAGCTATCTCGGCTTCCAGCACGAAGGCGAAAGCGTGATCTGACTCTTACCCTCTCCTGGAGGGCAATCGCATATGGCGTTTTGCGCGACCTGAGCGCGCACCTCGTCCTTCGAGACGACCGCTTCGCGGTCTCCTCAGGACGAGGCTAAATAGCATCTGTGCTCGTTGAAACTGGTGCCGCGCACCCGCATCCTCATCCTGAGGGCCCGCCAGCGGCGGGCGTCTCGAAGGATGGCCACAGTCGAGATCGCCGCCATATGCGATTGCCCCCTCCGGAGGGTAAGCGAGCCGCGGCTTATATAGCCGCCTTCCCCTTCAAGGCCGCCACTTCCGCCTCCAGCTCCGCGATCCTCGCATCCCTCGCCGCCAGTGCCGCCGCGACATCCGCCGCGTCGAACTTCTGCGGAATGTGCTGCGGGCAGTTGGTGTCCCAGGCTGCGATCTTGAACAGGATCACCTGCTCCGGCCGGGCGCGGTAACCCTTCGGCATCAGCGACGCCGTCAGCGCCTCGTCGTCCTCGACGACGTGCGCCTCGCCCCAGATCTTCACGCGGCGGCGATGGGCGTAGTCCATCACGAAGATGTACGCCTTGGGATTCTCCGAGAGGTTTCCCTGCGTGATGTATTGCCGGTTGCCGGCGTAGTCGGTGAAGGCAAGCGTCTGCTTGTCCAAGACCTTCAAGAAGCCCTTCGGGCCGCCGCGGTGCTGGATATAGGGCTGGCCGTCGGCCGATGCGGTGGCGAAATAGAAGCTGTTGGCGTCAGCGAGGAATGCGGCGAGGTTGTCATCGACCTCGGTGCGCCATCCTCGCTGCTCGGCATCGGCATAGCCCTCGCGCGATCCCTTTCGGGTCTGGATCGATTTCACCGCCGGCGAAAAGGCGACGTCGCTGGCGTAGGTGTGAGTTGCCGTCATCGGAATAGCTCCTGGAATTCCGGCGCATTGGTGCGTCTGTCAGAGTTCAAAATGGACCTTCCAGAGGCCAAAACAATCGATCCACTTGACACTTCATCATTGCGATATATGCAATAATTCCCATGGACCGCCTTGAAGCCATGCATGTCTTCGTCACCGTCGCCGACTTGCGCGGCTTTGCGCCGGCGGCGCGCAAGCTGCGGCTGTCGCCCTCGGCGGTGACGCGGCTGATCGCGGCGCTGGAGGAGCATCTCGGCGCGCGGCTGTTGCAGCGGACCACGCGGCAGGTGACGCTGACCGACGTCGGGACGCGCTATCTGGAGCGGGCGCGGCGGATCCTCGCCGATGTCGAGGAGGCCGACGGCTCCGCGCGCGAGGAGCGCAACCGGCCGAGCGGACGGCTGGTGGTCTCGGCCCCGGTCGGCTTCGGCCGCCTGCATGTCGGGCCGGTGATGACCGCCTATCTCAAGCGCTATCCCGAGGTCGCCTGCGAATTGCGGCTCTCCGACCATCTCGTCAACCTGGTGGAGGACGCCGTCGATGCCGCGGTGCGGATCGGCCATCTCGCCGATTCCTCGCTGGTGGCGCGCCAGGTCGGGGAGATGCGGCGGATCGTCGTGGCCGCGCCCGCCTACCTCAAGCGCCATGGCGAGCCGAGGACGCCGGAGGCGCTGCGCGAGCACCAGACCATCCAGTTCGGCCCATCCGCCAGCTGGCATTTCATGCAGGACGGCCGCGACATCGAGATGATTGTAGCGCCGCGCTTCACCAGCAACAGCGCCGACGCCGCCCTGCAATATGCCGAGGCCGGCGGCGGCGTGACGCGGGTGCTGGCCTATCAGGCCGCCGAGGGGCTGAAGCGCGGGCGGCTGAAGATCGTGCTGGCGAAATACGAGCAGCCGGCGCTGCCGATCCACATCGTCTATCCCACCTCGCGCCTACTCTCGGCCAAGGTGCGCGCGTTCGTCGATCTCGTGGTGGAGACGGCGGAGTGGAGGTTCGGCTAGGTCTCGTGTCCCGGACGCGCCGCGAAGCGGCGCAGAGCCGGGACCCAGAAAACCAAGGTTGGGCTGCGGATGTATGCGCCCCGGCTCTGCAGCGCATCACTGAAGAAGTGCTGCGCTGCGTCCGGGGCACGAGAGAACTACTTCTTCGGCACCACGCGGAACGTGCCGCTGGCGCGCGCGATCACGGCGTCGTCGGCCTTCGCCAGGCATTGCGCGAAACAGATCGTGGAGCCGGTCTTGATCGCCTCGCCCTCGACCGCGAGCCATTGGCCGATTTCGGCGGCACCGGCATAGTCGACCGACAGCGAGATTGTGACCAACGAGGTCGACCAGCCCGTCGCCTGGGCACAGCTATAGCCCATGGCGGCATCGGCCAGCGCCGCAATCAATCCGCCATGGATCAGCCCGCGCGCGTTGGTATGCGGCATCGCCAGCCGCAATCCCACGGTGACCCCCTTGTCGGTCTTCTTGGAGTAGAGCGGCTCCCAGGGATCGGTGAGCGGCGCCTTGCGGAAATGCGGCTCGAAGCCGGCGGGGATGTCGGGGAGGGTCATGGCTGTCTCGCGTTGCTGAGGTCGCCGGCATTGAACACGACGGACGCGACGAGCGCATCAATTACAAAGTTTCAAACGGGATTTGCGCGGGTGTTTGAAACGCGCGGTGCCGCAATGACAGAGCCGTAGGGTGGGCAAACGCGCGTAGCGCCGTGCCCACGATCTCTGCACAATTGAGAAAATTGGGTGGGGCACGCTTCCGCTTTGCCCACCCTACGGCACCGTCCTTAGAACGGCAGCCCGACATAATTCTCCGACAATGACGTCATCGCCGCCTGCGACTGCGTCACGTAGTCCAGCTCGGCGAGCTGGATGCGGGCGCCGATGGTGCCGGTGTCGGGGAATTTGTGCAGCATCGAGGTCATCCACCAGGAGAAGCGCACCGCTTTCCAGACGCGTGCCAGCGCTTTGCCGGAATAGGCGTCGATGCCGGCGCTGGATTTCTCGTCGTAGAATTCGCGCAGCGCGCTCGACAGATAATGCGCGTCGCTGGCGGCGAGGTTGAGGCCCTTGGCGCCGGTCGGCGGCACGATGTGAGCCGCATCGCCGCACAGGAACATCCTGCCGAAGCGCATCGGCTCGGCGACGAAGCTGCGCAAGGGCGCGATGCTCTTTTCGATCGAGGGGCCGGTGACGAGGCTGTCGGCGGCCTCCTGATCGAGCCGGCGCTTCAATTCGTCCCAGAAGCGGTCGTCCGGCCATTGGTCGACGTGGTCATCGAGCGAACATTGCACATAATAGCGGCTGCGCCTGGTCGAACGCATGGTGCAGAGCGCAAAGCCGCGGGCGTGGTTGGAGTAGATCAGCTCGTGGCTGACCGGCGGGGTGTCCGACAAGATGCCGAGCCAGCCGAACGGATAGACCCGCTCGAACTCCTCGATCGCCGAGGCCGGAACGCTGGCGCGGCTGACGCCGTGAAAACCGTCGCAGCCGGCGATGAAGTCGCAATCGAGCGTGTGGGTGACGCCGTCCTTGACGTAAGTTACACGCGGGTGACTGCCGTCGAAATCGTGCGGCTGGACGTCCTTGGCCTCGTAGACCGAGACGAGACCGGCGGCCTTGCGCGCATTCATCAGGTCGAGCGTGACCTCGGTCTGCCCGTAGATCATGACCGTCTTACCGGTCGCGCCCTTCATGTCGATGCGATGACGACGCCCGGAAAAAGCGAGCTCGATGCCTTCGTGCACCAGACCTTCGGCATGCGCCCGGGTCCCCGCGCCGATCTGGTCGAGCAGCGCGACGGTTCCCTCCTCCAGCAGGCCGGCACGGATACGGCCGAGGACGTAGTCCGGGCTCTGCCGCTCCAGAATGACATTGTCGATGCCATAAGCGTGCAGCAGTTGCCCAAGCAACAATCCGGCCGGCCCGGCCCCGATGATTGCGACCTTTGTCCGCAATACTTGCTCCTTCCGATCCTGTAGGCTTTCGTGGCGGCTCGCTTGTCGCTTCAACACGCTCGGGATAATTATACCATATAATCGTTGGGCAAAAGGGGAGCGCGCGGGTCGCTGCGAAGGGCGACAAATCCATGCAACGGGCTGACGGAGGATGCGACAGAGGTGCGCGCCAGTTCTGGCTTGAACCCGCCCGCCATTTAGATAACATGTTAATTAATGAGACCGGGCCAGCGAAGCCCGCCGTCGACAACAGGGAGAGACGCGTGATGAGAAGAGCCTGTCTGGCATTGCTGCTGGCCGCGAGCGTGACGCCTGCCCTCGCGCAGGACAAGACCTTCGATTTGAAGATCTCGCACTGGGTGCCGGCTTCGCATCCGCTGCAGAAGTCGCTGGAAGACTGGGCCGCGGCCGTCGAGAAGGATTCCGGCGGCACCGTCAAGGGCAAGGTGTTTCCGGCCCAGCAGCTCGGCAAGGCGTTCGACCATTACGACATGGCGCGCGACGGCATCGCCGACGTCACCTACGTCAATCCCGGCTATCAGCCCGGCCGCTTCCCGATCGTCGGCGCCGGCGAGCTGCCGTTCTTGATCTCGGACGCCAAGGGCGGCTCGATGGGCCTGGACGCCTGGTATCGCAAATATGCCGAGAAGGAGATGAAGGACGTCAAATACTGTCTCGCCTTCGTCCACTCGCCCTCGTCCTTCCATTCCAAGACCAAGAAGATCGTGATGCCCGAAGACGTGAAGGGCATGAAGATCCGCCCGGCGCACGCCACCATGGCGAACTTCGTCACTTCGCTCGGCGGCACCAACGTGCAGTCCTCGGCGCCGGAAGTGCGTGACATCATCGAGCGCGGCGTCGCCGACGGCGTCACCTTCCCCTGGGGCTCCCTGGTGCTGTTCGGCATCGACAAGGTGACCAAGTACGACATGGAGGCGCCGCTCTACACCACGACCTTCGTGTTCGTCATCAACAAGGACAAGTACAATGCGATGTCCGACAAGCAGAAGGGCGCGATCGACAAGAACTGCTCGGTCGAGATGGCGGGCATGGTCGGCGAGCACTGGGGCAAGTTCGAGGATGCCGGCATCGACAAGGTGAAGGCGGAATCCGGCCATGAGGTCTACAAGTTGACACCCGAGCAGGCCGCCGCCTGGAAGAAGGCCGCCGAGCCGCTGGTGAAAACCTGGAGCGACGGCGCCAAGAAGGCCGGCGCCGATCCGGATGCCGCGCTCGCCGATTTGAAGGCCTCGCTGAAGAAATACAACGCACTGGCGGAGTGAGCCCGGCAGCGGCCGGGTACTCGCTGCACCTCTCCCGCTTGCGGGAGAGGTCGGCGCGAAGCGCCGGGTGAGGGCTCTCTCCTCTTCGGGGTTCTCGATTGCGGAGACACCCTCTCCCCCACCCTCCCCCGCAGGCGGGGGAGGGAGCGCAGCTCTCTCGCGGGCGTATCTCGACTCGTCATAAGGACTCTTTCCCATGAAGCGCTCCTGGATGGACCGCATCATCGATTCGATCGAATGGATCGCGGCCGGCTTCGTCGGCATCGTCGCGCTCGACATCTTCCTGTCGGTGCTGCTGCGCAATACGCTGAACTATTCGATCCCCGACAGCTTCGACATCGGTCGCATGCTGCTCGGCATCCTCATCTTCTGGGGCATCGCCGCGACCTCCTATCGCGGCACCCACATCACGGTGGATCTGGTCTGGGGCAACGTCGGGCCGCGCTACCAGCGCTGGATCGACGTGTTCGCCACCCTGGTGCTGCTGTTCGTCGTGACCGTGCAGACTTGGACTCTGTTCGACAAGGTGCGCGGCACCTACAACGACAACGTCCAGACCTTCGACATGCACATGCCGACCTGGCCATTCTTCGCGGTCGCCTGGATCGGCGACGTTTCCGCCGTGCTGCTGATCGCGATCCGCACCTACCGCCTGATCTTCCATCCCGAAGACATGCACGATCCCAAATTGAAGGCGACGGAGTAATCATGAGCACCGATGCCGTCGCCTTAATCGGCTTCGTTTCCCTGTTTGTCCTGATGCTGTTGCGCGTGCCCGTCGGCATGGCGATGGGTCTCGTCGGCGTCTCCGGCTTCGCCTATCTCGTCAACGGCAATGCGGCGCTGAAGCTGGTCGGCCAGACCTCGATGCGCACGGTCACCGACTACACCTTCGGCGTCATCCCGATGTTCCTGCTGATGGGCTCGTTCGTCAGCAATTCCGGCATGAGCCGCGAGCTGTTCCGCGCCGCCAACGGTTTCGTCGGCCATTTGCGCGGCGGGCTCGGCATTGCCACCGTCGGCGCCTGCGGCGGCTTCGCCGCGATCTGCGGCTCCTCGGTCGCGACCGCCGCGACCTTCTCCGCCGTCGCCTACCCCGAGATGCGCCGCTTCGGCTATCCGCAGTCGTTCGCCACGGGCGTGATCGCCGCGGGCGGCACGCTGGGCGCGATGCTGCCGCCCTCCACCGTGCTCGCCGTCTACGGCATCATCACCGAGCAGGACATTGGCAAGCTCTTCATCGCCGGCATCATCCCGGGCCTGCTGGCGATGACCATGTACATGATCACGATCTTCCTGATCGGTTATTTCCGCCCCAACTTCCTGCCCAAGGGCAAGGTGACGCCGTGGCGCGAGCGCTTTGCGGGCCTGAAGGAGATCTGGGCGCCGGTGCTGCTGTTCGTGTTCGTGATCGGCGGCCTCTATGGCCTGCCCTTCCTGCCGCGCTTCACGCCGACGGAAGCCGGCGGCGTTGGCGCCGCCGGCGCCTTCATCATCGGCGTGCTGACAGGCCGCCTCGACCGCGAGAAGATCCTGGCCTCGCTGCTGCAGGCGACGCGCACCGCGGCCGCGGTCTTCACGGTGCTGATCGGCGCGCTGATCTTCGGCTATTTCCTGACGGTGACCCAGACGCCGCAAAAAGTGACTGAGTTCCTGACCGGTCTCGGCCTCGGCAGCTACGGCGTGCTCGCGCTGATCATGGTGATGTATCTCGTGCTCGGCTGCCTGATGGACGCCATGGCGATGATCATCCTCACCGTGCCGATCATTTTCCCCGTCATCACGCATCTCGGCTTCGATCCGATCTGGTTCGGCGTCATCATCGTCATGACCGTCGAGCTCGGCCTGATCCACCCGCCGGTCGGCATGAACGTCTTCGTCATCAAGAGCGTGGTGAAGGACGTCTCCTTCTCCACCATCTTCAAGGGCGTGATTCCGTTCGTGGTCACGGACCTGATCCGCCTCGTGATCCTGATCGCCTTCCCGCTGCTGGCGACCTGGCTGCCAACGCGGATGATGGCGAATTGACGAGGAGGAGCGATGACCACCCCGACGCTCGAGACCAAATACGTCTTCACCATCACCGCGCGCATCGGCGACGTCGTCACCGCCGGTGAGACCGGCATCGGCGTTCGCCGCATCATTCCAATCATCGGCGGCGAGGTGACGGGCGCGATAACAGGCAAGGTATTGCCATTCGGCGCAGACTTCCAGACCATCCGACCCAACGAGTTGATCGACCTCGAGGCGAAATACGCCTTCGAGACCGACGACGGCGCCGTCGTCTATGTCGAGAACAAAGGCATGCGCTTTGGCCCTGTCGAGCTCTTGCAAAAGCTCAAGCGTGGCGAGCCGGTCGATCCCAAGCTGATCTATTTTCGCACCGTCCCGAAATTCGAGACGGGGCACGAGAAATATCGCTGGCTGATGGAGCACATTTTTGTGGGCTCGGCCGCGCGCCATGCCGATCGCGTCGTGATCGACGTGCATCAGGTGATGTGACTCTTTGGGGACTCACGGGTACCAACCCGTGCCCGGCCTTCACTGCGCCTTCTGAGCCAATTCGGGAGCGCGGCGGGCGCAAAGCTCGGGCAGATCCTGCCGCGAGAGTGTGGCGGCGCGCCTGAGCTCATTGAAGGTGAGAGCTGAATCCGCCTATGACACGGCTCTGAGCTGGTTCAGGATACGACTTGCGCAAGATTGCGCAGACCACGGGAGTGCCACCATGTCCCTCATGGCTTCCAGCGACTCAAATCCACGACACAGCTTCGATCCTGCCGAGATGGGCGCCATCGCCCATCTCTATCGGGGCGAGGTCTATCGCTCGACGATCTGGCGAACGCGACTCGATAACACGACCAATTGGGCCATTGTCACGATGGGCATCGCGCTGTCGACGACCTTTTCGAGCCCGCAAGCATCTCCGCTGCCGCTCGTGCTCGTCGGGTTGCTGCTTGCTGCGTTCCTCGCAATGGAGGCGCGGCGCTATCGCTATTTCAACGTCTGGCGCGCCCGCGCCCGCTGGATCGAGAAGAATTTTTACGCGCCGATGTTCACGGGCGAAGCGCACGATGACGGCTGGCAGACGGTTCTTGCGCGTGATTACACCGCGCCCCGCCATCACATTTCGTTCGTCCGCGCTGCGGGGCGGCGGCTGCGACGCAACTACGTTTGGATCCTCGCCATCCAGGCCGTGGCCTACTACGGCAAGATTGCAATCCATCCGACGCCCGCAGCGAGCTTGGCGGAATTTGTCGATCGCGCGGCGGTCGGACCGCTTCCCGGCTGGATCATTCTGCTCATGGGGGTCGCCTACGATTTGGGCTGGCTGGCGTTCGCGTTCGGCACGCTTTGGCTCGACCAGCGCGAGCACGGGACCAAGGGCGATGGCGTTGCAATGGGCTAGCTAGCGACGGGGAAGTCCGGCCGAGCCCCGGGGTCCCCCGCCCGCCCCTAGGGAGTGGATCGGGAACGCGCCCCTCCTTGACTCCCCCAAAATTCGTTATAGAACATAACTATTCTGACAAGGACGCAAATGACACAGGGAAACGCCGAGACCGCTGCCGCGGGCACCTCCGGGCTACTCCGGATCGAGAGGGCGGACCGGGTTCTGACCGTGGGTCTGAACCGGCCGGCCAAGCGCAATGCGCTCAACGACGGCATCATCCTGGAAATCGGCGAGTGTTTTGCCTCCCTGCCCGAGGATATCGGCGCGGTCGTCATTCACGGCATCGGCGACCATTTCTCCTCAGGACTCGACCTCTCCGAGCTGACCGAGCACGACGCGACCGGCGGCCTGCTGCATTCCCAGATGTGGCACCGGGTGTTCGACCGCATCCAATACAGCCGCGTGCCCGTGATCGCGGCCCTGAAGGGCGCCGTGATCGGCGGCGGGCTGGAACTTGCGTGCTCGGCGCATATCCGCGTCGCCGAGCCCTCGACCTATTTCGCGCTGCCGGAGGGACAACGCGGTATCTTCGTCGGCGGCGGCGGCTCGGTGCGGCTGCCGCGGCTGATCGGCGTCGCCCGGATGATGGACATGATGCTGACGGGCCGCGTCTATAGCGCGACCGAAGGCGCGTCCTACGGCTTCGCGCAATATGTGACGGAAGCCGGCAACGCGCTCGGCAAGGCGATGGAGCTTGCGACCAAGGTCGCCTCCAACGCGCCGCTGACCAATTTCGCCGTGCTCCAGGCGCTGCCGATGATCGCGGAGGCCAATCCGCAGACCGGTCTGTTGATGGAATCGCTGATGGCGACCGTGGCGCAGAGCGACAAAGAGGCAAAACGCCGGATCCGTGAATTCCTCGAGCACAAGACCGCAAAGGTAAAGCCGAAGCCATGAGCGCACAGCCGTCCTCTTCCAGCATGGAGCGCGGCGCGAGCAATTTCCCGCTGCGGCCCATCTCGTTCGGCGATCCCGCCGTCAACATCGAACGGCGCGACGACGGTACGATCTACCTCCGGCCCAAACAGCCGCTCGGCGATTATCCGGTCCGCCTCACCGGCCGCCTGCATCATTGGGCGACGACCACGCCGGATCGCGTCTTCATGGCGGAGCGCGAAGGCGGCCGCGGCTGGCGCAAGATCACTTACGCCGAGCTGCTCGTCGCAACTCGGCACATCGCTTCAAGCCTGATTGCGCGCGGCCTGTCGGCGGAGCGGCCGGTCGTCATCCTCTCCGGCAACTCGATCGACCACGCCCTGCTCGCGTTCGGCGCGTTCTATGCCGGCATTCCGTTCTGCCCGGTGTCACCGGCCTATTCGCTGGTGTCGAAGGACTACGGCAAGCTGTCGTATCTGATGAAGCTGCTGACGCCCGGCCTCGTCTTCGCCGAGGACGCCGACAAGTTCGCCGATGCGCTCGCCGCCAACGTCTCGCTCGGCACCGAGATCGCCGCCTCGTATGGCGGCGTGCCGGGCCGTGACGTCACGCTGCTCGCCGACCTCATGGCGACACCGATCCGCAGCGATCTCGACGACGTCCATGGCAGGATCGGTCCCGACACGATCGCGAAATTCCTGCTGACCTCGGGCTCGACCGGCAATCCGAAGGCCGTCATCAACACCCAACGCATGATCTGCGCCAACCAGGTGATGCTGCGCGAGACGCTCGCTTTCCTGAAGGACGAGCCGCCGGTCATCGTCGACTGGCTGCCCTGGAATCACACATTCGGTGGCAACCACAATATCGGGCTGACGCTCTACAACGGCGGCTCGATGTATCTCGACGCCGGCAAGCCGATGCCCGGCGGCATCGAGGAGACCGTGCGAAATCTCCAGGAAATCTCGCCGACGGTCTATTTCAACGTGCCCAAAGGCTATGAATCGCTGCTGCCCTATTTGCGCGAGGACCAGGGCCTGCGCGCAAAATTCTTCGACCGCCTGCACGCGATGTTCTTCTCGGGCGCCGCGCTCTCGCCGTTCATCTGGGACAGCCTCGACGAGCTCGCGGTGAAGGAAAAAGGTTATCGCGTGCCGATGCTGACCGGGCTGGGCGCGACCGAGACCGCGCCGTTCTTCATGTCGGTCAATCCGCGCACGAGCCGCTCCGGCCATGTCGGCCTGCCCGTTTCGGGCAACGACGCCAAGCTGGTGCCGAACAACGGCAAGCTGGAGGTGCGGGCCAAGGGGCCGAACGTCATGCCCGGCTACTGGCGCCAGCCCGACATCAGCGCGAAATCCTTCGACGAGGAAGGATTTTACAAGATGGGCGATGCGCTCAAGCCCGCCGATCCCGACGATCTCAATGCCGGCTTCGATTTCGACGGCCGTGTCGGCGAAGACTTCAAGCTCGCCAGCGGCACCTGGGTCAGCGTCGGTCCCTTACGCGCGCGCCTCACGGCCGCCTGCGCCCCGCTGGTGCGCGACGTCGTCATCGCCGGCATCAACCGCGACGAGATCTCGGCGCTGGTCGTGCTCGACCTCGACGGCTGCCGGCTGATCAATCCGACGCTGCCGGCCGACGATCTCGTCGTCGCGACGCGCGACCGCCTGGTACTCGAAGCTTTTCGCGAGCGCCTGACCCGTTTCCTCAGCCAAGCCACGGGATCCTCGACGCGGATCACGCGCGCGATCCTGATGGACACGCCGCTCTCGATCGACAAGGGCGAGGTCACCGACAAGGGTTCGATCAACCAGCGTGCCGTGCTGGAGCACCGCACCGAATTGATCGAGGAGCTCTACGCTGCCAATCCATCCAACCGTGTGATATCGGTCGGATGACATGACAATTGGAATGAACCGATCGGCTGCTCCTTCACCTCGCTCCGCTTGCGGGGAGAGGTCGAATTTGCGCAACGCGCAAATTCGGGTGAGGGGGACTCTCCGCGAGTCTCACTCTCGCCGTCTCCGCGGGAGAGTCCCCCTCACCCCAACCCTCTCCCCGCAAGCGGGGCGAGGGAGCGCATCGAGCGCTTGGATACGATCGCGTCTGAATTAGAATCGAAGGAGAACGCCATGTTGTTGAAGGATCAGGCAGCCATCGTCACCGGCGGCGCATCGGGATTGGGTGCGGCCACCGCGCGCAAGCTGGCGGCGCAGGGCGCCAAGGTCGCGGTGTGCGATCTCAATACCAAGCTTGCCGAGACGGTTGCCGCCGAGATCAAGGGCGTGGCCGTGACCTGCGACGTCTCCGATGCCGCCTCCGCCGAAGCCGCGGTGGCGCAGGCTGCGAAAGCCCACGGCCCGGCGCGCGTGCTGGTCAATTGTGCCGGCATCGGCGTTGCCAAGCGCGTGGTCGGCCGCGACGGCCCGATGGCGCTCGCCGATTTCGACAAGGTGATCAAGGTCAATCTGATCGGCACCTTCAACATGCTGCGCCTTGCCGCCACCGAGATGTCCAAGCTGGAGCCACAGGCGACCGGCGAGCGCGGCGTCATCATCAACACCGCGTCCGTTGCCGCCTATGACGGCCAGATCGGGCAATCCGCCTATTCGGCGTCCAAGGGCGGCATCGTCGGCATGACGCTGCCGATCGCGCGCGAGCTGGCGCAGTTCGGCATCCGCGTGCTGACCATCGCACCCGGCCTGTTCCTGACGCCGCTGCTCGCGAACCTGCCGCAGGAGGCCCAGGACTCGCTCGCCGCCGCCATCCCCTTCCCGCGCCGGCTCGGCCAAGCCGACGAATTCGCCGCGCTCGCACTGCACATGGTCGAGAACGCCTATCTCAACGGCGAAGTGGTGCGTCTCGACGGCTCGCTGCGCATGGCGCCGAAGTAAGGCCGGCCAAATGTTCGTGAACCGGCGCGAGGTCCAGATCCAGTGGGGTGATTGCGACCCCGCCAACATCGTCTACTACCCGCGCTATTTCGCGATGTTCGACGATTCGACCTCGACCTTGTTCGAGGTCGCCGGCTTCTCAAAGCAGGACTTGGTTCGCAAATACGGCCTGGTGGGCATCCCCATGGTCGACACGCGGGCCAAGTTCTATATCCCTTCGACCTATGGCGACTGGATCACCATCGAGACTAGAATCGAGAGCATCAAGCGCTCGAGCTTCGAGGTGAAGCACAACGTCTACAAGGGCGAGGCGCTGGCGATCGAGGGGTTCGAAACCCGCGTGCTGGTCGGCCGCGATCCCGTTAACCCCGACAAGCTGAAATCGGCACCATTCCCGGCGGAAATGGTAGCCAAGTTCACGGGAAGCTAAATCGCCGCATCACCAAAAGAGGGGGCTGAATTACCCCCCGATTTCTGCTTTCAAAGAAACACGTAAAGGGAGGAAATAGATGAAACGCTTTTACCTGACTGCCGCGATCGCCGCGGCGACGCTGGCCCTGCCGGCGCTGCCCGCGCTGGCCCAGACCAGCGAAATCACCATCGGCATCACCACCACCACGACCGGCCCCGGTGCCGCGTTGGGCATTCCCGAGCGCAATGCGCTGGAGTTTGTGCCGAAGGAGATCGGCGGCATGCCGCTGAAGGTGATCGTGCTCGACGACGGCGGCGATCCCACCACTGCAACCACCAACGCCCGCCGCTTCGTGACCGAATCCAAGGCCGACATCATCATGGGCTCGGCACTGACGCCGCCGACCATCGCCGTCTCCAACGTCGCCAACGAAGCCGGCATTCCGCATTTCGGCCTGGCGCCGTTCCCGATCACGCCGGAGCGCATGAAGTGGTCGGTGGCGATGCCGCAGCCGATCCCGATCGTTGGCAAGGTGCTGTACGACCATATGAAAGCCAAGGGCGTGAAGACGCTCGGCTATATCGGCTATTCCGACTCCTATGGCGACCTCTGGTTCAACGACCTCAAGGCGCAGGCCGTGCCGATGGGCATGACCATCGTCGACGAGGAGCGCTTCGCCCGTCCCGACACCTCGGTGACTGGTCAGGTGCTGAAGCTCGTCGCCGCCAATCCCGACGCCATCCTGGTCGGTGCATCCGGCACCGCGGCCGCGCTGCCGCAGACCGAGCTGCGTGAACGCGGCTATCAGGGCCTGATCTACCAGACCCATGGCGCGGCCAGCATGGACTTCATCCGCATCGCCGGCAAAGCGGCGGAGGGCGTGCTGATGGCCTCTGGCCCGGTCATGGATCCCGAGGACCAGCCGGACGAAGCCGCGACCAAGAAGCCGGGCCTCGCGCTGAACTCGGCCTATGAGGCCAAATACGGCCCGAACAGCCGTAGCCAGTTCGCCGGCCACTCCTACGATGCCTTCGAGATCCTGAAGCGCATCATCCCGACCGCGCTGAAGACCGCAAAACCCGGCACGCCGGAATTCCGCGAAGCGATCCGCCAGGCGCTGCTGACGGAGAAGGAGCTGGCGGCTAGCCAGGGCGTCTACAACTTCACTGAAAAGGACCGCTACGGCCTCGACGAGCGCTCGCGCATCCTGCTCACGGTGAAGAACGGCAAGTACTCGCTGGTGAAGTAAGGCGGAGAGAGTCGAAAGACGACGAGAGCCGGCCCGATGGGCCGGCTCTCTTGTTTTGGCCTTGGAGAAAGCACTGCGAGCCTCGGCGGCACTGCGCCCCCTCTCCCGCTTGCGGGAGAGGGCTGGGGAGAGGGTGCCGCCGCGTTGGGATTTTCGACGCCTGCCATGAAGTCCCCCGAGCCGAGAGAGCCCTCTCCCGGCGCACGGGACGAAGCTTCGCTTCGCCCGGACGCGCCGACCTCTCCCCAAGCGGGAGAGGTTGCAGCCAGCGTGAGGATCCGCCGCCGGCCTCACGCCGCCTGCCGCAGCGGGGCCCAGGCGAATTCGGGGTAATACGTCTCCATCATGCGGTCGACAAAGGCGGTGAGGTTCGGAAATGCCTCGGCGCGCTCGCGCAACGCCGATTCGAAGAACGGCGACAGGATGCCGGCGAGCATACCGAAGGCGGTGGCGTCGACGCCGCAGGGCTTGTTGCCCATCAGGTACGCCTTGTCGCCGAGCTGCACCGACAGCGCAAACAGCGAGCGCACGGCGAGGTCGACGTCGTCATCGGGGGCGTGGCGGCCGAGGCCGGACAGCAGATAGTTCTCGGCGACGCGGAACTGCGCATCCTCGCGCAGCTTCTCGCGGTTATGCTCCGGTGCGCCATCGAAGAAATGCGCGGGTCCCTTGGCGAAATTCACCGGATCGACCCAGCGCGCCCCGACCAGTCCCCAATAGATATGGTGCTCGATCATCCGTTCGAACGCCCAGGCCTGCGCACGCTCGGCCAGCGACAGGCCGGCATCGAAATCGAAGCCGTAGCGGCGCTCGATATGAGCGCGGATGAAGGTGGAATCAGCCACCGCCTCACCGCCGTCGTCGATGAACGGCAATTGCCCCTTGGGAGAGGCCGGCGGCATCGCCCGCTCCTTTCGGTAGGGCAGTCCCGCCATCTTGAGCTGCACCTCCGTCTTGGTGACGAAGGGGCTGATTTCCGGCAGGCCGAAGCCGGTGCCAAAGCCGTAAAGCGTGATCATGCGAGCTCTCCTGAACCTCTCGAAAGTTGGCGGAACCTAGCGACCGGCTGCTGCCACCATGGTGGCAGCAGCCGTGATATCTTCTGCGAAGCGGGCCCCGCGCCAGGCGCGGCCCATCACGTGGCGGACCAGCGCGCCCGCGGCCTGGGTCAGCGAGCGTGCCACGACGCTTGCGAGGGCAAACCGGAGGTCGAGGGCCATGAGATCGAGCGAAACGAGGCGCCCGAATGCCGATACGGACCACGCCTGTGCCCGCAGCATCGGAATCGCCGGGCCGAAATGGGTTGGAATGATCATGGACAAATCCCCTTCAGTCGATGTGTTGTCCCGGTATAGAACCCCCCTGCTGCCAACATCCTGTCAGCAGCCGCGCGCCGCTTTCTGAAAAGACCACCGATAAGAGAATTGTCATGAGACGCGCTGACCGGCTGTTTCAGATCATCCAGGTGCTGCGGCGGACGCGGAAGCCGCTGACAGCGGACGCCATCGCGGCCGAGCTCGAGACCTCGAAGCGCACGATCTATCGCGACATCGCAACGCTGATCGGCCAGCGCGTGCCGATCCGCGGGGAAGCCGGCATGGGCTACATCCTGGAGAAGGGATTTGACCTGCCGCCCTTGATGTTGACACCCGACGAGATCGAGGCGGCCGTGCTGGGCGCACAATGGGTCGCCGGCCATGCCGATTCGGCGCTGGCGCGCGCGGC
>NZ_SPQS01000040.1 GCF_004570865.1 Bradyrhizobium frederickii
AAGGCCCAGACTCGCGCTCAAATGTTGCATCAATGGGATCAGCGTACGTGCACTGATGCGCGGCAGATCGGCGGCGTTCGGGTGGGGCGTGATCGGCGTCTCGGCAAGATCCGTCGACGCGATCCGAACCGCCCGCGGCCGGCCGTCCGGCAGCGCAACAACGACGTAGGCAGGACCGCGCCCCGACCGCTCCTTGAGCACCTCAAGCCGGTGCCCAAACAGAAAATGATGCGGGTCGGTGATCGTGACGTGAGACACGACCCGCTCAAGAATAGGGGTACTCTGACGTGTTCGGCGATCCCACCCTCGGCGATGCGATATTGGACCGCATCATTCACAATGCGCACCGCCTCGAACTCAAGAGGCGACAGTCTAAGGCGTCAGGCTGGCGAAAAGAAAAAACCGTAAGCACCTCGCGCACGATCGCCCCGCCGGCCCACAGGCCCCTCCTCGTGCGCGTCGCTACGTCGCTCGGGGGGCACTCCGCGCCCCGCACGGGGCCCTCCTATGGACCGCCGGAACGATCTCCGAACCAACCCGCCAGCCTTGACCAGAGACAATTTCCGGCACACATAAGCCCGTCAGTCGTGTTCGTCTCCAAACTGATCGCGATCACTGGAATCCGTGATCACCACCGCCTGGAACACCTGATCGCCATCCCCGGAATCCGCAAGCTAGGAAGCAAAGCGGCGTTCCTATCTGGAATCAAAAGAGGCCGCCTCTCGGTAGCCTCTTGCCGGTTGCAATGTTGATCGTGCTGAAATGCCAGTCCCGGCCGCCTTATTACTACTGATTCCCGGTGTAATGTGGAGTCCGCAAGAATGCGGTGTTCAATCATCGAAGCCGCGCAAGTGTCCTAATCTGCCATCGCGGATGTCCTAATTAGGACAGCCCCCCGCTTTGATAGAGGCATTGCCTCGCCCCCCGCCGCATACCGATCAATGCCGAAGATGGTTGCCCCTCAAATTTCGCAACATCAACTCCTTTTCTGAGGAGTTGCCTTTGCGTGTCGGGCCTCGCTGAATCTGCAGCACCGGCGCGAGCTACTGCGGCTTCCAATCCAGCAACAAAGGAAACCTGATATGATTCCTATAGAGGAGTCCTTTATTCGAGCGGTAACGTTGCTTGACGGTCCAAAACCGACCGAGCAACGGACTGAAATCGTCGCCCACTTGGATACTATTGTAGACTATGCGCGCGACGATGCCGAGGAGCGCCTAGCCCATAGTTTCAAAGAGATGACCCTGAACCACCTGGACAGTATTCGTCGAGATACGTCGACCATTGTTGAGGAAAAAATGGACCTGGCTCTGATCGCCACCGAAGAATTGATTATAGCTATCGTCGAGCGCAACCGGCGGGGAATAGGATGATCCGGGCGATGTCCATGCAGGCTTGCAACCGGGCAATACGGCGGCCGTTGGTCGCGAGCAGATAAGCATGAGAGGCGACGACCTCCAGCAAAGACATGCACGCAGCGCCATCGGACCAAGCAATAACCTTCAAAATCACGGACGGCGCGTGACTGGAAGCCCTTCGATCGAGGGGTTCATGGTGTACTTGTTCGGGCCTGACGGGAATATTGTGCACTCCGCAAGACTGATTTGCGCCGATGAGGAAAGGGCTAAGCAGCGAGCACAGCAATTAGCCGAGACCAATAGGGTCGAGCTTTGGCAGCTCACTCGCAAGATTGCGAGCTATCGGTCACGCGCGAACTGAGGCGCTTGGTTTGCGCAATCCTCGCTCTTACCCTTGGCCATGGCGTTTGTCCCTCGCAGATATGATCCCGGCCTCCCGGCGGCGCTCCAGCTCTTGCTCAAGGATATCCAGGCCAAGACAGATCAACGCCTCGCCGACCTCAATCGGGTCATGCTCGTCGAACGGAGGCTCGCTCGGATTGACGGGTGCCATCATGGTGCATGGTGCCTACGTCGTGTCTGGTGCACGGATTTGAAGGTCTGCCTCTAGCGAAGTCGAGCGCAAAGTTGCCCCGCACTGGTTCTGACGCCGAAAAAGGACCCGCGATTTCACTGGCGAAAGATCTTCCCATTGCCCTCGGATCGACTGCAGGTCTGTTACGCGCCGAGATGGCCATGATCTGGAGAGCCGCCTCCAGAGAGTTCCGTCTCGGCGGCTAGATGAGCGGCGAGCGGCTCTTGACCTGAGGCCAAGGGCGAGCTCAGGATCGCCTTGGTGCGGTCGTCTGAGGGCGTCGAATTGCCGGTCATCGAAGCATGCCCCGCCTAGCTAGGATCCCGCTCCAAAATGAACGTCGAGTGACCCTTCGACCTCCTGCCGACCTCGTTGAGGCAGGCAATGGCAGCATCAGTCGAGACATGATCGGTATTGGAGAGGTGCTTGGCGAGCGCACTGATCTCGCGTGTGACGAACACGCTAGCCATGATCTTGCTGCGGCGTGCTATCGTCGTGAGTGTAGCCATCCGACCAAGCTCCTCTGTGTCGCCGCCGAGCGTCCGGTCAAAACGCTCGGCGGCGGGAATTGGGCCGGCGCTGGTCTCCGGAGTGAGAGCAGCGGAGAAAACACTCACTCATCAGCACAAACCCCGCACTCAGGCCGTAAGGCATCGGCGCGCGCCCGCACCATGCCTCAGGCCTAAGCCGTGACTTGCATCTCAAGTATACAGGCCCGCGCTGCCGGGTTTCAGCGCGCCGACGGGTGTAGATTTCTGAGGCGGTCTCGACATGCTGTTCAGAGCGAGCCGGTGATTTCGCCCGGGCCGACATCGAATGCACGGTCGTAGCTGAGGCCAGCGCCTGTGCTGCTGCCTTTGTGCGGGCATAGATTTCATTGGCGGACAGGTTCATGGTTTGAGTCCTGTCCTTCTGTTCGCGTCGGATCACGCAGCCTTGTCGGTCGCGGGCTTGTTCTCGGCTTACCAAGCTTTGAGCTGTTCTGCGTTTTCGAAGATCTAGAGATAGGTTCCAGCTCGACTTTGATTTCCGAGCGAGGTCGCTGTGCACGTAACCCTCGACGCGGTCGAGTACCGTCAGAACAGCCTGCGGCGAGACGTAGCGCATCGGAGTCCAACCAGCAGGGGCACCCTTCAAGCCGGGCAAGGCGAGCGCGGATGCAAGCGACGACACACCGCTACGACCGATCCAATCGGCGTAAGTGACGCGATCGAAATAGCGCCGGCTGGTGATGTTCGTCGTTTGACCACCATGTGAGAGATCGGCGGAGCCGTTCGGATTGACTTTGATCTTGGCCGCATACTCGGGGTCATAGGGCCGGCCACCAGGCCGCAGCCAGGGTAGCTCGCGCACTCGGGAAAGTTCTTTCCGCGGCACGCCGGGCATGTCCATGATTGCGACTTGGAAGCTGTGGATCTGCTGATCGTCCGGAAGTTGCCGGTTCAGAATTTCGCGACTCAATCTCGGCTTCGGCCATCGCGCGCATCGCAGCGCGGAGCTGCTTGATCGCAGTGGTGACGGCTTCCTGCATCTGTTTCTGAGCAGCCGCGCCGAGCGAGTGGACGCGCGTCAAATTGTCTTTCCGCTCCTTTTCGGCGGCAGCAGTCTTTGCTTCCGTCAAAGCATGGTCGGCTCGCCGGTGAGCCGCACGAGCTTTCACCAAGCGAACTTCAGCTAAATTCTTGATGCCGACGAGGTCACCGATCTGGTCGTCAGACAACTCGATCGGCGGCGCTTCCATTGAGTGGACGGCGCTGGCGAACGCGGCCTCGACCGCGGCAAGTTCACTGGGCGTTTCCAGACCTTTGGCTTCCAGCTTGGCGATCTGCGAGGTCTTGCCGGCCATGAACGTCTCCGTTGTTCACCGGGACATATTGCACGGCTTGGCGCTTTGTCCTTACGGCACAATCGCTGATTATTTTTTTTCGCGATTCTGCCCTGTGGAATTTGACGACGCAGTTGCCGATTGCGTCGACCAACGGCTGCGGTGACCTGCCAGCGGGCGGTGCCGTCAGTGCGTTCGCGTGCGATGCTTGCGCCAACAACGCCGCCGGCAGCCGCCGTGGCGATCTGATGGGCGACCTTGCTCTTCGCTCGCCTCCGACGAAGGCAAGCTCAGCGACCACTGCGGCCGTCGGAACAGGTAGGCCGAAGACGCGCTGCAGGTGCTGCGACTGAGCGGTAGCTGTGGCAGTTTGATCGGGGAAACTTCCGGATTGCTATTGCCGGTGCAGAGGTGGCCGCCCCTCAAACGCTTGCGACCGCAGGGACGCGATGTACCGCTCAAAAATGTGCATCCACTGGCCTGTGCTACCCGTAGGTACGCTTCGCAAGCGATGGTGGCCAGCCCGTCCTCGAAGACTGAGGCTGGCCACCTTTGCTCCCGAGAGGCTGAAATTCTCTGGACGCCAGCATCCTATATTGCTGAGAAGCATGCGGAACACCTATCAAAATTAGTGGGGACGAGAATGTAAGGTAGTGCGAGCGCCCTCGCGCCATCGAGGTACATTCCGACGTGAACCACTACACGTTCTATGGAAGGTTGCAGATGGTGAAGTGGTTCTACAAAACTCAAGCAGGGGGTGGCTCAGATCGTTCCGACTGGGAAGGCTTTTGCGGTCACGTTTCGTGGTGAGACATTGGGGCATTATGCTTCGCCAGCGTCAGCGGCCGAGACTTGGCGAACGGAACATGCTCTTGGCCTTCGGCCGGAGACCCATCAAACCTGGGCATACCGGAGAAGATTAGCGAGTGGCAGCGCGTGCGGTGACTTACACTCCCCGAGGGTCCTCACCTCTGGTGATCACCGCCGTTTGGATCGTCCACACTTGGGCGCGATTCGGCACCGTTCGGCTGCGCGCGTCAGGCGCTACCCCTGCCACGCCCGCACTACCATTTGAAGTTAGCGGCCACGTGACTCGGCGCTTATCGCCCACGCATACACAGAGGAAAAGCGCTGGCCAGCCTCAAAGCAGCGGAAGAAGCCGACCGGGAGCGTATCGCTCGCAGAATGGGCATAACCGTCATAACGGGCTTAGCCCGTGAGCCGGAAGCAGTGCGAACGCGGCTCTGCGCCTGACGGCCTGGGGGCATGATCAGGCATTATCCTGCCGCATCCGCACTGCCAAATTGAGTTAGCGGCGACGTGACTCGGCGCCGACCGTTCTGGTGCCATTGCGCTGTCCCTGCCACGGCCCGTTAACCACAGCGGCTCTGTATCCGTGCTAGCTTACCAAAAGCTGACGAGACTGCGCGCCCATCGACCAAACGAAATGCGACCCGTGTGGGCCGTTCAAGCCGGGCGGCCTATAACAACAGTGCGTGCAATCTGCTCCGGGCAATCCTGCAGCCAAGCAAAGACGCCCGCTAGACTGTAAGGCCGTGCGACTTCATGGCCGCCAAGCTTAATGGGATGATCTTCGATAAGATAGAATTGCCCATCGGCTGTTCTGACCATCCGGTCTCTTATCTCAAACCACACGCCCGTTGTCGGCCACCTTTTGTAGGATACGCGCGTCGCGAAATGGACCGCTTCAGCAAGGTCCCGCGCTGTCGGGTTCCGTTTCCGCGCGCGCAAATGCCTTAAAGGCTTAGCTTTTGGTGCCATGATTTGTCCTTGAGCATACGCCTTCCTCGTCGGCTCAAAAGCCGCGCGGATGCGACTCGGCGCCCTTATCGGCTGGGGGGCCTTGGATAGAGGCGCTATCCCTGCCGCATCCGCACTGCCCCGTGAAGTTAGCCCTGGGATCAAAAGGCTAACCCACACCCAGCTTTCCCGTGAACCCTTACCCACGGGGGCTGAAGTGCGGTTTTAGCGAGAAAGCCGCCGCGAGTGGCCTACCTAAATTGATAGGCTAGACTGAGCGACTTAACGCCGCTCAACCTGTCAGTAATTCAGCCTATCGGTCTTGCAAAACGATCAGGCCGACGCGAACGGCGAGCTGACCTCCCCGTATCACGTCGACGGGCCAGGATATTGAGCACGACATCGGCGGAATGGACGCTGTGACTGAGCGCTTCGGCACAGGCCGCTTCCACCGCGGGCAGACCGTCAGTCAGCACCGCGTTGAGGATGTCGACCATCTGACGATTGCCGTCGTCGGTGCTGGCAAGCTTGCGCCGGATCCGCTCGATCGCGGCGGGCAGCACCCAGTCCTCGAAGGGAGCACCGTTGCGCAAGGCGCCGGGTTTGCGGGCGAGCACCGGCACATAATGCCACGGGTCGTAGACGGTATCGCCGCGGCCAAAGGATCGTGGGTGCTCGGCGACGATGCGTCCATCCTGTCGGATCACGATGCGATCGGCATAGGCTTGAACCTCGACCGGTCGTCCGACTGCGCTGGCTTCGACCGAGTACTTGTTGTTGTCGAAGCGCACCAGGCAGGGCTTCGAAACCGATGCCGTCACCGCATGGAAGCCGTCGAAGCGGCCGGCATAGAGAACGAGTTTGGGGCGTTCGGCTTCGAACACCTCCCAGATCGTCTGATCGACCAGCTCCGGGTGGCGATGAGCCTTGGCGTAGGCGATGCATTTGTCGAGCAGCCAGGCGTTTAACTCGTCGAGGGTTTTGAACCGCAGCCGCGGCGTGAAGAAGCGTTCCCTGACCAGCCCGACTTGGTTCTCCACCTGCCCCTTCTCCCAGCCCGACGCTGGTGTGCAGGCGACCGGATCGACCAGATAGTGGCTGCACATCTGCAGGAAGCGGCGATTGTAGAGACGCCCTTTACCGACGAAGATCGTCTCTACGGCGGTCTTCATGTTGTCGTAGATGCCGCGGATGCAGGTGCGTTTGAACAGGGCGAACGCCCGGTCGTGGGCGTCGAACACCATCTCCTGCGTCTCCCGCGGATAGGCCCGCACGAACAGCATGCGGCTGTGACAGAGCCGGACATGGGCAGCCTTCACCATGACCGCGGTGCCGCCCAGCAAGACCACCTCGTGGCTCCAGTCGAACTGGTAGGCTTCGCCTGGGGCAAAGCTCAGCTGGACATAAGCGGCCGCGGTCGATTGCCCGCGTTCCCTGCTCCACCGCTTGGCGTAGCGGCGCACCGCATCGTAACCGCCGTCATAGCCGCGGCCGCGCAGCTCTTCGAAGATCCGGATCAACGTCAGCTGTTCACGAGCCGATTTAGCCGCGTTCGCCGCCAGCAATCCGTCGAGTTTTACTGCCCATCGTCCGAGCTTGGGCCGCGGCTGCACTTGCCGCTCATACTCGAAGGAGGTCTCTCCCGACCTCAGAACCTTCCGGACCGTGTTCCGTGACACCTTCAGGTCACGTGCGATCTCCTTGATCGTCTTGCCCTTGATGAAGTGCTCGCGCCGAATCCGCGCAATCGTCTCCACGACCAGCATCCTCCACCACCTGCTTTGTTACGAAGCAGGCAGCGCAACAGACCAACCCTGTAGGGGCGCATTGCCGCATCCAGAATGTTACTGGACAACTTCTCGCCGATGATGGGTCGGTGCCATCGAATTGGTTCGGTGGCGTCTATAGCGGGAAAGATCAGCATGGGCGCGCGGCGCGAGGTGGTGTCGGCGGTAACGGAGCGTTACCGGTTGGCCAAACGAGCGGAAAAGGGGCAGATTCTCGACGAGCTGTGCGCGACGACGGACTGGCATCGCAAGCATGCGGTGCGCGCGCTCCGGCGACGCGAGACGGTTGGACCGGGCGAGGTCGAGGCAACAAGAAAGCGGAGACGCAGATATGGCGCGACGATCAAGGACGCGCTGACGGCGCTAAGGGAGGCGTCGGATCGAGTATGCGGCAAGCGGCTCAAGGTGATGATCACGACCTTGCTGCCGGCCCTTGAGCGACATGGCCGATTGCAGCTTGGCCAGGCGGATCGTGACTGTGTTCTCTCGATCAGCCCAGCAACCATCGACCGCCTGCTCGTGGACGTGAAGGTCGCAGCGAGCGGCGGCAGGCGGCGCCGTGCCGGATTCGATTCGGCAATCCGGCGCGAGGTCCCAATCCGCACGTTCAATGACTGGCACAGCGCGCCGCCTGGCTTCTGCGAGGTCGACATGGTCGCCCATGGCGGCACGTCGGTGGCTGGCTCGTTCATCCAGACCTTGACGATGGTCGATGTCGCCACGGGCTGGACGGAGTGTCTGCCGTTGGTGACGCGAGAAGGTTCGCTGGTCGTCGAGGCGATCAACCACGCACAGAGCCTGTTCCCCTGGCTGTTGCGCGGCCTGGACTTCGACAACGACAGCGCCTTCATGAACGATGTCGTCGTGCCTTGATGTCGCGAACAGAAGCTCGAAGTCACTCGCTCGCGCGCCTATAAGAACGACCAGGCATTTGTCGATCAGAAGAATGGTGCCGTCGTCCGCCGCCTCATGGGCTATGGCCGCTTCGATGGCGTCGAGACGGCGCGTATGATGGGCCGCCTCTATGCGGCGGCACGGCTCTACGTCAACTTCTCCCAGCCGTCGTTCAAGCTGAAGGAGAAGCGCCGCGAAGGGGCTAAAGTGATCAAGCGCTATCATCTCCCATCGACGCCCTATAAGCGTGCATTGGCGCATCCCAAGGTGACCGCGGCCGTGAAGAAACGGCTACGCGATCAGCATCGCTCGCTCGATCCGGTCGCGCTGTTGGCGGAGATTCGCGCAACCCAAGAGGAACTCGGCAATCGCGTCGATCGTCGTGCCGGACAGGCGCGCGGCCTGCAACCCGCTCACACTAGCACCCTGCCAGCGACCGCGGCAACGTTCGCGAAGACGCTCGGCAAGACGGTGACTGCCGGCGAGCCGCGTGCCACGCACCGTCGCCCCCGTCGGCTCTATAAGCCGTCCAAGCTCGACCCGCATATTGCTGTGATCGAGGGTTGGCTCGCTGAAGAGCCGCAGCTAACTGCGCTCGCCATTGTCGGCCGGCTGAGTGATAAATGCCCTGAGGAGTTCGGGCCGAGACAGCATTCTATTGTGCAGCGTCTGCTGAGGGGGCTTCGACGGATGACTGCTAGGCAGTTGGTCGCGGAGAAGCTGCTTGGCGACGCCGCGACTGTGGCCCCGTTGCCCGGGGTTGTGGACGGCTCGGGCTATGTAAGGCCCGACCCGCCCACAGCCCCTCTCGCCGAGCAAGCGGGGAAAACTACTTGGCGCGCATCAGTCGACCTCGGATCGTCATCGGCCACGGCGCCACCCGGGTAACATCTGCAAGTGAGGCAATACGGGGGGCAATATTGCAGACGATGACGTAATTGCGGTCGGGCGCCCGCGGCTCGAAAGGTCCGCTATCTTAAGCCTTCCCGCAATCTCACGAATCGGATGAGGCCATAAAGCAATATGTTGGGCTGGATGTCTCGCAAAAAGAAACATCAGTGTGTGTGGTCGACGAAGTAGGTCAGGTCTTGTTCGAGGGAAAGGCCAAGTCCGACCCGGGGGCGCTCACGGCACTGCTTCGCAAGCGGGCGCCACAGGCGGAGCGCATCGGATTTGAGACCGGGGCGATGGCGACTATGGCATGAACTTCGTAGAGTTGATCTTCCGGTGGTCTGAATCGACGCGCGTCATGCCCACGCGGCTTTGTCCCTGCGCATGAACAAGAGCGATCAGAATGGTGCTCGAGGTTTGGCCGAACTGGTGCGGGTCGGCTGGTATCGAGAAGTCAAAGTCAAGAGCGAGGAAAGTCAGAAGATCCGCGCTATACTCGTCGCGAGATCTCGGCTCGTGGCCATACGTCGAGATATCGAGAACCAGGTCCGCAGCCTCATCAAAGAATACGGTTTGCTGTTGCCACGCGCGATCGGACTGCAGTTTCGCAATCAGGTCTGCGAGCTATTGGGCAAAGATCATCAGCTCCTCGGGGTGATCGCGCCGCTTCTGTCGATCCATGAACAGATCTGCAAGCAGCAAAGCAACTTCGACAACGAAGTCCGCCAGTTGGCAAAGTCGGATGAGACGACGCGCCGCCTGATGACGGTTCCTGGTGTTGGCGTGGTGACCGCCTTGACCTTCCGCCACACGATCGACAACCCATCGCGCTTCCGATCTGCATCGAGCGCTGGCGCCTATCTGGGTCTTACACCTCGGCGCAACCAATCTGGCGAAACTGACATCAATGGCAAAATATCACGATGGGGCGACCGTCTTCTCCGAACTTACCTGTTTGAGGCCGCGACCGTCCTGCTTTATCGAACGAAGAAATGGTCGTCCCTCAAGGCCTCGGGAATAAAGCTCGCCAAGAGGATTGGCGTGAGGAAGGCGAACGTCGCCATCGCGCGCAAGATCGCCGTCGTTTTGCACTGCATCTGGGTCGACGGCACATCGTTCGACTGGGGCCGCGCGAAGGAAGCCTGATCCGATTTTGTAAAGTTCCTGGTCCGGTCTGCCGGACTGGCGATATCCCGCTGGGACGGTGTTGTGGCGACCTCGTTCATTCGGCTGGTGGCGGCTTGACTGTACTCCGCTGCAGACGTTGAGGCGTCCGACCCGGACATCATCATGAGGCGCTGCGCGACCTCGGAAGGGACCATGACCCCAGCGAAGACATCAACCAGCCCGTACGATCCAATGCCTGGCCAGCAGAGCATGTATCAGCCGCGCCCGCGCCGTCTCCGCAACCCCGACCAGCTCCGACGGCGCGGACGCTACCACCGTGCCATGGGCGAGTTCAGAAATGTAAGCTTGACAACAAACCGCAATTAAAGGGCCGAATGACAACGATACCGTTTTCTCACGACCGCCTCGGTCTGATCAGAGGCCGCTCTGGAAGGCTATCGGTCGGCGCCACAATATAGTCTAGAGGGCGTTTGTTCTGCTCATCCAACCTGACCAAGACGGCGATACTCGGACGGGTTTTTGAGCCGCGCCGCAGCGTCCAGGCGGAACAGTGCCTCTGGGAGTGCTGCCAGGACCGTACTACACGCAACGATATGAAAGACCCATCGTTGACGGCCAGGCAGCCCCCGGCCTGCTCCGCAATGAGATCGGGATTCACATTCGGCACGGCCGTAGCGATCTCAGCGGCGAGATCCTTGATGAGACTGATGCGCTCGCCGCGCGTCTCAAGGTAACTGTAGTCAACTGGAGGTACGTATCCGATCACCGCATAGGCGTTGCGAAGGCTACCGAACCTCCGCTCGTACAGGTCCGCGCTGGGGCTCCCTTTGCTCGACTGATCGCGTTGAGAGAGAATGTGTGCCGAGCCGGTGCTGAAGAACGCGCAGTCTCTTAAGCAGCTCATCCGAGGACAGCCGTTGCCGTATTTGTCGCTCAATAATCCATTGTGCGGCATCAAAGACGTTCCGCGACACAATCTGCTCAAGTGCGTCAAACGCTCGTATCAACTTGGCCTTGGCGTTGATCACACGGCGCCCTCGCAAGTAGTTCGATGTCCGGAAGTAGACAGTGTTGCCCGTGTAATTCTCGTTGCGAAGGATGCGACCAATCATCTGAAGATTCCACGGAACGACGCGATGGTTGGCAACGCCTCTCGCGCTCAGCTCGCGCGCGATAGCAGTCCTCTTTTCCGCCGACGAAGCTTTCGAATATCCATCGCACGATCGCTATTTCATCGGGTGGCCCGGCCCGCAGCAAGTCCCAGTCAGTCTGCAAGGCCTTTTGCTGGCCATGTTCGAGAAATCCCCGCGACTTGCCGGTTGTGTCGATCAGCTCTCCGCGCAGCGCGAAACCGGGCTGACCGTCCACCCAATAGCCGAGCCCTGCAATGGGGCTCTGCCCCGCAAAACCTTCGCCGATTGATTCCGGCTGTCCTCCGCTGCCATCAGGCGCTTCATGTTCTTCCAGAGGCCCGACATCGGGCTTCCGTCGTTCCCGAAGACCTCGGCGCAATAGAGCACCTTCACACCGGCCAACTTGCGGATGAACTCGTAATATGCACTCTCGTCTGTGTCCTGAAATCGACCCGAGCGACTGACGTCCCGCACCAACACATTCCCGAAATCGGCGGCACCCGACTGAACGTCGTTGATCAAACCGATGAGCCCCAGTCGGTTGTTGATCCTCAATCCGCTGATGCCCTCGTCAATATAAGTGCGCACGATCGTGAGCCGATGCTCGGCTGCGTAGCCGGCGATGACAGCCATCTGGTTTGCGATTGAATATTGCTGCCGATCCGTCGACATCCGGATGTACTGCGCAGCCCGGAGCTCGTGCTCCCGACGCCGAGGCAGCCTGGCATGCCGGACAGTGAGCTCTGTTCCCATGGAAGGCTCCCGACCTGTGCAGCTGTCAGCCTATTCCAACCCACCTGAAAACCAAGAAGTGTGAAGCTGCTCACCCCCGCCGAATCAAGCTTCGCCAGCTCCGACTGGTCCATTTCCGGATGAGTGTCCCGGACGGGGACGTTCCTATTGTTCTGGAGGTCGGCCATGAAGCGCCATGAGCAAGTATTTCGGTAGTGGCGCCGGCCACGTTCTGCGCCAGCACAACAGCGCCGTGTTGCTGTTCAGCTGGCGCGGCAAGCCGACGGATCGGCCCGCTAATCCCAGCCTTGCCGCCCTGCTCCGCGCCGTGGAGGCCGAGCACGCTCAAAAGGAGCGCTGATATGCAGCTGGCGGAGCTGTTCCAGCCCATCTTCGATCAGTCGGAGATCATCGTGAACGTACTTGGCTGCAGGGCGGGACATGGACTGCAGCAGTTCGTGCCGAATATCTCTCATATCTTCGAGCGCCTGCTGGTTCCTTAAGCGTACGTAAGCTGAGACTATCGCTTCACACGACATGGCGTTCCAAATGCATCACAAAAATGAGTTCTCAAAATTGACTGAACTGAGTGACCCGCGGGATGCCGAAATCTCAAAGTCATGTGCGTCAAAAGCACACGCGAGATTGTCCCGAGAGGTCTGCTTTTTCGACCTTGCCATGCTCGTTCCTCCATGTTGGCACCGTGGCGACGCGAGGAGGAATTCGCAGGTTCCGATTCGCCTCCCGCCGAACATTGCCTATCTTGGACTCCGGTCAGTGGAGTTCTCGCGTATGGCCTCGCCGTCCATCATTCCGAACGGTCGCCTCGACAAGGACTTTTACGTCGTCCTCGAGGAGTTCCGGGACGGCGCGGCATTCCGCGAGACTGACGAAGGCATCGACCATGCCACGCTGGTCGACGACCTGCTCACCGGCCAACATGACCGGGTGCTCCGCGTGGTCGCCTTCAACCCGGCCGAAGGCTGGTCGCGCGACGCGTCCGACGACATCGCGCTCGAGCACCGCATCGCCGCCGACAGCCTCGATACCTCTCCCGCGTTGAAGGATTTCGTTAAGAGCCAGCTCGGCCGCGATCGGCGTTCAGCTGGCGCTTCCGCTCCAGTCCTAAACCACTAGGCTTACCAACCAAACCGCGAGCGAGCAGCAGACAGCAATTCCAAGGTATGGCAATGCAATTGTGATCGGTCCCTGACCGACGAAATCCCGACGCTCAAATCAAGCGCGACATTCGCATATTCGCGGCCGCGTGACTATCTCGTTCTCATACCGCCTGCGTTCGCGTTCTGCCTGCCCACTTCCGCCAAGGCCGCCCCCGACGGCACCGACCGGTTCCACGAGATCAAGTGTGACGGCTATCGCCTGCGCCTCGAGCTCAATGGCCGCACCGTGCGCCTGATCACCAGGAACGGGCACAACTGGACCGACCGCTCCCCTTGGATCGTAAAGGCCGCGCTGCGCAACCGCGAGCAGGAATTCGTCATTAACGGCGAGGCCGTGGTGCTCGGCGTTGACGGCGTCTCCGACTTCAACGCGCTCCACTCGCGCCGGCAGGTGCAGCTCTATGCCTTCGATCTGCTCGCGCTTGGCGGCGAGGATCTGCGGCAGCTGCCCCTGGAGATGCGCAAGACCAACCTCGCCCGGCTGCTGCGCGGCCGGCCCGACGGCATGTTCATCGAACCCTTCGAGAGCGGCGCCATCGAGCCCGACGTCTTTCGCGCGGCCTGCGACCGCCGCCTTGAGGGCATCATCTCCAAGCGCCGCGATCGCCGCTACATCGCGAGCCGCACGCGCGAATGGCTCAAGATCAAGAACCGCACCCATCCGGCCATGAGCCGGGACCTCCAGCACTACTTTGGCAGAATGTGTTTGCGCCACTGTTTTTCAAGGATTTGTTTTCGGCAATACGGGCAGCGTTGAGGCGGCGGCCGAAGGATGAGGTCGACCATGGCGTGACATACGGCGGGCATGGTTGGCTGAGGCGGAGGCCCGTTAATCTTCCGCCCCGCGTGTGCGAGGCGACAATGTTGCAGGAAGGCGTAGGCAATCATGGTCATTAGGGCGTGACGATGAAGACCTTGCCATGATCGCCCTTCGAAGTGATCAAGTCCAAGCTCCTTCTTCAACTGCTGATGCGCCTGCTCACAAATCCATCGCGCCTTGATGGTGGTGGCCAGTGTGCGCAGATCCGTCGCCGCTGGAAGGTTGGCGAGATAGTATTTCTTCTCCCCTGAGGCAGTGCTCGCCAATCAGCCAAGCTTCGTCGCCCGGGAGATGCTGCTGACCTTTTATCCCATATCCGCTGCGGAGGGCCGTCGGCGGTGTGGACACGGACAGCAGCAAATCGGGCTCTCAGACGACCTTTCTTTCCGCTGCGCCAACTCACGTTTTTCCATTTGGCTCTGGTCAGCATTTGTTCTGCCGCAATCGGTAAGATTTCTGGTACGTGGTGCTTTCGCTTCCCGCGGACTTTGGTAATCGGCCAATGAGCTGTACATCAACCGGATACACCTTAAGATGCCGAGGGATCCGACGGCCCAGACCAGGCCGCGTTCTGTTAGCCCTTGTCGAAACGGTGCGCTGAGCCCGTATCCTGCATCCGCCAGCACGCATCCAAAGCGCACGTCGGCTGCCATCGCTCGGTTAACCTCGGCCAAAGCAATTTCCGGCTTGGATCGTGCCGGTTCGGTGTTCGATCGGCACGCGAGCACGCTTCAAACGAGATACATTGCCTGTCCAACTCTCAGGCAGAAAGAGACGCAGCGCGACCATTACCGGCACTGCGCCGCGCGAGAGTGTCAGCGACACCAGCGTTTGGCAATTTGCCGTTTTGCCAAGAGAGGACGCATATTGAGGAGCGACACCAACCGAGCGTTCGCCCTTCTTCGGCATTGCCGTGTCGTCAATAACGAGCACGGCATCCTTGCCGCCGACAAGCCGGTCGGCCTGATTTAACAGTTCAGATTCCAACGGAGTCGCATCCCAGACACCGTCGGCAATGAAATGGTGCAGCTGATCGTAGTTGCCCGCGGCAAGGCGCTCCGCCATCGGCTGAACGATTTGGCGGTAGCCGGGACCGATCAATCCCGCAACGTACAATGGACACATCTGCCGCCGGGTCTTATGACCCAACCGATCCAGCAACGGCTTCAGCCAGCGTTCGGGTTCGTCTTCCCACTCCGCCATGGTCAGCCCTCCGAGAGCCGACCACCCGTGAATCATCGGGACTCGGGAATCTTGAGGGTTCTGTGAGGTCGCCGGGCAGGTTTAAGCCGCGCGCGCTATCGTAGCGTGCGACCTCATCCGCGAAAACGGCGTGCGCGAACCGGTCAGCGTGTTCGAGAGAAAGATCCTCGACGGCCGCAACCGCTATCGCGCCGCCGTCGAGACCGGCACCGATTGCCCGACGCGCTATTATGGTAACGATCCGCTGGGATACGTCATCAGCCTGAACTTGAAGCGTCGACACCTCGCCGAGAGCCAGCGCGCGATGTGTGCGGCGCGGGCAGCCGAACAGTTCAGGCAGCGACAGGGGTCGGCCGCGCAGACCAAGGCGGCGTGGCACGGTGGGACCGCGAGGAGGAAATCAGGCGCCTCCACGCGGATACGTCCCTGTCATATGATGATCGTGCCGAAATGGTCGCGCAGCTTGGGGCAGGCGCAACCATCACCGCCTTTCCAACTCCGATCGTCGCCACCTGGCGATAGCTTCTTCGTCAGCTCACCGACAGGTAAGTGCTCCAGAGGTTACAACGTATCGTAGTGAACTGAGTCTACTCAGTCCTGGCAAGGGAGTAGGGAATGGATCCTTTTGAGGCAGGGCAGATTCTGCGCTGAGATGGGATCTCTTCGAACGAACGAGAGGGGCAGGAAAACGAGGCCGGGGCGCAGTGGGACCTAGTGCTGACAGGCTATGACGCGGCAGATTCAGCTCATGCGGAGGACGACCAAGACCAGACGGTTGAAAATTGGGCTGCCGAACGGGACGTGGGCCCGCTCGAGGATCGAGAAGAAGCCATAACGCGATTAAATTTCTCCGAGAGAGATCAACATCTCGATCTCGGATCGTTGTCCCTGACCAGTCTGCCCAGATTTTCGACCGACCTCAGGCAAATCGACGTTTCCTTCAACCGGCTAACCAGACTGCCCGATAGCCTGCCCGCCACCCTCGGGTCGCTCAACGTCAGTCACAACCAGCTGAGCAACTTGCCCGCCCTTCCGGCCGTGCTCGCTTATCTCAACGCGAGTGATAACCGACTAGCGGGCCTCCTGAGGCCCTTCCTCCTGCGCGTCAGTTTCTCGACGTCAGCTACAATGAGTGCCGAAGCTGCCGGAGGTCCTCCCTGATTCGCTCCAGTTCTCGAGGTCAGCGACAATCAATTGACGAGTCTGCCGGAGGGCTTCCCCGCTATGCTCCATACTCTCGCCGTTAGCGGCAACCAGCTAACCAGCCTACCCGAGAACCTACTGACGCAGTTGAGCGCTGGTGCCGAGTTAGAACTGCCTGGAAATCCGCTGCCGGAGCAGGTGCTGACGAACCTGCATACAGGCTCGATTTTGTGACCACCGCGGTGTACCACCGATTCGGCCCGCAACGTGCGGCCAGCATCAGAACAGCGAGGCAGCCATGGTAAAACCGTTCCCGTCGAAGACCCATATCGGCAACCATATGCTGCATCCGGAAACCCTGATGCTGACCTATGGCTACGATTCGCAATTGTCGGAAGGCGCCATCAAGCCTCCGGTGTTCCTGACCTCCACCTTCGTGTTCAAGACCGCCGAAGACGGGCAGGACTTCTTCGACTATGTCGCGGGCCGGCGCGAGCCGCCGGAAGGCATGGGCGCGGGCCTGGTCTATTCGCGCTTCAACCACCCCAACAGCGAAATCGTCGAGGACAGGCTCGCGGTCTACGAGCGCACCGAGAGCTGCGCGCTGTTCTCATCCGGCATGGCCGCGACCACGATCCTCGCCTTCGTCCGCCCCGGCGACGTGATCCTGCATTCCCAGCCGCTGTATGGCGGCACGGAAACGTTGCTGACGAACACACTGGCGCGCCTGTCGATCGGTGCGGTCGGCTTTGCCGACGGCATCGATGAAGCCTCCGTCAGGCAGGCCTCGGAGCAGGCGATGGGTAGGGGGCGGGTTTCGATGATCCTGATCGAGACCCCGGCCAATCCGACCAACGGCCTCGTCGACATTGCGATGATCCGCCGCATCGCCGATTCTATCGGCAAGGCCCAGGGACACGTTCCGATCATCGCCTGCGACAACACGCTGCTCGGCCCGGTGTTTCAGCGGCCGATCGAGCACGGCGCCGACTTGTCGCTGTACTCGCTGACGAAATATGTCGGCGGCCACTCCGACCTGATTGCGGGCGCCGCACTCGGATCGAAGGCGATCATGAAGGGCATCAAGGCGCTGCGCGGCGCCATCGGCACCCAGCTCGATCCGCATTCGTGCTGGATGATCAACCGCTCATTGGAGACGCTGAGCCTGCGCATGGAAAAGGCCGATGCGAATGCGCGCCTGGTGGCGAGCTATCTGCGCGACCACCCCAAGGTCGCCAGGGTTCACTATCTCGGTCATCACGAGGAGGCCTCGCCGTCGGGCCGTGTATTCGCGCGGCAATGCCTGGGCGCGGGATCGGCCTTCTCGTTCGACATCGTCGGCGGCAAGGAGGCGGCGGTGAAATTCCTCAATGCGCTGCAAATCCTCAAGCTGGCGGTGAGCCTCGGCGGCACCGAGTCGCTCGCGAGCCTGCCCGCGACCATGACCCATTCCGGCGTTCCCGCCGACATTCGCCAAAAGATCGGCGTGCTCGATTCCACCATCCGGCTGTCGATCGGGATCGAGAACCCGTCCGATCTGATCGCGGACCTCGCGCAGGCGCTGAACGCGGCTTGAGCGAGGGATCACAGCGCATTGGACGCGCGGCACGCTGCATGATCGCCGCGGCGGCCTCATTGCTTTGCGCGCCCGAGAGCTGCCGCACGAGGCAGACGTAAAGCCCTTGCTGGATGCGTTCAGCAGGGAATGGCCGGCAGGCCGTCAATCTCACTCTATTTCGAGCCATTCGGAGACGGGGCGACCCGTGGGCTACGAACGAAACCAACTCGCAATCGTCGCCTGATCCCGTGCCCGACGCGATCACCGTGCTCATGCTTTGCATCCAGCTGAAGCAGTTCCGCCTCGGCTTAGTTAGCAGACTGGCTGGCCTCTAAACGTGCGGGCCGGTGAGACACTTCGAGAGCGACAAAGGGCCCTTGAATGAGTTGTTGTTCTCGACGGCAAGCGGCCCACGCGGGCCGCTTTTCGTTTTATGGATTGCCGCGCGGTCTCGTCAGCTTTCAGTAAGCCAGCGCAGCTACAGGGCGCTTGGGGTTAACGGATGTGGCAGGGACAGCGCTTCCCCCAGGGTAAGCGCGGGGGCTTTCAAGCGCCGAGTCACGTTGCCGCTAACTTCAAAGGGTAGTGCGGGCGTGGCGGGGACAGCGCCTGACGCCGCGCGGCCGAACGGCGCCGAGTTGCGCCCGCACTACCGGCGATCTAGGATACGATAAGCTTCACGGACACTCAGGGAGGGAAAGGAGATTGTCCGGTTGAATTCCGTCCACTGTTGTCTTGATGTACTTGTGTCGGCCGTCGGTGGCGACGATGACCTCGACGGTGACGCCTGATTGTTCGACGTAGTACTCCCACTCGCGGCTTTCGAGGTCTCGGATAGTCTTCTTAACGGATAGCTTCCATCGCGTTCCGTCTGAATTTACCCCGCCGACATTTTTGATTCTCTCGTGTGCGTTTCGCCTGTCAGTCTTGTTTATGCAACGAATGCGCAGGCGTTTGGGCATGCGGGTGTCTCCCATCTATGCAAGCTGTCGGACCAGCTTAGAGAATGGTCGAGGAGGATGAACCGGCCGATTCTGGTAGGTGCCCTGGTTACTTGTCTGCGCCATTTTCTGGTGGCGCCTGGAGAATGTGACCCTCTCACGAGCAAAGGTAGCCAGCCTGGGGCCGCGCTGGCTACCACCGCTTGCGACCACCCTACAAGGTGCTACCGGCCAACGGATACACACGTTCGAGCGGCACATCACCTCGCTGCGGCTTGCGGTGCTTGCAGCCAATCAGGCCCCGGCGGCCGATCAGTCTTTGAGCCTGGCAGATCGCCAAGTCGCGACTTTTGATGCTGAGGACGCCCAGGAAGTGTTAGGCATACTCGATTGCGTGAAACTCGCCCCGGGGCGGAGGAGGCACGGAAGATCGCTGCTCGCATACGCGCGCTTCTAGAGGGGACGAGGTGAGCTCGATCTTCTTTCTGTTCTTTGGCGCTCCTCTTTCATCAGCGTGGATCACTGTCAAAGTCAAAGCTGGATACCGCGACTGCTTGCCTATCGGTGGCAAAATACGGATTTTACGATACCGGATTTCAAGAACAGCCTGGTGTGGATTGCCTTTGCTATCCTGGACTTCGATCCGGTGGAGACCTTTGCTTATCCATGAACGTCTTTGGCTCGATACCGATTGCGCATTGCGAACCGGCCGAACGCTGGCCTTGCAGGCCGCGGCGATCAGCCGGTACGACAGCGAGGGGAATTGGCCTGCCCTCGGTCGCCGGGACTGACGTTATCACACCGCGAATCACGCAAGGACTCGGGAGCAATTCATTAGGTTGAGTGATGTCGCAAATAGCACTCGAACTTTGACCCCGTCACTACGAATGACTGCTTTTAGAATCACCACGTGTTTCCGTCGCCGCGGCAGCTATTTGGTAGCTAACGGCCATTTGCTTCGCGCAAGACTACAATAAGCTATTGATTTCGCTGGTACAGTTGGGTGGGTTCGAACCACCGACCTCCTGAGACAGGCGGTTACATGCATTCCGGGAATCCTTGGAGAATGCTGAGTGAGTCTCCCACGCACCGCCCACCAAGGCGCATCATCGAGGCAGTCATGTTTACCCCGCCGATCGGCCCGGCGTCGGCGCGCGAACTCCTGTCCTTGTCCGAAGATACATGGGGCATCCTTCGGGATCGGCTAACGGACGGCGCCCGTGGCCGCCAGGACGGGTTAACAGCTAGGTGCCTGCGCTGCGAAAGTCGTGTCTTTATCCAGACAAGAAAGCAGGGCGAGCGCGGGCTTCCCTATTTTGTGCACTACAGAGGCGAGATCCTAGCTGCCCATGGCACCACGATCACTTTCGATCGACGAGGCCCGAGCAGCCCAGTACCAGGGCCACCAGGAATCCCACACCCATCGGATGCTCTGCGAACGTTTGACGAGCTCGCCAAGGCCGACGTGCGTTATGTCCGCAGTACAGTCGCGCAGTACCTACCGCAAACAGAGAACAGCTTTGGCAGGTATCCCGACGTGTATATCGAATGCAAGGCCTTGCACCGTTGCGATCGAAATCCAGCTCTCGAATACCTTCCAAACGGAAATCTCCGCCCGCTGCCCACCATTATGAGCGTGAAGGGGGCAACCTGATCTGGGTGCTCTATGGAGTCGATCCGACGACCGATGATATCCCGCAAAGTTTTCGCGACGTATTCCGCCGGCACCGCGGCAATGCATTTGTCTTAGACCACGAAGGGGTCCAGGCATCCCACGAAAAAGACGATCGTCCTGAAATGCTATTTGAAGGACGGCGAGGACGCGTACAAGCCGCCGAAACTGGTTCGGATCGACGCGCTGACGTTTCGAGGGAAAGGCCTTCCTTCTCTCGAAGAGCGAATAACAGCCAATCTTAAGGCGGAGATCGGCGCGCAAAGAGCGTCTTGGTTCAAGGCGCTTGAGCCTTACCGCGACAATTGGGAATGGACTATCGTCCGCGCACCAGCGGTCAAACATGCGATCGCGGCCTTAAGCCATCGCTTTGGAGTCATCTCCTCGTATGGTCCCGGCGAAGCAGAAGAGATCGCCGTCTGATCGCCATCGTCTTTACCGTGATATCGGCCGCAAACGGGCACTTCCGAAACTATGCAACGCGGCACGACAATATCCGCGCCATGCTAAACACGCTCTTGAATAGCGTGGAGGAGATGCAGCGCTACGCTCTCCTGATCGAATCCTTCTCAGCCATAGTAATCAACACGGCCTCTTGAACGGCAAGGTTGGCGAACATATCGAGCGTGCCAAGGCGGCCGCGGAAGGTAATCTCTGCCTCGAGGGCGAGCCCGAATGGCAGATCATGGCTCATCTCGTGCCCAGAGGTGTTCAATCGCATCACCCGCGAGGAGATGGCATATTTGGATGAACTTCCGGCTTGCGCATCCGGGGCAACGTAAGGCCCGTGGCCCGGTCTTTTTGGACGGTCCCGGTACCAAACCGCCTCGCTTACCTGCGATGCAGAATTTAAGATGAGCGCTATGCCGATCGCGATTCGCGACGGCTGTATGGCAATGTGGCTTCAACGAATGACTCACATGCAAAATCCATCCGCTGGCAGCGCAACTGCGCAAGCCTGAAGAAGCTTTTATGAGCTGCTGTTCGAGAACATGCGCTCCAGGGGGCAGCATCTCCCGATTGTCCTTTATGAAGGCATGATTTGGGACGGTCGCGCGCGACTTAGGCCATGGTTGGTACCCCTACGTCGACAGGAACTCTGCAAAGCTTCCGCCTGGCATGGCAATCCATGTCACAAGCCCGAAGGCCATGATCATTCTTGGTCCTGATCGGCGTTCGAATGGTTCCTCGGCGCTAGTGTCCTGAACCAGAAGTTCGCAACATCGCGTCGCGTTGTACCGGGGCATTGTAACGGCAGAAGCGCTCGATGGAAGCAAGGATGTCGTCGGCTGACTTGGTCCACCAGAACGGCTTGGGATCAGCGTTATGTCGTTCGATGAACGAGGCGATGTCCGCCCTGAGGGCGGCTACGCTGCGATAGACGCCGCGCCTGATCTTCTTATCGGTAGGAAGCGCGAAGAAGTGCTCGAGCTGATTGAGCCATGACGAACTGGTCGGGGTCAGGTGCACATGCCAGCGCGGCCGTTTAGCCAGCCATTTCTGGATCAGCGGGGTTTTGTGGGTGGCGTAGTTGTCCATGACGAGATGGACGTCGAGTTGGCGCGGCACAGCGGCCTCGATCTCGTCCAAGAACTTGCGGAACTCGGCGGCACGGTGCCGTCCGTAGCACTTGCCGATAACCCGTCCGGTCGCAATGTCGAGGGCGGCGAACAGCGAGGTGGTGCCGTGTCTTTTGTAATCGTGGCTCCTTCGGGCCGGCTGGCCGGGACGCATCGGCAACATCGGCTGACTGCGGTCCAGCGCCTGGATTTGAGACTTTTCGTCTACACACAGCACGATGGCGTGTGCCGGCGGCGAGACGTAAAGACCAACAACGTCGTGCACTTTGGCCACGAAGTTCGGATCGATCGAGAGCTTGAATGACTCCAGCCGGTGCGGCTGGAGTCCGAAGGCCCGCCAGATACGTTGCACCGTCGACACCGACAAGCCGCTGGCCTTTGCCATACCGCGAGAACTCCAATGAGTGGCGTTTTCGGGGCAGCTTTCCAGCGTCCTCACGATCACGGCTTCGATGCGACCATCGTCAATGGTGCGCGGTGCCCCCGAGCACGGCTCATCGTGCAGCCCGGCCACGCGCTGCTCCACAAAGCGCCGCCGCCATTTGCCTACCGTCCCCCGCTCTAGGCCCAGCTTGGCCGCGTTTCCTTGTTCTGACCGCCTTCCGCGCAGGTCAGCACGATCCGGGCTCTCAGAGCCAGCGCCTGGGCCGTCTTTCGCCGCATTGTCAGCGACTGAAGCTCAGCACGCTCATCATCGCTCAATATCAGGGGTGCAAGTCGCTGGGCCGCTATCAGATCCTCCGTCACTGTTGCAGCCGCCTCTCTGGCACAGCGACGCGAATCTAACGCGAATCTACGATTGCGAACTTGTGACTCGGGCCACTAGATGGGAGCCAGCAACTCGATCTGGAGATCATCAAGCGCAAGTTCGCCAATATGATCGACATCCTGACTTACGATGACTTACTGCGACGGTTGGACAACATCATCGCATCACTACAGCGCCGGTCTACGGCTCGGCTCTCTGGTGAGGTGGATGAAAGCGACGGGACTAAATTAAGGGCTTGAGCGGCGGCTGCTAGAGCGTAACAGCTCAACGGCGCCGCCCATCGCTACCATCAAATCCCGCAGACGCGGGGCTTGCGACCGCGGCAGCGCGATCGCCAGAAGACGCTGCGCCCTTGATGCACCGACGTAGATTTTGCGAGCTTCTTCGTTGTCGCCCGCAGCGGCACCGGCCAGAGAATCGATGATGCCCTTCGCAGTGCTCGGCGACATCACTACGCAGATCCCGGGAAACTCCATACCTTTCACGCTATGGATTGTCCGTGCCGGGTGGCCCGATGCAGGCGCGACTAACAACACCTTCTCCAACTCACCATTGCGACGAAGCCGCTGATTGATGGATGGGCCGTCGGCCGGAAGCAGCGGTGCGAGCAGCCTGCGCGCCTCGTCGTGCCATGCATCGGCCGTGGCAAACCGCCCGGAAAAGCGGAGCGCCTGAGCCAAAGCGACTGCTTCTGGCCGCCACGCGTCGGGGGCCCCGTTAGCGTCCGCGAGATGCTGGTGATAAGTCTTTCCGCGCATCTGGACGGTGTCTGGGATGCGGCGCCGCTGGAGACGGAGCTGCTCAACCAGGCGGACCGACTCAACAGCTGAAGGAGGAGCTTGGACTTGATCACTTCGAAGGGCGATCATGGCAAGGCCTTCATCGCCACGCCTGATGACAATGATTGCCTACGCCTTCCTGCAACATCGTTGCCTCGCATACGCGGAGCGGAAAAACAAGAATCAACGGGCCTCCGCCTCAGCCAACCATGCCAGCCGTACGTCACGCCATCGTCGATCTCATCCTTCGGCCGCCGCCTCAGCAGTGCCCATATTGCCGGAAGGAAATCCTTGAAAAACAGCGGCGAAAACACAATCTGCCAAAGTAGTGCTAGGTGTTTAGTCCCGGCATTTGCTGGAGCGGATTAAGTTTGAATCGTTCCGGCTGGGAAGTCCAGCATTTGCAGATATATTCGTAAGGCGTGAGGCCCTTCAGGGTCTTCAGCCGTCGAGCGTAGTTGTAGGCGTTGATGAAGTCGGCGAGATGAGCTTCGAGCTGATCGTGTCGATCGTAATGGTAGCGTTGGACGGTCGCTTCCTTGATCGTGCGGTTCATGCGCTCGACCTGGCCATTGGTCCAGGGATGCTTGATCTTGGTCAGCCGATGTTCGATGCCATTTTCTTGGCAGCGCATATCGAACATATGTGTCACGTATCGTGCTGTCGGGCCGTCCGCGTAGCGCGGCGGGAAAGTGAACTGGATCCCATTGTCGGTGAGAACCGTGTGGATCTTGTAGGGGACAGCCGCGATCAGAGCTTCGAGGAAGGCCGAGGCGGAGGTCCTTCCCGTCTTCCTGACCAGTTGCACGAAGGCGAACTTGCTGGTGCGATCGATGGCGACGTAGAGGTAGAGCTTGCCTTCAGCGGTCTGGAGCTCGGCAATGTCGATGTGGAAGTAGCCGATCGGGTAAGCTTTGAACTTTTTCTTCGGAGGCTTGCTGCCTTCGACCCCCGGCAATCGGCTGATGCCGTGGCGCTGGAGACAGCGATGCAGGGATGATCGCGTCAGATGCGGGATGGTCGGCTGGAGCGCATAGAGGCAATCGTCGAGCGGCAATAGCGTATGCCGCCGGAAAGCGACGATGATCGCCTCCTCCTCGATGGAAAGCACTGTCGACTTGGTGTCCCTGGGGCCTGTCGGGATATCGGCGACAGTCTTGCGCTCCTTCCACTTCGCGACAGTTTTCTGGTTGATCCCGTAGCGCTTGGCGAGCGCCCTCAGGCTCTCTTGACTATTTTGTATTGCTCGACGGACTGCCTCCGTCGTGGTGGCGCAGCCGTGTAAAACTTGTCCCATAGCGCATCCTTCGAATCGTGCGATAAGAATGCACCATCAAAGCCTGGGACTAAACACCTAATGTTCCCCGCTTTAGCATGCTCTTTATCCGAGCGCGCGAGATATCCGATTTCGTGCAGCTCGCAAAGTTGCCGCACCCAATTCCTAGCGCCGTCGTCGAGGATAAAAATCCGAAGCCGTGGATAGCGGATTTGCGTCGCGCCAATGATAGTGCGTTCGAGCACTTCCGACGGCTCGTTGTAAGTCGTGATAAAAACGTCCACTCGCGGCGCTTCTCCAGGCAGCCACCATTCGGAGTACTGGTCTGCTTCTGTCGACCGCTCTTTCACCCGCGACAGTATGAAAAACGCGATGGTAGAGGAAAGCATCGTCAGAGCTTCGAGGATGGCGAATCCCCAACTGAACAGCGCGTCCGCAGTCCAGTCGAGCGGTGCCAGCGTTTCGGTGAAGCGCCAAACCATATAACGCCAAGACAGTACGGCAGCCGCCCCCAGGAGAAGAGCGCGCCAATACCACTTCATCGGATTGAGCAACGGAAAGACGGTAAGGCGAAGCCCAATTATGAAGGCAGCGCCTGCGAAGGCAGCAACGAGTGGGGACAGCAGAAGCATCAGAGTCCGTACCGCGTTATAAAGCGACGGAATTGTGCGATTGGGCCAGCTGTGAAGATGACGCGTCCAGTGCGTCCACTCGCGCAGCCGAGATCTGCCTCTCCTGCAAGATCCGGAACTGTCACTGTGACATCAAAGCGCTGGAGATGTTGCGCACTTGGACCCACAGCAAGATTGGTGTAGAGCGAGGCCGCACCGGATCCGCCAAGGCGGGTTATGGTTCCATTGAAAATACGATCATCTCGAAACAACCGAAATTGCACGGCCGTTCCCACCGAGAGGCCGTCGTAGAGAGATTCGCTGACGCCCGCAGTGACGATCAGTGTACTGCAGTCTGCGATCTTGACGAGATCCTGGCCGCGCCGCGCGTATTGGCCATCGTCTATTAGTATGTCCCAGACTAGACCAACGACGCTGGCATTAAGGGTAGCGAAGCTCAAATTATTGACACGAAGACGCTCGGCATCGATTTGCCGGCCGAGCTGTACAATACGTGCTTTCACCTGCTCCTTGTCGACATTTAGCTCGCCCAGCCGCTGCTCGAGCTCTCGGATACGTTGGGCCGAGGAGGGAGCGTCGTTATAGGACTCCCCGATGAAGACGCCGTCGCGAGCAGACGTAAGTTCCGTCTCTAAATATCTCACTCGCTGCTGCGCACTCTCCAGTTCTTGCTGCGCTACGTCGTAAGTTGCGCGAGCGCGATCCAAATTCGCCGCCGTCTGTACACCACGCGTGCTTAGTTCGTTTGCTCGCTTGAATTCTGCGTCCGCTTGACGAAGGCGTGTGGCCGCAGCGTCTTGAGCTGCTTTCGTTTCGGCAATTCGAGCCTCAATCTGCCGAACCCTTCCGCGCTGGTAATCAGTTGATTGAACATCGAAGCGAGACATGGATGCGGACAATGCCTCTCGCTGGCCAACGAGACGGTTGAGCTCGATCTGCTGGTTCGTGCGATCGCGATCAAGCTCAAGAAGCCTCGCGGTATCGAAGCGTTGGTCGTTGATTTCTGCTACGAGCTCGCCGGGGCTAATGCGCGCGCCGATGCTCTTTACGGCAAGCGTTACCTCTCCTTCGATCGGGGCGCGAACGATGTAGAGCCGAGCATTGAGTGTAGCATCCGCCGATGTTCCAGCGAAGTGCTCACCAATAATAACGTACAATGCCACTGCCAACAGGGCCAAGCCGACGATTGCACGTACGAGCCTCATAAGGACATTCCAACTGCATTTATGACGGGAAGGTCGCGCAGCGTATTTCTGAGCAGCCTACGGTCCAATCGTTTTCGCCTAAGCTGCCCACCGCCCTGCTTTGGATTGCCAAGTCCGGCGCCGCTCGGATGCGAGTGTTAGCGGCTCAGCGTCATGATCAGACTAACAGGCTGGTAAAGAATAGCTTCGTGATCTCAGCGGCGGGAGGATCCGTATCGTCAGAAGTGAAAACGTTCATGAATTCATTCCTGCAGTTCCAGCAGCGCCAGAGATCTTGGACCTTCCGCGCACCGATGCGTTCATGCCACTCGAGGTGGACCAATGCAGAGCCACATTGAGGGCAGTTTTTGTGACGTGCTATTGAGACCGATTCCATGTGGCAGCTCGTGTCATTGCGCCAAAGGGCCACAGCCGAAGAAGCGTTAGTGTAGCCGCCACTTCGTAGGCGGCTCCCGTGGATGCACTTCTCTGTTCAAACCCTGTGCCAACTGCGACAAGCTTGATCAGTAAGGAATATTGTTTCACGGAAGTGCACCAGACCGACTGCATGTCGGAAATCGGACAGTCTTTGTCATGTTCTAACGTACGGTCGCAAATCGGATTAAGTCTCGCGATGGAAGCCTTGGGGGATCGTTTGGTGCTGAGTAATGCGGCCTGGGAGGTTTGGCTGATCATAAACGACCTGATCAGGAGGCCTCCCACCTGAAGGGGACCAGCGGATGCCCGTGGAAGTGTGAGTTGGATCGCGTGCGTCGGGCTTCGCCGTTACCCTGCCCGTCCTTCGCGCCTGCGCCACCCAGCGTATCGCGCTCGACGCGCCCACTCGAAAGTGCGCCGCTGCCGCTCGACGGTAAGGCCGTATGTCCGCCTCTTCCAGTGAGGTGGCTCGCCCTACACTGCGCGTCCGAGGGTTACTCGGGCGTACCGAGCCGATCCTCATCACAGGAGGACGAGCCGTGGCAGATTATAGGGAAGCATTTGTCGGAATCGACGTCGCGAAGCTGAAAAACGCCATCGCGATCGCGGAAACAGGCCGGGAAGGAGAGGTTCGTTTCTTCGGTGAGGTCGACGCGTCGGCGACCGGCATGCGCCGGGTCGTTGAACGGATCGCCAGCCGGTTTGGTGGTGTGCATTTCTGTTACGAGGCCGGTCCGACTGGCTATGGCCTTTATCGGCTGATCCGGTCGCTCGGCCATGAATGCACCGTGGTTGCGCCATCGCTGATCCCGAGGAAGCCTGGCGATCGCGTGAAGACAAACCGCCGGGACGCTGTTTCTCTCGCCCGGCTGCTGCGCGCCGGCGAGTTAACGGCGGTGTGGGTTCCCGATGAAAGCCACGAAGCGATGCGAGATCTCGTCCGCGCCCGGGCGGCGGCGGTTGAGGCGCTGCGGGTCCACCGCCAGCAGGTGAGCGCCTTCATGCTCAAGCATGGCCGCACCTATCCCCGCAAGAAGGGATGGACGATGCGCTATCTGCGTTGGCTTCAGGAACAGCAGTTCGATCATCCCGCGCATCAGATCGCGCTGCAAGAAATGGTCGAAGCAGTTCGCATCGCCAAGGAGCGGGTCGAACGTCTGGAGCGCACGATCGAAGAGTTCGTCTCGGCCTGGTCCTTGGAGCCACTCGTGCGGGCGCTTCAAACACTGCGAGGTGTCGATCTAATCGTCGCGGTGACATTTGCCACCGAGGTTGGTGACGTGAGCCGTTTTGAGACCTCACGTCAGCTCATGGGCTATCTTGGCCTAGTGCCGGGCGAGCGATCGACCGGGGAGACGGTCAGGCGTGGCAGCATCACTAAGAGCCTGACTCAAAATTGCATTGCTGTTTTTATCGCTGCGATGCGCCTTGTCATGAGTTGGACAGAGGCGAGGAAGAGCCAGGCAGTTGCGCTTTCGATGGTTCGCTCGAAGTCCTTGGCCAATCTGCGGTTGCGGCCGAGCCAGGCGAAGGTTCGTTCGACCACCCAGCGGCGCGGAAGCACCTCGAAGCCCTGTGCGGCATCGGAGCGCTTGATGATCTCGATAGTCCACCGGCCGATCTTTTCCAGCACCGCCTTGAGCTTTTCGCCGGCATAGCCGCCATCGGCGAAGATATGGCGCAGCCAGGGGAAGCGGTAGCGAATGCTGCACAGGACATCTGGCGCGCCATCGCGATCCTGGACGTCGGCAGCGTGAACGATCGCTCCGACCAGGAGCCCTTGGGTGTCGGTGACGATGTGGCGCTTTCGACCCTTGATCTTCTTTCCCGCGTCGTAGCCGCGAGGGCCGCCACTTTCCGTGGTCTTGACCGATTGGCTGTCGATCACGCCGGCCGTCGGCGAGGCCTCCCGGCCGATCGCCTCGCGCGCCAGCATCAGGAGTGCGTGGTCAGCGCGTCAGTGAGGAGCGGTCGAACACCAGCCGGTGCTGGAAGAACTCTTCGCCGCAAAGCAGCTGATAGTAGGGATTTTCGACCCAGCGCTCGCACAACCCTTCGTCCGAGAGGTCGTGCATGTGCTTGAGGATGGCGAGCCCAACCATCAAGCGGGTCGGCAATGGCGGCCTGCCGGGATCATCGTCATAGACCGCGCCGAACCGGTCTTCGAGGAACCGCCAGTCGATCGAGCCCGACAGTCTGACCAGCGCATGGTCCGGATCGACGATTTGATCGAGCCTCGCCTTGAACA
>NZ_SPQS01000005.1 GCF_004570865.1 Bradyrhizobium frederickii
TCGGCCTTCCCTGCGCGGTGGTCGGACGGCTTATGCCGTGCTCTCCCGGGAGCCGAACTTTCCTTCTGGCCTCCCTCGCCGGTCGAATTGGCGATGCCGTCCACCCGGTTGGGCTCGCGCGCATCTTCGATCCGGCTTGACCGTAGCAACGACGGCCAGGACCACACGGTTTTGCCGTACGCACGGCCCGCCATGTCGCCGCAGTTTTTCCAGCCCTGTCGACGGAGCCGGAAACTTACAGGCGAGACGAAGCCTAGCAGCGCCGTTCGTCCGCACGCGGCCACGGGCTCACAGGGACACCCCGCCCTGCCCGCACCTCTCGCGCCGACGCTGCCGCGTCCACCGCAAGCCCGGCTCGCGAAATTGACGACCGCAAGATCGCCCCTCTTGAGTGAGCCGGGATGGGCGACACTTACGCTAAAACCGAATTTCGGTAAAGTGGAATATTTTAGCGGCGGTGGGTTGACACGGGGCGACACAGCAAGGTGCCGTAGGGTGGGCAAAGCGCAAGCGTGCCCACGTCTTTTCGCCGACGTCGAGAACTCGTGGGCACGGCGCAAGTGCGCCTTTGCCCACCCTACGAGAGTTCGCTACGCGTCCTCGACGCCCGCCTCGTGCGGCGTGAACTGGTAGACCGAGCTGCAGAACTCGCAGGTCACGACCACCTTGTCGTCCTTGACCATCGCGGCGCGGTCGTCGGGCGAGAAGCTCTTGAGCATCGCGGCAACCGCATCGCGCGAGCAGGAGCACTGCGCCTTGAGAACCAGCGGATTGAACACGCGCACGCCGCGCTCGTGGAACAGGCGGAACAGCAGGCGCTCGCCGGAGAGCTCGGGATCGATCAGCTCGACGTCCTCGACGGTCTCGATCAGCGAACGTGCCTCGACCCAGGCATCGTCCTCGGTGACGGCATGCACCTCGACGCCATCAGGGGCATCGCCGGGATGCAAGTCCGCCTGCCGGGCGCGCTCCGGCGCCTTCGGCAGAAACTGCATCAGCATGCCGCCGGCACGCCAGCGATGCTTGCCGCCGTCATTGGAACGCCACTCCTCGCCGACCGCGAGACGCACCTTGGTCGGGATCTGCTCGGAGCGCAGGAAATATTCGTGGGCGGCGTCTTCCAGGCTGCCGCCGTCGAGCGCGACCAGGCCCTGGTAGCGGCTCATGTCGGGGCCCTGGTCGATGGTCATGGCGAGATGACCGCGGCCGAGCAGCGCGCCGGAATCCTTGGCGTCGCCGAGACGCGCGGCATCGAAGCGAGCATAGGCGCGCAGGCGATCCGGCGCCTGGTAGTCCACCACCAGGAACGACACCGGACCGTCGGTCTGGGCCTGGAGGATGAAGCGCCCCTCGAATTTCAGCGCGCTGCCGAGCAGCGTCGTCAGCACGATGGCCTCGCCGAGCAGCTTGCCGACGGGCGCGGGATAATCGTGCTTGGTCAGGATGTCGTCGAGCGCCGGGCCAAGCCGCACCAGGCGCCCGCGCACGTCGAGTGCATCGACCTCGTAGGGCAGCACGGCGTCATCGATCGGAACTGCGGATGGCGCGCGAACCGGGCCTTCGGACCCGGTCTTCATGTCAGGAGATTGGAAAACCATGGCGCTCTATCTGGGGGTCGGGGGTGGAAAATGGAAGGGGCGCGGAGGTGGTGTGTTCCGGGTGCGGGTTGAGCGGTGGCAAGCCGCCTCAAATTCGATGTCGTCCCGGGGCGCGCGAAGCGCGAGCCCGGGATCCATAACCACAGGCTGCGATTTGGCGAAGACTGTTGGCGTCGCCCAGCCTGCCACAAGAGAGATTCCGCGGTATGGGTCCCGGATCGGCGCGCGCTTGTGGCGCGCTGGTCCGGGACGACAATTGTGTATGAGGCGGCGGCCAGGCCGCCGGCGCGGTTATTTCACCGCGTCGAAGCACCAGGCCAGAATGCCCTTCTGCGCGTGCAGGCGGTTCTCGGCCTCGTCGAACACGACCGATTGCGGGCCGTCGATCACCTCGTCGGTGACCTCCTCGCCGCGATGGGCAGGCAGGCAATGCATGAACAGCGCATCGGGCTTGGCGAGCGACATCAGCTTGCCGTTGACCTGGTAGGGCTTGAGCACGTTGTGGCGATGCTCGCCTTCCTTGTCGCCCATCGACACCCAGGTGTCGGTGACGACGCAATCGGCGCCGCGCACGGCGGCTTCCGGATCGGTGCCGAGCACGATCGGCGCGCCCGTCGCCTTGACCCAGTCGCGCATCGCCTTTTTCGGCGCGAGCTCCGGAGGGGTGGCGACGTTGAGCTGGAACTTGAAGCGCTCGGCGGCGTGCGCCCAGGAGGCCAGAACGTTGTTGTCGTCGCCGGTCCAGGCCACCGTCTTGCCCTCGATCGGGCCGCGATGCTCCTCGTAGGTCATGAGGTCGGCCATCACCTGGCAGGGATGCGAGCGCCGCGTCAGGCCGTTGATCACGGGCACGGTGGCGTTGGCCGCAAGCTCCAGCAACGCATCGTGATTGAGGATGCGGATCATGATGGCGTCGACATAGCGCGACAGCACGCGCGCGGTGTCGGCGATGGTCTCGCCGCGGCCGAGCTGCATCTCGGCGCCGGTGAGCATGATCGCCTCGCCGCCGAGCTGGCGCATGCCGACGTCGAACGACACCCGGGTCCGCGTCGAGGGACGCTCGAAGATCATCGCCAGCGTCTTGCCTTCGAGCGGCCGCACCGGCTGCTGCGCCTTCTGCTTCGCCTTCATGGCGCTTGATGCGGCGAGCATGCGCTTGAGCTCCGACAAGGGCAGCTCGTTGATGTCGAGGAAGTGCTTCGGCGTCTTGGTGGGAGACTTGCTCATCAGCTTGCCGCCCGCTTGCTCTGACCGGCCGCCAATGCGGTGCAGGCACGCTCCAGCCGCCCGACGCTGTCCTCGATCTCGGCCTCGGTGACGATCAAAGGCGGCAGGAAGCGCACGACGTTGTCGCCGGCCCCGACGGTCAGGAGCTTTTCGTCGCGCAAGGCGGCCACCAGATCGCCCGAGGGCACGACGGCCTTGATGCCGATCAGGAGGCCCTCGCCGCGCACCTCGTTGACGATGTCGGGGTGACGGTCGATCACGGAGGCGAGCTTCTGCTTGAGCAGCAGCGACATCTTCTGCACGTGGTCGAAGAAGCCGGGCTTGAGCATGACGTCGAGCACGGCGTTGGCCGCGGAAATCGCCAGCGGATTGCCGCCGAAGGTCGAGCCGTGCGAGCCGGGGCCCATGCCGGCCGCCGCATCCGCGCTCGCCAGCACGGCGCCGATCGGGAAGCCGCCGCCGAGCGCCTTTGCCAGCGACATCACGTCAGGCGTGACGCCGGTGCGCCGATACGCGAACAGATCGCCGGCACGGCCCATGCCGGTCTGCACCTCGTCGAAGGCGAGCAGCAGGCCCTTCTCGTCGCAAAGCTGGCGCAACGCCTTGAGGAAAGCGGGCGGCGCCGAACGCACGCCGCCCTCGCCCTGGATCGGCTCGATCAGGATACCGGCGGTGTCGGGGCCGATCGCCTTCTTGACGGCTTCGAGGTCGCCATGCGGCACCTGGTCGAAACCGTCCATCGGCGGACCGAACCCTTCGAGATATTTTGCAGAGCCCGTCGCAGCGAGCGTCGCCAGCGTGCGGCCGTGGAAGGCGCCTTCGAAGGTGATGATGCGGTAACGTTCCGGATGCCCTTTGGAGAAGTGATGATGGCGCACCAGCTTGATCACGCCCTCCAGCGCCTCGGCGCCGGAATTGCAGAAGAACACGAAGTCGGCAAAACTCTCGTTGCACAGGCGCGCGGCGAGCTTCTCGCCGTCCGGGCTCTGGAACAGGTTCGACATGTGCCACAGCTTCGTCGTCTGCTCCTGCAACGCCTTGATCAGATGCGGGTGGCAATGGCCGAGCGCATTGACGGCGACGCCCGAGGTGAAGTCGAGATAGCGATCGCCATTGGTCGCGATCAGCCAGCAGCCTTCGCCGCGTTCGAAACCGAGGTTGGCCCTGGCGAAAACGGGGAGCAAATGCGGCGCGGCGCTGTTGGTCATGACGTCACTTGAATGTTGCGGACGGTGGGACGCGTGCATTGCGCAACGCACCATTGACCGGCCCGGAAAACGAAACGTGCCGCCTTTTAAGGGCGGCACGCGCAACTATCTTAGGCCTGGTGAAACGGGAGTCAATGCCGCCCGAAAGCCCCGGGAAACGCTGATTCCGTAGTCTTGCGGTGCCGATTTTGCGGGTTTTTCACCACGGAACATGTGGACGCGAGTCGGCGGACTCTTGCGCGGGAGTCACGCCATATTGTAGCGTTTGGACTGTCAGATACGACATCTCGTGCAGCAGTTCTGATCCCTTAAGTCCTCATGTACCGGCGTAAACGTTCGGGCGTCTTGAGCGCGCCCGGCGAGCCTTAAGGGATTCTGGCGGCACGGGTTTTTGAAGGCTTAGACAATCGCTGCGAAGGCCCCAGGATGGCAGCCGCGCGGCGAGGGAAAGGGTGCAATGACGGTTTTGACCTGGTCCGACGATCGCGTCGAGCAGCTGAAAAAGCTCTGGGAGGCCGGACTTTCGGCCAGCCAGATCGCAGCAGAGCTCGGCAATGTGACCCGCAATGCCGTGATCGGCAAAGTGCACAGGCTCGGCCTGTCCGGCCGCGCCAAGAGCCCTTCGTCGGCCGCGCCCCGGCCGCGCAAGGCGCGTCCCGCCCAGCACATGATGCGGGTGACCCGCCCCATCGCGCGCGGCAACACCGCGCTGGCGCAGGCCTTCGAGGTCGAGATCGAGGCCGAGCCCGTCACCTACGACAACGTGGTGCCGATGAGCCAGCGGCTGTCGCTGCTCGAATTGAACGAGGCGACCTGCCACTGGCCGGTCGGCGATCCCTCGAGCCCGGATTTCTTCTTCTGCGGCGGCAAGGCGCTGTCCGGCCTGCCCTATTGCGCCCAGCACTCGCGCGTGGCGTATCAGCCGGCGGCCGATCGCCGCCGCGCACCGGCGAAGCCCACGCGGTGAGACCGCGAAATTAACTGATCGCCTAGACTGCAGCCGTCACACGATGACGGCTCCAATTATTCGGTGTCATCCCCGCGAACGCGGGGATCCATAACCACAGGGCGCAATTGTTGCGCGAGATGGTGACTCCGAGTCTTCACCAAACCACGTCCTGTGGTTATGGATCCCGGGCTCGCGCTACGCGCGCCCCGGGACGACAGCTGAGATTGCGGCCACAGCTGCCAGCAAACAACTCACCCGACCTTACGCCTGCTCCGCCTTGGCGAAGCGATCGTCCAGTGCGTAGCCGGCGCCGCGGACGGTGCGGATCGGATCCTGCTCGCGGCCGAGATTGAGCAGCTTGCGCAGGCGGCCGATATGGACGTCGACGGTGCGCTCGTCGATGTAGATGTCGCGGCCCCAGACGCTGTCGAGCAGCTGCTCACGCGAGAACACGCGGCCGGGATGCTCCAGGAAGAACTCCAGCAGGCGATATTCGGTCGGGCCGAGGTCGATCGGGCGGCCCGAGCGCGCGACGCGGCGCTTGTCGCGGTCGAGCTCGATGTCGCCATAGGCGAGCACGGTGGCGAGCCGCTCGGGACTGGCGCGGCGCAAGAGGCCCTTCACGCGCGCCAGCAGCTCCGGCACCGAGAACGGCTTGACGATGTAATCGTCGGCGCCGGTCGCAAGACCCCGCACCCGCTCGCTCTCCTCGCCGCGCGCGGTGAGCATGATAATGGGCAGCTGCTTGGTCTCGGGCCGGGTGCGCAGGCGCCGGCACAGTTCGATGCCGGAGAGGCCCGGCAGCATCCAATCGAGCACGATCAGATCGGGAATGTGCTCCTTGAGGCGGGTGTCGGCGTCGTCGCCGCGCATCACCGTCTCGACGTCATAGCCGTCGCCTTCGAGGTTGTAACGCAGGAGCTCGGTGAGAGCTTCCTCGTCCTCAACCACCATAATGCGTGCGCCCATGGTGTCGTCGCTCCTAGGTATTCGGGATCGTCGTGGCGAAGTTCGTCATGTCGCCCTTCGGCCGCTTGTCGGTGATCGCCTGGCCCTCGATCATGTAGAACACGGTCTCGGCGATGTTGGTGGCGTGGTCGCCGATGCGCTCGATGTTCTTGGCGCAGAACATCAGGTGGATGCAGAACGAGATGTTGCGCGGATCCTCCATCATGTAGGTGAGGAGCTCGCGGAACAACGAGGTGCAGATCGCGTCGACTTCCTCGTCGCCCTTCCACACCGCCATCGCTGCCGGCAGATCGTGCGCGGCATAGGCGTCGAGCACCGACTTGACCTGCTGCTGCACCAGGTCGGTCATGTGCTCCAGGCCGCGGAACAGCTTGAGCGGATGGAAGTCGGTCTCCAGCGCCGCGACGCGCTTGCCCATGTTCTTGGCGAGGTCGCCGATGCGCTCGAGATCGGTCGCAACCCGCATGGCGCTGACGATCTCGCGCAGGTCCACCGCCATCGGCTGGCGGCGGGCGATGGTGAGCACGGCGCGCTCCTCGATGCGCTTCTGCAGCGCGTCGAGATCGGCGTCGATGGCGACGACGCGCTGGCCGAGCGGGACGTCGCGGCGGATCAGCGCATCGACGGAATCGACGATCATGCGCTCGGCGATTCCGCCCATCTCGGCAACCAGGCGGGTGAGCTCCTGGAGGTCGGTGTCGAAGGCCTTTGCGGTATGTTCAGTACCCATATTGCGTCTCCTCAGCCGAACCGGCCGGTGATGTAGTCCTGCGTCCGCCGGTCGGTCGGCGACGTGAAGATCTTGCTGGTGTCGTCGAACTCGATCAGCTCGCCCAGATACATGAAGGCGGTCTTGTCGGAGACGCGCGCCGCCTGCTGCATGTTGTGGGTGACGATCGCGATCGTGTAGTTCTCGGACAGTTCCTGGATCAGCTCCTCGACCTTGGCGGTCGAGATCGGGTCGAGCGCCGAGCAGGGCTCGTCGAACAGGATCACCTCGGGCCGCACCGCGACGGTGCGGGCGATGCAGAGGCGCTGCTGCTGGCCGCCGGAGAGCGACAGGCCGGAGGCGTTGAGCTTGTCCTTGACCTCGTTCCAGAGCGCGCCGCCGCGCAGCGCCTTCTCCACGCGACCGTCCATCTCGGACTTCGAGATCTTCTCGTAGAGGCGGATGCCGAAGGCGATGTTCTCGTAGATCGTCATCGGAAACGGCGTCGGCTTCTGGAACACCATGCCGACCCGGGCGCGCAGCAGGTTGAGGTCGAGCTTGGGATCGAGGATGTTGGTATGGTCGAGCAGCAGCTGGCCGGTGGCGCGCTGGCCCGGGTAGAGGTCGTACATCCGGTTGAAGATGCGCAGCAGGGTCGACTTGCCGCAGCCGGACGGGCCGATGAAGGCCGTGACGCGGTTGGTGCCGAGCGCCAGATTGATGTTCTTCAGCGCGTGGTGCTCACCGTAGTAGAAGTTGAGGTTGCGCGCGGTGACCTTGGCAGGCGCCTCGGGCAGCGGCTGCGAGCCGGGATGAACGCTCGGCGCGCTGACGGAAACAGACATTTCACTCATTTTGCGGTCCTCTCGGCACCAAGGATGCGGGCGCCAATATTCAGGGCAAGCACAGTCAGGGTGATCAGCAGCGCGCCGCTCCAGGCGAGTTGCTTCCAGTAGGCGTAGGGGCTCTGCACGAAGTTGTTGATGGTGACCGGCAGGTTGGCCATCGTCTTGTCCAGGCCGAGGCTGAAAAACTGGTTGGACAGCGCGGTGAACAGCAGCGGCGCGGTCTCGCCGGCGACGCGGGCGGTGGCGAGCAGCACGCCGGTGATGAGGCCGGAGCGGGCGGCACGGTAGGCGATGCGCTTGATCACCAGCGAGCGCGGCAGGCCGAGTGCGCTGGCGGCTTCACGCAGCGGGTTCGGCACCAGCAGCAGCATGTCCTCCGTGGTGCGCACCACGACCGGGATCACGATCACGGCGAGCGCCAGCGCGCCCGCGAGGGCCGAGAAGCCCCGCATCGGCACCACCACCGCGCCGTAGATGAACAGGCCGATGATGATCGAGGGCGCCGAGAGCAGGATGTCGTTGATGAAGCGGATCACCGAGGTCAGCTTATCGTTGCGGCCGTACTCGGCGAGGTAGGTACCGGCGAACAGGCCGAGCGGCGCGCCGATGCCGACGCCGATCACGGTCATGATGATCGAGCCGACGATCGCATTGCGCAGGCCGCCGTCGGTCGAGCCCGGAGGCGGCGTGTCCGCGGTGAATAGCTCCAGGTTCAGGCCGCTGATGCCGTTGTAAAGCAGCGTGACCAGGATCAGCGCGAGCCAGGTAACGCCGAAGGCGGCGGCGGCGATGCAGAGGCCGCGGATGACGATGTCCCAGCGGCGGCGGCGTGCATAGATCGGGTTCATGGCTTCACTTCCCGGCCTTGGTTTCCAGGCGCATCAGCATCAGCCGCGCGGCCGCGAGCACGAAGAATGTCAGCACGAACAGCAGCAGGCCGAGCAGGATCAGGCCGGACTGATGCAGGCCGTCGCTCTCGGCGAACTCGGACGCGATCGCCGCCGAGATCGTGGTGCCCGGGGCGAAGATCGAGGAGGAGATCCGGAACGAATTGCCGATGATGAAGGTCACCGCCATGGTCTCGCCGAGCGCGCGGCCCAGCGCCAGCATGACGCCGCCGATGATGCCGACGCGGGTGTAGGGGATCACCACGCTGCGGACGACTTCCCAGGTGGTGCAGCCGACGCCGTAGGCGGCTTCCTTCAGGACCGGCGGCACCGTCTTGAACACGTCGACCGAGATCGAGGTGATGAAGGGCAGCACCATGATGGCGAGGATCAGCGCGGCGTTGAACAGGCTGAGATAGGACGGGGGACCCGCGAAGATCGCGCCCAGCACCGGGACGCCGTCGAAGATACTGATCATGAAGGGCTGGAAGGTGTTGGCCAGGAACGGGCCCAGCACGAAGAAGCCCCACATGCCGTAGATGATCGATGGGATGCCGGCGAGCAGCTCGACCGCCATGCCGATCGGGCGGCGCAGCCATTGCGGGCAGAGCTCGGTGAGGAAGATGGCAATGCCGAGGCCGACGGGAATGGCGATCAGCATCGCGATGAAGGAGGTGACGAGCGTGCCGTACATCGGTCCGAGCGCGCCGAGCACGGGCGGATCGGCCGACGGCGCCCAGCGCTGCGTCCACAGGAAGGAGAGGCCGTATTCCTTGATCGCCGGGAACGCGCCGACAATCAGCGAGATGATGATGCCGCCGAGAATGAGCAGCACCGAGATCGCGGACAACCGCGTGATCCAGTAGAAGGTGACGTCGCCGAGCTTGAACGCGCTCAAGGCCTTGGCGCGGTCATACGGTCCGGCATCGTCGATCACATCGCTCTGAACGGCCATTTCTGCCACGCCGATCCCCTGTACCAAAGAATACACTTTTTATTGGTCTCGTGCCCCGGATGCGGTGCAGCGCGTAGCGGTGCACCGCTGATCCGGGGCCCAGTTCTTGTGGGTCCCGGCTCTGCGGAGCAGCACTTGCGTGCTGCGCCGCGTCCGGGACACAGGAGCTTATGGTCTCAGCTCTTGATCTCGGCAGCCCAGGTCTTCTCGATCTGCTGGACGACGCTGTCCGGCATGGGGATGTAGTCGAGCTCCTCGGCCGCCTTGCCGCCGTTCTTGAAGGCCCAGCGGAAGAACTTGATGGCTTCCTGCGAGGCCGCCTTGTCGGTGGCATCCTTATGCATGAGGATGAAGGTCGCCGCCGTGATCGGCCAGGACTTCTCGCCCGGCTGCTCGGTCAGGATGACGTAATAGCCGGGCGCCTTGGCCCAGTCGGCGTTGGAGGCGGCCGCCTGGAAGGCTTCGACGGTCGGCTGCACCGGCTTGCCCGCCTTGTTGACGAGGCCGGCGTAGGTCAGCTTGTTCTGCTTGGCATAGGCGTATTCGACATAGCCGATCGAGTTCTTGGTCTGGCCGATATTGCCCGACACGCCTTCGTTGCCCTTGGCGCCGACGCCGACCGGCCACTCGACCGCGGTGCCCTCGCCGACCTTGCTCTTCCAATCCGCGCTGGCCTTGGAGAGGTAGTTGGTGAAGTTGAAGGTGGTGCCCGAGCCGTCCGAACGGCGGACCACGGTGATCGCGCCCGACGGCAGCTTCAGGTTCGGATTGAGCTTCTTGATCGCGGCGTCGTCCCACTTGGTGATCTTGCCGAGATAGATATTGGCCAGCGTCTCGCCGTCGAATACCAGCTCGCCCGGCTTCACGCCCTCGAGATTGACGACGGGGACGATGGCGCCCATCACCATCGGCCATTGCACGAGGCCATCCTTCTCGAGCTGCTCGGCCTTGAGCGGCGCATCGGTGGCGCCGAAGGTCACGGTCTTGGCCTGGATCTGCTTGATGCCGCCGCCGGAGCCGATCGACTGGTAGTTCAGACCGTTGCCGGTTTCCTTTTTGTAGGCGTCAGCCCACTTCGAATAGATCGGGAACGGGAACGTCGCGCCGGCGCCCGTGATGTCGGCGGCAAGCGCCACCGTCGTCGATGCGGCGACCAAGCCGGCAGCGACCATCGTCTTGAGGAAATTCATGCTGGTCTCCATACAGGGGAGCGAAGCGCCATCCGCGCCCGATCGCGCTCCCCGCGCCGCCCCTTTAGGAGCGGTCGGCTGTGCTTTTACGAAGGTTTCGTGACAGTCGGATGACACTGACAAGCAATTGATATTGCTCGTATTTCAGGTCGCAGCGAGAGTCTTGATTTGGGGAAAACAGGCGGTGAAAGTGGCGCCCTGCTTGGGCACGCTTTCGATCAGGAGCCGGCCGCGATGACGGTTAAGAATATGTTTCACCAGCGATAATCCGAGGCCGGTGCCGCCCTGCGAGCGGCTGTCGCCGACGTCCACGCGGTAGAACCGCTCGGTCAGCCGCGGCAGGTGCTCGGGTGCGATGCCGGGGCCGAAATCGCGTACCATGATCCGGATTTCCTGAGTTCCGTCAGGGGCGGCGGCCGAGGTCAGCGACACGATGACGCGTCCGCCGGAGGCGCCGTATTTGAGGGCGTTCTCGATCAGGTTCTCGAACAGGCGGAGCAGTTCCTCGCGGTCGCCGGCGATCATCACCGGGCTATCCGGCAAATGGATCTCGACCTCGACCTGGCGCTCGCGCGCCAGCGGCTCGAGCCCGTCGGCGACCTGGCGGATGATCGGCAGGAGGTCGACCAGGGTGTCGGGCCGGACATGGGCCGACAGCTCGACCCGCGACAGCGACAACAGATCGTCGATCAGGCGCGCCATGCGGGTGGCCTGATTGTGCATGATGCCGAGGAAGCGCTCGCGCGCCTTGGGATCGTCCTTGGCCTGCCCCTGCAGCGTGTCGATGAAGCCCGACAGCGCGGCCAGCGGCGTGCGCAGCTCGTGGCTGGCATTGGCGACGAAGTCGGCGCGCATCTCCTCGACCCGGCGCAGCGGCGTCTGGTCGTGGAAGGTCATCAGCATACATTTGTCGGCGCCTCCGAAGCTGGTCGGCACCGGAACCGGCGTGATCATGAGCTCCATCCAGCGATCGACCGGGACATGATCGAGATAGGTCGCGCGCCGCGGCTCGGTGGTCGCGATCGCCTCGCGCAGCGCCGTGATGATCTCCGGCGAGCGCAGCGCGAACTGGGCGAGCTCGTTCCTGCGCAGCGCCGGCGCGAGCTGGGCGGCGGCGGCATTGAGGTGGATGACGCGGCCGGCGCGGTCGAGCAGCACCGCCGGATCCGGCATGCCGGCCACCACCGCGGCCACCGCCGCGCTCTCGACCGGATTGATGCGCCCGACGTCGTCACGCGAAGCGGCGGGATCATGCAGGCGCCACGGGATCAGCGCAGCGGCGGCGATGCAGAGGAATACGATCGCGGCGTGCAGCGCCGCCAATTCGCCGAGCGAGACGAAGACGGCCAGCGCCAGCGCCGCAGCGATCAGGATGATCGTCGAGTGCCGCAGCCGGTCGGACCAGGGCTGGGCCGAGGGAGAAGAGGGGGCGTCGATCGCCATCGGGGCGGACTTCTCCTGGGGGCTTGTCTCAAAGCTTGGCGCCGTCAGGCGCCGCTGTCGCTACGCTCTCTCACATAGGCGGCTTCGCGCGCCGGGCCGGGGTCGAGCTTGAGTGCCGCCTGCTGCAAGCGCTTCGATCGTGCGCCGATGATAACTTCGCGAAACGTCAGCAAGATTACAGAGATGACAAAGGGGGACAGATAATAGAGGACGCGGAACAGCAACATGCCGCCCAGAAGCTCCTCGCGGTCCATCTGCCAGAGGCCGACCAGCATGGCGGCGTCGAACACGCCGAGCCCGCCGGGCGAATGGCTGGCGAAGCCGAGCAGCGTCGCCGACACGAAGATCACCGCGACCACCACGAAGCCGAGATTGGGCTCGTCCGGGACCAGCACGTACATCGCCAGCGCACAGAAACCGAGATCGATGATGCCGATCGCGATCTGGAGCAGCGTCAGCGGGCCGCCCGGCAGCACCACGGTCCAGGGCCCGCGGCCGACCACGCGCGGCTGGGTCCAGACCCAGACCACGTAACCGACCAGGCTTGCGATGATCATCAGCGCCAGCGTCCGGTTCAGCCACGGCGGCAGCTGATCGATCGAGGCGGCGGCCTCGGGATGATAGGCGATGCCAAGGCCGAGCACGGCGGCATTGCCGAGCCAGAAGGTCAGGCCGGCGAGGAAGCAGATCTTGGCGACGTCGATCGCGTTCAGCCCATAGGCCGAATAGATGCGATAGCGCACCGCGCCGCCGGTGAAGACGGAGGCGCCGACATTGTGGCCGATCGAATAGCTGGTGAAGGCGGCGAGCGCGTTGATGCGATAGGGCACATTGGGGCGGCCGATCGCGCGCACGGCGAACAGGTCGTAGAAGGTCAGGGTGAAATAGCCCGCGGCGACGAACAGCGCCGCCATCGCAATCTGGCTCGGCTCGGTGCTCTTGATCGCCTCGAGGACCTCGTTGAAGTCGATGCCGCGCAGCATGTGGTAGAGCACATAGCAAGCGATGCCGATGACCGCGACGCTGATCACAACGCCAAGCTTATGCAGGATTTGCTTCTCGCGCAGAAACGACGTCGCCCTGCGTATGGCTTCCAGCATCTAGACCTCGAACAACGCTTCAGCGGCCAGAACGGCCGGCGGACAGGCGGACGGCGCACAGGCACGCGACGCCCCCTCGGCGCCGGCTCCGGCATCGCGCATGCCCCCTGCCTCTCCACTAGCGCGTTTTGGGCCGGAGTGGAATTCGCCAATTCGAACAAAAACACGTGCCTTCAATATTTTAGGCAGGGTCTTGGCTCCTGATGCAGGGTTTGGCGCCTTCGGCGGCAAGCTTGAGGCGAATCTCCTTGGCAATCCTGCGCAGACGCCATGAAGTTTTGATGATTTCGGCCGCACAATGTTCCGTCACGCCTTAAGCCGACGTCAATCTATGGACGGCGCCCGCCTGTTGAAAGAGGGGCATCCTGGGCATCGTTCGCGGATTGTCCCGATGCGCCGGAAGGTCGCGGGGCCGTGACCTGCCCTCAAGGCGCGGTCAGATAGCCGCGGCGATAGGCGCCGGCCTGATCGTCGAAGATCGCCATGGCGGTGGTCATCTGCCTGAAGCCCAGGCGCTCGTAAAACCCTTCCTTGCCGGGCACGGCATAGAGGATGATCTTGCGATGGCCGCGGCAACGCACAAGCAGACGTTCGATGATGTCGCGCCCAAGACCTTGCCCCTGGCGGTCCGGGTGTACGGCGATATCGCAGAGATAGGCGCAGTCCCGGCCGTCGGCCAGCACGCGCCCCGCTCCGACGATGCGGCCGTCCTCCATGGCGAAGGCGCGGAACATGCTGTTGCCGAACACCAGCGCAAGATCGGCCGGCGTCTTGTTGCCGAGCGGGGCGATACGATAGAGCTCGGACAGCTCGTCCCAGTCGGTCCCGGCGAGATCGTCAACCCAGACGATCGACATTGCGAAAACCCTCCCGGCTCATTCCCGCGCGGCGATGACGGCAGCGACGATGTCGTCGCCGTCAGGAAAATGGCCCTTGCTGCGGCTGGCGACAATCCGGTCGCCGAGCTTGACCTGGAAAATACCGCCCTTGCCGGGGACGAGATCGGCGTCCAGCCCCAGCTGTCGGCGCAGCGCGGCAGCCACCTCTTTGGCGCGCTTCTCGTAGCCGCACGGCCGGCAATAGATGATGGTCACCTCCGACATCCCGCCCTCCTTCAGGCCGCAAGCTGCCGGCGCACCGCTTCGATGCCGGCGATCCAGCCGGCCACGGAACGGCCGATCGCCTCGGAATGATCCTCCTGGAGGTAGTGCCGACCGGGGCCGAGGCGAACGAGCGCGCAGTGCTGGAGCGAGGCCGCGAACGTCGCGGCGAATTCGGGCGGAACGACCGCGCCCGGCTCGCCCGCGAACAGCAGCTTCGGATATGAGGACGCCCTCAGCGAGGCGTGAGCCGATTGCAGCGCCTGATAGACATCGGCGGGCTCGCCGGCGATCGGCAGTTCACGCGGGAATGCCAGAACCGGACGGCGGCTCTCCGGGGTCGGAAAGGGCGTGCGATATGGCGCCATCTCGTCTTCGCTCAAACTGCGCAGGATACCCGCCGGCAACACGCGTTCGACAAAGGCGTTCGCGTCCAGGATCATGGCCTCCCCCTCGCCCGGCGTCCTGAATTTGCGGAACGTCTCGCGCGCAGCTTCGACCTGGTGGAAATCCTGCCAGGTCGGCATCGGCCGGATGAACTCCATGAAGGCAAGGCCGCGCACCAGCGCCGGCCGGCGCGCCGCCAGATGAAACGCAAGCGCCGTGCCCCAATCCTGCGCAACGAGATAGGCGGAGGAAATGCCGAGCTGTTCGATCAGCGCGTCGAGATAACGCACATGGTCGACGAAGCGGTAGGCGATGTCGGGTTTGCCGGAGCGGCCGAAGCCGATGAGATCGGGCGCAATGCAACGCGCCACCGGCGCCACCAACGGCAGGATGTTTCGCCAGATGTGCGACGAGGTCGGATTGCCGTGAAGGAAGAGCGCGACCGGCGCGTCCCGCGCGCCCGTCTCGCGATAGGCCATCGTGCTTCCCAGCACGGCGGCGCTGCGGATCTGAATCTCGGCTTGCTGGCTCATGTCGGCTCCTTGAAGACAGTCTTGAAGGCGATGGTCTTGAAGCGCTCGAGCGCCTGGGGCGTGCGGTCGACCTTCATGCGCAGGATCGCGCCCTGCCAGGACGCGAGCAGGAAGTCGGCAAGCTCCTCAGGCTCGAATTCGGAATCGATTTCGCCGCTTTCCTGCGCCTCGCGGATGCAGGCAGCGAAGGGCATGCGCCATTCGGCAAATATTTCAGCAAGGCGGGCGCGCAGCATCTCGCTGCTGCCGGCCGCTTCCAGACTGAGATCGCCGATCAGGCAGCCGCGTCCGTAGCCGTCGGCTTCGAGCCGTCCGGTGATGATGTCGAGATAGCGCTTGAGCCGCGCCCGCGGGCTCAGCGAGCCGTCTTCAAGGGCCTCCGCGACCAATCCCTTCGTGATCTCGAAATAGCGATCGAGCACCTCCGAGGCGAAGGCTTCCTTGGAGCGGAAATGATTGGTGAAGGACCCCTGTGGCGCGCCCGCCGCGGCGGTGACATCGCGCACGCTGGTGCCGTGATAGCCGGTCCGGAACATGACCTTGAGGCCGGCGTCGAGGATGGCGTCTTTGAGCGAGGGCTTGGGCATGAGGGAATAATACGTACGTACGTATTATTGTCAAGCACTGAGATTTCCTCCGCTCGGTGACCCGTGTCGGGACGATGGGGGCTTGGTGGCGGAGCCTCAGCCGGCCCGCATGCTGCGCGCGACAACGCGGTCGCGCAGCCAGGCGCCGATGGTGCAGCCGACGAGGTAGCAGGCGAACATGATCAGGCCGAGGTCGAGCCAATAGCCGAAGCGGCCGGGGACCACATGGGCGAACGAGGCCGCGACCAGGGCGGCGGCGAGCGCGGCGAGCCAGCGCGCGGTCACCTTCGAGGTGCCGTTGCCGCGCTGGACCACCGAGATCCAGCCCATGCAGAAGCCCAGCAGCACCGAGCCGATCAGCCAACCAAGATGGAACGAGACGAGATAGGGCATCGTCACCTCACCAGAAATTCGATGCGGCGGTTCTGCGCCTTGCCGTCGTCGGTATCGTTGCCGGCGACGGGCTGCGTGCTGCCATGGCCAACCGCGGTGAAGCGGCTCGCGGGCAGGCCGGCCTTGACCAGATAGTCGATCACCGCCTGCGCGCGCTTCTCGGAGAGGGCCCGGTTGAAGCCGTCCTCGCCGTCGGCATCGGTATGCCCGGCAACCTCGATATTCACGGTAGGGCAACGCAGCGCCGTCTCGATCAGATGATCGAGGATGGCAGCGGAATCCGGATCGATGTCGGCACGCTTGGGCGTGAAGCGGATCTTGCCCTTGGCCAGCAGGTCCGTGAACAATTGCTGGCACACGGTGCCGTCGACCGGCCCTGGCGCAGGCTTCACGGTGATCTCCGGCTTGTACTGCCAGTTCTTCGGGAAGTCCTTGCCGAGGCCTGCACGGATATCGTTGGCGGCCCCCTCGTAGAGCGCATCGCCCGACAGCTTCACCTCGCGATCGGACACGACGAGCGTGCCGGTCGACAGCCGCGACAGCGCGCCGAGCGCGGCGACGACGGCGGTGTTGAAGGAGCCGGGGGCGCCGAGACTGGCCTTGAGATTGTCGACCACCTTCTCGGTGAAGAACTTTCGCGCGGCGCTGGTGGCGATCGCCGCATGCACATTGTTGTCGGGGACGTAGCCGGTCAGCGTCACGGTCGCCGCGACCGGATCCTTGTAGGCCTGGAAGATATAGGGCGGCGCCTTGACGTCGTTGGCGGCGACCGAAAAGCCCTCCGGCAGGTTCTTCAGCGCGGCCGCGATCGCCTCGCGGCCGCCGAGCTCGCGCGCCATGCCCGACAGACTGACCTTGGTATCCGTGATCGTGATCTTGCCGTCCTTCAGCTTGCCGATCTGGTCGAGCAGCAGCATCGCGGCGGCTTCGAACCGCGGCGGCGCACCGCGCGCCAGCCCCATCTGGTCGGCCACCTCGGCGCCGCCGACCTCCTTGCGGGCCGCCTCGGTCAGCCGGCCCTTGATCGACGGCAGCGGCGCGGAGCCCGACAGCGTCACCCGCACCACGTCGCGCTCGGCGTTCCAGACGAACGGTTGGGCTTCGGGAACAAGCCGGGTCCGGTCGTCGACCAGGCGCACGCCCGGGACGGTCTCGACCGCCGTCACGGCGTCGCGGCGCCCCTCCTCGGAGAAGGCGTCCGCGACCAGGCTGACGTCGCGGCCGTCGACCGCGATCCGGGTCTTGTCCAGAACGGTCCCCTTCAGCGCCGCCGAGCTGCGGGCCGACAGGTCGGCCTCCACCGGTAAGGTGTTATTCCAGGCCGCAAATCCCCACATGACGGCCAGGGGAATCAGCCCCGGCCACCATTTGCTGGCCCACCTGAAAAGCTTCTGCATTCGACGACCCGAACTCTGGAACCGGAGACAAAACAAACCCTTGGCAGGCTGTCAAACCGGAAATGGCGCCCTTCCGAAGGCATGGCCTGGACAATCGGAATAACTTTTTCTTCAAGGGTTCTTCCGTAAGTTGAGGACGGAATGCCAGAGTCCGCCGGCGGGTCATGAAACAACTGCGTAACAACGTCATCCGCGCCGGGCTGGGAGCACTCTATTTCAGCGGGGCACACCATCTGCTGCGCCCGCTCTTGTCGGGCGTCGGTGCCATTTTCATGCTGCACCACGTGCGGCCGGCCCGCGAGGCCGCGTTCCAGCCGAACCGGCATCTCGAGGTCACCCCCGAATTCCTGCGCGCGACGCTGTGCCATTTGCGCGCGAGCGACATCGACATCGTCACCATGGACGAGCTGCATGAGCGGCTGGTGCAGGGCCGCTTCGACCGCCGCTTCGCCGCCTTCACCTTCGACGACGGCTACCGCGACAATCTGGACCACGCGCTGCCGGTGCTGCGCGAATTTGACGCGCCGCTGACGGTCTATGTCGCGAGCGATTTTGCCGAAGGCACGGGACGGCTGTGGTGGACGGCGCTGGAGGCCGTGATCGCCAAGGCCGAGCAGGTCGACGTCAGAATCGGCCATTCCGCGCTGCGGCTCGATGCGGCGACGTCGGCGGCCAAGCAGGCCGCGTTCGACCGCCTGCACGACTGGCTGCGCGCGCTGCCGGGCGAGCATGACCTGGCTCGGGAGATCGAGGCGCTCTGCACGGCGCACGACGTCGACATGGCGGCGCTGTGCCGCAACCTCTGCCTGTCCTGGCCCGAGCTGAAGACATTTGCCGCCGATCCGCTGGTCACGATCGGCGCGCATAGCGTCAGCCATTGCAACCTTGCCAAGCTGGCGGAAGACATCGCCGCGCAGGAGCTGGCCGTGAGCCGGGCGCGGATCGAGCAGGCGCTAGAGTGCCCCGTGCTGCACCTCGCCTATCCCTATGGCGACCGCGAGGCCGCTGGCGTGCGCGAGTTCGGCCTGGCTGCGACGGCCGGCTTCAAGACCGCGGTGACGACGCGGCCCGGCATGCTGTTTGCCGAGAATGCCGGCCAGATGACGGCGCTGCCGCGCGTCTCGCTCAACGGCAATTACCAGGACGCGCGGATCCTGCCGGTGCTGACCTCGGGCGCCGCGACCGCGATGTGGAACGGCTTCCGCCGGATCGCGGCGGCGTAGCTGCTGTCGTCCCTGCGAACGCAGGGACCCATACCGCGTGATCTATCGATTACGATCGGTAGGCGTACCGAACGACCGGTCTTCGCCAAATTACCCCCTGTGGTTATGGATCCCCGCGTGCGCGGGGACGACACTGTGTTGGTTGGTCCGCCACCGCGTCTCACTCCCATCCCATCCCCAGCGCCTTTCTTGACTCCCCTTCCCGCCCCGCCCAAAACAGCGCCAACCAAGGGAGGCACCATGTTCAACGACCTGTTCTCGCTCAAAGGCCGCGTCGCGCTGGTGACCGGCGGCTCGCGCGGCATCGGCAAGATGATCGCGGCGGGATTTCTCAGCGCCGGCGCCGCAAAGGTCTACATCACCGCGCGCAAGGCGGGGCCGTGCGAGGCGGCCGCCAGGGAGCTCACCGCGCAATATGACGGCGAATGCATCGCGCTGCCGATCGACATCTCCACCGTCGAAGGCTGCGACAGGCTCGCCGGCGAGATCATCAAGCTGGAGCCGAAGCTCGACATCCTCGTCAACAATGCCGGCGCCGCCTGGGGCGCGGAGTTCGACGAATTCCCCGAAAGCGGCTGGGACAAGGTGATGGACCTCAACGTCAAGTCGCTGTTCTTCCTGACCAAGGCGCTGGCGAAACCGCTGCGCGCGGCCGCAAGCGCAGAACGTCCGGCCAAGGTGATCAACATCGCCTCGGTCGACGGCATCTTCGTCAACCCGGGCGAGACCTATTCCTATGCCGCCAGCAAGGCCGCGGTGATCCACCTGACGCGGCGCCTGGCGACCAAGCTGATCAAGGACAACATCAACGTCACCGCGATCGCGCCGGGCGCCTTCAAGTCCGACATGAACCGGGCCGCGCGCGACCACGCCGACGAGGTCGCACAGCGCATCCCGTCGCGGCGCATCGGAAGCGACGAGGACATGGCAGGTGTGGCGATCTATCTCGCCTCGCGCGCGGGCGATTACGTGGTCGGCAACACCATCGCCGTCGACGGCGGCGTGGTGTACGCGAATGCGGGGCTGGAGATAGCGGGGTAGAGGGCGAGGTTTGGCAAAGGCCGCACCTCACACTCCGCTGTCATGCCCCGCGAAGGCGGGGCATCCAGTACGCCGCAGCCTACCGGCTGAATTACTACTGTCTCTGGAATACTGGATCACCCGCTTTCGCGGGTGATGACACCATTTGTGTGGCAAAAGCGTCTGCCCCTGACGCCTACGACTCGATCTTCACGTACTCGAAATCGCCCGGCTTGTTGTCGATGCCGACCTTCGGCGGCGAGATCCAGGAGGCGTACTTGCCGGTCTCGGTGACGGGCTGCATCAGCGAGGTGATGAAGTCGCCGTCGCTGGTCGAGGGCAGCCACTCGTCCTTGCGCCTGGCCCAGGTGGCGTCGTCGATCAAGATGCCGTCGGGCGTGGCGTGCACGTCCTTGAACTCGCCGATGTGGCGGTGGAAGGCGACGTTGGGCAGCGTCAGCTTGAAGTCGTAGCCGGCGGTCGAGATCACCTTGTTCCAGCGCAGCATGCCCTTGACGCAATCCTGGCTGTAATCGTCGCGCAGGCGCATGTTGAGCGCAGTCAGCGCCGGCTCGTCGACCAGCTTGATCTCGCCGTTGATGAACTTCAGCACCGGATAGGTGGCGTTCTTGAGCTGGTGATCGTCCTCGATCTGGGTCTCGTGATAGCGGCCTTTGATGCCGGCGTTGAAGGCGTTGGCCGCGTTGGTCGAGACCTCCGAGCCGAACAGGTCGAGCGACAGCGTGTAGTGCAGGTTCAGCTTCTTCTGGATGGTCGGCAGGTCGATCACCCCGAGCGCGCGGACCTTGGCGATGTCGGTGGGATCGGTAATGCCGGCGGCCTTCATCGCATCGCAGGTGCGCTGCACCACGCGGGTGATGCCGGTCTCGCCGACGAACATGTGGTGCGCTTCCTCGGTCAGCATGAAGCGGCAGGTGCGCGACAGCGGATCGAAACCGGACTGCGCCAGCGAGTGCAGCTGCATTTTGCCGTCGCGGTCGGTGAAATAGGTGAACATGAAGAAGGACAGCCAGTCCGGCGTCGCCTCGTTGAAGGCGCCCAGCATGCGCGGCGCGTCGGCATCGCCGGAGCGGCGGCGCAGGAGATCATCGGCTTCCTCGCGGCCGTCGCGGCCGAAATATTTCTGCAGCAGGTAGACCATCGCCCAGAGGTGACGGCCTTCCTCGACATTGACCTGGAACAGGTTGCGCATGTCGTAGAGCGAGGGCGCGGTCTTGCCGAGATGGCGCTGCTGCTCGACCGAAGCCGGCTCGGTATCGCCCTGGATCACGATCAGGCGGCGCAGCATGGCGCGATGCTCGCCCGGGACTTCCTGCCAGGCCGGCTCGCCATAATGCTCGCCGAACGGCACGACGCGGTTCTCTTCCTGCGGCGCAAGCAGAATGCCCCAGCGATATTCGGGCATGCGCACATAGTCGAACTTGGCCCAGCCGCGCGGATCGACGGAATAGGCGGTGCGCAAGTAAACCAGCGATTCCTGGAAGCCTTCCGGCCCCATGTCGCTCCACCAATCCATGTAGCCGGGATGCCAGCCTTCCAGCGCTTTCAGCACCTGACGGTCTTCGGCGAGATTGACGTTGTTGGGAATCTTGGTCGAGTAGTCGACGTTCATGATGTTCATGTTCATGGCCGTGCTCTCCTTGCGATCTCGTTCCGTCATGCCCGGCCTTGTGCCGGGCATCCACGTTCTTGCTTCCTTGAGCGAAGGACGTGGATGGCCGGACTTTGTGCGAAGACGCGCTTCGCGCTTCTGCCCGGCCATGACGCGGTGAATGTCAGACTCGCGTCATATCGAATTTCGGCTTCTGGCCGCTGCCGTAGCGGCGCAGCGCGCCTTCCTCGCCGACGGCGTTCGGGCGCTGGAAGATCCAGTTCTGCCAGGCGGTGAGGCGCGCGAAGATCTTTGATTCCATGGTCTCGGGGCCGACGAAGCGCAGGCTCGCCTCCATGCCGGTGAGGCTGTCGGGCGAGAAGCTGGCGCGCTCCTCCAGGAAGACGCGAACCTCGTCGTCCCAGTCGATGTCGTCGAGCGCGAAGGTGACGAGGCCGAGCTCCTCGGCCTGCTCGGCGTCAAGGCTAGTGCCGAGCGTTGCTTCCGCGCGCTCGACATCGGAGGGGTCGGCCTGGAAGCGCGATTGCAGCCGGGTCAGCCCGTGGCTCATCGGGTAGGGTCCGAAATTCATCGCGGACAGCTCGATCGAGGGCGGTGGACGGTTGTCGCCCTGGCGCGTGCCGATTAGCATGTAGGAGCGGTCGGCCGCGAAGACGAGCTCGGCGAGGGTGCCGGCAAAGCAGGAGCCGGGCTCGACCAGCGTCACCAGCGTGCGCGAGGTGACGTCGATGCGCTTCAGCACGCGCTTCCAGTAATGCCTGATTTCGTTGACCAGCCAGTGCGCCTTGTTGGCTTCGAGGAAGGCGTCGTGCGCGAGCACATGAGCGCGGTCGCCATGGCTCTTGAAGACGAGCATGGCGATCTCGAGCTCGTTGATGCGCAAATGCAGGATGGCGTCGTCGAGCTCGCGCGCCACCCGGAGCGGCCAGAACGAGGCGCCCTGCGCCATCATGCCGTCGATGTCGGCGGGCGGCGCGGCCTCCGGCGCCTTGATCGAGATGGTGGCGATGCGGGCCGTGCGATCGATGTCGACCGTGACGAAGCCATAGCGGATGCTGGTGTCGTCGATCACGCGCTTGAGCGGCGTCAGCAGGATGCCCTTGCCGCTGCCCTTGCGCTTCGAAGCGGCAGCAAATTCGCTGGCACGCTCGGCGATCTTGGCCTCAAGCTTGGAGTTCGGCGCGATCTCGTCGACGAGGCGCCATTGCACCGCGCGCTTGCCCTTCACGCCCTCCTCGATGGTGCAGAAGAAATCGGCGTGGTCGCGGCGCACCTTGCGCTTGTCGACGACGCGCGTCAGTCCGCCGGTGCCGGGCAGCACCGCGAGCAGCGGCACTTCGGGCAACGCCACGGCGGAGGAGCCATCGTCGGCGAGAATGATGTGGTCGGTGGCGAGTGCCAGCTCGTAGCCGCCGCCGGCGGCCGAGCCGTTCACCACGGTGATGAAGCGCTGGCCGGAATTCTCCGACGAATCTTCCATGCCGTTGCGGGTCTCGTTGGTGAACTTGCAGAAGTTCACCTTGTGGGCATGCGTGGAGCCCGCGAGCATGCGGATGTTGGCGCCGGCGCAGAACACGCGGTTCTTGGCCGAGCGCATCACCACGACCTTGACCTCGGGATGCTCGAAGCGCAGGCGCTGGAGCGCGTCCGCAAGCTCGATGTCGACGCCGAGATCGTAGGAATTGAGCTTGAGCAGATAGCCCTCGAACAGACCGCCATTCTCGTCGACGTCCATGGTCAGCGTCGCGACGTCGCCGTCGACCGCGAGCTTCCAGTGCCTGTAGCGGGACGGTTCGGTCTGGAAATCGATGAATGTCGCGCCGCCTGCGAGGCGCCGATCTTCCCCGGCCATGGGTCATCCCTGAGCTTGATTATGCATTTTCGCTGTAGCGTTAGATGCACAATAGTGCATCTTTTTGAGCGCGTCTAGCCCTTAACGGAGCTCACATGCATTTTGTTTCATCTCAGAGAAGACAACGGCGGACGCTCCGAGCCCGTTGCAATTTTACGCGTTCGGTTCTGTCAGACCGCTGCCACCCTCACGCGGCGCGGCCTTGCAGTCCCTCATCATCGCGCAGGGCCGCTCTCGCGAACTGCTCGATCGCCTCCAGCGTCGCCGCAGGCGCTTCGCGATGCGACGAATGGCCCGCGCCCGAAATGATCTTCACGTCGACCGGGCAGTAGCACTCTTCCTGCGCGATCTCGACCTGACGCAGGGTGCCGTACTGGTCATCCTTGCCCTGGACGACCAGGACAGGCACGCGGATATAGGCGAGGTATTCGGAGATGTCCCAGTCGCGGAATTTGGGATCGAGCCAGGCACCGTTCCAGCCGTAGAAGGCGTTGTCGACGTCCTGGTGCCACCGCGCGAGCTTTGCCTTGAGGTCCGTGGTCTCGAACGTCGTCTTGATCTCCGCGATGGATTTCACCGAGAGGTCCTCGACGATGAAATGCGGTGCGATCAATCCGATGCCCTGCAAACGGTGATCCTGGTGCGAACCGGCATAGACCGCCGCGATCGAGGCGCCGTCGGAATGGCCGAGCAGGAGGCCGCGCTTGAACGGAATGGCGTCGAGGACTTTCGGCAGCACGTCCAGCGCCTCGCGCTGCATGTAGTCGAGCGGCCGCGGCAACGGCACGGGGCTCGACTGGCCGTAGCCCGCGCGCGAATACGCGAAGATGCCGGCGCCGGTGGCCTGCTGGAGCTTCTCGGGGAAATCGCCCCAGAGCCCGACCGAGCCGAGGCCTTCATGCAGCATGACGATGGTGGGCGCATCCGCCGATTGCGGCGCGAGCCATTTGTATTCGAGGCTGGCGCCGCCGATGTTGAGGAAGCCGGTGGGGGTGAGATTGGTCATGGTGTCACTCTTGTTCGCGCAATGAGCAGAAGGCGCTTCCGCGCACTCAGTCGTTCCCTCCCCCCTTGCGGGGGAGGGCCAGGGAGAGGGGTGCCACACGGGGACTCCCAATGTGACGAAGAACACCGTGCGCGCGACGAAGAAGACCGATTGCTGGGCTACCCCTCTCCCCCGCCCTCCCCCACAAGGGGGGAGGGAGCGCAGCGGTGTGTGCGGCGATAGCGCGAGTCATACGACGCACCGTCTCGCTCAATTCGCTCCTTCCCGCAGTTTAAACCGCTGGATCTTCCCTGTCGCCGTCTTCGGCAGCGACTCCACCACGTCGATCCAGCGCGGATATTTCCATGGGCCGATCTTCTGCTTGACGTGCTCCTTGAGCGTTTCCTGCAGCTCCGCCGTCGTCGCGCCGGGGCGCAGCACGACGAACGCCTTCGGCTTCAGCAGGCCTTCCGGATCGGCTTCCGGCACGACGGCCGCTTCCAGCACGGCGGGATGCGAGATCAGCGCGCTCTCGACCTCGAACGGCGAGACCCAGATGCCGGAGACCTTGAACATGTCGTCGGCGCGGCCGCAGAAGGTGTAGCGGCCCTCGGCGTCCCTGACATATTTGTCGCCGGTTCGCGTCCACGGTCCCTCGAACGTGCGGCGGCTCTTGTGGCGCTGATTCCAGTAGCCTTCGCCGGCGGAGGGTGCATCGACCAGGAGCTCGCCGACCTCGCCGTCGGCGACGTCCTGCCCGGCTTCGTTGACGAGCCGGACCGCATAGCCTGGCACCGGCTTGCCGGAGGAGCCGTATTTGATGTCGCCGGGCGCATTCGACAGGAAGATGTGCAAGAGCTCGGTCGAGCCGACGCCATCGAGGATGTCGACGCCGAAGCGCGCCTTCCAGTTGTTGCCGACCGATTCCGGCAGCGCCTCGCCGGCCGAGGTGCAGATGCGCAGAGCCTTGCCGCCGCGCTCGCTTTTCATCGTCTCGTCGTTGAGCATCGCCGCGAACAAGGTCGGCACGCCGTAGAAGATCGAGGGGTTGTAGCGGTTCATCAGATCGAACATGCGCGCCGGCGTCGGGCGCTCGCTGTTGAGGATGACGCTGGCGCCGACCGACATCGGGAAGGTCAGCGCATTGCCGAGGCCATAGGCGAAGAACAGCTTCGCGGCGGACAGACACACATCGCTCTCGCGGATGCCGAGCACCTGCCTGGCGTAGGTGTCGGCGGTCGCCTGCAAATTGGAATGGATATGGCGCACGCCCTTGGGCATGCCGGTTGAGCCCGACGAGTAGAGCCAGAACGCCGGCTCGTCCGGATGCGTCGCGGCGGTGGTGAACTGGTCGCTCTCGCCGGCGATCTCCTCCGCGAGTTGCTTGTGGCCGTTCTGCTTGGCGCCGGAGACCACGACATGCTCGAGATCGGGCATGCGGCCGACGACGTCCTTGATGACGGGATAGAGCGCTTCGGAGACGAACAGCACGCGCGCGCGGCAATCGGCGAGGATGTAGGCGTATTGGTCCGCCGTCAGCAGCGTGTTCAGCGGCACCGGCACGATGCCGGCGCGGATCGCACCCAGGAACACGACCGGAAAGTCGACCGTATCCAGCATGATCATCGCCACGCGCTCCTCGCGGCGGACGCCGAGCCGGCGCAGCATGCTGGCGGCGCGGCGGGTCTGCTGCTGCAGCTCGCCATAGGTGAGCCGCGAGACGGTGTCGTCGAAGGCCAGCTTGCTGCCCCGGCCCTCCTCGACGTTCCGGTCGAGCAGCCAGGTCACCGCGTTATAGGATCCCTCGCTCACGGACATCCCCCCCGAATTTAGAATTATAATTCATAGAAAGACACCGCGGTCGCTTGCTGTCAATGCCAGCAGGCACTATGTTTCATTAAAATGCGCCGCAGGACAACCTTCAAGAAGACACCCCCTAAAGAAGGCTCATGACCGACAGTCCCGACGCCGAATCCCGATTTCTCGAACAGCTCGGCCAGCGCGTGCGCACCATGCGCGCGTTGCGCGGCATGTCGCGCAAGGTGCTCGCCAAGGTATCAGGAATCTCGGAGCGCTACATCGCGCAGCTCGAAAGCGGCAAGGGCAATGTCTCCATCGTGCTGCTCCGCCGCGTCTCCGACGCGATGGGCGCACATCTTGAAGACCTGCTTCCCTCGGCCGAGCCGACACCGGACTGGCAGATGTTTCGCGATCTCCTGCGCAAGGCGACGCCGGCGCAGATCGCGCAGGCCAAGGATCTGCTCGCCGGGGGCAGCGCAACCGCGCCGCGGCGCGCGCCGTTCTGTGGCATCGCGCTGATCGGCCTGCGCGGCGCCGGCAAATCCACGCTCGGCAAGATCCTGGCGAAGAAGGTCGGCTGGAGCTTCGTCGAGCTCAACAAGGAGGTCGAGCAGCAGAACGGGCTCTCGGTCGCCGAGATCATCGCGCTGTACGGCCAGGAAGGTTTTCGCCGCATGGAGCAGGCGGCGCTGCAGCAGCTGCTGGCGCGCAACGAGCTGATGGTGCTGGCGACCGGCGGCGGCATCGTCTCGGAGCCCCTGACCTTCGACCAGATCCTGACCTCGTTCTACACGATCTGGCTCAAGGCCGAGCCCGAGGAGCACATGGCCCGAGTCCGTCGCCAGGGCGATCTGCGTCCGATGGCGGACGACCGCTCCGCCATGGCGGAGCTGCGCAACATCCTCTTGAGCCGCGAGCCGCTGTATTCGCGCGCGACGGCCGTGGTCGATACCGCCGGCCTCTCGGTCGATGCAGCCGCCGCGCGGCTGGTCGAGGCCGTGCGGCCGGTGCTGCAGAACGAGGCCCGCAGCTTCGGGCTGCGCAGCGTGGCGCTGTAGGGCGAGCCTCTCACCACGCACTCGCTGCGTTCCCTCCCCCTTGCGGAGGGTTAGGGAGAGGGGTCCACACGGGGACTCCATCCTTCACGCAACACGTTCCTTCTTCGCCACAAAGAACACCTTTTCCTGGGCCACCCCTCTCCCCCGCCCTCCCCCGCAAGGGGGGAGGGAGCGCAGTTGTGCGCGCCGAAGCACTTCGCATCCATTTCGTTCCGCAAATGGACGATATGAAGAGCAGCCAACTTCGGGCTTCAATAATGACCTCCACCAACGTCAGCGCGTCCGCCGAGAATGCGGCCTACCTGGCCGACTTGGTCGCTAGACCGACCAGTAATGCGGATGCGGGTAGGACCGCGAACGGTCACCCCAGTCGAACGCATCGCCATCGAACTCGCAGGGGCCACTGCTGAGTTCGTCCAGCGTCAACTCGATCTGGAACGCCTCGCGTCTTGGGTCGTATTTCAACGCGCTCCACTGGAGAGGGTAGTGATGGTGGGTGCCAAGCAGTCCACCGGTCTTGATCACCGCATAGGCAACCATCCCACTCATCTTGTCGAGCATCAGTCGTTCGATCGTGCCGAGCTTCGTACCGTCGCGCCCGTAGACGGCGACACGCTCCACGCGATCACTGGGAACCATGGTATGATGCATGGCGTCCTCCCTGTTCTCATGCTTGCGCCCATTATAGCACCGGTTTCGAGACAGCGGGAATGCAGTTACAGAAGTTGCGACCGCAGCGACGCCGCCCCCTCCTGCAGCAGCGGCAGGAAACGATCGACCAATTCCTGCGCCGGCACGCGGTCGACATGGGCCCCCATGTTGATGGCGGCAACGATGACGCCGTCGTAGCGACGGACCGGAACCGAGATCGAACGAAAATGCGGCTCGGCCTCGCGATCGACCAGGGAATAGCCTTGCGCACGGTCGGCGGCGATGCGCGCCAGCAGCACCTTCGGGTCGGTCTGTGTCTGCGGCGTCAGCGCCTCGCGCGTCATCGCCTTCAGGCGCGCGGCAAGGGCGGCATCGTCGAGCCGGCCGAGCATGGCGCGGCCGACCGAGGTGCAGAACGAAGGCAGGCGGTAGCCGATCTCGAGTCCACCCGAGAACACCCGCGCCGGACTCCCCCGGGCAATGAACACGACGTCATCGCCGTCGAGCACCGCGAGCGAAGAGATTTCGTTCGCTGCGGTCGCAACGTGATCGAGCACGGGCTGCAGCACCGCGACGAGCTGGTTGGAGCGCAGGTAAGACGCCGCCAGCGTCAGCACATGCGGGGTCAGTGAGAACAGCTTCCCATCGCCCGAGACATAGCCGCCGCGCTGGAGCGTGAACAGCATGCGCCGTGCGGTGGCGCGCGGCAGATCGGCGGCGCGGGCGAGATCGCTCAGCGTCATCGGACCCGCATTGGTGCCGAAACATTGCAGCAGGCGCAGGCCGCGATCGAGCGCCTCGACGAAATCCGTCGCGCGCTCCTCGCTCTCGCTCCGCTTCAGCTTGGGCATGGGAGGATCCTGCAAAATAGTGCTTGCTGCCGGATCACGGCATGGCATAATTCGCCCATTCGTTCAATAGGCGAACAAACGCCACTCCACAAGGGATGCCCGCGCCATGATGAGCCAGGAGCAGAACGACCTGATCACCCGCACCGGGCCGAAGGATCCGTGCGGCAGACTGATGCGGAGCTATTGGCAGCCGGCGGCGCTGGTGGACGAGCTAGAGGGCGCTCGCCCGATCCGCCCGGTCAGACTGCTCGGCGAGAACCTGGTGCTGTTCCGTGACGAGACCGGACGCTACGGCCTGATGGATCGCCACTGCGCCCATCGCGGCGCCGACCTCGCCTTCGGCCGGCTCGAGCATGGCGGCCTGCGCTGCGCCTTCCACGGCTGGCTGTTCGACGCGACCGGCCAGTGCACCGAGACGCCGGCGGAGCCGAAGGATTCGAAGCTCTGCCAGAACATCCGGCAACGCTCGTATCCCGTGGTCGAGAAGAGCGGCATCCTCTGGGCGTATCTTGGCGAAGGTGAGCCGCCGGCATTTCCTGAAATCGATTGTTTCGTTGCGCCGGGCAGCCATACTTTCGCGTTCAAGGGCCACATGGCGTGCAACTGGCTGCAGGCGCTGGAGGTCGGCATCGATCCCGCGCACGCCTCCTATCTGCATCGCTTCTTCGAGGACGAGGACACCTCCACCGCCTACGGCAAGCAATTCCGCGGCGCCTCCGCCGGCAGCGATCTGCCGATGACGAAGATCCTGCGCGAGTACGACCGCCCGATCATCAATGTCGAGCACACCGAATACGGCCTGCGCCTGATCGCGCTGCGCGAGATCGACGAGGAGCGCACCCATGTGCGCGTCACCAACCAGCTGTTCCCGCACGGCTTCGTCATCCCCATGAGCACGGAGATGACGATCACGCAATGGCACGTGCCGGTCGACGACGAGAACTGTTATTGGTACGCGATCTTCACCAGCTACGCGGCCCCGGTCGACAAGCAGAAGATGCGCGACCAGCGGCTCGAGCTCTATGAGCTGCCGGACTACAAGTCGCGCAAGAACCGCAGCAACGATTACGGCTTCGATCCGCACGAGCAGCACACCGCGACCTATACCGGCATGGGCAACGACATCAACGTCCACGACCAATGGGCGGTGGAATCGATGGGCGCGATCCAGGACCGCACCAAGGAGCATCTCGGTTCGAGCGACAAGGCGATCGTGCAGTACCGCCGCCTGCTGCGGCAGGAGATCGAGAAGGTCTCGGGCGGCGAGAAGCCGTTGCTGTTCCTGGACGAGGCCAATGCGCGCAGCATCCAGGGACCGGCGACCATGGACGGCATCGGCCCGACCCGGGGCTGGGAGACCTACTGGATGGAAGTCGACGTCAAGCGCCGCCGCGGCGCGCCGTGGACCGCGCCGGTGCCGAAGGAGATCGCTGATAACGTCCATAAGCTGACGGCGGCGGAGTGATGGCGCCGATCGTCGCCGGCGAGTCGCGACGACGGCTCAGCAATCTCTGGTGTCATGCTCCGCGAAAGCGGGGCATCCAGTACGCCGCTGCCTCTCGTGGATACGTTGCCGTCTCTGGAATACTGGATCGTCCGCCTTCGCGGACGATGACAGTGTGCCCTATACTCTCATCGAGCGAAAAGGAACGAGCAAAGTGACTTTCGTCGCGCGTCATGCGCTGTGGTCGGATGAGCAGAGGGACGCCGCGGCGCGCATGTGCCGCATCGTCGAGGAGAGGAATCTCGAGGTCATCCGCCTCGCCTTCCCCGACCAGCACGGCATCCTGCGCGGCAAGACCATCATTGCCACTGAAGCGATCGCGTCGCTGGAGAGCGGCTGCTCCATCACCACCACCATGCTCGCCAAGGACACGTCGCACCGCACGGTGTTTCCGGTGTTCACCGCGGGCGGCGGCTTCGGCATGAAGGAGATGGAGGGCGCGGCCGACGTGCTGATGGTCGCCGATCCCACCACGTTTCGCGTCTTGCCGTGGGCACCGACCACGGGCTGGGTGCTGTGCGACCTCCACTTCAATGACGGCCGCCCGGTGCCGTTCGCGACGCGCTCGCTCTATCGCAAGGTGCTCGACGAGCTCGCGGGCCGCGGCCACGATTTCGTCGCCGGCCTCGAGGTCGAATTCCACATCTTCAGGCTCGACGATGCGCATATGCGGCCGGAGGATGCCGGCCAGCCCGGCACGCCGCCATCGGTGAGCCTGCTCAGCCACGGCTATCAATATCTCACCGAGCAGCGCTTCGATCAGATGGAACCGGTGCTTGAGATCCTGCGCCGCGACATCGTCGCGCTTGGCCTGCCCCTGCGCTCCGTCGAGGTCGAGTTCGGACCGAGCCAGTGCGAGTTCACCTTCGCGCCGCGCAAGGGGCTGGAGCCCGCCGACAACATGGTGCTGTTCCGCTCCGCCGTGAAGCAGATCGCACGCCGGCACGGCTATCACGCCACCTTCATGTGCCGGCCGAAGCTGCCGAACGTGTTCGCCAGCGGCTGGCACCTGCACCAGTCGATCGTCTCGCGCGCGAGCGGCGAGAATCTGTTCATGACCAAGGAATCGGCGAAAGACGGCAGCGAGCCGCTCAGCGCGTTCGGCAAGGCCTACCTCGCCGGCCTGCTCGACCACGCCCGCGCCTCGACATTGTTCACCACGCCCACCATCAACGGCTACAAGCGCTACCGCTCCTATTCGCTGGCGCCGGACCGCGCGATCTGGGGCCGCGACAATCGCGGCGTGATGATCCGCGTGCTCGGCGGCGCGAGTGATGCCGCAACGCGCCTGGAGAACCGCATCGGCGAGCCAGCAGCGAACCCGTATCTCTACATGGCCTCGCAGATTCTATCTGGCCTCGACGGCGTCGATCGCAGGCTCGATCCCGGCCCCTCCGCCGACACGCCCTACGAGACCAAGGCGCCGCTGCTGCCGAAATCACTGCGCGATGCCGTCGCCGCGCTGAAGGACGATCCGTTCTTCCGCGAGAAGCTCGGGGCGGAGTTCGTCGACTATTACACCCACATCAAGAACGCCGAGATCGACCGCTTCCTGTCCGAGGTGACCGACTGGGAGCACCGGGAATATTTCGAGGTGTTTTGAGCTGGCCCGTAGCTCTCTCCGGTACCGGTGAGGCGTCCCGCTCTTCCCCGTCATTGCGAGCGCAGCGAGGCAATCCAGACTGCCCCCGCAGAGAGACTCTGGATTGCTTGGTCGCTCCGCTCCTCGCAATGAGGGGAGAGAGCGGCGGCTAAATCCCCAGATATTTGCGCTGCAAATCCGGCTCGGCCAACAGCTGGTCGGAGGTGCCGCTCCATACCGTCTTGCCGCGCTCGATGATGTAATGGCGATCGCAGATGCGGGCGAGATGGTCGACGTTCTTGTCGACGACCAGGATCGACTGCCCCCGGCTCTTGAGCAGCGACAGGCAGTGCCAGATCTCTTCGCGGATCAGCGGCGCGAGGCCTTCGGTCGCCTCGTCCAGGATGAGAAGCTTCGGATTGGTCATCAGCGCGCGACCGATCGCGAGCATCTGCTGCTCGCCGCCGGAGAGCTGGTTGCCCATGTTGGACGCACGTTCGGCGAGGCGCGGGAACAGCACATAGATCGCCGGCAGTGTCCAAGGATTGGGGCTGCCGAAGCGATCGGCCGCGGCCGCGACCAGGTTTTCGCGCACGGTGAGGTTCGGGAAGATCTGGCGTCCCTCGGGGACGAGGCCGACGCCAAGCTTTGCAATTCGGTAGGACGGCAGCTGCCGCACCTCGGCGCCCGCAAAACGGATCGCGCCCGCGCGGGCCGGCGTCAGGCCCATGATGGAGCGGATGGTGGTGGTCTTGCCCATGCCGTTGCGGCCCATCAGCGAGACCATCTCGCCCGGCTTGATCGACAACGACAGGCCGAACAGCACCTGCGAGAGGCCATAGCAGGTCTCGATGCCGTCGACGTCGAGCAGCGCGTCAGCCATGATGCGTCACCACATGCTGGTCGCCGAGATAGGCGCGCTTGACGTCTTCGTTGGCCCGGATCGCGACCGGATCGCCGGAGGCGATGACGCGACCATAGACCAGCACCGAGATGCGGTCGGCCAGCGCGAACACCGCTGGCATGTCGTGCTCGACCAGCACGATCGAGACTTCCTTGCGCAGCTCCTGCAGCAGTTTCACCATGCCCTGGGATTCGGTGACGCCGAGGCCGGCCATCGGCTCGTCGAGCAGCAGCAATTTCGGCTTGCTGGCGAGCGCGACCGCAAGCTCGATCTGGCGTCGCTCGCCATGGCTGAGCCTCGAGACCAGAACATCGGCGCGATGAGCCAGGCCAACGCGATCGAGCGCGGCATGTGCGGCGTCGCGCAAACCTTTCTCCTTGCGCGCATCGGCGAAGAAGCGGAACGAGGTGCCGGCATGCGCCTGCGCCGCCAGCGCGACGTTATCCGCGGCGGTGAAATCGAGCAGCAGCGAGGTGATCTGGAACGAACGCGCAAGGCCCAGCGCACAGCGCCGATAGGCCGGCAAATATGTGATATCGCGCCCCGCCAGCGAGACGCTGCCGGAATGCGGCGCGAGATGTCCGGTGAGCTGGCTGATCAGCGTGGTCTTGCCGGCGCCGTTCGGGCCGATGATGGCGTGCAGCTCGCCGCTGGCGACGTCGAGCGAGACGTTGTCCGTCGCGATGATGCCGCCGAAGCGGCGCACCAGCTTTTCGACGCGGAGCAGGGGTTCAGCCACGGCCAGCCCTCCCGAGCAGGCCCATGATGCCGCCGCGGCCAAACAGCACGATCAGCAGCAGCAGCGGGCCCATGATCAGTGCCCAATATTCGGTGATCTGCGACAAGAACTCTTCCAGCAGCAGGAACACCACCGCGCCCATGACCGGCCCGAACAGCGTGCCCATGCCGCCAAGGATCACCATCACCATGAGGTCGCCGGAGCGGGTCCAGTACATCACGGCCGGGCTGACGAAGTCGGTGTTGTTGGCGAGCAGCGCGCCGGCAAGGCCGCACATGGTGCCCGAGATGACGAAGCAGACCAGCTGGTAGCGCTTGGCGGGAAAGCCGATCGCCTGCATGCGCTGCTCGTTGGAGCGCAGGCCCTGCACGACGAGGCCGAAGCGCGAATTGACGATGCGCCAGATCAGGAAGATGACGCCGAGCAGGCAGGCGAGGCAGAGATAGTAGAACTGCGTCCGGTTCGACAAGTTGATCAGCCCGGAGAAGTCGCTGCGGTTGTAGACGGTGAGGCCGTCATCGCCGCCGTAACGCGCAAGGCCCGAGGCGACGTAATAGGCCATTTGCGCGAAGGCGAGCGTGATCATGATGAAATAGACGCCGCGGGTGCGCAGCGAGAGCGCGCCGATCACCAGCGCATAGATTGCGGAAGCCGCCAGCGCGACCGGAAACTGGATGAAGCCCGACCCGACGCCTTCCTGCGCCAGCATGCCCACGGCATAGCCGCCGATGCCGAGATAGGCGGCGTGGCCGAAGCTCATCATGCCGCCGAAGCCCATGATGAGGTTGAGGCTCGCGGCCGCCAGCGCCAGGATGATGATGCGGGTGAACAGCGTCAGGATGAAGATGTTGCCTGACAGCTGCGAATAGAGCGGCAGCAGCACGAGGCCCGCCAGCATCAGGGCCGTGACGGCCTTGCTCACGCTCAAACCCTTCATCGACGGTTGGCCGGAAACAGCCCCTCCGGCCGCACCACCAGCACGATCGCCATCAACAGGTAGATCAGCATGGAGGACAGCGCGGGCGCGGCGGTGGAGGCGGCGGCGCCGCTCAGCACCTGCCGCAGCAGATTGGGCAGGAAGGCGCGGCCGAGCGTGTCGATCATGCCGACGAAGATCGCGGCGAGGAACGCGCCGCGGATCGAGCCGATGCCGCCGATCACGATGATGACGAAGGCGAGGATCAGGATGTTCTCGCCCATGCCGATCTGCACGGTGAGGATCGGCGCCTGCATCAGGCCGGCAAGGCCCGCGAGCGCGGCCCCTAAGCCGAACACCAGCGTATAGAGCAGCTTGATGTTGATGCCGAGCGCGCCGATCATCTCGCGGTTGGAGGCGCCGGCGCGGATCAACATGCCGATGCGGGTGCGCATCACGCCGAGATAGAGCAGGAGCGCGACCAGCAGCGCCACGATGATGATGGCGAGACGATAGGCCGGATAGTGAATGCCGGGCAGGATCGGCACCGGCACGGTGAGCCAGGCCGGCAACGGCAGCGCGAGGCCCGCCGGACCCCAGATCAGCCGCACGGCTTCGTTAAAGAACAGGATCAGGCCGAACGTCGCCAGCACGTGGTCGAGATGGTCGCGGCCGTAGAGATGCCGCAGCGCGCTGACCTCCAGCACGATGCCGAGCACCAGGGTGGCGCCGAGCGCCATCAGCGCACCGAGCAGGAAGCTGCCGGTCCAGGCCGCGAAGGTCGCGGCGAAATAGGCGCCCATCATGTAGAGCGAGCCGTGCGCGAGGTTGACGAGATCCATGATCCCGAACACCAGCGTCAGGCCGGCGGCGAGCAGAAACAGCAGCAGGCCAAACTGCAATCCGTTCAAGAACTGTTCGACGACGAGCAGCATCAAGACTCTTTCAGGCGCACGCAGCGTCGCGCCGATGTTCGAACAATGTCGCCATCAGTGAAAGAGCTCCCCCTGCCTCTTCAAGGCCGAAAAATGGGTAATGGCAGTATCGTTCCGAGGCAAGAGCGATTCGACACCTGACATGCACTTTGTTGCATGCCGGTGCATGCGGGCAAAATGCCCCTGCAAGAAGGCTGCCGCGCCGGCTGGGGCAACCTGCCGCACCCAACACGAGCCGCGCTCTTTTTGGACCCGATGATCTCCATACCGTCATGGCCGGGCTTGTCCCGGCCATCCACGCCTTAGCGTAGCACAAAGAACGTGGATGCCCGGGACAAGCCCGGGCATGACGACCTCTTTGTGAGGGGATGCGTCTAGTGCGACGTCATCTGCTGGGGGAGATTATCCGGTTCGGCGAGCACGCTGTCGGCCGTGGAGGCCTCCAGCGCCGCCATCCGGAACAGATAGGCGAGCGTCGCCAATCCGGTGTCTTCCGCCATTTGCGCCAGCTCGAGCGCCATGTCGGATATGTAGCCGAGAGTCTCGTCCTCGGTCTGCGCCACGATCTGGCTGTCCCGCATCATGTTCGACATCTCAGGCGCTCTTTCGCTGCGCGGCAGCAAGGCCGCAGAAGTTGGCACGGGCGATACAGTCGATCCGCGGACCGTCCTGCTGGACCACGCTCGTCATCCCGATACGGTCACGCACGACATCGAGCGATTCCTGGCGGACCTCGATCGTTGCCGCCATGGTCCAGGAATTTTCCACCAGGGCCGGTAATCCCAGCGGCACGACGACGAAGCCGATGTCGTGGAACCGCGGCAACCACCAGGTTTCCATGACGAGACAAAGCCGCTCGATGCCCTGCTCGAGACAGAACTCCTGCGCCGCCGCCATCAATTGCAGATTGAATGCGCCGTCGCGGCGCTCGCGCGAGACGAAGAAGCGTGACCATTCCCAGACCAACGGATCCGACGGACAACCGCATACCGACGCGAGATGCGGGAACACCTCGCTCATCATCGTCGGCCTGGTGGTCGGATACAGCCGGGAGCCGCCGAGCACCCGGCGGTTTTCCAGTGCCAGCAGGTAGACCGCGTCGTCATTGTCGTAGGTATCGATCTCGCGCCCGTCAGGTTTGCGCAGCGCCTCCCATTTCCGCTCCTCGACAAATATCTCGTGGCGGACCCGGAAATGCTGTTCGAGAACGTCTTCGTAAAGGTGCCGATTGACGGCAGAAATCACATGAATCATGAACTCCCCCATGGCTCGCAATGCGGGGAAGCCTCAGCGAAAACGGCCGAGCCGACTATTGGGAAATTTCCCAGTAGGCGAATGTTTCAGAGATTGATGATTCTGTGGCGGATCGCGATCGCGACCGCATGCGTCCGGTTGACGGCACCGAGCTTGCGCGCGGCAGTTGCAAGATGCTCTTCCGCGGTGCGTTGCGTGATGTGCAGGATCTCGCCGATCTCCCAGGCGGACTTGCCTTGCGAAGCCCAGGCGAGCACCTCGCGCTCACGCGGTGTGAGGCGCGTCGATGGATGCGGCGTCGGATCGAGCAGACGGCGGATGTGATCGAAGCCGTACATCCCGATCAGGTGCAGCGCCGGCTTGCTGCGCGCATTGAGATCGAGGTGGACGCCGGCGAGCGAGACGCCGGCCTCGTAGCCGGTCAAGCCGTGGATCGGCACGACGAAGCCGCGCGACATGCGGAAATCGGCAGCGCGCCGCATCACCTCCACCGCGCCCGGCTCCAGCTCCGGGTCGTACGGCGCTTCGGACCACTCGAACGGGTTCACCGTCTGCCGGCATTTGCGGATCACGGGATCGACGCGGTCGTAGCTCTTTTGGGTATAGAGGCTGAACCACTCCGCCGGCCATTTCTTGGCGAGCACCATCTGGGAAAAGCGCTGCTCGGGATTGGGCAGGCCCGCCACGATGATATGTTCGAAGCCATACCGACCGAACGCGGCTGCAAGCGCGTCCATGGCGTCCGGAACCTTGGTATAGGTTCCGAGCCCTTCGATGAAGTCGAGCGCCTCGCGGCCATAATCAACGCCATCAGCGGCGGACATCGGTGCGTTTCCTGACCTTCGCCCTCGCCTATAGCACGTATTCGCGGGCCGCCTCAATTTCGCAGCGACCGTAGTTTCCCGGTCCTCACCCGGCCTGAAGATTCAAACTACTTGTGGCAGAGTTGACGGCACTATACACCTGAACGTGTCCGAAGCGGGAAAACCACGATGGAAGACGAGGACATCGCCCTCAACAGCGTGCTCGGCCTGGAATTGAATCGCGTGTTTTTCGCCGTCCGCGAAACGGCAAACAAGCAGAAGATCATCGAGTTCGCGCGCGAAGTGCTGGAGAGCGAGCGTGCGGAGCCGGCCGACAGCATCTCGCCCGAGGGCCCGGCGAGCTAAAGTGCAATTGCAGCAGGCGCCGCCGATGCTGCTGATCGCGCGACGATGCCCTTCCATTCGAACGAACCGATTTTAATCGAAACATTCTGACATTTGCCTCCCCTTCTCCCCGACCACGCTCTCGTGCCCCGGACGCAGCGCAGCGTCTCTTCGACGGTGCGCTGCAGAGCCGGGGCCCATATGACCAAGAACAGCCGCTGTGACAGGGGTCCCGGCTCTGCGCAGCAGCGTTGCACGCTGCAGCGCGTCCGGGACACCAGGGCGGTTTGCAGCCTCCGTCCACATCCTCAGACACTTACCGCTGGATGACAGCGCGGCTCTCGTGAGATGATCGCCGCCCCGATCCTCCTTCGGACGCCAAGAGCATGATGACGCTGCGCCAGGTCGAAGTGATCCGTGCCGTGATGGTGACGGGCACCATCGGCGGCGCGGCGAAGCTGCTCAACGTCTCGGCGCCGGGGATCAGCCGCCTCGTCAAATACACCGAGCGCTCGCTCGGCATCCGCTTCTTCCAGCGCCAGAACGGGCGCTACTTCCCGACGCCGGAAGCCGAGAACATCTTCGAGCAGATCAACGGCGTCTACAAGAAGGTCGACGATCTCTCCGAGATCATCTCCAAGATCGGCCGTGGCGGGTTGTCCGAGCTGCGGATCGGCTCGGTGCCGAGCATCTCGCAGGTGATGGTGCCCCGCGCGATCGAGCGCGTCCGGCGCCGCTATCCCGACCTCGGCATCGACATCAACATCCTCAAGCTCGAGGAGGCCATCGACTATCTCATGCTCGGCCGCGGCGAGTGCGTCGCGATGAGCTACCGGCTGGAGCATTCCGCGCTCGACTTCATGCCGCTCGCCTCGGGCGAGCTGTATTGCATCGTGCCGCCCGGCCACGAGCTCGCCGGCCGCAAGCAGGTCTCGGCCGCCGAGATCACCCGCTATCCGCTGATCGGGATCGATCCCAACGATCCCTACGGCCGGATCATGGCCGGGATCTTCGCGCGCAACCGGCTCGACTACAACATCACCATCCGCGCGCGCTTCGGTACCACGGTCTGCGCGCTGGTGAAGGCGGGGCTCGGTATCGCCATCATCGACCAGTTCACCGTGGCTCATGGCGGCTATCCCGGGATCGAGCTCTTGAAGATCGCCGAGCCGACCCGGTTCGACACCTACATCGCGGTCAAGCGCGGCGCGCCGCTGTCGCTCCATGCCGAGGCTTTCATCGAGGCGCTGCGCGCCGAGATGCGCGCGGTCGAGCCGTCCCGCGGCAAGGCCGCTTCGGCGCGCGGGCGGAAGAAATAACATGATGTTAGGTTTGTCGGCTAAAAGGGTAATTGTGTTAGCCTAAGGAAAGGCTATCGTCGGGGACCTGGAAGCCCCTTGGCATTGCGCGGGCTTCCCCGCTAATGACCGGCACCGAACGCTCCATTTGAGACGACAGCGAACCATGTCCACGCGCGGATACGCCGCCAGCAAGAAGCTCCTCACCGGCCTGATCGGCGCGCCGATCGCGCATTCCGCGTCCCCTGCCATGCATGAACGTGCCGCCGAGGCGCTCGGCCTGCGCGGCCATTATCAGCTCATCGAAATTGCCGGCGCCGATGCGGCCGGCCTTGGCCTGTTGCTGGAAGGCGTGCGGCGGCTCGGCTTTGCCGGCGTCAACGTCACCTATCCCTACAAGGAAGCGGTGGTCCCGCTGCTCGACGCGCTGGCGCCCGGTGCGGCCGCGATGGGCGCGGTCAACACGGTGGTCGTCAGAAACGGCCGCCTGACCGGCCACAACACCGACACCACGGGCTTTGCGCGCGCGGTGGCGCCGCTGCTGGCGCCCACGGGTAACGCCGTCGCGGTGATCGGTGCCGGCGGCGTCGGCAAGGCGATCACGTTTGCGCTGGCGAGCCTGAAGGTTTCCGACATCCGCATCTTCGACAGCGAGCCGGCGCGCGCCGCGACGCTCGTCTCCCTGCTCGCGCCGCAAGGCGGCGCAAGGGTCGCAAGGGTCGCTGCAAGCGTCGAGGATGCGCTTCATGGCGCAACCGGTCTGGTCAACGGCACTCCGGTCGGCATGTTGCCGAACCGGGCCATGCCGGTTGCGGCGGCGCTGCTGCACGAAAAGCTGTGGGTGGCGGATGCCGTCTACTCGCCGCTGATCACGCCGCTGCTGGCGGCGGCCGAAACCAAGGGCGCGCGGATCATGACCGGGCGGGAGCTCGCGATCTATCAGGCGGCCGACGCTTTCGAATTGTTCACGGGGCTTGCCCCATCGACCGAGGTCATGGGACAGGCATTCGACGAGGTGATGGCGGCACGAAGCTCAGCCTATCACGCAGCGTAACCAAAGCGGCCGGACACAAGGCCGCGGACCCTATCTGAGGAAAACCGGAGGAGACATCATGAAATCGACCCTGCTGGCAGGCGCCCTGCTTGCCTTCGCGACCGCAACCAGTGTCCACGCCCAGGCGATCAAGCTCGCCAACGTCGCCGAGCTCTCCGGCGGCGGCGCCACCGTCGGCACCAACTGGAAGAACGGCATCGACCTCGCGATCGAGGAGATCAACGCCAAGGGCGGCGTGCTCGGCCGCAAGCTGGAGGTGACCCACGCGGACTCTCAGTCCAACCCGGGCGTGGCGCGCGCCCAGGTCCAGAAGGCGCTCGATGCCGAGCCCTATGTGCTGCTCGGGCCCGGCTATTCCGGCTCGGTGAAGGTCACGGCCCCACTCGCGGCCGAAGCCGGCATCGCGCAGATCATGGGCGGCGAGGCCGCCGAGCTGACGCAAGGAGGCAACAAATTCCTGTTCCGCACCTCGTTCGGCCAGCAATCCTCGATGCCGAAGGTCGCGAAATACATCCACGACGAGATGAAGGCGAAGACGGTCGCGGTGGTCTGGGTCAACAACGACTTCGGCCGCGGCGGCCGCGACGTCGTGATCAAGGAGCTCGACCGGCTCGGCTCCAAGGTCGTTGCCGACCTCTCGACCGAAGCGGGCCAGGCCGATTTCGCCGCCGACGTCGGCAAGATCAAGGCCGCCAATCCCGATGCCGTCTTCGTCTACCTCAACGAGGAAGAGAGCGCGCGCATCCTGAAAGAGCTGAAGCGCCAGGGCGTCACCGCGCCGCTGATGGGCGAGACCACGCTGATCGGCCAGAAGGTGATCGAGCTCGCCGGCGATGCCGCCAACGGCGCGCGCGGCCATGTCGGCCTCACCACGGATGCGCCGGTCGACCAGATCAAGCAATTCCGCGAGAGGTTCTCCAAGAAGTACAATTACGTCCCCGACCACAACGGCCTGAAGGGCTATCTCGCCGTCTACATGGTGAAGGCCACCACCGAGAAGATGGGCAAGGTCGACCCGAAGAAGTTCGCCGACACGCTGCACGGCCTCACCATCAAGGCCGCGGACGAGCCGGGCATCCTGATGGACGTCACCTTCAGCGACACCGGCGACATCGACCGCCAGAGCTTTCTGGTCGAAGTCGTGGAAGGCAAGCAGGTCGTGAAGCAGGTGCTGCCGAAGGTGAAGTGAGATCTTCGCCTTTCCCCGCACGCGGGGGGATATCTCTCCTCTCCCTCTCCCCGCTCTTCGCGGGGAGAGGGTCGGGGTGAGGGAGAAGACAGAACGGCGAGAGGGAAAAATGTCCAACCTATTCGATCTTCTGGTCGCGGGGCTCGCCACCGGCGCGATCTATGCGCTGGTCGCGGTCGGCTTCACGCTGCTTTGGCAGACCTCGCAGACCATCAATTTCGCGCAAGGCGAGTTCGTGATGCTGCCGGCATTCCTGATGCTGGCGGCGATGCATGCCGGCGCGCCGTTCTGGCTCGCGATCATACTCGGCATCCTGCTGTCGATGATCCTGCTCGGGCTCGGTTTCAAGCTGCTGCTGGTCGACCCGATGATGCGCCATGGCGTGTTGCCGCTTGCGATTGCGACCATGGCGCTCGCGATCGGCATCAAGGAAGCCGTGAAGCAATTCTTCAGCGCCGAGGCTTCGCCGTTCCCGTCGGTCGTGCCGACCGGCGACATCTCCATCCTCGGACACGCGGTCTCGCTGCAAAGCATCGGTGTGCTCGTCGTCGCCATCCTCGCCGTGGTCGGCCTGACCACGCTGCTCAACCGCACCTCGCTCGGGCATCAGATGCAGGCGGCGGCGCAGAACCCGACGGTGGCGCGCATCATCGGCGTGCCCGTCGAGCGCATGATCCTGCTGACGTTCCTGATCAACGCCTTCCTGGTCGCGCTGGCTTCGCTTCTGATCACGCCGATTTATCTGGCCAAATTTTCCTCCGGCGAGGTGCTGGGCCAGGCCGCTTTCATCGCGGCGATCGTCGGCGGCTTCAACCAGGTGCGCGGCGCCATCGCCGGCGGTCTCCTGATCGGCGTGCTCGACAATCTCGCGGCCGCCTATGTTTCCACCCAATATCGCGCCGCCGTGCCGATGATGTTCCTGATCGCCGTGATCCTGTTCCGGCCGCAGGGATTGCTCGGCCGCGCCGAGGAGCGCACGGTATGAGCAGCTTCGGCAAACCCCTGAAGATCGCGCTCGGCCTCGCAATCATCGCCGGCCTGATCGTCATCCCCATGAACTTCAACCGCTACGGCCTGTTCATCCTCAGCCAATGGGCGGTGATGAGCATCGCCGCGATGGGCCTCAATCTCACGCTCGGCTATGCCGGCCAGGTCTCGCTGGCGCAGGGCGCGTTCGTCGGCATCGGGGCCTATGCCGCCGCGATCATGACCACCCATGGCTGGCCGCTGCCGGCGGCGATCCTGGTCGCGATCCTGCTCAGCTTTGCGGTCGGCTGGGTTCTCGGCTATCCCGCGCTGCGCGTGCAGCACCATTACCTCGCCTTCGTCACGCTGGCCTTCTCCACCCTCGCCTTCCTGGTGTTCCGCAACGAGAGCTGGCTCACCGGCGGCATCTACGGCATCTCCAACATCCCGCGGCCGCACATTTTCGGCCTCGCGACCAACAAGCCCCTCCCCTTCTACTACGTCTGCCTCGGCTCGCTCGCGATCGTGTCGCTCGCGGTATGGTGGCTGATCCGCTCGCCCTGGGGCCGCGCCTTCATGGCGCTACGTGAAAATCCCTTGCGCGCGCAATCGCTCGGCATCGACACGCGGCGCTACACGCTGATGGCATTCGCGATCGGCTCGGCGCTCGGCGGCATCGCCGGCGCGCTCTATGCGCCGCTGACGCAATATATCGACCCTGTTCCCTTCAACCTGTCGCTCTCGCTCGACCTGCTGATGATGGTGATCGTCGGCGGCGCCGGTTTCTATTTCGGCCCGTTCCTGGGCGCGATGATCGCGGTGCTGCTGCCGGAATGGCTGCGCTTCACCGAAGGCTATTATCTGATGCTGTACGCGGTCGCGGTGATGCTGCTGCTGATCTGGTCGCCAACCGGCATTCTGGGAATCCTCGATCGCTATCTCGCCGAACGCCGCACCAAGGCGGCGTCCGCACTGCGCGCCGTGGCAAAATCGCGCCTGGAGACGGTACAATGAGCGCGGTGCTGGAAGTCTCGGAGATCAAGAAGAATTTCGGCGGCATCAGCGCCGTCGACGGCGTTTCCTTCGACGTGCGCGAGGGCGAGATCCTCGGCCTGATCGGCCCGAACGGCTGCGGCAAGTCGACCCTGTTCAACTGCATTCTCGGCCAGCTCACGCCCTCGGGCGGCGAGGTCAAGCTCGACGGCAAGGTCGTCACCGGTCTGCGCCCCGCCGAGCTCAACAAGCTCGGCGTCAGCCGCACCTTTCAGCTGTTGCAGGTCTTCCCGAAGCTCTCGGTGCGCGAGAACCTGATCCTGGCGGGCCAGGAGCACCAGGGCAGCATGGCCTCGCGCCTGGTCGGCCGCTCCGATGCCGGGCTGACCGAGGCCGCCAACCAGATGATCGGCTTCTTCAAGCTCGATCATCTCGCCGACGAGCCGGCCGGCGGCCTGTCCTATGGCCAGCAGAAGTTGCTCGACGCCGCCATGGCCTTCATGGGCGGCCCGCGCCTCGTGCTGCTCGACGAGCCCGCCGGCGGCGTCAACCCGTCGATGCTGACGGACCTCAAGGAGCGCCTGGTGGCGATCAACCGCGAGAAGAACGCCACCTTCGTCGTGATCGAGCACAACATGGAGTTCGTGATGTCGCTGTGCTCGCGCGTCATGGTGATGGCGGAAGGCAAGGTGCTGGCGATGGGACGCCCCGACGAGGTCCGCAAGAACCCCGCCGTGATCGAAGCCTATCTCGGACATTAGGGAGAGCGAGCCATGAGCGACCCGATCCTCTCGGTTCACAATCTCGTCGGCGGCTACGGCAAGATGACGATCTTGAACGGCACGACGTTTTCGGTGCCGCCGGCGACCATCACCACCATCATCGGCCCCAATGGCGCCGGCAAATCCACCGTGTTCAAGGCGATCTTCGGCCTGCTCAGGCTGCGCGAGGGCAAGATTAGCTTTGCCGGCCGCGACGTCACCAATTTGAGCCAGCGCGCGCTGCTCAATGCCGGCATCTGCTACGTGCCGCAGGGCCGCAACATCTTCCCCGAGCTGTCGGTGCGCCACAATGTCGAGCTCGGCGGCGTCGCGGCCGAGAAGGGTCTCGACCTGCCGAAGCGGATCGAGGCGGCGCTCGACCTGTTTCCGGCGCTGCGGCGGAAGTCGACGCAGCAGGCCTCGACATTGTCCGGCGGCGAGCAGAAGCAGCTCGAGATCGCCCGCTCGCTGCTGCTCGAACCCAAGCTGGTGCTGGTCGACGAGCCCTCGATCGGCCTGTCGCCGCTGATGGTGCAGCAGACCTTCGATATCCTCAAGAGCTTGCGCAGCCGTGGCGTCACCATCCTGATGATCGAGCAGAATGCGCGGTCGGCGCTGGAAATCTCCGACATCGGCATCGTGCTCGAGCTGGGCCAGACCCGCATGGTCGACGACGCCAAGCGCATTTTGAACGATCCGCGGATCGGCCAGCTCTTCCTCGGCGGCGCGATGGAGGAGAGTGCGGCATGAGCGCGGCTATGCGCATCGCCGTGGCCGGCGCCGGCCTGATCGGCCGCCGCCATATCGAGCTGATCGCGGCATTCGAGGGCTGCGAGCTCGCCGGCATCGCCGATCCCTCGCCCGCCGCGAAGGATCATGCACTGGCGCACAACGTGCCTTGCTATTCCGATCATCGCGCGCTGCTGGCACAGGAGAAGCCGGACGGCCTCGTCATCGCCTCGCCCAACACGCTGCATTTGCCGATGGCCCTTGATTGCGCCGCGGCGGGCGTTCCGGCGCTGATCGAGAAGCCGGTGACCGAGACGGTTGCCACCGCGCAGCGCCTGTGCGACGCGGTGAGGCGCACCGGCGTGCCGATGCTGGTCGGTCACCACCGGCGGCACAATCCGATCATCAAGTCGGCCCGCGAGACGGTGGCAAGCGGCAAGCTCGGCCAGCTCACCGCAGTGGCCGGACTGTGGCTGCTGAAGAAGCCGGACGATTATTTCGAAGTCGCCTGGCGGCGTGAGGCGGGCGGCGGTCCGCTGCTGATCAATTTGATTCACGACATCGACAATCTCCGCTTCATCTGCGGCGAGATCGTCGAGGTGCAGGCGCTGACCTCGAACAAGGTGCGTGGCTTCGCCGTCGAGGACACCGCGGCGCTCCTGCTGCGTTTCGCCAACGGCGCCCTCGGCACGGTGACCGTGTCGGATGCGACGCCGGCACCATGGAGCTGGGAACTCACGTCGGGCGAGAACGCGGTCTATCCCAGACAGGACCAGCCCTGTTACGTCTTCGCCGGAACCAGCGGCTCCCTCTCGGTGCCGACCATGGAGCTGTGGTCGTATCGACAAGATCCCGGCTGGCACGCGCCGCTGGTCCGCGAGCCCGCCGCATTCTCGGCTTACGATCCGCTCGCCGAGCAGCTTCGGCATTTCCTGGCCGTGATCGCCGGCCGCGAGCAGCCTCTGATTTCGGTCGAGGATGCAATGGGCACGCTCGCCGTCGTCGAGGCCGTCGGCGAAGCGGCGCGCACGGGACAAAAGATCTCGCCGGGGCAGATCATGGAGCAGGCCGCATGAACAAGCGCTCGATCGCCACCGTCTCGCTCTCCGGCAGCCTGGACGAAAAGCTCCGCGCCATCGCGGCCGCCGGCTTCGACGCGGTCGAGATCTTCGAGAACGATCTGTTGTCGTTCGGCGCAAGCCCGCGCGACATCGCAAAGCTCTGCCGCGATCTCAACCTGACGATCTGCGCGTTCCAGCCGTTCCGCGATTTCGAGGGCATGCCCGAGCCGCAGCGCTCGCGCAACCTCGCCCGCGCGGAGCGAAAGTTCGATCTGATGCAGGAGCTCGGCACTGATCTCCTGCTGATCTGCTCCAACGTCTCGCCCGCCTCGCTCGGCGGCATCGACCGCGCCGCGGACGATCTTCGCGAGCTGGGCGAACGCGCGGCCAAGCGCTCCTTGCGCGTCGGCTACGAGGCGCTGGCCTGGGGCCGCCATGTCAGCGACTATCGCGACGCCTGGGAGATCGTGCGGCGCGCCGATCATGCCGCGATCGGCATCATCCTCGACAGCTTTCACGCGCTGGCACCCGGATTTCCCACCCGCGCGATGGCCTCGATCCCCGGCGACAAGATCTTCCTGGTGCAGCTTGCGGACGCGCCCAAGCTCGAGCTCGACATCCTGTCGTGGAGCCGGCACTTCCGCTCCTTCCCCGGCCAGGGCGATCTGCCGGTCGTTGAATTCATGGCCGCGATCGCCGCGACCGGCTATGCCGGGCCGCTGTCGCTGGAGATCTTCAACGACCAGTTCCGCGCCGGCTCGGCCGCGCAGACCGCGCTCGACGGCCTGCGCTCGCTGATCCTGCTGGAAGACCAGCTAGCGCCGGATTGGCCGAAATTCGCCGCCGAGCCGCTGGCGCCGAAGGCGAAGAGCCGCGGCACCGGGTTCATCGAGTTTGCCGTCAACGAGACCAAGGCCGGCGATCTCGCCCGCCTGTTTTCCCAGCTCGGCTTCCGCAAGACCGGCGCGCATCGCAGCAAGGCGGTGGAGCGCTGGTCGCAGGGCAAGGTCGAGCTCGTCATCAACAGCGAGACCGACGGTTTTGCCCATTCCCATTACGTCACCCACGGCCCCGGCGTCTGCGCCATCGCGCTCGACGTCGACAATGCGGGTCTCGCGATGCAGCGTGCCGAGATGCTGAAGGCGCGCACCTTCTACCAGCCGGTCGGACCGGGCGAGCTGGAGATTCCCGCGATCCACGGCGTCGGCGGCAGCCTGCTCTATTTCCTGGATCAGGCCGGCAAGAACTGGGACACCGATTTCGAGGCGATCGCGGGCAACGCAGACAAGGACGCGCTGCTCGCCGTCGATCACATCGCGCAGACGATGCCCTACGACGAGATGCTGTCCTGGCTGTTGTTCTACACCGGCATCCTCGACCTGAAGCGGTTGCCGCAGATGGAGATCGCCGACCCCAGGGGCCTCGTGCAGAGCCAGGCCATCGTCAACGCCGACCAGAGCCTGCGCTTCGTGCTCAACGGCTCCTCCGCCAACCGCACGCTGCCGGCGCGCTTCATCTCGGAATTTTTCGGATCAGGCGTGCAGCACGTCGCGTTCTCTTGCAGCGACATCTTCACGACGGTAGCGGAGATGCGCAGCCGCGGCGCGGATTTTCTCGATATCCCTGACAATTACTACGATGACATCGAAGCCAAATACGACCTCGCGCCCGAGCTGATGGCGCAGCTGCGTGCCAACCACATCCTCTACGACCGTGAGGGCGACGGCGAGTTCTTCCAGGTCTACACCCACATCTTCGACGAGCGCTTCTTCTTCGAGATCGTCGAGCGGCGGAGCTATCAGGGCTTTGGCGCGGCCAATGCCGCCATCAGGCTGGCGGCGCAAGCGCGCGAGGTGAGGCCGATGAGCATGCCGCGGGCGTGACGGTCTTTCCCTCTCCCCTGTGGTGTTTCTCTCCGCGAGACCGGAATCGTAGGAATCGTAGGGTGGGCAAAGGCGCGCTTGCGCCGTGCCCACCATCTCTCAATGATTGATAAGAATGGTGGGCACGCTTCCGCCGTCGCTCTTCGAGCTATGGCGGACAAGTCGCTTTGCCCACCCTACGATACTTACAATTGAGGGGGCAGAAGAGCCCCCTCATCCGGTAGCTACACCGCCCTCACTTCATCTTGCACTTGTCGTGGAAGCGATCCTGGTCGTTCTCGACGATGGTGGCGACCGTCTTCAGCGCGAGCTGGCCTTCGGAATCCTTGACCACGTCCTGCAGGTAGAAGCTCTGGATCGGGATGTGATTGTTGCCGAACTTGAACGCGCCGCGCACCGACTTGAAGTTGGCCTTCTCCATCTCGGCCTTCATCTCGTCCTTCTTCGAAGTGTCACCTTTCACGGCGTCGACGGCGCTGTTGATCAGGTTCGCGGCGTCATAGGACTGCGCACCGTAGAAGGTCGGGCGCAGGCCGGGATACTTCTTGCGGTAGTCGGCGACGAAGCGCTTGTTCTGCTCGTTGGGCAGGTCGTTGACCCATTGCTGCGCGCCGGGCACTCCGAGCGCGTTCTCCTTCTGCAGCGGCAGCGACAGCTCGTCGACGGTGAAGGCGGTGTAGAGCGGCATCGTGCTCTTCAGGCCGGCCTGCGCATATTGATTGAGGAACTGCACGCCGGCGGCACCGGGGTAGAACACGAAGATCGACTCGGCGCCGGAGGCGCGCGCCTTGGAGAGCTCGGCGGAGAAGTCGAGCTGGCTCGGCCACACCGTGTATTCCTCACCCACGACCTGGCCCTTGAAGGTGCTCTTGACGCCGGCCAGCATGTCCTTGCCGGCGGCGTAGTTCGGGCCGATCAGGAACACCGACTTGACGCCCTTCTGGTTCATGTAGGTGCCGACCGCCTGCGGGGTCTGGTCGTTCTGCCAGGAGGTCGAAAACACGTAAGGCGAGCACAGCTCGCCCGCGAGCTGCGACGGTCCGGCATTGGCCGAGATCATGAAGGTCTTCGAATCGACCGCGGTCTTGAGCGAGGCGAGCAGCACGTTCGACCAGATATAGCCGACGATGAAGTCGACCTTGTCCGACTGCACCAGTTTCTCGGTCTTCTGCTTGCCGACGTCGGGCTTCTGCCCGTCGTCCTCGTAGATCACCTCCACCGGCTTGCCGCCCATCTTGCGGCCGAGGTGATCGAGCGCGAGCTCGAAGGAATTACGCATATCGTTGCCGATCACGGCGGTCGGGCCGCTGAACGTCGAAACGAAACCGATCTTGATGGTGTCGCCGGCGAAAGCCGGGCTCGCCAGCACCAGCGCCGCTGCGCCCGCCAGCCAGAATGCCGTCTTCATAATCACTCCCCTCCTTATGATTGAGCCCGCAAGCGGGGTGATCGCCGCCCCGGGCCTTCTCTATTGAACGCAAAATCTGTCGAGCCGCCAATGGCTCAGCGCCCGCTCCTGCACCATATTTCGCCCGGATTGGCGATGGCAAGAAATATAATTCTACTCGCTTGGGCCAAGGCTGGTCGGGGCTGCGGCGCTTTTTCGCGCCGGAACGATACATGCGGCCTATGCGGCGATTGATGACGGCTATTGGACGGCACCGCACAATCGGCACTTAAATGAGGAAGAGCAGCAGCAAGATTCGAGGATCCACATGGCCGCACATCCCCATCGCGTCGTCATCGTCGGTGCCGGCTTCGGCGGGCTGGAGGCGACCTACCGGCTCGCGGGCACGCCGGTCGAGATCACGCTGATCGACCGCCGCAACCATCATCTGTTTCAGCCGCTGCTCTACCAGGTCGCGACCGCCTCGCTCGCAACTAGCGAGATCGCCTGGCCGATCCGCCATCTCATGCGCGACCGGCCCGAGGTGACGACGCTGTTCGCGACCGTGAGCGGCGTCGATGCGGCACGACGTTGCGTGCTGATCGACGACGGCAGCGAGGTGCCCTACGACACGCTGGTGCTGGCGACCGGCGCGCGGCACGCCTATTTCGGCCACGACGAATGGGAGCAATGGGCGCCCGGGCTGAAGACGCTGGAGGATGCGACCACCTTGCGCCGTCACATCCTGGTGGCGTTCGAGCGCGCCGAGCGCGAGACCGATCCGGCGAAGCGCGCGGCGCGGCTGACCTTCGTCATCGTCGGTGCCGGCCCGACCGGCGTCGAGCTCGCCGGCACCATCGCCGAAATGGCGCGCCATACGCTGCCCGGCGATTTCCGCAACATCGACACGACGAAAGCGCGGGTGGTGCTGATCGAGGCGGGGCCTCGCGTGCTCGCCGGCTTCGCCGACGACCTCTCGGCCTATGCGCAGGCGTCGCTGGAGAAGATCGGCGTCGAGGTCGTGCTGGGACAGGCCGTCACGGAGATCAACCGCGAGGGCGTCGTGTTCGGCGGCAAGCTGCTCGAAGCCAAGACCAGGATCTGGGCCGCCGGCGTGCGCGCCTCGCCCGCAGCCGAATGGCTGGGTGCACCCGCCGATCGCGCCGGACGCGTGCTGGTCGAGGCCGACCTCACCATCCCCGGCCATCCCGAGATCTTCGCGATCGGCGACACCGTCAGCATCAACGCCTGGGACGGCAAGCCGGTGCCGGGCATCGCGCCGGCGGCCAAGCAGCAGGGCCGTCACGTCGCCGAGACCATCAAGGCCCGCCTGCGCGGCGCTGCGGCCGGCCCGTTCCGCTACAAGCACGCCGGCAGCCTGGCTCAGATCGGCAAGCGGCTCGCCGTCATCGATTTCGGCCGCTTCAAGCTGCGCGGCGCTATCGCGTGGTGGATCTGGGGCATCGCCCACATCTACTTCCTGATCGGCCTCCGCCACCGCCTCAGCGTCGCGCTGAGCTGGCTCTGGATCTACGCGCGGGATCAGCGCGCCGCGCGGTTGATCACGCAGGGGTCAAGCAAGGTGGTGTAAGGGCTGCTCTCGTGTCCCGGACGCGGCGCGGCATGAAATGACGCGACGCAGAGCCGGGACCCAGGAGGCTGTGGGCCCCGGCTCAGCGGCGCAACGCTTCGCGCTGCACCGCGTCCGGGGCACGAGACCTACTTCACCAGCTCGCACCCGCCTTCCGCCAGCGGGCGGAAGGCCTGGTCGGCGGGAATCGTCGAGACCAGCTTATAATAATCGTACGGGTATTTCGACTCCTCCGGCTTCTTCACCTCGAACAAATACATCGGATGCACGACGCGGCCGTCCTGGCGGATCGTGGTGTCGCCGAACAATCTGTCCTTGCCCTTGAACTTCTTCATCTCGGGCACGGCGTCCTTGGCGTTGTCGCTGCCGGTCGCCGCGACGGCGTTGAGATAAGCGAGCGTCGAGGCATAGACGCCCGCTTGATTGCCGCTCGGCATCTTGCCGTTCATGCCGGGCCGCGCGGCGAAGCGCTTGGCGAAGGCGCGGGTGTCGTCGTTCATGTCCCAATAGAAGGCTTCCATGAGCTGCAAGCCCTGTGCGACCTTGATGCCCATGCCGTGGATGTCGTTGATGAAGAGCAGGAAGGCGACGAGCTTCTGGCCGCTCTGCTGGATGCCGAACTCGGCGGCCTGCTTCACGGCGTTGATGGTGTCGCCGCCGGCATTGGCAAGGCCGATCACCCGGGCCTTCGAGCTCTGCGCCTGTAACAGGAAGGAGGCAAAGTCGGAGGTGCCGAGCGGATGCTTGGAGGAACCCAGCACCTTGCCGCCATGGCTCTCGATGTATTTCTGCGCCTCGGCCTCGATGCCCTTGCCGAGGGCGTAGTCGACCGTGAGGAAGTACCAGTCCTTGCCGCCGCGCGACATCATCGCGGCCGCCGTGGTGTTGCCGGTGGCCCAGGTGTCGTTGACCCATTGGATGGTGTTGGGCGAGCAGGCCTTGCCGGTGAGATCGGAGCTTGCGGTCGACGACGCCAGGAACGTCATGCGGCTGTCGCGCAGCAGCGTGTTGATGGAAAGACCGACCGCCGAATTTGGCACGTCGACGATGGCATCGACGCCTTCGACATCGAGCCATTTACGCGCAATGGCGTTGCCGACGTCGGCCTTGTTCTGGTGGTCGGCATAGACGATCTCGACCTTGATGTTCTTGCCGCCGCCGTTGAAGTCTTCCGCCGCCATGCGCGCGGCTTCCACCGAGCCCATGCCGTTGGTGTCCTGGAAGATGCCGGAGATGTCGTTGAGCACGCCGACGCGCACGACGTTGTCGGAGATCTCGGCGCTCGCCGCGCCGGCAACCAGGCTCGCGGCCAGCGCGAGCGTCCACTTCAGATGTTTCATGGTTCCCTTCCCTGTTGATGCGTTGCCGCACCGGCCGTTGCCGGAGCGGTTGAAAAATCGGTTGGCTTTGCAGGTCAGACCTGCCGCTCCGGCAGCTTCACGATGAGCCCGTCGCGCTCCGGCGTGATCCTGATCTGGCAGGACAGCCGGCTGTTCGGCCGCCGCTCGCTCGCGGTGCCGTCGAGCAGCGCATCCTCGTCGTCAGCCATATCAGGCAGGCGCGCGAGCCAGCTTTCATCGACATAGACGTGACAGGTCGCGCACATGGCGTTGCCGCCGCATTCGGCCAGAATGCCGTCGAGGCCGTGACGGGTCGCCGCCTGCATGGCGCTCTCTTCACCTGAGGTCTCGACGCGCTCGGACTTGCCGTCGGGGTGGATGAATGTGATGGCGGGCATGAAGCTCCTCGTCAGGCCGGGGTAATCGTCACAGGCAGGCTGTCGAGCCCGCGCAGCGTGTTGTTGAAGCGGCGTTTCGGCTCGCCCGTGATCTCGATTTTCGCGACGCGGCGCGCCAGCGCAGTCAGCATCACCTCGCCTTCGAGGCGGGCGACGAGCTGGCCGACGCACATGTGGATGCCCGAGCCGAAGCCGACATGGCCGGAGGTCCGGCGGGTAATGTCGTAGCTGTCGGGCCGGTCCCAGCGCCTGGGATCGCGATTGGCGGCGGCCAGGAACATCAGCACCTTCTCGCCCTCGCCGATCGTGGCCCCCGAGAGCTCGACCTCGCGCGTGGTGGTGCGGAAGAAGGTCTGCACCGGACTTTCGAACCGCACCGCCTCCTCGAAGGCGTTGCGCGCCAGCGTCGGATCATCGCGCAGGCGCTGCCACTGGTCGGGGAAGCGCGCGAGGCAATAGACGGCGGCACCGATGCCGTTGACCGTGGTGTCGAGGCCGGCCGATAGCAGCGAGCGCACCAGCAGCGGCGCCTCGGTGGCCGTGATCTCGCCGTCGTCGACGCGGGCATGAATGCAGGCGCCGAAGCCGCCGGGCGCGAGATTGTCGCGCTGGCATTGCTCGGCGACATAGGCCTGGTGCGGCGCCGAGCGCGCGATCGCCTGCTGGCGCAGCTCATTCGGCGGACCGAACGCGTTGAACACGACACTGGCGTAGGGGATCAGATGCTCGCGCCCCTCCGGCTTCAGGCCCAGCGCATCCGGAAAGATCGAGAGCGGATAGGCCTCGGCGAGATCGGCGATCGCGTCGAAGCTGCGCTTGTCGAGCAGCGCGTCAACCCGCTCCTCCGCTGCGGCGGCGAAGCGGTCGCGCACCTGCTTCATCGCGGTCGGCGACAGCACTTTCGACAGCACCGCCCGGGTGCGGGTATGCGCGGGCGGGTCGGCTTCGAGGATCAGGCTCGGCGGCCGCCACGGCGTCTCCTTCTTGAAGTCGGACAGGCCGACACCGCGGCTGGAGCAGAAGGTGGCGGGATCGTTCAGCACCGCGTGGACCTCGGCATAGCGCGCTACGCCATAAACGTTCCACTTGTCGAGATAGACCACCGGCCCGGCCTCCCGCAGCCGCTGATGGGCGGGATAAGGGTCGGCGAAAAACCTCATGTCGAACGGATCGACGTCGAGATGCGGAACGGAGGCGGGACCCGTCGATGCCGGGGTGCCGGATGCGGTCATGGAAGACCTCCCTCATTTTGATCTTGTGAAAGTGCAGCGCATGCCATTAGGTCTTTGGGCCCACCGCGAGTCAGAACCCCGACATGCCTGCGCCTTCGACCAGATCCCGCCAAAAGCCTGCGCCCGTTGAGGCGGGGCCGACGCTCGATCTCAACCGCTACGTCCCCGCATTCGTCACCTTCATCGCCAACAAGCTCTCGAACAGCGCCACCGCGTTCTATCAGCGGGAGTTCGGCGTCAACGTCACGGAATGGCGGATCATGTCGCTGCTGGCGATTGAGCCCGGCATTCCGGCCTCGCGCATCTGCCACGTCATCGGCTTCGACAAGGGGCCCGTGAGCCGGACGCTGGGCGGCCTCGAGAAGCGTGGCCTGATCTCGATCCGCACCGACCCGAATGACGGCCGCACCCATTCGATCGCGCTGACGGCAAAGGGCCGCGCCACGCATGACAAGGTGATCGTTGCGGCGCTCGAGCGCGAACGGCGGCTGTTGTCGTGCCTGAGCAAGGACGAGCGCGAAGTGCTGATCGATCTGCTGCGCCGGCTGCACGACAACCTCGGCGCGGTCACTGGCGGCATCGAGCCCTGACGGGTCGCGCTTCAGGCGCCACCTTCCGTCACGTCCAGGCATGCGCCGGCGTTTGCCGACGGCACCGTTCGGGCCGAGCATTGTTTCCTCCAGGATCGGACGCGGCAGTTTCCCTGCCGTCATTGCCTCCTGGAATGGTTCGCATAAATTAGTTGCCTAGGCAACAAAAGAATCGGAAATATATTGCGGCGGGCGGCTGTCCTGTTTCGCCAGCACCTTCTTCGCATAGCGCTCGTCATTCCGGGGCGCGCGTAGCGCGAACCCGGAATCCATCGTGCAGCCATCTATGCGGGAGAATGGATTCCGGGTTCGCGCCCCAGGCGCGCCCCGGAATGACAGCGAGATGAGCTACGCGTCCCTCCCACGCCGCTCCTTCATCGACTCACTACAAGCCGACCCATTCCGACGACGTATCATCATTCAGCTGCGCCACCGCATCGGCACGCCGCGCCAGCACGGCGCGCTGGTTGATGTAGCCCTTGTCGGTAATCTCGCCGCCGTCGACCGACGGTGGCTCGGCGAGCAGCAGCGCACGGGTGGCGTGACCAGTGGAATTGGCGGCCTGCTGCTTCAGTTTCGCGAGGCCCTGCGCGATGGCGCTCCTGACCTTGTCATGTGCGAGCACCTCGCTCACATCGGCCGCCTCGCCCAAGCCGGCATGGGCGCGGCAGGCTGCGATGTTCGGAAACACCAGAAAGCGCACTTCATCACCGCCATGGCCTGCGACCACGATGTCCTGCGCCAAGGGCGCCAAGGCGGCGATGCCGGCGACGCGCAGCGTGCCGACATTGACCCAGGTGCCGGAATTGAGCTTGAAATCCTCGGCGACGCGGCCGTCGAAGAACAGGCCGCGCTCCGGCCGCGCATTGTCGGCAAGCTTGACGGCATCGCCGATCAGGTAAAAGCCCTCGTCGTCGAAGGCCTGCCGGGTCAGCTCCGGCGCCTTCCAATAGCCCGGCGTGACGTTGGGGCCGCGCACGCGCACCTCCAGCTTGTCGCCCGAGGCGACGAGCTTCAGCTCGGTGCCGGGAATGGGCACGCCGATATTGCCGGAGCGCTCGGCGAGGAAATGGCAATCGGTCGCGAGCGGCGACGTTTCCGTCGAGCCCCAGGCCGAAACCATCGGCAGCGCGCGGCCGACGGTCTTGATCGAGAGCTCCTCGAGCGCGTCCCAGAGATTCTGCGGCAGGGCAGCGCCGGCATAGAAGGCGAATTTCACCTCGCCGAAGAAGCGGCGGCGCAGTTCCTCGTCGCCGCGCAGCGCCGCGATCAGCATGTCGAAGCCGCGCGGCACGTTGAAATAGACCGTCGGCATCACGCTCTTCAAATTGGCCAGCGAGGTTGCAAACAGCCCCGGCGCTGGCTTGCCGCCGTCGATATAGAGCGAGCCGCCATTGCGCAGCACGAGATTGAAATTGTGGTTGGCGCCGAAGGTGTGGCTCCAGGGCAGCCAGTCCAGGATGACGAGATCACCGCGCGTCTGCTCGAGAAACGTCCAGGTCTGCGCCTTGGCCTGTTGGCTCGAGGTCAGCATGCGCTGGGTGTTGATGACGGCTTTCGGCGTCCCGGTCGACCCTGACGTGAACAGGAACTTTGCGATCGTGTCAGGCGTCACCGCGGCGAAGGCCGTTGCGACGTTAGGGCTCTCTGGCGTTGCCGCGACGGCGCGGAAAGCGAGTGCGCCGGCGTCATCCGCGTTGCCGCTGATGATCTGCGCCCGGTGCAGCGGCGCGATGGCGGCAAGCGCGGCCGCGAAGGGCCTGGTCGCAGACACGTAGATCGCGCCCGGCTCGAGCAGCGCGATCATGCTCTTGAGCTTCTCGAAATCCCGCGACATCAGCGAATAGGCCGGCGAGATCGCGGCCGAGGGCACGCCGACATGCTGGGCGGCAAGCGCGAGCAGCGCGTGGTCGATGCTGTTGTCGGAGAGAATCGCGAGCGGGTGTTCCGCGCTGAGGCCCTGCGCCAAAATCCAGGACGCCGCCGCACGCACCTGGCGCAGCGCCTGCGCATAGGTGACGGTGGTCCACGGCGCTTCGACATTGCCGCGCTCGGCGAGGAAGATCGCATCCGGCGTTTGCCGCGCCCATTGCTCCAGCCAGTCGCCGACGCAACGCGCGGCATCCCGCAACGGATCGGGCGATCGCAGCACGATGCTGCCGTCGGCGCGATGCTCTGCGACGGTCCGCGGGCTTGCGAACAGGCCTGCAACGTCACCACGTGGGGCGACTGTCATATGTGTCTCCTCCCTCCGTCCGGATACGACCGGCCGCGACCTCGTTCGGGCTGCTTGGCCACAATGTTGGGCTTGACAATTGTTGTCGTCAACAACAATCTTTTGCCTCGCTGACGCGCTAAGCTTGCCGGGCGGGAGACACGATGTGACAGCCAGCGCACCCCAGATTGCCCCACGCAAGCGCGCCGGCAATGGCGCGGCGCCCAGCGATGTCGCCGACGACATCGGGCTCGATGCGCTGGTCGGGCACGCCGGCTACGCGGTGCGGCGCTTCCAGATCTGGATCTTCCAGGACTTCATCAAGACCCTCGGCGAAGTCGACATAAGGCCGACGCAATATTCGGTGCTGACGCTGATCGGCGCCAATCCGGGCCTGTCGCAGATGGCGGTGGCAAAGCGCCTCGGCATCGAGCGCGCCCGGCTGGTGCATCTGCTCGACAGCCTCGAGCTGCGCAGGTACGTCAAGCGGGTCAAGTCGAAGGCGGACCGCCGTTCCCATGCCCTGCACCTCACCGCGCAGGGCGAGACGGCGCTGGCGAAATTCAAGCGGCTCGCGGCCGAGCACGAGCGGCACGTCGAAGAGAAGATCGGCAAGGAAAACCGGGCGCAGCTGCTCCGGATCCTCGCTGGCTTCACCTGATCTCGACTGCCCATCATTTAGGCTGTCGCTCGGCAAAGGGCGGTGATGCCGCCGCCGGCGGGCTTGCCGAAATACCTCATAACCAACTGATTACATTTATAATCTTCATCAGCGATCGGGCGTCCTGCTATTGTGCACAATGGCACATCGCTTGCTTCCCTCACGGTGAGGACAGATTGCCGGAGTTTTGTCGCCATGGGGGCTGAGCAGCCTGAAACGATCGCCGCGATTGTGGCCGCGCATCGCGCGGGCACGCTGACGCCGGCAGAGACGATCGCGCGGACCTATCAGCGCATCCGCGACCACGACGATCCCGCCATCTTCATCAGCCTGCGCGAGGAGAAGGATGCGGTCGCGGAAGCCGAGAGGCTCGCCGCGCGCGCGGACGCCGCCAGCCTGCCGTTGTACGGCGTGCCGATCGCGGTGAAGGACAATATCGACGCGCTGGGCTTTGCGACCACCGCGGCCTGCCCCGCCTTTTCCACCGCGCCGACACATGATGCGACCGCGGTGGCGCGCCTGCGCGCCGCCGGTGCCATCATCATCGGCAAGACCAATCTCGACCAGTTCGCGACCGGCCTCGTCGGCGTACGCTCGCCCTACGGCATTCCCAGGAATTCGATTCGTGAGGATCTCATTCCCGGCGGATCGAGCTCCGGCTCCGCCGTGGCGGTCGGCGCCGGCCTCGTGCCGCTGTCGCTCGGCACCGACACCGCCGGCTCGGGGCGTGTGCCGGCGATGCTCAACAACATCGTCGGGCTGAAACCGAGCCTCGGCATGATCTCGAATGCCGGCCTCGTGCCGGCCTGCCGTACGCTCGACTGCATCTCGGTGTTCGCGCTGACGGTCGACGACGCGGCGCTGGCGCTGTCCGTGATGGCGGGACCGGACCCCGCCGATCCGTTCTCGCGCGACCGGCCGCTTGGCGCGATGACGCCGCTCCCGGCAGATCTGCGCCTTGGCGTGCCGCGCAACGGACAGCTGATCTTCTTCGGCGACAGGAATGCCGAGACCGCTTACGCCGATGCGCTGAAGCGCTGGACCGCGCTCGGCGCAACGCTGGTCGAGTTCGACCTCGAGCCGTTCTACGAGACGGCGCGGCTGCTCTATGAGGGCCCGTGGGTCGCCGAGCGTTACCTCGTGATCAAGGATCTGCTCGCCTCCGCGCCGGATGCGATCCATCCCGTCACGCGCGAGATCACCGCGGCCGGCGCGCGGCTCACGGCCGCCGAGACCTTTTCGGCGCTGTACCGCCTGCAGGGCCTGCGCAGGATCGCCGAGCGCACCTTTGCCAATATCGACGCGCTGGTGCTGCCGACGGCGCCGACCGCCTATACGACCGCGCAGGTGCTCGCCAATCCGATCGAGCTCAACAGTCGGCTCGGCACCTACACCAATTTCGTCAATCTGCTCGACCTCTGCGGCCTGGCGCTGCCGGCGTCGATGCGCGCCGACGGCATTCCGTTCGGCATCACGCTGCTCGCGCCCGCCGGACGCGATGCGATGCTGGCGAGCATCGGTCGCGTCTTCCATGCGGATACCAGGCTGAGCCTCGGCGCGAAAGGCGCGGCACCAGCACCGCTCGCGCCGCTGCCGGCAAGCCGCAGCGACGACATCCCGATCGCCGTGGTCGGCGCGCATCTGTCCGGCATGGTGCTGAATGGCGAATTGACAGCGCTGAACGGACGCCTGATCGAGACGACCAGGACAGCGCCCGATTACAAGCTCTACGCGCTCAAGACCACGCCGCCGAAGCCCGGCATGCTGCGCGTCGCCGCCGGCAAGGGCGCGTCGATCGAGCTGGAGATCTGGTCGCTGTCGCCATCCGCCTTCGGCCAGTTCGTCAACGCGATTCCCTCGCCGATGGCGATCGGCACGGTGCGGCTGGCCGATGGCCGCTCGGTGAAGGGGTTTCTCGTCGAGCCCGAAGTGCTGGGAGATGCGCACGACATCACGGCGCTTGGAGGATGGCGCGCGTACATGAAGGAAGCTGCGACAAAGAAGATTTCGTAGGGTGGGCAAAGCGTAGCGTGCCCACGATTCCCTGAATCACAAGAAGACCGTGGGCACGGCGCTTCGCGCCTTTGCCCACCCTACGGCACCGCGTGCGCGTCCTACACCGACACCGCGTAGATCTCGTACTCCCCGCGCACCAGCTCGATATGCGCGCGCATCGCGGCTGCCGCGCCCTGCTTGTCGCCGCGCATGATGGCGACGACGACGCGGTCGTGCTCGGCATGCGATTTTGCCAACCGGCCGAGGTTGCGGAACTGGGCGCGGCGGAACGGCTGCACGCGGACGCGGGTGGCCAGCGTGATCTCGGCGATGTAGCCGTTTTGCGAACCGGCATAGATGGCGTTGTGGAAGCGTTCGTTGACCTCGTGAAAGCGATCCGGGTTGCCGGTGTAGCTCAGCACGCGCAGCTCTTCGTGGATGGCCTCCAGGCCGTGGCGCTCGGCCGCGGACATGCGCTCGGCCGCAAGGCCAGCGCACAGCGCCTCGAGCTCCGCCATCGCCTCGAACATGCTTGTCAGCCGCTCGATCGAGGGCTGCGCCACCACCGCGCCGCGATGGGGCCGCGCCTCGACGAGGCCGCTCGCCACCAGCTGGCGCAGCGCCTCGCGCACTGGCGTGCGCGAGACGTTGAAGCGCCGTGCGATGTCAGTCTCGTCCAGTGGTGCGCCGGGGGCGAGGGCGCCGCGCACGATCTCGTCCGCGAGCTGCAGGCGCAGCTCCTCGGCGCGCGTGACCTTGTGCACGCTGGGTGGCGCTCGGTCGACGCGAGGCACCACCGGCTCGGCCGGCGCTGTCCCTTGCGGAAGATCGTCAAGCGTCATGCGGTCTCTTTCGGCTCGTCGATGATGCTGACATGGGCGGCGACGACACGCCAACCCTCGGGAAAGCGGATCCAGGTCTGCATCTGCCGGCCGACCTTGCCTGGCGCCGTGTCGCGATAGAACAGGGTGGAAGCCACCGCGGTGTCGCGGCCATAGCTGGTAATGACCGTCTTGGCGGTGCGGCGGTTCAGGCCGACGGGCGAGCGCGCGGCACGGAAGCCGCTGATCGCCGCATAGCCATAGAGGTTCTCGCCGATGCCGTAGCGCAAGGTGCGGGGATCGTTGCGGAACAGCTCGCCGAGCACGGCGACGTCGTTGTTGACGAGGGCCTGCTCATAGCGATCGAACGCGGCTTTGACGTCCGCGATCACGTCGGGGAGATCGATCTCCATCTCAGATTCCTCTCGGCGATGGCGCGGCGGCCACGCCCATCTTTTCCAAGGCGTAGGCGACGCGGAGCGCAATGTCCTCGCGCCAGGGCGCGGCGATGATCTGCACGCCGATCGGCAACGGCTCGAGCGGCACCGGGACCGCCACCACCGGGAGGCCGATGAACGAGATCGGCTGGGTGTGGATGCCGATATTGGCGCGCACCGGCAGCTCGACGCCGTCCAGATTGAAATTCACCTGGCCGAGCTTCGGTGCCGTACAGGGCGTCGCCGGCGCGAGCAGCACGTCGACTGACTTGAAGATGTCCGCGAGCTGCGCGCGATACCAGCGGCGGAATTTCTGGGCGCGGTCGACCAGCGGCGCCGGCACCATGGCGCCTGCGATCAGCCGGTCGCGCACGGCCGGGTCGAAATCGTTCGGGCGCTTGCGCAGGCGATCGAGATGCAGCGATGCACCTTCGGTCGTGGTGATGACATAGGCCGCCGCGCGGGCACGGGCGGCCTCGGGCACGTCCACGACCTGCGTTGCGCCGAGCGCCCTGGCGACGCGGCTGACCGCTTCGACGGCTTCCGGAAACACATTCTTCTGGAAGTAACCGCCGGCGATCGCGATACGCAGATCCGAAACCGGGTTGGCGATCAGCGGCAGCGTCGGCTCCAGACCGCGCGTGGTGCAGGCGCTGTCCTCCGGGTCCGGCCCCTGCATCACGTCATAGGCGAGCGCGAGATCGGTGGCGGAGCGCGCGAACGGGCCGAGATGATCGAGGCTCGCGACGAAGGGGAACGAGCGCGCCCGCGACAGCCGGCCATAGGTCGGCTTCAGGCCAAAGATGCCGCAGAACGAGGACGGCACGCGGATCGAGCCGTTGGTGTCCGAGCCGAGCGCGATCGGCACCAGCGCGCCGCCGACGGCGCTGCCCGAGCCGCCGGAGGAACCGCCGGTCATCCGCGTCGTGTCATGCGGATTGCGCGAGGGACCGTCATGGACGTTCTCGCCGGTGAAGTCGTAGGCGTATTCGCCCATGTTGAGCGCACCGACGAGCACGGCGCCGGCGGCCTCCATGCGCTCGATCAAGGCCGCATCGCGCCTGGCAGGCGGAAGGTCGCGGTTGATCTTCGAGCCGGCCCGGGTGGGGAGGTCGGCGACGTCGAACAGGTTCTTCACCGCGAAGGGGACACCGGCGAGCGGGCCGACTTCCTTGCCTGCGGCGATGTCGGCATCGATCGCGCGTGCTTTCGCGCGGGCGCGATCGGCGGTGACATCGGTAAAGGAATTGAGGATGCCGTCGTGCTGCTTGATGCGCGCGAGCGCCGTTTCAGTGGCATCGAGTGCGGACATCTTGCGGGCCGCAACCGCGCTGGCGATTCCGGCGGCCGTCGTCTCTGGCTTGCTGGTCATGGCGATGTCAGGCGGTGAAGATCGGCGCCGGCTCGGTCTCGTCCGGCAGCGCGAATTCGTCGACCATGCGGCCAAGCCGCAGCGAGACTTCGAGATTGGCGCGCACCGCGGGCCTCCAGGCCTCCTCGACCGGCAGCGCCAGCGCTTTCGATACGGCGTCGATATAATCGTCCAGCGGCTCGGCCATCACGCTCCCAAACAATCTCTCAATGCACCGGCAACGGCGGATGCGGGATCGCCGTCAGCAGTTCCTTGGTGTAGTCGTCCTGCGGATCGCTCAAAACCTGCTCGGAGGAGCCCTCTTCGACGATCCGTCCCGTCCGCATAACAATGACACGATCGCACAACAAGCGCACCACATTCAAATCATGCGAGACGAACAGATAGCTCATACCTAGCCGCTGCTTCAGGTCCTGAAGCAGGTTCAGCACGACGGCCTGAACCGAGACGTCCAGCGCAGCCGTCGGCTCGTCGAGGATGACGAGCTTCGGATGCAGCGCGATGGCGCGGGCGATGCCGACGCGGGCCTTCTGGCCGCCGGACAATTGATGCGGGAAGCGGTCGAGCAGATTGTGCGGCAGGCCGACCATGGTGGCGAGCTCCTCGCAGCGCGCGCGAAGCGCGTCGCGCCCCCTGACGTCGCCGAGCTGCATGATCGGGTCCGCAATGGCGCGCGCGGCGGTGAAGCGCGGGTTGAGGCTGTCGGTCGGATCCTGGAACACCATCTGGATACGGCTGCGCTGCGGCAGCCGGGCAAAGGCTGATGGCGCGATGCCGGAGATGTCCTCGCCATCGAACTGGATCAGGCCGGAGGTCTGGTCCAGGAGCCGCATCACCATCATCGACGTCGTCGATTTGCCGCAGCCGGATTCGCCGACGAGCCCGACGCTCTCGCCATGGCCGATCGAAAAGCTGATGCCATCGACGGCACGGAACACGTCCGGCTCGACCGGCGGCTTGCGGCCGAACAGCTTGCCGAGCACGGCGGTGGCGCCCTGGCGGGGGTACTCCTTGACCAGCTTGTCGACGAGAAGGAGGGGCTGGCTCTCACCACACGCGACACTGTGCTCCCTCGCCCCGCTTGCGGGGTCGCGACGAGCTTCGCTCGCGCTGGGAGCGTCGGGGTGAGGGGCTCCCTCCGCGAGCACGGTGCTGGGAGAGTCCCCCTCACCCGCCACGCTCCGGGGCGCAATTGCGCTCCCGAGCGTGTCGGCCTCTCCCCGCACGCGGGGAGAGGCGAAGGAAGCGCTCTCCTCTTCAGGCAACAAGTCTCGCAGGCTCACGCCCAGCCGCGGCGTCGCGCGCATCAGCTTCTTGGTGTAGGGGTGCTGCGGGTTTGCAAAGATGTCGGCGGCCTTGGCGGTCTCGACCACGCGGCCCTTCTCCATCACGACGACGCGGTCGCAATAGGCAGCCGCGAGGCCGAGATCGTGCGTGATCAGGATGGTCGACATCGCGCGGCGCCTGGTCAGCTCGACGATCAAATCCATCACCGCCTTCTGGGTGGTGACGTCGAGGCCGGTGGTCGGCTCGTCCGCGATCAGGAGCTGCGGATTGCAGGCGAGCGCGAGGGCGATGACGACGCGCTGGCACATGCCGCCCGAGAGCTCGAAGGGATAGGCGTGGTAGCGCTCGCGCGGGCGGGCGATCTTGACCTGCTCCAGCGCCTCGATCGCCTTCTCGCCGCGATCTGCGACCTGGGCCTGCTGCACATGGGTGCGCAGCACGTCCTCGATCTGGTCGCCGACTTTCCGGATCGGGTTGAGCGCGGCGCGCGGGTTCTGGAAGATCATCGAGACTTCGCGGCCGCGCAGATCGCGCATCTGGTCTTCGCTCGCCGCCTTCACGTCGATGCCGGAGAACATCACCGAGCCCTCGGCGATCCGCCCGGCACGGTCGAGAATGCGCATCACCGCATAGGACGTCACCGATTTGCCGGAGCCGGACTCGCCGACGATGGCGAGCGTCTCGCCCTTGGCGACGGAGATGTTGACCTGCTGCACCGCTTTGACGATGCCGCGGCGGGTGGTGAACTCGACCGTGAGGTCCTGAACGTCGAGCAGCGGCTGGACGGTCATGCGGGCCTCCCCATCAAAAAGGTCGAAAACAACCCCATGCACAGTAGAATGGCATTGGAATCGTTGGGGAATTTTTGACGGAAATTCGCGCGTGAGGGAGGCACCGCTCTCTCATTCCCTCCCCCCTTGCGGGGGAGGGGCAGGGAGAGGGGTGCTACACGGGGATTCTCTCCGCACGCGAACACCGCGGCATCCGGATCACCAACACCTTTTACTGGGCTACCCCTCTCCCCAGCCCTCCCCCGCAAGGGGGGAGGGAGCGATAGAGAGGTGCCCTCCTCACAGCTTCGCTGCACGTCTCTGCCCCTAACCATCATCATGTCCTCCGCTGGGGATCGACGATGTCGCGCAGGCCGTCGCCGAGGAGGTTGAAGCAGAATACGGCGATCATCAGCGCGAGGCCGGGGAAGAGCGCGATCCACCATTCCCCTGACACCATGAAGCCGGCGCCTTCGGCGACCATGATGCCCCATTCGGCGGTCGGCGGACGGACACCGAGGCCGATGAAGGACAGACCGGCGGCGTTGAGGATGGCGTAGCCCATGGTCAGCGACATCTGCACGATCATGATCGGCATGATGTTCGGCAGGATGTGCACCAGGAGGATGCGGAATTCGCCGTTGCCCGACAGGCGCGCGGCCTGCACGAAGCCGGCGTTGCGGCGCACATTGGCCTCGGCGCGCGCGACGCGGGCATAGAGCGGGAAGTTCACGATCGCGGTCGCCAGGATGATGTTCTGCACGGTGTTGCCGAGCGCGGCCACGATGCCCATCGCCAGCACGAACAGCGGGAAGGCCATGATGGTGTCGGCGATGCGGCCGACGATGCGATCGGTCCAGCCGCCGAAGTAACCGGCCGCGATGCCGGCAAGGCCGCCCATCAGGAACACCAGCGCAACCGAGGCAATCGCGATGAAGGTATCGAGCCGCGTCGCCACGATGACGCGGCTGAAGATGTCGCGCCCGAGCTGGTCGGTGCCGAACCAGTGCGCCGCCGAGGGCGGCTTCAGCGCCGCGGCGGTATCGGACGCGAGCGGATCATACGGCACGACGTAGGGTCCGAAGACCGCGGCAAGCAGGATCAGGATCAGCAGCGCGAAGGCAAAGCCCGTGACCTTGTTCTCGCCGAGGACGTAGCGGGTCTGGTCGAGGATCGCGACGAGGCCGGACGTACGCGCGGGACCGACGGGTTCGACAGCAGGCGCAACGGAGCTCATTGTTTCACTCCTGGAGCTTCATGACTTTGGGTGGCGAGCTTGGAGTTGGCTTCACCTCTCCCGCTTGCGGGAGAGGTCGCGCCGACGGCGCGGGTGAGGGCTTTCTCCTCTTGGGAGTTCTCGACCGCGGAGAAACCCTCTCCCCAACCCTCCCCCGCAAGCGGGGGAGGGAGCGCACCGTCCGCGTGATTCGCATCGAACGCGATCATGGTCGGCTACCCCTCCAACCGCACCCGCGGATCGATCACGCCGTACAAGATGTCGATCACGAGATTGAGCAGCACGTACATCACCGCCATGGTCAGCACGAAGCCCTGCACCGGCGCGAAGTCCGACGCGATCAGGGCTTCTACCGCGTAGGAGCCGATGCCGGGCCAGGCGAACACTTTTTCCACCAGCACGTTGGCGCCCAGCAGGAACGAGAACACCATGCTGAGCGTGGTGATGACGGGCAGCATCGCGTTGCGGAACGCGTAGGTGACGATCACGGTCGCCGGCGACAGCCCGCTGGCGCGCGCGGTGCGGACGAATTCGGACGCGAGCACCGCCAGCATCGAAGCGCGCGTCATGCGCGCGATCGGCGCCAGCGAGAAGATCGCGAGCGTCGTCGCGGGCAGAATGAGCTGGCTCAGCGCGGAGCGGAACGCCTCGAGGTCGCGCGCGATCAGCGTGTCGATCAGGTAGAAGCCGGTGACCGTCGGCGGCGCGCTGTAGAACACGTCGAGACGCCCGAGCGGCGCCGGCGACCAGCCCAGGCGGAAATAGAACACATAGACCAGCACGAGGCCGGTGAAGAACACCGGCAGCGACACGCCGGCCGTCGTCGTGACCCGGCAGAGATGGTCGATCCACGACCCCGGCCGCGTGGCTGCGAGCACACCGAGCGGAATCGCGATCACGACCGAGACGATGAGGCCGAGCAGGGTCAATTCGGCAGAGGCCGGCAGGCGGTTGCGGATCTCGGCCGCGACCGGCTGCCCTGTCGTCAGCGAGTTGCCGAAATCGCCATGGGCGAGATCGCTGGTGTAACGGAAGAACTGCTCGATCAGCGGCCTGTCGAGGCCGAGCTTTTTGCGGATCTGCTCGACGGCTTCCTTCGTTGCCGCGGGGCCGGCGAAGTAGGCGGCGGGATCGCCGGGCAGCGCGCGCGTCAGCAGGAAGGTGACGATGACGACCCCGATCAACGAGGGAATCGCGAACATCAGGCGCTTGCCGATCATGGTCAGCATGGGGCGCTCCCCATTGTGGACAGAACGCTCTCGGCACGCTCGGCTATGTTCCCTCCCCCCTTGCGGGGGAGGGCTAGGGAGAGGGGTGGCCGCGGGAGAGGTCTGAGTTCGTGGCTACCCCCCTCCCTGCCCCTCCCCCGCAAGGGGGGAGGGAATGAGAGAACTGCGCTCACCTCACTTCGCTTGAGGTGACCAACCGATGCTGATGCGAAGACGACATTCTCGATAGTCGACAACAACCTCGCCCCGCGCTCCGCTGCGTTTCCTCCCCCCTTGCGGGGGAGGGCTAGGGAGAGGGGTGCCACACCGGGACTCGCAGCGTGACAAAGAACACGCCGCGCGCGACGAGGAGCACCGTTTCCTGGGCTACCCCTCTCCCCAACCCTCCCCCGCAAGGGGGGAGGGAGCCTGAAGAGCGTGCTCACCTCACTCGGGAGGACAGCCAGCACTGTTGGCCCCATGCCCCCTCACCCCTTCGCCATCGCGCGATAATCGAGGCGGCGGTGGAACCAGTATTGGTAGCCGCTGATATTCTTCTGCATCGCGACGTTGACGAAGGGCTGGTAGAGCGGGATGCGCGGGATGTCGGTGAAGGCGAGATCGACGAAGCCCTTCACGTCCTTGTCGTAGGCCGCCTTGTCGCCGCTCGCGGCAGCGGTGCGCGCGCCGTCGATCAGCTTGTCCATCTCCGCCGACTTGTAGCTCATGGTGTTGAAGACGGAATTGTTGCCGTGATAGCACCAGTAGAAGAAGTATTCGGGGTAATCGAGCCAGCCCGAGAACACGTTGGTGAAGAGTGGCATCTCCTTCTTGTTCAATTCGGTGCGCCAGTTGGCGCCGGGCACCTTGTTGATGGTGGTCTTGATGCCGATCTGCGCGAGAGATTCCTGCACCAGCACGCAGAGCGGCTCGTTGACGCCGGCGAAGTTGAGATCGAACGAGATCGTGGTCTCGAAACCGTTGGCGTAGCCGGCCTCGGCCAGCAGCGCCTTCGCTTTCTCAATGTCGGTGTTGTATTTGTGCGGCTGCGGCCAGGCCACTTCGGTCGGCTTGTCCTTGGCGGCACCGAACATCGGGTTGGCGAGGCCGAACATCACCGCATCCATGATCTTCTGATAGGGCAGCGCGTAGGCGACGGCCTGGCGCACCTTCGGATTGTCGAAGGGCGGCTTGGTGACGTTCATGCCGATATACTGGATGCCGTTGGAGAACGGCAGCGACACCACGTTGAGCTTGCCGTTGGCCTTCATCTCCTGAAAGTCCTTGTTCGGCAGCTCGTAGGAGATGTCGGCATCGCCGCGCTCCAGCAGCGCGCGGCGGTTGCCGGCCTGCGGCACCATGCGCCAGATCACGCGCTTGATCTTCGGCAGCGGGCCGCAGACCCAGTCGTCGTTGCGCTCCATGATGACTTCGGTGCCGGCGGTCCACTTCGTCACCTTGTAGGCGCCGGAGCCGGCGGTCTGCTGCTTGGTGAATTCGAGACCCCAGGGATCCTTCTCGCTGGCGTTCTTCTTCACCAGCTCGGAATTGACGATGCAGGGCACGATCACGGCCAGATCGGGTATAGTCAGCTTGTCCTTCTTCAGGAAGTCGACGCGCACGGTATGGTCGTCGATGACGACGAACTGCTCCGGCTTGGTGAGCGAGCCCGCGCTCATCTGGAAGGTCGGAAAGCCGCCGACGCTGACGGCGCGGTCGAGCGACCACTTCACGTCCTTGGCGGTGACGGGCGTGCCGTCGTGGAATTTGGCGTTCTTGCGCAGCTTGAAGGTGACCGACATGTCGTCGATCTTGAAGTCCTCGGCGAGCTCGCCCTTGAACTTGTCGCGGTCGTAATAGGGCACGCCGCCGGGGCCGCTCTTCATCTCGTGGCTGATCAGCCGGTCGTAGCAATTCCAGGACACCTCATAGCCCGGCACGTTGGTGCCGACGCCGTGGATATCGAGATTGTTGGGGCCGCCTTCCGAGACGATCAGCAGCGTCTCCGAGCGGGCGTCGGCATAGGCGGTGGAGATCACGGACGGCATGGCCGGAAGCGCCGCTCCGGCGGCCAACCCGGAAACGGATTTGAGGAAATCGCGGCGCTTCATGAAATGCTCCAACACAAAGGGTTTGGTTGGAACCGGATTCGCAAGGTTCGTGCCAAGGCTTAATGAGGCGTTACGCCTGGCCTAAGGCACTGGGACTAAAAGTCTATTCGCTTTCCTCAAGGAGAAAGGGGGGAGCAACGACACCCAGCATTGCATACAAAGAGATGCCTTTGCCTAAATATTGGGCTATAAGGTGCCGCGACCCATTCCGGAGGCGGTCATGGAGGCCACGACGGAGCGGTACGCCCCAGCCGTCGTTCCCGGGCGATGCCAGCATCGAGCCCGGAATCCATCGGGCGGCAAAACGCGCGGAGCAATGGATTCCGGGCTCGCCGCTGCGCGGCGCCCCGGAATGACGGGAGGCGTGGCGCGCTCACCCCGACCAGATCAGCTCCTGCAATTCGACGAGATTCCCCGCCTTCTCCTGCCAGCCCTCGATGCAGATGTGGCTGTTGAGGTCGCTGGCCCGGTGCAGCAGCATCAAGGCCATCAGGCGGCGCTTGAGCGCAAAGTCCGGCTTCGCATAGCCGAAGCCTTCGAGCAGGCTCTTCACCCGGCCCGGGCGGCCCGCCGCCATGAAGGCGCTGGGGCCGAGCAGGTCGTAGTCGCGCCACCCCGCGAGCACGTCGCCGAAGTCGAACAGGCCCTTGAGCGACCATTGGCCGTCGTCGCAGGCGAGCAAAAAGTTTTCCGGAATGTATTCGCCGATCAGGATCACCGGCGGCGCGTCCATCGGGATCAGCTCTTCTGCATCGCGCAGGAGATCATCGAGGCCGGCGAGAAACTTCGGCGCAAGGCCGAGACGGGTGTGCCTGGCACGGCAGCCCTGCATCTGCCTCCGCAGGAAGTCGTCCCAGCGCGGCTCGATCGAGGCGAGCGGTCCGAGCGGAGTGCGCTGGACGGCCGCGATGGTCTCGCCGATCTGGCGCAGCACGCGCTCCTTCAGGTCTTCCGGCAGTTGCGGCCAGACCTCCGAGCCGAGCGTGCCGGCAAGGCGCGTGATGATCAGATAAGGCCAGCCGTCGCGCATCCCCTCCGCGACGATCTCCGGGATCGGCAGATCGAGACGGCCGGCGAGCTGCGCCAGAGCGCCACGCTCCGAGACGAATTGCGCAGCGAGCAGCGGCGGGAAGATCTTCAGGATCAGCGTCTCGCCGAGACCGACCACGAGATTGGTCCCGGTCGCGAACACATGCGGCGCGCCGATATCGAGACCGTGGCTGCGCGCGATGTCGAGCGCGATTCCAAGCCATTGCGCGGGAGCGGAGCGAAAGGCGCGGAAGCTCTCCGCGTCGGTGAAGTGAGGGAGTGTCATCGATATTGCGCTTGATGCGATTGAGCTCGTCATGCCCGGGCTTGTCCCGGGCATCCACGTTCTTCGTACTGCGTGGCAAGGCGTGGATGGCCGGGACAAGCCCGGCCATGACGCGGTGGAAAGACCTTGCGCGTCAACGTCAAGCCTGGCTTCCTTGCATCGCTACCGCTCCGGGCTTGCGCGCTCGAACTGGCGGAGCAGCTTGTTGCCGCGCTCGACGGCGGAGTCCAGTGCGGCTTGCGCGCTCTTGTGGCCGGCGAAGGCCTGCTCCAGCTCGTCCTCGATCGCGCCGCGGATCAGCACGAAGGAGCCGAGCCGGATGCCCTTCGAATTCTCCGTCGGCGGATGCAGGGTGATCTCCTCGAACGAAATCGCCGAGCCCGGATTGCGCTCGTAGAAGCCTTGCGACCGCGTCAGCTCGAACGCGCCGCGGGTGATCGGCAAGTATCCGGTGTTCTGGTGCCAGGCGGCCTGCACGCCGGGCTGCGACAGATAGGCGAAGAACCGCGCCACGCCCTTGTATTCCTCGCGCGGCCGGTCGCGCAGCACCCACAGCGTGGCGCCGCCGATGATCGAGTTCTGCGGCGCGTCCTTCACGTCGGGCCAATACGGCATCATGCCGTAACCGATCTCGAACTTCGAGTTCGCCTTGATGTCGGCGCGCGTCGCCGAGGAGCCGATGAAGATGCCGCATTCGCCGCGCTGGAAGCGCGGTTCGGCCGCTTGTCCGCGGCCGCCATAGTCGAACACCTTGGTCTTCTGCCATTCGGCGAGCTGGGCGACGTGACGCACGAGGGTGGGATTGTTGATGGTCAATTCCGCATCCAGCCCGGCAAAGCCGTTGGCCCGGCTGGCCACCGGCAGATTGTGGAAGGCGGAGAAATTCTCGACATGGATCCAGGACGGCCAGGACGTGGTGAAGCCGCAAGAAGCGCCGTGGTCGCGCAGGCGCTTTGCAGCCAATCCCAGTGCCGGCCAGGTCTTCGGCGGCGTCTCCGGATCGAGGCCGGCGTCGCGGAACATGGTCTTGTTGTAGTAGAGGATCGGCGTCGAGGAATTGAACGGGAACGACAACAGATTGCCGGCCGCGTCGGTGTAATAGCCGGAGACCGCGGGCAGGTAATCGGCGAGCGAGAACGGCTCGCCCTGGTCCCGCATCAGGTTGAACACCGGGTAGATCGCGCCTTTGGCCGCGGTCATGGTGGCGGTGGCGACCTCGTTGACCTGGACGATCGCGGGCTGGCTGCGCGAGCGGAAGGCGAAGATCGCGGCCGTCACCGTCTCGGTGTAATTGCCCTTGTAGACAGGCACGATGCGGTAATCGGACTGCGAGGCGTTGAAGTCGGCAGCGAGCTTTTCCAGCTGCCGGCCGAGCTCGCCGGACATGGCGTGCCACCACGCGATCTCGGTGGCGGCCTGCGCCGGTGCGGCGAATGCGAGGGCCGCAAAGGCGGCGACGAGCTGCAAAAGGCGCAATGCTGACCTCACGATGGCTCTTCCCAGAACGCACGGCGGAGGCCGGCCGCCCTGCTTAAGGCGCGGCATATCGAGTTTCAACCGGGATGAACGGCGGCCGCGCCGCACAATCGGCTCGCGGGCCCGGCGCGGGATGGCCTTCCCTTAACCATCTGCTAGATTGCATTGAACCTTTTGCTCCCGCCATAGACTCCACCACTGAGGGGTTGAGTGTGCCAGTGTTGAACCGTGCCGAACTCTCGCGGACCGGGGTGATCTTCGTCGCGCTTCTGCTTGCCGCGGTCTCGATGGACATGCGCGCGACGGGTGCCGTTGCGCGTGAATTTCGCGCCGCCGACACCCAGGCCGAGAACTACCCGACCGTCCAGGCGCTGCGCTATATGGGCGCCCTGATCGCCGAGCGCACCCAGGGCCGCCACGAGATCAAGGTGTTCCACTCCCGCCAGCTCGGCGAGGAAAAGGAGACCATCGAGCAGACCCGGGCCGGCGCGATCGACCTCAACCGGACCAACGTGGCGCTGATCGGCAACTTCGTTCCGGCGATGAACGTGCTCGCCATGCCGTTCCTGTTCCGGTCCATCGAGCACATGCAGAAGGTGCTGGACGGGCCTGTTGGCAGCGAGATCCTCGATAGTTTCGAGCCCTACGGCTTCGTCGGGCTCGCCTTTTACGATTCCGGCGCGCGGTCGATCTACAACGGCGTCCGCCCGGTGCGGGGGCTTGCGGATCTCAAGGGATTGCGGATCCGGGTGCAGCAGTCGGAGTTGATGAGCCAGATGGTCCGCGCGCTCGGCGCCGAGCCGGTCGAGCTGCCCTACGGGCAGGTGCTCACCGGTCTCGCCAACCATCTGATCGACGGCGCGGAAAACAACTGGCCATCCTTCGTGACGACGGACCATTACAAGCATGCCGGCCACTACACCCTCACCGAGCACACGATGAGCCCCGAGGTTCTCGTGATCTCGCTGAAGGCCTGGCAGAGCCTGTCGCCGGACGACCGGAACATCTTTCGGGAGGCCGCCCAGCGCTCCAGCCGGTTCATGCGGGAGAAATGGCGCGACCTCGAGGAGCAATCGCAGCGCAAGGCGCAGGCAGCCGGCGTCACCGTCATCAGGGATATCGACCGCAAGCCGTTCGAGGACGCGATGGCCCCGATCTACGCCAAGGCCGGGCGCGATCCCGCCGCGGCCGCGCTGATCGAACGCATTCGCAAGGTGGAGTGAGCCGCGTTGGCTGCGCTTGGACATCACGAGCACGCGGAACGGCCGCCCGGCCCGATCGGGCGGATGCGCGCGCGCCTGGTCGGCGTGCTGCGGGCGGTGCCGATCCGCTGGCGCATCCTGTCGATCGCCGCGCTGAATTCCGCCGTGGTGGTGGTGCTGGTGGCGATGATCTGGAACGGCGCGCAGGTGCTGGGCTCGGCCTGGGACGATGTCCGTCAGGTGCGCGAATCCGACCGGATCCTGGCGCTGCTCGAAAGCGAGACCGGACGGCTGCACAATCTGATCCACCGCTACATCAACCAGCCGAGCCCGGACCTGTTCGCCGAGATCCTTTTGCTGCGCGAGGCGGTGCTGGGCACGTTGTCCAACCGCGCCGCCAAGGACCCGATGCTGTCGGGCTCGGTCGAGGAGCTGGAGCGCACCACCGACCGCTTCCTCAACGGCTTCGGCGAGCTGCGCAGCGTGCAGTCCACCATCGCGAAGACCTATGAGGAGCAGGTGCAGGGCCCGGCCCGGGACATGGCCGGCCTCTACTCCATCATCGAGGGCGCCACCGGCCACCGCGACGCGCTGATCTGGCCCTCGCTCGGAAAATCCCGCGAGGCCTTCACCGCGATGCTGGTCGCCGCCAATTCCTATTACCTGTCGCTGTCGACGGGCGCGGCCGACGACGCGCGCCGCAACACCGAGACGATCGAGAAGACGATTCCCGTGATGATCGATCTCGCCGACAACGATCTCCAGCGCATGGCGCTGCAGCGGCTCGGCGCCCGCACCGCCGCGCTGCGCGAAGGCTTTGCCAAGCTGTCCGAGCAGCTCGCGAGCCGCACCGAGCTCTTGCGCAACAGCATCGACGCCAGCCAGGCCGAGGCGATCGGCGCCATCGACGACCTCTCCACCAAGATGCGCCAGCGCGAACAGAAGGCGCAGGAGACCTTTGACCGCACGCTGGCGGATATCTCGCGGCGGGTGCTGTCGATCGCGGTGATCTTCCTCGGCATCATCCTCACCGCCGGCGTGATGATCGCGCTGTCGATCCGGCTGCCGCTGCAGCAGATCATGACCGCGATGCGCGCGATCACGCTCGGCGACCTCGACCGCGAGGTGCAGGGCACCAAGGCGCGCGACGAGGTCGGCGCGATGGCACGCGCGGTGGAGGTGTTCCGCGAGAACGCCATCGCCAAGCGCCAGACCGAGGACGAGCTGCGCGCCTCCAAGGAGAAGGCCGAGAGCGCGCTGCTCGAGCTCAATACCGCGCAGCAGAATTTGATCGATGCCGAGCGGCTGGCCGCGCTCGGCGGCCTCGTTGCCGGCGTCGCGCACGAGGTCAACAACCCGATCGGCATCAGCCTCACGGTTGCCTCGAGCTTTGCCCGGCGCACCGAGATCTTCGAGGCCCAGCTCAGGGGCGACGGCGGCCTGCGCCGCTCGCAGCTGGAAGAATTCGTGCAGTCCTCGCGCGACGCCTCGCAGCAGCTGGTCGCCAATCTCCAGCGCGCCGGCGAGCTGATCCAGTCGTTCAAGCAGGTCGCGGTCGACCGCTCCCATGCCGAGCGGCGGCAATTCTCGCTCAGTGAGGCCACCGACCAGATCATCGCCAGCCTGCGCCCGGTCTTGAAGCGCTCGCCGATCACGCTCGAGGTCGACGTGCCCGAGGGGCTGCTGCTCGACGGCTATCCCGGCTCCTATGGCCAGATCCTGACCAACCTGTTCCTCAACGCCGCCAACCACGCCTTCGCCGACGGCCGCGCCGGCACCATCACGATCTCGGCGCGGCCGCGCGGCACCGACGATGTCGAGCTCATCTTCACCGATGACGGGGCCGGCATGACCCCGGACGTGCAGCGCCAGGCCTTTGACCCTTTCTTTACCACCCGGCGCAATGAAGGCGGCACGGGACTTGGCCTGCATATCGTCTATAACCTCGTCACCCAGCAGCTCGGCGGCCGCATGATGCTGGAATCCAAGCTGGGACAAGGCACTACTTTTCGCATTATCATGCCCCGCATCGCCAAGGGCGGTGCGCAAAGCACAGAAAGTGACGGGACTTCTCAATGGCCGAACAGGACGATGTCCTCCACCTGATCGACGACACCGGTACCGCGTCGGAGGATAGCAGCGCCCGGAAGTGGAAGATCGCCGTCATCGACGACGATCCGGCGGTGCATGACGGCACCCGCTTCGCGCTGTCCGACTACAGCCTCAACGGCCAGAGCCTGGAGATCCTGTCGGCCTATTCCGCGGCGGAAGGGCGCAAGCTGATGGCCGAGCACAGCGACATCGCCGCCGTGCTGCTCGACGTCATCATGGAGACCGACGTCGCCGGCCTCGAGCTGGTCGAGTTCATCCGCAACGAGATCAAGAACGAGACCGTGCGCATCATCCTGCGCACCGGCCAGCCCGGCCAGGCGCCGGAGCGGCGCGTGATCGTGCAGTACGACATCAACGACTACAAGGCCAAGACCGAGCTCACCGCCGACAAGCTGTTCACCTCGCTGACGGCGGCGCTGCGCTCCTATCAGCAGCTCGAGCGCATGGTGCAGACAAGGCGCGGGCTCGAGATCATCATCGACGCCGCCTCGACGCTGTACGACTTCAAGTCGATGCAGCGGCTCGCCGAGGGCGTGCTGACCCAGCTCGCCTCGCTGCTCAACGTCGACTGCGCCGGCATCCTGGTTCTGCGCGACAATGGCGGTCTCGACCCCGAGCTCTCGGTGCTCGCCGGCAGCGGCTGCTACAGCCGCTTCATCGGCACCACGACGTCGAAGGCGCTCGACCCCGATCTGCGCGAGATGGTGGAGGCCGCGTTCCAGCGCCGCAAGAACGAATTCGCCGACCACCGCAGCGTGATCTATCTGCGCACCGGGTCGGGCCGCGAGGTGGTGGTGCTGCTGCAGGCCGAGCGCGAGCTGTCGGAGACCGACCGCTCGCTGGTCGAGATCTTCTCCTCCAGGCTCTCGATCGCCTTCGACAACGTGATTCTGTATCAGCAGCTGCAGGACGCCAACACGCAGCTGGAGGACCGCGTCGCCCAGCGCACCCGCGCGTTGATGCAGGCCAACCGCCGCCTCTCGGCGCAATGGCTGCGGCTGCAGCGCGCCAACGGCTTCAAGAACGAGATTTTGGGCACCGTCGCGCACGATCTGAAGAACCCGCTCGGCGTCATTCTCGGCCGCACCGAGATGCTGAAGGAGCTGATCTCGACCGCCGCGTCGCAAAGCGGCGTGGTCGCGCAGGTCGACCACATCCGCGACGCCACCAAGCGCCTGATCACGATGGTCGACCATCTGATCTCGGACGCAATGGCCGACGCCTTCGACATCACCATCCGCCGCGAGCCGGTCGACGTCGCCGCTTTGGTCAAGGAGGTCGCCGAAGCCAACCAGCCGCTGGCCGTCAACAAGCAGCAGGCGATCAGCGTCACCGCGCCGGCCAACATCGTCACCATGTGCGACATCGACCGCATCCGCGAGGCGATCGACAACCTCATCAGCAACGCCATCAAATACTCGCCGATCGGCGGCAGGATCAACGTCGCCGTCAGCGATGAGAGCGGCGACACCACCGTCCGCATCAGCGACGAGGGCGCCGGCCTGTCGCCGGAGGATCTCGGCCGTCTGTTCGGCCGCTTCCAGCGGCTGTCGGCCAAGCCGACCGCCGGCGAGAGCTCGACCGGCCTCGGCCTCTCCATCGTCAAGCGCATCGTCGACATGCATGGCGGCGAGGTGACCGCCGACAGCGCCGGGCCCGGCCAGGGTTCGACCTTCACCATCACCCTTCCCGCGACCGAAATGCCGTGATCGAGAGACCATGACCCAAAGCCAGCACATCATGATCGTCGACGACGAAGCCCCGGCCCGGGAGATGGTCGGCGATTATCTCAAGATGCACGGCTTCACCGTGACGCTGTGCGACGGCGGCAAGTCGCTGCGCACGGCGATCCAGGGCAGCATGCCCGATCTTGTCGTGCTCGACCTCAACATGCCGGAGGAAGACGGCCTCTCGATCATCCGCGACCTCAAGAGCCGCATCAACGTGCCGGTCATCATGCTGACGGCGACGGCGAGCCCGATCGACCGCGTCGTCGGACTCGAGCTCGGCGCCGACGATTACGTGGCCAAGCCCTGCGAGCTGCGCGAGCTGATGGCGCGCATCCGCTCGGTGCTGCGCCGGAGCGTGCCGGCCAAGGCGGCCGCGCCGGAGGCGGCGGCGAAATCCGACAAGGACCAGCTGGTGCGCTTCGGCACCAAATGGCTCGATCTCGAAGCGCAGGCCTTGCGCGACGACGAGGGCAACGAGCATCCGCTGACCGCGTCCGAGTTCGGGCTGTTGAAAGTGTTCGCGGCCAATCCGAAGCGCGTGCTGTCGCGCGAACGCCTGCTGGAATTGGCCAATGCGCGCGACGCCGAAGCCTTCGACCGCGCCGTCGACCTGCGCATCATGCGCATCCGCCGCAAGATCGAGCCCGATCCGGCCAAGCCGGCCGTGATCCGCACCATCCGCGGCGGCGGCTACCTGTTCTCGCCGCAGGGTGAGAAGGCGTAGCGGCGGGCGTAGAGGGCGGCACCCTCCACTGTCGTCCCGGACAAGCGCGCCCTCAGGCGCGCGCCGATCCGGGACCCAGAATCACAGGCCGCGCTTTGACGCCGGGCTGGTAACTCCGAATCTTCGTCAAACTACTCCCTGTGGTTATGGGTCCCGGCTTCGCTTCGCGCCCCGGGACGACAGGGGTGGGTGCGGCACGGCCGAACGCAAATCGCCGGGATTCGTTCCGTGGCGTCCCCGTCCGCCTCTCAAGGCCTCCTCCCGTATTTTCCGTACATTGAAATTGCACGCTTTTTTGCCTCGAATGTTTCGTCGCGCTCCCTCCGACGAAACAATTTGGCGGCGCACGAAACCATTTTCCGCTTTTCGTGCAGACGTCCCGAAACGTTGGCTGATTAACACTTTGGTCCAAGGAAACGCCGCTCGGTTGCGGCGCTACGGGGAGCCAAGTCCATGCCGAACGTCATCGCCATCAACGCCCAAGCCAGCCAGAGCATCATCGCCGCTCAGGCGACCTCGGACGACATGCTCCTCGAAAGCATTGCCGACGGCAACCGGACGGCCATGCACATCCTTTATTGCCGGCACAATGTGCGGGTGTACCGCTTCATCCTGCGCATCGTGCGCGACGCCACCGCGGCGGAAGACCTCGTCAGCCAGGTGTTTCTGGACGTGTGGCGAACCGCCGGCCAGTTCCAGGGCCGTTCCCAGGTCTCGACCTGGCTGCTCTCGATCGCCCGCTTCAAGGCCCTGACCGCGATGCGCCAGCGCCGCTTCGAGGACATCGACCAGGAGGACGTGCGCCAGATTCCCGACGGTAACGATACGCCCGAGACCTCGCTCGACCGCAGCGACACCAGCGCCATCCTGCGCGCCTGCGTGCAGAAGCTGTCGCCCGCCCATCGCGAGATCATCAACCTGATCTACTATCACGAGAAGTCGGTGGAGGAGGTCGGGCAGATCATCGGCATTCCCCAGAGCACCGTGAAGACGCGGATGTTCTACGCCCGCAAGCAATTGGCCGAATTGCTTAAAGGCTGCGGCGTCGAGCGCTTCGCCGCCTGAAGTTTCGATATTTCAATGGGATAGGACCTTGCTTTTGGTCCTGTCCGGGACACGGAAGTGTTACCGCCCACGAAACAATTGAAACAAAGCACAACATCAGGCGGAAAAACTTCCCCCCTATAAAGTTCACATACGGTTTTGCTTAAACCTCCCAAGGACCTCCAACGACCCGGACGGGATGCCCCCCTCCGGGTCGTTTTGTGTCTTGGGGGGCTCCGAGCTCATGTCGCGCGCTAAGTGAGGCGGGCACCGACCTCTCATTCCCTCCCCCCTTGCGGGGGAGGGAGCGCACCGTCCCTGGGGCCACCGGGGTTGCCTCGCCAAGCCACCTACTCTCGGCGGTCGCGCTGCTGCTCGGTGCGCTGATGGGCTGTTCGATTTCGATCCGAATTTGCTGCGCGAGGCCGCCTGCTGCTCAACGCCAGCAGCTGATGCCGCACGGACATCGCGCGGCGGGTTTCAGTTGCCGGCCTTGTTGCTTGACTCCACAAACCCGTCCGTGGAGTTTCCAAGGCGACGCAATCATCCGCCCGCGATGGACGACACCACCACCAGCAGCGACATTCGCCTCCGTGAAGGCTCCTCGATCGCGCAGCGGCTGGTGATGTCCGGCTTTGCGGCCGCCGTTGCGCTCTGCTTCACCCCCGGCCTGTTCACGCACGACACCATGGAGATCATCATCTCCGTGGTCGCGCTGCTGGTCGGCGCCGGATTCGTCGTCGGCATCATGATGGCGCCGGCGGTGGTGTGGATCATCACATCGGATGAAATCCTGATCGGACAGCAGCGCCCGTTCGGAAAGCTCCGTACCAGGATCATCGCCAAGGACGACATCGCCGGCTTGCAGGTTCCCGGCAGCAAGAGGACGAAAGCCCGCTTCCAGCTGGCGTTCACATTGGCCTCGGGAGAGCGGTTGACGTCGCCGCCGATCTCGGACGTCACGCACGTTCATGACACCGTGGCGCGGATCGCCGCGCAGTTCGACGTTCCTGACGTCGAGGCGCCGAGCAATCCGCTCGATGCCAGCAATCCCGAGATGCGTCTCGGCGATCCGCTCGAGCCGTTTTCCGCCCGGGACATCCGGATCGTTGCGTTCATTGCCCTCGCCCTGTGCGCGGTGCCCTACGCCTACAAGCTCTGGCGGGGGCTATCGCCGACCCATGTCGACATCCTGCTGCTGCCGCTCGGCGCGCTCGCCGCCTTCGCCGTGCACCGCTACGCCAACCTCGTCACCGGCGCGTTCTGGATCATCCGGCAAGCCGACATCCGCGTCGAACGCCTGTGGGGCGACGGCAGCTTGCGCGCCGACCATATCGAGGGGCGCGACGTGAAGACGATCACGGTCGAGCGCCGCGGCCGGTCCGAGGACGAGCATTGCATCGTGGCGATCCGGCTGCATTCGGGGCAAAGATTTCGCAGCCCCCGCATCGGATCGCGGGTCGAGGCGCGCGCGGTGGCGACCGAGATCGTGCGGCGGCTCGGGATCGCGCCGGAGAGCAACAAGATCTGACTGGCGCTTGGCAATGGTCGGAGACGGTCTTTCCGCGACTTCGGTCTGAGCCTCTCCCGCTTGCGGGAGAGGTCGCCGCGTCCCGGGCGATGCGAAGCATCGTCCCGCGCGGCGGGTGAGGGTTCTTTCCTCTAGGGGAGTGTCCCATTGTGGAGACACCCTCTCCCCCGCCCTCCCCCGCAAGCGGGGGAGGGAGCGCAGTACCGCCTTGGCCACGACCTAAGCTTTTCGCGCCATCCCCCGTTTGTGGCATTGCCCGGCTTCGTCAAGAAACCATAGGCATTCTAGTGACATACTAGAGCGGCGCGCCATCAACTTGCCATGAACTTGCCCCTCAGGTTTGATGGCTTTGAATGATTTGCGCTGTGGCAGCGGGGAGAGATTGAAATGGCGGATTTTCGTCACCTGACCGGAATATGCGTGGCCGCGATCGGCCTGTTCCTGTCCGCGCCGCAAAGCTTCGCCCAGCAGCCGGACCGCGGCGACGAGCCGGGCCTGGTTGCCGACGACGGCTATCAGCTCGAGCCGGAATGGCAGAAGCAGGTGGTCTATTTCCGCACCACCGAAGCGCCGGGCACGATCATCGTCTCGACCGCCGAACGGCACCTGTATCTGGTGCAGCCCGGCGGGCGCGCGATCCGCTACGGCATCGGCGTCGGCCGCGACGGCTTTCAGTGGCAGGGGCTGGTGACCATCACCAACAAGAAGGAGTGGCCGGACTGGACGCCGCCGCCGGAGATGATCCAGCGCCAGCCCTATCTGCCGCGCTTCATGGCCGGCGGCCCCGGCAATCCGTTAGGGGCCCGCGCCATGTATCTGGGCACTACCGTCTACCGTATCCACGGCACCAACCGCCCCGACACGATCGGGACCAAGGTGTCCTCGGGCTGCTTCCGCCTCGTCAACAACGACGTCGCCGATCTCTACGACCGCGTCCCTGTCGGCACCAAGGTGGTCATCCGGCAGAAGCCTGAGCTCTGAGACTCATGATTCGAGCGTGATCTCTTCGGACGACCGCGTCGCCTTGCCGGCGCGGCTTGTCCGGACCGGGATCATGCTCTCCCGCCCTCGCCTGATTCCTTTTCCCGATTTTTCGAGAGAACAACATGATGCGCACTTTTCGTGGCGGCCTGCTGATCGGGCTCGCGGTCGCCGTGCTGGTCGCCGTCCTGGCCATCATCTATGAATTCTACGACACCCGCACGCTGAAGCGCACCGTGCGCCGCGGCGAGGTGCTGTGCGGCGTCAACAAGGGCCTGCCGGGCTTCTCGATCCCCGACGACAAGGGCAACTGGACCGGCTTCGACGTCGATTTCTGCCGCGCGGTCGCCGCCGCGATCTTCAACGACCCGGGCAAGGCGAAGTTCGTTCCGCTCGACGCCAACGAGCGCTTCAAGGAATTGCAGAGCCGGAAAGTCGACATCCTGTCGCGCAACTCGACCTGGAGCATGGCGCGCGAGCTCGACTACGATCTCTACTTCCCCGCGGTCGCCTATTACGACGGCGTCGGCTTCATGCTGCCGCGGTCGCGCAACAAGGAAACCTCGCTCGACCTTGATGGCAGCAAGGTCTGCGTGCAGACCGGGACCACGACCGTGCTCAACGTCGCCGACTACTTCCGTGCCAACAACATGAAGTACGACGAGGTGAAGTTCGAGAAGCTCGACGATGTCGTCAAAGCCTACGACACCGGCAAATGCGACACCTTCTCCGCCGACGTTTCCCAGCTCTATGCGCTCAGGCTGAATCTGTCCAAGCCCGGCGACCACATGATCCTGCCCGACATGATCTCCAAGGAGCCGCTTGCCCCCGTCGTGCGCCAGCGCGACGACGACTGGATGATGATCGTGAAGTGGACGCTCTACGCGATGATCAACGCCGAGGAGTTAGGTGTGACCTCGGAGAACATCGACGAGGCCTTGAAGTCGAAGAAGCCGGAAGTGATGCGCCTCGTCGGCACCGAAGGTCGTTACGGGGAGCAGCTCGGCCTCACCAAGGACTGGGCCGCCCGCATCATCCGCCACGTCGGCAATTACGGCGAGATGTACGAGCGCAATATCGGCGAGAAATCGAAGCTGAAGATTCCACGCGGCATGAACCAGCTGTGGAACGCGGGCGGCGTGCAATACGCGCCGCCGATGCGGTAACAGGTCATTGCGAGCGCAGCGACGCAATCCAGTATTCCGCGGTGATGGGCTGGATTGCTTCGTCGCTGCGCTCCTCGCAATGACGGATTCTGGCCGGCGCTCTTCACAATTCAACTGTCATCGCCCGCGAAAGCGGGCGATCCAGTACGCCGCGGCCTCTCCGTAACTTTCTGCTGTCTCTGGAATACTGGGTCGCCCGGTCAAGCCGGGCGACGACACCGGCTGTGAGGCGCGGCCTTCGCGCCTCGGCTCAATACCCCCGCGCGCGCGCCAGCTGTTCGGTGTGGTAGTTGGCATCGCCGAACAGCTCCTCGCACACCCGCGCGCGCTTCATGAAGAAGCCGATGTCGAACTGGTCGGTCATGCCCATGCCGCCGTGCATCTGCACGCCTTCCTGCACGGCGCGCGTGGCGGTGGTGCCGGCGCGGGCTTTCGCCACTGCGACGGCTGAGGCAGCCTTGGCAACATCCGCGTCCAGCGCCTGGAGCGCCTTCATGGTCGCGGCGCGGGTGATCTCGATGTCGACATAGAGCTCGGCGGCACGGTGCTGCAGCGCCTGGAATTCGCCGATCAGCTTGCCGAACTGCTTTCTGTTCTTGAGATACTCGACGGTGCGGCCGAAGACTTCGTCGCTGAGGCCGACCATCTCCGCAGCGACTGCGCCGCGGCCGATGTCGAGCACGCCGTCGAGCAGCGCGGCGCCCTGATCGACCTCGCCGAGCACGCTGTCGGCATTGACTTCGACATTGGAAAGCTCGATCCGCGCGGCATTGTGCGCGTCGACCATGATGGTGCGCTCGACCGCAACGCCCTTGGCCTTGGGGTTGACCAGGAACAGCGTGAGGCCGTCACGCTCACCGGCTGAGCCCGCGGTGCGGGCGGCGACGATGAAGAGATCGGCGACGTGGCCGTCGACCACCAGCGCCTTGGCACCGGAAAGCTTGAAACCGTTGCCGGCGCGCACGGCCTGCAGGCTGGTCTGCAGCGGACGATGCTTGGCGCCCTCGTCGATCGCGAGCGTCGCGAGCAACGAGCCGCTCGCGATCTTCGGCAGGTATTCCGATTTCTGCGCGGCATTGCCGCCGCGGTTCAGCGCCGAGGCCGCAACCACTGAGGTCGCGAGGAAGGGCGACGGCATCAAGGTGCGGCCGATCTCCTCCATCACGATTCCGGCTTCCATGAATCCAAGCCCGCTGCCGCCGAATTCCTCCGGCACCAGGAGGCCGGCAAAACCCATCTCGGCGAAGGAATGCCAGAGCTCCTTGGAGAAGCCGGTGGGGTCCTTGCTGTCGCGCAGATGCCGCAGATGCGACACCGGCGCCTTGTCGCTGATCAGCCCGCGCGCGGAGTCGCGGAGCATCGATTGTTCTTCGGTGAGGACGAGGGCCATGTGCGTGTTTCCGATTCGAAATCTGTTTGTTGTCGTCATTCCGGGCTGACCCGAAGGGTCAGACCCGGAATCCATCAGGCCGCATGCATGCCGTGAGATGGATTCCGGGTTCGCGCTTCGCGCGCCCCGGAATGACGGGTGCGAGAGCGTGGCTTACGCCCCCGGCAGATCCAGGATGCGCTTGGCGACGATGCCGAGCATCACCTCGGACGTGCCGCCTTCGATCGAGTTGGCCTTGGTGCGCAGCCAGGCACGCGGACGGGCGCCCTGCTTCGAGCGCTCGCTCTCCCATTCCAGCGCATCGACGCCGCCGGCCGACATCAGGATCTCGTAGCGACGCTTGTTGAGCTCGGTGCCGTAATATTTCATCGCCGACGAGAACGCCGGATGCGCCTGCCCTGACTTGGCGAGATCGACAGCACGCTCGGCGCAGGCCGCAAGGGCGGCCTCATCCACGTCGAAGCTGGCGATCTTGCCGCGCAGCATGGCATCGTCGAGCTTGCCTTGCGCATCGGTGCCGACGGAGTCGGCCGCGATCTGGCCGAGCGGCCGGCCGACGCCGCGCTCGCCCATCCCTGAGATCATCGCACGCTCGTGCTGCAGCAGATATTTCGCGACGTCCCAGCCGCGGTTGATCTGCCCGACCACGTGCGATTTCGGCACGCGGACGCCGTCGAAGAAGGTCTCGCAGAACGGCGAATAGCCGGAGATCAAGAGGATCGGCTTGGTCGAGACGCCCTTCGAGGTCATGTCGAACAGGATGAAGCTGATGCCGTCGTGCTTCTTGGCCGTAGGATCGGTGCGGACCAGGCAGAAGATCCAGTCGGCGTAATTGGCGTAAGACGTCCAGATCTTCTGGCCGGTGATGATGAAATCGTCGCCATCGCTCTCGGCGCGGGTCTGGAGCGAAGCGAGATCGGAGCCGGCGTTCGGCTCGGAATAGCCCTGGCACCAGCGGATCTCGCCCGCCGCGATCTTCGGCAGATGCTCCTTCTTCTGGGCGTCGTTGCCGTATTTCAAAAGCGCCGGCCCGAGCATCCAGATGCCGAAGCTCGACAACGGCGGACGCGCGCCGATTCTTGCCATTTCCGCGCGCAGCACCTTGTGCTCGGCGGCGCTGAGGCCGCCACCGCCATATTCCTTCGGCCAGTCCGGCACGGTCCAGCCCTTGTCGCGCATGCGCTCGAACCAGATGCGCTGCGGCTCGGAGGAGAACTTTGCGTTGCGCCCGCCCCAGAATACGTCGGCGTCCGACGTCGCGGGCTTGCGCATCTCCGGCGGGCAATTGGCTTCCAGCCAGGCGCGCGTCTCGTTGCGGAATGTTTCGAGCTCGGCGGATTCAGTGTCGCTCATGGGTCGTTTCCATCAATCAAAATCGACTTTGTTGGCGAGGAGTCTGGGCCAAGCCCCCGCGGAATTCAACCACTTCCGCGCGCCGCATTCCGCTATAGTCGCGGCGCGGATGGTGCTTGAAAACAAAGAGGAAACGACGATGCGCCTGAAACTTCTTTCGTCTGGCGAAATGAACGAGAGCCAGCGGCAGACCTACGACGAGTCGATTGCCGGCAAGCGCGGCAAGCCGCCGGCACCGATGATGGCCTGGCTCAACAGCCCGGAGATGGCGCGCCACGCCACGCGGCTCGGCGAGGTCCTGCGCTTCGACACGATATTCCCGGCAAAGCTCTCGGAGATCGCGATCCTGGTGACGGCGCGGCACTGGACCGCGCATTACGAATGGTACGCGCACAAGCGCCTCGCGCTTGCCGGCGGTATGGATCCTGGCGTCATCGACGCCATCCGCGACCGCCGCACGCCCGAGTTCGACGATCCCGAGGCCAGGATGATCTACGACCTCGCGAAATCACTGCACGAGGGCCACGGCGTCGAGAAGGGCCTCTACGACGAGGCGGTGAAGCTGCTCGGCGAGCGCGGCGTGGTCGAGGTGATCGGCCTGTGCGGCTATTACACGATGGTATCGATGACGCTGAACACGTTCGAGTTCGAGCTGCCCGAGGGTGAGGTGAAGGAGCTGAGTTAGTTTCCGATCGGGAAACGATGGGTTTCGAGATGAGCAATAGCGCTGTCCCGAGGCCCGCCCTATCTGGAGTTTAGCAACGGAGCATTCCCATGTCGCAAAATCCCGCCGTCGCCGCCGGCACAAGGATCGGCCACGTCCACCTCAAGGTCGCCGATCTCGATCGCGCGCTCGGCTTCTATTGCGGCGTGCTCGGCTTCGAGCTGATGCAGCGGATGGGCTCAGGCGCCGCCTTCATCTCGGCCGGCGGCTACCACCACCACATCGGGCTCAACACCTGGGAAAGCAAGGGCGGCTCGCCACCGCCGCCCGGCACGACCGGGCTGTTTCACACCGCGATCCTCTATCCGACGCGGCCGGCGCTGGCGGACGCGCTGCATCGTGTGCTCACGGCCGGGATTGTGCTGGATGGGGCGAGCGATCACGGCGTCAGCGAAGCGCTGTATCTGCGCGATCCCGACGAGAATGGCGTGGAGCTGTATTGGGACAGGCCCAGGGAGCAATGGCCGTTCGGGCCGGATGGGAAGCTGGCGATGTTCACCAAGCGGCTGGATGTCGAGGGATTGCTGAAGCAGCGGGAGGTGCCGTAGGGTGGGCAAAGCGGAGCGTGCCCACGAACCCTTGTGAGTCATTGAGAAATCGTGGGCACGGCGCTTTGCGCCTTTGCCCACCCTACGAGAGCTTTGTCCGCGGCTTGCCCCGCACCATGATCAGCGCAGCCGCCGCGACCTCCAGCGCAACGCACAGATAGAACGGCAGCGAATAGCCGCCGGACCAATCGCGCAAGGCCCCGACGACGCCGGGGCCGAACGCGTAGGTGACCTGGTTGATCGCGGTATTCAGGCTGATCAGCACGCCGAACGCGGCGCTGTCGAACTCCTGCTGCACGATCAGCGACGGCAGCGTGATGAGGTTGCCGACGGAGAAGCCGAACAATGCGCAGGCCGCGATCAGCACGTAATCATTGTGCAGGTTGATGACGACACACAGCGCCGCGGCCTGGCTCAGGAACGACAGCGCCGAGGCGAGGCGCTGGTTGAGGCGGTCGATCACCAGCGAGAACAGCACGCGGCCGACCACGGCCATCGCGGTCAGCACCGCGACCGCGACGGCGGCGCGCTCGCGGCCGATCACGGGATCGAGGAACGAGATCAGGTGCACGATGAAGCCGACCTGGGCGAACAGCACCAGAGCGAATGCAATGGTCACCGTCAGGAAGCCGACGTCGCGCAACGCCCAGGCGCGGATCTGCGTCGATGATTGCGGCTTGGCCCGCGCCGCCGCGTGCCGGCCGTGGTGATCGGGCGGCCGGCCGACGAGAACAAGGATCACCGGCAGCAGCAGCGCCAGCATGGCGCCGGCAGCGATGTACATCGCGCTGGCGAAGCCGACATGACCGATCAGCATGACCAGCAGCGGCACGCCGGCGATGCCGCCGAAGCTGGCGCCGTTGAGCGCGAGGCTGATCGCCATGCCGCGCTTGCGGTCGAACCACAGGCTGATCGTGTTGGTGATCATGGCAAGACTGGTGCCGGCCCAGCCGAAGGCGAGCACGGCATTGGCGAGATAAAGCTGCCAGGGCTCGCGCACCGCGCCGATTGCGACCGCTGCAGCCGCCATCGCCAGCGTGCCGGCGATCAGGCTGAGGCGGGGGCCGTATGTCCGCACGGCTTCGCCGACGAACACGACGAGCAGCGCGCCGAACAGATAAAAGAACGTCGTGCCGGAGGAGATCAGCGTGGTGGGCCAGCCCCGCGCGCGCTGCAGCTCGGCGACATAGACGCTCTGGCCGTAGAAGCCGAGCCCCCAGCCGAAGGTCGCGAGCAGGAAGCAGACCGCGACGATGCGCCAGCCTTCGTAGCGGAGCGAGGATTCGTCGATTGGCGCGGTGGGGCGGGGGTTGTCGAGCATTTGCGCTGGTCCTTGGTTTCCCCCCGCGAGCGCCGTGCTTCACGCTCGCCTGTTGATGACGAGCATCATGTAACAACCCGGGCACCGAAAATCACTTCGACCCGGATCGAAGTATCAACGTTGCTGACAGCCTCCTGCCAACTTAGACCGCGTCCGGGAACTCACCCATGGCCGCGTCCAAGCGCGCCCTGCGGCGACGGGCCCAGGAGACCAGCGAGAGCACGACGAGACCGAGAACCACCGGCGGGAACACCACCAGGTTCACCGCCGACCAGCCGTAACTGGCGAGCAGCTGCCCGGAGGAGAACGAGCCGAGCGCCATCATGCCGAACACCAGGAAGTCGTTGAAGGCCTGCACCTTGTTGCGCTCCTGCGGGCGGTGCGTCTCCAGCACCAGCGCGGAGGCGCCGATGAAGGAGAAATTCCACCCCACCCCGAGCACGGCCAGCGTGGCCCAGAAATGCATCGCCGTGAGGCCGGAGAGACCGATGGCGGCGGCGCCGGCCTCCAGCAGCAGGCCGGCGGCCACGACCTTCGGGGCGCCGAAGCGGGCGATCAGCGTGCCGGTGAAGAAGCTCGGCCCGTACATGGCGACGATGTGCCATTGCAGGCCGAAATTGGAATCGGAGACGGACAGGCCGCACATCTTCATGGCGAGCGGCGCCGAAGTCATCACCAGGTTCATCATGGGATAGGAGATGACGCCGCACAGCGCCGCCGCGACGAAGCGCGGCTGCGTCACGATGGTGACGAGCGGCCGGCCGCCATGCAGATCGGCCGGCGCGGGCTTCGGCATATCGACACCGGCGACGATGCCCATGGCGATCAGCGCCACGGCGGCCTGCACCAGGAAGCTGAAGGCGAACAGATAAGGCTGCCAGACGTCCATGGTCCATTGCACGAGCTGTGGACCGAGCACGCCGGCGAACACGCCGCCCGCCATCACCCAGGACACCGCCTTGGGCCGGTAGGCCGCGCTGGCGCCGTCGGCGGCGGCGAAGCGATAGGACTGTGCGACGGAGCCGTAGAGGCCGCCGAGGAAGGTCGCGATGCAGAACAGCGCGAACGAGCCGTGCAGGATCGCGAACGAGCCGAGCAGGCCGGTCAGCGTGCCGAGGCCCGTGCCGATGACGAAGGCGACGCGGCGGCCGAAACGGCGCGAGATCGCGCCGGTCGGCAGCGTGCCGGCAGCAAGTCCGACCACATACATCGAGATCGGCACGGTCGCGAACGACATGTCGGGCGCGAGCGTGGCGCCGACGATCGCGCCGGTGGCGAAGATCACGGCCGAGTTGGCACCGGTCAGCGCCTGGGCTGCGGCGAGCCGCACCACGTTGGCGCGCACGCGGGCGTCGTCGGCGATCTCATGGGCTGCAGTCACGTCAAGCATCGGCTTTTCCGCCCCAACGGGCTCTCGAGGGGCTCTGTTGATTCCCGGCACTATGGAGGGGTGCGGGAGGGCGGGCAACCGGCGCAAACGGGCGCAGGCCATGCCTCTGACGCAATCGGTGCAATGATAGCGGCTCGCACCCTTGACGGCTTGCGCTCGATCAAATCTGATCCGCCGCGATTTTCCCGGGAGTTTCATTCATGTCCGTCGACGACAGGCCCACGCTCAGCGCTCCCGACGACGATCCCTTTCTGTGGCTGGAGGAGATCGAAGGCAAGCAGGCGCTCGATTTCGTCGAGCGGCAGAATCAGCTGACGCTGCAGGCGTTCGGCGGCAAGGCCTACGAGCACGACCGCGACGTCTTAGCTGCGATCTACGACCGGCCCGACAACATTCCCTATGTCACCCGGCGTGGCTCCGATCTGCACAATCTCTGGAAGGATGCCGCCAACCCGCGCGGCCTGTGGCGGCGGACGACGCTTGCGGAGTTTCGCAAAACGACGCCTGCATGGGAGACCATGCTGGATATCGACAAGCTGGCGGCGCGCGAAGGCGAGGACTGGCTGCTCGGCGGGATCGCCACGATGCCGGGAAGCTCGCGTGCGGTTCTGAGCCTGTCGCGCGGCGGCAGCGACGCCGTGACGCTGCGGGAATTCGACATGGATACGAACAGCTTCGTGACGGACGGCTTTACGCTGCCGGAGGCGAAGGGCGGTCTCGACTGGCTCGATGCCGACACGCTGCTGCTGTCGAGCGCCTATGGCGAGGGCATGGCGACGAGCTCGGGCTATGCGCGCACGGTCCGGCTGTGGCGGCGCAGCCAGCCTGTCGAGCGGGCGGAGGTGATCATCGAGACCACCGCCGATCACATGGCGATGTCAGGCATGGCCGACGACACCGGACCTGAGCCGCGGGTCTGGATCGTCGACCAGATCGATTTCTTCAATCACGCGATCTGGCTGCGCGACGCAGCCGGCGGCATGACGAAGCTCGATCTGCCGACCGGGATCTGGCTGCAGGCGCATGGCGACTGGTTCGCGATGAAGCTGCGCAAGGACTGGACGGCCGGGGGGCGGACCTACGCCACCGACACCGTGCTCGGCATCTCGCTCTCGGCGTTCCTCGCCGGCAGCCGCGATTTTGCGGTGCTGTTCGAGCCGGCGCCGCGGCGCGCGCTGCAGGGCCTGTTCTGGGCGGCGGGCAAGCTCGTGCTGTCGATCCTCGACGAGCTGCGTCCGCGCTTCGAGATCTGCACGCCGTCCGCCAACGGCTGGAGCCGCGACACGCTCGCCGGCCTGCCTGAGATCGGCGTCGTCGACGTCTGGCCGCTCGATCGTCATCCTTCCGAGAGCAACGGCGATCTGCTCGCCAACGTGCAGGATCCGCTCACGCCGCCGTCGCTGCTGCTGCTCGAACGCGGCGTCGCCAGCCCGATCGTGCTGAAGCAGGCGCCGAAGACCTTCACCGCCGACGGGCTTGTGGTGACGCAGCACGAGGCGGTCTCGATCGACGGCGAGCGCATTCCCTATGTGCAGACCGGTCCGGCGGACGAGACCGGCGATGCACCGGTTTATATGAGCGCCTATGGCGGCTTCGCGCTTGCGGTGAAGCCTTATTACAATTCCTCGCTCGGCAAGCTGTGGCTAGAGCGCGGCGGCACCATTGTGCAGGCGAATCTGCGCGGCGGCGGCGAGTTCGGCACGCGCTGGCACGATGCCGGCCGGCTCGCGGGCAAGAAGCTGTCGCACGACGATTTCGCCGCGGTCGCCGCCGACCTGGTTCGCCGCGGCGTGACGCGGCCGAAGCGCATCGCCGCGCAGGGCGGCTCGAACGGCGGCATCCTCATCACCAACATGCTGGTGCGCTATCCCGAGCGCTTCGGCGCGCTGTTCTGCACCATCCCGCTGATCGACATGCGCCGCTACACCAAGCTGCTCGCGGGCGCGAGCTGGATCGCGGAATACGGCGACCCCGACAAGCCCGAGGAATGGGACTGGCTGAAGACCTACTCGGCCTATCACAACGTGAGGGCCGGCCAGCCCTATCCGCCGATCCTGATCGCCACTACGCGCCGCGACGACCGCGTCCATCCCGGCCACGCGCGCAAGATGGCGGCGAAGCTGCAAGCAATGGGCTACGAGGCCTGGTTCTACGAGCCGGCCGCCGGCGGCCACGGCTACGGCAAGGACAACAAGGAACGCGCCGGTTTCGAGGTGCTCGGCTTCCGGTTCTTGAAGGAGAAGATCGGGTGGCGGGACGGCGAGGTGTAGTCGTGACTCCGCCTCAAGCCTCTGATCGCATCGCGACGTAAGGCGGCCACCACGCTCTCATTCCCTCCCCCCTTGCGGGGGAGGGGCAGGGAGGGGGGTGCCACACGGGGACTCTCTCTATGTACGCGCGACATGATCGGAGATGGTTAGACCTTTTGCTGGGCTACCCCTCTCCCCAACCCTCCCCCGCAAGGGGGGAGGGAGCGCAGCGCCGTTGCGGCGCGCAGCCGGGCCCAAGCCAGCAACGCCTCAGCGCGAAAACACCAGCGTCAGATTGTTCGCGGGCATGTCGATGGAATCGACGAGGCGAAGGCCGGCGGCCGTCGCGAGCGGTTCGAGGTCGGCGATGTCGCGCACGCCCCATTCCGGATTGCCTTCACGCAAGGAGGTGTCGAACACCGCATTGCTGAGCGCGGTGTGCTTGCCGTCGCGCTTGAAGGGACCGTAGAGGAACAGCTTGCCGTCGGAGCGCAGATAGCGGCCGGCGCCGGCGAACAGGCCCTCGGCCACGGCCCAGGGCGCGATGTGAATGACATTGGCGCAGAACACGGCGGCAAGGCTCGTCGGCGCCTGCCCGCTCTTCATCTCCGGACACCAGTCGGGATCGGTGAGATCGATGCGCAGCGGGCTGCGGACGTTTGGCAGGCCCGAATAGACGCGCCAAGCCTCGATGCTCCTGAGATGACGCTGATTGAGGTCGCTCGGCCACCAGACCAGGCCGGGCGTATGGCGGGCGAAATGGACCACATGCTGGCCGGTTCCGCTGCCGAGCTCGACCACGTTGCCGGTCAGGCCAGTGAGGTGCTGTTCGAGCGCCGCCCAGATCGGCGCGTGATTGCGATGGAACGCGGGCGCATCGAGCCGCCCATCCGGCTCGACCCGGCCACCATCCCTGCCAAACTCGACGACATATTCAGCCAAGTGAGATCCCCAAAATATGCACACAGAAAGGAAGGCCCGAAGGGCCAAACGCCCTAGAATAATTTGCTAGTGCCACCCTATTGAATGAACGAACTATCTCATGGGTTGCAATGCGGAGGATATTAACTCCATTTTGCCGCGTGCATAGTCTTGATTGTCAGGCGATGCCCTTTGTGCTTTGCAACGCCTATATATTTCCACAAACGAGATCATCGACATAACGCTCGGGACGATGCCTTGACCGCCTTTCCTTGCAAGCCTGCCATCCTGCTGGCGCTGGCCCTCTGCGCCGGCGCGGCTCCGGCACAGGCGCAATCCACTGTGGCCGACGGCCAAAAACTCGCCTTCGACCGCGGCAAGGGCAATTGCCTGACCTGCCACATCATCAAAGGCGGCGACTTGCCGGGAACGATCGGTCCGGAACTGAAGGACCTCAAGGCCAAATATCCCGATCGCAACGAGCTCACCGCGATCATCTTCGACGAGACCAAGCGCAATCCGCAAACCATGATGCCGCCGTTCGGCCGGAACCGGATTTTGACCGAACAGGAGATCAGCGCGATCGTTGATTTCCTGCAGACCCTGTAACGGCCGGCTGCCCAGGAGACCAGAGATGACCACGACCACCGGCCCCGTTGCGACACGGCGCCTGATCCTTCAGGGCGCGGCCTCCGTCGCATTGCTCGGCCTCGGCAATCTGCCGTTCACGGCGACGTCCGCGCGTGCGGCGGCCAACGACAAATATCCGGAAGAGGCCTTCAAGCAGAAGAACGAGGCCGACGCGATCAAGGCGCTCTACGGCAAGACCGCCGAGCCCTCCGACAAGGTCAAGCTGGATGCGCCCGAGATCGCCGAGAACGGCGGCGTCGTGCCGGTATCGGTGACGACGACGCTCGACAAGGTGAGCTCGATCTCGTTCCTCGTGGCCGAGAACCCGTACGCGCTCGCCGCGTCCTACAAGATCGCCGAGGGCACGATTCCGGCCATCGCCAACCGACTGAAGATGGCCAAGTCCACCAAATTGGTCGCCATCGTCGAGGCTGACGGCAAGCTCTACAGCGCGACCAAGGAAGTGAAGGTCACCGTCGGCGGCTGCGGCGGCTAGGAGGATCGGTCCGATGGCATCAAGCATTCGCGTGCGCGCAACGTCCAATGGCGACATCACCGAGGTGCAGGCGCTGATCCAGCATCCCATGGATACCGGCCTGGTGAAGGATCCCAAGGGTGAGCTGATCCCCGCGCACTACATCCAGCAGCTGAAATTCGAATGGAACGGCAAGGACGTCTTTGTCGCCGATTGGGGCACCGCGGTCTCCAAGGACCCCTATGTGAAGTTCAGTTTCAAGGGCGCCAAGAAGGGCGACGAGCTCAAGATCTCCTGGACCGACAACAAGGGTGGCTCGGATACGACCACCGCGAAGATCGCGTGATGAAGACCCGGTCTGCCCTGCTGCTTGGCTCGCTCAGCGCCGCACTCGTTGCGCTCGCCCTCACCGCTCCGCGCGTCGTCGCGGCCGACAAGGTCGATCCCGTTGCCGACGCCAAGGCGTTCCAGAACTTCTTCTTCCAGAAGTTTCCTGACGTGAAGCACGAGGACTTCGTCAACGGTCCGTATTCCATGAACGCCGATTTGAAGCGGCAATGGCAGGAGAAGGAAGAATTCCCGCCCTACGAGTTCGCGCTCGAGGCCGGCAAGGAAATGTTTGCGACGCCGTTCAAGAACGGCAAGACCTATGCCGACTGCTTCCCGAACGGCGGCATCGGCGTCCGCCAGAACTATCCCTATTTCGACACGAAGGAAGGCAAGGTCATCACACTGGAGCTCGCGCTCAACCGCTGCCGCGAGGCCAATGGGGAAGCGCCCTATTCCTACGTCAAGGACGAGATGGCCTCACTGACCGCGTACATGGCCTACACGTCGCGCGGCAAGCCGATGGACATCAAGATCCCCGACGATCCGCGCGCGCTCGAAGCCTTCGAGAACGGCAAGCGCTATTTCTACACCCGCCGCGGCCAGATGAACTTCTCCTGCGCAAGCTGCCATGTGCAGAGCCCGGGCGAGCGCATCCGCGCCGAGATCCTGGCGCCGGCGCTCGGCATCATGAACGCGATGCCGATCTACCGCTCCGAATGGAGCGGCATGGGCACGACCAGCCGCCGCTTCGTCACCTGCAACAGCCAGACCCGCGCGGTTCCGCTGGAGCCGCAGGCGGACGAATACCGCGACGTCGAATATTTCCTGTCCTACGTCGCCAACGGCCTGCCGATATCAGGCCCGGGAGCGCGGCCATGAAGCGGACACTTGCTCTCGCCATGCTGCTCGCGCTCGGCCTCGTCGCCACGGCGCGCGCGGCGACCGAAGCGGACTACAAGGCGGCGTACACCGCCGCCGAAGCTGCATCGAAGGAGGCTGCCGGCTTGCGCAACCAATGGACCGTGACCGTCTCGATGCTGGCCGCGGCCAGGAAAGCGGCCGATAGCGGCGATTTCGACCGCGCCATCGCCGCAGCCAGGGAGGCCGAGGCGCTGGCAAGGGCGTCGATCTTCCAGGCGACGTCTGAAAAAGAGGCCTGGAAGGCGATGGAAATCCGCTAGACTGACCTCAACTGGAACAGTCTTGCGACCATTGAGGGCGCGGAGAATTATGGGATGGCGATCCGCCGCCGCGATTTCCTGAAGTCTGCAGGCCTTGCCGCCGCATCGCTCGGTCTGCCGCGGCTTGCGCGCGGCGCCGAGACCGCGAGCATTTACGACATCGAGCGGTTCGGCAATGCGCGCATCCTGCACATCACCGACACGCATGCGCAACTGAACCCGGTTTATTACCGCGAGCCCAGCGTCAATATCGGCATCGGCGAGATGGCCGGACGGCCGCCGCATCTGGTCGGCCGCGCCTTCCTGGAGCGGTTCGGCATCCGCTCCGACAGCGCCGAAGCCTATGCCTTCACCTGTGTCGAGTTCGAGAAGTCGGCAGGCCGCTTCGGCAAGCTCGGCGGCTTTGCCCATCTGAAGACGCTGGTCGACCGCTTGCGCGGCGACGTCGGCGAGCAACGTTCGCTGCTCGTCGACGGCGGCGATCTCTGGCAAGGCACCGGGCTTGCCAATGTCATGCAGGGCCGCGACATGGTCGAGGTCGCCAATCTGCTCGGCATCGAAGCGATGACCGGACATTGGGAATTCACCTATGGCGAGCAGGCGCTGCGCGACAATCTCGAGCGCTTCAAGGGCGAGTTCCTGGCGCAGAACGTCTTCCTGACCGAGGAAGCCGCGTTCAACGACGCCCTCGCCTTCGACAAGGCCACAGGGCGCGTGTTCAAGCCATCGATGATCAAGGAGATCGGCGGCCATCGGGTCGCGATCGTCGGCCAGGCCTTCCCCTACGTGCCGATTGCGCATCCCAAGCGGTTCACGCCGGACTGGACCTTCGGCATCCGCGAGGAGGAATTGCAGAAGCATGTCGATGCCTTGCGCGGCACCGACAAGGTCGACGCGGTCATCCTGCTGTCGCACAACGGCATGGATGTCGATCTCAAGCTCGCAAGCCGCGTCACCGGCATCGACGTTATCCTCGGCGGCCACACCCATGATGCCGTGCCGCAGCCGATCGCGGTGAAGAACGCCGGCGGCATCACGCTCGTCACCAATGCCGGCTCCAACGGAAAATTCCTCGCCGTGCTCGATCTCGCCATCGACAGAGGCAAGGTCAGCGACGTTCATTATCATCTGCTGCCGGTTTATTCCGAGCTGCTGAAGCCCGATCCGGCCATGGCCGAGCTGATCGGCCGGCTGCGCGCGCCGCATGTGAGCGACTGGTCGGAGAAGATCGCAACGCCGGACCGCCTGCTCTACCGCCGCGGCAATTTCTCCGGACCGGTCGACGAGCTGATCTGCACCGCGCTCCGCACCGAGCTCGATACCGAGATCGCGCTGTCGCCGGGCTTCCGCTGGGGCGTCACCGCGCTGTCCGGCCAGGCGCTGACCATGGAGGATCTGCTCGCGGGAACCGCGATCACCTATCCCGAAACCTATGTGCAGGAGATGACGGGCGCCCAGATCAAGGACGTGCTGGAGGACATCTGTGACAACCTCTTCAACGCCGATCCCTATTACCAGCAGGGCGGCGACATGGTGCGCGCCGGCGGGCTCAGCTACACCTGCACACCGACCGCCGCGATCGGCAGCCGCATCTCGGATTTGAAGATCCATAATGGCAAAGCGATCAGCGCCGGCCATCGCTACAAGGTCGCAGGCTGGGCTTCGGTCACCGGCCAGCAAGGCGCACCGGTGTGGGACGTCGTCGGCAAATATCTGCGCTCGGGCCGGATGTTTCAGGAGCGGCTCGGCTCCGGTGTCACGCTCAAGGGGGTCGACGATAATCCAGGCATAGCGGGACAGGGATGAGGCGCGCGCAGATCCTATCCGCATTGATGCTGGCGCTGCTCGTCCTCGCCGCCGTCCCGCCGGCCTCGGCGCAACAGGTGCCGCTCCAGGACAAGCCATTCGCCGAGCACAAGATCGTGCTGCAGCTCTCCGACGGCGATGCGAGGAAGCAAGCACTGGTACTCAGCGTCGCCAACAACCTCCTGAAGGCCTACGCCCCCGACAAGATCGCGCTCGAAGTGGTGGCGTTCGGCCCCGGCATCGACCTCTTGCTGTCGGGCAGCGAGCGCCGCAAGCAGGTGGAAAGCCTGATCGCGCAGGGCGTGCGGTTCGACATCTGCCTCAACACGGTGGACACGATCGAGCGCGAGACCGGCAAGCGGCCGGAGTTCATCCCCGCGGCGACGCCGGTGCAGGTCGGCGTCGGGCAGATCCTGTTCCTGGCGGAGAACGGCTACACGCTGGTGAGGCCGTAGGACTCCGTCCCACGGCGCCCCACGTGCTCAGTGTCATTCCCCGCGAAAGCGGGGAATCCAGTACTCCGCAGCTTCTCCGTATCTCACTTCGGCCTCTGGAATACTGGATCGCCCGCCTTCGCGGGCGATGACAGCTGGGCGTGAGGCAATGGCATGGCCGACCGGCCTCCTACACCCGCACCGCAACAAAAATCTTCCAAACCCTCCCGCCCAAACAGTGAATTGCTTCTCTTTCCGGCCCGGAACGTAGTAGAATCCTCGAAATAAGTTCCACTGCCGGGCTTCCTGCCATGATCTTCCGCCAGCTCTTCGACAGCGTTTCGGGCACCTACAGCTATCTCCTCGCCAGCCGCCCCGGCGGCGAGGCGCTGATCCTCGATCCCGTGCTGGAGAAGGTCGATCGCTATTGCCAATTGCTGCGCGAGCTCGACCTCAAGCTGGTCAAGGCAGTCGACACTCATCTGCATGCCGACCACGTCACCGGCCTCGGCGAGCTGCGCGACCGCACCCATTGCATGACCGTGATGGGCGACCAGACCAAGGCCGACGTTGTGGCGATGCGGGTCGCCGACGGCGACAAGGTGACGATCGAGGGCCTGACGCTCGACGTGATGTACACGCCCGGCCACACCGACGATTCCTATTCCTATCTGATGGGCGATCGCGTCTTCACCGGCGACACGCTTCTGATCCGCGGCACCGGCCGCACCGATTTCCAGAACGGCTCCTCGCGCGCACAGTACGATTCGATCTTCAACCGGCTGCTGAAGCTGCCGGACGAGACCATGGTGTTCCCGGCGCACGACTACAAGGGCGACACCGTCTCCACCATCGGCGAGGAGAAGCGCTACAATCCCAGGCTCCAGGTGCGCTCGGTCGACGAATATATCGAGCTGATGGCCAATCTGAAGCTGCCCAATCCGAAGATGATGGACGTGGCGGTGCCCGCCAACATGCATGTCGGCCTGCATCAGGAGGAGCTGGAGAAGGAGGGCCGCGCGCTCAGCGCGGCCGAGGCGATCCGCAGTCTCGGCCGGCCGGATATCCTGCTGGTCGATCTGCGCGAGGGCAACGAGCGCGCCAAGCACGGCATGCTCGAAGGCGCACTCCATGCGCCGTATCAGTCGGTGGAGGAGAGCCTCAAGCCCGGCGGCATGCTGCGCGAGGTCGCAGCCGCCACCGGCCGCCGCATCGTGTTCTTCTGCGCCTTCGGCGAACGCTCGGCGATGGCAGTGGCCGCCGCCAAGGAGGCCGGCCTTGCCAATACGGCGCACATCGCCGGCGGCCTGGATGCCTGGAAGAAGGCCGGCGGGCCGCTCGTGCACTGACGGCCGCGCGGCGGCTTGAGATAAGTCAGCCGCCGCCCACATATTCGGACTAGGATCGGATGCAGCATCACCATCCGGGACCAGCCATGACCAAGACCGCCAAGCCGAGCGAGCCGCCCAAGACTGCCAAAGAGAAGCCGGCGAACGACAAGGCGAAGAAGCCGCTGCCGGTCGACATCGACGACGACGATTACGAAGACGGCGACATCGCAACACCGAAGCGCGACCGGCACGGTCCGGACGACGAGCCGCTGTGAAGGTGTGAAGCTTCCTCACGAACGGTGCGTCCCCTCCCCCCTTGCGGGGGAGGGTTAGGGAGAGGGGTGCCGCACGGCGCACTCTTTCGGGAGTGCGATGATCTCTTTGCACGGACGACGGACAGACCGTTTGCTGGGCTACCCCTCTCCCCCGCCCTCCCCCGCAAGGGGGGAGGGAGCGCAGTGTGCCTCGCTGAAAGGAGTGAGCCTCTGCGGCCCCCGCCCGCACTACCTGCCATGCGCCTGCGTTCATGGACAAATAACCGCCCTTCGATAGTTTCCGCACCTCGCAGGGAGTGAAACGGAACTGCAATGGTCGACATTCTCGCCGCACCGCAGCAAGGTAAGGCGGACAGCGCGCTGCGCACGCTGATCGGAATCTCGATCGCGCATTGGGTCAGCCATTTTCATCTGCTGGTCCTGCCGATGCTGTTTCCGTTTCTCAAAGCGCAGCTCGGCGTCGGCTATATCGAGCTCGGCTTCGCGCTCACCGTGTTCGCGGTAGTGTCCGGACTGACGCAGGCGCCGACCGGCTATCTCGTCGACCATTTTGGCGCGCGCAAGATCCTGCTGATCGGCCTGACGCTGGGCGGCTGCGCGCTGATCCTGCTCGGCCTGCATCTCAGCTACGTCTCGCTGATCGCCTGCGCCGTGCTGCTGGGCCTCGCCAACAGCGTCTATCACCCCGCGGACTACGCGATCCTGGCCGAGCACATGGACGAGGCGCGAATGGGCCGCGCCTTCTCGATCCACACCTTTGCCGGCTTTCTTGGCGGCGCGGTGGCGCCGGCGATCGTGGCGGCGCTCGTCGCCCTGTCCGGCGGCGTCGGCGCGCTGATCGCATCGGGCGCGATCGGCATTCTGGTGGCAGTGCTGCTGCTCGTCATGAACATTCCCGACGCCGGCGCCAGCAAGACAAAGCCGGGCGCGGAGAACACGCCGAGGCAGGCCGTCATCACCCCGGCGCTGGTCACGCTGACGGCGCTGTTCATGCTGCTCAGCCTCTCCGTCGCCGGCATCAACAATTTCGGCGTCGTGGCGCTGATGAGCGGCTACAGCATCTCCTATTCGGCGGCCAACGTCATGCTGACGGCATTCCTCGGTGCCAGCGCCGTCGGCGTGCTCGCCGGCGGTTTTCTCGCCGATCACACCGAACGCCACGGCTATGTCGCGGCGGCCTGCTTTGCTGTCAACGCGGCGATCGTGCTGCTGATCGCGCTCGCGACGCTGCCCGGCTGGGCCTTGACCGCGGCGATGACGGTCGCGGGCTTCCTCTCCGGCGTGATCGCGCCCTCGCGCGACATGCTGGTGCGCAATGCCGCACCGGCGGGCGCCGCGGGCCGCGCTTTCGGCATCGTCTCCACCGGCTTCAATCTCGGCGGCATCGTCTCACCGCTGCTGTTCGGCTGGATCATGGACCAGAGCGCGCCGCGCTGGGTGTTCGGCGCGTCCGTGATCTTCATGGTCGCCACCGTGGTGCTGTCGCCGTTCACGGAACGGAAGCGGGCGAAGGCGTAACCACGGCGAAGAGTCGTAGCGCGAAACTGGTCACTCCGGAGTGGGCGATTCGCGCCCTCTTACGTCGGCGACACCGCGCCCTTCAGCGCGGCCGCCTGTGCCGCGGCACCACGCCTCAACCTCGCCTTTTCCGTGTTCGGCCAGAGCAGCAAGAGGCCGAGCAGGCCGGAGCCGACCATGATCACGGCGTTGATGGTGAAGCCGGTCATGTAGCCGTCGAGCGTGCTGCCGGCACGCTGGATCGTCGCCCCCATCACCGCCGGCGCGATGATGCCGGCCAGCGTGTACAGCGCACCGTAGATCGCGAGGATGGCGCCGCGCTGCGAGGTCGGCGTGAACTCGCCGAGCATCGGCGGACAGACGACATAGATCGCCCCGCACAGGCCGGAGCCGACCACCAGCAGTGCGATCTGCAGGCCCGCACCCTGAACGTGCGGCATCATGGCCAGGATCAGCCCACCGATCGCCAGCGGCACCGAGCCGAGCACGCCGCGTGCCACGCGCGTGTTGTAGCCGCGCGCCATCATCACCTGCGAGATCCAGCCGGTGAGAATGACGATGGTGGCGCCGAACACCCAGGGCAGGATCGAGATGAAGCCGGCCTGGCTCTGCGAGAAGCCGAGCCCCTTGACGATGAACGGCGTGAACCAGGTCAGGCCGAGCGACAGCGCCCAATAGGCACCGAAGGTCGCCGCGACGCAGCCGATGAAGGTGCGAGAGGTGAGCAGTTGCAGGTAGGGAATCTTCTGCTCGGTCTCGGCAAGGACCTGCGTGTCCTCCAGCGGCCCTTCCTTGCCGAGCGCAAGCCAGGCACAGACCCAGATCAGGCCCACGATTCCGAGCGCACCGAAGGCATAGTGCCAGGAATGATTGACGATGATCCAGTTCAGCGCCGGCACCGCCAGGATGACGCCGAAGGCCGAGCCCTGCGACAGGATCGCGGTCGGCAGCGTGCGCTTCTCGTCGGGGAACCATTTGTAGATGGCGTGCGCGGCGACCGAGAAGGCCGGGCCTTCGCCGGCGCCCAGCACGATGCGGCAGATCAGGAGCGTGGTGAAGGAGACGGTGCCGACCATCGGAAACTGCGCCAGAGCCCAGATCACCGCGAGCGTCAGCAGCACCCAGCGCGTCGGCACCTTGTTGACGATGAAGCCGACCACGATGGCGGCGATCGAGAACAGGAAGAAGAACGAGGAGCCGAGTAGGCCGAACTGCTCCGGCGAGAGCTTCAGATCGGTCATGATCGGCACACCGGCGAGACCGACGACGATCTTGTCCGCGAAGTTCACGACCATGAAGAGAAAGAGGAGAAATGTAACGGTCCAGGCGCCCTTCGGCGTTGGCTTCGCCGAATCCCTGGACTCCCCTGCCGTCCTGCCCGCCGCATGGGGCGTTCCCTGAGCGCTCATCGTTCTCCCCGCATGTCCTTTCTGGCACTTTTTTGATTTGGCCATCTTGGAATCCAACAACGAAGCTAACAACGGCTTCGAAACCAACGCAACCCGGCATTTCCGCAGCAAGTGTGCTACGCCACGAGTCCGTTAATTCCGTCCGGCGCCATTCATCGTGCTGAGCATCCGAAATCTTTCCAAGACCTTCTCCTCGGCCGGCGAACCGGTTCATGTGCTGCGCGGCGTCGATCTCGACCTCAGGGCAGGCGAGCGCGTCGCGCTGACCGGCGAGTCCGGCAGCGGCAAGAGCACGCTGCTGCACCTGATCGCGGGGCTCGACGCCGCCGACGGCGGCACGATCCGGCTGGAGGACGTCGAGGTGACCAAGCTCTCCGATGCGGGGCGCGCCAGCTTGCGGCGCGACCGGATCGGCCTGGTTTTTCAACAATTCAATCTGATCCCGAGCCTGTCGGTCGCGGACAATCTGGTCTTTCAGGCGCGGATCGCGGGCCGGCACGATGGAGCCTGGACGAAAGAGCTGGTCGAACGGCTCGGGCTTGGATCACTTCTGAAGCGCTATCCCGAGCAATTGTCCGGAGGTCAGCAGCAACGGGTCGCGATCGGCCGGGCCTTGGCGACAAAGCCCTCGCTGCTGCTGGCGGACGAGCCGACCGGCAATCTGGACGAAGACACCGCCGAGGACGTGCTGGCGCTGGCGCGCGACCTCGTCGCGCGCACCGGCTGCGGCTTCCTGATGGTGACGCACAGCCTGCATCTGGCCAGAGCGCTCGACCGCCACCTCACCCTGCATGCGGGGCGGATCGCATGAGACGCGCTCTCTGGATCCTCGCGGTGCTGCTCAGCCATTGGCGGCGGCACAAGATGCAGTTCGCGACGCTTCTGGTCGGGCTGATCGCGGCGACCGCGCTGTGGAGCGGCGTGCAGGCCATCAACCAGCAGGCCCGCACCGCCTATGACCGCGCCGCGGCGACGTTCGGGGGCACCCGCACGGCGATGCTGGTCGCGCCACATGCAGCGACGTTTCCCCAAGAGTTGTTCGTAAAACTCCGCCGCGCCGGCTGGCCGGTGTCGCCGGCGCTGGAGGGACGGGTCCAGATCAACGGCCGCTCCATACGCTTGCTCGGGATCGAGCCGGTGACGTTGCCGGTCGAAATCGGCAACGCGCCGCGCCTCGGTGCTGCGGATTTGGGAAGTTTCGTGGCGGCGCCGGGCCAGACCTTGGTGGCCCGGGAGACGCTGAGCGACTTGCAGGAAGCGGAAGGCGCGGCACCGCTGATCAGCAACGGCGCAACGCTGCCGCCGCTGCGCGTGCTGCCGCATCTGGTGCCCGGCGTGCTGGTGGTCGACATCGGCGTGGCGCAGCGCCTGCTGAACAAGCCGGATCAGCTGTCGCGGCTGCTGATCGGCAAGCCGAAGAGCAGACCTGCTCCGCTCGCAAGCATTGTCGGCGACCAATTGCAGCTGATCGAGCCGACCGCGGAGACCGAGCTGGAGCGCCTCACGGACAGCTTCCATCTCAACCTCACGGCGTTCGGCCTGCTGTCGTTCTTCGTCGGCCTCTTCATCGTCAACTCAGCCGTCGGCCTCGCCTTCGAGCAGCGGCTGCCGATGCTGCGGACGCTGCGCGCCTGCGGCGCCTCGGCGCGGCTCGTCAACACCGTGCTGGTGGTCGAGCTCGTCGCGCTGGCGCTGGTCGCGGGATTGATCGGCCTCGTGTGCGGCTATTTCATTGCCGCCGTGCTGCTGCCCGACGTCGCGGCGTCGCTGCGCGGGCTCTATGGCGCGCAGATCCCGGGGCAGCTCAGCCTGCGGCCCGAATGGTGGCTCGCCGGCATCGGCATCAGCATTGCGGGCGCGCTCGTCGCGGCGGCGACCAGCCTGATCAAGGCGATCAGGATGCCGGTGCTGGCAACGGCGCAGCCGCGCGCCTGGCAGCAGCGGCAGCGCCGCTGGCTGGTCCTGCAGAGCTGCGCGGCCGGCGCCGTGTTCGCGGTCGCGCTGCTGCTGCTTCGTTATGGCGAATCACTGATTGCGGGCTTTGGCTTGCTCGCGGCCCTGATGCTCGGCGCGGCCTTGATCCTGCCGGCCTTGCTCGAGCTCCTCCTGCTCGCGGGCCAACATGCCGCGCGAAGACCGCTGGCGCTGTGGTTCTGGGCGGACAGCCGGCAGCAGCTGTCCGGATTGTCGCTGGCGCTGATGGCGCTGTTGCTGGCGCTCGCCGTCAATGTCGGCGTCTCCATCATGGTGGAGACGTTCAGCCGCACCTTCCTCGGCTGGCTCAACGGACGGCTCGCCGCCGACGTCTACGTCAGTGCCTCCGACAATGCCCAAGGTGTCGCGATCCGCAACTGGCTGAAACAGCGCGGCGAGGTGCAGGCGATCCTGTCCGGCGGGCGCGCCGAAGCGCAGCTTCAGGGTCAGCCGGTGGAGCTGCTCGGCCTGCCCGATCACGCGCTCTATCGCGAGCGCTGGCCGCTGCTGGACGCCGCGCCGCGGGCCTGGGCCCGGCTCGTGCCCGGCAACTCCGCCTTCATCAGCGAGCAGCTCAGCCGCCGCCTGAATCTGCGCATCGGCGACGTCGTCGAGGTGCCGGCACCGGGCGGGACCTGGGAGCTCGACATCGTCGGGATCTACGCCGATTACGGCAATCCGAGGGGGCAGCTGACCGTGAATGTCGCGGCCTTGATCCGGCAGTTTCCGCAGACGCCGCAGACGCGGATCGGCCTGATCGTCGCGAAGGAGAACATCTCGGGCCTGATCGCGGCGTTGCAGAAGCAGTTCGCGCTCGACGACCGCAGCGTCGCCGACCAGGCGACGGTGAAGGCGGAATCGATCCGCATCTTCAACCGCACCTTTGCGGTGACCTCCGCGCTGAATGCCCTCACGCTCGGTGTCGCCGGGATCGCGCTGTTCACGAGCCTGCTCACGCTGGCGAATTCCCGTCTGCCGCAGCTCGCGCCGCTGTGGGCGATCGGCATCACGCGGCCGCGCCTTGCCGCGATCGAGCTGACCAAGACGCTGTCGGTGGCGCTGTTCACGGCGCTGCTGGCGGTGCCGCTCGGCCTCCTGGTGGCATGGTGCCTGATCGCGATCGTGAATGTGAAGGCATTCGGCTGGCGGCTGCCGTTCCATGTGTTTCCGGAGCAATTGATCGGGCTGGTCGCGGTGGCGCTGCTGGCCTCGCTGCTGGCGGCCCTCCTGCCGGTCGTGCGGCTAGCGCGGATGCAGCCGACAAGTCTCGTCAAGGTGTTTGCCAATGAGCGCTGATCGCATGTCGCGCCGCGCCTTCGCCGGCGGCATTGCCGCGCTGGCACTCGCGCGCCGCGCCGGCGCGCAAGGTTATGCCGGGCTCGGCGAGACAGCGGATGGCTTTGCGAAGGTGACGCCGGGAAGGCCGTTTGCCTTTCCGGCCGATCACGGGCCGCATCCGGAGTTTCGCATCGAGTGGTGGTATCTCACGGCCAACCTCGTCGACGGCAGCGGTGCGGCTTGCGGCCTGCAATGGACGCTGTTCCGCCAGGCGGCGCAGCCGGGTCCGCAAGGCGAAGGCTGGGCCAATCAGCAGGTGTGGATGGCCCATGCCGCGGTGACGCGCGCCGACACGCATCGCTTCAACGAAACATTCTCACGTGGTGGCATCGGGCAGGCTGGCGTCACAGAAAAGCCGTTCGATGCCTGGATCGACGATTGGCAAATGAAGGGCCTCGAGCGCACCGACGATCGCCATCTGGCGCCGCTGACGCTGAAAGCGTCCAGCACCGATTTCAGCTACGCGCTGACGCTGGAGGCCGATCGTCCGGTCGTGTTGCAGGGTGATCGCGGCTACAGCCGCAAGTCGGAGCGCGGGCAGGCGTCGTATTATTACAGCCAGCCGTTCTACCGCGCCCGCGGCACGCTCACCATCGACGACAAGGCGGTCGATGTCTCGGGCCAGGCCTGGATGGACCGCGAATGGAGCAGCCAGCCGCTCGACAGGGATCAGACCGGCTGGGACTGGCTGTCGCTGCATCTGTCGTCGGGCGACAAGCTGATGCTGTACCGGCTGCGCCAGAAGGACGACAAGAATTATCCGTTCGGCAATTGGATCGACGCCGCAGGCAACACGCAGATGATCGCGGGGGACGACATCCAGATGATTCCGAAGGCGACGGCGGAGGTCGCAGGACGCAAGGTCCCGGTGGAATGGCAGATCGCGATCCCGTCGCGATCGTTCTCGATCCTGTGCAAGCCGCTCAATCCGAAAGCCTGGATGGGGACCGGCTTCGCCTATTGGGAAGGGCCGATCGGCTTTGCCGGGAGCCATGACGGTGTTGGCTATCTCGAGATGACCGGCTATTGAGGCCGCGACCTCTTCAAAGGGATTCCGCGATGTATCACCTCACCGCCCTCGTCACCCTGCTGGCGATCGCATTTTACTTCTTCACCAGCATCAACGTCTCGCGCTCGCGCACCAAGACCGGCGTCAAGGTGCCCGCGATGTCAGGCCATCCGGATTTCGAACGCGCCTTCCGCATCCAGATGAACACGCTGGAATGGATGCCGATCGTCCTGCCGGCGCTCTGGCTGTTCGCGGTCTATATCAGCGACGCCATCGCCGCCGGACTCGGCGCGGTCTGGATCATCGGCCGCATCGTTTATTTCGTCGGCTATTCGCAGGCAGCGGCCAAGCGCGGCCCGGGCTTTGCGATCCAGGGCATCGCGGCGATGGCGCTTTGGGCGGGGGCGCTGGGCGCGGTGGTGTTGCGATTGCTGTGAGGTAATCCGTCGCCACACATTCAGTGTCGTCCCGGACAAGCGCAGCGAAGCGGAGCGCTGATCCGGGACCCATAGCCACAGGGAGCTGCTGGGGCGCGAGCCGGCAACTCAGAGTCCCCGTAACCACGTCCGCCTGTGGCTATGGGTCCCGGATCTGCGCGCGCTTGGGGCGCGCTTGTCCGGGACGACAGGGAGAATGGGGCGCCAGCGCCGCCCTTCACTTCGTCAGCGGACAGCCGCTTTCCTTGGCGGTGAAGAAGGCCTTGTCGCCGGGGACGGTGGCGAGCAGCTTGTAATAGTCCCAGGGCTTCTTCGATTCCGCGGGCTTCTTGACCTCGAACAGATACATGTCGTGGACCATGCGGCCGTTCTCGAGCACCTTGCCGCCTTGGGCGAAATCGTCGTCGACCGGAAGTTCCTTCAGCTTCTTGGCGACGGCATCGGGATCCTTGGTGCCGGCGGCCTTGACCGCCTTGAGGTAGCTCAGCGTCGCCGAATAAGTGCCGGCCTGGATCATGTTCGGCATCCGGCCGGTGCGCTTGAGGAAGCGTTCGCCGAGATTGCGACTCTTGTCGTTGACGTCCCAGTAATAGCCTTCCGTCAGCACCAGGCCCTGCGCGGCCTGCAGGCCGAGGCCGTGCACTTCGGCAAGCGTCATCAGGAGGCCGGCGAGCTTCTGGCCGGCGGAGACGATGCCGAACTCGGACGCCTGCTTGATCGAGTTGGTGGTGTCGAGGCCGGCATTGGCGAGGCCGACGATCTTGGCCTTGGAGCTCTGCGCCTGCAGCAGGAAGGATGAGAAGTCCGAGGAGTTGAGCGGCACGCGCACCGAGCCGACCACCTTGCCGCCATTGGCGGTGACGATCTCGCTGGTGTCCTTCTCCAGTGCATAGCCGAAGGCGTAATCGGCGGTGAGGAAGAACCAGGTGTCGCCGCCGGCCTTGGTCAACGCGCCGCCGGTGCCGACGCCGAGCGCGCGGGTGTCGTAGGCCCAGTGGAAGCCGTAGGGCTGGCAGGCATCGCCTGTCAGCCGCGAGGTCGCGGCGCCGACGACGATGTCGATCTTCTTCTTTTCCTTGGACAGGTCGTGGATCGCGAGCGCGACCGAGGAGGTCGTCAGCTCCGTGATCATGTCGACATTCTCGACGTCGTACCAGCGCCGCGCGATCGAGGTCGCAAGGTCGGGCTTGTTCTGGTGATCCGCGGTGACCAGCTCGATCTTCTGGCCCAGCACCTCGCCGCCGAAATCCTCGATCGCCATTCTGGCCGCCTCGACCGACCATTTGCCGCCGTAATCGGCATAGACGCCGGACTGGTCGTTGAGGATGCCGATCTTGACGCCTTGGGCGGAGGCCGGCGCCGCCAGCACCAGGACAGAGGTTGCGACGGCGGCCAAAAGTGCTGATTTCATTCGTTAAGCTCCCGGTAGTTTTCTGTTTTGAAATCGCGCGGATAGTAGTGAAGAACGCCGCGCGCGCCCATCCGTTTCGTGTTGGTCGTTAGTATGGGATTCTGCTCGCCACGTTCTCCGCGTCGTCCCGGACAAGCGCGCCTTAAGCGCGCGCAGATCCGGGACCCATAGCCCCAGGAAGGGTTTTGGCGAAGACTCGGAGTTGCCGCTGCCCGCGCCAAACCACTCCCTGTGGTTATGGATCCCCGCGTTCGCGGGGATGACAGCGATGGGTGTGGAGACGGCTATGGCCATAGAGGCAGCGTCAGGCCGCCAGCTCCGGCTTCTTCCCCTCGTTCCGCCCCTCCGCCAGGTTCCGCACCACCACATAGAAGATCGGCGTGAACAACAGGCCGAACAGGGTGACGCCGATCATGCCGAAGAACACGGCGACGCCGACCGCCTGCCGCATCTCGGAGCCGGAGCCGGTCGAGATCACCAGCGGCAGCACGCCGAGGATGAAGGCGAAGGAGGTCATCAGGATCGGCCGCAGGCGCAGGCGGCAGGCCTCGATCACGGCCTCCAGCCGCGGCTTGCCTTCATTCTCGATGTCGCGCGCGAACTCGACGATCAGAATTGCGTTCTTCGCGGCCAGCCCCACCAGCACGACGAAGCCGATCTGGGTGAGGATGTTGACGTCCTGGCCCATGATGCGCACGCCGATGGTGGCGGCGAGCAGGCACATCGGCACGATCAGGATCACCGCGAACGGCAGGGTCCAGCTGCCATATTGCGCGGCGAGCACGAGATAGACGAACAGCACGCAGATCGGAAACACGTAGAGGCCGGCATTGCCGCCGGTGATCTGCTGATAGGACAGATCCGTCCATTCGAAGGTGAAGCCGCTCGGCAAGGTGTCGTTCGCCAGCTGCTTGATGGCGTTGAGCGCGGTGGTCGAGCTGGTGCCCGGCGCGGGCTCGCCCTGAAGCTCGGACGCGGCATAGAGATTGTAGCGCGCGACGCGGTCGGGGCCCGAAACGTCCTTGAACTCGACCACGCTGCCGAGCATCACCATATCGCCGGAAGCGTTGCGCGTGCGCAGGCGCGCGAGATCGCTGGGCTCCTTGCGGAACGGAAAGTCAGCCTGCGCGGTGACGTGATAGGTGCGGCCGAACAGGTTGAAGTCGTTGACGTAGGTCGATCCGAAATAGCTCTGGATCGTGTCGTTGATGTTCGAGATGGGAACGCCGAGCTTCTGCGCCTTGGTGCGGTCGATGTCGACGAAGAGCTGCGGCGTGTTGGCTGTGAACGGCGAGAACACCGAGGGGCCGAGCAGCGAGGGCGATTTGCGCGCCGCGGCGACAAGCTCGTCGGTGGCCGCGGCGAGCATTTCAGGCCCGCGGCCCTGGCGGTCCTGAATGCGGATGGTGAAGCCGCCGCCGGTGCCGATGCCCGGCACGGCCGGCGGCGGAATCACGATGATGAAGGCGCCCTGGATTGCGGACAGGCGCTTGCGCAGCTCGACCGTGATGGCGTTCGCGGACAATCCCTTCTTGATGCGCGCCTCGGGTTCGTCGAACACCGGAAACAGCGCCGCGGCATTGCCGGCCTGCGTTCGCGTGGCGCCGGAGAAGCCGGCAAAAGCGGCGACGCGGACGATACCCGGCGTATCCAGCGCGATCCGCTCGATCTCGCGCACGACCTCGGTGGTGCGCGCCAGCGAGGCGGCACCGGGCAATTGCACCGATACGATGACGTAGCCGCGATCCTGCGCCGGGATGAAGCCTTGCGGCGTCGTCACGATCAGCCAGCCGGCGCTGCCGATCAGCACCACGTAGATCAGGAGCATCACCACCGAATGCCGGATCACGAAATTGGCAAGGCCGGCATAGCCATGCGCCAGCCGGTCGAACACACGGTTGAACACGCCGGTAAATGCACCCCACGCCCGCGCGATGACATTCCAGCTCGCGGGTGGCCGCTTCGACTCGTGCGGAGTGAGGATCTGCGAAGCCAGCGCCGGCGACAGCGTCAGCGAGCAGAAGCAGGAGATCGCGGTCGCAACCGCGATGGTGACGGCGAATTGCTGGAAGAACTGCCCGGAGATACCGCCGAGAAACGCCGTCGGCACGAACACCGCGCACAGCACCAGCGCGATCGAGACCAGCGCACCGCCGACCTCTTCCATGGTCTTGAGCGCGGCGTCGCGCCGGCTCATGCCGTGTTCGAGATGCCGCTCGACATTCTCGACCACTACGATTGCGTCGTCGACCACGATGCCGACGGCGAGGACGAGGCCGAACAGAGTGAGATTGTTGATGGAAAAGCCCAGCGCGGCCATCACCGCGAAAGTGCCGACCAGCGACACCGGGATCGCGATGATCGGAATGATCGCGGGCCGCCATCCCTGCAGGAACACCAGCACCACGACCACCACGAGCAGCATGGCCTCGTAGATGGTCTTGATCAGCTCGTGCACGGACTGCGCGATGAACTCGGTCGGATTGTAGCCGATATTGTAGTCGAGACCTTTCGGGAAGCTCTCCTTGAGCCTCGTCATGGTATCGTTGATGTTCTTTGCCGTGGCGAGAGCGTTCGATCCCGGGCGCTGCGTCACCAGCATGGCGACCGCGGATTTGCGCAGCAGGAAGCTGTTGGTGGAATACGCCAGCGCACCGAGCTCGATGCGGGCGACGTCGCGCAACCGCACGACGCGGCCGTCGGAGCCGGCCTTGATCAGGATGTCCTCGAACTGCTTCTGGTCCTTCAGCCGGCCGGTGAAGGTCAGATTCGGCTGGAAGGCACGATCGGCGATCGGCGGCTCGGCGATCTGGCCGCCCGCGATCTGCACATTCTGGGCGCGGATCGCGGCCAGAACCTCGGCCGAGGTCAGGCCGAGATTGGCGATCCGGTCAGGATCGAGCCACAGCCGCATCGAATAATCGCGCGCGCCGAAGATCTGGATGTCGCCGACGCCGTCGAGGCGCAGCAGCTGGTCGCGAACCTGGAGCAGCGCGTAGTTGGAGATGTAGAGCTGGTCGAAGGTGTCGTCCGGCGACAGCATGAACACGACCATCAGGATGTCGGGCGAGTTCTTGCGCGTGGTGACGCCGTTGCGCTGGACCTCCTCCGGCAGGCGCGGCTGCGCGATCGCGACGCGGTTCTGCACCAGCACCTGGGCCTTGTCGAGGTCGGTGCCGAGCTTGAAGGTGACGGTGATGGTGAGCTGGCCGTTCGAGGTGGCCTGGCTGTAGAGATACAGCATGTCCTCGACGCCGTTGATCTCCTGCTCGATGGGAGCTGCGACCGTGTCGGACACGGTCTGTGCGGAGGCGCCGGGATATTGCGTGGTGACGACCACGGTCGGCGGCACCACCTGCGGATATTCCGAGACCGGCAGCGTGGTGTAGGCGAGCGCGCCGACGATCAGGAGCACGATCGACAGCACCATCGCCAGGATGGGCTGGTTGATGGAGAGACGGCCGAGATTCATGACTTGTCACCGGGCTTGCCACCGGCCGGTGCTGGCGCGGTCTGCGGAGCGACCTTGGCGCCGACGCGGGCGCGCTGAATGCCGTTGACGATGACGCGATCCTCCGGCTTCAATCCTTCGCGGATCACGCGCAGGCCGTCATCCAGCGGGCCGAGCACCACGGGACGGGCCTCGACGGTGTCATCGGGCTTCACCACGAAAACGATCTTGCGGGACTGGTCGGTCGCGACGGCAGCATCCGGAATCAGCAGAGCCTCGTACGGCGCGCTGCCGATCAGCCTGACACGGCCGAACTGGCCGGGCAGGATCGACAGGTCGGTGTTCTTGACGACCGCGCGGCTCCGCAGCGTCCCGGTCGAGACGTCGAGGCGGTTGTCGAGAAAATTGATGCTGCCTTCATGCGACGGCTTGGTCTCGCCGGCGAGCGTCACTTGCACAGGGTTCGCCGTGTCGCGCGAGCTTGGGCGCCGCCCCTCGAACCACAGCTTGCTGTATTTGATGAAGGTCGCCTCGTCCATGTCGAAATAGATGTAGATCGGATCAAGGGTGACGATGGACGTCAGTAATGTCGACGTGCCGCTGTCGCTGCCCTGCACGAGATTGCCGGGACTGACGAGATGGCGGCTGACGCGGCCCGTCAGCGGCGCCGTCACATGCGTGAACTCGATATTGAGCCGGGCGGCCTTCAGCGCGCCTTCGGCCTGCGTCTCGGCGGCGTGCGCGGCCTGCAGGGCCTGACGGCGTTGATCCACCACCTGCTCGGAGACGGCGCTGCTCTGCACGAGGCTGAGTCCACGATCGAGCTCGCGCTTGGCAAGCTCCACCTTGGCGCGTGCATCCGACAGCTGGCCCTCCGCTTGCGTCGCCACCGCCTCGAACGGACGCGGGTCGATGACGTAAAGCAGATCGCCCTGACGCACGATGGCGCCGTCCTGGAATTCGACCGAGTTGACGAAGCCGCCGACGCGCGGGCGCACCTGCACCTCCTCGACCGCCTCGAAGCGCCCGGTGTACTCGTCCCAATCGGTCACGGTGCGCTTGACCGGCTGGGCCACCGTCACCGGCGCCGGCGGCGGAGCAGCGGCTTGCGAGGTCGGTTGTCCGCAACCGGTGAGTGCGAATGTCGCGCCAAGAAGCGCGGCGATTGCACCGAGTCGAGCCAGAACGAAATCGTGCTTTTTGACAAACCGCTCGCTTCCATCCGGTCCGCTCATCCCAGGTCCTCGCACAAAAGCCGCAGAAAATGCAGGGTACGCCCCTACCTGCGGGCGCCACAAGATGGGTGGCAAAGATGAACTCTTCAAGACCGCGATGCGCAATGCTGGGACGAGCGCCCGGGCCGGATGGCGGGTTGACAGCCAGATCGGCGGCCCCACGCGCGGCGGATTGCGAAGGGCGCTATTCGCGGGGGTCATGAATTGGGAGGGTGCCACCTTCGCCTCTCCCCGCGTGCGGGGAGAGGCCGGAGCGCATCGCAAGATGCGATCCGGGTGAGGGGGGAGCCTCCGCGAGTCCAACTGTCAGCTCCCTCGCGGACAGCCCCCTCACCCCGACCCTCTCCCCGCACGCGGGGAGAGGGAGAAGAGCCCCAGCGTCTTCACACATGACGAAGGCGGGTCGCTCGGCTAGGCTACCCCCTACAAAAACAAGGCGAATTGTCCGGGAGGACAGGCGTGCACCAGGGACGTGTCGTTTTCGGCGCGATCGAGGAGGTCGTGTTCGGCCATCCTGCGGCCGGCGCCATCGTCGCGCAGATGGACCGGCTGGGAGCGCGCCGCGCCTTCCTGATGGTCTCCGGCACGCTCAACCGGCACACCGACGAAATCGCGACGATCAAGCAGGCGCTGGGCCCGCGCTGCGCCGGCCTGTTCGACGCCATGCCGGCGCATACGCCGCGCGACGCGGTGATCGCCGCCACCCTTGCGGCGCGCGAGGCGGAGGCTGACCTGATCGTCACCGTCGGCGGCGGCTCGATCACCGACGGCGCCAAGGCGGTGCAGCTTTGCCTCGCCAATGGCATCACCGATATCGACGGCATCGAGCGCATCCGCGTCCGCAAGGGCATCGCGCCCGAGATGAATGCGCCGACGGTGCGGCAGATCAGCGTGCCGACCACGATCGCCGGGGGCGAGTTCAGCGCAATCGCCGGCGTCACCGACCGCAGCACCAATGTGAAGCAGATGCTGAGGCATCCGCTGACGGTGCCGCGCGCGACCATCCTCGATCCGGCCATCACCGTGCACACGCCGGAATGGCTGTTCCTGTCGACCGGCATCCGTGCCATCGACCATTGCGTCGAAGCGATCTGCTCGCGTGAGACGCATCCTTATGCCGACGCGCAATCGGTGAAGGGCCTCGCCATGCTCGCCGACGCGCTGCCGCGGGTGAAGGCCAACTCCGCCGATCTCGACGCCCGAATGGACGCGCAGATCGGCACCTGGCTGTCGATGGGTGCGCTCGCCGCCGGCGTGCCGATGGGCGCAAGCCACGGCATCGGCTACGTGCTGGGCGCGGCCTTCGACGTGCCGCACGGCTACACCTCCTGCATCATGCTGCCGGCGGTAATGCGCTGGAATGCGCGCGACAATGCCGAGCGGCAGATGATCGTCGCCGCCGCCATGGGCTATCCCGGCCGCAACGCCGCCGACGTGCTCGATGCCTTCATCCGCTCGCTTGGCATGCCGCGCAGCCTCGCCGACGTGCGTGTGTCGCCCGAGCATTTCGAGTCAATCGCCGAGCAAGCGATGCGCACGCCCTGGGTGCCGCGCAATCCGCGCAAGATCGAAGGCCCGGCGCAGGTGCGCGAAATCCTGCTTCTCGCCGCATGATTCAAGCCGGAGGATAGATGTACACTGGTCACCACGCCCGCCTGCGCCCGCTGCAGCCCGCCTTCATCATGGCGGCCACAGGCGAGGCCGTCACCTACCGCGAGCTGGAGGCGCGCAGCAACCGGCTGGCGCATCTGTTCCGCAAGCACGGCCTGAAACGGCTCGACCATTACTCGATCTTCATGGAGAACAATTCGCGCTACCTGGAGGCCTGCGGCGCGGGCGAACGCTCCGGGCTGTACTACACCTGCATCAACTCCTTCCTGACGCCGGGCGAGCTCGCCTATCTGCTCGTCAACAGCCAGTCCCGGATTCTGATCACCTCGGTGGCGAAGCTCGACATCGCGCGCGAGGCGATCAAGTCCTGCCCCGATATCAAGCTCTGCATCGTCGCCGATGGCCCGGGCGAGAGCGAGCGCATCGTCGGGCTGGCGGACGTGACCGCGGACATGCCGACGACACCGATCGCGGACGAATGGCTCGGCACGGCCATGCTGTATTCGTCCGGCACGACGGGGCGACCAAAAGGCATCCTGCGGCCGCTGCCGGAGGAGCCGCCGAAACACAATCTGCCGCTGTTCGATTTCCTGACCAAGCTCTGGCACTACCGTGAGGGCATGGTCTACCTGTCGCCGGCCCCGCTCTACCATTCCGCACCGCAAGCCGCCGTGAACCTCACGATCCGCATGGGCGGCACCGTGATCATCATGGAGAGCTTCGATCCCGAGCGTTACCTCGAGCTGGTGCAGCGCTGGGGCATCACCCACACCCAGCTGGTGCCGACGATGTTCTCGCGCATGCTGAAGCTGCCGGAGGAGGTCCGCAAGCGCTACGACCTGTCGTCGCTCGAGATCGCGATCCATGCCACCGCGCCCTGCCCGGCTCTGGTCAAGGACGACATGATCAAATGGTGGGGACCCATCATTCACGAATATTACGGCGCCACCGAGGGCCTCGGCTTTACCGCCTGCAATAGCGAGGAATGGCTGGCCCACCGCGGCACCGTCGGCAAGGTGCTGCTCGGCGATCTCCACATCCTCGACGAGAACATGCGGGAATGCCCGACCGGCACGCCCGGCCAGGTCTGGTTCAAGACGGCGACGCCGTTCGAATATTTCAACGATCCGGAGAAGACCAAGGAGGCGCGCTCGCCGGACGGCAGCATGAGCACGGTCGGCGACGTCGGCTATGTCGATGCCGATCGCTTCCTCTACCTGACCGACCGCGCCACCTTCATGATCATCTCCGGGGGAGTGAACATCTATCCGCAGGAATGCGAAAACCTCCTGATCACCCATCCGAAGGTCGCCGATGCCGCCGTGTTCGGCGTGCCCAATGCCGATCTCGGCGAGGAGGTGAAGGCGGTGGTGCAGCCGATGCCGGGCGTGGTGCCGAACGCGGCGCTGGCCGAAGAGCTGATCGCGTTCTGCGCGAAATCGCTGTCGCGGCAGAAGGTGCCGCGCTCGGTCGATTTCGAGAAGGAATTGCCGCGGCTGCCGACCGGGAAGCTGTACAAGCGCCTGCTGCGGGACCGGTATTGGGGAAACAAGGCGTCAAGGATCGTGTGAGGGTTTCCGCTACGTAAGGTGCGCAAGCAAGCGCCACACGCGCAACTGTCGTCCCGGGGCGCGACGAAGTCGCGAGCCCGGGACCCATAACCCCAAGGGAGGAGTCGTTGCGCGGCGGCAACTCCGAGTCTTGGCCAAACTGCCTCCTGTGGTCCCGGATCTTCGCTGCGCTCGTCCGGGACGACGGCGGTGTTTGTCGAGGCAGCTGCGCGCAACAGCTGCACCAGGACCATCTCTTCGCACCTGCACTCTCACATAGTGAGACGATGAAGACCCTGCGGCCTTCCGTCATCCGAATTGTCGAGGCGGCATGCGGCGCTATCGGGGTTGCCTCCCCCGGCTTGCGTGCTATCGTCGCGACAAACAGGCCGCAAAAGGCCGATGTCCAGGGAGGATGAGCATGCGGAGCGTGTGGGCGCTTGCCGTAACGGCGGCGCTATCTGTGCTGATGGCCTCAACCACCACGCTCGCCGGCGAGCCGAAGCAGGGCGGAACCTTGCGGATGTATCACCGCGACAGTCCGGCCAACGCCTCGATTCTCGAAGGCGCGACCTATTCGGTCAACGTGCCCTTCATGGGGGTCTTCAACAATCTCGTCATTTATGATCAGCACATCGCGCAGAACAGTCCCGACACCCTGAGGCCCGAACTCGCCGAAAGCTGGTCCTGGAGCAGCGACAACAAGAAGCTGACGTTCAAGCTGCGCCAAGGCGTCAAATGGCACGACGGCAAGCCGTTCACGTCGGCCGACGTCAAATGCAGCTTCGATCTGCTGATGGGTAAATCGCAGCAGAAGCTTCGGCAGAATCCACGCAAGGCCTGGTACAACGAAGTCAACGAGATCACGACGAGCGGCGATTTCGAGGTCTCGTTCGAGCTGAAGCGGCCGCAACCCTCGCTGCTGGCGATGCTCGCGTCCGGCTATACGCCGGTCTATCCCTGCCATGTCTCTCCGGCGGACATGCGCACCCATCCGATCGGGACCGGACCGTTCAAGTTCGTCGAGTTCAAGGCCAATGAATCGATCAAGCTGACGCGAAATCCGGACTACTGGAAGAAGGGCCTGCCCTATCTTGACGGCATCGAATACACGATCATCACGAACCGCTCGACCGCGATCCTCGCTTTCGTCGCCGGCAAGTTCGACATGACCTTCCCGACGCACATCACGATCCCGCTGCTGAAGGACATCAAGTCGCAGGCGCCGAACGCGACCTGCGTCGTCGAGCCGACCAACGTTTCGACCAATATCATTGTCAATTCGAGCTCCCCGCCGTTCGACAACATCGATGTTCGCCGGGCGGTGGCCCTTGCGCTCGACCGCAAGGCTTTCATCGACATCCTGTTCGAGGGCCAGGCCGATATCGGCGGCACCATGCTGCCGCCGCCTCAGGGCATCTGGGGCATGCCGAAGGACAGGCTCGAGACCATTCCGGGCTACGGCCCGAACGTGAACGCGAACCGCGAGGAGGCGAAGAAGCTGATGCAGAAGGCCGGATACGGTCCCGACAAGCATCTGGCGGTGAAGGTCTCGACGCGCAATCTCGCGGAGTATCGCGATCCCGCCGTGATCCTGATCGACCAGCTCAAGAGCATCTATATCGACGGCGAGCTCGACGTCGTGGAGACCGCCAACTGGTTCCCGAAGGTCGCGCGCAAGGACTACATGCTCGGCCTCAATCTGACCGGCAGCTCGGTCGACGACCCCGACCAATCCTTCTACGAGAACTATTCCTGCGGCTCGGAGCGAAACTACACCAATTACTGCAACAAGGAGATCGAGAAGCTGTTCGACGTGCAATCGCAGGAGACCGACACCAACAAGCGCAAGCCGCTGGTGTGGGACATCGACAAGAAGCTGCAGGAGGACGTCGCCCGCCCGATCATCTTCCATGCAAGGGCCGGCACGTGCTGGCAGCCTTACGTCAAGGGCATCACGATCATGTCGAACAGCTCCTATAACGGCTTTCGCTACGAGGATGTGTGGCTCGACAAGTAGAACGGCAGGCTGAAGACTAGCGGCTCGCGGAGGGCGAAGGATGTTTGCCTATCTGGTGCGACGCCTGTTGCTGATGCTCGTGACCCTGTTCGGGATCTCGGTCGTCATCTTCGTCCTGCTGCGCGTCGTGCCCGGCAATATCGTCGACATCCTGTTCGCCGCTGCCGGCTATGTCGATCCCGCCGACAAGGCCAATCTGGAGAAGGAGCTCGGCATCGACCAGCCGCTGATCGTGCAATACTGGCACTGGATCAGCGGTTTTCTGCGCGGCGACCTCGGTTATTCCTATGTTTCCGAGAAGCCGGCACTGCAGGAGATATTGCCGCGAATTCCGATCACGGCAAAGCTGGCTGGCCTCGCGCTGCTGTTCTCGGCCTCGATCGGAATTCCCCTGGGCGTCATCAGCGCCGTGAAGCAGGGCACGCGACTGGATTACGCCTTGCGCGTGGTCAGCCTCAGCGGCCTGTCGCTGCCCTCGTTCTGGCTCGGACTTTTGATCCTCACCGCGTCGGTGGCGATGTTCGGCCAGATGCCGATCTTCAACCCGAATCCGCAGACCTGGCTCGAGGCGTTCGCAACCTACGCGGTTCCGGCCGCCGCCGTCGGCTTCCGCAGCGCGGCGCTGACCATGCGCATCACGCGATCCTCGATGCTGGAAGTGCTGCGGCAGGACTACATCCGTACTGCGCGCGCCAAGGGCGCCTCCGAGGCCGCCGTGAACTATCGCCACGCGCTGAAGAACGCGATTCTGCCCGTGATCACCGTGATCGGCATCGAGGCGGCCTTCCTGATCGGCGGCCTGATCGTCACCGAGACGGTGTTCAACATCCCCGGTGTCGCCCGCTTCCTGGTCGAGGCGATCCGCTGGCGCGACTATCCGATCGTGCAGAACCTCGTGATGTTCATCGCCGTGGTCGTGGTGGTCGCGAATTTCACCGTCGACATGCTCTACGCGGTGTTCGACCCGCGGATCAGGTACACGGATTGACGGCATGATTTACTCTCACACAGCGTGTGCGCTCTCCTTCACCTCTCCCCGCCTGCGGGGAGAGGTCGGATTGCGCAGCAATCCGGGTGAGGGGGACTCTCCGCGAGCCCAGCTCTCACCTCCCCTGCGGAGAGTCCCCCTCACCCCAACCCTCTCCCCGCAAGCGGGGAGAGGGAGAAGATAGAGCTGACATGGCCGCAATCGACTATGATCTCGAACTACGGCGCGCCGGCGCGCATGCCACCGGGGGCTGGCGGCGCGTGCTGTTCTTGGCGCAGCGGCACGTGCTCGGCGCGGCCGGGCTCATCATCATGACGGTGTTCGTGTTCACCGCGATCTTCGCCGATTTCATCGCGCGCTATGACCCGCTGACGGTCGATTCCGCGCGCGCGCTGGCTCGCCCGAGCTGGGCGCACTGGATGGGGACCGATTCCTTCGGCCGCGACGTGTTCAGCCGCATCATCCACGGCGCGCGCATCTCGCTCGCCGTCGGCATCGGCTCGACCGCGCTCGGCGGCACGATCGGCGTCATCGTCGGGCTCACATCGGGCTATCTGTCCGGCTGGGTCGATCTCGTCTTCCAGCGCGTTTCCGACGTTCTTCAAGCGCTGCCGCTGCTGGTCCTAGCCCTGATCATGACGGCGGCGCTCGGCCCGTCCTTGCCGAACGTCATCATCGCGATCGCCATCCCGCTGATCCCGACCGTGTCGCGCGTCACCCGCGCCAATACGCTGGCGCTGCGCGAGCAGCCCTTCGTCGAAGCCGCCAAGTCGATCGGCATGAGCGAGGTGCGGATCGCGCTGCGCCACGTGCTGCCGAACACGCTGGCGCCGCTGATCGTGCTCGCGACCGCCCAGCTCGGCTCGACCATCCTGACCGAGGCTTCCCTCTCCTTCCTTGGCCTCGGCATTCCCGAGCCTTATCCGTCGTGGGGCCGCATGCTGTCGGAATCCGCCGCAGAATATGTCCGCACCGCGCCCTGGCTGGTGATCTTCCCGGGCATCGCCATCAGCCTCGCCGTGTTCGGCGCCAACCTGTTCGGCGACGCCCTGCGCGACATCCTCGATCCCCGGCAGCGCGGCTGATGACGAAACAATCCGATCTCGTGCTCGAGGTGAAGAACCTGAAGACGGTGTTCTTCACCAATTCCGGCCTGTTCAAGGCCGTGGACGATCTCTCCTTCAGCGTGAGGCGCGGGGAGACCCTGGCGATCGTCGGCGAATCCGGCTGCGGCAAGAGCGTCACCGCGCTGTCGCTGATGCGCCTCGTGCCCGATCCGCCCGGCCGCATCATCGGCGGCTCCGTCTCGCTCGAAGGCACCGATCTGCTGGCGCTGGACGAAGCCGAGATGCGCGCCGTCAGAGGCAACCGCATCTCCATGATCTTCCAGGAGCCGATGACATCGCTCAATCCGGTGATGCGGATCGGCGACCAGATCGTCGAAGCCGTGCGGCTGCACCGAAGCATCCCGGCCAGGGAGGCCCAGACCATCGCCGTCGAGATGCTCCGCCTGGTGCGCATTCCCGAACCGGCGCGACGCGCGAGGGAATATCCGCATCAGCTGTCCGGCGGCATGCGCCAGCGCGCGATGATCGCGATGGCGCTGGCCTGCCGGCCGGCGCTGCTGCTCGCGGACGAGCCGACCACGGCGCTCGACGTCACCATCCAGGCGCAGATCCTGGCGCTGATCCTCGACCTTCAGAAGGAGCTCGGCACCGGGCTCGTGCTGATCACGCATGATCTCGGCGTGGTCGCGCAGACCGCGCAGCGCGTGATCGTGATGTATGCGGGGCGGAAGGTCGAGGAAGCCAGCGTCGAGGCGCTGTTCGCCTCACCGATGCATCCCTATACGCGCGGGCTGATGGCGTCGATCCCGGCGGTCCCCGCAGCCGGAATCGTCGCCCCGGAGCGACTGAACGAGATCCCCGGCACGGTGCCCTCGCTGGTGCGCTTGCCGAAGGGTTGCGCCTTCGCGCCGCGCTGCAAGCTCGCCATCAAGCGTTGCGAGGCCGAATATCCGCCGCTGGCGGATTGGGGCGGCGGCCATCTCGCCGCCTGCTGGCGCGCGGAAGAAGTCGCGGAGGTGGCATGACCGAGGCCCTGCTCGAGGTCACCGACCTCAAGAAATATTATCCGGTGCGTGCCGGCGTGCTGCGGCGGCAGGTCGGCACCGTGCACTCGGTCGACGGCGTCTCGTTCTCCCTTCAGGCCGGCGAGACGCTCGGGCTCGTCGGCGAGTCCGGCTGCGGCAAGTCGACGGTGGCGCGCAGCGTGCTGCGGCTGGTCGAGCCGACCTCCGGCAAGATCCGCCTCGACGGAGAGGACATCACGCACCTCTCCAAGTCGGCGCTACGCCCGCACCGCCGCTCGATGCAGATCGTGTTCCAGGATCCGTTCGCCTCGCTCAATCCGCGCATGACCGCCGGCGACATCGTCGGCGAGCCGCTCATCGTGCATGGTCTGGCGACCGGCAAGGCGCTGGAGGCGAGGGTTGCAAAGCTGTTCGAACAGGTCGGATTGCGCCCCGACCAGATGCACAACTTCCCGCATCAATTCTCCGGCGGACAGCGCCAGCGCATCTGCATCGCGCGGGCGCTGGCGCTGGGGCCGCGCCTGATCGTCTGCGACGAGCCGGTGTCCGCGCTCGACGTCTCGATCCAGGCTCAGGTGATCAACCTTCTGATCGACCTGCAGCGGCAGCACGGCTTCTCCTATCTCTTCATCGCCCACGACCTCGCCGTGGTCGCGCATATCAGCCACCGCGTCGCCGTGATGTATCTCGGCCGCATCGTCGAGATCGCCGGCAAGGACGAGCTGTTCCGCAATCCGAGGCATCCCTATACGCAGGCGCTGCTCGCCTCCGTGCCGATCGCCAATCCGCTGGCGAAGAAGCTCGCACCGCTGGTCGACGGCGACGTGCCGAGCCCGGTCAATCCGCCGCCGGGCTGTGCGTTTCACACCCGCTGCCGGTTTGCGATGGAGCGTTGCAAGATCGAGCGGCCGGCGCTGCTGGATGCCGGTGATGGGCATCAGGTGGCGTGTCTGCTCAATGAGGGAACGGGGCGGAGCAACGCGACTGCGTAGGGCGGGCCAAGCGACTTGTCCGCCGTAGCTCGAAGAGCGAAGGCGGAAGCGTGCCCACCACCTCTCTGCCAATCGAAACGAATGGTAGGCACGGCGCTATGCGCCTTTGCCCGCCCTACGATTGCGGATCGTGCCGCAACGAGCTGATCACCGGCCAGGCCGCCAGCGCGGCAGCCAGATGCTTGAGCGTGTGGCCCGAGACGATGTGGCCCGTCGCGTCGAACACGATCGCATCGCCAAGCTCGAAAAGCTTGGCCAGCGCATAGAACAAGATCACGCCGCCGAGCGGCACGCCAAGCGCGCCGGGCCGGGGCCGCGTCAACGCCAGTCCCACGGCCAGCGCGATGCCGCCGTACTGCACGACCACCCACGGCGTGAGATTCTCGCGCGCCACCCAGGCAGCCAGCAGGCCCGTGATCATCATCAGCACCAGCACCGCCTCGCCCGCGCGCACGCTGATGCGCTCGCTGGCCGCGATGCCCAGAAATCCCGCGAACGCCACGGCCATGCCGAGGCGGTCGGCGATCAGCCGTTGCGGCACGTCGGGGTCGAGATGATAGAAGCCTGAGCCCAGGCAAGTGAGGATCAGTCCCACGAAGAACCAGCTTGCACCGACGGGCACCTCGAGACGGCCGCGCAGCCGCTCCGAGCCCCAGACACCCATCGCGAGGAAGGCGAGATTGCTCAGCACGTCGGCGGCGTTGGGCACGCCGAGCCAGGCGCGGCTGTCGACGAAATGCGGGATGTGCCAGGCGGCGGCAGGCAGCGCCGGCGCAAAGAGGGCCGCGACCGCCAAGACGAGGAGCGCCGCGGTCAGATATTTTTCGCGGGCTTGCGAGGCGCCGAACGAAGGGCGGCGGGCCCCCAAGGGGAGTAGGGCAGCCGCCTGGATGGGATCATTTGCGCGCGACATGCGGGGCTCTCCAGCATTGAACAATGTTCAGTATTAGTAGCCGAAAGATGAACAATGTTCAATAAAAATTACCCGTGACGCCAGCTGGTATCCATCCTATTGGAAACCATGGGATATTTTAGAACGACGGGGCCGACCGCAGCGCCTCGCGCGAGCGTGCAGCGCTCGCGTCCTGGGCGACATGGGTCCCGGCTCGCGCGCCGCGCGTCCGGGACACGAGGCTACGCGGCGATCTCCGCCACGATCCTGCCCGTGGTCACCTGATCGCCCTCGGCGACGTCGATCGCGGCGACAACGCCGTCGATGCCGGCCTTGTGGACGTGCTCCATCTTCATCGCTTCCAGCGTCATCACCGGCTGGCCGGCGGCAACCCGGTCGCCCGGCTTGACCAGAACGGCGACGACGCGGCCATTCAGGGCCGCGCGGACCTTGCCGTCTCCGCCATTGCTCGCGGCGGCCTTCGGCGCAGCCAGGGTGAGATCAATCACCGCAAGCGGGATACCGCGATGCTGGAGATAGAGCCGATCGCCGTCGCGCAGGAATTTGGCGCTGTCCATCACGCCGTCGTGGCGAAAGCGGATGGCGTCAGCGTCGAGCTGCTCGATCTCGAATTTGTCCTGGCGGCCATAGGTCGCCACGATATAGCCGCCGTCGCGTTCGCGCGTGATTTCGAGCTCCAGCGTTTGGCCGGCGATCTCGGTCTTCGCGGGAAGCGGGAACGTTGCCGACAGGCTCCGGCCACTTTGCCAGGACGGCGCGCGCGGATTGGTGACGTAGAGCAGCAGGCCTGCCAGCGCCGTATCGAATGCCGCCTCTCGCCGCGGCGCCAGCAATTCGTCGCGGTGCGCATCGATGAAAGCCGTCGTCGCCTCGCCCCTGGCAAAGCCGGGATGCCGCAGACACGACATCAGGAACGCCTGATTGGTCGTCACGCCGAACGCGGTGAGCTGCTCCAGGCCGACGATCAGCCGCCCCCTCGCCTCCTCGCGCGTGGTGCCATGGCTGATCACCTTGGCGATCATGGAATCGTAGAACGGCGGGATCTCCGAGCCCGATTGCAGCGCGTGCTCGACACGGATGCCGTCAGGCACCTGCCAGCGTGCCATGCGGCCCGATTGCGGCATGAAGTCGTGCGCGGCATCTTCCGAGCACAGCCGCACCTCGATGGCATGGCCGGAGAACGTGATGTCCTGCTGCTTCACCGGCAACGGCTCGCCGCGCGCGACGCGCAGCTGCAACTCGACGAGATCGAGCCCGGTGATCGCCTCGGTGGCGGGATGCTCGACCTGAAGACGGGTGTTCATCTCCATGAAGTAGAATTCGCCGCTCGCATCGAGCAGGAATTCCAGCGTGCCCGCGCCTTCATAACGCAGCGCCTTCACGGCCGCGACGGCGACCTCGCCCATTCTGGCGCGCAGCTCCGGCGTGACCGCGGGCGACGGCGCCTCCTCGATCAGCTTCTGGTGACGACGCTGCACCGAGCAGTCGCGCTCGCCGAGATGAATGGCGTTGCCGTGGCTGTCACCGAACACCTGGATCTCGATGTGCCGGGGATTTTGGATCGCTCGCTCGAGGATGACTGTGGGATCGCCGAAAGCGGCCTTGGCTTCCGACCGCGCGCTGCGCAGCGCATCCGGGAACGAGGCCGCTTCAGTGACGAGCCGCATACCGCGGCCGCCGCCGCCGGCGACGGCCTTGATCATGACTGGGAAGCCGATCCTCCTGGCCTCCGCCAGCATGACTTCGTCGCCCTGCTCAGTGCCCTGATAGCCGGGCACGACGGGAACGCCGGCCTTCGTCATGATTTCCTTGGCGCCGGCCTTGTTGCCCATCGCCTCGATCGCCTGCGGCGACGGCCCGATGAAGACCAGGCCGGCATCCTTGCAGGCTTGCGCAAACGCCTCGTTTTCGGCGAGGAAACCGTAGCCGGGGTGGACGGCATCGGCACCGCTCGCCTTGGCCGCTGCAATGATCGCGGGGATGTTGAGATAGGACTGCGCCGGCAAGGCTTCGCCGATGCGCACGGCTTGGTCCGCCTGCCGAACATGGAGCGCATCGCGGTCGGCATCCGAATAGACCGCAACCACGCCAAGGCCGAGCCGCCGCGCGCTGCGCATCACGCGTAGTGCGATCTCGCCGCGATTGGCCACAAGGACCTTGAAGAACGGTCGGTGCTGCACTGATCCGTTCCTCATGGGCGGGCCACCGAGAATTGCATGCGCTGGGGTGCGCGCGCGTCGCCCTCGCGGCAGATCGCGAGCACCTCCGACAGCACCGCACGGGTATCGCGCGGATCGATCACGCCGTCGTCGAGCACGCGCGCGCTGGTCGAGAAAACGTCCATCTGGCCGTCGAACACGCCGACGATCTGCGCCTTCATGGCATCCAGCTTGTCCTTCTCGATCGGCTTGCCGCGGCGGGCGGCGGCGGCCTCGGTCACGATCGCCATAGTCTCGGCGGCCTGCTCGCCGCCCATCACGGCGGTCTTGGCGTTCGGCCAGGAGAAGCAGAAGCGCGGATGGAAGCCGCGGCCGCACATGCCGTAATTGCCGGCGCCGAACGAGGCGCCGCAATAGATCGTGATCTGCGGCACCGTCGCCGAGGTCACGGCCTGGATCATCTTCGAGCCGTGCTTGATCATGCCCGCTTCTTCATAGGCCTTGCCGACCATGTAGCCGGTGGTGTTGTTGAGATAGAGCAGCGGCGTGCGGGTCTGGCAGCAGGCCTGGATGAAATGCGTCGCCTTGTTGGCGCCGGCGGGATCGAGCGGCCCGTTGTTGGTGATGATGCCGATCGCCTGTCCCTCGATGCGGGCATGACCGCAGACGGTGGCCGGGCCGTAGTTGGGCGCCATCTCGGTGAAATCGGAATCGTCGATGATGCGCGCGATCACCTGCTTCATGTCGACCGGGCGCTTGTGATCCATCGGCATGATGCCAAGCAGCTCGTCCTGATTGTAGCGCGGCGGCTTGAACTCCGGAGCCGCCCGCCCCGGCCGCTCCCACTCCAGCGCGGCCATGATTTCGCGCGCGATGCGCAGCGCGTCGCGGTCGTCTTCGGCGAGGTAGTCGCCGAGGCCGGACACCTGCGTGTGCATCTCGGCGCCGCCGAGCTCCTCCTCGGTCGCAATCTCGCCGGTCGCGGCCTTCAACAGCGGCGGCCCCGCGAGAAAGGCGCGGGTGCGGCCGCGGACCATCACGATGTAGTCGGACAAGCCAGTCTGATAAGCGCCGCCCGCCGTGGACGAGCCGTGCGTGACGGTGACGACGGGCAGGCCGGCCGCCGACAGCCGCGCCAGATTGCGAAAGATGTTGCCGCCGCGGACGAAGTCCTCGACGCGGTAGCGCAAGAGATTGGCGCCGGCGCTTTCGACGAGCTGCACATAAGGCAGCTTGTTCTCCAGCGCGAGCTCCTGCACGCGCAGCGTCTTGTCGAGGCCGAAAGGCTGCAGCGCGCCGGCATCGATGCCGGAATCGCTGGCGCTGACCATGCAGCGGACGCCCGAGACGAAGCCGATGCCGGCGATGACGCCGCCACCGGGCACGCTCTTGTTCGCGTCCGGCACGTCGAACATGTAGCCGGCCAGCGTGGACAGCTCGATGAAGGGCGCGCCGGGATCGAGCACCAGCGCGACACGCTCGCGCGGCAGCAATTGGCCGCGCTTGTGGAAACGATCCTTTGCCGCGGCAGATGCGGCACGCGTGCGCTCTTCCAGCGCGCGCATGCGGTCGATCAAGGCGAGCATGCCGTCACGGTTGGCGTGGTAGGCGGCGCTGCCGGGGGATATGGTGTTTTCGAGAGTAGACATTAGTGCTCCTGCCCGTCATTCCGGGGCGCGCGGAGCGCGAGCCCGGAATCCATACTCCCGATCGTGGTTATGGATTCCGGGCCTGGCCCTTCGGGCCATCCCGGAATGACAGAGTGTGGCTAGCGATTCGTCCCAAAGATCTTCCGCGCCTCGGCCGGGCTCGCGATCTCGCGGCCCGCACGCCTTGCACAGGCGGCGATCGCCTCGATCAACTGGCCGTTTGATGTCACCTTCTTGCCGTCGGCGAGATAGAACGTATCCTCAAGCCCCGTGCGCAAGTGCCCGCCGAGCTCGGCGCAGCGCTGGTGCAGCGGCCAGATCTCCTCGCGGCCGATCGCGGTGACCTGGAAATGCGCCTCGGGGCGCTTCAGCTTGATCAGGATCGGCAGCAGCTCGGGATCGGCAGGCATGCCGGAGGCAACGCCCATCACGAAATTATATTCGAGCGGTCCCCTGTACATGCCGACCTGGTGGTACATGCCGACGCAGCGGACGATGCCGACGTCGAAGCATTCGAACTCGGGGATGGTGCCGACCGCGTTCATGACGTCGAGATAGTCCTTCACCTTCTCGACCGCGTTGTCGAACATCATCGGCGGCCAGGCCCAGGTGTTGTCGGCCTTCACCTTCAGATAATTCAGCGAGCCTGCATTGCAGGCGGCGATCTCCGGTTTGGTCTCGCGGATGCAGTCGAGCGCGCCGGAGTAGTTCGGCCCTGACACGCCCGAGGTATGATTGATGATGACGCCGGGGCAGGCTTCGCGGATAGCCTGCTGAATCTCCTTGCTGACGCTCACCTCCCAGGACGGCAGGTGTCCCTTGCCCGGCGCCTGCTGGCGCAGATGGATGTGCATGACGGACGCGCCGGCCTCGAACGCAGCCCTGGCCTCCCGCGCCATCTGCTCGGGCGTCACAGGCACGTTGTGCTGCTTGGGGTCGGTGAGCACGCCGTTCAGCGCGCAGGTGATGACGGCCTTGTCGCTCATGCCAACAATATCTCGCACGTTGAGAATTCAACGTTTGCGATCATGTGATGGGTGGCATGCAGCTTCTTGCGCGGAGAAGCTGGGAGAGGCGGGCTTTCGTAGGGTGGGCAAAGGCGCTCTTGCGCCGTGCCCACCATCTCTCCACACCTCACGAAAGTCGTGGGCACGCTTCGCTTTGCCCACCCTACAAGAGCGGTGCTAGCCCGCCTCCGCCAGCCGGACCGTCTCGGTGCTGCGATAGATCGCAAGGTCGCGCGAGCCGACGAAGATCGCGCGCGGCTTCAATCCGTAGAAGCGGCGGATCGAGTGGCTGAAATGGGTGGAGTCGGGATAGCCGATGTCCTGCGCGAGATGGGCGAGGTTGAGATCCTGGTTGGCGAAGTGCAGCAAATGCCGCGCGCGCTTCCAGGCACGGAAGGAGCGGAAGGAGATGCCGGTCTCTTCCTTGAACAGGTGCAGGAAGCGCGAGGCGGACAGTCCGGCTTCGGCGGCGCAAGTATCCGCCGTCACCGGCTCGCCGGAGAAACGCTCGATGCGGGCAACGGCCCGCGTGATGCGCGGATCGAGCACGCGGCGCGGCAGCGCCTCGCCAAAGCACATCTCGTCGAACTCGGCGGTGGTGATGTCGCCATAGCGGCGCTGGCGCAGGAGCGCATAAGCGGCCAGGATCTTGCGGGCATAGGCGGCTTTGTCCGGCCCGCGCAGCCGCTCGGCCAGGGACTCGATCACGCCGTCCGGCATGCTTTCCGGCTCCAGCGTCACGCTGATGACGGTGCGATAGTCGCTGGCGATGGAATGGCGCTGGTTCGGCAGCGTGACGAACAGCTCGCCGCTGACAAAGGTATCGTCGATCGTGAGATGCAGGCTGCCCTTCACCGCGACATAGACATGGCAGCAGCCGGGGGTCCGCTTGCGAGGGCGCCCGAGCAGGCCGGCATAGAACACCCGCTCCGGCGTGATCAGCATCAGATGGTCGGATTCGCGACCTTTATCTTCCATTGGGTTCCTCCTCGCGCGGCTCTCTGGCCGCTGCGGACGGAGGTCACCTTAGCGGAAATTTGGCCGCTGTCACGAGAGGATAGCGCTGTCATGAAACATGCATCGTCGTTCCGGGGCGATCCGCAGAACCGAGCCCGGAACCTCGAGATTCCGGGCTCGATGCTGCTCATCGCCTCAGGAAATGACAGCCTCCCTTACGTCCTCACTCTCGCTGCAACATTCTGCTCGACGCCAGCCTTCTGTTCCGCAGCCACGGCACGCTTGAAACCTTCGCGCTGCTGCAGGCGCGCCCAATAGGCTGCGACATTTGGCCCAAAATCCTTGGCGAGCCCGATGTTGCTCGCCAGGCGAAGCGCGTAGCCGATGACGATGTCAGCGGCGGTGAAGCGGCCGGCGCACAAGGTTTCGGCATTGGCTGTGGCTGCCTCAACGGCGCGCAGTCGGCCCAAGAACCATTTCGCATAGTCGCCGGCGACCTGCGGATTGCGACGCTCCTCCGGCTCGAGCTGGGTGTATCGCAGCACCAGCGTCTGCGGAAAGGTTAACGTGGCATCGCTGAAATACATCCAGTTCAGGAATGCGCCATAAGCGGGATCATCCGGCCCGACCATCAGCGGCGTCGGGCCGTATTTGATGCCGAGATAGTGGCAGATGCCGGAGGACTCGGTCATCCTGGTCTCGCCGTCGATCATGAAGGGAATCGTGCCCAGCGGATTAAGCGCGAGATATTCCTTGGCGAAGACGCGCGGCGGGAACGGCAGCATCTTCAGCTCATAGGGCAGCCCCATCTCTTCCAGCATCCAGAGCGGACGGAATGAGCGCGCGGCGTCGCAATGATAGAGCGTGATCATCAGGCGTTTCCTTTGCTCCCCGGCAGCGTGCCCATCATCTTGCACAGGACCATCAGCATGACCTCGTCGGCACCGCCGCCGATCGAGGTCAGGCGGCTGTCGCGATAGGCGCGGCTGACCGGCGTCTCGTTGGTAAAGCCCATCCCGCCCCAATATTGCAAGCAGGCGTCGGTGAGCTCGCGGCCGAGCCGGCCGGCCTTCAGCTTGGCCATCGTCGCGAGCCGCGTCACGTCCTCGCCGGCGACCAGCTGCTCGCCGGCACGATAGATCAGCGCGCGCAGCAGCTCGACCTCGGTCTGCATCTCCGCGAGCTTGAAGTGCACGACCTGATTGTCGAGGATGCTCTGCCCGAAGGCCTTGCGGTTGCGCGTGTATTCGATGGTCTGGTCGATGATGTATTCATGCGCCTTCAGGCAAGCCGCCGCGCCCCAGAGCCGCTCCTCCTGGAACTGGATCATCTGGTAGGTGAAGCCCTTGCCCTCCTCGCCGATCCGGTTGCGCTTGGGGACGCGGACATTGTCGAAGAAGATCTGCGCGGTGTCGGAGGAACGCATGCCCAACTTGTCGAGCTTGCGGGCGACCGTGACGCCCTTGCTCTTCATGGGCACGCAGATCAGCGACTTGTTGCGGTGAACGGGCCCGTCGCCGGTGTTGGCGAGCAGGCAGATCCAGTCGGCCTGCGTGCCGTTGGTGATCCACATCTTGCCGCCATTGATGACGTAATCCTCGCCGTCGGAGCGCGCCTGCGTCTTGATCGACGCGACGTCGGAGCCTGCGCCGGGTTCGGAGACGCCGATGCAGGCGACGAAATCGCCCGAGATCGAGGGCGCCAGAAACTCGCGGCGCACCTCGTCCGAACCGAAGCGCGCCAGCGCCGGCGTCGCCATGTCGGTCTGCACCCCGATCGCCATCGGCACGCCGCCGCAGGTGATGGCCCCCAACTCCTCCGCCATCATCAGCGCATAGGAATAGTCGAGGCCGGAGCCGCCGAATTCGACCGGCTTGTTCAGGCCGAGGAAGCCGAGGCTGCCCATCTTCTTGAACAGCTCGTGCGCCGGGAAGATGTCGGCCTTCTCCCATTCATCGACATGAGGATTGATCTCGCCCGCGATGAATTTTTGCAAGGAGCGGCGAATGTCGTCGTGGTCGGCGGTGAATAGCATTTTATCCTCTTCGTCATTCCGGGGCGCGCGAAGCGCGAACCCGGAATCCATTTCTCTACAGTGCGTGCGGCCCGATGGATTCCGGGCTCGACGCTTCCGCGTCGCCCCGGAATGACGGCGTCCGTCACAGCCCCATCTGCCGTGACGCCAGATCCTTCATGATCTCCTCGGTGCCGCCGCCGATGGCATTGACCTTGACCTCGCGGTAGATGCGCTCGGCCTTGATGCCGCGCATGAAGCCGGCGCCACCGAATATCTGTACGGCTTCGGAGGCACAGTAAGCCATGGTCTGCGTCGCCTGGTTCTTCATCATGCAGATTTCCGCAACCGGGCTCTCGCCCTGCTCGAGCCGCCAGGCCAGCATCTCCAGCATTGCCTGCGAGGCTGCCACCTTCTGCGCCATGTCGACGATCTTGTGCCTGATCACCTGATGCTGGGCGAGCGGCTTGCCAAAGGTCTTGCGCTCCTTGGCATAGGCGATGGCCTCGTCGAGACAGACCCGGGCGAAGGCGGTGCAGCCTGCCGCCATGCCCATGCGCTCGCTGTTGAAATTCTGCATGATGATCTTGAAGCCCTGGCCCTCCTCGCCGATCAGATTTTCGGCCGGCACGCGGCATTCGTCGAAATGCAGCGTCGCGGTATCGGAGGCCCACCACCCCATCTTCTTGAGCTTGGTGCGCAACAGGCCGGGCGTATCGCCTTCGATCAGGAGCAGGCTGACGCCGCCGGCGCCTTCGCCGCCGGTACGCACGGCAACGGTCAGATAATCGGCGCGCATGCCTGAGGTGATGAAGGTCTTCTCGCCGCTCACGACGTAGTGATCGCCGTCGCGCCGTGCCCTGGTGCGGAGGCCCGCGACGTCGGAGCCACCGCTCGGCTCGGTGATCGCGAGCGCGGAGATCTTCTCGCCCGACAGCACCTGCGGCAGCACGCGCGCCTTCACCTCAGGCCGCGCCGCGCGCGCGATCGGCGGCGAGCCGATGGTGTGGCTCATCAGGCTGGCACTGACGCCACCGGCGCCGGCCCGCGCCAGCTCCTGGCTCGCGACGATCTTCATGAACTGATCGGCGGCGATGCCGCCATATTCCTCGGGGAATCCCAGGCCCAACAGGCCGATCTCGGCCGCCTTGCGATAGAGCGCGCGGGGAAATTCGCCGGCCTCGTCCCACTCATGGGCGAAGGGCGCGATCTCCTTCTCGACGAAGCGGCGCATCACGTCGCGAAACGCGTCGTGCTCGGCGGTATAGAACGGGCTCTTCATTGGTCTCGCCCTGTTGGCGGATTCGCTGGTCCACCATGGCTGGAACATTTGCCATTCACTTGCGCAGAGTGGCTGACCGTAAGGAGCCTCTCCACCGTAGCCTGCGGCCTAGCAACTCAACGCAAGACGATTTTCCCCGCTCGCAGGCCAACTCTGGCGCAAAAAAACGTTGCTGCACAGACTCCGGCTGGCCCCAGGGCCATGCCGGGCATGGTGCGCAGGGGAGGTATTTTTGGCCGTTCGTTACTACGACTGGATCGTCCATCATGGCCGCCGCACACCGAACAAGGTCGCGGTGATCGACCTCGCGAGCGAACGCCGCTTCACCTATTCGCAGCTCGATGCCCGTGTCTCGCGCCTCGCCTCGTTCCTGCGCCACACGCTGAACGTCTCGCGCGGCGACCGCGTCGCGGTGCTGGCGCTGAACACGACCGATACGCTGGAGGTGCAGTTCGCCTGCGGTCGCCTGGGTGCGATCTTCGTGCCGCTGAACACCCGCCTCACCGTTCCCGAGCTTCAGTTCATCACCGGCGATTGCGCGCCGAAGGTGATGATCCACGACGCCGATCTCGCCGAGACGGCGCTTGCCGTGGCGAAGCTCTGCGGTGTCGCGACCAGCCTGCTGCTCGGCCCGGGCGCGACCTACGAGGCCGGCATCGCCGCCGCAACACCGCTCGACCGCACTGAAGAGGTCACGCTCGATGACGTCTCGACCATCATGTACACATCGGGCACGACGGGCCATCCGAAGGGCGCGACCATTACCCACGGCATGACCTTCTGGAACTGCGTCAATCTCGGCGGCCCCGCCTGCATCGGGCCGGCCTCGGTCCTCCTCACCGTGCTGCCGTTGTTCCACACCGGCGGGCTCAATTGCTACACCAATCCCGTGCTGCATGCCGGCGGCACCGTGATGATCATGCGCGCCTTCGATCCCGGCACGGCGCTCGGCCTGATCAACGACCCCGCGCAGGGCATCAACGTGTTCTTCGGCGTGCCGGCGATCTACCAGTTCATGGCGCAACACCCCGCCTTCGCGACGACCGACCTCAGCCGGCTGATCGTCGGCGGTGTCGGCGGCGCGCCGATGCCGGTGCCGCTGCTGAAAGTGTGGGAGGCGCGCGGCGTCGCGCTGCAGCAGGGCTACGGCATGACCGAGACATCGCCGGCCGTCTTGGTGCTCGATCGCGAGGATGCCGCGCGCAAGGCCGGCTCCGCCGGCAAGCCGGTGCTGCATACGGAGGTGCGCATCGTGCGACCCGACGGCAGCGATGCCGATGTCGGCGAACTTGGCGAGCTCTGGGTGAAGGGACCGAACATCACACCGGGCTATTGGAACAGGCCGGAGGCGAACAAGACCTCCTTCACCGACGGCTGGCTGCACACGGGCGACGCGACGCGCGTCGACGAGGAAGGCTTCTACTACATCGTCGACCGCTGGAAGGACATGTACATTTCCGGCGGCGAGAACGTCTATCCGGCCGAGGTCGAGAACGTCCTGCATCAGCTCAGCGCCATCGCCGAAGCTGCCGTGATCGGCATCCCGGATCCGCAATGGGGCGAGGTCGGCCTTGCCATCGTCGCGGTCAAGCCCGGCCAGAAGCTCACTGAGGCCGACGTCTTGGCGCATTGCGCGGCCAATCTGGCGCGCTTCAAGTGCCCGCGCCAGATCCGCTTCGTCGACGCGCTGCCGCGCAACGCCACCGGCAAGATCCACAAGCCGACCTTGCGCAAGGAATTCTCGGTGGCCTCAGAGATCGACAGGAAAGTCGCCAACTCCTGACCACAGCGCCCTTCGCGGGCGCTTTTCCGGCGGACCGGCCCGTCGATTGCGGATTATTGCGTCAGGAACAGCGCAAAAGGCTCTTCCACCGTGCGGCGCAGATGTTTTCGATACAGGGCGTGGTTGGCATCGTCGGGCGCAACCCGCCCCAAGGATGGCTGCGGGACGTTCCTGAGCGGCACGTAGGCGATCGGGGCCGCGATCGGCGTGAGCTGCGAACCAGGGCCTGCACGGAGCGTCGAGATGATGCCGTACATCTCGCCGGCGACCGTCGGCCGCGACACCGTGATCACGCGATGCTGGCCGTGCTTGACGATGACGAGGTAGATGAAGCCCGATTGATGGGGAACGGCGACTTCGCCGGTATGCTCGTAGGCGGCATCGGTTCGATCGCCCTCGCGGAAAACCAGAGAAGAGACTTTCGGCTCCCAGATGATCTCGGTGCGGTAGGCGAAAATCGCGTCCTTGTCGCCAAAGGACGGCCGCAACGTGATGTAGACGTCTTCGAGCCAGGTCACGGCGCGATGCGCATAGGAGCCGAGGCTGTCGGGAGCGACATCGTTGCCGGCCTGAGGCGCCGGCACGACGGGGCTCTTGCGTAAGGAGACGCCCAGTGCCTGCTCCAGCCGGACCGTCGTCGCCAGCGTGAACGGGCGTCGTCCGCCGAGCACCTTCTCCAGCGTCGAGAGGCTGAGCTTGGCCTGCTCGGCCAGCGCCTGCCGGGAAATCCGGCGTCTGGCGAGCTCCTCGCGAATGGTCTCGGCGATCTCGCGGCTCTGCTCGTCCGAAAGCTGCTTGTCGGAAACCTTGTCCTGCATCTGCATCGTTGGCCCTGCTCCAGCACAGTCATTCTAGCAGGCCGGACAAACCAGCACAAAACCGCACATGACCACCCCGGCCACGGCGCACCCGGCCGGCCGTGGCGGAACATTGCCGATCATTCTGCTCGCGAAAGCGACCGCTCCCGGCGAATGCTCGGAGCCAGCAAACGCCCTTTCGGGAGCAGGCCAAATGGACACCTACGACACAGCCGACGACGACGAGCACCCCATGTTGAACCGGCTGATCAAGCTCGGATTGCTTCTTCTCGCGCAGGGCATCGCGGTGATGCTGATGGCCTTCGTGGCCCTGCTCGTCAGCTTCGGGACGAGTTGGTCGGCAACGACCGAGCAGGCCAGCCTGCTCCAGCCCGGCGATGCCAGATCCGGAAGCCTGCTCCTGAAGGGCGACGGCGCCATCACGGAAGCGATCCGCCTCGGCATCGACGTCGACATCACGGTTTCCGGCCCGACCCTGCGCACCCGGGTCACTCAGGTCTTCCGCAACCCGACCCAGGATTGGGTCGAGGCGACCTATGTCTACCCGCTCGCGACCGGCGGTGCCGTCGATACGCTGAAGATGGTGGTCGGCGACCGCATCATCGTTGGAGACATCAAGGAGCGGCAGCAGGCACGATTGATCTACGAAGAGGCGCGCCGCGCCGGTCAGAGGGCCGCGCTCACCGAGCAGGAACGGCCGAACATCTTCACCAATTCGGTTGCCAATATCGGCCCTGGCGAAACCGTGCTGGTGCAGATCGAATACCAGGAGCCTGTGCATCAATCCGGCAAGGAATATTCGCTCCGCCTGCCGCTGGTGATCGGACCGCGCTACAATCCGGCGCCGATCGTCCAGAGTGTCGATTTCCGCAAGGACGGATCGGGCTGGGGTGCGACGACATCGGACCCGGTAACGGATCGTGACCGCATCTCGCCGCCCGTGCTGGATCCCGCCAAGACTGCACCGGTCAATCCGACCAGCATCACGGTGCGCCTGAAGGCCGGCTTCGCGCTTGGCGAGGTCAAGAGCCACCACCATAATGTCAAGATCGAGAGCCCGGACAGCACGACACGAATCGTCACGCTCGCCGACGGCGCTGTCCCCGCCGACCGCGACTTCGAGCTGACCTGGAAGCCACTCACCGACAAGGCGCCGTCGGTCGGCCTGTTCCGCGAACGTGTCGGCGATGCCGATTATCTGCTCGCCTTCGTCACTCCGCCCGGCGCCGAGCAGGCGACAGAAAAGCCGATGCCACGCGAGGTCGTGTTCGTGATCGACAATTCGGGGTCGATGGGCGGCACGTCGATGGTCCAGGCCAAGGCGAGCCTCGCTTACGCGCTCTCCCGGCTTCAGCCGACCGACCGGTTCAACGTCATTCGCTTCGACGACACCATGGACGTGCTGTTTCCCGCTTCCGTGCCGGCCGATGCCGCGCATGTCGGCGAGGCAACCTCGTTCGTGAGCGCTTTGCAGGCGCGCGGCGGCACCGAGATGGTGCCGGCGATGCGCGCAGCGCTGGCCGACAAGCTCGGCGACACCGGCATGGTTCGCCAGGTCGTCTTCCTGACCGACGGCGCAATCGGCAACGAGCAGCAATTGTTCGAAACGATCACGGCGATGCGCGGCCGTTCGCGTGTCTTCATGGTCGGCATCGGGTCGGCACCCAACACCTATCTGATGACCCGCGCCGCCGAGCTCGGCCGCGGGGCCTTTACCCATATCGGCTCCGTCGAGCAGGTGGAGGAACGCATGCGCAGCCTGTTCGCCAAGCTCGAAAACCCGGCCGTGACTGGTCTCGCCGCGAAGTTCTCCGAGGCCAACGCCGACGTCACCCCGGCGATTATCCCCGACGTCTATCGCGACGAGCCGCTGGTGCTGGCGGCAAAGCTCGACAAGCTCGCGGGCGCGCTCGAGATCAGGGGGCGCGTCGGCGACCGCCCATGGTCGGTGACCCTGCCGCTGCAACATGCCGCCGAGGGCAAGGGCCTGTCGAAACTCTGGGCCAAGCGCAAGATCGGTGACGCCGAAGTGGCGCGCGCCATGCGGGAGCTCGCACACGAGGAGGCGGACAAGGCGATCCTGGCGCTGGCGCTCGACCATCAGATCGTCACGCGCCTGACCAGCCTGGTCGCCGTCGACAAGACGCCGAGCCGCCCCGAAGGCGCGCCGCTCAAGCTCAGCGAATTGCCGATCAACCTGCCGGCCGGCTGGGATTTCGAGAAGGTGTTCGGCGAACGGCCGCAGATCCCGGCGCAGCTGCGCGAGCGCCATGCCGATGCGGGCACCTCACCGGCCATGCGGCGCCCGACACCCGCAGCGCCCGATGCGATCCGTCTGCCCAAGACGGCGACCTCGGCCGAACTGAAGATGATCGCAGGCCTGATCCTGATCGTGCTTGCCCTGGTCCTGTTCGCGTTCAACCGGCGTCGGCCCTTGCTCACCAACGCCGCTTGAGAGAGGAGCTCCCCGACTCCTCTGTTAGCGCGCGCGGCTGCCTGTCCCGTAACCAACGGCCGCGCGCGCCTTTTTTGGGGACGTCATTGCGAGGAGCGAGCGACGAAGCAATCCAGGCTTCCGCTCCGGAGACAGTCTGGATTGCTTCGCTTCGCTCGCAATGACGGAAGGAGAAGCACGATGCCTCGCCTCATATCTCCTCTGGTTCTGGCCCTGATCGGCCTCTTCCTGTTCGGCGACGGCGCCTACATCCACGCCAAGGCACGGCTCGCCCAAATGCTGCTGGAGCGGGCGTTCGACCGAAGCATCGCGACGGGACAGGCGGTGAAGCCATGGTCGTGGGCCGACACCTGGCCGGTGGCGCGGATCGAGGTCAAGCGGATCGGTGCCAGCGCCATCGTGCTGGAAGGCGCGAGCGGACAGGCGCTGGCGTTTGGCCCCGGCCATATCCACCAAACAGCCGATGCGGGTGAACGCGGGACTGCCGTCTATGCCGCCCATCGCGACACTCATTTCCGCTTCCTGCGCAATGTCGTCATTGGGGACATCATCGATGTCACACGTCGCGACGGTCGACATTTCCGCTATCGCGCAGATTCCTCGGCCGTGGTCCGTTTCGATGCATCGGGAATCGACGCCACGACACAAGGTTTCGAGCTTGTTCTCGCGACCTGCTGGCCATTCGACGCGGTCACCTCGGGCCCCGAGCGCTACATCCTGCATGCAACATTGATCGGAACCGACAAGTCGCCTACTGCGCCAGCGACACGCGCCAGTGTCGCTCATTCCACCACACGGCATACCCCCGTGGTTGCCAGTCCGAAGGACTCGCCATAGAACGGAGTGGCACTCGACCAAGAAGAACAACAGGTGAGGTCACGGCATGGAAGCCCAGGTGTCTGCTGCATCCGCGTTCCATCCATGGTCTCCACCGTCCGATGCCAGCGACATCGTCAAGGGCATCCACGCGATGCTGCATCCGCGCAACATCGTGCTGGTGGGCGCGACCGACAAGCCTGGCAATTATGCCGAACGCATCTGGAACAATCTGATCAAGTACGGTTACGAGGGCGGCCTCTATCCGGTCAACGCCAAGCGCGACACTATCTGGGGCGTTCCCTGCTACAAGGATTTTGCGAGCCTCCCGGAGAAGCCCGATCACGTTCTGGTGCTGGTGCCGGCGCGTTCTGCCGTACAGGTGATCCGCGACGCCGCGGCGGCCGGCGCGCGCTCGGCCACTATCGTCACCTCCGGCTTCAGCGAGCTGCAGGACGAGGAAAGCCAAAAGCTCGCCGCCGAATTGCAGGCGGCCGTGCGCGAGACAGGACTTGCGGTCACGGGGCCGAACTGCCTCGGCAATCTGAGTGCCGGCGAAAAGCTCTTCACCAACATCGATGACCGTGTCGTGACCATGGAGCAGGGCGCGGTGGCGATCGCCGGACAGTCCGGTGCCATCGTCATGGCAATCCGTCAAGCGCTGGAGGATCGCGGCGTCGGCGTCGGCTACATGGTGACAACAGGCAATGAGACCGGGCTCGAGACGCCGGACCTGATGCGCTATTTCGCCGAGGATCCGAGCGTCAAGGTGATCGTCGTCTATCTCGAAGGCGTACGCAACACCAGGGCGTTCCGCGACGCCTGCAAGGCGGCGCGCGCCGCCAGCAAGCCCGTGATCGCGCTCAAGCTCGGCGCCTCCGAAGGCGGCCGCGCTGCGGCGATGGCACACACCGGCGCGCTTGCGGGCTCGATCGAGACGTTCGATGCCGTTGCAACGCGCGAAGGCGTGATCCGGGTCGGTGGGCTCGACGAGCTGATCGAGACCACCGAATGCTTCGTCCACGCGGCCGTGCCCAAAGGCGACCGGCTCGCCGCCGTCACGCTGTCGGGCGGCAAGCGCGGCATGCTGATCGACGCCTTTGACGCAGAGGGCCTGAAGTTTGCGCCGCTGAGCCCGCATGTCAGCTCGGAGCTGGCGAAGATGCTCGGACCGGGCTCGATCGTCGGCAATCCGCTCGACGCCGGCTTTGCCGCGGTCGTCGATCCGTCCGTCTATATGAAGTCGATCAAGCTGATGATCGACGATCCCGATATCGACATCGTCATCGTCGATGCCGAGCTGCCGAAGGCGCCGCACGAGCTGCGCGAGCGCAATCTGCGCATCGTCGACGAGATGGCGGGCAAGGGCGGCAAGCCGGTGATCTACATCAGCGCGATGTCGATCGGCTTCACCGAATTTACCAAGTCCTTGCGCAAGTCGCTGCCGCATCTCGCGGTCATGCAGGGCATGGACCGGGCGGTGACTGCGATCAAGTCGCTGCTCGCCTACGCCAGGCTGCGCAAGGAGGTGCCCGACATCGTCTCGAGCTCGAAGCCCGCCGCGCGCGCCGTGCTGGAGAAGGCGCTGAAATCTGCAAGCGGCGCCGCGCTCGACGAGGTCGCCTCGAAGAAGCTTCTGAAGGCGTATGGCATTCCGATCTCGAAGGAGGCGATCGCACAGACCGCGACGGAAGCCGTAGAGATCGCCAAGCAGATCGGCTTTCCGGTCGTGGCCAAGGTCGTCAGCGCGGAGATCCTGCACAAGTCCGACATCGGCGGCGTTGTGCTGAACCTGAACAGCGCGGCCGAGGTGAAGAAGGCGTTCGCCGATATCACGGCCCGGGTGAGTAGGTTGAAGGGCAAGCCGAGGCTCGACGGCGTTCTGATCGCGCAGCAGGTCAAGGCCGAGCTCGAGCTCGTGGTCGGCGCCTCGCTCGATGCCGAGATGGGGCCTGTCGTGCTGTTCGGCACCGGTGGCATCGACATCGAGCTGATGAAAGACGTCGCGCTCGCCGGCGCGCCGCTGGACGAGGCCGAGGCGCGGCTCCTGATCGGCCGTACCAAGGCCGGCATCAAGATGCGCGGCTATCGCGGCAAGCCGGCCCTGCACGAAGCCTCCGCGGTGAAGGCGCTGGTCGGCCTGTCCAATTTGATCGCGGATGCCGGCGACCGGATCGCCTCGATCGACGTCAACCCGTTCCTGATCAACACCAGGACCGGCGTGGCCGTCGATGCCCTGATCGTGCTGAACAATGCTGCGGCAAAAGGGGCGGCGGGACATTGAGACGCCGTAGCCCGTAGGGCGGATTAGCGCAGCGCAATCCGCCACTCCATAAGACAGGCGAAGAAGGCGGCGGGTTACGCTTCGCTAACCCGCCCTCCTTACATTGCGGCCTTCTTCCAACTTCCCTGCTTTGGCCTTAGACTCAGCCTCATGGCACGTGCGAGCAATCTGGTGATCGGAACGGCGACGCTGGCGGCGATCGCCGTGGCGTTCGGCGGCCTGCTCGGCGTGCAGAAATGGCGCACCATCCAGAGCCGCAGCCAGTTGCGCGTGGTGTTCGAGGGCGGCTCCGCCAGCGGCCTGCGCCGCGGCGGCCCGGTCAATTTCGACGGTGTGCCGGCCGGCCAGATCCGCTCGATCAAGCTGGAGAGTCCGCGCCGGATTGTGGCGCTGGTGATGCTCGACAATACCGCGCCGATCCGCAAGGACACTGTGGCGGGCATCGAGTTCCAGGGCCTCACCGGCGTCGCCGCGATCTCACTGATCGGGGGCGCTCCCTCCGCGCCACCGGTGCCGCTGGACTCGGACGGCGTCCCCGTCCTGACCGCCGATCTCAGCGACGCCGAAACCATCGTCGAAACCCTGCACAGTGTCGACCGCGCGATCGTCAGCAATGCCCCCGCAATCAAGGAGGGCCTGAGCACGTTCGAAAATTACACGGCCGGTCTCCGGAGCAAGGGCACCGAGATCGATTCCGTGATGGCCAAGGTCGACAGCGCCTTCGCGGGCTTCGACAAGGCGGTCACGAAGATCGAGGGCGTGGTGCCCGGCTTCGTCGACGGCAAGGCCGACGAGCTGTTCGAGAAGATCAAGGGACTGCACGAGCTTGCCGACACCATGAAGAAGAAGTCGGCGGGCTATCTCGAGGACATCCGTCGCTCACTGCTCGATGTCAGCGAAGCCGCCAACAAGATGAGCGGGATACCCACGCCCGCCGCCGCCCCGCGCCCGCCGCGCAAGCCTGCACAGCAGAAGCGCTGATCTAGTAATTGGACGCCGCCGCCTCATTTGGGATGCCGTCGATCGGACACTCCTCGGTCCCCGGCGTCGCGCGGGTCATCGCCTCGACCATGTCGCGCGTTCCTTCGGGATCCCTGATCCAGTTCTTGTAGAAATCATACGGGCACGCCGCGACGCCGCGCGGGCTGTCGCCGGAATTGATCATGCCGGTGTAACCGCGGTGGACCAGCTTGTAGAGATGGTTCTGCGACTGGCCGTTGCGGCGCGCATCGCGGATCAGGTGTTTCGAGAGCTGCGCATATTGGATGCCGTAATCCTCCTCGCCGCATTCGCCGAGCGTGCGGCCGTCGAAGCCGATGATCGCGGAATGGCCGAAATAGGAATAGACGCCGTCGAAGCCGGCGGCATTGGCGACCGCGACATAGACGTTGTTGGCCCATGCCATCGCCTTGGAGATCATGACCTGCTGCTCCTTGGCCGGGTACATGTAGCCCTGGCAACGCACGATCAGCTCGGCGCCCTTCATGGCGCAGTCGCGCCAGATCTCCGGATAATTGCCGTCGTCGCAGATGATCAGGCTGACCTTGAGCCCTTTCGGCCCCTCTGACACGTAGGTGCAGTTGCCCGGGTACCAGCCCTCGATCGGCACCCATGGCATGATCTTGCGGTACTTCTGCACGATCTCGCCCTTGTCGTTCATCAGGATCAGGGTGTTGTAGGGCGCCTTGTGCGGATGCTCCTCGTGGCGCTCACCGGTCAGCGAGAACACGCCCCACACCTTCGCCTTGCGGCAGGCCTCGGCGAAGATCGCGGTTTCCTCGCCCGGCACCACCGAGGCTGTCTCGTACATCTCCTTGGAGTCGTACATGATGCCTTGCGTGGAATATTCCGGGAAGATCACGAGGTCCATGCCGGGCAGGCCGACCTTCATGCCGACGATCATGTCGGCGATCTTGCGGGCGTTCTCGAGCACCTCGGCCTTGGTGTGCAGGCGGGGCATCTTGTAATTGACGACCGCGACGCCGACCGTGTCGTTGCTGCTGGAGATGTCACCGTGAAGCATGTTGAGCGCTCCTGTACCTATCTGTTTGATGCTGGCGTGTAGCGTTAGTGGCTGATCATCCAGGGCCGCGCCGTCGGAAAACCCTTGGCGCCGCTTCCGGACTTGGTCATCAGCCGCGCCGGCTTCTTCTTGTCCGGCGAGCCCTTGTCCTTCGCCGTCTTGCCCGACGAGCAGCAGCCGCAGCCGGGGCCGTGCGAGGCCTTGTATTGCGCCAGCGTCTGCGGTGCGTGCGAGCTGCGCTCGTTGACCGCATGCGCCTTGCGCTTGTCGGCCGGCATGCAGAAGAAATTCGGGGCGGTCAGAATCACCCGCGGCGCCATGGTCTCGCAGTGCGGACAGCTTTGCGGATCGTCGCATTCCGCCATCAGGCGCAGGTCCTTGAAGGGACCGCAGTCGTCACAGAGATATTCGTAGACCGGCATTTACATCATCCCCAACGCGCTGGCCTGTTCACAACTCGCTGCCACCGCGCATGCGGAGACAGCCCCTCACCCCAACCCTCTCCCCGTAAGAACGGGGAGAGGGAGCGCAAGCGTCACTTGTCCGGCGAGATCGGCATCTGGATATCGCCGGTGATGTGCTTGATGGGTCCGGCCGCCGACGGCATCACGTCGAAGTCGAAGATCTCCGTCGGCAGCCACAGCGTGGCGCAGGCATTGGGTACGTCGACCACGCCGGAGATATGTCCCTGACACGGCGCGGTGCCGAGGATCGAATAGGCCTGAGCGCCTGAGTAGCCGAACTTCTTCAGATACTCGATCGCGTTGAGGCAGGCCTGACGATAGGCGATGTGAACATCGAGATAGTGCTGCTTGCCGGCCTCGTCGACCGAGATGCCTTCGAAGATCAGATAGTCCTTGTAGTTCGGCGTGATCGGCGACGGCTTGAAGATCGGGTTCTTGATGCCGTACTTCGACATGCCGTCCTTGATCACTTCCACCTTCAGGTGCAGCCAGCCGGCCATTTCGATGGCGCCGCAGAAGGTGATCTCGCCGTCGCCCTGGCTGAAGTGCAGGTCGCCCATCGAAAGACCGGCGCCCGGCACATAGACCGGGAAGTAGATCTTCGAGCCACGCGAGAGATCCTTGATGTCGCAATTGCCGCCATGCTCGCGCGGCGGCACGGTGCGTGCTCCTTCGGCGCCGATCTTGGCCTTGACGTCGCCCTTGGCGCGGCCGCCATGGGCGGTCGGCGCGAACGGCGGGTTGGCAAGGCCAGGCACACGGGTCGGGTTGGTCGAGATCAGCTCGGCCTCGCGCTTGTTCCAGGTGTCCAGCATCTTGGGATCGGGCAGACAGCCGATCAGGCCGGGATGGATGAGACCTGCGAAGTTCACGCCGGGCACGTGGCGCGACGAGGTGTAGAGGCCCTTGATGTCCCAGATCGACTTCTGCGCCAGCGGGAAATGGTCGGTGAGGAAGCCGCCGCCGTTCTGCTTGGAGAAGAAGCCGTTGAAGCCCCACAGGCTCTCCTTGAGCGGACCGACGTCGAGCAGATCGACGACGAGCAGGTCGCCGGGTTCGGCGCCCTTGACCCCGATCGGGCCGGAGAGGAAGTGCACGATCGACAGATCGATGTCGCGCACGTCGTCGGCGGAATCGTTGTTCTTGATGAAGCCGCCCGTCCAGTCGTAGGTCTCGATGATGAAATCGTCGCCGGGATTGACCCAGGCCACGATCGGGATGTCGGGGTGCCAGCGGTTGTGCACCATGTCATTTTCATAGGCCGATTTGGTGAGATCGACCTTGATCAGTGTCTCTGGCATCGAGATGCTCCCCTTTTACACAGTTGGTTAGACGGACAGATATTTCGAGACCTGCGCGGCATCGACGGCATCGCGCGGATCGTCACGTACGATCTCGCCGTTCTCGATCACCAGAACGCGGTCGGCGATATCGAGCGCAAAGCTCAGGACCTGCTCGGACACGACGATGGAGAGCCCCTTTTCGTCGCGGATGCGCTTCAGGGTGCGCGCCATCTCCTTGATGATCGACGGCTGGATGCCTTCGGTCGGCTCGTCCAGCAGCAGAACCTTCGGCTTGGTTGCGAGCGCGCGCGCGATCGCGAGCTGCTGCTGCTGGCCGCCGGACAAGTTGCCGCCGCGACGACCCTTCATTTCCAGCAGCACGGGGAACAATTCGTAGATGTCGCCCGGCACCTCGGAGCCACCGGAGACGACGAGCCCGGTCTCGATGTTCTCCTTCACCGTCATGGTCGAGAAGATCATGCGGCCCTGCGGCACGTAAGCGAGGCCCTTGGCGACGCGCTCGTAGCTCTTGAGGCTGCCGAGCTCGGCGCCGTCCATGGTCACCGAGCCGCGTCTCGCGGGCAGGATGCCCATCAGCGACTTCATCAGCGTGGTCTTGCCCATGCCGTTGCGACCCATGATCGCCACGATCTCGTTGGGCGCGACCTTGACGTTGAGCCCGTGCAGCACCTCGCTCTGGCCATAGGCAACGTGGAGATCGGAAATTGCCAGCATCAGCGTATTCCTGGTTCAGAGTGAATGGTGAGGCACGAACGCCTTCCTTCTCCCCTTGTGGGAGAAGGTGGCGCGGACGCAGTCCGCGACGGATGAGGGGTCTGCATCCGCGGATGCACGAGGCAGTTTGACGCGCGGAGAGATACCCCTCACCCGGATCGCATCTGGCGATGCGATCCGACCTCTCCCACAAGGGGAGAGGTGCACCGCCCGAGCCGCAACTGTTTCACTCACCTTCGTCATCGCTCAGTGCCCCAGATAGACTTCGACGACCTTGGGATCGTTCTTCACCTTCTCCATGGTGCCCTCGGAGAGGATCTGGCCCTGGTGCAGCACGGTGACCTTGTGCGCGATGTCCTCGACGAACTTCATGTCGTGCTCGATCACCAGCACCGAGCGGTTCTTGATGATGCGGTTGAGCAATTCGGCGGTCTTGGCGCGCTCGGACACGCTCATCCCGGCGACGGGCTCATCGAGCATCAGGAGGTCGGGGTCCTGGATCAGCAGCATGCCGATCTCGAGCCATTGCTTCTGGCCGTGGCTGAGCTCGTCGGCATAGGTATTGAGCTTGTCCTTGAGGAAGATCATCTCCGCGATCTCCTCGACCCTGTCCTTCACCAGCTGGTCGCGCTGAAAGGTCAGCGAGCCGAACACGCTGCGGCCGCGCGGGAACGAGATCTCGAGGTTCTCGAACACGGTGAGATCCTCGAACACCGACGGCGTCTGGAACTTGCGCCCGACGCCGGTCTGCACGATCTCGTTCTCCTTCATCTTCGTGAGCTCCTTGCCACGAAACTGAATCGAGCCCGAGGTCGCCTTGGTCTTGCCGCAGATCAGGTCGAGCACCGTGGTCTTGCCGGCACCGTTGGGACCGATGATGACGCGAATCTCGTTCTCCTCGACGTAGAAGGAGAGATCGTTGACCGCCTTGAACCCGTCGAACGAGACGGTCAGGCCGGAGACCGCGAGCAGGAAGTCCTTGGGTTGATGACCGATGAGCATGATCTATCTCCTCACTGCCGGCGCGGCATCGGCATCGTGATGACCGATGAGCATGATGGCCTTCTCACTCTGCCGGCGCGCCGTCGGCGACCGAATTGTCGTTCCAGCCCGGCTTCGCCTTGCGCGAGGCGAACAGCCGATCGATGCGCGGCTGTACGTAGTCGGCCCAGAGTCCGGACAGACCATTGGGGAAGGCGAGCACGACCGCGATGAACAGCGCGCCGAGGCCGAACAGCCAGAGTTGCGGGAAGGATTCGGACAGGCTGGTCTTGGCGAAATTCACCAGGATGGCGCCCCAAATCGCGCCGAAGATCGACATCCGCCCGCCGACTGCGGTGTAGATCACCATCTCGATCGAGGGCACGATGCCGACGAAGGACGGCGACATGAAACCGACATTGAGCGCGAACATGGCGCCGCCGATCGCGGCGAAGACCGCGGCCATGCAGAAGGCAAAGATCTTGAAATTGGCGACGCTGTAGCCGGAGAAGCGAACGCGGTCCTCCTGCTCGCGCATCGCCACCAGGATGCGGCCGAGCTTGGTCAGGCGGATGAACTGCGCGATGCCGATGCAGGCGAACAGCAGCACCACTTCGACGAAGTACAGGATGATCTTGGCGTGGTCGGGCCGGATATCCCAGCCCTTGAGCGTGCGCAGATCGGTCATGCCGTTGATACCGCCGGTATAGCCCTGCTGCCCGACGATCAGGATGGTGAGGATGGCGGCCACGGCCTGGGTGATGATCGCGAAATAGGTGCCGCCGACGCGGCGCTTGAACATCGCGGTGCCTATGATCAGGGCGAACAGGCCGGGGACCAGGATGATGGCGAGGATGGTGAAGGTGAGGCTGTGGAACGGCTGCCAGAACAGCGGCAGTGACGTGATCTGATTCCAGTCCATGAAATCAGGAATGCCGGGCGTCGACTGGATCTTGGTGTTCTCGACGCTGGAGGCCTCGAGCTTGAGGAACATCGCCATGCAATAGCCGCCGAGGCCGAAGAAGACGCCCTGCCCCAGGCTCAGGATGCCGCCATAGCCCCAGCACAGCACGAGGCCGAGTGCGACAAAGGCGTAGGTCAGGTATTTCGCGACCAGATTGAGGCGGAATACATCCAGCGTCAGCGGCAGGATCACGAACAGCACGGCGGCAAGCGCAATGAAGCCCATCAGTTCGGATCGGTTGAAGAAGCGTGAGTTGATGATCATGACTTGCCTGCTTCTCGTTATTTGCGGACTTTGAGGGCGAAGAGGCCCTGGGGCCGCAGCATCAGGATGCCGACGACCGCGAGCAGCGTGAGCACCTTGGCCATCGAGCCCGACATGAAGAATTCGAGCGTCGATTGCGTCTGCGAGATCGAGAAGGCGGAGGCGATGGTGCCGAGCAGGCTGGCGGCGCCGCCGAACACGACGACCAGGAACGTATCGACGATGTAAAGCTGCCCCGACGTCGGCCCGGTCGAGCCGATCATGGTGAAGGCGCTGCCGGCGACGCCCGCGATGCCGCAGCCGAGTCCGAAGGTGTAGCGGTCAACCTTCTCGGTGTTGATGCCGACCGCGCCGGCCATGATGCGATTCTGCACGACGGCGCGAACCTGGCGGCCCCAGCGCGACATGTAGAGAACGTAGGCGACTGCGATGGTGATCAGCACGGTGAGACACATCACGAAGACGCCGTTGATCGGCACCTCAATGCTGTCGGTGACGCGCAGCGAGCCGAGCATCCATTGCGGCAGCTCGACGCCGACCTCGCGTGCGCCGAACACGGAGCGATAGGCCTGCTGCAGCATCAGGCTGAGGCCCCAGGTGGCGAGCAGCGTATCCAGCGGACGCTTGTAGAGGTGCCGTATCAGCGCCCATTCCACCAGCATGCCCAGCGCGCCGGATGCGACAAAGGCGAGGATCATCGCGAGGAAGAAGTAGCCGGCGAACAGACCCGGCAAATAGGCCTGGAAGAGATTGGAGGTCATCCAGGTGACGTAGGCCCCGAGAATCATGAACTCGCCATGGGCCATGTTGATGACGCCCATCTGGCCGAAGATGATGGCAAGCCCGAGCGCCATCAGGACGTAGACCGAGAACAAGATCAGCCCGGCAAAGCCCTGCATGACGAAGATGGAGCCGAGATCACCAAGCGAGTAGTCGCCGAACATCGATGTCCTCCGTCGGGGATAAGGGTCCCGCGTCGCGATGCAGTGTCGCGACGCGGGGTCTTGGGCATGGACTTGCGATCCACGCCAGGGAGCGGCTTGGTCTGTGGGAGAAAGCGCGACGGATGTCGCCGCTTACTGATAACCCTTCGGGAACGGATCCGGCTCGACGAGATCGGCGGTCTCGTAGATCAGCTCGAACTGGCCATCGAGCTTGGCGCGCCCCACCCGGGTCTTCGACCAGAGGTGATGGTTCTCGTGGATGCGCACATAGCCTTCCGGGGCGCCCTTGAACTCGACACCCGTAGAAGCCGTAGCGATCTTGTCGACATCGAAGGAGCCGGCCTTCTCGACCGTCAGCTTCCACAGCCACGGGCCGAGATAGGCAGCCTGGGTGACGTCTCCGATGACAGTCTTCTCGCCCCACATCTTCTTGAAGGCCGAGGCGAAAGCCTTGTTGTTCGCGTTGTCGAGCGACTGGAAGTACTTCATACAGGCATAGGCGCCCGCAATGTTCTCGCCGCCGATGCCGTCGATTTCATCTTCGGTCACCGAGATCGTCAGCAGCGCCTGCTTGGAGAGATCGATGCCGGCCGCCTTGAGCTGCTTGTAGAACGCGACGTTCGAGCCGCCGACGACGTCGGTGAAGATCACGTCCGGCTTGGTCAGCTTGATCTTGTTGATGACCGAGTTGAACTGCGTCGAGCCCAGCGCATAATATTCCTCGCCGACGACCTTGCCCTTGAGCACGTTTTCGACGTGCTTGCGCGCGATCTTGTTCGAGGTACGCGGCCAGATGTAGTCCGAGCCGATGAAGAAGAACGACTTGGCGCCCTTCTCCTTGGCGATCCAGTTGAGACCGGCGAGAATCTGCTGCGTCGCTTCCTGGCCGGTGTAGATGACGTTCTTGGATTGCTCGAGGCCTTCGTAGAAGGTCGGGTAGTAGAGCATGCCGTTATACTGCTCGACGACCGGCAGCACCGCCTTGCGGGAGGCCGAGGTCCAGCAGCCCATGATCGCCGCAACCTTGTCGTTGACGAGGAGCTTCTTCGCCTTCTCGGCGAAGGTCGGCCAGTCCGATGCGCCGTCCTCCTGGATGAACTTGATCTTGCGCCCGAGCACGCCGCCCGCCGCGTTGATCTGCTCGATGGCGAGCTTTTCGGCCTGGATCGAGCCGGTCTCGGAGATCGCCATGGTGCCGGTCGCCGAGTGCAGGATGCCGACCGTCACTTCGGTGTCGGTGACCGCAAGACCCGTGGTGTTGACCGCAGAGGTCGCCGGGGCCTGGGCAAATGCCCCCCGCGGCAGCATCGTCATGGCCGGCACGGCGGCCATTCCCATCAATAATTTGCGCCGAAACGGCGACAACAGGCCCTTGTTTCCTTCGTCCGACATGAGCACCCCACTTTTTGTTCGAGAACACGCGATTGGTGCCGTGAGGATGGCGCGGATCTGGGCGGCGGAAGCATACGCAAGATCGCGTATACTGCACCGCAAAATGCCGACGTAGGCTTTTGGTACGGAATTTGCGAGGGCTCCGGGTCCGTATCGGGAGTGGGGTAGAGCGTGGCAGGGCGGCAGCGAATAGACCGCGTCAGGCGCCAGTACAACCAATGGGTCGCCAACCAGACGCTGGAAGACTACGCGCTGCGCTTCACGGCCAAGAGCGCACGCCGCTGGTCCGCCGCCCGGGTCGCCAACACTGCGCTGGGCGCGATCTCGTTTCTGGCGATGGAGGCGATCGGCGGCACCATTACCCTGAACTACGGCGTCACCAACGCCACCGCCGCCATTCTCGTGGTTTCCCTCATCATCTTCTGCTGCGGCGTTCCGATCGCCTATTATGCCGCCAAATGCGGCATCGACATCGACCTGCTGACGCGCGGCGCCGGCTTCGGTTACATCGGCTCGACCGTCACCTCGCTGATCTACGCGTCCTTCACCTTCATCTTCTTCGCGATTGAAGCGGTGATCCTCGCGTCCGCGCTCGAAATGTGCTTCGGGATTCCGCGGCCGGTCGGCTATCTCATCAGCGCCGTCGTCATCATCCCGCTGGTGGCTTACGGCATCACGCTGATCAGCCGCTTCCAATTGTGGACGCAGCCGCTGTGGATCGTGCTGCACATCATCCCGTTCGCGGCGATCGCCTGGCACAACCCGCACTCCTTCACGGAATGGCGCAAGTTTTCGGGCGAGCACGGCGATCTCAGCGGACATTTCGATCTCCTTCTGTTCGGCGTCGCGGCCTCGGTCGTGTTTTCGCTGGTGGCGCAGATCGGCGAGCAGGTCGACTTCCTGCGCTTCCTGCCGCGCGACCGCCGCGCGTCCAGGGCCTCCTGGTGGATCGCGCTGATGAGCGCAGGTCCCGGCTGGATCGTGCTGGGCGCGCTGAAGCTGCTGGCGGGTTCGTTCCTCGCCTTCTTCGCGCTCAGCCACGGGGTGCCGCCCGAGGAGGCCGCCGAGCCGGCGCACATGTATCTCGAAGCGTTCCGCTACGTGCTGTCGCAGCCCGATCTTGCGCTGGCCTTGACCGGAACGTTCGTGATCCTGTCGCAGGTGAAGATCAACGTCACCAACGCCTATGCCGGCTCGATCGCCTGGTCGAACTTCTTCTCGCGTCTGACCCACAGCCATCCCGGCCGCGTCGTCTGGCTGGTCTTCAACGTCATCGTGGCGCTGCTGTTGATGGAGATCGGGGTCTACAAGGCCCTGGAGCAGACGCTGGCTTTGTATTCGAACGTCGCGATCGCCTGGGTCGGCGCGCTGGTCGCCGATCTCATCGTCAACAAGCCGCTTGGATTGCGGCCGCCGCAGATCGAATTCAAGCGCGCGCATCTCTACGACGTCAATCCGGTCGGCGTGGGCGCGATGACGATCGCGACCATCGTCTCCATCAGCGCCTTCTACGGCCTGTTCGGGCCCACCGCGAAGGCGCTGTCGGCCTTCATCGCGCTGGCGGTTGCCTTTATCGCGGCACCGTTGATTGCCTGGGCGACGGACGGCAAGTACTACATCGCACGCAAGCCGAAGCGGAGCTGGCAGAACATCGAGTCGATCCAGTGCTGCATCTGCGAGCACGCGTTCGAGCCGGAGGACATGGCCTCCTGCCCCGCTTACGCCGGGCCGATCTGCTCCCTGTGCTGTTCGCTGGACGCCCGCTGCCACGATCTCTGCAAGCCGCACGCGCGGATCCAGGCGCAGGTGTCGGAGACGCTTGGCAAGCTGATGCCGCAGCCGATCTATGCGCGGATCAACTCGCAGCTCGGCCACTATATCGGCGTGTTCGTGGTCTCCGCGGGCCTCGTGGCGCTGGTGCTCGGGCTGATCTATCTGCAAACGTCGGCGAGCGTGCATGGCGAGAACGCGCTCGTCTCCGAGGTGCTGTGGAAGGTGTTCTTCTCGCTCAGTATCATCATCGGCGTGGTGGCCTGGCTGTTCGTGCTGGCGCAGCAGAGCCGCCGCGCGGCCGAAGCCGAGACGCGGCGGCAGACGACGCTGCTGATCCAGGAGATCGACGCCCACAAGCGCACCGACGCCGAGCTCCAGCGCGCCAAGGAAGTGGCCGAATCCGCCAACCTCGCCAAGAGCCGCTATGTGGTGGGCCTGAGCCACGAGCTGCGCTCGCCGCTGAATGCGATCAGCGGCTACGCCCAGCTGCTGGAGCAGGATGCGACGCTGAGCACCAAGCCGCGCGACCAGGTCCGCGTCGTCCGCCGCAGCGCCGACCACCTCTCCGGCCTGATCGACGGCATTCTGGACATCTCCAAGATCGAGGCAGGGCGGCTGTATCTGTCGCGCGACGAGGTGCGCCTCGGCGAATTCCTCGATCAGCTCGTCGGCATGTTCCGCTTGCAGGCCGCCGCCAAGGGCATCGACTTCGTGTTCCGGCGGCCGCCATACCTGCCGCTGGTGGTCTATGCCGACGAGAAGCGGCTGCGCCAGGTGCTGATCAATCTGCTGTCCAACGCCATCAAGTTCACCCAGAGCGGCAGCGTGCAGTTCGTCGTGCACTATCGCAGCCCCGTCGCCGAGTTCGAAGTGATCGACACCGGCCCAGGCATCCGCGCCGACGACCTCGAACGCATCTTCGCGCCCTTTGAACGCGGCGCGCTCGGCGTCTCGCAACCGCAGACCGGCACCGGGCTCGGCCTGACCATCAGCCGCCTGCTGGCCGGGGTGATGGGCGGCGATATCAAGGTGACGAGCACGGTCGGCGCCGGTTCGACCTTCAAGGTCAAGATCCTGCTCTCGGAGGTCACCAATCCGCAGCGCATCGCGCCGGTGGAGGCGCCGGTCTCCGGCTATCACGGCGCGCGCAAGACCATCCTCGTCACCGACGACGATCCCGTCCATCGCGACCTGCTGCGCGAGGTGCTGACGCCGCTCGGTTTCATCCTGCTGAGCGCCCCCGATGGGCCCGGCTGCCTCGCGCTGGCACAGCATTGCCGGCCCGATCTGTTCCTGCTCGACATCACGATGCCGGCCATGGACGGCTGGGCCGTCGCGGAGGCCTTGCGCGCGAGCGGTCATCACCAGGCGCGCATCCTGATGGTGTCGGCAAGCGCGCTGGAGGCCCACGGCACCCCGCTGGCGCAGCCCTTCCACGACGGCTATCTGATGAAGCCGATCGACATCCCCCGTCTCCTGGAGACGATCCGCCACCTGCTCAAGATCGAATGGCAATACGGCTCGGACGAGATCGCGGTGCCGTTCTGGCGTCCCGAGACCGGATCAAGGCCGCCGGCGCGGCACATCGAGGCGCTGATCGGGCTCGGCCGGATCGGCTACGTCAGGGGCATCCAGTTGAAGCTGGACGAGATCGGCAGCGAGCATCCGGAGCATGCCGACTTCGTCGCACAGATGCGGTCGCTGGTGGACCGCTTCGATCTCGATCAGTACATGGACACATTGAAGACATTGCATGCGCATGAGCATTGAACCGAAGAAGCGCGACGTCGCGCTCGTTGTCGATGACTCTCCGGAGACGCTGCGGCTGTTGACCGACGCGCTCGACGGCGCCGGCATGACGGTGATGGTGGCGCTCGACGGCGCAGCCGCGATGCGCATCGTCGACCAGATCACGCCCGACATCGTGCTGCTCGATGCCGTGATGCCCGGCATCGACGGCTTCGAGACCTGCCGCCGGCTCAAGCGCGACGCGGACCTTGCCAATGTCCCTGTCATCTTCATGACCGGCCTCGCTGAAACCGAGCACATCGTGCGCGGGCTCGAGGCCGGCGGCGTCGACTACGTGACCAAGCCGATCGTGATCGAGGAGATGCTGGCGCGCATTCGCGTCCATCTCGGCAATGCCCGGCTGACGCAGAGCGCGCGCGCCGCGCTCGACGTCTCCGGCCGCTTCCTGTTCGCGGTCAACCGCCAGGGCAACGTGCTGTGGGCGACGCCGCAGGCGCAGAAGCTGATGTCCGACCATCAGGGCGCGCAGGCCGCCGATTTCGTCCTGTCGCCGTTGCTGCTGCAATGGCTGGAGCAGGCCAAGGCCAAGGGCAGCTCGAAGTCGCAGGCGACCTCGTTACCCGACAACCCGCAACTGCGGCTCTATTACATGGGCGAGACGGCGCCGAACGAGTTTCTGCTGCGGCTCTCCAGGGAGTCCGGCACCGCACTGCCTCCCGAATTCACCAGCGAGCTCGGCCTCACCACCCGCGAGGGCGAGGTGCTCGCCTGGCTCAGCAAGGGCAAGACCAACCGCGACATCGCGCAGATCCTGGGCCTCAGCCCGCGCACGGTCGACAAGCATCTGGAGCAGATCTATGCCAAGCTGGGCGTGGAGAACCGGACGGCCGCGGCGGCGATTGCGGCGAATGCGACGAGACGGAATTCTTAGGGGTGGCGCGAATGAGTTGAGGCGCCGCGCGCCCATTAAACAGTGTCGTCCCGGACAAGCGAAGCGCTGATCCGGGACCCATAACCACAGGAAGATGTTTGGCGAAGACTCGGAGTGATCCGCGTGCCCAATGACCGCTCCCTGTGATTATGGGTCCCGGGTTCGCTTCGCGCCCCGGGACCCAGCGGAGTGTGTGGCGCGCGCGTCCGCCGCAAACTACCGCCTCCCTCACCCGTACACAAACGCCTTGTCGTCCAGATCCGTCTTCGGAATCTCGTCCTTCTCGGTCCAGTAATCCTGGCTGTGCTGCCATTCCGGCTTGTCGCCGCGCTTGGGCAACAGGCCCATGTTGCGCATCATGTAGCCGGGGTTGAAGTTTTCCGGATCGATCCAGGGCAGGATCGGCATGTTGTGGTCTTCGGGGCGCAGTTTCACCTCGACCTTCCTCGCGCCCTTCGCCTTCATGTGACCGAGCAGCCGGCAGACGAAATCGGCGACGAGATCGACGCGCAGCGTCCAGCTGGCGCGGAAATAGCCGAACACCCAGACCATGTTCGGAACGCCCGTGAACATCATGCCGCGATAGGTGACGGTGTCGCCGAAAGCCAGCGGCTTTCCGTCGATCTCGAAGGCAATGTCGCCGAGCGCGGCGAGATTGAAGCCGGTTGCGGTCACAATGATGTCGGCTTCGAGCAGCTTGCCGGATTTCAGCTGGATGCCGTTCTCGACGAAGCACTCGATCTCGTCGGTGACGACAGAGGCCTTGCCGCTGGCAATGCCCTTGAACAGGTCGGCATCCGGCACGAAGGCGATGCGCTGCCGCCACGGCCGGTAGCTCGGCGTGAAGTGCGTCTCGACATCGTAGTCGGGACCGAGCACGGCGCTGATCTGGCCGATCAGCTCCTTCTTCACCTGCTCGGGCTTGGATACGCAGAGCTTGGTGAAGGCATCCTGCTCGAACAGGATCTTGCGCCGCACGATCTCGTGGATCCACTCCTCGTCGACCTGAAGCCGGCGCAGCTCCTCCGCGATTTCGATGGCGTTGCGGCCTAGCCGGAAATAGGTCGGCGAGCGCTGTAGCATGGTGACATGCGCGCATTTGTCCGCGATGTTCGGCACCAGCGTCGCCGCGGTGGCACCCGAACCGATCACGACGACCTTCTTGTTCGTGAGGTCAATGTCGTCGGGCCAGGTCTGGGGATGGACGATGCGGCCCTTGAAACGGTCCATGCCCTTCCATTCCGGCATGTAGCCTTCGGAATGGCGGTAATAGCCCTGGCACATCCAGAGGAAGTTGGCGGTGAAGGTTCTGGACTCGCCAGTGTCGGTCGTCACCGCCTCGACGGTCCAGAGATTCTGCTCGCTCGACCAGCTCGCGGAATTGATCTTGTGCTTGTAGCGGATGTGCTTCGCAAGATCGTTCTCTTCGATCACCTCGTTCATGTAGGCGAGAATCTCTTCGGCGGTCGCGATCGGCGGGCCGACCCACGGCTTGAAGCGATAGCCGAAGGTATGGAGATCGCTGTCGGAGCGGATGCCGGGATAGCGATGCGTGATCCAGGTGCCGCCGAAGCTCGCCTGCGTTTCCAGGATGACGAAGCTCGTCCCCGGAAGCTGCTTTGTCAGGTGATAGGCGCTGCCGATGCCGGAGATGCCGGCGCCGACGATCAACACGTCGAAATGCTCTGAAGCCTGTTTGGCCGTGGCGTGACTGCGAACAGCGACATTCATTGTTGTTTCTATGCCTTGCTTGCTTTTGTGGCCGCCCCTGACCGGACGGCGCGTTTCCTCCGCGACGGGCAGTTTCGCTCGCCGCGCTTCCGCTACAAAATGACATAGATCAAGTGCGGGTCAAATCACAGCGCCGCACCCCAGCTCCGCGCGGTCTGCAAGATCCAGTCGCGATAGAGCGTGAGCGGCGTGACGCCGGTCAATCCGCCGCAACCGGCGGCGCCGTTCGGCCCCGTGGACCAGCTGACGAGGCCGACGAGAACGGCACCATTCGGCCTGTCCTCGAACACGGGACCGCCGGAATCGCCGGTGCAGGCACCGATTCCCTCGCGAACGCCGTTGGTTACGGGATCGACCAGCCGGATCTGGAGCGTGCCGGGCTGGCCCGTGGCGACAAGCGCGGCAACACGCGTCGTACCGCCGCTCTTGCCTTCGCCGCGAACGGTGACGCCGATGCCGGCGATGACGAAACGGCTGCCGACCTGAATCGGAATGGCCGGCATGCCGACCGTCACCGTGGATTTTCCCTTGAGTGGAATTTCCAGTTGCAGCAATGCCACGTCGGCGGTGGCTCGGTGCGACTGCATCGCCTGCATGTTGAAGTTCGGATGGATCGCGACCGCGCGCACGTTCAGCAATTGCGGCGTACCGTCGGCGCCGCGATCGACCACCTTGTAGTCCGCGCCCGGCTGCACGCAGTGCGCGACGGTCAGGACAACGCGTGGCGCAATCAAGCTGCCGGTGCAGAAATTGCCGCGCGAGCCGACGATGGTGACGATTGCGCGCGCGATACCATCGGCCTGCGGCGTGCCGCCGCCGACGATGGCACGAGCTGGCCCGACGGTCAGCAGCGCAGCTATGACGAGAGTTGCAAGCTTCTTCATGGGAACATGCTTCGGCATCGGTGATAGCGGGAGATTGCTTCGGACTGGCCCTTGCCGATAGCCCATGCTAGCCGTCTTGGAAAGGAATTGACGAGGGCAGGACATTGACGATCGAGGCAGTGATCTTTGATTTTGGTGGCGTGCTGACGAGTTCGCCCTTCGAGGCATTCGCGCGGTTCGAGACGGCGCGCGGCCTGCCCGTCGACATCATCCGGCGCACCAACGCCGCCAACCATCTGGAAAACGCCTGGGCCAAGTTCGAGCGGGCCGAGGTCGACATCGAGACGTTCGATCAATTGTTCGCCGAGGAATCTCGCGCGCTCGGCGCCGAGGTGCGCGGCCGTGACGTGCTGCCGCTGCTGCAGGGCGACCTGCGCCCGGAGATGGTCGAGGCCTTGAAGCGCATCAAGGCGCAATTCAAGACCGGCTGCATCACCAACAACCTCCCGGCCAATGCGATCGGAAGCCTGACGGGGCGCTCGCTCTACATTGCCGAGGTGATGGTGCTGTTCGACCACGTGATCGAATCCGCCAAGATCGGCCTGCGCAAGCCGGACCCGCGTATTTACGCGCTGATGGTAGACACGCTGAAGGTCGATCCAAGGAATTGCGTCTATCTCGACGATCTCGGCGTCAACCTCAAGCCCGCGCGCGAGATGGGCATGACCACGATCAAGGTGACGAGCGGTGCACAGGCGATTGCCGAGCTCGAGAAGGCGACGGGGCTGAAGCTCAACTAGCGCAACTCATTCTGCAGCCGTAGGGTGGGCAAAGCGCAGCGTGCCCACCACCAGCAGATGGTGGGCACGGCGCTTCGCGCCTTTGCCCACCTTACGGGAGCCTACTCCGCCGCAGCGGCGATGCGCTCGGGAAATGCCGCCGCCAGCGCGGCACGATCCGGCTTCAGCACGCCGCGCTCGGTGATGAGACCTGTGACCAGCCGCGCCGGCGTCACGTCGAAGGCGTAGTTCGCGACCGGCGAACCCTCCGGCACGATGCGCACCGTCTCCAGTCGGCCATCGGCCGTGCGGCCGGTCATATCGGTGACCTCGACGCCGCTGCGCTGCTCGATCGGGATGTCGCGGATGCCGTCATGGACGGCGAAATCGATCGTCGGCGACGGCAGCGCGACGTAAAACGGCACGTTGTTGTCGTGGGCGGCGAGCGCCTTCAGATAGGTGCCGATCTTGTTGCAGACGTCGCCATTGGCGGCGACGCGGTCGGTGCCGACGATGGCGAGATCGACCATGCCGTGCTGCATCAGATGCCCGCCGGTATTGTCGGGGATCACGGTATGCGGCACGCCGTGATGGCCGAGCTCCCATGCGGTGAGCGAGGCGCCCTGGTTGCGCGGACGCGTCTCGTCGACCCAGACATGGATCTTGATGCCGCGCTCGTGCGCAAGATAGATCGGCGCCGTCGCCGTGCCCCAATCGACGGTGGCGAGCCAGCCGGCGTTGCAATGGGTCAGCACGTTGACGATCTCGCCCGGCTTCTTCGCCGCGATCGCCTCGATCAGCTTCAGACCGTTGCCGGCGATGCCGCGATTGATCTCGACATCCTGCTCGACGATCTCGTCGGCGCGCGCATAAGCGGCCTCGGCTCTTTCAACGGGATCGATCGGCGTGAGCGTCGCACGCATCTCGTCCAGCGCCCATTTCAGATTGATCGCCGTCGGCCGCGCCACCACGAGCGTATCGTACGCATGCTTCAGACCGGCGTCGGAGGCATCCTCGCGCATGGCGAGTGCCATGCCATAGGCCGCGGTGGCGCCGATCAGCGGCGCGCCGCGCACCAGCATGTCGCGGATGGCAACGGCCGCGTCTTCGCACGAGGTCAGTTTGGCGACGACGAACTCATGCGGCAGCCGGCGCTGGTCGATCGCGCCGATCGACCAGCCATCGTGTTCGCGCCAGATGCTGCGGAAATGCTTGCCGTCGACCTTCATGGCATTCTGCCTTTCGTATCACGCCCGCAGCACGCGCCCCGCCACCGCGTCGAGCTTCTTGAGGAGCTCGGGATCGCGCGCCTCGGGCGCCGTGATCAGCGCGGTGTCGAGCGCACGGTCCGAGCCGATCGGGCACGGCTCGTGCTCGCGCGGAAGATCCTTGGCCAGCCGCGCCACCAGCGCCTTCGCCTTGTCGGCGTTCGACGTTAGCACGCGGATGATGTCCTGCACCGTGACGGCATCGTGGTCGGGATGCCAGCAATCGAAATCCGTCACCATCGCGACCGTGGCGTAGCAGATCTCCGCCTCGCGTGCGAGCTTCGCCTCGGGCATGTTGGTCATGCCGATCACGGAATAGCCCAGCGTCTTGTAGGTCATGCTCTCGGCGTAGGTGGAGAATTGCGGCCCTTCCATGCAGACATAGGTTCCACCGCGCGCAATCGCGATATTCTCGGCTTCAGCCGCTGCCGCAAGGTGGATGCGCAACCGCGGCGAGACCGGATGCGCCATCGACACATGCGCGACGCAGCCCCGCCCGAAGAACGAGCTCTCGCGCTTGTGGGTGCGGTCGACGAACTGATCGACGAGGACGAAGGTGCCGGGCGGAAGCTCCTCTTTGAACGAACCGCAGGCCGACAGCGAGATCAGGTCGGTGACGCCGGCGCGCTTGAGCACGTCGATATTGGCGCGATAGTTGATATCGGAGGGCGACAGCCGATGGCCCTTGTCGTGCCGCGGCAGGAACACGATCGGCAGCCCGGCGATATTGCCGCGCCTCAAGGGAGCCGACGGCTCGCCCCAGGGACTCCTGATCACCTCTTCGCGCGCATCCTCGAGACCCGGCAGATCGTAGATGCCTGAACCGCCGATGATGCCCAATACCGCCTGCGCCATGCCTGCTCCACCCTGTACGCCACGTGTGACATGGTTAAGCTATGCCAGTTTTGCGGCGGTTTTGGAACGGGGGGTGGAGGCGGATGGCGGTGTCGTGAGGAGGGCGCGCCCCATATTCAGTGTCGAGGGACCCATATCGCGGATTCCATCGAGGTGGTCGGTCGCAATTCCGAACGACCAGCCTTCGCCAAATTTCTCCCTGGGGTTATGGGTCCCTGCGTTCGCAGGGACGACCCGGGGAGAGGTCGGTGCGCGAATTAAGCCGCGTTCGCCAGCCGCAACTGGGTCGCCACCATCCGCTCCAGCGTCTCGACGGACTGGAAATTCTCCGGCGTGATCTCCGACTGCGGGATGGTGAAGTCGAACTCGGCTTCGACCCCGAGCATCAGATTGACCATGTCCATCGACGTCAGGCCGACATCAACGAGCTTGGCGGAAGACGTGACGTCTGCGGTGAGTGAATTCTGTTCGAGGATGCCCTTCACCAGCTTGATGATGCGATTGCGCACGTCGGTATTGAAGGCCTGCATCGGCAAATTCCCATCTGTCTAACGAGTCGGATCGAACTGCCGGCTACGATGGGCACGGCTCGCCGATCCTGCAATGGGCGTCACCAATACTTCGCGTTTCTTAGTAAACGATGACTCAGATTGTCCGGAATCCAGGCTTTTTCCAGAGTCCTAACGCGACGCCGGAAAATCCGGTGATGCAAACAACCGGCCCTTAACTGTTCGTCCGGAATTGGGTTTTGTTTACCCTCTATTTCATCGACGAATTTGAATTAAATCCGTAGCCTCGTCTCATAAGCAAAGATGACCGGAGGATCGCTTTCAGCGGCGTCGCAATGATGCCGGCGATCCCGAACGGCAAACCGGAGGCGGACGAGCATGAACGTGCGTGAAGCAATCCTCACTGTCGACGAAGCGCAGGCGAGCTTCCTCGAGCAGGGTCCCTCCCTGATCGAGCGCGCCGCCCGAACCGCCGCTGCTGCGGCGGCCGACGCCGACGGGGTCGATCGCGACGCCCGTTTCCCGCACAAGGCTTTCGAGGTCGCCCGCGAGCAGAAGCTGCTCGGCGTCATGATCCCGGTCGAGTTCGGCGGCTTCGGCGCCTCCATCTACGACGTCACCGACATCTGCTACACGCTCGGGCGCGCCTGCGCCTCGACCGCGATGATTTACGCGATGCACCAGACCAAGGTCGCCTGCGTTATCAGGCACGGCCACGGCATCCCGTGGATGGAGACCATGATGCGCCGGGTCGCCCGCGACCAGTGGCTGCTCGCCTCCTCCACCACCGAAGGCCAGAATGGCGGCAATATTCGCGCCAGCGCCGCTGCCGTCGACCACGCCGGCGACACCATCTCGCTGGTGCGCGATGCCACCGTGATTTCCTACGGCGCCGAGGCCGACGGCCTCGTCACCATCGCCCGCCGCGCCACCGATGCCGCTGCCTCCGACCAGGTGCTGCTGGCACTCGCCAAGGACGATTACTCGCTGAAGCCGACTCTCGGCTGGGAAACGCTCGGAATGCGCGGCACCTGCTCGACCGGGTTCGAGCTGAAGGTCGACTGCCCCGCCGACCGCGTCTTCCCGGAATCCTACGACAAGATCCACGCCCAGACCATGACACCGTTCGCACATCTGTGCTGGTCGTCGGCCTGGGCCGGGATCGCCGCCGCAGCCGTAACCCGCGCGCAGGCCTTCATCCGCAAGGCAGCCCGGAGCTCCGGCGGCCAGATGCCGCCGGCCGCGGCGCATTTCACCGCCGCCAAGATGTCGCTGGCAAAACTGCGCGCGCTGCTGTCGGCCAATATCGATGCCTTTGCCCGCGCCGAGCATGACGAGCGCGCTCTTGGCTCGCTCGACTTCCAGTCCTCGATCACGCTTCTGAAGGTGCAGGCCTCCGAGCTCGCGGTCGAGACCGTGATGCATGCGATGCGCACGGCGGGCCTCTCCGGCTACCGCAACGACGGCGAGTTCACCATGGGCCGGCACCTCCGCGACGTGCTGTCGGCGCCGATCATGATCAACAACGACCGCATTCTGGCCAATGCCGCGACGCCGACGCTGATGAGCGGCGTGCCGGCAAGCCTTCGTGACTAAGTGCTTGGCGACTGAGCCGATAAGAACAATTTTGAGATAGCAGGGTACTGATCCATGAACATTGCCGTCCTCCCCGATTCGCCGGCGACCGCACCGCAGACGATCGATCCGCTCGATCATCTCGCCGACAAGCTGTTCCATCGCATGGGCGCCGACGGCGTCTATGCCCGCACCGCGCTCTATGAAGGCGTCGTCGAGAAGCTGGCCGCGCTGATCACGGGCCATCGCGAGACCGGCACCGAAGTGATGCGCTTTCCGCCGGTGATGAGCCGGGCTCAGCTGGAGAAATCCGGCTACCTCAAGAGCTTTCCGAACCTGCTCGGCTGCGTCTGCGGCCTGCACGGGACCGAGCGCGAGATCAACGCCGCGGTGAGCCGCTTCGATGCCGGCGGCGACTGGACCACCTCGCTGTCGCCCGCCGACCTCGTGCTGTCCCCTGCTGCCTGCTATCCGGTCTATCCGATCGCGGCGAGCCGCGGGCCCTTGCCGAAGGGCGGTCTGCGTTTTGACGTTGCCGCGGATTGCTTCCGCCGCGAGCCGTCGAAGCATCTCGACCGGCTGCAATCGTTCCGGATGCGCGAATATGTCTGCATCGGCAGCCCCGACGACGTCGCCGACTTCCGCGAGCGCTGGATGGTGCGCGCGCAGGCGATCGCCCGCGACCTCGGCCTGACCTTCCGTGTCGACTATGCCAGCGATCCCTTCTTCGGCCGCGTCGGCCAGATGAAGGCGGTGAGCCAGAAGCAGCAGCAGCTCAAATTCGAGCTCCTCATTCCGCTGCGCTCGGAAGAGCAGCCGACAGCCTGCATGAGCTTCAACTATCACCGCGAGCATTTCGGCACGACCTGGGGAATCCAGGATGCCGACGGCGAGCCAGCCCACACCGGCTGCGTTGCCTTTGGCATGGACCGGCTCGCGGTCGCCATGTTCCACACCCACGGCACCGACCTTGCCGCCTGGCCCGCCAAGGTGCGAGAGGTGCTGGGCCTGCAGCCGCTGGCTCCGGCCGATGCCCATGTCGAAGGCTGGCGCTAACCAAACGAGGCCTGTCATTTCCACGGGTAAGACGAGCGTGATCCACACCAAGGTCCGGTGCCGCGAGATCACCGAGTCCGACGCAAACGCGATCGCGGACTTGCTGACGCGCGGCTTCGTGGGCCGCTCGCGCGACTACTGGATCCAGGGCCTGCGCCGGCAGGCCTTCCGGCCCGTGCCGGAGGGCTATCCGCGCTTCGGCTACATGCTCGACAATGACGGCACGCCGGTCGGCGTGCTGCTGCTGATCTATGCGGAACGCAAGAATGGCGAAGAGAGCGCCATTCAGTGCAACCTGTCCAGCTGGTATGTCGATCCGGCCTACCGCAACTATGCTCCGCTGCTGACCAAGATCGCCCAGCGGCACAAGGACGTGACCTACTTCAACATCAGCCCGGCGCCGTGGACCTGGCCGATCATCGAGACCCAGGGCTTTCGGGCCTATTGCCGCGGCATATTCTTCTCGGTGCCCGCACTGGCGCGTGTCCCGCGCTCGAGCGAGATCGAGGTCATCCCGCCTCACGCCAAGACGATCGAGGGGCTTTCCGAGGCCGAAACCGAGCTGCTGACGCAGCATGCGCGGTACAATTGCCTCAGTCTGGTCTGCCGCACGCCACAGGGAACATTTCCCTTCATTCTGCAACCCGTGCGCATCCGCCGCGGCTTCATCGCGCCTCCTGCGATGAAGCTGATCTATTGCCGTAACGCCGCGGAATACGCCGCCTGCGCCGGCCGTATCGGCCGGCTGCTGCTTCGGCTCGGCAAGATCGCGGTGGCGGTCGATGCCAACGGGCCGATTCCCGGTCTTGTCGGTATTTATACCGAACGGCGCGGTCGCAAATATTTCAAGGGCCCGCATCGGCCGCAGCTCGGCGATCTCACGGACACCGAGCTTGTGTTGTACGGGCCTTAGGGAAGGCGCTTCGGACCAAACCACCGCGTCGTTCCTGCGTTCGCAGGGACGACACCTGATATGCAGCTCCCTCTCGGCCAACTCATGCAGGCACCTCGGCAATCCGGACGCGCCTCCATCGCCGGTCACCCTCCGTAAACTACCGCGCTTAAGGGAATTTTCCGGCCTCTTCGCTACGCTCAGTGGTTGAATTAGGTTGCGTTGAATCTATTGCTCGCCGAGATCCCGCCGATCCCATGACGTCGACCTGCGACAACGAGCTTGGTGCACGCCGCGAATTGGGCCCGGAGGCCCTGGTCGCGTTGAGCCAGCTTGCGCTCGACCACATGGAGCAGGGCGTCTGCGTCTACGATGCCGACAACCGGATCGTGCTGGTCAACCAGCGTTACCTCTCCCTGTTCGATATGTCGGCCGACATCGTGCGGGTGGGCACGAGCTACCGCGAGGTGCTCGCGCACAGCGCCGGGCGCGGCAACTTCCCGCAAAGCGAGCTTGACGCGCTCTATTCGGTGCGGATGGCACAGATCGCAGGGGGAAAGCCGTTCCGGACCGAACAGCGGCTTGCGACCGGCCTCGTCATGTCGCTCGAGTTGAAGCCGCTTCCCGGCGGCGGCTGGATGACGATCTGCGACGATGTCACCCGCCTCGCCCGGCTCGAAGCGGAATTGCGGGTGCAGACCGAGCGCAGCCAGCACGCGCTCGCCAACATGTCGCACGGCCTCATCATGTACGACGCCGACAGCCGCGTCGTCGTCTGCAACGAGCGTTTCCTGAACCTCTACAACCTCGATCCCGGGGTCGTGAAGCCGGGGGTCTCCCATCGTACGGTGCTCGACCATTGGGTGTCGCGCGGCAATTTGTCGGACATGCCAGCCGACGAATTCCACAATTCCAGATTGGAGGACGCGCGCCTCAGACGGGCGAAATCCCTGCTGGTGATGCGTTACGACGGCCGCATGGTGCAGACGATCTCCCGCTTCCTGCCTGACGGCGGCTGGGTGACCGTGCACGAGGACGTCACGGAGCGGCTGCAATACGAGGAAACACTGCGGCAGCAGAACGTCATGCTCGATGCGGCGCTGGAGAACATGGCGCACGGGCTCGCTTTCTACGACAGCGACATGCGGCTTCGGGTCTGCAACACCACCTACCGCAAGCTCTACCGATTGTCGCTGGAGGAAACCAGGCCCGGCACGCATCTGGCCGAGCTGATCGAACGTTCGATGGCGAACGGCGCGTTCTCGTCCGAGTACAGCCCCCAGCAGCTCCTGGAAGTCGCCCGCGCGCGGATCGCCAACCGCGATACCTCGCCGATGCGTCGGCGCATGTCGAACGATACCGTGATCTCGGTGCGCTATTGCGCGCTGGCCGAAGGCGGCTTCGTCGCCACCTATGAGGATATCACCGAGCGGGAACATGCGATCGGAGAGCTGAGCGAGCAGTACCGCCGCTTCGACGCGGCGCTCAACAACATGAGCCAGGGCCTGTGCATGCTCGATGCGAGCCTGCGCGTGATCGTCTGCAATCGCCGCTATATCGAGATGTACGGCCTGTCGCCTGAGATCGTGAAGCCCGGCGTCTCGATGCGCGAGATCATGGAGCACAGCTGCGAGCTCGGCATCCATCCTGACATGACGGGAGCCAGGCTTTATGCCGACTATGTCGAACGGCTGCGCGAAGGCGAGCACACGCTGCACCGGCATCTGAACGACGGCCGCATCATCAAGCTCAACCACAAGCGCATGGAGCAAGGCGGCTGGGTCGTCACCTATGAGGACGTCACCGAGCGTCACAAGGCCCAGGCGCGCGTGGCGCACATGGCGCGGCACGATTCGCTGACCGACCTGCCCAATCGCATGCTGTTCCGCGAGAAGATGAGCGAGGGGCTGAACCAGGTCGCGGTCGCCGGCGGCGCGATGGCGGTGCTGTGCTTCGATCTCGACAATTTCAAGACAGTCAACGACCGCCTCGGCCACGCCGCGGGCGACCGCCTGCTGCGCTGGGTCGCGGCGCGCCTGAAGGAAAATGTCGGCGAACACGATACCGTCGCACGCCTCGGCGGCGACGAATTCGCGGTCCTGCAGCGCGGACCGCAGCCGCAATCGGCGGAGAAGCTTGCCCGCCGCCTGGTCGAGGTCATCGGCCGCCCGCCGCCGCTGGAGAACCAGTCGATCCATGTCGGCGCCTCCGTCGGCATCGCGATCGCGCCCGATCACGGGCTCGATGCGGACGAGCTGATGAAGTGCGCCGACCTCGCGCTGTACCAGGCCAAGGCCAAGGGGCGTGGCGCCTATCAGCTGTTCGAGCCCGAGATGGAAGAGGAGGCGCGCAGCCGCCACGCGCTGGAGCAGGATCTGCGCTGTGCGCTGGAGGCGCGCGAGTTCCACCTGGTGTTCCAGCCGCAGATGCGGCTCGATTCGTCGGAGCTCACCGGCTTCGAGGCCCTGCTGCGCTGGAAGCATCCCTCGCGCGGCCTGGTCTCACCGGCCGAGTTCATTCCGATCGCGGAAGAGAACGGGCTGATCGTTCCGATCGGCGAATGGGTGCTGCGCAGCGCCTGTGCGACTGCCGCGTCCTGGCCCGATGTCACCGTCGCGGTGAACCTGTCGCCGGTGCAGTTTCGCTCGCGCGGATTGGTGGCAATGGTCACGAGCGCGCTGGCTGAGGCCGGCCTGCCGCCGCAGCGGCTCGAGCTCGAAGTCACCGAAACCGCCCTGCTCGACGACAGCGAGGCGACGATCGAGATCCTGCACCAGCTTCGCGCGCTGGGAGTCCGCGTCAGCCTCGACGATTTCGGCGTCGGCTATTCCTCGCTGAGTTACTTGCGCAAATTTCCGTTCGACCGCATCAAGATCGACCGCTCCTTTGTCGGCACGCTCGGCGAAAGCCCGGAGAGTGTTGCCATCGTCCGCACCATCGCAAGCCTCGGCTCCGTGCTCGGCGTCGAGACGACGGCGGAGGGTGTGGAGACGGAAGAGCAACTCGATTTCGTCCGCGAATGCGGCTGCACCGCCGTGCAGGGCTATTATTTCGGCAGACCGTGCCCCGCATCGGAGGTCGGCCGCACTATCGAGACGCTGAACACGGTCCGAAAGGTCGCCTGAGCTTCGCGCCGCCGGCGGTGCAAATTCCGTGTCTCGGCAAGCGCCAGAAAGACCGATTGTCGCACGTCCCGTTTCCGGCATGATTGGGCTCCCCCACGGCTGCGCCGCGACCGCGCAATGCGCTTTTCTTCTCCCGTGAATTCGAGGACAATCCCCTCACAACAATGAGAATCTGCGGCCTTAGCGCGGCCGCTGCGAGGGAGGTGTTCCGATGTCGGGGTATGGGCTGAGGGCGGCTGCGTTTGCCGCGATGCATATCGTCATGGGTGCGTTGGCCGCGACTGCGGCTGGCGCGCAAGACTATCCGAGCAAACCCATCACGCTGATCGTGCCGTGGCCGGCCGGGGGATCAACCGATATCTCGATGCGCGCGATCGCCGACAGCGCCTCGAAGGTACTGGGGCAGCCGATCGTGATCGACAACAAGGCCGGCGGCGGCGGCACGGTCGGCCCCGCGACCATGGCAGCGGCGGCGAAGCCGGACGGCTACACCATCTCGCAGATTCCGATCACGGTCTTCCGCCTGCCCTTGATGCAGGAGGTGTCGTGGGATCCGGCAAAGGACTTCACCTACATCGTCCATCTTACCGGCTACACCTTCGGCGTGACCACCAGCGCAGAGTCGCAGTTCAAGAGCTGGAAGGACGTGGTGGAGTTCGCGAAGGCGAACCCGGGCAAGGTCACCTATGCCACGCCGGGCGCCGGCACCTCGCTGCATATCGGCATGGAGCAGATCGCCGGAATGTCCGGCATCAAGCTGACGCAAGTCCCTTTCAAGGGCGGTGCGGAGACCAACGCCGCGGTGCTGGGACAGCACACGATGCTTCAGGCGGATTCCACGGGATGGCGGCCGCTGGTCGACGCGGGCAAGCTGCGCCTGTTGATGGTGTGGACGGGCGCGCGGTCGCCGAACTACCCCGATGTGCCGACGCTGAAAGAGCTCGGTTATCCCATGGTCTATGACTCCCCGTTCGGCATCGCCGGCCCGAAGGGAATGGATCCCAAGATCGTCGCCAAGCTGCACGATGCTTTCAAGAAGGCGGTCGAGGACCCCGCCGTCGTGGCGACGCTCGCCAAATACGACATGGTGCCGAACTACAAGAACACCGAGGACTACAAGAAGTTCGTCGTCGAGCTCACCGAGTCCGAGCGCAAGGTGATCGAGACGCTCGGACTGGCGAAGAAGTGAAGAAGTAGATTCGTGTTGCCAAACATGCTGGCGTCATCCTGAGGTGCGAGCCGCACTTGCGGCTCGCCTCGAAGGATGGATCGGGGCACCGTCGCCCTTCGAGGGCCGCTGAAGAAGCGGCCACCTCAGGGTGACGGTGGTCGAGAGGTTTCTCACATGACCAACCAAACCAACGTCAAGCTTCGCCTCAACAATTCCGAACTCTGGGGCGGAGTGATCGGGCTCGCGCTCGGCGGCTTCGTGATCTGGTCGGGGATGAAGCTCAAGCTCGGCACCATCAACGATCCCGGCTCCGGCTACGTGCTGTTCTACACCGGCATCCTGATGTGCGTGTTCGCCGGCGCCATCATCGTCTCCGCGGTCACCGAGGGCGGCCCGACCCTGGCCTCGCGCTGGGAGAACGTGCGCTGGAGCAAGCCGCTGCTGCTGATCGCCTGTCTGGTGGCATTCTCCGTCGCGCTGGAGCCGCTCGGCTTCCTGCTGTCGTCGATCCCCTTGATGCTGCTGCTGTTGCGACTGATCGACCCCGTGCGCTGGACACTGGCGATTCCGATCGCCGTGCTGGTGCCGTCAGGCATGTGGTGGGCGCTCAAGCGGCTGCTGTTGATCCAGCTGCCCTCGGGCCTGTTCGGGATCGGTTGACCCTATGGATACGCTCATCAATGTCGCGCATGGATTCGGCGTCGCGCTGCTGCCGGTCAACCTGCTCTATTGCTTCATCGGCGTCTTCATCGGCACGCTGGTCGGCGTGCTGCCGGGCATCGGACCGATCTCGGCGATGTCGCTGCTGCTGCCCGTGACACTGTCGGGCACGCCGGAATCCGGCATCATCATGATGGCGGGCATCTATTACGGCTCGATGTATGGCGGCTCGACCACCTCGATCCTGGTCAACATCCCCGGCGAGGCGGCTTCCGTCGTCACCTGCATCGACGGCCACCAGATGGCGAAGCAGGGCCGCGCCGGCCCCGCGCTCGGCATCTCCGCCTTCGGCTCCTTCATGGCCGGCACGTTTGCACTGATCGCCTTGATGCTGGTCGCGCCGAAGCTTGCCAGCGTCGCCATCGCGTTCGGCCCGGCCGAGTATTTCAGCCTGATGGTGCTCGGCCTCGTGGTGCTCACCTTCCTGACGCAGGGCTCGATGCCGAAGGCGCTGCTGATGGCGTGCATCGGCGTCGTGCTGGGCCTGATCGGGCTCGACAGCATCACGGCGCAGCCGCGCCTGACCTTCGGCCGCATGGAGCTGATCGACGGCATCGGGCTCGTGCCCGTGGTGATGGGACTGTTCGGCGTTGCGGAGGTGCTGCTCAACACCGAGCAGGCGATCAAGCGCGACGTCATCAACACCAGGATCACCCATCTGCTGCCCACCAGGGAGGACTGGAGGGCGAGCGCAGGTCCGGTCGGCCGCGGCACCATCCTCGGCTTCTTCCTCGGCATCCTGCCGGGCGGCGGCGCGGTGGTGGCGTCGTTCGCCTCCTACGCGCTGGAGAAGCGGCTGTCGAAGACGCCCGAGCGTTTCGGCCATGGCGCGATCGAAGGCGTCGCGGGGCCGGAATCGGCGAACAACGCCGCGGCGGGCGGCGCCTTCATTCCGCTGATGACGCTCGGCATCCCGCCGAACGTGGTGATGGCGCTGCTGCTGGGGGCCTTCGTCATTCACGGCCTGCAGCCGGGGCCGCTGCTGATCACGCAAAACCCCGGCCTGTTCTGGGGCATCGTCGCCAGCATGTATATCGGCAACGTCATGCTGCTGATCCTGAACCTGCCGATGATCGGCATGTGGGTGCAACTGCTCAAGCTGCCCTACAACATCCTGTTTCCGCTGATCATCCTGTTCACGATCCTCGGCGTCTACTGCTCCAGCAACAACGTGTTCGACGTCTATGTGATGATCGCGTTCGGGATCATCGGCTATTTCATGCGCAAGCTCGGCTACGAGCCGGCACCGCTGGTGCTGGCCTTCGTGCTGGGACCGATGATGGAGAACAATCTACGCAAATCGCTGATCCTGTCGCAGGGCGATCTCTGGACCTTCGTGCAGCGGCCGATCTCGGGAGTCTGTCTTGCGTTCGCGATCATGCTGCTGGTCGCGCCGCTGTTGCCGTCGCTGCGCAAGAAGCGCGAGCTGGTGGCGCTGGATGAGGGGGCGTGAGGAATATCTCGTAGGGTGGATTAGCCGAAGGCGTAATCCACCACTTTCGTTTCCCAGGAGATTGGCTTGGTGGGTTACGCTTCGCTAACCCGCCCTACGACATCTCAGCTCGCCGCAGGCAATGCGTTCTCCGCCGCCGTACCCCACGGGCGCTCGGCCGCGGCAAGCCCGATCAGGCGACCCTGGATGTAGTCGCAGCCCCAGTCGCGCAGCATGCTTGCGGCGTCCTCGTCCTGCACCCATTCGGCGACGGTCTTGATGTCGAGGCGGCGGGCGAGATCGATCAGGGTCTGCACGAAGGCGCGGTCGTCGGCGGAATGGGTGATGTTCTGCACGAAGGCGCCGTCGATCTTCACGATATCGACACCGAGCTTGCGCAGGTTTCGGAACGAGGTGTAGCCCGCGCCGAAATCGTCGATGGCGATGCGGCTGCCGAAATTCTTCAGCCGCGTGACGAAGCCGCGGACGTCGTCGATGTCCTGGATCGCGACCGTCTCGGTGATCTCGACGATCAGCCGCTCGGCAACGCCGGGATGCGACAGCATCAGCGACTCGATCCCCGCCCACCAGTCCGGGTCCATCGTCGTATCCGGCGAGATGTTGAGGCTGAGGCTGACATCGGGCGCGGCGGCGAGCTCGGCGACCACGAGCTCGAGCACACGATGATCGACCAGGCGGATCAGGCCGAGCCGTTCGGCGACCGGCACGATGTCGGGCGCGAGCAGCACATGGCCGTCACCCTGGTCCATCCGCACCAGGCATTCGTGGAACGCGCGCTCGCGCGAGGCGGCCGACACCACCGGCTCATAGGCGAGCTTGATGCGGCGCTCGTTCAGCGCGGTGACGATCTCGTCGGTGACGCGGATGTTGACGCGGCGCTGCGCGTCGCGCGCGGCGTCCGGACGCCACGCGGCGAACGAGCCGGCGCGCCGGCGCTTGGCGGCGTCCAACGTCTCGTGGGCGCGGTTGACGGCCTCGTCGGTATTGCGGGCATAGCGCGGCAGGCTGACCGCGCCGATCGAGGCCGTGACCGAGACCGGACCTGATTTGGTCGGCACCACCTCGTCGCGGATGCCGGCGAGGAAGCGCTCGGCGGCGACGTTCATGTCGTCGACGGTGCAGTTCTTCAGGATCAGGCCGAACTTGTTGCCGGAAAAGCGGCCGAGCACGTCGCCGCCGCGCAGCCGCAAGCGGATGCGCTTGGCGATGTCGAGAATCACGGCATCGGCAACGTCGAAGCCGAAGGCATCATTGACGCGGGCGAGGTGATCGATGCCGACCAGCATGAAGGCGGCGGTGGAGCGGAAGCGGGTCGTCTCCTCGATCGCCTCGGCCAGCGCCGCGATCAGATGAGAGCGGTTGAGCTCGCCGGTCAGCGGATCGAGCCGGGCCAGCTTCGTCAGCTCCTCGTCGCGGGCATGGCGCTCGTTGTTGATGCGGACCGAGCCGATCGCGCGCGTGGGGCGGCCATCGGGGCCGGCGAACCAGCGGCCGGTCTCCTCGATCCAGATCACGGGATCGGCGGCGCTCACGCGGACGCCGTACTCGATGCGGTAGGGCGTGCCGTCCGCGCCATGCACGGCGGAAGTCTGCGCCAGCGCGGCGATCCGCAGCGCCGGCCCGGGCTCGATCAGCTTGGCGAATTCGGCGCCGGTCGCCAGCCGCTCGGCGGGAATACCGGGAAAAACGCTCGCGACCTGGTCACCCCAGACAATGGCATCGCTGGCGATGTCCCAGGCGAACACGGCCTGACCGAGCGCGGCCAGAATGTCGGAGGCTTGCGGCAATGCAGGGGTCAAAATCGCCTCGTTTCGGGACAGCCGGGAAGTCCTGAGCCGGCACAGGATAGAGCCAGATTCGCGTTTGACCCTAGGCAAAGTTCATAAACAATTTGGAAACCACGTTCCCAGAGTACCCAGGAACCAATTAAGCTCCACCGGCATAGCCCTTGCGAGACCATCACATGCGCCGGCGCCAATGTCCCAAAATGCGCCAGTTCGAGCAGATGAACGGTGTTGCGATGGTAAATGCGGACAGATTGCCAGAGACAGAGCGGCAAACCGGCACGGCCCTCGTGCCGCTGATGCCGACCTTGCGCTGGGCCCGCAAGGCGCCGCTGCCGCGCCCCGATCCGAGCTTCGTCACCCAGCTCATCGCCAATGCCGAGCAGCTGCCCCAAACGAGCCGGCTCCGCCGCGCGTCTTCTGAAGACGCGCAGATCGCCTATGGCAGCAAACGCCCGCTGCAAAGCGTCAGCGCACGGACACGGCAGGTGGCTTGAGGCTGGTCAGCGCGGCGGCGTGTCGGAGGACGGCGGCGTGCCGTTACCCGGCTGAAGCTGCGGCGAGGGAATTTCCGGGGAAGAGGCGCCCTGCACGGGCTTGGGCGCAGGATGATCCATCAGCACGGATTCGGCGACGGATTGCGCCGAGGTCGCGGGAGGCTCGACCGGTGCCGGCTGCGGTGCAATCACCGGCTCGAACTTGCGCTCGGACGCGACATCCTCCGCCGGCGCCTCGGCCTGGCGCTTGGCCTTGCGCGACGCCGGCACCGTGGTCTCGGCGACATAGGTAACGCGGCGGCGCGTGCGCTGGGCAATGCCGCCGAGGAAATCCGCCATCGCGAGCAGCACCAGCAGGAAATAGGTCGAGTTGCCGAACTTGGGCCACATCACGAATTCGGCCGCCGCCGCGCCGAAGACGATCAGCGACAGCAGATGGTCCATCAGGAACTTCGATCCGGGCCGCGCACCCTTGACCACCTCTAGCAGCAGCAGCACCACGCCGAGCGCGAGCAGGAGATCGGCGAGCGTGACCGGCCAGGCCTCGCCCGTGATCATCGGCACCTTGAACAGCACGTCCGAGAAGGACACGCTGGGCATCAGGAAGGCGATGATGTTGTAGACCGCGAGCGGAATCAGAAGCAGCGGGAAACCGACCATCGGCAAAACGCCTCTCGATCATGATATCCGGACAGAACAATGCAGCGGCGAAGCATTCGCTCCGCCGCCGTCACCGTCTATCTCGTGGATGGGCCGAAATCAGGCAAGCCAGATCATCCTGCCCAAAGAAAGGTCCTGACCTCAGGACTCTTTCTTCTTCAGGACCTGCCGGCCCTTGTACATGCCGGTCTTGAGGTCGAGATGGTGCGGACGACGGAGCTCGCCGGAGTCCTTGTCTTCCACATAGGTCGGCTTCTTGATGGCGTCTGCCGAGCGGCGCATGCCACGGCGCGACGGCGAGGTTTTTCTTCTCGGAACGGCCATTTCAATATCCTCTAGGGATTGGTGTCATCAGGGCATCGTCCGGAGGGGACGGCTCAGCACCCGCAATACGAGGCGAGCTGAATGCCGATCAAGGCCGGGCTTATAGAGGAAGGCTGGCCTTAAAGCTAGGCTTTTGGGCCGGAAAATACGCCCGGAACGGGCTCAAAATCAGCGATTTTCGCGCCAGCAGGTCGCAAGCGAGCTCGCCTGCCCCCGCGCCATATAGGTTGCCGCCAGCCGCCGGACGCCCGGGCCGGGGCTTTTAGCGCTGCGTTTGACTGGATTCGGCAGGATCGAGGCCAGAAGCGCCGCCTCCCGGGGTGAAAGGTCCTCGGCCGACTTGCCGAAGGCATAGGCGCTGCCGGCCTCGACGCCGAACTGGCCCTGCGGACCGAACTCGGCGATGTTGAGATAAATCTCCAGGATCCGCGGCTTGGGCAGGACGAGATCGATCCAGAGCGCCAGCGGAAATTCGAGCGCCTTGCGGACGAAATCCCGCCCCTGCCAGAGGAATAGATTTTTCGCGACCTGCTGGGTGATCGTGGAGGCGCCCCGGAAGGCGGTGCCGTCCTCCTTTGCGTCGTCGATCGCCTCGCGCAACGCGCCCCAATCGATGCCGTGATGCCTGCAGAAATGGGCGTCCTCGGCTGCGATCACCGATCGCGGCAGATAGGGCGACATCGCGGCCAGATCGATCCAGTCCCGCTGCATCGGCGCGCCGCGAAGCGAGCGCCAGGCCATCAGCGTCGAGACGGGATGGCCTGTGCGGTAGAATGGCGCGATCACATAGGGCGCGAGCAGCGCAACGGCGAGCACCAGGAGAAGGATTTTGACGATGCGCAAATCAACCTTTCCGGCGCAAATTGCAACGCGGCCACCGATCCTGCCATTAAGTCTGTGATAATTCGGGCCTTTTCCAGCACTTTTTAGGCCTTCCAAACGATTGACTGAAACGGGCGCATAAAGGATTGTCCCGCCGAATTTTAGTTCTGGAGCCCTTCTTGATGACCGGCACGTCCCCGTCCGATTTCGCCAAACGTCTGGACAAGACCGCTGATGATACCGAGGCCCTGCTCGGGCGCCTGCTGTCGGACGATATCCTGCACGATGAGATCGCCCGGCCCAAGCGACTGATGGACGCAATGCGCTATTCGAGCCTGAACGGCGGCAAGCGTTTGCGGCCGTTCCTGGTGGTCGAGAGCGCAGCCGTATTCGGCGTGCCGCGCGAAGCGGCCCTGCTCGTGGGCGCGGCGCTCGAATGCATCCACTGCTATTCGCTGATCCATGACGACCTGCCGGCAATGGACAATTCGGACCTGCGCCGCGGCCGGCCCACCCTGCACAAGAAGACCGATGACGCCACCGCGATCCTCGCCGGCGACGGCCTGCTGACGCTCGCCTTCGACATCGTCACCCGCGACGAGATCCATCGCGACGCCAACGTGCGGCTGCTTTTGACGCGCGCTCTTGCGCGCTGCGCCGGCATCGGCGGCATGGTCGGCGGCCAGATCCTCGATCTCGCCGGCGAAGGCCGCTTTGGCGGCAACGAGCCGATCGATGTCGCCCGGATCCAGCAGATGAAGACCGGCGCCCTGCTGCGCTACGGCTGCATCGCCGGTGCGATCCTCGGCCAGGCCTCGCAGCAGGAATATCAGGCGCTCGACGATTACGGCCGCGCGCTCGGCGAAGCCTTCCAGATCGCGGACGACCTGCTCGACGTCGAGGGCGATGCGGCAGCCCTCGGCAAGCCGTCCGGCCAGGATGCAGCCCTCGGCAAGACCACTTTCGTCACCCAGCTCGGCATCGAGGGCGCCAAGCAGCGCGTGCGCGACCTGCTGGCGCGGGCCGACAGCGCGGTCTCGATCTTCGGCGACCGCGCCGCCGTGCTGCAGGCGGCGGCACGCTTCGTCGCCGAGCGGAAGAACTAATAGCTCCGGGCTCCTTCACCTCTCCCGCTTTGCGGGAGAGGTCGACACGCTCGCAGAGCGTGGCGGGTGAGGGCTCTCTCCTCTTGGGGGTCCTCGATTGTGGAGGCACCCTCTCCCCACCCCTCCCCCGCGAGCGGGGGAGGGAGCGCACCTACGATGCGGCCACAACGAGAGTTGAGTGAGAGAGCCGTCCCGTCATGGCTACAAACAAGGAAGATCCCGCCCTCGCCCGCTTCCGCAAGATGTCGCGGCCGGTACGGTTGATCTATGCGCGGCCGCGGACCTTCATCGCGGTCGCGGCCGGCATCCTGGTCGGCCTGCTGCTGCCGGGCTCGTATCGGCTGGTGACGCGGTTCCTGTTCGGCTGGGACGCGCTGATCGCGGTCTATCTCGTGCTGGTCTATGCGATGATGCTGTGCAACGACCACCACCACATCCGCCGCGCCGCCGCGATGCAGGACGACGGCCGCTTCGTGATCCTGCTGGTGACGGCGACCGGCGCCTTCGCCAGCATCGCGGCAATCGTCTCCGAACTCGGCACGCCACATCGCGGAGTGCTGGAGTTGAGCATCGCCATCGCCACCATCGCATTGTCGTGGGCCGCCGTGCACACGACCTTCGCGCTGCATTACGCGCATGAATATTACCGCAGCGCCACGCCGGGCCTGCAATTCCCGAGCGGCGACAAGGAAGACCACGCCGACTATTGGGACTTCGTCTATTTCTCGTTCGTGATCGGCATGACCGCGCAGGTCTCCGACGTCGGCATCACCGACAAGACGATCCGCCGCACAGCCACCGCGCACGGGATCGTGTCGTTCATCTATAACACGGCCTTGCTGGCCCTGACGGTGAACATCGCAGCGAGCGCGATCTCGACCTGAATTCGTCCGAGCGTTGCCAGACGACGCTCTCGACCACGCGCGCCCTCAGCGACACACCTCGACATTGGCGTCGTTGTGGGGGCCGCCGCCGCCGCGATATTCGAGATGGCAGCCGCGGTTGACGGGACGGCAGCCGATGCTGTTGCAGAATATCTGCCCGCCGCCCGCGGGACGGCTGGCACCAGCCGCGGCGGCAATGCCGGCCGCGGCACCATAGCCGCCCGCCGCGCCAGCGGCAGCACCGCCGGCCTGACGACGCTGCCGGGCGGGACGCTCGTCACCGTCGTCGCGCTTCGCCGTCGCGGGCTTGGCCGGCTTCGCGGCGCGCTGTTTCTCGCACTCATTGTCGTCGTTGACCGCATAGCCCTCGCGGCAGACGATCTTCGTGCACTTGTCGCCGTCGGCCTTGAAGCCGTGCTCGCAAACCAGCGGACAAACCCGCGACGGCTTGGCCTTGACCGCATCGAGCGCGTCGGTGCTCGCGACCTTCACGTCGAGCTTGGTGCCGGCATAGCGATTGAACTGCGACAGCGAGCGCTGCGCGGACGTACTCCAGGTGCCGTCGGCTGTGCCTGAGAAGCACCCGACGCGGCCGAGCTCGGTCTGCACCGACCGGTTGAGATCGGCCGGCGCGGTCGGCGGCGTCAGCGAGGCGACATTGGTGCCGGCCGGACTCGCCGTGCTGGCTGGCGCGGCGCTCGGAGCCGCGGCGGCGAGGTTGACGCGCTGCTGCTCGGCGGCGGCTGCCTGCTGCTGCGCCTGCTCCTTCGCCTTCTGCGCGGTAAGCTGGGCCTGCTCGGCGGCTTTGGCGTCGGCCGCGGCTTTGGCCTGTGCGTCCTTCTGGGCGCCGAGGGCCGCGAGACGATCGCGCTCGGCCTCGGCCTGCTTCGCTTTCGCGATGGCCGCTGCATGGGCCTGCTCGGCACCGATCTTTTCGACCTGGAGCTTGGCGAGATTCGCATAGAAGCCATCGGGGTGCTGGGCGAGGAAAGCGTCCCATGCCGCCTTGTTGCCAACCTGCAGCGCGAGCTCATAGTCGCGGCGGATATCGGCCTGCGGGTTCGCCACGGGCGCGACCGGCGCAGCGGCCACCACCTTGACTGGAACCAGCGGCACGTCCTCGCCGCCGAGCGAGCCGTAGACGAACGGCTCCTGCTTATTGCCGGTCGACTTGAGCACCTCGTCGCGCACGAAACCGAAGGCGCGGCGGACATCGAGGCCCGGCGTCGTCAGATACTTCGACAGCGCCACCGTAAAGGGACTGTTGGCGCCGTCGCCGTCCTGGGCGGTGAAGCCGGCCTTCGCCGAATAGGCGATCAGCGTGTTGGGGCTGGTCGGCTCGACTTGTGCGAGGCCCCGACCCATGGCGCGCGAGGCAATCGTGCGCTTCATCCTCTTGGCGAACGGATTGTCGCGGCAGGCATCCAGGATCACCAGGCGGAGCTGCTTGGCGGGCTCGACGGCAACGAGGACGCGGTCGAGCGAAAGCGCCTCGTCAAAGACGTCGGTGTCGCGCTCGAGCTTGGCGTCGACCGGAATCAGATAGTTCGAGCCCTCGACCTCGATACCGTGGCCGGCATAGTAAACCACGGCGATGTCGGCCGTGCGGGTGGCGTCGGCAAAATCGCGCAGCACGCGACGGGTGTCCTGCGCGGACAAATCGTGCCGGGAATCGACGACATCGAAACCGGCCTCCTTCAGCGTCTTGGCCATCACCGCACCGTCATTGACGGGGTTGGTGAGCGACGGCGCGTGCTGATACGCCGAGTTGGCAAGCACCAGCGCGACGCGCTTTCCGGCAAACGCGGGATCCGGGCCGAACAGCAGCGCTGCGGCGAGGAGAAGCGGGCAGAGCCTGAGCAGATTGCGCATGACACGACTTCCGAGGTTCGGGGCGTCTCGAGCCCCCTTTGGGACCGCTTTAGCAGGATCTGGTGGCGATGCTTGTGATGGAGGTCACGAAGATCGCACCGACGACCGCCCGAAAGGCCCCCTCTGTTTGTCGCGCCAGCGCAGCCGCGGTTCGGCGGCCCAGCCGGTGTTCCGGCGAGTTCCACTAGCCGTCGCCGATATGCCCCCGATATTGCGGCAGATTGTCCGTAATTTCGTGCCAGGGCGCCTTCGAGCCGACAAAAATGTGGGCGCTCGGCCGGATCGAAGGGGCATCGACCAGGGCTCCCATGGCGACATGGACCCATTGTCCGTTGCGTACCCGGGAGTAAAGCAGCGAGCCGCATCGCCCACAATGGGCGTCATGGGCGGTGTCGTCGCCGAAAATGAGACGCTGGTCGTCACCCCTGACGATGCGGAGCTTGTCCTGCGGGATGCCGGCGAACGGCTTGAAGGCCGAACCGGTGGTGCGGCGGCAATTCGAACAATGGCAGTTCATCGCATAGGAGAACGCGTCGGCCACCTCGAAGCGGACGGTGCGGCAGTAGCATTCGCCGATCAAGATACGCGCGTTCGAATTTTCTGATCCGGTCATGGCAAGCCCTGGCGCAAATGGCTGACACACCCATAGCGCATTTTGACGTCTAAGACTAAGTTCGCCGCAAGCCATCATGCAAAAGGGTGACCCATGAGCCAGAACCGTTCGAGCGTCGAAGCCGTCGTGCAATCCTATTTTGACGGCCTTTACGAGAGCGACGCCGAGAAGCTCGGCGCCATCTTCCATCCCTCGGCAGATTTGCGCTGGGTCGAGAAGGGCGAGTTGCAGGTGCTGTCTGTGCCCGACTGGCTCGAGCGCGTGCGCAAGCGTCCCTCCGCCAAGGCCGAGGGCAAGCCGCGCGAGGATTTCATCGTCACCATCGACCGCTCGGACGAGAAAACCGCCTTCATCAAGGTCCGTTGCCAATTGCCGCCGCGCTACTTCACCGATTATTTGGTGGCGATGAAGCTCGCCGACGGCTGGCAGATCGTGTCGAAATCGTATCGGTATGACCTGAGGGAGTGAGTCCTCCCGATCTTCCGCCGCCCGAAATCTGTCGCACTCGTTCTCCATTCGTCATTGCGAGTGAAGCGAAGCAATCCAGGATCTCGCCTCGGAGGCCGACTGGATCGCTTCGCTCCGCTCGCAATGACGGTGCGGATAAAGCGTCCGCTACATCCCTATCCCTTCTGACCCACGCCAAAGGTCTCCCATGCTTGTCGATCGCCGCTCCCTGCTCGCCTCCCTGTGCTGGATCGCCGCGTCTCCCGCGGTCGCCGCGGAGGCGCCAGCCGAACTCGAATCCTACGAACGCGAGAGCGGCGGGCGGGTCGGGCTCTATGCGGAGAACCTTGCGACCGGCGCAAAGCTCAGCTGGCGCGCCGATGAGCGCTTCGTCATGTGCTCGACCTTCAAGGCCTCGCTCGCGGCTTGCGTGCTGGCGCGGGTCGATCGCGGCGAGGAGCAACTCGCGGCCATGATCCCTTACGGCAAGGCCGACCTGCTGGAATATGCGCCGGTCGCCAAGCAGAATCTCGCGGCCGGCACGATGTCAGTCGCCGAAATGTGCAAGGCGATCGTCGAGCTCAGCGACAACACCTGCGCCAATCTGCTGCTGGCACGGATCGGCGGGCCGGCTGCCCTCACGGCATTCTGGCGATCGATTGACGACAACACCTCGCGGCTCGATCATAATGAGCCCGAGCTCAACCGCTCGCCGCCCGGCAATCCCCAGGACACCACGACGCCGGCAGCGATGGCGGGCAATTTGCGGCGTCTGGTGGTGGGCGACGCCCTGTCGCCGGCCTCGCGCGCCCTGCTCACGGAGTGGATGGTGAACTGCAAGACCGGCGCGAACCGGCTGCGCGGCGGCCTGCCCGCAAGCTGGACCATCGGCGACAAGACCGGCAACAACGGCAAGGATGCAGCGGGCGACATCGCGGTCGTCTGGCCCAAACCCGACACGCCGATCCTGATCACGGCTTACGTCCAGGGCGGCGCGCCGAATGCGGCGCAGATCGAGGCCGCGTTCGCGCGGATCGGCCGGACGGTGGCTGCGCGGCTGGCGTCAGCCGCGCATTGACGCAGCAGTCGCTTCCGGGTCAAGACAGGCTGCCATGGAAGCGAAGTTTCAGATTTTTATCATCCTGCTCGCCGTATTGGCGGGCGTGGCGCTGGCCGCACGCCGCTTCAACATCGCGCCCGCCATCCTGCTGATGCTGGCCGGCGTCGGCCTCGCCTTCGTGCCCGGCATGCCCCAGGTGGAATTGCCGCCGGAACTGGTGCTGCTGATGGTGCTGCCGCCGCTGATCTACTCGGCCAGCGTCGCCATGAGCTGGCGCGAGTTCAGGAAGAATTTGCGCCCCATCGTGCTGCTCGCGGTCGGCGCCGTGATCTTCACCGCAGCGATGGTGGCGGCCGCGACGCATTACATGATCGGCCTGCCCTGGACCATCGGCTTCCTACTCGGCGCCATCGTCGCGCCGCCCGACGTGGTGGCGCCGCTCGCGATCGCGCGCCGGCTCAACATGCCGCGGCGGCTGCTGGTCATCCTCGAGGGTGAAGGGCTCGCCAACGATGCCACCGCGCTGATCCTCTACCGTTTTGCGCTGGCCGCAATCATGGTCGGGCATTTCTCGCTGCCGCTTGCGGCCGGCGAATTCCTCCTCATCGTCGCCAGCGAGATCGCCTTCGGCATCGGCGTCGGTTGGCTCTCCCTTCGCTTCCGCAAATGGTCCGGAGACCCGCAGGTCGAGCTGACGCTGTCGCTGATCACGCCCTACGTCTCCTATTGGCTGCCCGAGCATGTCGGCGGCTCCGGCGTGATCGCGACCGTCGCCTGCGGGCTCTATGTGAGCTGGAACGGTCCGCTGCTGATCTCGTCGGCGACGCGCCTGCAAGGCATCTTCTTCTGGGACCTCGTGATCTACCTGATCGAGGGCGTGCTGTTCCTGCTCACGGGCTTCCAGATGCGCGCGCTCTACGAGAAATCGAAGGCGTTCCCGCTCGACGACATCCTGATCGCAACCGCCGTGGTCCTGGTGATCGTCGTGATCGCGCGCTTCGCCTGGCTCTATCCGGCAACCTATCTGCCGCGGATGCTCAGCAAGTCGCTGCGCCAGCGCGATCCGTCGCCACCATGGCAATGGCCGTTCGTGCTCGCCTTCACCGGCGTGCGCGGCGCGGTGTCGCTCGCGGCCGCGCTGGCGCTGCCGTTCACGTTGCCGGACGGCGAGGCCTTTCCGTATCGCGACCTGATCCTGTTCGTCGCCTTCGGCGTCATCTTCGTCACGCTGATCGGCATCGGCCTCACGCTGCCGCCGGTGGTGCGCTGGCTCGGTGTCGCGCAGGCCGGCCGCAACGAGCATGTCGCCGAGCACGAGGCCGAGATCGCCGCGCGCCGCCAGGCCCTCGACGCCGCGCTGAAGTCGCTCGAAGCCATGACTGCGGGACAGGAAGTCTCCGGCGAGGTGATGCGGCTTCTGCGTGCACGTCACGAGATCCGCGTCAACCAGCTGCCGGATTCACTCGATCCCGCCCACCACGACGTTTCCGCCGCCGGCACCGCGCTGACCCGCGACTTGATCGCCGCCGAACGCAAATTCATTCACAACCTGCTGCGCGACGGCCAGATCACCGACGAGACGCGGCGGCGGATCGAGCGCGACCTGGATCTGGAGGAGGCGAGCCTGGCGAACCGGGAGTATCGGGGCGGGCCGTTGTAGCCTACCGCTTCGCGCAAAACTCTCCCACTGCGGCCGCCACGGCTCCCGCGATCGTCTCCTGCCGCTCCGGCGAGTTCATCTCCATCTCCTCGTCGCGATTGATGATCGAGCCGGCTTCCAGCAACACGGCCGCACTTCTCGTTCGCGAAAGCACCACGAGCCCGTCATAGCGGTAGACGCCGAAATCTTTGTCGAGGAGCTGGCGCCGGTAGCGGCCCATCACCGGCAAGGTGTACTGGCTGGCATAGCGCAGGCCCTGCTCCTTCAACTGCCGACCGATCATCCGTGCCAGCTTCAGGCTGGTGGCGAAGTGCGGATTGCGTTCGGAGACGAAGAGCGAATGGCCCGAATAGCGATCACTGAAATAGCTGCTTGCACCGTCGAACTCCCAAGCCTCGAGCATCTTGTCGGGCACCGAATCGTGGTGCACCGACAGCAACAGATCGGCCCGGCCGTCATTCGCGGCGCTGACCCGCTTGAACAGGCTCGGCCGCGCCTTGCCGTCCGTGACGAGCAGGCGGGTCGACGCGAAGCCTTCGGACTTGAGCTTCGCCGTGATGCGTTTTGCGAGAACGAGATTGAAGCCGAACTCCGGATCGTTGCGCGCGCTGAGGGCGCCGTAGGAGTCCGGGGTGTGCCCGACGTCGACCACGATCCGAAATTTCGGCATCTCGCATCTGGTCGGTGATTGCGGCTGCTTTGGCTTGGCTTTCGCGATCTTTCGCGCGGCGGCGGCCTCGCTGCGGCCGGCAGGCAGGAGCGATGACAACAGGATCGCGGCGACCAGTCCGGCGATGATGCTGCGCGATGGCCCCACGCGTTGCTCCGCTGCCGCGACCAGCGGACGGCCGACGAAGCCCGCGACATCGCCAAGACGTTCCAGCATCACGGCCGGCAGCTCCTTGGACTTGCTGTTGACGCAGGCGTTCCGGAACCGGATTCGGGCAGGAATTTATTGTCCTCTGCGCGAAGCATGGAAGATCCCCCCGATTTGCTTTCGGGAAGATTGGCGCGGGACCGGCAGGACGTCAACGCAGGAGCTGCACAGATCATGTCGTAGGGGTGGGCAAAGGCGCTCTTGCGCCGTGCCCACCATCTCTCTCGATCGCAAAAAATGCGTGGGCACGCTGCGCTTTGCCCACCCTACGGCACCGCGGCCTAGACCGGCCGCTCCCCCTTCACCGTGACGCGCGTGCCCGAGCGCGTGTGCGGCCAGTAGTCCCACATCGCGCGGTGCTGGGTGCAGCGGTTGTCCCAGAACGCGATCGCGTTCTCGGTCCAACGGAAGCGGCATTGGAACAGCGGATTTTCGGCGTGCTGGTACAGATAGGCCAGCATCGCATCGCTCTCGTCGCGGGGGATGCCGTTGATGTGCCGGGTGAAGCCGCGGTTGACGTAAAGCGCTTTCTTGCCGGTGACCGGATGCGTGCGCACCACGGGATGCTCGGCGTGCGGATAGCTCGGCCGGTCCGCAACGCCGTAGTTCGCATAGAGCCCGCGATAGATCGGCTCGCCGTCGTGCAGCGCGGTGAGGCCATCGAGATAGGTCTTCATGCGGTCCGACAGCGCCTCATAGGCTGCGTACATATTGGCGAACAGCGTGTCTCCGCCGCGCGGCGGACATTGCTTGATGTAGAGGATCGAGCCCATCGGCGGCTCGAGATCGCAGGACACATCGGAGTGCCAGCCCTCGCCGTTGGCCCGCGGCGAGTTCTTGTCGGCGTAGATCTTCATCAACGCCGGGTCTTCGTCCTCGTGCGGTGCGGCGGGATGGAAATGCAGCTCGCCGAACTTGCGGCCGAAGGCGAGATGCTGCTGCGGCGTGATATGCTGGTCGCGGAAGAAGATGACGAGGTTCTCGGCCAGCGCGCGGTGGATCTCGTCCATCTGCCGGTTGGAGCCCGCTTCGTCCGAGACGAGCTTGCCGATGTCCACGCCCGAGATTTCCGCGCCGATGATCGGCGTGAGCTTTTCCACCGCGATGGTCTCGTATGGCGCACCGTCCTCGGCCGTGTGGCGATAGCGCGGACCCTGCCTGCCGGCGAGCGAGCTCATGGGTGTTGCTCCCAATCATTGTTGATTGAGAGCCATCGTAGCGCGCGGTGACAGATACGCAATCTGCGCTGCAAACACGGCCGTCGTCCCGGGGCGCGCAAAGCGCGAGCCCGGGACCCATAACCACAGGATTGGGTTTGACGAAGATTCGGAGTGACAGCTCACCATAACCACAACGGCCCGTGGTTATGGGCCCCCGCCTTCGCGGGGGCGACGAGCGGAGCGCGGGCTACAGCTGAGTGAAATCACTCCGCCGCGGTCACCGGCACTTTGGCGCCCTGGCCGTAACGCTGCTCGATATAGTCGATCACCAGCGCCTTGAAGTCGGCGGAGATGGTGGGGCCGCGCAGCGTGCGGAACTTCTTGCCATCGACGAAGACGGGCGCCGCCGGCGCTTCGCCGGTGCCCGGCAGCGAGATGCCGATATTGGCGTGCTTGGATTCGCCGGGGCCGTTGACGATGCAGCCCATCACCGCGACGTTGAGCTCCTCGACCCCCGGATATTTCGTCTTCCAGACCGGCATCTCGTCGCGGATGAAATCCTGGATCGAGCGCGCCAGCTCCTGGAACGTGGTCGAGGTGGTGCGGCCGCAGCCGGGGCATGCTGCGACCAGCGGCACGAAGGTACGGAAACCCATGGTCTGCAGCAGCTCCTGGCCGACCTGCACTTCACGGGTGCGATCGCCGCCGGGCTCAGGCGTCAGCGAGATGCGGATGGTGTCGCCGATGCCCTGCTGCAAGAGGATGCCGAGCGCGGCCGAGGACGCCACGATGCCCTTCGTGCCCATGCCGGCTTCGGTCAGGCCGAGATGGATGGCGTAATCGGATCGGCTGGCGAGGTCCTGATAGACCGCGATCAGATCCTGCACCGCCGAGACTTTTGCGGAGAGGATGATGCGGTTCTTGGGCATGCCGAGCTCTTCGGCGCGCGCCGCCGAGAGCAGCGCAGACTGCACCATGGCCTCGCGCGTCACGGCGCGGACGTCGCGCGGATTGGCGGAGGCTGCGTTCTCGTCCATCAGCCTGGTCAAGAGCTCCTGGTCGAGCGAGCCCCAATTGGCGCCGATGCGGACCGGCTTGTTGTTCTTGTTCGCGATCTCGATGATGTCGGCGAACTGGGTGTCGCGCTTGTCCTTGAAGCCGACATTGCCGGGATTGATGCGGTACTTGGCGAGCGCCTCGGCGCAGGCCGGATAGGCCGCGAGCAGCTTGTGGCCGATATAGTGGAAGTCGCCGATCAGCGGCGTGGTGATGCCGCGCTTGGCGAGGCCGTCGCGAATGTGCGGAACGGCGGCCGCGGCTTCCTCGCGGTCCACGGTGATGCGGACCATCTCGGAGCCGGCGCGCGCCAGCGCTGCGACCTGGGCGATGGTACCGTCGATGTCGGCGGTATCGGTGTTGGTCATCGACTGCACGACGATCGGCGCACCGCCGCCGACGGCGACGTCGCCGACCTTGACCTGGGTGGTACGATGGCGCGGCGCAGGCCCCGCGATGTCGGAATCGATGGTGGTTTCGGGCTTGTTCATGGGGTCCAAATATCAGGTTTTGGTGACGTTCAGCAATGCATCAGCCGGCGCCGCAGCCGTTTGGCTCGGACGGTTAACCAGAAAAAGCCCAGCAATTACAAGGAGGGCGGCCGCCCCGAACGCCAGGCTTAGGGTGTCGTGCATGATGAAATAGCTACCCACCACGCCAAACAAAGGGGTGATGAAGGTAAAAGCCGACAATTTGCTGGCCGAATAGGCCTTCACCAGCGCGAACCAAAGCGTGAACGTGGTTCCAACCACCCAGATCGCCTGGAACGCCATCAGGCCGAGCGACAGCGGCGCCGGCGTGTGGGTGATGCTCTCGCCGAACAGCCAGGCCGCGAGCCCCAGGATCGGGATCGAGGTGGCGACCTGATAACCGAGCGCCTTCTCGGGCGCGGCAAACCGCAGCCGCGTGCCCTTGGCCACCAGCGTGGTGGCCGCCCACAGCGCGGCGCCGCCGACGATCATGAGGTCGCCGAGCAGGACATGCGAGTCGACATTGGGCTGCGGCACGCCGATCGCGAGGGCGACGCCGGCAAAGCTGATGGCGAGGCCCAGCCATTGCGAGGCGCCGAGCCGCTCGCCAAGCACCTGGTAGGAGCCGAGCGCAACGAAGAACGGCGCGGTGTAGAGGAACACCACCGCGCGCGATGCGGAGGTGAGGCGCAGCCCCTGGAAGATCAGCACGAATTCGATGCCGAACATCAGCCCGGCAATCAGGCCCGGCTTCCAGGTGCGGTCGTTCTCGAAGAATTTCACGCCGCGAAACGTGCCGATGATGAACAGCACCGGCAGCGCGCCCGCCGAGCGGATCGTAGCCTGGAGCATCGGCGGGATGTCCGGCAGCACCAGCTTCACCGCGATCTGGTTGAACCCCCAGGTCAGGCACAGCATGAGCATCAGGGCGATGGCGCCGGCACTGAGAGGACGTGCGGCAGAATGGTTGGCTTGTGATGAGGACATGTCTTCCCGAAAAACCGGCTTTGCGCCGTTGTTGCTCTATGCAGCTTTCTGGCAATGAGTGCAGACGCCCGTGATCTCCACCACGGACAGCTTCGGAGCAAAGCCCGAGCCGCGCGCCGCGGCATTGAGGTCCCCGGCGAATGACGCCGACGGGATCTCGCCGACCAGGCCACAGCGCTCGCAGATCAGGAACGCCACCGCCGAGGTCGCGTCGTGGTCGTGGGCGGCACAGGCGAGGTAGGCGTTGCGGCTTTCGATGCGGTGCACGAGACCGTTGGCCATCAGGAAATCGAGCGCGCGATAGACCGTGATCGGCGCCGGCCGCGACATGGACTTGGCGAGCTCGTCGATCACCTCGTAGGCGCCGAGTGGGCGATGGCTGGAGAGCAGCGCTGCCAACACCTGGCGGCGGAGGGGCGTGAATTTCTGCGCGCGCTGCTCGCAAACCTCCTCGGCATGCGCCAGCGCATCCGCGGTGCAGCGGCCGTGATCGTGATCGGGCGCGGGGAATGCCGGCTTGGCGAGGGTCATGCGCTGACAATCTTAGCATCCGGGCTGGGGAACCCAAAGCGCCACCATGCAGACGGCTGCCAGCCATGCTCGCGCTGCGGGGCAGCCTCCTCTGAACTCGGCATGGGAATAATCGTAAGCTTGCTTATTATATTCCGAGCTTATTGGAGACCAAGCTCATGAGCCGCGGGTCCGTCGACCAGAACTTCCTGTTCACGCTGGGCGAGCTTTACCGCCTCTTGCGAGTCTATGCCGACAAGGAGGCAAGGCGGTTCGGCATTACCCGCGCGCAATGGGCGGTGCTGGCCAAGGTCGAGCGCAGCGAGGGCATGAAGCAATCGGAACTCGCCGAGCTGCTAGAGATGCAGCCGATCACGCTGACCCGCCTGATCGACAAGCTCTGCGACAATGACTGGATCGAGCGCCGCAGCGACGCTTCGGACCGCCGCGTCAAGCGCCTCTATCTCAAGAAGGCCGGCCGGCAATTGCTGGGCCGGATGAGCGGGTTGAAGTCCGAGCTGACGGCCAACGCGCTCGACGGCATCGCACCGGCGGACGCCCACCGCCTCCTGACCCAGCTCGAGACCATCAAGGAAAACGTGCGCACCGCGATCCAGAGATCCGGCGCTGAGCAAGCACGCAAGGAGCAGCGCTATGGCTGACCAGGTCCTCAAGTTCCAGCCCGAGCAGAAGACCGAGAGCGGCAAGCCCACCAAGAAAGCCGGCACCGACCCGCGCCGCCGCCTGGTCGCGGGCCTGCGCCGCTATCGCCGCTTCCTGCTTCTGGTCGTGCTGCCCGTTGCCGCCGCCATCGGCGGCCTCACCCTTTACCTGCATGGCGGCCGCTATGTCGGCACCGACGACGCCTATGTCGGCGCCCAGAAGGTGCTGGTGACGCCCGACATCTCCGGCAAGATCCTGAAGGTGGTCGTGAAGGAGGGCCAGTCGGTCAAGCGCGGCGACGAGCTGTTCGAGATCGACCCCGTTCCGTTCCGCCTCGCGGTGGACGAGGCCAAGGCGCAGCTCGCGCAGGCCCGCACGACCTATGACAACCTCGTCGCCAACATCAAGATCTATGGCGACATGCTCGATCTGGCCCAGCAGGGCATCGATCTGAAGAAGCGCGATGTCGAGCGCAAGCAGGCGCTGGTGAAGAACAATTTTGGCTCGCAGCTCGACCTCGACAACGCCTCGAATGCACTGGTCACCGCCGGCGCGCAGGCGCAATATATCAAGCAGCAACTCTCCAACGCCAGGACGCAGCTGCTCGGCGACCCCGAATTGCCGCTGGAGCAATTCCCGCCCTACGCGCAGGCGAAGGCCAAGCTGGACGATGCCCAGCGCAACCTCGATCACACCGTGCTGCGCGCGCCGATGGAAGGTGTGGCAACGCAGGTCGAGCAGATCCAGCTCGGACGCTACGTCGCGGCCGGCACGCCGGTGTTCTCCATCATCGACGTCACCCACCCCTGGGTCGACGCCAATCCGAAGGAGAGCGACCTCACCCACGTCTCCGCAGGGCAGCCTGTCACGCTCGAGGTCGACGCGTTCCCGAACCACGTCTTCAAGGGCAAGATCGGCTCGCTCTCGCCCGGCACCGGCGCGCAATTCGCAATCCTGCCGCCGCAGAACGCGACCGGCAATTTCGTCAAGGTGGTGCAGCGCGTGCCGATCCGCATCTATTTCGACGAGACCGACAAATACGTGCGGAAGCTGAAGGCCGGCATGAGCGTCTATGCCACCATCGACACCGGCCATCAGCGCTCGCTCGCCGGCCTCCTCGGCCTGTCGGCGACCGCGAGTCAGGACAAAGACTAAACCGATAAGACAAAGACTGATCCGATGTCCGGTCCCAACGCCAATCTGATGGTCCCCGGCCTGCGCCGGAACATGGTGACGATCTGCGCCATGACCGCGACCATCATGCAGGCGCTGGACACCACCATCGCCAACGTCGCCTTGCCCTACATGCAGGGCACGCTGTCGGCCTCGCAGGACCAGATCAACTGGGTGCTGACCTCCTACATCGTCGCCGCCGCGATCATGACGGCGCCGGTGGGCTGGATCGCCAACCGCTTCGGCCGCAAGCGCATCTTCATCATCTGCTCGGCCGGCTTCACCATGGCATCGGTGCTGTGCGGCCTCGCGCAGGACATCAACCAGATGGTGCTGTTCCGCCTGCTGCAAGGCGTGTTCGGCGCCGCCCTGGTGCCGCTGTCGCAATCGGTCATGCTCGACTATTACACGCTCCAGGAGCGCGCCAAGGCGATGTCGATCTGGGGCATGGGCGTGATGATGGGCCCGATCATGGGCCCCTCTCTCGGCGCCTGGCTGACCGAGACCTATTCCTGGCACTGGGTGTTCTTCGTCAATCTGCCGTTCGGCGTCATCACGGTGCTCGGGCTGATCGTCTTCATGGACGAGACCAGGAAGGATCTCAGCCTCAGATTTGACTGGTTCGGCTTCGCGGCGCTGGCGATCGCGATCGGCGCGCTCCAGCTCGCGCTCGACCGCGGCGAGCAACTGGGCTGGCTCGAGTCAGGCGAGATCGTCGCCGAGTTCATCGTCTCGGCCGTCGGCTTCTACTTCTTCCTCGCGCACTCCTTCACGACCTCGACCCCGTTCATACGCTTCGCGCTGTTCCGGGATCGCAACTTCGTCACCGGCTGCGTGTTCATGGTCGTGATGGGGCTCGTGCTGTTCTCGACCATGGCGCTGGCCTCGCCCTACATGCAGAACGTGATCGGCTATCCCATCATCACCGCCGGCCTGCTGCTGGCGAGCCGCGGCCTCGGCACCTTCTTCGCCATGATGCTGGTCGGCCGCATGATGCGCTATTTTGAGGCGCGCACGCTCATCATCTCGGGCCTGACGCTGACCGCGGGCTCGCTGTTCCAGATGACCGGCTGGACCGACCTGACCCAAGTGCCGGAGATCGTGACCGTCAGCGTCATCCAGGGCTTCGGCTTCGGCCTCGTCTTCGTGCCGCTCTCGACCGTGGCGTTCCTGACACTGTCGAACGATCTGCGCACCGACGGCACCGCGATGCTGACCCTGATGCGCAACGTCGCGAGCTCGGTCGGCATTTCCGTCGTCATCGCCGAGCTGACGCAGGGAACGCGGCGGACCTACGCGATTCTCTCCGAGCACATCAACCCGTTCAACCACGCGCTGCAGATGCCGGACGTCAGGGGCCTGATCAATCTGTCGACCGACGCCGGCCGCGCCATGGCGGACAGGATGGTCAGCGTGCAGGCGCAGATCATCGCCTTCGCCCACGACTACCAGCTGGTGATGATCTTCATCCTCTGCACCATCCCGCTCGCCTTTCTGATCGGCTCGACCAAGGCCACGCTGCGCAGGCAGGCGGCCGGGCCGGAACATGCGGTGATGGAGTAGTAGATCTCTCGTGCCCCGGACGCAGCGCAGCACGCAAGTGATGCGCTGCAGAGCCGGGGCCCATGCCTGCGGCGCGATGGGTCCCGGTTCGGCGGCGCATCGCTACGCGCTGCACCGCGCCCGGGACAAGAGCCGGGCTACAACAACTCCTCGCAGCCCAAATCGTCCACCGCCGCCATCACCCGCTCCAGATTATTCCACCAGATCACCGGCGGAATGTTGATGCTCCACTGCCAGACCGGCTTGGTGATGTGCCACAGCACCGACCGGCGATAATCCTGGTCGAGTGCTCCGCGGGTGTAGCCGGTGACCCCGTGTGCGTTCAGCATCTCGTAATAACGGTTCAGCAGTATTCGTTCGAGGGCCTGCCGGCGTTCTGGGTACCATTGCGTCGCCATCATATAGGCGAGGTCGTGGGTCGGAACGTTGATGCGCCACTGATCGAAATCGAAGATGCGTACGGCGTCCGTGACGCCCGCGCGTGGCAGTAGGAAATTCCAGGTATGCGCATCGCCATGCGTAATGGTCACGTGGCGATGCGAATGGTAACGTTGCAAGAGCTGCTCCGCCTTCTCGATGAAGCGCCGGTAGAGGGTGCGCCGCTCCTCACTGAGGCGGTCGCCGAGGAGATCGGCGAAACGATCGTAGTGCCCGGCGAAGGTCTCCATCAGTCTCGCACTGTCGTCAGTGCTCATCCAGGTACCGATGGTTTCGCCAAGGCCCGGATGGTCCCACCAGGCCGCATGCCAGCGTGCGAGCGTCGTCACAATCGCGATCGCCTGATCGCGCGATGGCGGCAGCGGCCAAGCCGCCGCGACGTCGTGGCTGTCGGTAAGGTCCTCGAGCAGAAGATGCCAGGTGAGGCTGTCCTCGTCGAAATGTCCGTCGAAGCAGCGGGGCACGAGTCCCGGCGGCATGCTCGGCGTCAGCTGCGTGTAGTATTCCACCTCGCGCCGGCCGCCATTGGCAAGTTTCTCGGCGAAGGCGGAATTCGCGGTCTTCAGGATCAGCGAGTGCGGGGCGCCGGCGGATTCGCCGACATAGCGCAGGCCAAGCCGGACGATATGGGACACGAGGGTGTCGCGCTGGTGCAGCACCTTCACCTCGCGCACCGCGCCTGCGTCCAGCACGCCGCCCCGGCGCAGCGCGGCCGTCAGTCGGGCGGGCTCAACGACCGCCGGCAATTGTGGAGAAGTCATGAACCACGATGCCCCTGTCCCGCGCCATACTGCACGATCGCACCCCCGGACACCAGCAGCCGAGATGCCGCCGGGCTCAGGCTGCCGCGGTCGAGTCGCGCACGGTCCGCACCACGACCGACCGTAGCTGTTCGAGATTGGCCGCCATGCCGGCGATCGCCTGCCTGACCTCCGCGGCGCGCTCGTTCACGGAGGCGGCGTCGCGGCTGACATTGCCGATCTTGGCCGAGACCTCCTTCGCCGCAGTCGCCGATTCGGAAATCGACCGCGCGATCTCCCGCGTCGCGGCGTCCTGCTGTTCCATCCCAGCGGCAACCGATGTCGCCACGCCGTCGATCTCGACGATGTGCGCTCCCATCGTCTCGACGGCATCGACCGCGGCCTGCGTCGAGGCCTGGATCTCGGCGATCAGCCGCGCGATCTCCTCGGTGGATTTGGCGGTCTGGTCCGACAGGGATTTCACCTCGGCGGCGACCACGGCGAAGCCGCGGCCGGCCTCGCCGGCGCGCGCCGCCTCGATCGTGGCGTTGAGCGCCAGCAGGTTGGTCTGGCCGGCGATGCCGCCGATGAGGTCGGAGACCTCGGCGATCTTCTTCACCGATCCGGCCAGCGCCTGGATGGTCGAACGCGCCTGCTCGCGGCCGGCGACCGCCGATTTCGTGACCGTGCTGGTCCGCGCGACCTGGCTCGCGATCTCGCGGATCGAGGCGCTCAGTTCCTCGGCCGCGGCCGAGACGGTCTGCGAACTTCCGAGCGCCTGGGTGGAGGCTGCGGCGACGGCCTGCGACTCTGTCGAGAGCGAACTTGCGATCTCGGACAGGCTGGTGGCAACCCGCTCCACGCCCTGGCTCGCCGCGCTGGCGGTGTCGACCGAGCGGCCGGTCTCACGCTCGACGGTCTCCGCCATCTGTTGCAGCGCGCCACGCTTGGCCAACGCCGCCTCCTGCTCCTGCCGCAACTGTTCCTCGCGCAGGCGGGAATTCTCGACCGCCGCCTGCTTGAACACCACAAGCGCACCCGCCATCGAGCCGACCTCGTCCTGGCGGTGGGTGAACGGAATGTCGGCGGCGAGATCGCCAAGCGAAAGCTTCTGCATCGTGTCCGTCATGCGCACGATCGGGCGCACCACGCCGACGGCAACGCCGAGCAGGCCCGCGGCAACAAAGGCCAGGACGGCGGCGGAGACGCCGAGGAGGATCCAAAGCATCGAGCTGTCGCGGTCCGCGGCCAGCTTCTCCATGGCAGCATTCTGCTTGTTGGCGCTCTCGACGATGCTGTCGATCACGGCGCGATGCGCGGTGTAGGCCTCCTTGAGCTGGGCATAAGCGCGCTCGGACGCAGCCGCGTCCTTGGCGTTGAGAGCCGGCAGGAGCTGGTCGGACGCCTTCCAGAATTTCTGCACTTCGGCGTCGGATTTCGACACCAGCGCCGTCTTCAGGTCGGCCGAGAGGCTGGAGGAGACCCAGAAGGCCTTGCGCTCGTCGTAGTCCTTGCGGAGCTGAACCAGGCGCTCGCCGTGGGCCGCCAGCTGATCCGGCTCGCGCATCGCCAGCGTCGCCTCGAGATAGGCCTCGATGACATATTCCGGCGGCGGCAGAATGTCCGCGATGAGGTCGTTGCCGAGCTTGATGTCGGAATAGAGCGGACCGCCGACCTTGAGCTCTTTCAAGGCGTACAGGCTGGTCGAAACCACGGCGGCAAAGCCGATGGCGAGAACGATGCCAAACGCAACGATCGCAGAGGACAACGACAGACGAAATTTCATGAAACAATCCGGGGCGACGTCGAAACTGCGACCACCCTAGACCAATACGGTAAATACGGAATTGCTTCGCGCCGGAATTGTATCGCGCGAATCCCGCACAAGTACGGAAATTGGCGCCAAGCCAATCGGAATTTGAGTCAGCGAGACTGACGCACCAAAGTGGGAAGACAGCGTTCGGGGCATGATGCAACGCAGCGTCGGCCAACATAGTGCGACATGCGCGCCGAGGACCGGGCCCCCGGCGCGCATTGCTCAGACGTCGAAGAACACCGTCTCGTTGTCGCCCTGGAGATGCAGGTCGAGCCGGTAGATGGACTTGCCAGCCTCCCGCACGGCAATCAGCGTGGCGCGGCGATCGGCGGGCACCAGCTCCAGCACGGGATCGGCGGCGTTGCCGGACTCGTCGCTGAAATAGATGCGGGTGTAGAGATGCCGCAGCATGCCACGGCCGAACACCGCAACGAGGATGTGCGGCGCCTGCGGCTTGCCGTCGGGATCCGGCACCGCGCCCGGCTTGATGGTCTCGAAAGCGTAATGGCCGTCCTTGTCGGTGCCGCAACGGGCAAAGCCGCGAAAGCTCGCATTCGGCAGCGCACGCCTGTCCTGCGGGTCGGCAAAACGGCCCTGCGCGTCCGCCTGCCAGATCTCCAGCATGCAATCCGGCACGGCGACACCATCGCCGTCGAACACGCGGCCTTCGATACGGACCCGATCCCCCGTGACGTCGGGGGTCAGCGTCGAGTGCGTGAATGCGTCGTTCCAGGCGTACTCGCCGGTCGGCGTCAGGCCGTATTTGAAGAACGGGCCGACGGTCTGCGACGGCGTGATCCCATTATCCTGCACTTAGCTGTTCTCCATGGGGGTGGCGTTCTTGCCGCGCAGCACGATGTCGAACCGGTAGCACAGCGCCCATTCGGGCTGGGTGTTCTCGAGATCGAACGAGGAGACCATCCGCGCCCGCGCCTTCTCGTCCGGCACCGAGTTGAAGATCGGGTCGAACGGAAACAGCGGATCGTTCGGGAAGTACATCTGCGTCACGAGGCGCGTGACGAAGGAATGGCCGAACACCGACAGATGGATGTGCGCCGGCCGCCAGGCATTGTGGTGATTGCCCCAGGGATAGGCGCCGGGCTTGATGGTGACGAAGCGATAGTAACCGGACGCATCGCTCACCGTGCGGCCCGCGCCGGTGAAATTCGGATCGAGTGGCGCCGGATGCTGGTCGCGGACATGGACGTAGCGCCCGCAGGAATTGGCCTGCCAGATCTCGACCAATGAGCTCGGTACGCCCCGGCCGTCCTCGTCGCGCACGTGGCCGTGGACGATGATGCGCTCGCCGAGCGGTTCGCCGCTGTGCTGGCGGGTGAGGTCGTCGTCGCCCTCACGCACAGTCTCGTGGCCGTAGACCGGGCCGGTGAGTTCCGACAACGTATGCCGCATCGGGATCAAGGGCTTGTTCGGCGCGCGCTTGATCGAGCTCTTGTAGTCGGGCGACAGCGGCAGCGGATGCGCCTTGTTGCTGTCAGTGGGATAGATGAATGTCATTGGCGAACTCCTCCCCGGCCATTTTCGGTCCGGCCGGTCAACGCTTCCGGCAATCATTATAGGATATAACTAATTGGGGAAAGCGGGTTTTGGGGGCCAGTACGCGCCGGAATTGGCCTGAAGCGCCCTATTTAATCGGTGGCCGCGGCAGCGTGGCCTCGCCGGCTTCGAGCCGATAGGTGTGATCGAGCGAATACCAGGGCGCAACGACCTCCGGCACTGCCGGATGCGGCGAGTCATGGCGCTGGAACTTGCCGATGAGAGCCCGTGTCACACCGAACTGCACATCGCTGTCGATATGCGGGTCGGCGGGATCGTAGACCTGCGAGATCAGCGTCTTGAATCCGGGCTTGAAGATCAGGGCGTGCAGATGCGCGGGTCGATAGGGATGCCGGCCCTGCGCCGCCAGCAAGCGGCCGACCACGCCATTGGTCGGGATGGGATAGCCGACCATCATCACCGAACGGAAGGAGAAGCGCCCATCCTGATCGGTCGTGAACTTGCCACGCAGGTTCATGTCCGCCTGTTCAGGATCCTGGTTCTCGTAGAGGCCGACCGGGGACGCGTGCCAGACGTCGACCTCCGCGCCGGCAACGGGACGGCCATCCTTATCTACAACGCGGCCGCTGACGAACAGCGGCGCGCCCGGGGTCTCCGAGCGCACGATCGAGTCGCCGTTCTCGACCCGCGGCGAGTTCAGCCGCCAGAACGGCCCGAGCAGTGATTGATCGGTTTCCGTATTGCCCTGATCGCCATTGTTGAGCAGGCACACCAATGAGGAAACGCCGAGCGAGCCTGCCATCAGCACGACTTCGTTGTGCGTGTCGGTCGAGAGCTTGCCGAGCTCGGCGATAACAGCCGTGGCGTCGCGAAACTCCTTCTCGGTCAGGCGGACATCGCGGACGAAGGCATGCAGATGCTTGACCAGGGAGCGCATGATCTGGCGCATGCGCGGATCGGAGGTCTGCTCCATCACCGCCAGTGCCGCGGCCGTGACGTCCTGCTCGCGCTCGATGATCATGCCACTATTTCTCCCTGTCATTCCGGGGCAGCCCGACAGGGCTGAACCCGGAATCTCGAGATCCCGGATTCCGCCCTATCGGACGGCTCCGGGATGACCGGACGCTTCGCGTCCGGTCAGTTCAGCTTCTCGATCGCGACCGCGACGCCCTGACCGACGCCGACGCACATGGTGGCGAGCGCGAGCTTGCCGCCGCGCTTTTCCATGCCGTGGACGGCGGTGAGCGCGAGGCGCGCGCCGCTCATGCCGAGGGGATGACCGAGCGCGATGGCGCCGCCATGCGGATTGACGAAATCGGCATCATCGGCGACGCCGAGCTGGCGCATGCAGGCGATGCCCTGGGAGGCGAAGGCCTCGTTGAGCTCGATCAGGTCGAAATCGCTGATCTTCTTGCCGAGGCGTTCCATCAGCTTGCGGGTCGCGGGCACCGGGCCAATGCCCATGATGCGCGGCGGCACACCGGCCGAGGCGAGGCCGAGGATGCGGGCGCGGGGCGTCAGGCCATGCTTCTTCACAGCTAGCTCCGAAGCCAGGATCATCGCGGCAGCGCCGTCATTGACGCCGGAGGCGTTGCCGGCGGTCACGGTGCCCGGGTTGCGCACGATCGGCTTCAGCTTGGCGAGGCCTTCCAGCGTGGTCTCGGGACGCGGATGCTCGTCCTTGTCGACAGTGATGGGACCGGCCTTGCCGCCGGGAATGGTGATCGGCGTGATTTCTTCCGCAAAATAGCCGGAGGCGATCGCCGTGCCGGCGCGCTGCTGCGAGCGGATCGCGAAGGCGTCCTGGTCGGCGCGCGAGACCTGGAATTCCTCCGCGACGTTCTCGCCGGTCTCGGGCATGGCGTCGACGCCGTACTGCGCCTTCAGCAGCGGATTGATGAAGCGCCAGCCGATCGTGGTGTCGAAGATCTCGGCCGAGCGCGAGAAGGCCTCCTGCGCCTTGCCCATCACGAACGGCGCGCGGGTCATCGACTCGACGCCGCCGGCAATGGCGAGCTCGATCTCGCCGGAGCGGATCGCGCGGCCCGCGGCGCCGACGGCATCGAGGCCGGAGGCGCAGAGCCGGTTCAGGGTCTGGCCGGGAACCGAATCCGGCAGACCTGCTAGCAGGAGCGCCATGCGCGCGACGTTGCGGTTGTCCTCGCCGGCCTGGTTGGCGCAGCCAAAGAAGACTTCGTCCACCTGTGCCCAATCGAGATTGGGATGCTTGGCCATCAGCGCCTTGATCGGGGCGGCGGCGAGATCGTCGGCGCGCACCTTGGCGAGCGAGCCGCCGAAGCGGCCGATCGGGGTCCGCACGGCATCGCAAATAAAGACGTCACGCATCGTTGTTCTCCCTGAATGCCGCGGTTCGGCCCAAATTCTTCAATGACCGCGGAGTTTTAGGAGGGCGCCCGCGACAGGTCAATTGACGGTTTCGCGGGTGGCGTATTCGGAGCGGCGCCATGAAATTCCCTCGTCATTCCGGGGCGCCCGAAGGGCGAGCCCGGAATCCATATCCACGAGCCGGGGTTATGGATTCCAGGCCTGCGCCTCCCGGCGCATCCCGGAATGACGACGGGAAATGTGGCAGTTCCTCGCCCCACGCGGACAACGTGGAAAACCTCGTCTCTCCGGCCAAAGCGATAGGAGCAGGTGCCGAAATTTTGTAGGTTGCGCCGCCCATGACGATGCAACAGCCGATCCAAGCACCCCCCGCCGACGAAGCGCCCGCACCGCCGGCGGAAGCCGCCGCGCGCGTCACGCCGATGATGGAACAATATCTGGAGATCAAGGCGGCGCATCCGGGCCTCCTGCTGTTCTACCGGATGGGCGATTTCTACGAATTGTTCTTCGAGGACGCCGAGATCGCCTCCAAGACGCTCGGCATCGTCTTGACCAAGCGCGGCAAGCATCAGGGCGCCGACATCCCGATGTGCGGCGTGCCGGTCGAGCGCTCCGAGGACTATCTGCACCGCCTGATCTCGGCCGGTCACCGCGTCGCGGTCTGCGAGCAAACCGAGGATCCTGCCGCTGCGAAAGCGCGCGGCAACAAGAGCGTCGTCCGCCGCGGCGTGGTGCGGCTGGTCACGCCGGGCACGCTGACCGAGGACACGCTGCTCGACGCGCGCGCCAACAATTACCTGCTGGCGATCGCGCGCGCGCGCGCCTCCGGCGGCGGCGATCGCTTCGGTCTTGCCTGGATAGACATCTCGACCGCCGAGTTCATGGTCACCGAATGCTCCAGCGGCGAGCTCGCCGCGACGCTGGCGCGCATCAACCCGAACGAGGCGATCGTCACCGACGCGCTCTATAACGACAGCGAGCTCGGACAGACCCTGCGCGAGCTGCCGGCGGTGACGCCGCTGACCCGCGACGTCTTCGACGGCGCCACCGCCGAGAAACGACTGTGCGACTATTTCGCGGTCGCGACCATGGACGGGCTGGCGCAGCTGACGCGCCTCGAGGCCACCGCCGCGGCCGCCGCAATCACCTATGTCGACCGCACTCAGGTCGGCAAGCATCCGCCGCTGTCGCCGCCCGCGCGCGAGGCCTCGGGCGCGACCATGGCGATCGACCCGGCCACGCGCGCCAATCTCGAGCTGACGCGGACGCTCGCCGGCGAACGCCGGGGATCGCTGCTCGATGCGATCGACTGCACCGTGACGTCGGCGGGCTCGCGCCTGCTGGCGCAGCGGCTGGCAGCGCCGCTGACGGATGCGCCGGCCATCGCGCGCCGGCTCGATGCGGTCAGCACCTTCGTTGCCGATTCAGCCGCGCGCGAGGACATCCGCAGCATCTTGCGCGGCGCGCCCGACATGTCGCGGGCGCTGGCCCGTCTTTCGGTCGGTCGCGGCGGGCCGCGCGATCTCGCCGGCATCCGCGACGGCATCATCGCCGCGGACCAGGTGCTGACGCGGCTCTCTGAACTGGATGAGCCGCCGCAGGAGATCGCGGCGGTGATGGCAGCGCTGCAAAGGCCGTCGCGCCAGCTTGCGGCGGAATTCGCCAGCGCGCTGGACGAGCAGCTGCCGCTGATCAAGCGTGACGGCGGCTTCGTTCGCCAGGGCTATGAGCCTGCCCTCGACGAAGCGCGAAACCTGCGCGACGCCTCGCGCCTGGTGGTGGCCTCGATGCAGGCCCGCTATGCCGACGCGACCTCCGTCAAAGGCCTCAAGATTCGCCACAACAACGTGCTCGGCTATTTCGTCGAGGTCACCGCGCAGCACGGCGACAAGCTGATGTCGCCGCCGCTGAACGCGACCTTCATCCATCGCCAGACGCTGGCAGGGCAGGTGCGCTTCACCACCTCCGAGCTCGGCGAGATCGAGGCCAAGATCGCCAATGCCGGCGACCGTGCGCTCGGACTGGAGCTCGAGATTTTCGAGCGGCTGTCGGCGAAGGCCATGGCAATCAGCGACGATCTGCGCGCCGCCGCCCACGCTTTTGCCTTGCTCGACGTCGCGACATCGCTCGCAAAACTCGCGGTCGACGATAATTACGTGCGACCGGACGTGGACGATTCGCTCGGCTTCGCGATCGAGGCCGGCCGCCACCCCGTGGTCGAGCAGGCCCTGAAGCGCAATGGCGAGCCGTTCATCGCCAATGCCTGCGATCTGTCGCCGGCGCCCGGCCAAAGATCCGGCCAGCTCTGGCTGCTCACCGGTCCCAACATGGCCGGCAAATCGACTTTCCTGCGCCAGAACGCGCTGATCGCGCTGCTCGCCCAGATCGGCAGCTTCGTGCCGGCCGCGCGCGCGCGGATCGGCATCGTCGACCGGCTGTTCTCGCGCGTCGGAGCCGCCGACGATCTCGCTCGCGGGCGTTCCACCTTCATGGTGGAGATGGTCGAGACCGCGGCGATCCTCAATCAAGCCGGCGAGCGCTCGCTGGTGATCCTGGACGAGATCGGCCGCGGCACCGCGACGTTCGACGGCCTCTCGATCGCCTGGGCCGCGATCGAGCATCTGCACGAAAGCAACCGCTGCCGCACCCTGTTCGCCACGCACTATCACGAGCTGACCGCGCTCTCGGCCAAGCTGCCGCGGATGTTCAATGCCACCGTGCGGGTGAAGGAGTGGCAGGGCAATGTCGTGTTCCTGCACGAGGTGCTGCCGGGCTCGGCCGACCGCTCCTACGGCATCCAGGTGGCCAAACTCGCCGGCCTGCCGCCGGCGGTGATCACGCGCGCGAAGTCGGTTCTCTCCAAGCTGGAGGCACAGGACCGCGGCCAGACCGCGCGCGCGCTGGTGGACGACCTGCCGCTGTTCGCCGTGCCCTCGCGCGCCGCAGCGGAAGCCGCCCCGCCGAGCGAGGCCGAGCTGCTGATGGCAGCGGTGAAGGCGCTGCACCCCGACGAGATGTCGCCACGCGAGGCGCTGGATGCGCTCTATGCACTGAAGGCCAAGCTGCCGAAGCAGTGATGGTGCCGGAGAGCCGCAATGCCGTAGTGCCGTAATGTGGGCAAAGCGACTTATCCGCCGTAGCTCGAAGAGCGAAGGCGGAAGCGTGCCCACCAATAGCAAAATGAAAGCACAGAGATGGTGGGCACGGCGCGCAAGGGCGCGCCTTTGCCCACCCTACGATTCCTGCGTGCTACGCCCTCGATGCGATCGCCGCCGCTTCCGCCGCCGCCCGCTGCATGCTGGTCGACATCTCGTTCGTCACGGTGCTCTGCTCCTCGATCGCCGCGGCCGTCGACGTCACGTATTCGCTGACATTGTTGATGGCCTGCTTGATCGAACCGAGCGCGCTGACGACGTCGCCGGAGATGCCGTTGAGGCTGCCGATCTCCGCACCGATCTTGTCGGTGGCCTGCTTGGCCTGGTTGGCGAGGCTCTTGACCTCCGAGGCGACCACCGCGAAGCCGCGGCCGGCTTCGCCCGCGCGTGCCGATTCGATCGTGGCGTTGAGCGCGAGCAGGTTGATCTGTCCGGTGATGTTGTTGATCAGCTCGACGATGCCGCTCATCGCCTGCGCGGCTTCAGTGAGGCGCTGCGCCTGGGCGTCCGCGGTGGCGACCTGATCCACCGCACTCATCGCGGTCTCGCGCGATTTGGTCATCGCCTCGGAGATCTCCCGCACCGAGGCGTTCAATTCCTCCGAACCTGCGGCGACCGATTCCATCATGCCGCGCACGCGCTCGTTGCCCATACGGACCAGCACCTGCTTGGTGACATCGGTGGCGTATTTCACGACCTTGAACGGCTTGCCGTTGAGATCCATGATCGGATTGTAGGAGGCCTGGATGTAGACCTCCTTGCCGCCCTTGCCGATGCGCTTGTATTCGGCCGCCTGGTATTCGCCGCGGTTGAGCGCCGCCCAGAACTCGCGATAGGCACCGCTGTCGCGCTCGCTCGGCTCGACGAACATGCTGTGATGATGGCCCTTGATCTCGGCCAGCGAATAGCCGAGCGCGCCGAGGAAGTTGGCATTCGCGGTGATGATCGTGCCGTCCATGTTGAACTCGATCACGGCCTGGGCCTTGTCGATCGCCGCGATCTGGCCGGCGAGATCGGCGTTCTTCAGCTTCTGCGCCGTGACGTCGGTCGCAAATTTCACGACCTTGAAGGGCTTACCATTCTCGTCGAAGACCGGATTGTATGAGGCCTGGATCCACACTTCCTTGCCGCCTTTGCCGATGCGCTTGTATTCGGCGGCCTGGTATTCGCCTCGGTTGAGTGCCGCCCAGAACTCGCGGTAGGCGGCGCCATCGCGCTCTGAAGGCTCGACGAACATGCTGTGGTGCTTGCCCTTGATATCGGCCAGCGAATAACCGAGCGCGCCAAGGAAGTTGGCGTTGGCAGTGACGATCGTACCGTCCATGTTGAACTCGATGACCGCCTGCGAACGGTTGGCGGCGGCAACTTGCGCTCCGTAGTCGAGATTCTGCAGACGGACCGAGGCGTCGGACCATTCTACCACAACTCCCGCTCGGCCGCCGTCGTCGTTCTTCACGGGAGTTGCAACGAGGTCGAATTTCCGATCGCCGACCTGGATCATCGCGCGATGCACGCTGTTGAGGCTCGCAAGCATCTGGCGCTGATGCTGCGGGTTCTTGTGAAACACGTCGATGTTGGTCCCGACGAGCGTGTCTACATTGAAGTGCGGCAGCTCCTTCTTGAGATCGGCCTCGGCTGCTCGAAGCAAATCCGTCACAGCGTTGTTCATGTAGATGATCTTGAGGTCGTTATCCGCAACCATCAGATTGGCGCTCACGACCTTGGCCGCCATCAACGTAACTGCGTCGGTATTCGATTTGCGCTTGAACATGATCTCTCCAATATCGACCCGGTTGTACTGCACTCCGTAAACTTACGGAGCGAGAAGGATATGCTTTACGCGGGACGGGAATTAACGAGACAATTGTAGAGAACAAGTTCAAACAAACTTCTAATATGTGTATCGGAAACACGCCGCGACGTCGCAGCCCACCTCGATCACGGCTGTTGATATTTGGAAATCATCAGCGACGTCTCACGCGAGAAGATCGAGATCCCGCTTATGTTCGCGGCATTTAGTGCAGTCGCGAACTTGACCGCCGCCGCGACGCAATCCCGATGCACCACAGCGTGAAATTCCAAGCAACGCAGGTGCCGAGCGCGAGACACAGACCGACGCTCGATCCGAACGACACCACCGCCACGTGCAGGACTGCGATTGCCGCGCCGAATCCGAGCAGGCCCCAAGCGGAGTTGGCGAGCACGGCGGCTGTCGGCGGGCCGCCGATGCGCGGATGCAGGATCACCATGATGCTGGAGAACACGACGGGATACAGCGCGATGATGCCGCTGATGCGGGGACCGACCCAGCCCGAGGTCGAGACCACGATGGCGACAAGCATTGCCACCAGCGCAGCCCGCATCGGAACGTCATACCAGCGGCGCGTCACCAGCGGCATCTTCACGTGGCGGTAGCCGGCTAGGAGCGGAATGCAGATGCCGAAGGCGATCAGGTTCGCGGCCAGCCCGGCGGTGAGCGGCCAGTCGAACTGACGGACGATCGATGCAAGCACGATCCAGACCGCGACTGCGCTGCCACAACTCACCAGAAGATTGTACCGCTGCGCCAGCACGACATAAGTGAGGCACATGAAGATGGTTGCCGCATTGATCGGAAGACTCGCCAGCGCGCCCTGCGCGATGAAGGCGGCGTCGTGATCGAGTGCGAGGAAGACGTAGGACGGACCGGCTGAGATCGGCAGGGTCGCGACCAGCGCTCCGATCACCGGTCCCGCGCGTTCGGTGATGATCGACGCCGTCACGACGAACGTCGCCGCGATCGCCATGCGCAGGAGCAGGAAGAGGATGAAGTGAAGGTCGGGTGACATTCTGTCTGTCATTGCGGGCGCGCGAAGCGCGAGCCCGGAATCGATAACCACAGGCCGTACAGATTCAAGAGCTGAAGCAACGACCGTCTGAAATCACGACGGCCTGGGGTTGGGTCTCGGCTCGCCCCAAGCGGCGCGCTCCGGGGCGGCACCGATCGTGGAGTAGCGACCTTCGCCTCACATCCGCTGCATCGACACCGAGACCTTCGGGCCGTTCTTGATGGTCTGGTAGACGACACAATAGCGCTCGGTCAGCTTGAGCAGGAGATCGAGCTTGTCCTGCGGCGCGTCGGTGTCGACCTCGAAGCGCAGACGGATCTCGGCGAAGCCGACCGGGGTTTCCTTGTCGATGCCGAGCGTGCCGCGGAAATCAAGATCGCCCTCGGCAAAGACATTGCCGGTCTTCAAGGGCACCTCGATCGCGGTCGCAACCGATTTCAGCGTGACACCGGCACAGGCGACCAAGGCTTCGAGCAGCATGTCGCCGGAGCAGAGCTCGAGACCGGAGCCGCCGGTGGCCGGATGCAGGCCCGCCATTGCGATCGCGCGGCCGGTCTCGACCTTGCAGGCGATGCCTTCGCTGTCGGTGGAGCCCTTGGCTTTCAGTGTGATCAGCGCGGTCTTGGGATCGGTCTTGTAGCGCTCCTTGATCGGAGCCTGCATCTGGCGCAGTTGGGCGGCGTCCATCTTGTTCTCTCCCGGCACATCGCGTCTGACGAGCGGTATAGAAGGCTATCCGTTTCGTGTCAGCCCATGATTGATGGAAGCTGCCATGAGCAACCGGAACTCAGACCCGAAACTCCAATCTATTCATGATGTTACAGACCCCTATCAAGAGCGGCGCAGCGACCCTCCCATCTGGGTAACCAGGTTCATCTGTCGACCTCTCACGAAGTCTCGTGACAGCGCCCGTCACCTCTTATATCCGGTGAGATATGGACAGCGTCGCGACTGAGCATAGGGCCGAGGTGGACGATCGTTTCGACACTGCGCGGATCACCGCCGCGGTCGATGCGCTTGTCGAAAAGCATCAGGGGCGCGAAGACGCGTTCCGCACCGCCATGGCGCAATTGCTCAAGGCCGAGCTGATCGCAGCGCGCACCGCGGCACAGGAGATCCTTTTGAAGGACCGCCACGGCCGCCGCTGCGCCGAGCGGCTGTGTCACGTCCAGGACGAGATCATCCGCATCCTGTATTCGGCGGCGACCCGTCATCTCTACCGCTCGCCGATCCCGAGCGGTGCCGAGCGCATGGCGGTGGTCGCGACCGGCGGCTACGGCCGCGGCCTGATGGCGCCCGAATCCGACATCGATCTGCTGTTCATCCTGCCCTACAAGCAGACCGCCTGGGGCGAGCAGGTGGCGGAGGCCATCCTCTATTGCCTCTGGGACATGGGCTTGAAGGTCGGTCATGCCACGCGCTCGGTCGACGAGTCGATCCGGCAGGCGCGCGGTGACATGACGATCCGCACCGCGATCCTGGAGACGCGCTTCCTCACCGGCGACAGGCCGCTCTATGACGAGCTGGTCGCGCGCTTCGACAAGGAGGTGGTGCAGGGTACCGCCTCGGAATTCGTCACGGCAAAGCTCGCCGAGCGCGAGGAGCGGCATCGCCGCGGCGGCCAGTCGCGCTACCTGGTCGAGCCCAACGTCAAGGACGGCAAGGGCGCCCTGCGCGACCTGCACACGCTGTTCTGGATCGCCAAATACGTCTACCGCGTGCGCGACACCAGCGAGCTGGTCGAGCGCGGCGTGTTCGACGCGCAGGAATATCGCAGCTTCCGTCGCTGCGCCGATTTCCTCTGGTCGGTGCGCTGCAATCTGCATTTCTACTGCAACCGCGCCGAAGAGCGCCTCTCCTTCGATCTCCAGCGCGAGATCGCGGTGCGGCTCGGCTATACCTCGCATCCCGGCATGCAGGACGTCGAGCGCTTCATGAAGCACTACTTCCTGGTCGCCAAGGAGGTCGGCAACCTCACCGCCATCCTCTGCGCCAAGCTCGAGGACCAGCAGGCCAAGCCTGCGCCGGTCCTGAGCCGGATGATGGCGCGGCTGCGGCCGACCGCGGTGAAGCGGCGCGTCCCCGACAGCGACGACTTCATCGTCGACAACAACCGCATCAACGTCGCCGCGCCCGACATCTTCAAGCACGATCCGGTCAATCTGATCCGCATCTTCCGCCTCGCGCAGAAGAACAATCTCGCCTTCCACCCGGATGCGATGCGCGGCGTGACGCGTTCGCTGGGCCTGATCAACGCGCAGCTTCGCGAAAATCCCGAGGCCAACCGGCTGTTCATGGAGATCCTGACCTCCGACAACGCCGAGATCGTGCTGCGGCGGATGAACGAGACCGGCGTGCTCGGCCATTTCATCCGCGCCTTCGGCAAGATCGTCTCGATGATGCAGTTCAACATGTATCATCACTACACCGTCGACGAGCACCTGATCCGCTGCATCGGCTTCCTCCAGGACATCGAGCGCGGCGGCGCCGAGGAGTTCGCGCTCGCCAGCGATCTCATGCGCAAGACGAGGCCCGAGCACCGCGCGGTGATCTATATCGCCACGCTGTTGCACGACGTCGCCAAGGGCCGGCCGGAGGATCACTCGATCGCCGGCGCCAAGGTGGCGCGCCGGCTCTGTCCGCGGCTCGGCTTCAGTCCGGCCGACACCGAGCTCATCGCCTGGCTGATCGAGGAGCACCTGACCATGTCCACGGTCGCGCAGTCGCGCGACCTGTCGGACCGCAAGACCATCGAAAATTTCGCCGCCGTGGTGCAGTCGGTCGAGCAGATGAAGCTCTTGACCATCCTGACCACCGCCGACATCCGCGGCGTCGGTCCCGGCGTGTGGAACGGCTGGAAGGCGCAGCTTTTGCGCTCGCTGTACTACGAGACCGAGCCGGTGCTCACGGGCGGCTTCTCGGAGGTCGATCGCGGCAAGCGGCTCGCGGCTGCCTATGCCGAATTCCGCATGGCCTTTGCCGAATGGCCGGCGGACGAGCTCGATGCCTATATCGGCCGGCACTATCCGGCCTATTGGCTCAAGGTCGAGCTGCCGCGCAAGATCCGTCACGCCCGCTTCGTCCGCTCCAGCGAGCAGGCCGGCCACAAGCTCGCGATCAATGTCGGCTTCGACGAGGTGCGCGGCGTTACGGAGCTGACGATCTTTGCGGCCGACCATCCCTGGCTGCTCTCGATCATCGCCGGCGCCTGCGCCTCGGCCGGCGCCAACATCGTCGACGCCCAGATCTACACCACGACCGACGGCCGCGCGCTCGACACCATCTCGATCTCCCGGGAATACGACCGCGACGAGGACGAGGGACGGCGCGCCACCCGCATCGGCGAGATGATCGAGGACGTGCTGGAAGGCAAGCTGCGGCTGCCGGAGGTGGTGGCGCGGCGCACCGTGCGCAGCAAGGCGAGGCCCTTCGTGATCGAGCCGGAAGTGACCATCAACAACCAATGGTCCGACCGCTACACGGTGATCGAGGTCTCCGGCCTCGATCGCCCCGGCCTGCTCTACGAGCTGACCACGGCGATCTCGAAACTCAACCTCAACATTGCGTCAGCCCACGTCGCGACCTTCGGCGAGCGCGCGCGCGACGTGTTCTATGTCACCGATCTCCTGGGCGCTCAGATCAACGCGCCGACCCGCCAGGCCGCGATCAAGAGCGCGCTCACCCATGTGATGGCTGGCGAAAAAGCGGTTCAGCCGGCGGCGTGAGGTTTTTCGCCATTCCGGGGCGCGTCTCTCTCCGCTCGTCATTCCGGGGCGATGCGAAGCATCGAACCCGGAATCCATCGAGCCACTGGTTGCACGGATAAATGGATTCCGGGCTCGCGCTACGCGCGCCCCGGAATGACGACGGAGAGCGCGAGACCTAAACCTCCACGCCCTCGTGCCTTAGCAGCCACCTCTTGCGCTCCAGCCCGCCGCCATACTTCACCAGCGAGCCATCCGCGCCGATCAGCCGGTGGCACGGCAGCACGACGCTGATCGGGTTGGAGCCATTGGCATGGCCGACGGCGCGAATCGCTTTGGGCATCTCGATCTTTGCGGCGAGCGCGCCGTAGCTCATCGTGGTGCCGGCAGGGATTTGCGCGAGCGCAGTCCAGACCTTCTGCTGAAATGCCGTGCCGGCGATGCGCCACGCGATGCCCGGGAGCTGGCCGAGATCGCCTTCGAAATAGCCTGACAGCGCGGTCCGCATGGCCGCGGGCGCGGCCTGGTCGCTCAGCTGGACCACACCGTAATGCAGGCGCAAAAGCTCGCGCATGCGGTGCTCGTAGTCCTCCCAGTCGAGTGCGCGCAGGGCGCCTTCGGCATCGGTAACGAGCAGCGCTATGCCGATCGGCGTCGTCAGGCGATCGAGGCCGAAGCTTGCAGGAGGTTTGGTTGATTGGCTGGCCATTGCGGCACCATTGCATCGAAACACGCCCGTCGCACTTGCCATGCCGGCCATGCTAACGTCCACCCGAAAGCTGACGCTTTGGGGGAGCTCACCTTGATCCTGATCGCCAATGTCCTGGTGGCGCTGGTTGCCGCGCTGCACGTCTTCTTCCTGATTCTGGAGATGTTTCTCTGGAACAAGCCGCAGGGCCTGAAGGTGTTTCGCAACACGCCGGAGAAGGCCGAGATCACGAAGGTGCTGGCCGCCAATCAGGGCCTTTATAACGGCTTCCTCGCCGCCGGCCTGGTCTGGGGTCTCGTCCACGGCAATCCGGCCTTCGCATTCCAGATCAAGGCGTTCTTCCTGCTTTGCGTGATCGTGGCCGGCGCCTATGGCGCTGCGACTGTCAGTTCACGCATCCTGATGGTGCAGGCGCTGCCGGCGGTGATCGCGCTGGCTGCGTTGTTCCTGGCTTAGTTTCTGGCCTGAGACGCTACGGCGCAGTGTCGCGATCCTTGCGCGGCGCTGCGCCTTCCTCCACAATCTTCGGCAGCGATGGCGACCGTTGCAATCAACGGAGAAAGACCATCGGCCGAAAATTCCGTCAGGAGGAACAACCAAATATGAACAATCGCAGGGTCTTCCTAGCTGCCACGGCAGCGCTCGCCTTCGCGTTCTCCGCGAGCCAAGCCTTCGCCCAGAAGAAATACGACACCGGGGCGAGCGACACCGAGATCAAGATCGGCCAGACCGTGCCGTTCTCCGGCCCGTATTCCGTCTATGCCAATATCGGCAAGACCCAGGCCGCCTATTTCAAGATGATCAACGATCAGGGCGGCATCAACGGCCGCAAGATCAATCTGATCCAATATGACGACGCCTACTCGCCGCCGAAGACGGTGGAGCAGGTGCGCAAGCTGGTCGAGGGCGACGAGGTGCTGTTCACCTTCCAGCTGATCGGCACCGCGGCCAACGCAGCCGTGCAGAAGTACCTTAACGGCAAGAAGGTCCCGCAACTCCTCGCCTCGACCGGCGCCGCGCGCTTCAACGATCCGCAGAACTATCCCTGGACCATCGCCTACAATCCCAATTACGTGTCCGAGGGGCGGATCTACGCCAAGTACATTCTCAAGGAGCATCCCAACGCCAAGATCGGCGTGCTCTACCAGAACGACGATATGGGCCGCGACTATCTGGCGGGGCTCAAGAGCGGGCTCGGGGACAAGGCCGCCAGCATGATCGTCGGCGAGGTCTCCTACGAGGTCACCGACCCGACCGTCGATTCGCAGGTGGTCAAGCTGAAGTCGATGGGGGTTGATCTGTTCTTCGACGCCTCGACGCCGAAGTTCGCGGCGCAGGCGATCAAGAAGCTCGCAGATCTCGGCTGGACTCCGGTGCACATCCTCGACATCAATGCGAGCCCGGTGTCGGCAACGCTGAAACCGGCCGGCCTCGATATCTCCAAGGGCATCATCTCGACCAATTACGGCAAGGACCCCGGCGATCCCCAGTGGAAGGACGATCCCGGCGTGAAGGCCTTCTTCGCCTTCATGGACAAGTATTTCCCCGAGGGCGACAAGCTCAATACCGTCAACACCTACGCCTATTCGGTGGCCGAACTGCTGGTACAGGTCATGAAACAATGCGGCGACGATCTGACGCGCGAGAACGTGATGAAGCAGGTCGCCAACATCAAGGGCTACACACCAAGCCTGGCGCTGCCCGGGATCAAGATCACCACCGGCCCCAATGACTACCGCGTCAACAAGCAGATGCAGATGATGAAGTTCAACGGCGAACGCTGGGAGCTGTTCGGACCGATCATCGAGGACACGGGCCCCTCGGGCTAGGACGCAACTTCCTCAGCGACGTCATGCCCGGGCTTGTCCCGGGCATCCACGTTCTTGGCCAAAGGGAAGCCGTGGATGGCCGGGTCAAGCCCGGCCATGACGATCGAGAGAGCTTCCTACCTGGCGTTCAGGTCGGTATCTCCCCGAAATTCTTGCCCACCGGCAGCACGGCATGCCGGATCAGCCGCGAGTCCTCCACGGCTGCCTGCCGATGCTTCACCGCCTCGCGATAGACGGGGTCGCGGATCATCTCGACGAAGGCGGCGACGCTTGGATATTCGGCGATGAAGCAATGGTCCCAGCGTTCCTGCTGCGGACCGATCAGCATCAGCTCGAACTTGCCCTGCCAGACGATGCGGCCGCCCAGGCGCTCGAACACCGGGCCGCTCTCGCGGCCATAGGCGGCGTAGGCTTCCGCCCCGCTTGCCTTGCGTCCGTCCGGATAGGCCGCCTCCTTGCGCAACCGCACCAGGTTGAGCATGTGGATCGGGCCGGGACGGTCGTTCTCCCGGAACTGCGCGAAGATCTCCTTGGTCGGGTCGATATGGCCCATGAGCGCTCCCTCTTCTTCTTTATGGCGACGATCCTAGCTCCGCCGGCAAAAGAGCGGAACTGCGAGGTGCGAATGCCCCACCTCCTAATCGCGCGTTAACCTCGGGGTAACCGGGCCTTAAACAGCGACCGCTAGCGTGCGGCGGGGCGGGCTGACTGGGCGTTTGCGTATGGCGTGGGGAAAGAAAAAGGGTGGGCGGAAGGAGCCGCTGTTCGGCTTGCCCGCAGCGCTCGCCGACCTGCGCCTGACCGCGGCGGATCGCATTCCCGGCGGCGGCGACGACAAGCCGAAGAAATCAGCCAAATCATCCGCCAGGCGCAAGGGCGAGGATGCCGGCGACGAGCCGCCGCGCGAGCGCAAGGCGCCGGCCGGCCGCAGTGGGGCCAAGCGGCGCGCGAAGTCGCGCGGCGGGTTCGGCCTCGGCCGTCTCGTCTATTGGGGCGCGGTGCTGAGCCTGTGGGGCGCGATCGCGGTGGTCGGCGTCGTGATCTATGTCGGCGCCCATCTGCCGCCGATCCAGTCACTGGAAATCCCCAAGCGCCCGCCGACGATCCAGATCGTCGGCATCGACGGCAGCATGCTGGCGCAACGCGGCGAGATGGCCGGCGCCAATGTCGCGCTGAAGGACCTGCCGTCTTATCTGCCGAAAGCGTTCATCGCCATCGAGGACCGCCGTTTCTATTCGCATTTCGGCATCGATCCCGTCGGCATCCTGCGCGCCCTCGTCACCAACGTGCTCCATCGCGGCGTCTCGCAGGGCGGCTCGACGCTGACGCAGCAGCTCGCCAAGAACCTGTTCCTGACCCAGGAACGCACCATGGCGCGCAAGCTGCAGGAGGCGGAGCTCGCGATCTGGCTGGAGCGCAAGCATTCCAAGGACGAGATCCTGGAGCTCTATCTCAACCGCGTTTATTTCGGCTCGGGCGCCTACGGCGTCGAAGCCGCCGCGCAGAAATATTTCGGCAAGTCGGCCAAGAACGTCACGGTCGCCGAAGCGGCAATGCTGGCCGGCCTCGTCAAATCGCCGTCGCGCCTCGCACCGAACCGCAATCCCGAAGGCGCCGAAGCACGCGCGCAGATCGTGCTCGCGGCGATGGCCGATGCAAACTTCATCACCGACGCGCAGGCCAAGGCCTCGATCGGCCATCCCTCCTACAACGTGAAGCCGGCCGGTGCCGGCACCGTCAATTACGTCGCCGACTGGATCGGCGAAGTGCTGGACGACCTGGTCGGCCAGATCGACGAGAGCATCAAGGTCGAGACCACGATCGATCCGAAGCTGCAAAGCGTGGCGGAAGCTGCCATCATCGACGAGCTCGCGGCCAAGAGCGTGAAGTTCAACGTCAGCCAGGGCGCACTGGTGGCGATGACGCCTGATGGCGCCGTGCGCGCCATGGTGGGCGGGCGGAACTATTCCGAGAGCCAGTACAACCGCGCGGTGACCGCCAAGCGCCAGCCGGGTTCCTCGTTCAAGCCGTTCGTGTACCTGACGGCGCTGGAGCAGGGCCTGACGCCTGACACGATGCGCCAGGACGCGCCGATCGAGGTCAAGGGCTGGAGACCCGAGAACTACACCCATGAATATTTCGGCGCGGTGACGCTGACCCAGGCGCTGGCGATGTCGCTCAACACCGTCGCCATCCGTCTCGGCTTCGAGGTCGGGCCGAAGAACGTGGTGCGCACCGCGCACCGGCTCGGCATCTCCTCCAAGCTCGAGCCCAATGCCTCGATCGCGCTCGGCACGTCGGAAGTCTCGGTGGTCGAGCTGGTCGGTGCTTACGCGCCGTTCGCCAACGGCGGCTTCGCGGTCGCGCCGCATGTCGTCACGCGGATCAGGACGCTGAGCGGCAAGCTGCTCTACATGCGCCAGCCGGAAGAGCGCAATCCGGTGATCGATCCCCGCTATGTCGGCATGATGAACGCGATGATGCGGGAGACGCTGATATCGGGCACCGCCAAGAAGGCGGAGATCCCGGGCTGGCCGGCGGCCGGCAAGACCGGCACCAGCCAGGATTATCGCGATGCCTGGTTCATCGGCTACACCGCGAGCCTCGTCACCGGCGTCTGGCTCGGCAACGACGACAACTCGCCGACCAAGAAGGCCACCGGCGGCGGCCTGCCGGTGGAAGTCTGGTCGCGCTTCATGAAGACCGCGCACGAAGGCGTGCCGGTGGCCAACTTGCCGAGCGCACCGGGCGGCTGGGGGCTGTCGAACCTCGCGCAGGCGGCCTCGCAGGTGTCGCCGCCGACAGCGATTGCGCCCGCCCCGGCAGCCGCCAACAATGGCGGCTATCGCCCGCCGCCTCCCACGCGCGCCAATGTGCGGCCGGAAGCGGCGGCAGGGCTCGACGGCTGGCTGATGGACCGGCTGTTTGGCGGGAATCGATAGGCGCGGCTTGAGGTTTCGATGACCTCGAAACAAGAACTGCGAAAACAACCTCATGCACAGTAGCCGAGGATAATGAATTCAACGGCTTGCGCAGGCAGCGCAGAGCCTGAAGCGCGCGCTTCATCACTTCGGCAATTCCTGCCCAGCGCGGCAAGATCGACCGCGACCCACGCATGGCTGAAGGGAAAAACACCAATCTCTTCAAGCACCCGTCTTCGGCCCGGGATTTGCTCTCATAAATTGAGCAGGGACCTGGGAGCGTTCGATGATTTCAAATATATCCGGTGCGGCGTTGCCTCATCTGCGGCCCGCATCAACTCCCGCGTCGAATGCGGCATCGGGTCTCCAACCGGTGGTACCGGACGCGACTGACGCTGCGACCAGCAGCTTCCGGATTGACGTCTCGCAAGTCAAGCCGCTGTCAGGTGCCAAGGTGATATCGGCGGCGGACAATGCCCACCTGCGCGACCTCCTGGCAACGAACTGGCTGAGGACTCACGACGCGAGTGCGACGCAACCGGTCGCCGCAGACAACGCACCGGAGAACACCTACGCTCAGGTCAAGGTTGACGGCAAGGTGGTGGCCACGTTGTACAATGGCGGGTCCTCGGTGATGACCAACCAGGCCGCGGCGAAGGTCGGCAAGCTCGAGGATCCTCCCGGCTTGAGCGGGCCGGACCTGGCGCAATGGCGGGCCGACAGATACGCCGAGCTGCTTGGCGGCACCGTCGAGAAGGCCTCCACGGCCATCACGCAATCGCAATGGACGCCGCGCGAGAGCAGGCCCACGACATATAGTCGCGAGCAACTCGACGCGGCGTTCCAGGCGATGGTGGCGGAGGGTCAGACGGCTGGCGCGCAGCAGCAATCAGCCTATCTGGCCTCACGCGCGCAGGCGGGAACGAGTGCGGATTTCAGTGCATGAGGGTGGTTTGAAACCGCCCCGCTCTCTGCTGTCACTTACCGCGAAAGCGGGCATCCAGTACACCACCGCGCCCCGGCTCAACAACAATCGTCTCTGGAATACTGGGTCGTCCGGTCAAGCCGGACGACGACAGCGAGTGATAGGCGGGTAGTGAGAGCCTAGTCCTCGACCCCGTACCGGTGCAGGTCGTTGCCGTAGGTGTCGAGCCACTTCTTGGCGCGCTCCATCGACGGGCAGACTTTTCCGCATACGCGCCAGAACCGCGCCGAGTGGTTCATCTCGACGAGATGGGCGACTTCGTGGGCGGCGAGATAGTCGAGCACGAAGGGCGGCGCGAGGATCAGGCGCCAGGAGAACGACAGCGAACCGGCCGAGGTGCAGGAGCCCCAGCGGCTGGACTGATCGCGGATCGAGAGGCGCTTGACCCTGACACCGAGCTCGGCGGCGTAGGCCTCCGCCGAACGCTGCAGATCGCGGCGCGCCTCGCGCTTGAGGAAGTCGCTGACGCGGCGATCGACATGTTCGAGCCCACCGGCGACGCAGAGGATGCGTTCACCGCTATCGCGCATCTCGGTCCACACCGTGCCGCGCGTGCCGGCGCGATGAACGATGCGATGCGGCGTGCCACGGAGCGGTATCACCGTGCCAGACTGGAACGGCGCGGCCTTCGGCAAGCGACCGAGACGCGCAGCAATCCAGGCGCCGTGACGCTGCGCAAAGTCCTTCGCTTCGGCGAGCGTGCCCCGCGGCGGCATGGTGAGGATGGCTTCGCGATCGCTCGGATGAATCCTGAGCGTATAGCGGCGCGCGCGTCTGTGCCGGCGCAATCGGATGGCAAAAAATTGCGATCCGTGGGTGATGACGAGGGTCTTCGGTTCGTGGGGCCGCCGATAGAGGAGTGCGCGAGTGGCCATGTCTGTCAGTCCGGGGGGCAGGAGGGCGCCCGGATTCTGCCATAACCGCCGCCATGGGAAGCGCTCGGCGCAAAAACAAATCATTTGCCCAATATACAGCGGTCAGGCGACCGGGAGACCCTACAGACTGGGGTTGGAACCGGCTTTTTTCGCCCTCGCTGGATGCATGCGACACCCCCAAGGGGTGAGTACTGACTCACTCCTACGGAGCTACCTAAATACCGCGAATCTGGCGGGAACTCGCCCCCGCCGGGGCCTTCGGCCAAGCCTGGATTCTCGACCGGAAAGCCGAAAACGAAGCCTATTCGGCTGCGCGCGCCTGCAATGAGCTCGGATTGGCCGCCGAGACCATGAAATCATGAATCCGCGGCACGATTTCCGACTTGAAGCGCGAGCCGTTGAACACACCGTAATGTCCGACGCCCTTCTGGACGTAATGAACGCGGCGATGCTCGGGGATCGAGCTGCACAAAGTGTGCGTTGCTTCGGTCTGACCGAGACCGGAGATGTCGTCGTTCTCGCCTTCGACCGTCATCAACGCAACGCGCGTCACCTTGGAGGGATCGACGCGTGTTCCGCGATGGGTCATCTCGCCCTTGGGCAGCGAGTGCTTCACGAACACGGTGTCGACCGTCTGCAGGTAATATTCGGCGGAGAGGTCCATCACCGCGAGGTATTCGTCGTAGAACTCGCGGTGCTTATCGACGAGGTCGCCGTCGCCTTTCACCAGATTGGCGAAGAGCTGCTTGTGGGCGTCCATGTGCCGGTCGAGATTCATGCTGATGAAGCCGTTGAGCTGCAAGAATCCCGGATAGACGTCGCGCATCATGCCCGGATGCGGGAACGGCACCTTGGTGATGACGTGGTTGCGGAACCAGTCGATGCCGCGCTCCTGGGCGAGGTTGTTCACCGAGGTCGGATTGCGACGGGTATCGATCGGGCCGCCCATCAGCGTCATCGAGATCGGCACGAACGGATCGCGCCGCGCTTCCATGATCGAAACCGCGGCGACCACGGGCACCGAGGGCTGGCACACCGCCATGACGTGGGTGTTGCCGCCGAGCACGTGCAGCATCTCGATGACGTAATCGATGTAATCGTCGAGATCGAAGCGGCCGTCGCTGAGCGGCACCATGCGGGCATCGGCCCAGTCGGTGATGTAGACCTCATGCGCCGGCAGGAAGGCCTCGACCGTTCCGCGCAGCAGCGTCGCGTAATGACCGGACATCGGCGCCACGATCAGCACGCGCGGCTGCGGACTACGCAAGGGCCGCGCGAACTTGCGATCGAAGTACAGCAGCCGGCAGAACGGTTTTTCCCAGACCGAGCGGATCTCGACGGGAACGCGGATGCCGTTGACCTCGGTGTCGTTGAGACCCCATTCCGGCTTGCCGTAGCGACGCGTGGTACGCTCGAACAATTCGCAGGCCGCGGCGACCGACTTGCCGACCTCGGTGCGCGCCCAGGGATTGAGCGGATTCTGAAACAGCAGCTTGGTCGCGTCAGTGACGGCGCGCGCCGGATTGAGAGAGGCGTGCGCCATCTCGTACATCCAGTACATCGGCGTCGTCAGGACCGGACTGCCTTCAGCCGCCAGGGGCGGCGCGCCGCCAAACTCACCAATAGGCATTGTTATATTCCTCTTCGCATCGCAGCATACTGCCGAATGCGTAATATTGCGTCAATGCATGGTTCCGTACATCTACGTAAGAGAAACGGTAAAACCAGCCTGAATCCACGGGAAAGTGACGCTATTCGCCGCTCGAGAGCAGCGAGCCGTGTTTTCTGGCGCTGCGCAAAAGGGCAAGGAATGCCCCAAAAGATGCAACGAGAAGCGCGGCATTGATGGCCAATGCATCCAGCATCAGGTCGGCGCGAAAGGTGTTTTCGATCAGCAGCGCGCGCATTCCTTCGAACACGTAAGTCGGCGGCAGCGTCCAGGCGACGTATTGCAGCCAAGCCGGCAGCACGCTGACCGGATAGTAGATGCAGGCGAGCGGCATGATCGCGAACATCAGGGTCCAGACGATGCTCTCGGCGCCAAGGCCGTTTCGCAGCACGAGACCCGAGACGAAGATGCCGACCGACCAGCTCGTGAAGATCAGGTTGCAGAAGAACGCGATCAGCGGCAGGCCGAGCGCATAGACGTTGAAGTGAAACAGGAACAGCGCCAGCAGCGTCATCGGGATCACCCCGATCGCGAGCCGGATCAGGCTCATGACCATCAGCGACAACAGAAACTCGATCGGCTTGAGCGGGCTCATCATGAGGTTGCCGAGATTGCGCGCCCACATCTCTTCCAGAAACGAGATGGAGAAGCCGAGCTGGCCGCGGAACAGGATGTCCCAGAGGATGACGGCGCCGATCAGCGTGCCGCCGGCGCGCGCGAAGAAACTGGCGTTCTCGGCGATGTAGAGCTGGAGGAAGCCCCAGGTGATGACCTGCAGCGCCGGCCAGTACAACAGCTCGAGCAGGCGCGGCCAGGACGACAGCAGCAGGTACCAATAGCGCAGGATCATCGCGCCGATACGGTGCACGGAGATGCCGTGGTGGAGGGAGATGTCGGTCATGGGGCAAACCCGTAGCCCGGATGGAGCTTCGTCATTCCGGGGCGCGCGGAGCGCGAGCCCGGAATCCATAACCGCAGGCGGCGGCTGCGGGACGAGGCTGATAACTCCCGGTCTTCGCCAAATCCAGCCCTGTGGTTATGGATCCCGGGCTCGCGACTATGTCGCGCCCCGGGATGACAGGATCGATCCGGGCTAAAATTGCGGCTCCCCCTCACCGCGTCGCCTCCTTCGCGCCGTTCACCCGGCCGCGCGCGACGTCGAGAAAAACCTCCTCCAGCGTGGTGCGGTTGTAGCGGGCCATGATCGCCTCGGGCGTGTCGTCGTCCTCGATGCGGCCGCGCTTCATGATGATGACGCGGTCGCAGAGCCGCTCGACCTCGAGCATGTTGTGCGACGCCAAAAGGATGGTGGCGTTGTTGTCCCTGCGATAGCGCTCCAGATGCGCCCGCACCCAGTCGGCGGTATCGGGGTCGAGCGAGGCGGTCGGCTCGTCCAGCAGCAAGAGCTCGGGCTGGTTGATCAGCGCCTTGGCAAGCGCGACGCGGGTCTTCTGCCCGGCGGACAGCTTGCCGTTGGCACGATCGATGAAGTCGGTGAGATCGAGATCGTCGGCGAGCTCGGCGATGCGCCCGGCGAGGTTATTCACCGCATAGAGCCTGCCGAACACGGTGAGGTTCTGCCGCACCGTGAGCCGCATCGGCATGTCGACATAGGGGCTTTCGAAGTTCATCCGCCCCAGCACCGCGGCGCTCTCCTCGGGCATTCGATGGCCGAGCACCTGCACGCGGCCGGAGGTCGGCAGCACCAGGCCCATGATCATCGCGATGGTCGTGGTCTTGCCGGCGCCGTTGCCGCCCAGAAGCCCGGTGATGCTGCCGCGCGGCAGCGAAAAGGAGATGTCGTCGACGGCACGGGTCTGCTTGTAGACCTTGACGAGATGATCGACCGCGATCGCCGCGGACAGGCTGCGATCCGCGACAGTCGGCCGGCTTGAAGCGTCGTCATTCTCGGTCATGCTGACCGTTCTTCTGCTATTGCGGCAGGGAGCGCAAGGCTTGTAATCCGGTGGTTCCGCGAGCCCAGCGTTTGTGACTTTGGAAGGCGCCGCCACATTGGCCGATATGACCGAAATTGCCGCTTCGAGCTTCCGCCACGCGCAGCGGCATATCCGCCTGGACACGATCCTGCGGCTGCGCTGGCTCGCGGTGCTGGGCCAGCTCGCTGCGATCTTCATCGTGGCGCAGGGGTTGGAATTCAACGTCGAGATCGTCCCCTGCGTCAGCATCATCGCCTTGTCGGCGGCGGTGAATCTGGGGCTCCAGACCGCGGCCAACCCGATGCAGCGGCTGGAGCCGGTGCAGGCGGCCGGCCTGCTCGCACTGAACATCGTGGAACTGGCCGGCCTGTTGTATTTCACCGGCGGCTTGCAGAACCCGTTCTCGTTCCTGTTCCTCGCGCCGGTGCTGATCTCGGCCACGGCCCTGCCGGCGCGCTTCACCTTCGGCCTCGGCGTGCTTGCGGTCGCCTGCGCCTCGGTGCTGTTCTTCTTCCACCTGCCGCTGCCATGGGATTCAGACGATCCGCTGGTGCTGCCGCCGATCTATCTCGTCGGTGTCTGGCTTTCCATCGTGCTCGCGATCGGCGTCACCAGCCTCTACTCCTTCCAGGTGACCGAAGAAGCGCGCAAGCTCGCGGACGCGCTGGCCGCGACCGAGCTGGTGCTGACGCGCGAGCAGCATCTGACCCAGCTCGACGGCCTTGCCGCTGCCGCCGCGCACGAGCTCGGCACGCCGCTCGCCACGATCTTCTTGATCTCGCGCGAGCTGGAAAAGACGGTGAAGGACGCCAGCATCGCCGCCGATCTGAAGACGCTGCGCGAGCAAACCCAGCGCTGTCGCGACATCCTGAGCAAGATCACCCAGCTCTCCCCCACCGGTGCGCCGTTCGACCGCATGAAGCTGTCGGAGTTGATCGAGGAGGTGGTGGCCCCGCACCGCGATTTCGGCGTCGAGATCAAGGTGCGGATCGCGGTCGCCGTCGTGACCGAACCGGTCGGTTCCCGCAATCCGGCGATCCTCTACGGTGTCGGCAACATCGTCGAGAACGCGGTCGATTTCGCTCGCACCACCGTCGAGGTGAACGCGTGGTGGAATAAGGACATCATCGAACTCGTGATCTCCGATGACGGTCCCGGCATTCCCCCTGATATCCTGAACCGGATCGGCGAGCCCTATCTGTCGCGGCGGCGAACCGTGGACGACGGCGGAGGTGAACGACGCGGCCTCGGATTGGGCGTGTTCATCGCGCGCACATTGCTCGAACGCACCGGCGCCAAGGTCTCGTTTACCAACCGGACCTTTCCGGAACACGGTGCCGTGGTCCAGATCAGTTGGCCGCGACAACGATTTGAGACTATCGAGACCCTGGAAGAAACAATAGGATAGGGCATGATCCGGAAAGGCACTCAGCGGTTTTCCGACACGATCATGCTGAAAGCGAGAATCGCAAGCGCGATGAGGATTCATCGCGCTTGAGGCCGCGACCTTGCGTCGCACAACGGGGCCGATCGACTATCGGCGGCCTTGGCACCGCCCGATAGCAAGGCCATATGTCAACGCGCTGGAGAGAGGACCAAACCTTGAACGCCATCGCCGAATTGAACGAACAGGCCGACCGCTCGCTGCTCATCGTGGAGGACGACAAGCCGTTCCTGGAGCGCCTGTCGCGCGCCATGGAAACGCGGGGCTTTACGGTGACCTCCTGCGATACCGTCTCGGACGGACTTGCGCAGATCGGCAAAGCCGCGCCCGCATTCGCCGTCGTGGACCTGCGGCTGGGCGACGGCAACGGCCTCGACGTGGTCTCGGCGCTGAAGAAGAAGCGTCCGGATGCGCGCGCGATCGTGTTGACCGGTTACGGCAACATCGCCACCGCCGTTACCGCGGTGAAGATGGGCGCGGTCGATTATCTCTCCAAGCCCGCGGATGCCGACGACGTGGTCGCGGCGCTGCTGTCGACCAACGCGGAGAAATCCGAGCTGCCCGCCAACCCGATGTCGGCGGACCGCGTGCGCTGGGAGCACATCCAGCGCATCTATGAGATGTGCAACCGTAACGTCTCCGAGACGGCGCGCCGGCTCAACATGCACCGCCGCACCCTGCAGCGCATCTTGGCCAAGCGCGCGCCAAGGTAACGGTGTCGTAGGGTGGGCAAAGGCGCAAAGCGCCGTGCCCACGATCTGTCAGGGTTGGATGGAGATCGTGGGCACGCTTCGCTTTGCCCACGCTACGGCAGCTCGACTGCTGCTACTCCCAAAATTCCGCGTGGCCTTGCGGATCGACCAGCCGGTTGATCCGCAGCGCTGCCGCCATTCCAAACCGCACCGTCATCTGCTTGCGCGTGGCGGCGGCGAGCTTGTGCTCGGGCGCTTCGCAATGCAGGTAGGCGCCATAGGCGTCGGCGACGATCAGGCCGGTGTCTTGCGGAAAGATCTCGCACGGCAGGTCCTGCGTGAAGGCGAAGAACAACCGGTCGCAATGGGCGCGGTATTCGTGCCATTTCTGGTCGGCACGCAGATCCTCCACCGACGATTTGATCTCGACGATCCAGATCTCGCCGCGTTCGTTCAGCGCCACCAGATCAGCGCGCCGGCCCGAGGGCAGCGGCAATTCGCTGATGCAGGAGAAGCCGAGCGAGCGCAAAAGCCGCGAGGTGCCGCGCGCGATCGCGAGCGCCGTCTCGGATTGGCGGCGGTCGGGCGGTGGAACGAGGGAGAGGTTGCGGGCAGTGCTGTCCATGGCGGGGAGGATAGCCGATTCCGTTCTACCCGTCATTCCGGGCGCGCGAAGCGCGAGCCCGGAATCCATAGCCACAGGGAGTGGTGTGAGGCGCCGCGGGCAGCTCCGAAGCGTCGCAAAACTCCTTCCCGTGGTTATGGATCCCGGGCTCGCGCCAAGTGCGCGCCCCGGGACGACAGCGAGGGTGGAGCGGGAACCTCCCCTTCCCCACGCACTTATCACGCAGCCGCCGGACCTCGGCGGAACCCCGAGGCGGCGCGTGCATGATCGACGATCTCTGGTACAAGAACGGCGTGATCTACTGCCTGTCGGTCGGCTCCTATATGGATGCCAACGGCGACGGCATCGGCGATTTCAAGGGCCTGCTCCGCCGGCTCGACTATCTGCATGGGCTCGGCATCACCACGATCTGGCTGATGCCGTTCCAGAGCTCGCCGGGCCGCGACGACGGTTACGACATCGCGGATTATTACAGCGTCGATCCCCGCTACGGCACGCTCGGCGATTTCGTCGAGTTCACCCATGGCTGCAAGCAGCGCGGCATCCGCATCATCATCGACCTCGTCGTCAACCACACCTCGGACCAGCATCACTGGTTCAAGGAGGCGCGGCGCGACAAGGCCTCGCCCTACCGCGACTGGTATGTGTGGTCCGACACGAAGCCGGCCGGCGCCAACAAGGGCATGGTGTTTCCCGGCGTGCAGAAATCGACCTGGACGCGCGATAAGGAAGCCGGCGCGTACTACTTCCACCGCTTCTACGATTTCCAGCCCGATCTCAACACCTCGAACCCGCATGTGCAGGCCGAGATTCTCAAGATCATGGGCTTCTGGATCCAGCTCGGCGTCTCCGGCTTCCGCATGGACGCGGTGCCCTTCGTGATCGCGACCAAGGGCGCCAAGGTGAAGAAGCCGGTCGAGCAATATGACATGCTGCGCGCGTTCCGCGAATTCCTGCAATGGCGGCAGGGCGACGCCATCATCCTCGCCGAGGCCAACGTGCTGCCGAAGACGGACATGGAATATTTCGGCCATGACGCCGACCGCATGCACATGATGTTCAACTTCCACGTCAACCAGCACCTGTTCTATGCGCTGGCCTCAGCCGATTCGCGGCCCCTGGCGAAGGCGCTGAAGGCGACCAAGCCGCGGCCGGCCACCGCGCAATGGGGCCTGTTCCTGCGCAATCACGACGAGCTCGATCTGGGACGCCTGACCAAGGCGCAACGCGACGCAGTGTTCAAGGCATTCGGTCCCGACAAGGACATGCAGCTCTACGACCGCGGCATCCGCCGCCGTCTCGCGCCGATGCTGGGCGGCGACCGCCGGCGGCTCGAGCTCGCCTACAGCCTGATGTGCACGCTGCCGGGAACGCCCGTGATCCGCTATGGCGACGAGATCGCGATGGGCGATGATCTCTCGCTGCCCGAGCGCAATTGCGCGCGCACGCCGATGCAATGGTCGACCGAGCCGCATGGCGGCTTCACCAAGAGCGACAGGCCGGCCTGCCCTGTCATCGACAAGGGCCCGTACGGCTATCCGCATGTCAACGTCGCCAAACAGCGGCGCGACCCGAATTCCATGCTGAACTGGACCGAGCGCATCGTCCGCATGCGGAAAGAGGTGCCGGAGGTCGGCTGGGGCGATTTCGCCATCATCGCGACGCGCGATCCCGCCGTGTTCATCATGCGCTACGACTGGCGCAACAACTCGGTGCTGTTCGTGCACAATCTCGACGAGAAGCCGCGCGAGATCGCGTTCTCGGCGGGGCTGCCCGGCGAGACCGGCGCGCACCTGATCAATCTGCTCGCCGAGGACCACAGCCACGCCGACAAGCGCGGCCAGCACCGCGTCGTGCTGGAGCCCTATGGCTATCGCTGGTACCGCGTCGGCGGGCTGGATTATCTGTTGAAGCGGAGCGATATCGACGGCGATAAAGCGCGGGGGAAGAAGCATCCGGGGTGATGTATCGACACCCTCCGCCGTCGTCCCGGACAAGCTCGCCTCGGGCGCGCAGATCCGGGACGACGACTAGGGTGGAGCGACGATGACGCCCTCATTGCCGCGCAAATCCAGCACGCCTTCGATCTGCTCGCCCTCACGATCCAGGAAAGTCGACAGCAATATCCTGCTGCCGAAGCGGACCGCGCTGGTCGTCACGGTGACCGGGGCCGCACCGAGATTGAGCGCCACGATCACCGCCTTGCCCTCGGCCTGCCGCCGATAGACCAGGAGATCGCCTTGCGCGGCGATCGGATCATAATCGCCCGCGACCAGCGGCGGGCAACTCTGCCGCAAGCCGATCAGGCGCTTGTAGAGGTTGAGGATCGAGTGCGCATCGGCTTCGAGATTGGCGACATTGTCACGCACATAATGCTCGGGCAGCGGCAGCCAGGGCCGCACGGCGGAGAAGCCAGCAAATTCGGACGCATCCCATTGCATTGGTGTGCGGCAGCCGTCGCGGCCGACGCCGATGCCGGGCACGTTCTTTTCGAAGGGATCGCGGACATCCTCCGGCGCGATGGTTACCTGGTGCATGCCGATCTCGTCGCCGTAATAGAGCGTCGGTGTGCCACGCAGCGTCAGCAGCAACATAGCGGCGACGCGCGCCTGCTCCGTGCCGACGCGGCTCGCAACGCGTGGACGATCATGATTGCCGAGCACCCAGTTCGGCCAGGCGCCGCGCGGCAGGGCCTTCTCGTAATCCTCGATGATCCTCTCGATCGAGCGCGCGCTCCAGAACGTCGAGAGCAGCGCGAAGTTGAACGGCATCTGCGCGCCGGTGAGGTCGTTGCCGTAATAGGCCATGAGCCGGTGCAGCGGCAGATAGATCTCGCCGATCAGGACGCGCGCGCGATACGCATCGGTGACCCGGCGCATTTCGGCGATGACATCGTGCACCTCCGGCTGGTCGGTGGAATATTGCGTCAGGATCTTCTCGTTCGGCGGCCGGCCCTCGACGTAATGCGGGTTCGGCGGATTGTCGCGGAATTCGGCGTCCTTGACGAGATGCCAGATGACGTCGACGCGGAAGCCGTCGACGCCCTTCTCCAGCCAGAACCGCATCACGTCGTAGATGGCGTCGCGGACGTCCGGATTGCGCCAGTTCAGATCCGGCTGCTGGGCGAGGAAGGCGTGGTAGTAATATTGGCCCGTGGTCTCGTCGAACTGCCACGCGCTGCCGCCGAACTCGGACAGCCAATTGTTCGGCACGCCGCCGTCAGGCGCGGGATCGCGCCAGACGTACCAATCGCGCTTGGGATTGTCGCGCGAGGCGCGGCTTTCGACGAACCAGGGATGCCGGTCCGAGGTGTGGTTCGGCACGAGATCGAGGATCAGCTTCAGGCCGTTGTCATGGACCGCCGCGATCAGCGCATCGAAATCGGCCATCGTGCCGAACAGCGGCTCGATGTCGGTATAGTCCGAGATGTCGTAGCCGAAATCGGCCATGGGCGACGGGAAGATCGGCGACAGCCAGATCGCGTCGACACCGAGCGATTTCACATAAGGCAGCCGCCGCAAGATGCCGGCGAGATCGCCGACGCCGTCACCGTTCGAATCCTGAAACGAGCGCGGGTAGATCTGATAGAAGATGCCGTCGCGCCACCAATTCTCGTTGTCGTGAGCCATGCCGGAAGACCACCCAAAATCTGCCTCTCGCGCGGAAGAACGCGACAACACCGCCCGGGTTCAAATTGGCAGGCCAATTGGGACGGCCGTGTGACTATTGTTCCGGGGTCCGGTACGAATCTTTTGCTTGGCGGCCTGGCAAAAATCGGCATTGTGACGCCATGACCGAGCAAAATGACACCAAAGCCAAGGCCGGCGCGATCATCGTCCCCGTGACGCTGTTCGAGCAGAACTGCACCATCATCTGGGACGAGCCATCCAAGAAGGCCGTGGTGATCGATCCCGGCGGGGACGTGCCGAAGATTCTGGACGCGATCGAGCAGACCGGCGTCACCGTGGAGAAGATCTGGCTGACCCACGGCCATATCGACCATGTCGGCGGCGCAGCCGATTTGCGCGACGCGCTGAAGGTGCCGATCGAGGGACCGCATGAAGCGGACAAATTCCTGCTCGACAACGTGGTCGAAAGCGGCGCGCGCTTCGGCATGACCGGCGTGCGCAACTTCGCGCCCGACCGCTGGCTCAACGAGGGCGACACCGTGTCGATCGGCGATCTCAAGTTCGACATCTTCCACTGCCCCGGCCACTCGCCGGGCAGCGTGGTGTTCTTCAACAAGGAGCTGCGCTTTGCCCATGTCGGCGACGTTCTGTTCGCGGGCTCGGTCGGACGCACCGATTTGCCCGGCGGCAGTCATGCGACCCTGATCAATTCGATCAAGACAAAGCTGCTGCCGCTCGGCGACGACGTCGGCTTCATCTGCGGCCATGGCGCCGGCTCGAGCATCGGCCAGGAGCGCATGACCAATCCGTTCATTACCGGAGAGATGTGAGATTCTATTCGGCGGCGTCCGCCAGCGCCGCCGGCTCACCAAGGTTGCGCTCGCCCCACTCACGGATTGCCGCGACGACGGGCACGAAGCTCTTGCCTTTGCGGGTGAGGCGATACTCGACCTTCGGCGGCACCTCACCGAAGTCCTTGCGGGCGATCAGGCCGCTCGCCGTGAGCGCCTTCAGTTCGCGGCTGAGCACGCGCGGCGTGATCTCCGCGCTGCCGTTGGCACCGCGCAGAAGGCCGCTGCGGATCTCGCCATAGCGGCGCGGGCCGTCCTTGAGGTCCCAGACGATGCGCAGCTTGTACTTGCCGCTGATCATCTTCTGAAAGGCCGCAACCGGACAGCTGCGCGCCGGGTTCGCCTTTGCCATGTCGTCAGCTCCACGCGCAATCAGCTTGCGGCAGGATAGGAGCAACGACGAAAAAGTCCATACTATCAATTTTGTCCATACTTGCGGCAGCGCCTCCAAGGCGCAGATGATGACGCACATGTCGAACAAGGAGCGTCACATGAAGCACTTCATGATCAAATACGAATTCAAGGACGGCGCCACAGAGGCCTGGCACCAGGAGATCGGCCGCTTCATCAAGGCGATCGACAGCGATCCGGAGCTGAAAGGGCGGATCGGCTATCGCGTCCTGAAGCATCGCGACGACGGCAACTACTTCCATCTCGCCAGCGTCGCCGACGAGGATGCGCAGAAGACGCTGCAATCGCGCGACTTCTTCAAGGCCTATTCGGCGATGACACGACAGGTCTCCGGCGGCGAGGTGACGGCAACGCCGATCGAGATGATCGACGCAACGGCGTAGCCACAAACACGGCTGTCGTCCCTGCGAACGCAGGACGACGGCGGTGGCTACTTCATCAACCCGGCCGCGGTCAGCGCGCGCGTGATGATCTGGCTGAGATCGAAGCCGCGCCCCTGCTCGCGCTTCGGTTCGGCCGGCTGTTCGGCGATCGCAGCGCGGATCGAGCGGGCGAGATGCGGCGCAGGCGAGAGCGCGGGCTTGGCCAAAGGCCTGGCGTCCGCCTTGGCAGCGTCCGCGATCCAGGCGGTGAGGCCGAAGAACTTGGCGATGTGGTAGGACGAGGAAATGCCGGCCTCGATCAGGAACGCGCCTTCGACGCCATAGCGCTGGTCGTTGTCCGCGAGGCCCAACGGGGTGCCGTGCGCCATGTCGGTGATGGCGTAGGATTCGACCAGCGTCTCGCCGTCCTTGCCCCACCAGGTCTGGCGCGGATGACCGTCGACGATGGTCTCCGCCATCGGCGCGTCCGGCAAATCGTGCAGATCGAGCCACTGTTTGACGATCTCGTTGGCATTGCCGGGATTGACGGTGCGGTCGGCACTGCCGTGCCACACCGAGATTTTCGGCCAGGGACCGCGATGACCGGAAGCGTTGCGCACGAGATCGCCGAGCTCGCGCGCCGGACGCACCGGGGAATGAAACATGCCGTCGAGCGCCTCGCGCAGGTTCGAGGCGATGCCATAGGGCAGTCCCGCAATGACCGCGCCGGCCGCGAAGACCTCCGGGTAGGTCGCGAGCATCACCGAGGTCATGCCGCCACCGGCGGACAGGCCGGTGATGAAGACGCGCGTGGGATCGATGCGATGTGCCCCGACCATGTGCGCGACCATCTCGCGGATCGAATGCGCCTCGCCGCTGCCTCGCGCCGTGTCTTCCGGATTGAACCAGTTGAAACAGGTATTGCCGTTGTTGATGCGCTGCTGCTCGGGCATCAGAAGCGCGAAGCCATAGTGCTGGGCCAGCGTCGACCAGCCGGCGCCAAGATCGTAAGCCGCCGCGGTCTGCCCGCAGCCATGCAGCACGACGACCAGCGCGCGCGGCTTCTGCAACCGCGCCGGCACGTAGGCGAACATGCGCAAGCCACCGGGATTGCCGCCGAAGCCGGTCACCTCCTGCAACGGACTTGACGCATCCGCCCCGCGTCCAGGCTCGGCGAAGCGCAGACCGTCCAGCCTCGGCAGACGTCTCAACAGATCAATATTTTTGGCGAGCGACACGGCAACTTCCTGGTGGGGCGACGTTCAACGTTCAGCCAAACCAGATAGTTGCTGCGTTGCAAAATAAAAAGACCGTGCGCTGTCAATTCAGCGAAATCAGCGGAAATCCTGCGGAAATCGCACGCATTAACCTCATTGGCGCAACTTCATGTCGATGCGCGGCGCAGCCACGTCAGAAATGCGGCACAAATCATGATCAATGTCACAAACAATCCGAGCGAGACCACAAATCCTGCGCGCGCTGATTGCAGAGCCTCGATCGCGAAGAACACCGCGCCGATTGCGGCCACCCCGGCCGCATTTCCGATCTGCGCAATGGTGCCGTAGATACCGGAGGCCGAGCCCGCGGCGACGGGCTTCACGGTCGAGAGCACCACGCCGGAGAGCGGCGCCATCACCAATCCCTGACCGTAGCCAAAGATGATCATGGTGAGGGCGAGCAGGAGCGGCGACGCCGCATCGACATAGCCTGCGACAAGCGCGAGGGCGGCGAGGCCCGCGGCCTGGATCGCGCAGCCCTCGATCAGCACCCTGCTGCCGCGATGCTGCGCCCGCGCGCCACTGTGGCGCGACGCCACGACGAAGGCCAAAGCGAGCGGGAGGAAGGCCATGCCGGCCGTGAGCGGCGGGATCTCGAGGCCGCGCTGCATGAACAGCGTCATGACCAGATAGAAGGAGAGGTTGGCAAGGAAGAAGAAGAAGGCAGCGCCAAGCCCGCGCAGGAAGGCTGCGTCGGACAGCAGCGTGAGATCGATCAACGGCATGCCGCCGGCGCGCGCCACCGCATGCTCCAGCTTCAGGAACCCGGCGAGGATGACGCCGCCGAGGGCCATGACGGCCCAGAGCCAGAGGCTCCAGCCGACATCGTGACCAAACAGCAGCGGGCCGATCAGGCACAGCAGCCCTGCGAACAGAACCACGCTGCCTTTGATATCGAGCCTTGTCCCCGAGCGCCGCGGCGCCGACGGCATGATGCGCCAGGCGGCTGCTGCAATGGCGAGGCCGCCGGGCACGTTGACGAAGAACACCGACCGCCAGCCGGTGCCGGCAAGATCAACCGTGAGCAAGAGCCCGCCGAGCAGGAAGCCGGCCGCGCCGGCCAGCCCGAGCACGATGCCGTAGACGGCGAAGGCGCGGCCGCGCGATTCATCCGTGAACAACAGATGCAATGTCGCCAACACCTGAGGCACCATCAGCGCCGCGGTCGCGCCTTGCGCCAGCCGAGCAATGATCAGTTCCAAGCCGGATTGGGCGAGGCCGCACCACAGCGACGTCAGGGTGAAGCCGAGCACGCCGGCGAGAAATACGTTCTTGGTGCCATGGATGTCGCCGAGCCGGCCGCCGGTGACGACCAGCGTGGCATAGGCGATCAGATAGATCGCAATCACGGATTCGATCTGGGCCGGCGTCGCCTGCAGCTCGACTGCGATGGTGGGAATGGCGACGTTCACGATGAAGGCATCGACGCCGAACATGAACTGGGCGGCCACGACGATCGCCAAGACCCACCAGCGGCTGGTCGAGTCGATTGGCTTTGTGACGATTTGATGCATCGGTGCGGATCCCTGGCTCGCGGCCGATGATCTCAAACCACATGCAAGGCCGCGATTACCTCACAGGTAAGGTTCGTGCCCTCCTCGCCTCGTGTGCGAGGAGAGGCCGGAATTCAAACGGAGTCGTATTCCGGGTGAGGGGAATTTCCGCGAACTGCGCGCAACGACGGCGTGGGGACATTTCGGAAGTCCAACTGACACCCGCGGAGACTCCCCCCACCCTGACCCCCTACCCGCAAGCGGGGAGAAGGAGAAAAACACGCATGCCTGCATTCCGCCGTGCGGGACACCGCGTGATTGCGTTTGCTCACTCCGGCACGTAGCCTTGCCGCCTCAACAAACAGAAAATCAAAGCCGGAGAAACGCCATGGCGCGCCTGAAGTTCGGAGCCTTTCTTGCCCCGCATCACCCGATCGGGGAGCATCCGATGCTCCAGTTCCGGCGCGACCTCGACCTGGTCGAGCAGCTCGACGCGCTCGGTTATGACGAGTTCTGGTGCGGCGAGCACCATTCATCCGGCTGGGAGATGATCGCCTCGCCCGAGATGTTCCTGGCCGCGGCCGGCGAGCGCACCAAGCGGATCAAGCTCGGCACCGGCGTGGTATCGCTGCCGTATCATCATCCCTACAACGTCGCCCAGCGCATGGTGCAGCTCGACCACATGACCGGCGGCCGCGCCATCTTCGGCTCCGGCCCCGGCGCCCTCGCCTCGGACGCCCATACGCTCGGCATCGACCCGATGACGCAGCGCGACCGCCAGGACGAGGCCATCGGCATCATCCGCCGCCTCTTCAACGGCGAGCGTGTCACCGCCAAGAGCGACTGGTTCACCATGAACGACGCCGCGCTGCAGATCCTGCCGCTGCAAGAGGAAATGCCGTTCGTGGTGGCCTCGCAGATCTCGCCCTCGGGCATGACGCTGGCCGGCAAATACGGCATCGGCATCATCTCGCTGGGATCGATGACGACGCAGGGGCTGATGTCGCTGCAGCAGCAATGGCAGTTCGCCGAGGACGCGGCGAAAAAGCACGGCACCAAGGTCGACCGTGCCGACTGGCGCGTGCTCCTGACCTTTCATATCGCCGAGACCCGCGAGCAGGCGCGCAAGGAGGCCGGCGCCGGGCTGATGCGCTGGCACAACGAATATAATGTCGGCACGCTGCAGCGGCCGGGTCTCACCGCGTTCTCCTCGCCCGACGAGGCCGTGGACAAGACCGCCTTCGTCGAGGGCGCGGCCTCCACCATCGGCACGCCCGACGATCTCGTCAAAACCATCAAGAACGTGATGCAGGTCTCCGGCGGCGTCGGCGCCATCATCGGCTTCGTGCATGACTGGGCCAACCCGGAAAATACGCGCCGGAGCTGGGACATGGTTGCGCGCTACGTCGTGCCGGAGATCAACGGCTATATCGACGGCCTGCGCAGGTCGCAAAAATTCGTGATCGAGAACCGCGCGATCTTCGAGCGCGCGGGCCAGGCGGTGATGGCCAAGATCATGGAGAACGAGAAGGCCGCCGAGGCGCTCAAGGTGACCGGCCCGGGCCGTGTCGCCATCCCCGCCGTCAACGCCCCGGATCTGCAGAAGGAGGCGGCGAAGCGGTAGGTCGCGCGGCACTCGTCGCCCCGGGGCGCGCGCAGCGCGAACCCGGGACCCATAACCACAGGATGCAGTTTTACGAAGACTCGGAGTTGCCGGCTTCGCGCCACAACCTCTTCCTGTGGTTATGGGTCCCCGCCTACGCGGGGACGACGATGTCGTGTGGTCTTTTGCGCCAGCAACCGTCGCATCATCGCGGCCGGATCGTGCTATGTTCGCGGAGCTTGGCTCAACCGGAGCAATCGTCATGTCGATGCAGAATGTGGCCGCAACGTCGCCCGACTACACCGCGCCCAAACGCAACGCGCTGACGCACATTCCCGGCGATGAAGGCTGGCCGATCATCGGCAAGACCCTCCAGGTGCTGGCCGATCCCAAAGGCCATGTCGAGGCGAACGGCGCCAAATACGGCCCGGTCTACCGCACCCATGTTTTCGGCGAGACCAATGTGGTGCTGCTCGGGCCTGAGGCCAACGAGCTCGTGATGTTCGACCAGCAGAAGCTGTTCTCCTCGACCCACGGCTGGAACAAGGTGCTCGGCCTGTTGTTTCCGCGCGGATTGATGCTGCTCGATTTCGACGAGCACCGGCTGCACCGCAAGACGCTGTCAGTCGCCTTCAAGTCCGGCCCGATGAAATCCTACCTCGCCGATCTCGACCGCGGCATCGCCGCCCGGGTCGCGCGGTGGAAGGCCAAACCCGGCGAGATGCAGCTCTATCCGGCGATGAAGCAGCTCACGCTCGATCTCGCCGCGGCCTCGTTCCTCGGCGCCGACCTCGGACCGGAGGTCGACGAGATCAACCGCGCCTTCGTCGACATGGTCGCGGCCGCCGTCGCCCCGATCCGGCGCCCCCTGCCCGGCACGCAGATGGCGCGGGGCGTAAAGGGGCGTAAGCGCATCGTCGCCTATTTCCGCGAGCAGATTCCGCTGCGACGCGGCAATCACGGCGGCGACGATCTGTTCTCGCAGCTCTGCCGCGCCACCCACGAGGACGGCGCGCTGCTGTCCGAGCAGGACATCATCGACCATATGAGCTTCTTGATGATGGCGGCGCATGACACGCTGACCTCGTCGCTGACCTCCTTCGTCGGCGAGCTCGCCGCCAACCCGGACTGGCAGGACAGGCTGCGCGCGGAAGTTCTCGCGCTCGGGCTCGCGCCGGGCGCGCCCAGCAGTTTCGACGACCTCGAGAAGATGCCGCTGACGGAGATGGCGTTCAAGGAAGCACTGCGGATCAAGCCGCCGGTGCCCTCGATGCCTCGCCGCGCGATGCGCGATTTCACCTTCAAGGGTTTTACGATTCCCGCCGGCACCGCGGTCGGCGTCAACCCGCTCTATACCCACCACATGAAGGAGATCTGGCCTGACCCGGACCGCTTCGATCCCCTGCGTTTCACCGAGGAAGCCCAGCGCGGCCGCCACCGCTTCGCATGGGTCCCGTTCGGCGGCGGCGCGCATATGTGCCTCGGCCTGCACTTCGCCTACATGCAGGCGAAATGCTTCGCGCGGCACTTTCTGCAGAACATCGAAGTGTCGCTGGAACAGGGCTACAAGCCGGACTGGCAGATGTGGCCGATCCCGAAGCCCCGGGACGGCTTGCGGGTGCGGGTGAAGGCGATCTAGCGTCCACTCTCGTGTCCCGGACGGCGCGAGCCGGGGCACGAGGTCTCGTAGGGTGTGCAAAGGCGCGGAGCGCCGTGCCCACGTTTCGTCGCGATAAGAATTCGTGGGCACGCTTCGCTTTGCCCACCCTACGACACCGCCGGTGGAGCGGCCTCTACGCCCCCTGGTCGAATGCCTTGCGCAAGGCCACATAGCCCTGCTGCTGCTGGCTCCAGTTGCGGCCGCCGGTCATGGCGCCGTCGACGACGAGATCGTGGCCGTTGATGAAGCTGGATTCGTCGCTCGCCAGAAACACCGCGGCCTGGGCGATGTCGTCGGGCAGGCCGGCACGCGGGATCGGCTGCGCGGTCTTGTAGACCTCGCGCATCACCGCCGGCGTTTTCTCCGCGGCATCGGTCGAAAGCCCGAGCGCCTTGCCGAAAATCCCGGTCGCGATCGCACCAGGCGAGATCGAGTTGACGCGCACGTTGGACTCGCCGAGCTCCATCGCCACGCATTTGGTGAGATGGATCACCGCCGCCTTGGCCGCGCTGTAGACCATCGAGGACGAGAAGCCGGCAAGGCGGCCGGCGATGCTGCCATTGTTGATGATGCTGCCGCTCCCCTGCTTCTTCATCACGGGCGCGGCGTGCTTCATGCCGAGCATGACACTGCGCACCAGCGTCGCCATTGCCGCATCGAAGCGCTCGACCTCGAGGCCCTCGATGCCGCCGGTCTGCGCCGGGCCGCCCGCATTGTTGAACAGGCAGTCGATCCGGCCGAACTTGTCCACGGCGAGCGCGATCAGGGCCTGCATCTGCGCTTCGACCGTCACGTCGGTCTGGCGGAAGATGCAATTGGCCCCGAGCTGCTTCGCCAGCGCCTCGCCTTCCGGTACGCGCCGGCCCGCGATCACAATTTTGGCACCTTCGGCAACGAAGACTTCCGCAGTGCGCAATCCGATCCCGCTCGTCGCTCCCGTAATCACCGCAACCTTGCCGTCCAGCCTGCCCATGGAATGTTCCTGTTTTCAAACGATTTGATGCCAAATGGCGAAACCTGGCCGCTGCCATGGCCGGAGCCGCTACTATTCCTGCCCGCTTCCGCCGAGGCAAGCTATGCTTGTGCGCACGGCATGCGTAAAATCCTGATGGGTCGCGCGCTTTTCGAATGCCTATCGCAACTGGGCCGCGCATGGGGAAGCTGATCGACGAGTTCCGCAATGGCTGGCAGGGCACGGCGCCACCCTCGCTCGGTCTCAGCATCTCCTTTGCGGTTCTCTGCCTGTTGGCCGCGACCCTGGTCCGTTGGGGACTCGCCCATGTGCGCCCCGACGTCTACTTCACGCCGTACTTCCCGGCCGTGTTCTTTGCCGCCGCATTCGGAGGCTTCCGGATCGGTATCGTCACCGCGCTGGTCGGCGGCGTGCTGGGCGTCGTCGTGAATTTCGGCGATGCCTTTGCCGATCGCGCGCGGTTTGCCCTGCTCGCGCTCTATTGGGCGGTCTGCGCGCTCACCATCTGGGGCGTCGAGCACTATCGCACCATGCTGGCGGAGCAGCGCCGGATCGCCAAGCGCCTGATCGAGGAAGAAGAGTATCGCAAGCTGCTGGTCGACGAGCTCCAGCACCGGTTGAAGAACAAGCTGTCGACGGTTCACGCCGTGCTGCACCAGGTGCTGCATGACCAGCCGCAGGTCTGGGCCCGGGTCGATCCGCGGCTGCGCTCGCTGGCCGCGACCGACGATCTGATCTCGCGGATCGACAAGGCCGGCTGCGACATCCGCGATCTCCTGATCTCGGAGCTCGGGCCTTACGGCCATGTCCGCTTCACCCTCAATGGCGAGCGGCTGTTCCTGCCGCCGAGGCTCGCGGTCACGCTGTCGTTGATGTTTCACGAGCTCGCCACCAACGCCGGCAAGTATGGTGCGTTCTCCGCACCGCGCGGTCTGTTGCAGGTGTCGTGGACCGTCAGCGATGACCGCCTGACCATCACCTGGGACGAGACCGAGGGGCCGAGCGTGGACAAGGTCTCCGAGCCCGGCTTCGGCACCAAGCTGCTGAAATCGGCCCTGTCGGCCTTCGATGGCAGGACCGAGATCTCCTACCTGAAGACCGGACTGCATTGCATCATGCAGTGCCGAATTCCGCGAGGCGAGTAAATCTCGCAACGCCGCTTGCGGGTAGGGCAATCGCATGTGATCTTGCGCGATCTGAGCACGCGCCCCGTCCTTCGAGACGACCGCTCCGCGGTCTCCTCAGGATGAGGCTAAGCGGCATCGGTACTCGTCTAACTAGCGCAGGGCACTCCGTCCTCATCCTGAGGGCCCGCCAACGGCGGGCGTCTCGAAGGATGGCCCCAGGAGCCCGCTCCCACGCGCGCTCGGCCCGTGCTTTCGCATGCGCTGTTGACGCTCTGTTAATGACGATCGTCTGCGCACCTCGCAACGTCGCAAGTTTCCGCCAAAACAGCCCCGTATTTCTCCGGACCCCTTAACCAAACTTAAGAGGGAACCGCGCAAGATCGCGTCCATTGCAAAAGCGCGCTGAAACAACAAGATTCATGACGTCTATGAACGACAACGAATATTCCGGCGCGACTGAAGCCGAGCTCAGTTTTCTCAAGGAAATCGTTAGAATGCTGCCGGCCGGCCTGACCGTGCAGGATGCGCATGGCGAGCTGCTGCTGGTCAACGACGCCGCGGCCGCGCAGCTCGGCATCGACGGCAGCCGCCCTTCACCTGATCTGGCACCGCGCCGCGAGGCCTGTCGCCGCGCCCTGCGTGCCGGCCAGGCCGTGGTCATGGAGGAAGCGCTGCACGGCGGCGCCGCGCGCCAGGTGCTGCTCACGACCCATCGTCCCGTTCGCCTCGCCGGACGCGAGCTCCTCATCTCGGCGTCCTCCGACATCACCGAGCAGAAGAATTTCGAGGACCAGCTGTTCCGCTCGGCCTATTTCGACGAGCTGACCGGATTGCCCTCGCGGCGCGTCATCGAACATCGCGCCGCCAGCCTGCTTGCGGAGAACAGCGGCAGCGGGCGTTTCGCGCTGGCCTTCCTCGACGTCGACAATTTCAAGCACATCAACGACTATTACGGCCACGCCGTCGGCGATGCGCTGCTGGTCGAGTTGTCGAAGCGGCTCGGACGCGACTTGCGCGATTCCGACATGCTGTCGCGCATTTCCGGCGACGAATTCCTGCTGCTACTGTCGCCGATCCAGAGCGTGGAGGAGGTGGCCGAATTCATACAATCGACGCTGGAGCGGCTGACGGCGCCGTTCTTCATCGACAATTCGGAAATCTTCGCCTCCACCTCCGTCGGCGTCAGCCTCTACCCCGATCACGGAGGCAGCTTCGAGGCGCTGCGCCAGAACGCCGACATCGCGATGTACCGCGTCAAGAACGACGGCAAGGGATCGGCGGCCTTCTTCGACTCCAGCATGGAGCGGGAGGCACTGGCGCGGATGAAGATCGAGCAATCGCTGCGACTGGCCATCCTGGAGAAGCGGTTCTGCTGCGCTTTCCAGTCCAAGGTCGACATCCGTACCCAGGCCGTGAAGGGCATCGAGGCCCTGGTGCGCCTGCGCGACGACGAAGGGGTGATCCAGGCGCCCGGCTCGTTCATCGATCTCGCCGGCGAACTCGGCCTGATCGACGAGCTGACCCACCTCGTGCTCGCCGAGATCGTCAGGTCGATCGACGCGATCAACGCGACGTTCGGGGCCGAAGCGACCATCAGCATCAACGTCGCCGCCAAGCAGGCCGGCAACCCCGAGTTCATGCGCAGCTTTGCGCGGGCGCTGGAGGAGACCGGCTTCCCGCAGCGCTTCATGATCGAGGTGACGGAAGACGCCTTCGTCGCCAAGAATCATTTCCAGGCCGAGATCCTGCCGATGTTCCGCAAGCTCGGCGTCGGCATCTCGATCGACGATTTCGGCACCGGCTATTCCTCGCTCTCGGCGCTGGCCGATATCACCGCGGACGAGATCAAGATCGACCGCTCCTTCATCACCGACATTCACAAGCGGCCGCGTAGCCAGGGTATCCTGCGCGCGATCGAATCCTTGAGCGAAGCACTCGGCATGACCGTGATCGCCGAAGGTCTCGAATCCTTCGAGGAACTCGCCTATCTCCAGGCCGCGACCAAGATCCGTTACGCGCAGGGCTATTATTTCTCGCGGCCGATCTTCCTCGAGGAGCTGAAGCTCGCAACCCCGTTCTCCAGCGAAGCGCGGACCAACGTCGCGAGCCGCCCGCACCAGCAGAACCGCCAGGGCTATTCGCGGGCGAGCGGATATCGACGGTAGGGCGAAAGCGGCGCAACACACATCGCCGTCGTCCCGGACAAGCGAAGCGCAGATCCGGGACCCATACCCACAGGGAGCCGTGTGACGCGAATCTCCCACTCCGAGTCTTCGCCAAACCTCTTCCTGTGGGTATGGGTCCCGGGTTCGCTTCGCGCCCCGGGACGACAGCAATTGCTGAGCTCGCTGAGGGCCCATTTCCCCCTTTGAAATCGCTGGCCTTTTGCTAATACACAGGCGCACTTCCGCTGGGATATGTCATGTCCGCTTCCGCCTCGATCCGCGACCCTGCCTATCTCCGTGCGCGCGCGATGGAGACGCTGTTCGAACGGCTGGAAAAGCTCTGCGAGGGCGCCATCGCGATCGACCGCGGCGGGCGGGTCGTCTACGTCAACGAAAAATACCTGGCAGCGCTCGGCCTCGCGCGCACCAGTGAGGCGATCGGCCGTCCCGTCGAAGAGGTCATTCCGAACAGTTTGATGCGCAAGGTGGCCGAGACCGGGGAGCCGATCCTGCTCGACATCATGGAGCTCGGCGGCGAGCAGCTGGTCGTCACGCGCATGCCGATCGAGGACGAGAACGGGACGGTGATCGGCGCGATCGGCTTCGTGCTCTATGACCACCTCGAAAGCCTGAAGCCGCTGCTCGCCCGCGTCGCCCAGCTCGAGAGCGATCTGCGCCTGGCGCGCCGGCAATTGTCGAACGCGCGCGCGGCGCGCTTCACCTTCGCCGACTTCGTCGGCACCACGCCCGGCATCGCGCAGGCCAAGGCGCTGGCAGGCCGCGCCGCGCGGCAGAGCGTCACGGTGCTCCTCACCGGCGAGACCGGGACGGGCAAGGAGATGCTGGCCCAGGCGATCCACAATGCCTCCTCGCGCGCAGACAAGCCGTTCGTCAGCGTCAATGTCGCCGCGATCCCGGAGACGCTGATCGAATCGGAATTCTTCGGCACCGCGCCGGGCGCCTATACCGGCGCCGATCGCAGGGGACGCGAAGGCAAGTTCCGTATTGCCGACGGCGGCACGCTGTTTCTCGACGAGATCGGCGAGATGCCGCTGCAATTGCAGGCCAAGCTGCTGCGCGTGCTGCAGGAGCGCGAGATCGAGCCGCTCGGCTCGGACAAGATCTCGAAGGTGGACGTGCGCGTGGTCGCCGCGACCAATGTGGACCTGCGCAAGCGCGTCAGCGACGGCGCGTTCCGGCCCGATCTGTATTATCGGCTGAACGTGCTCTCGATCGACCTGCCGCCACTGCGCCAATGCCTCGACGATCTCCCGGACATCTGCGCCCGGCTGCTCGAGGACATCAGCGCCTCCGGCGACTACGTCAAGGCGAAGATCACGCCGAGCGCGCTCGACGCACTCGCACGCTACGACTGGCCCGGCAACGTCCGCGAACTCCGCAACATCCTCGAGCGCGCGCTGATTCTCAGCGATTCCGGCAGGCTGACCGGCGAGGACGTCGCGCGCATCCTTCCCATCGGCACCGAGGTCAGGCTTGCGCCGCCCGCACGCCCGGCCGGAGCGGTGGTGCCCTATGCCGAAGCCGAGGCGGAGTTCGAGAAGCACACGCTCGAACAGGCGCTCGCCGCCAGCAACGGCCAGATCTCCGTGGCCGCCAGGATGCTGCGGATCTCGCGCGCGACCTTCTACAAGAAGCTCGCCAAATTCGGCCTCGCCTCAGGGCAACCCTCCGTCTGAGTTTCGAGACACGGACCTGTCCGGAGTCTCGGATTCCTGACACGGTGCCTGGCTACTCTCCGGCTCCAGCCATGCCGGATTGCCTGGATTCGACAGCCTTTCACAAGCCAAAGGGATCTGGCGCAAACCTTGCTCGTTGCTGCCCGCTCTCGCGGGAGCAAGCTATTCCACGGCTGGTCCCTGCGCTAGAATCAACGCAAAACAATATCGGCATACGGTCGAAGGATCGGGAGGACCACCGTGAGCCATCATCCAGCTCTGCCCTATTTGCGCAATTCCGAGAAAGGCAAGGTGGTCACGGCGGCCGAGGCGGTCATGCTGATCCGCGACGGCGACACGGTGGCGACCGGCGGCTTCGTCGGCATCGGCTTTGCGGAGGAGATCGCGATCGCGCTGGAGGAGCTCTACCTCTCCAACGAGGGCGATGCGCCCTATACGCAGGGCAAGCCGCGCAATCTGACGCTGGTCTATGCGGCGGGCCAGGGCGACGGCAAGCTGCGCGGCCTCAACCATTTCGCGCATGAGGGCCTGGTCCGGCGCGTGATCGGGGGACATTGGGGACTTGCGCCGAAATTGCAGCAGCTCGCGGTCGCAGGCCAGATCGAGGCCTACAACCTGCCGCAGGGCGTCATCACGCATCTGTTCCGCGACATCGCCGCGCACCGGCCCGGCCACATCACCCGCGTCGGCATGGGCACGTTCGTCGACCCCCGGCAGGGCGGCGGCAAGTTGAATGCGCGCACCACCGAGGATCTGGTGGAGCTGATCACGCTGCGCGGCGAGGAGTGTCTGCTCTACAAGACCTTCCCGATCAACGTCGGCATCATCCGCGCCACCACCGGCGATCCCGACGGCAACCTCACCATGGAGAAGGAGGCACTGACGCTGGAGGCGCTCGCCATTGCCATGGCGGCGCATAATTCCGGCGGCATCGTCATTGCCCAGGTCGAACGGGTGGCGGAGGCCGGCAGCCTCAATCCGCGCCAGGTCAAGATCCCCGGGATCCTGGTCGACTGCGTCGTGGTGGCAAGGCCGGAGAATCACTGGCAGACCTTCGGCACCCAGTACAATCCGGCGTTCTCGAGCGAGATCCGTGTCCGCGCCACCTCGCTGCCGGTGATGCCGGTCAGCGAGCGCAAGATCATCGCGCGGCGCGCGGCGCTCGAGCTCAAAGCCAACAGCGTCGTCAATCTCGGCATCGGCATGCCCGAGGGCATCGCCTCGGTCGCCAACGAGGAGCGGATCATCGACCTCATCACGCTGACGGCGGAGCCCGGCGTGATCGGCGGCATCCCGGCGAGCGGCATCGATTTCGGCGCGGCGATCAACACCCAGGCCGTGATCGACCAGCCCTATCAGTTCGACTTCTACGACGGCGGCGGGCTCGATGCCGCCTTTCTCGGGCTCGCCCAGGTCGATCGCGCCGGCAACCTCAATGTCAGCAAGTTCGGGCCGAAGCTTGCGGGTGCCGGCGGCTTCATCAACATCAGCCAGAACGCCAAGGAGGTCATCTTCGTCGGCACCTTTGGCGCGGGCAAGCAACGTATTGCGGTGAACGACGGGAAGCTCGTCATTGTCGACGAAGCCAAGTCGCGCAAGTTCGTAGGCAACGTCGAGCATGTCACCTTCAGCGGCCGGTTCGCCGCCGCCCGCAAGCAGCGCACGCTGTACGTCACCGAGCGCTGCGTGTTCGAGCTCAGGCCCGACGGGCTCGAGCTCACCGAGGTCGCGCCGGGCATCGACGTCGAGCGCGACATTTTGCGCCTGATGGATTTCAAGCCGCTGATCCCGCGCGACCCCGCACTAATGGACGAGCGCATCTTCCGCGAGAGCCTGATGGACCTGCGCGAGCGCCTGCTCACCATTCCGCTCGACCAGCGCTTCACGCTGGACGAGCAGCAGAACCTGTTCTTCGTCAACCTGGAGCGCTATCCGCTGCGCAGCAGGGCCGAGATCGACACCATCGCTGCGACCGTCGAGGCGAGGCTCGCGCCGCTTGGCCGCCGGGTCTACGCCATCGTCAATTATGACAATTTTTCCATCCTGCCGGAGTTGATGGACGATTATTCGGCCATGGTCCGCAGCCTCGTCGACCGCTTCTATTCCGGTGTGTCGCGCTACACCACGTCCGGCTTCCTGCGCATCAAGCTCGGCGAGGCCCTGGAGAAGCGCGGCGTCGCGCCGCATATTTTCGAAAGCGCGGAAGAAGCGCGATCCGACTGGCGTCAGGTCCAAGGCGCCGGCACCGCGCGCGCCATGCAGCAGGCCCAAAAATGATGCAGGCTCGCGAGGCTGATCCGCGTCGCCGGAAGGTTCAATTGCAATGTCCGTAGTGTTGTGCGAATCGCTGTTGCCAGAAACTTTACATCAGGAGGGACCATCGTGCGTCGATCATTCATCATAACAACAACCATCCTCGCGCTCGCCGCGGGCACATCCGCGCGAGCCGACGACCTCAAGATCGCGTTGATCCACGGCAAGACCGGTCCGCTCGAGGCCTATGCCAAGCAGACCGAGACCGGCCTGAAGATGGGCTTTGAATACGCTACCAAGGGCACGATGACGCTCGACGGCCGCAAGATCGTCATCATCACCAAGGACGACCAGGGCAAGCCGGACCTTGCGAAGGCCGCGCTCGCCGAAGCCTATCAGGATGACAAGGCCGACATCGCCATCGGCACGACCTCGTCGGCCGCGGCGCTCGCGATTCTCCCCGTCGCCGAGGAGAACAAGAAGATCCTGATCGTCGAGCCCGCCGTCGCGGACCAGATTACCGGCGAGAAGTGGAACCGCTACATCTTCCGCACCGCGCGCAATTCCTCGCAGGATGCGATCTCGAATGCCGTCGCGGTCGGCAAGCAGGGTGTCACCGTCGCAACGCTGGCGCAGGACTACGCGTTCGGCCGCGATGGCGTCGCCGCCTTCAAGGAAGCGCTCGCCAAGACCGGCGCGACGCTCGCCGCCGAAGAATATGCCCCGACCTCGACCACCGACTTCACCGCGGTCGGCCAGCGCCTGTTCGACGCGCTGAAGGACAAGCCGGGCCGCAAGGTGATCTGGGTGATCTGGGCCGGCGCCGGCAATCCGCTCGCCAAGCTCCAGGACATGGACCCGAAGCGCTACGGCATCGAGCTCTCCACCGGCGGCAACATCCTGCCGGCGCTCGCCGCCTACAAGGGCCTGCCCGGCATGGAAGGCGCGACCTATTATTTCTACGACATCCCGAAGAACCCGGTGAACGACTGGCTGGTCGCCGAGCACCAGAAGCGCTTCAGCGCACCGCCGGACTTCTTCACCGCCGGCGGCTTCGCGGCCGCGATGTCCGTCGTCGCCGCCGTCACCAAGGCGAAGTCGACCGATACCGAGAAGCTGATCACGGCGATGGAGGGCCTGGAGTTCGACACGCCGAAGGGCAAGATGGTGTTCCGGAAGGACGACCATCAGGCGCTGCAGAGCATGTATCACTTCAAGGTCAAGGTCGATCCGAACGTCGCCTGGGCCGTGCTCGAGCCGGTGCGCGAGCTGAAGATCGAGGACATGGACGTTCCGGTCAAGAACAAGCGCTGAGTGCTTCTTGCTTCACCTCTCCCGCTCTTGTCCGCCGAAGCCTTGGCGAAGGCGGATGCGGGAGAGGCCGGGAGAGGGCTTTCTCCTCTTGGGGGCTCTCGCGCCTGTGGAGACAGCCCTCCCCCGCAAGCGGGGGAGGGGACGCAGCGTAGCCGCGGATACATCTCGTTTCATCGATTGCCAGATTCAATGCCCCTCACCCTCGAAACCCGCGATCTCACCATTCGCTTCGGCGGTCACGTTGCGGTCAACAACGTCTCCTGCACGTTCCGTCCGGGCGAGCTCACCGCGATCGTCGGACCAAACGGCGCCGGCAAGACCACTTATTTCAACCTGATCTCGGGCCAGCTGCGCGCTTCACACGGCAGCATCCTGTTCGACGGCACCGACATCACCCAGCTTTCCGCGCCGCTGCGCACCCGCGCGGGCCTCGGGCGTGCTTTCCAGCTCACCAATCTCTTTCCGAACCTCACCGTGGAAGAGAACGTGCGCCTGGCGGTGCAGGCGGCAAACGGCACCCATTACGACATGCTGCGGCCCTGGATGGTGCGCCGCGATTTGATCGCGCGTGCCGACGCCATCCTCGACCAGGTCGCGCTCGGCAGCCGCCGCGGCGTCGCCGCGACCGCGCTGTCTCATGGCGACCAGCGCAAGCTCGAGGTCGCGCTGATGATCGCGCTCGAGCCGAAGGTTTTCATGTTCGACGAGCCGACCGCCGGCATGAGCATCGACGAAGTGCCCGTCGTCCTCAACCTGATCGCGCAGCTCAAGCAGGACAAGAGCAAGATCATCCTCCTGGTCGAGCACAAGATGGACGTGGTGCGCTCGCTCGCCGACCGCATCATCGTGCTGCATAACGGCCAGCTCGTCGCCGACGGGCCGCCGGCCGAGGTGATCGCCTCGCCGATCGTGCAGGAAGCCTATCTCGGCGTCGCGCCCAAGAGCGCTGCAGAGAGTGTCGCATGACCGATTTGCTCAAACTCTCCGGCGTCCACACCCATATCGGCCGCTACCACATCCTCCAGGGCATCGATCTCACCGTCCCGCAAGGACAGGTCACGATGCTGCTCGGCCGCAACGGTGCCGGCAAGACCACGACGCTGCGCACCATCATGGGGCTGTGGCAGGCCTCCAGCGGCGAGATCAGCCTCGGTAGCGAGCGCATCGAGCGCCGCGCCACGCCCGACATCGCACGGCTCGGCGTCGGCTACGTGCCGGAGAGCATGGCGGTGTTCTCCGATCTCACGGTGAAGGAGAACCTGGTCCTCGCCGCGCGCGACGGCCCGCTCGACGACAGCCAGCTCGACTGGATCTTCGGCTTCTTCCCGGCGCTGCGCCGATTCTGGCTGTCGCGCGCGGGGAGTCTCTCCGGCGGACAAAAGCAAATGTTGTCCATCGCCCGCGCCATCATCGAGCCGCGCAAACTGCTGTTGATCGACGAGCCGACCAAGGGCCTGGCGCCCGCGATCGTGATGGCGCTGATCGAGTGCCTGAAAGAAATCAAACGCAAGGGCGCGACCATCCTGCTGGTCGAACAGAACTTCTTCGCCGCCCGCGAGCTCGGCGACAACGTGCTGGTGATGGACAACGGCACCATCGTCCATCGCGGCGAGATGGCGGCGCTCGCCGCCGACGTGCCGCTGCAGGAGCGGCTGCTCGGCCTGAGCCTGGAGACACATCAGTGACCGAACTTGCCGCAAATGATCCCCTGCCGAAGCCGAAGCGCGACATCGCGCCGGTCCTGCTTCCGGTCGCGCTCGCGCTGCTCGTGATCCCGCTGATCGGCTCGACCTCCTCCTGGCTGACGCTGACGGCGGCGAGCCTCGCGATGGGCATGATGATCTTCATCATGGCCTCCGGGCTGACGCTGGTGTTCGGCCTGATGGACGTGCTCAATTTCGGCCACGGCGCCTTCATCGCCGTCGGCGCCTATGTCGCGACCCTGGTGCTGGCGCCGTTCGCGGCCTCCATTCAGGCCGATTCGCTGTGGATGAATCTCGCGGTGCTGGCACCGGCCGCGCTGCTCTCGATGGCGGTGTCGGGCGCGCTCGGCCTGGTCGTCGAGCGCGTGCTGATCCTCCCCGTTTACGGCCAGCACCTGAAGCAGATCCTGATGACAACCGGCGGCCTCATCGTCGCCGAGCAGACGCTCTATGCGCTGTGGGGACCGCAGATCATTCCGATGCCGCTGCCGGCCTCGCTGCGCGGCTCCTTCATCCTCGGCGACGTCGCGATCGCCAAATACCGCGTGCTGGCGATGCTGATCGGGCTTGCCATCTTCATCGCGATCCAGCTCGTGCTCAATCGCAGCAAGCTCGGCCTTCTGATCCGGGCCGGCGTCGAGAACCGCGAGATGGTCGAGGCGCTCGGCTATCGCATCCGTCGTCTGTTCCTCGGCGTCTTCATGACGGGATCGGCGCTCGCCGGCCTCGGCGGCGTGATGTGGGCGCTCTATCGCGAGCAGGTCCACGCCTCCATGAGCGACGACCTCACCGTGCTGATCTTCATCGTCGTCATCATCGGCGGCCTGGGATCGATCGGCGGCTGCTTCATCGGTGCGATCCTGGTGGCCATGGTCGCCAATTACGGCGGCTTCCTGGTGCCGAAACTCGCCCTCGTCTCCAACATCCTGCTGATGGTCGCCATTCTGATGTGGCGGCCGCGCGGCCTCTATGCGGTGACCAGCCGATGATGATCCTCTCCGGCGACCCGCCGCGCAGCCGCGTCCTCACGCTCGTTCTCGTCGTCGTCATCCTGGCACTGGCGGCGACACCGTTCCTGTTTCCGGGCGCCAAGGCGCTGAACGTCGCGGCCAAGATCTGCGTCTTCGCAGCGCTGGTCGCCTCTTATGACCTCCTGCTCGGCTATACCGGCTCGGTGTCGTTCGCCCACACTATGTTCTACGGCATTGGCAGCTACGCCATCGCCATCGCGCTTTATGGGATGGGTCCGAATTGGGCCGCGGTCGCAACCGGCATCGTCGTCGGCCTGCCGCTCGCGGCCCTGCTCGCGCTTGCCATCGGCCTGTTCTCGCTGCGGGTTGCGGCGATCTTCTTTGCCATGATCACGCTCGCGGTCGCCTCCGCATTCCAGGTGCTGGCCTCGCAATTGTCCTGGCTGACCGGCGGTGAGGACGGGCGCAGCTTCCAGCTGCCTGAGCTGCTGCGCCCCGGCACGGTGTTGATCTCCAAGAGCCTGTTCGGCTTCGAGATCAACGGCCGCATCCTGACCTTCTACCTGGTGTTCGCCGTCTCGGCCCTGATGATCCTCGCTTTGCTCCGCGTCGTGAACTCGCCGTTCGGGCGCGTGCTGCAGGCGATCCGCGAGAACCGCTTTCGTGCCGAGGCGCTCGGCTTCCGCACGGTGTTTCACCTGACCTACGCCAATTGCCTCGCCGCGCTGGTCGCCGCCGGCGCCGGCATCTTGAACGCGCTGTGGCTGCGCTATGCCGGTCCCGATACCTCGCTCAGCTTCTCGATCATGCTGGACATCCTGCTGATGGTCGTGATCGGCGGCATGGGCACGATCTACGGCGCGATCATCGGCGCCAGCATCTTCATCCTCGCCCAGAACTATTTGCAGTCGCTGATGGGCGTCGCCTCCAAGGCGGCCTCGGAAGCCGGCCTGCCGCTGCTGCCCGGGCTGCTGCATCCCGACCGCTGGCTGCTGTGGCTCGGGCTATTGTTCATCGCCAGCGTCTACTTCTTCCCGACCGGCGTGGTCGGACGGCTGCGCAACCCCGCGGGCGGCAAGGGCGCCGGCAGCTCGCATTAACGCACGATTCATGATGCGGCGCCGTCATTGCTGCGCGCGCAGCACAACTCTGGCGCGATTCCCGCTCCGCTGCGTACGAACGCGATCGCGCAACCCGATTAATGCTTAGGTAACTGGCTTTCCTAAGGTTTAGGCCATTTGTGAGGTGTATTCCTGTTCCTCCAGGGAGGGGGAATGCGCCAGGTCTTTTCCACGGTGGCAACCGGAATGTCTCTAGCCGCAAGGAACGGCTGGGAGGCCTTGCTGCGGCGTGGTCCGGTCCTGTGGTTGACCCTGTGCGGCGTGTTGCTGGTCGCGGGCATCTTCGGCGCGACGGCCATGGCCGTCGGCGAGTTTCGTGAGCGCACGCTGGCCAATCGCGAGCGCGAGCTGGAAAACACGGTGCAGCTGATCGCGCGGCACTTCGATCAGCAATTCGAGGATTCCGACGTCGTCGCCGCCGATCTGATCGCGCAGATGAATCTGGCGGAGATCACCTCCCCGGCGATGTTCCGCGAACGCATGTCGGGCCCTGCGGCGCACCAGATGCTGCGCGGCAAGATCAGCCCGGTGTCCTATCTCGGCGATATCGCGATCTACGATGCCGACGGCGAGCTGATCAACTGGTCGCGGGCCCAGCCGCTGCCCAAGATCAACATTTCGTCCCGGGCCTACTTTCAGACGTTCAAGACCAATCCGCGGTCCGAACCGGTGCTGCTGGAATCCGTCCGCAGCTTCATCATCAACAAATGGACCACGATCGTCGCACGCCGCTTGAACGGCGCGGACGGCACCTTCCTCGGCGCGATGGTCCGCCGGATCGATCCGGACAGTTACCAGCACTATTTCGCATCCGTCGCACTTGCCGAGGGCACGGCCATCTCGCTGTTCGATCGCGAGGGCAAGATGCTGGCGCGCTATCCGCATCGCGAGGAGCTGATCGGGCGGAACTTCAAGGACGCGCCGCTGATGCGGAAGATGCTGGCTGAGGGCGGACAGCTGACGCTCCGCGGCAAGAGTCCCATCGACGGCGAGGACCGACTCGGCTCGGCCGCATCGCTGACGCATTTCCCGCTCGTCATCATCGCCACCAACACGACAGCCGCGGCGCTGGCGGACTGGCGGCAGCAGACCGATTTCATGGTCATGACGGCGACGCTCTCGGCCTCCGTCATTGCCCTGATCCTCTATCTGATCATTCGCCAGATCAACCGGCAGAACCGCGAGGCGCAGAAACGGCTGGAGGCGGAGCGGCTGCGGCTCGACACCGCCTTGAACAACATGACGCAGGGGCTGATCCTGTACGACGCCGCGGGATATATCGTCACCTGCAACCGCCGCTACGCCGACATGTTCGACCTCTCCCACGACGTCATCAAGCCCGGCTGCCACATCCGCGAGGCGATGTATCATCGGAAGGAGCGCGGCGCGTTCGACGGCGACGTCGAGGCGTTTTGCGCCGACGTCATGAGGGTGGTTGCCGAAGGCACGGTCTCCACCCGAATGCATCAACTGGCCAATGGCCGCGCCTTTCAAGTCATCAACACCCCGCTCGAACAGGGCGGCTGGGTCGCTACGATCGAAGACGTCACCGAGCGCCGCAACCTGGAACAGGAGCGCGACCGCAACTACACGTTCTTGCGCGAGATCATCGACCACATCCCGTCGCAGATCACGGTGAAGGACGCTCGCACGCGGCAATATCTCCTGCTGAACGGCGTCGCCGAGCAGCTGTTCGGCCAGTCGCGTCAGGATATCGTGGGCAAGACCGCTTTCGACATCTTCCCCGAGGCGTCCGCCGCCCGCATCACCGAGGACGACAGCTACGCGTTGAAATCCCCCAGAGGATTGTTCAAGGATGAGCACGCCTGGCACATGCTCGGCAAAGGGCTGCGCTACATTACGTCGACCCGGATCGGCATCAACGACGGAGCCGGCGAGCCGCGCTATCTCATTCATGTGATTGATGACGTCACCGAGCGGCGCCGGGCCGACGAGAAGATCGAGCATATGGCGCATTACGATGCGCTGACCGACCTGCCGAACCGCACCTTGTTCCGCGAGCAGATCGAACGCGAGCTGGCGAAGGTCACGGGCGGGGATCAGTTCGCACTGCTCTATATCGACGTCGACGAGTTCAAGGGCATCAACGATTCGCTCGGACATCATGTCGGCGACGAGCTGTTGAAGGCGATCGCAAGCCGTCTGCGCGGCTGTCTCAAGGAGGGCGATCTGATCGCACGACTGGGCGGCGACGAGTTCGCGGTGATCCAGACCGGGATCCAATCCTCCGCCGAGGTGCTGTCCTTCGTGACCCGGATCTACCAGGCGATCCGGCAGCCCTATCATTGCCTCGGCCATCAGCTCTCGACGGACGCGAGCATCGGGATCGCGCTGGCGCCGCAGGACGGCACCGATCTCGACCAGCTCGTCAAGAACGCCGACCTCGCGATGTACGGTGCCAAGGCCGAAGGGCGCCGCACCCATCGCTTCTTCGAGCCGGCAATGGATGCTTGCGCCAGGGCGCGCCTGAGCATGGAGCAGGATTTGCGACAGGCGCTGGTGGATGGCGGCTTCGAGATTCACTATCAGCCGCTGGTCGACCTGCGCTCAGGCGAGGTCTCGGGCTGCGAGGCGCTGCTGCGCTGGCGCCATCCGGAACGCGGCATGGTGTCGCCGGCGGAGTTCATTCCGGTCGCCGAGGACACCGGCCTGATCACCGAGCTCGGCGAGTGGGTGCTGCGCATGGCCTGCAACGAGGCCGCGACCTGGCCGACGCATATCCGCGTCGCGGTCAACGTGTCGCCGGTGCAGCTCAAATGCGACACGCTGGCGCTTCGCATCGCGGGCGCACTCGCCGCCTCCGGACTCGACCCACGCCGGCTCGAGCTCGAGATCACCGAGGCCGTGCTGATCCGCGACGACGAGGCAGCGCTCTCGATCCTGCACCAGCTCCGCTCGATCGGCGTGCGCATCGCGCTCGACGATTTCGGCACCGGCTATTCCTCGCTCAGCTATCTCAAGCGTTTCCCGTTCGACAAGATCAAGATCGACCGTTGCTTCGTTGCCGACATCGCGGAGACCAGCGGTGCGCCCGTGATCGTGCAGGCGGTGGTGAACATCGCCGCGGCCAGCAGCATGACCACGGTCGCCGAGGGCGTCGAGACCGAGGCGCAGCGCGAGATGCTGCGCGCACTCGGCTGCACGCAGATGCAGGGCTATCTGTTCAGCCCGCCGAAGCCGGCCGCCGAGGTGCGTAAACTGTTCGGCCCGAGCGATGGCTTGCCCGCAGTCTTGCCGGTGGCGGCCGTGGCCTGATGGCGAAGCCAATGAAGTCGTCGAGCAAGACGTCAAGAAGAACTTCGGCCAAGTCGGTCGACGTCGCGGATTCCTATGCCGTGCGGCTGATGCAGCATTTGGTGGTGCCGACCTTCGTGATCGACCCGAAGCGCCGCGTCGTGATCTGGAACAGGGCCTGCGAACGATTGACCGGCCTCGCCGCCTCGGAGGTGATCGGCACCGACAAGCACTGGCAGGGATTCTACGAGACCAGGCGCCCCTGCCTTGCCGACCTCGTCGCGCTCGACCGGCCGGAGCTGCTTCCGGAGTTCTATTCGGAATATGCCGCGCGCGGCCATAACGGCCTCGGCTTTTCCGCGGAGAACTGGTGCACGATGCCGAAGCTCGGCAACCAGCTCTATCTCGCCATCGACGCCGGCCCGATCCACGACGAGGCCGGCCATCTGATCGCGGTGGTGGAGACGCTGCGCGACCTCACCGATCAGAAGCGCGCCGAGATGGCGCTGAAGGAGCTCGCCACCAAGGACGGGTTGACCGGCCTGTCGAACCGCCGTGCGTTCGACCAGACGCTGGTGACGGAGTGGGCCCGCGCCCACCGCACGCAGAGGCCGCTGGCGCTGCTGTTCGCCGACGTCGATCATTTCAAGCTGTTCAACGACCATCACGGCCACCAGACCGGCGATGAATGCCTGCGCGCGGTCGCCGCCGTCGTCAGCCGGCATGCCGTGCGCCCGCTCGATCTCGCCAGCCGCTACGGCGGCGAGGAGTTTGCGCTGATCCTGCCCGACATGGATTGCGACAGCGCCTGCGTCATCGCCGAGGAGATCCGCGGCGCGGTCACGGCCTTAGCGATCGCCCATGGCGCCGCGGGCGCGGGCGACCAGGTCACCCTCAGCGTCGGCGTCGCCAGCCAGATTCCCGGCGCGGGAGACAGCGGCCCCGACCGGCTGCTGGGTGCGGCCGACGAGGCGCTCTATGTCGCCAAGCGGCTCGGCCGCAATCGCGTCATCAGCGCCGAGCGGGTGTTGGCCGAGTTCGCCAGCCTCGGCCGGCAGGCCGCAGCGGTTCCGGGCCCTCTCCGGCGCAAATCGGCGTAAGACCCGTTGCGGCGAGAAGCGGTTGCTCCCCCCTCGCCAATCGGCTAAATGAACCTCGACTAGCACCCGTAGCTCAGCTGGATAGAGCGTTGCCCTCCGAAGGCAAAGGTCACACGTTCGAATCGTGTCGGGTGCGCCAGTTTTTTCAAGACCTTACTAAAAATTACGCTTGTGGCGAATCATGCCGTTCGCACCGGGTCAGCAACTTGCAACCTTTTGACCAGTTTTCTCAAGAGGAGCCGATTGACGTAGCAAGTTGGCGTCGACCCAAATTTTGCGGCCAATCCCATTGGCCGTAGGCCAAAGCGACCTGAGCAGCAGGGGCGCCTGAATCATGCGGAATTCGGGACGACACTGACGAGCATTGCCTCGAATTGGCGAAGCAGGCCCCTCAATGCGACTTGATCCAAATCAACCGACGACCGGAGCAGCCGTGCTCTGCTTTTCCAGCCAAGAATAGACGTTCGACGACATTGCATGGACCAGACCAACGGCGTCTCTGGTTCAGGTCGGGCAAACTGCGCACCGCTCAGCGGTGAGCCGCCGTGAGAAGGCACTTTCCTCATGCCCACGGCCTCGATCATTCCAGTTCACACAAGACTTGGAATCAACAACCGGCTCCTGCTTGCACTGTCTCCCGCGACGTTAGACCGGCTGCTAAAGGCTTCTGAACCAGTAGCTCTCTCCAAAGGAGAGCACATTGAGACCGCAGGACAGCCGATCACGCACATCCATTTTATCAACCGGGGATTGGTTTGTGCAACCAAGGCAGTGAGAGATGGCCGGGTTGTCGAGATCGCAGCAATCGGAATCGAGGGCATCGCCGAGTTCGTCACGCTGCTCGGCATGGACCGGTCACTAGTCGATACGGCAGTCCGGATCCCGGGTATGGCGATCCGCATCAGGCGCGAGGTCCTCATGCACGAGATGGAGGGGGATAGGCCGCTTCGCGAATTGATGCAGGCCTATGTGTGCTTCGGCCTTAAGGAAGTTGCACGGCACGTCGCCTGCATTCGACTGCATCATCTCGATCAGCGGTGCTGCCGCTGGCTGTTGATTGCTCATGACCATGCCCTGTCAGATGATTTTCCGCTGACCCATGAGGATCTTGCGATGATGCTTGGCTACCAGCGCGCAGGCGTTTCGGTCGCCATGGCCTCGCTCGTCAAGGCGGGACTTATCGAGCACAAGCGGGGCAGAGTGATAATAACCGACCGGCCCGGTCTCGAGGCGGCTTCCTGTGAATGCTATCGGGAAATGCAGACCGAACTCGACGAATTCCTGCCAGCGAAGAAATCGGCCCAACTGTTCGAAGTCGGACAGAACACCAAGGTGCGGCGCCGCTAACTTCCTTCCGTTGCGCTTTTAGGCCGGCGAGGCGGTGAGCACCCTGCAACACGCCTGATCAAGGGAGACTGGAATGGCTTCCACCGATCTTCAGGCTAACCAGTTGCGTCATCAAGTCGAAGAAACGATGCAGACCTGCTCGGCGCTGTTCGTCGCCCAGGGCGGCGCGAGCCGGCTGGACCGGCCCCGCATTCGTGCCGGCGCATACCGCTCAGACAAAAGTTAGCGTCAAGGCCAGACGCAGCCTGAGGCCCGGGAGTTTACCAGGTGGAATTCAACCCAACGGAAAGGCAAGCAGTGATGAGCAGATTTGTCGTAACTACATTTGGCACCGAGGCGAAAGCGTATGAAGGTACGCACGCCTTGAAGGAACTCCATGCAGAAGGTGAGCTCACGCTTTACGGATTCGCCGTCATCGCCAAGGACGCCGGCGGACAGGTGTCGATCAAGCAGGCGCCGGATGATCTGACCGGCACGGCGCTCGGCACTCTGGTCGGCGCGCTGGTTGGCCTGCTTGGCGGCCCGGCTGGTGTCGTTGTCGGGATGACCGCCGGCATGATGCTGGGAAGTATCGGGGACCTCATCAACATCGGGGTCGGCGCCGATTTCGTTGACAAGGTGTCCCGTGAGCTCGCTCCGGGCAAGACGGCTGTCATCGCCGAAGTCGATGAAGAATGGGTCACGCCGCTCGATGCGCGCATGGAGGCAATCGGCGGGTCTGTAGCGCGCCAATGGCGTTCGGATTTCGAGGACGCTCAGATCGCGAAGGAAACTGCCGCCCGAAAGGCCGAACTGGGACAATTGAAGGCCGAAATAGCTCAGTCCGGCGCAGACGCCAAGGCCAAGCTCCGCGCAAGGATCAACGAGGTCACGGCCAAGCTCAACGAGCTGTCTAGCCAGGCGCAGACGAAACTTGACAAGCTCGAGAAAGACACCGACGCGAAGATCAGCGCCTTGAATGGGCAGGTCGCAAAAGCCAGCGCGGAGACCAAGGCGCGTATCAAGCAACGGCTCGCCGCGTTGCGGGCCGAACATGACCGGCGCGTCGCAAAGTTGCGGGAAGCCGGTGCGTTGATCAAGGAAGCGCTCGCCGCGTGAGAAACCCCAGGCTGAAGGGATGATCTTTCCGGGGAGCGGCAAAGCCCTCTTTGCCGCTCCCAGTTGAAAAAAGAATGGCATAATATGCTATGGCCCTTGGCGGCCTCGACCTGCAAGTTGTGGTCGGCTACCGCTGCTTGCGATTTCCGATCGTGGCGTCGGCGTCTTCATAGCGTCACGGCGAACGAGTCGTGCCATCTCCATCGGCCGTGGTGCGCGAGCCCTGCCGCCGTATTCACGGCGGCTCTTGAACCGGCATCAAGATCACTTGGATCTGGTCGAAGGCGGACGCCAGTCCGGTCCAATGCCAAGCCGTTCGCGGCAGGCTCGATCGAGGCCGAAAACTCAATTCATACGCCAGATGGCCGCATTGAGCACGCCGGCAAACGCGACCCAGGCCGCATAAGGCACGAACAACGCCGCTGCCAGACGGTCACGTGACAGTTCGAGACCGATATAGGTCACGATCGCGGCGAACAGACAGATCAGGATGACGAGCGCGGCGCCGATCCGGTGCATCGTGAACATCACCGGCGACCAGGCGAAATTGAGCGCCAGTTGCGTCGCCCAGGCCAGCATCGCTTTGCCCGAGGGATCGCGCCGAAAGGTTCGCCAGCCCGCAATTGCGATCATGACGTAGAGGACGGTCCAGGCCACCGGAAACGCCCAGTTCGGCGGCACGAAATCCGGCTTGGCAAGGCCCGCATACCATTGGCCGGGGAGATTGGTCGCGCCGATCAGCCAGCCGATGCCGACCACGCCCACCACAAAGGCCAACAGCTGCAGCATCCCTCACCTCGCGCTTCTTATGGCCCAATTGTATCATCTTTCCATGAGCGAATCCGACACGGTGACCGGCAAGGCCTCGCCGGTGCGCAAGATCATCCATATCGACATGGATGCTTTCTATGCGTCGGTGGAACAGCGCGACAATCCGGAGCTGCGTGGAAAGCCGGTTGCGGTCGGAGGCTCCGCCGAGCGCGGCGTCGTCGCGGCCGCGAGCTACGAAGCGCGCAAGTTCGGCGTTCGCTCCGCCATGCCGTCGGTGACGGCGAAGCGGCAATGTCCCGATCTGATCTTCGTCAGGCCGCGCTTCGAGGTCTACAAGGCGATCTCCAGGCAGATCCGCGACATCTTCGCCGAGCACACGCCGATCATCGAACCGTTGTCACTCGACGAGGCCTATCTCGACGTGACGGAAAATCTCCAAGGCATCCCGCTGGCGCGGGACATCGCGCTGCGGATCCGCGAAAAGATCAAGGCCGAGACCGGCCTCAACGCGTCGGCCGGCATCTCCTACAACAAGTTTCTGGCCAAGCTCGCCTCCGATCATCGCAAGCCCAACGGCCAGTTCGTGATCGCGCCGGAGATGGGACCGGCCTTCGTCGAAACGCTGCCGGTCGGCAAGTTTCACGGCATCGGACCGGCGACTGCGGCGAAGATGAATTCGCTCGGCCTGTTCACCGGCCTCGACATCCGCAACCAGACGCTGGAATTCATGAACACGAATTTCGGCAAGTCGGGCGCCTATTATTACTGGATCTCGCGCGGCGTCGACGAACGGCCGGTTCGGGCCAACCGGATTCGCAAGTCCATCGGCGCGGAGAACACGTTCTCGACCGACCTCGCCGAATATGACGCGCTGGCCGCCGAACTCAGACCTCTCGTCGACAAGGTCTGGCGCCATTGCGAGGCGACCGGCAATCGCGGCCGCACCGTCACCCTGAAGATCAAGTTCGCCGACTTCGAGATCATCACGCGCAGCAGGTCCGTCGCAGCGGCGGTTCGGGGCCGGGCCGATCTGGAGCGGCTGGCCTGCGGCCTGCTCGAGGCCGAGATGCCGCTCGGAAAGCGCGTCAGGCTGCTGGGTGTCTCGCTGTCCGCCCTCCAGGCCGGCGACGACGCGGAGCCGCAGCTGACGCTCGGCATCTGAGCGAGACCGCTCGCCGGAAACGCAGGGGTATCGCATTTGACGTGCAGGATGCATCGGCAGTGGGACTCCCTCCCCCGCTTGCGGGGCGCGACGAGCTTCGCTCGCGCTGAAAGGGCTGGGGAGAGGGTGTCTCCGCGCAGGGACTGTTGAGAATAACTGAGGATGTCCCTGCGCGGCGAGAGCCCTCACCCGCCGCGCTCTGCGAGCGCGTCGGCCTCTCCCGCAAGCGGGAGAGGCGGAGCAAGCCTAGACAGCCCCCGTGTCATTCATATGCGATTGCCGGCCCGCAAGCAGGAAAGGGAGTGGAGCTCCGTTGCAGCAACCAAACCCGGTCTCATCGCACTCAATGCCGCATGTGCTCGAACACCACGATCACGCCGGTCGGCTCGGGCTCGTGCGCCATCAGGCGGGTCAGGTCGGAATCGCCCCAATCGGCGAGGCTGACGACTTCGCCGCTCTGGCGATCGGCACCGAGCGACGCGGCGGGCTCGAGCACCTTGAGGCCCATTTCGTCGACGAAGAAGGTGTGCTCGCCGAACATGCTGTTGAGCTGCGGCATGGCGGGATGTTCGTCGGGCAGCACCTGAGCGCCGAGTTGGTTGACGGTCTGCTTCACCTGTTCGGATGTGAGCTTCATGAGCTGCTCCGTTCTGTGTCCGGTTTCATTGGCCTTGAGCGGAAGCACGCGTTCCCTGCGCCCTTGTCCGCCTGGCTCAAGCCCGAACAGGTGCTGCGGACAAATGTTCCGACGAAATGTATTTTGTGATCGCGCGTCGTATCTGCCGCGCTCACGGCACGAGATCGCCACAGGATTCACACGATCTGGCCGTGAGCTGCGCTCACCGACTATTCGCTGCGGTTCTCGCCCACCGACAGCGCGCAAATGCGCGATAGGTGGGTGTAAGGCAGGCCGGTTTCCTCGGCCCAGGCGTTGAACTGCGCCTGCACCTTGGCGAGATCGCCCTTCGACTTGACCTCTTCTGCAATGTCGAGACCGGCATCGCGCAGGCAGACGACGACGTCCTTTGACGTCACAAAGCCGTCCCACCCGACGAAGCGCAGCAGCATCTGGCCGGTGTTGCCGCCGAGACGGCTGCCGCGCCTGGTCAGGAGGTCAAGCAGGCCGATCTGGTTCGATGAAGGCCATTTCGCCAGAAACTTGCCGAAGCTGCCGTGCTCCTTCGCGATCTCCTGGACGAAAGCGGCGTTGTCGCGCACCGACATGATCTTGGCCCCGTTGCGCACGATGCGGGCGTCGCGCAGCAGGCCCTCCCAATAGTCTTCCGGCTGGAAGCTGAGCTTGGCCGGCTGGAAATGCAGGAAAGCCTCTTCGAAGCCTTCCCATTTCGAATCGATCACGCTCCAGGCAAAGCCGGCGCAGAACACACGCTTGGTCATCTCAGCCAGGATACGATCGTCGCCGAGCTTGGCCAGACGCTTCAAGTCGGGCTTCGCCGGCATCAATTTGTCCAGCGCCTTGGGCCCGCCCTTGCGCTTCTCGGCGCGGGCGCGAATGGTCTTGAAGGGGGTCATGTGAACACAGGCGTTGAGGGCAGGCCACGACACCAGAATTCGGCGATCCGGTCCAGCCCCCGCATTGCCGCCCCTTGCGCTCTGCGACGGGACGCAGCATGCTGTCGCTCATAGGATTGACGCAAAGGGGCGGGCGGGCTGGTCTGCTTCTTGCTTTATGCCGTTTTTGGAATTCCCTGACATTTTGATCTCTGGCCGTTGGATTTTCCATGCGCTGCCTGGTCGTGGCCGACCTGCACTATTCGCTGCCTCAGCTCGACTGGCTGGTCAGCGCGGCGCCGCGATTCGACCTCGTGATCTTCGCCGGCGACGCACTCGACATCGGCTCGATGGTCGATTTCCGCGCCCAGATCGTGGTGGTGAAGAAGTACCTCGCGCTGCTGGCCGCGACGACCCGCGTGATCCTCTGCTCCGGCAATCACGATCTCGACGAGCGCAACGCCGAAGGTGAGAAGGTTTCGCGCTGGATCTCGGAGGTGCGCGAGCTCGGCATCGCCTGCGACGGCGACGGCCTTACGGTCGGCGATACCCTGTTCACCGTGTGCCCGTGGTGGGATGGACCTCAGGTCAAGCAACGCCTCATCGAGCAGTTGCGCGATGTCGCGGCCGTCAGGCCGCAGCGCTGGATCTGGGCGCATCATGCGCCGCCGGCGGATTCACCGACGAGCTGGGGCGGCAAGCGCTTCTTCGGCGACGTCGAGCTGGTGCAGTGGATCATGCAATACCAGCCGTCGATCGTGATCTCGGGCCATGTGCATCAATCACCCTTCATCAGCAATGGATCGTGGTTCGACCGGCTGGGCCAGACCTGGGTCTTCAACACGGGCCTGCAACCCGGCCGTCCCCCAACCTACATCGTGCTCGATCTCGATGCCGACAAGGCGTTCTGGCTGGCGGCCGGCGAGGCGCAGTGGATCGACCTGAATGCGCCGCTGCGGCGGCCCGCCGCCCCCATCGAGGCGCCGCCCGACTGGCTCACATTCTTGGATCGGATTGCCGATCCGAGCCTGGCGAAACCTCAAGCGGCGGCAGGTTGATCATGCTCTGGAGCACCTCGCCGACCATGGCCAGATGCGTGCCGTGGCCGGCATATTGCCGTTTGAGATCGGCGAGGTAGGTGTTGGCGACGTTGAGCCGCTGCGCCAGCATTTTTGCGATCAGCAGCGCCACGCCCGGCTCCTTCTCGAGGAACGAGGCCGCATCCTCGAATTCGTAGACGGTCGCGTCGGAGCAGGCCCGTACGGTTGCGGTGTGCGGCTGGCCCAGCAGCACGGACATCTCACCCAGCACCGCGCCAGGCTCGGTGACGGTGGCAACCACCATCTCACCCTTGAGCACCTCGAGCCTGCCTTGCATCAGCACGAAGAGATGGCCGGAGGTGCCCCCCTCGGCGACGACGATGGTGCCGGCGGCAAGCTGCCGTTCCGTTCCGCCGGTGCAATAATTGAGGACTGCGCGCATGGTGCGAAACCTCCCGCCGCGGGACGATACCCAACGCCGGAAGACTAGAGCACGATCCATGCCAGGCGGCAATCAGCGGGGGCCGGCTGGCGCGCGAGGCGCGTCACACCCGAGAGAGCGAGGGCGCCTCTCCGGGCAGGATGGCCTGCAATCCGCCAAAGCGGCGCTCGCGGCCATGGAAGGCGGCGAGCGCCTCGGCAAGATCGCCCGCGTCGAATTCGGGCCACATCCGCTCGGTGAAGTGCAGCTCGGCATAGGCGCCTTCCCAGAGCAGGAAGTCCGAGAGCCGCTTCTCGCCCGAGGTGCGGATGATGAGGTCGACGTCGCGCAGGCCGGCTTCGCCGGTGACGAGCTGCGAGAAGGCTTCGCGGGTGAGGCTGGTCAGCGCCGCCGCCTTCGCCGCGGCGTTGAGGATGGCGTCGCGCGCGGAATAGTCGACCGCGATGCGCAAATGCAGCGTGCCGCCGCCGGCGGTGGCCCGTTCGGCCTGCGCGATCGCGCTGGCGATGCCGTCGGGCAGGCGATCGCGGCGGCCGATCACGGTGAGCCGCACGCCGTTCCTGACCAGGCTCTGCACCTCGTTGGCGAGATAGAAGCGCAGCAAGGTCATCAATGCGGCGACCTCGGCCTTCGGCCTCCGCCAATTGTCGGCGGAGAAGGCGTAGAGCGTCAGCGTGCCGATGCCCTGCTTGGGCGCGGCCTCGACGATGCGGCGGATGGCTTCGACGCCGGCCTCGTGGCCGCGCACGCGCGACAGGCCGCGTCGCGTCGCCCATCGCCCGTTGCCGTCCATGATGATGCCGACATGAAGCTTCTCGTTATGGGACGCATCACTTTGCATTGCAAAGTCTCCGGTCAAAAAGGGGGAAGGATCAGGTCGAGACGATGCCGAGGCGGCCGAGCGGCGGCGCCTCGCGGCCGGCAGCCTTGGCGGCGTCGCGCACCAGGCGCTCCAGCACGGCGAGATAGTCGAGGAAACGGCGGCGCCCGGTCCTGGTGAGGCGGCAGGTGGTGTGCGGACGGTTGCCCTCATAGCCCTTGGTCACGTCGACGAGGCCGGCCTCCTGGAGCACGGCAAGGTGCCGGCTGAGATTGCCGTCGGTGAGGCCGCACAACTGCTTGAGGTCGGCAAAGGCCAGCCCCTTGGGATGCGCCATCAGCGAGGTCAGAAGACCGAGCCTCGCCTTCTCGTGGATCACGCGGTCGAGCCCTTCGTAGGAGAAGGGTGCGCTGTCAGTCTTCGACATCATGGTCTCCGGATGCGACATGCAGAATGGCCGCCATCAGCGATTGCCCGATCAGGAAGGGCAGACCCATGGTCCATGGCGACAGCGTGTGGGTCTGGCTCGCGATCACCACCACCGAAAAGCCGGACACGAAATACCAGGCGCCGGCGAGCGCCACGGTGCGCGGCAGCGAGCGGACGGAGGCGAAAATGCCGAGCGACACCAGGATCTGCCACAGGCCGGGCAGCAGCCACAACGTCTCGGCCGCGAACTTCCACATCACCACCGCGAGCAGCACGCCGGCAACGCCCGCGGGCAGGAACTGCTCGACCGCCTGGTGGATCATGGCATCGGCCAGACCCGAATGATGGCGGCGCGAACGCGCCCGCATCTCGATCCCGATAATCAGGAGGGACAGCGCGGCGGCGACAAACCAGCCGGCGAAGAAGCCGAGCGGCTCACCCGTGGGATCGCCGAGCAGCCAGAATTGCAGCACCGCCGTGACGAGCGCGACCGCACCGGTCGCGGCCATCGTCGCCGGACCGTAACCGCGGAATGCCGTGCCGGCCGCAATCTGGCTGCGGATCGCCACGATGTCGGCCAGGGCCTTGTCGAGATCGCGCATTGGCAACGCCAGAACCTCGCTCCGCACGGACTTGCCGGGATTGCTGACCCGTTACTTTGTATTGCAAAGTATATAGCGACGCAAAGTAAACGCAAGTCCGAAAGCCGCGACGGGACGTCCGGCCCAAACGAACAACTGGCGGTTGCACGACACCGTCTGCCCCGGATAAGATGGATCCAAAACATTCCCGGGGGCTGAATATGTGGCTTAAGTCATTTGTCGTTGCGTTTGTTTCCCAGGTGATGCTCGCCGGTCTCGCTCATGCGGCGGGGCCTTTTGGCACCATCCACGTCGGCAACTGGAACGGCGGCGCCTACACCAACGATTCAACCGGCGCATTCTCCCATTGCGCCGCAAGCACGCCCTATGCCAACGGCATGACGCTGCTCGTCGGCCAGGATTCGAACAATGCGTGGCTGCTCGGCTTTGCCAATCCAGCGTTTCGTTTCAAGAAGGGCGAGAACCTGACGATCGACGTGACTTTCGACGGACAGGCCGAGGTGAGACTGTTCGCGACCGCGTTGTCCGAGGTGATGGTCTCGGCCGTTCTGCCCACCAACGTCGCGCGTGCTTTCCAGAAAGCAAGCCTGATGGTGGCGGTGGCGAGAGGCACACCTTTTCAGTTCAGTTTGACGTCAACTGCGCCCTTGATCGCCGCGGTCACCAATTGCGTAACGCGAGTCAAGGCCGACGGGCTGGACAAGGCCGGCGATTTTACAAAGGTTGCCGCCAAGCCGCAGGCCGCGCCGGACAAGCAGACGCCGCCGCCTGCTGCCGGCAAGTCCGTCAAATCGCAGAGCGGCACCGGTTTCGTCGTGAGCGCGAGCGGACACATCGTCACCAACAATCACGTGGTCAATGGCTGCGTCGGCGACATCAAGGGCAACCTCACCGGCGAGGCCGCGATGGTGCTGCGCGTCGTTTCGACCGACGCCAACAATGATCTCGCCTTGCTTCAGGCGCCGTCGACGGCGACGTTCAAGGATTTCGCCCGCATTCGCGACCGCTCGTTCCGCGCCGGCGATTCCGTCGTCGTGATCGGCTTTCCCTACCACGGATTGCTCAGCTCGGACCTAAGAGTGACGACCGGGATCGTGAGCTCGCTCAGCGGCATGCGCAACGACACGCGTTTCCTGCAAATCAGCGCGCCCGTGCAGCCCGGCAACAGCGGTGGCCCGCTGTTCGACACCACCGGCCAGATCGTGGGCGTGGTCACCAGCAAGATCCCGGGATTGCGTATCGCCGCCATGACCGGCGACATTCCCGAGAACATCAACTTCGCCATCAAGACCGGCGCGCTGCGCGATTTCCTCGACAATTCCGTGGTGCCCTACCAGACCGCGGAGCCCAAGGGCGAGCTCAAGACCACCGACATCGCCGGCAACGCCCGCGCCTACACGATGCTGCTCTCGTGCACCACGACGGAGCAGGCCGACGCGAAGCGGTAGATCGCGGCTCCAATACGGCGCGACAGGCCGCGCGCGCCGCGGCGGCGGTTGCACGAAACAGAGTGCGCAAGAAATAAGCCCTGCCAAACGGCAGGGCTCCATTCCCGGTCGTCACAAGATCGCTATTCGACCTTCAGGCCGGCGAACTCGACCACCTTCTTCCACTTCTCGGTCTCAGCCTTGATCTCCTCGCCGAACGCTTCCGGAGTCTGCGCCCGCGGCTCGCCGCCGAGCTCGACCAGACGCTTGGCCATGTCGGGCTCCTTGATCAGCGCGTTGACCTCGGCGTTGAGCTTGGCGATGATGTCCTTCGGCGTGTTCTTCGGCGCGCCCATGCCGAACAGCGCGCTGGCCTCGTAGCCCTTCACGGTCTCGGCGACCGTCTGCACGTCGGGCAATTGCGGCGAGCGCTCCGCCGTGGTGACGCCGATCGCACGAAGCGAGCCGGAGCGGATGTGCTGGATGATCGAGGGCATGTTGTCGAAGATCACCTGCACCTGGCCGCCGAGCATGTCGGTGATCGCGGGTGCCGCGCCGCGATAGGGCACGTGCTGCATCTTGCAGCCGGTCATGGCCATGAACATCTCGCCGGACAGATGCACCGAGGTGCCGTTGCCGGACGAGGCCATGTTGACCTTGCCGGGATTGGCCTTCACATATTCGATGAACTCGGCGACGTTCTTGGCCGGCACGTCCTTGTTGACGGTCATCACGTTCGGCACGCGCTGGAACGAGGCGATCGGCGCGATGTCGCGCACGAAGTTGAACTTCAGGTTGGTGTAGAGCGAGGCGTTGATGTAGTTGGCCGGATTGACCATCTGCAGCGTGTAGCCATCGGGCTCGGCATTGATGACCGATTCGGTCGCGATGTTGTTGCCGGCACCCGGCTTGTTCTCGATCACGAATTGCTGGCCGAGCTTTTCCGAAAGCCGCTGCCCGATCAGTCGTGCCAGGATGTCGGTGGCGCCGCCCGGCGGATAGCCGACCACCCATTTCACGGGCCGGGCCGGATAATCGGCGGCAAGAGCCTTCGACAGCGGGGTGGCTGCAAGCGGACTGGCGGCGAGCAGGCCCAGCGCGGTACGGCGAGTGATCATCTCAAGGGTTCTCCCAAGTGTTGTTCTTGAAGCCAGATCGCTTGAACCCGGCGTCGGCGGGGTTGTAACAAAGCTTGCCGCAGGCGGAAAGTGCGCGAGGCGCATCACGACGAAAGGATGAGACATGCCGGTCAAGGTTCACGCCCTGGATCATCTCGTGATCAATGTCCGCGACGTCGCGGCGACGGCGGAGTGGTTCCGCAAGATTCTCGGCATGGAAGTCAAGCTGTTCGATCCCGGCGGCGGCAAAGCGCCGCGGACTTTCCTTCAATTCGGTAACCAGAGGATCAACGTCCGACAACGCGATGCCGACAGGGTGGAGTGGTTCACAGCCGACCACCCCACCGCCGGCAGCGAGGATCTGTGCTTCCTCACCTCGGCCACCCCGGACGAGGTGGTGGCGCATCTGAATGCACATGGCGTTGCCATCGAGGCCGGACCAGGCCCGCGGCAGGGCGCACGCGGCACGCTGCGCTCGGTCTATTGCCGGGATCCGGATGGCAGCCTGATCGAGATTTCGTCGTACGAGGATTGAGGCCGATAGGACCGCACCGCCCGCCCCAAACGCCGTCATTGCGAGGAGCGCTTGCGACGAAGCAATCCAGGCCGGTTTCGGCGGAGACAGTCTGTATTGCTTCCCTTTGCTCGCAATGACGGCCGAGGGAGCGCGGACGACATACGCCCCCGGATTTGCTCCCGGCGTCATCCGATGGCAGGAAGACGCAATCATCGAGAGACAGCCGCCATCAAGATGCAGGCTGCACGGGAGGAAGCCATGCCAGTTCGACAAGCCACCGCCGGAATCGTGAGCCCGTTCGACGGGCTCGACGTGCCATGGTTGCTCAGGATGCGCGCCGAGGTCCGGCGCGATCATCCGTTCCTGATCTGGGCGCCGTTCGATGCGCCGGCGCGGCGCTGGAGCTATGGCGAGTTTCACGACCGGGTCGGCGCGCTGGCGGCGGGGCTGGCACGGCGCGGCGTGAAGCCGGGCGAATATGTGCTCATTCATCTGGACAATTGCATCGAGGCGATGCTGGCCTGGTTTGCCTGTGTCGAGCTGGGGGCCATCGCGGTCACCACCAACACCCGCTCGGCGCCGGCCGAGATCGCGTATTTTGCCGATCATTGCGGCGCGGTCGCCGCGATCACGCAGCCGGCCTATGCGGAGATCGTCGCGCAGAACTGCCGCAACATAAGCTGGCTGGCGGTGACCTCGCATGATGCGGGCGCAACCCCTGCGCAAGCGGCCTCGCGCGGCGACAGCTTTGAATCCCTGTTCGCCGACAGCGCCGACCGTCCGAAACGCCCGACCGATCCGTTCGCGCCATGCAGCGTCCAATACACCTCGGGCACGACCTCGCGGCCCAAGGCGGTGCTGTGGACCCACGCCAACGCGCTGTGGGGCGCCAAGATCAACGCCGCGCACGAGGACCTGCATGCGAGCGACGTGCATCAGGCCTATCTGCCGCTGTTCCATACCAACGCGCTGGCCTATTCCATGCTGGCGACGCTGTGGGTCGGGGCGACTTGCGTGATCCAGCCGCGCTTCTCGGCGAGCCGCTTCTGGGGCGTCGCGCGCGAGCACGGCGCGACCTGGACCTCGACCATCCCGTTCTGCATGAAGGCGCTGCTCGAGCAGGAGACCCCGAAGGACCACAAATTCCGCCTGTGGGGCTCGGCGATCAACGAGCCGCCGACCTTTGCCGGCTTCGGCGTCAAGGTCATCGGCTGGTGGGGCATGACCGAGACCATCACCCACGGCATCGTCGGCGAGGTCGACCAGCCCAACATCCCGATGTCGATCGGGCGCGCCGCTCCCGAATATGAAATCCGCATCACCGACGACGACGGAAGGCCGACCGAGGTCGGCGGCACCGGCAATCTGTCGATCAAGGGCATCCCCGGCCTGTCGCTGTTCGCCGAATATCTGCACAATGAGACAGCGACGCGCGACAGCTTCGACGAGCACGGCTTCTTCCTCACCGGCGACCGCGTCGAGCGGCTGCAGAACGGCTACATCAAGTTCGGCGACCGCGCCAAGGACATGTTGAAGGTCGGCGGCGAGAACGTCGCAGCCTCCGAGATCGAGCAGGTGATCGCGCTGGTGCCAGGCGTGCGCGAGGCCGCCGTGGTGGCGAAGTCGCACCCGATGCTGGACGAGGTGCCTGTGGTCTTCATTATCCCGCAGGGCGGTGTCGCCGGCGCCGCGCCGGATCTGCCCGAGCGCGTGATGGAAGCCTGCCGCAAAAGCCTTGCCGACTTCAAGGTGCCGCGCGAGATCAGGCTGGTCGACGACATGCCGCGCTCGACGCTGGAGAAGGTGGCGAAGGCGGAGCTGCGGAAGATGGTGGGGTGAGCGCGCAGGGTGGGTTAGCCGAAGGCGTAACCCACCATGCTTCAGAGAATGCCGAACGAAGTTCGGTGGATTACGCCTTCGGCTAATCCACCCTACGGCACAGAACTAAAACGACCCCAGCGCCACCGGGCGGAACGCCTGCAGCAGCTGCTGGTCCAGCTTGCCGTTCATGCCTTCCATCATGGTGAACGCACGCGAATGCGTGAACGGCATGCGGTAAGCGCGTTTCTCGACCAGCGCGGCGTAGATGTCGACGATCGTCGTCAGACGCACGATGTCGCTGATCTGGTTCGACGACAGGCCGTTCGGATAGCCGCTGCCGTCGAGAAATTCGTGGTGATGCAGGATCACGTCGAGCATCTCCGGCGGGAAGCCGCCCTGGGCGGCAAGCGCGTCGTAGCCGCGGCGCGGATGCTGGCGGACCTCGGCCATCTCCTCGTCGGTGAGCTTGCCGGGCTTGTCGAGCAGCGCGGAGGGAACGAAGGCCTTGCCGACGTCGTGCAGCAGCGCGGCGCGGACGAGGCGGCGCTGGTCGTCCTCGCGCATGCCGAGATGCTGCGCGAAGGCGACCGCGAAGCCGGTGACGAACAGGCAGTGACGATAGCTGCCTACATGATGGCAGCCCACCGTGGTGAGCCATTCGCGCAGCGAGGAATGCCTGATCGCCTTCAGGATCTTGCTTTCCGCCGCGATGACGTCGTCGAAGGTCAGGGGCACGCCGAGCGGCAGCTTCTCGAACATCTTCGCCAGCACCGCATGCGCCGCCTCGACGCCGCGGTTGAGCGTCTTGCCGCGGTCGGTCGCGTCATAGACGGCGGTGTCCGGGAAGGCGGCGCGGATGCGCTGCAGGATGGCGTCGGCCTGGAGCGGCCGCGAAATGGTGTCGGTGGCGCCCAGCGCCCACGCCTGCATGGTGCCGTGATGCAGCGCGTCGGCGAGCACGAACAGCCGCGGCATCGAGCGATAGGCATCGCCGCGCAGCTTGTTGCGCACCCGCTGCACGCTCTCGGGCGAGCGCAGGTTAATGTCGACCACGAGGCCGGAGAGATCGCGCGAGGGTTTTTCGGGGATGTCCTGCGTCGTCACCGTCGAGACGTCGCCGACCGCCTTCAGGATGCTGGCGAGCTCGGAGCTCTCGTCGCTCCGGTCGGAGGCGAGCAGAAGCCGGCGTTTGGCGGCGGATTTAGCTGGCGCGTTCATGGCTTCCCCAAGGCATGGGATTGGGATTTGGCATGAGCCTAAGCCGGATCAGGTTCTCTGGCCCTTAAGAGGCGTGCTCAATGGGACCTTGGGGAATTCGGTGCAATTTTAGGGATTTGGGTTCCCTGCAGGCGGGAACTTCAAAACCGCGAAAACAACCCCATGCACAGTAGAAGGGCATTGAAAACACGGGGAAATTTTTCGCCCTTCCCCCATCCCCCGATGTCGTCGCCCGGCTTGGCCGGGCGACCCAGTACGCCGGGACGGCTCGGCTGGAACCGAAAAGCCGCGGCGTACTGGATGCCCCGCTTCCGCGGAGCATGACACTGAGATTGTGGAGACGATCTCCCGAAATAAATCCGCCGGAGGTTTCCCTCCGGCGGATCATCTCATTCGGCAATCGCAGCCGGCCTTACGCCTTCATGCTCGCCTTCACCGCCTCCGCCGTGATCGGCAGCGCGCGGATGCGGGCGCCGCTGGCGTTGAAGATGGCGTTGCCGATGGCGGGCGCGACCACGGTCACCGCGGGCTCGCCGACACCGGTGGCCTTGTCGCCATTGGCGATGACGGCAACGGCGACCTCGGGCGTCTGGCTCATGCGCAAGGGCCGGTAGCTATCGAAATTGGTCTGCTCGATGCCACCGTCCTTCAGCGTCGCCTTCTCGTACATCGCCAGCGACAGCCCCCACAGCGCCGCGCCCTCGACCTGGGCGCGGATGTTGTCGGGATGCACCTGCGTGCCGACGTCGGTTGCGACCGTGAGCTTCTTCACGGTCACCTCGCCCGACGGCGCCACCGCGACATGGGCGACGCAGGCTGTCCAGCTCGCGGTCGCGCGCTCCTGCGACGAGACGCAGGCAACCCCCATGCCCTCGCCTTTCGGCAATTGCCGGGTGCCGTAGCCTGACAGGCCCATCGCGGCGAGCAGCGTGTTGCGTAAGCGCTGTGCGCCGCCGTCGTTCTTGCCGGCGCCGTCGAGCAGCGAGATGCGGAACTGCGCGGGATCCTTGCCCGTGGCAGCGGCGATCTCGTCGATCATGCTTTCGACCGCCCAGAAGGTCCAGCCTGGTGCCACCGAGCGGAGCTGGCCGGAGGGCGTCGCATTGTGCGCGAGCTCGTTCTTGATCGCGCGCACATAATGGTTGGGCACGGTGTAGAAGAAATCCGCGCCATTGACCGTGAAGCTGTCGAGCGGGCCCTTCTTGTCGACCGAGGGCGTGAGGAAATCCGGAATTCCCCAGCGAGCGGTCGGCCAGGCCGAGACCACATCGTGGCTGATCGCGATGAGCTTGCCGTCACCGTCCACGCCAGCCTTCACTTTCTGGTAGGTGAGCGGCCGCGAGAAATCCATCGTCATGTCGTTCTCGCGCGAGTAGATCACCTTGACCGGCTTGCCGACCGCCTTCGCCGCCTGCACGGCCGGAATCATCATGTCGGCATCGAGTCTGCGGCCGAAACCGCCGCCCAGCCAATGCTGATGCATCACGACGAATTTCGGATCGATCCCAGCTGCGCCCGCCGCGATCGCGCCGGAGCGCGTCGCGAACTGGTTGCCGGAATAGATGTGCAGGATGTCGCCCTTGAACTCCGCGGTGGCGTTCATCGGCTCCAGCGGCGCATGGATGTTGATGCTGGTGGTGTACTCGGCCTCGACCACTTTCGCCGCCGAGCCGAACGCCGCATTGGGATCGCCGTCCTTGACGAAGAACTGGCCGGAATCCTCCAAGCCCTGAAGCCGCTTGGCTTCATCCAGCAGCGACTGGCTCGACAGCTTGGCGTTCGGACCGCTGTCATAGGCGATCTTCAGCGCGTCCGCCGCCTTGCGGGCATTGGCGTAGGTGTTGGCAACCGCGACGACCCAGCCGGACGTGGTTCCGGTCTTGTCGTCGAGGACGACGGCCTTCATGAAGCCGGGCACTTTCTTGGCTTCGCTGTCGTCGACCGATTTCACCGTGGCGCCGAAGCGCACCGGCGGGGTCACCACCTTGCCGTAGGCCATGCCTGGCAGCATCACGTCGATGCCGTATTTGGCCGTGCCGTTGGTTTTAGAGGGGATGTCGAGCTGCGGCACCGAGACGCCGATCATAGTGTATTGATCCGGCGTCTTCAGCTTGATCGCCTTGAGCTCGTCCGGCGTGAAGGTCTTGGTTGCCTTGCCGCTCTTGACGATTTCGGCAAAGCTCATCTGCTTCTTCGACTTCGGATGCGAGATCACGGAGTCGCGGACGATGAGCTGGTCCTTGAAGTAAGGTGGCAGGCCCATGGCTGCCGCCGCGGCCTCGGTCAAGGCGATGCGGCCGGCCGCACCGGCCCGACTCATCGCCTCGAAATTCATCATGGTCGACCAGCTGCCGCCGGTGATCTGCGCTCCCAGGACCGGATCGTTGAACTTGGGGTCGTTGGAGGCGAGCTGCACGCGCATGTCGCTCCACTTCGCGCCGAGCTCCTCACAGACGATCTGCGCCATCGTCGAGGCGATGTGCTGGCCCATGTCGGCCTTGCCGCAGGTCACGGTGACGAGACCGTCCGGCGAGATCGCATACCAGACGCTCGGCTCGAAATTGGCGGGTGCCGCGGCCGCCGCAGCATCGATGCCGGGCACGCCGGCATAACCGAGCACGAGGCCGGTCGCGGCAGTACCGACGAGGAAGGAGCGGCGGCTGAGATCGGCTGTCTCAGGTGTCAGGTTCTTGACATGCTCGTTCATGTGGGCCTCCGCTCGTTGGAGGTGGCCGATGCGGTGCGCATCTCGGATGCGGCGCGCATGATCGCCTTCTGGATCCGCGAATAGGTCATGCAACGGCAGAGATTGCCGTCCATATGCGCCACGACCTCTTCCTTGGTCGGATTGGGATTCTTTGCGAGCAGCGAGGCCGCCTGCATGATCTGGCCGGACTGGCAATAGCCGCATTGCGGCACCTGCTCGGCGATCCATGCCTTCTGCAAGGGATGATCGCCCTTGGCGGAGAGGCCTTCGATGGTGGTGATCTTCTTGCCGGCGACGTCGCCGACCATGGTCTGGCACGAGCGCACGGCTTCGCCGTTGACATGCACGGTGCAAGCGCCGCACAGCCCGGCACCGCAGCCGAACTTGGTGCCGGTCATCTGCAATTGCTCGCGGATCGCCCAGAGGAGCGGCGTGTCGTTCGCCGCATCCACGGACAGACTCCGCCCGTTGATGGTGAGAGTTGGCATAGGCGTCTTCCCCTGCCGGTGCATGAAGCCGCTTACGGCGGCAACTTGAATGGCGGACGCCCACCGGGCTGGCGCCAGCCTTGGCCGCAAGAATGATCGCGTTCGGTTGCCGTGGCAAATGCAATTTGGAACGAGTTGAAACAAGCGCGCCGTCGCGACGTTGTGCGTTGCGAGAATGGGCTGGTGCAGCGACTGGACGCAACAGAGAGCGTCGTCGGCTATGCGTGCCATTGCACTCAGGCAGTTTCTTCCAGGTAACTTGGCGCGTTAGAGTATAAGCGCCACCCCGTCGCTACGGCTCGCGAGAACAAGAAACGAGAAAGGATCGGAAGCAATGCCTGGGATCAATCGGGACGGCGTCAATATCCATTACGAGGTTCACGGCGAGGGAGCGCCGCTGCTGCTCACCCATGGCTATTCCTCGACGTCGGCGATGTGGCATGGCCAGGTCGATGCGCTCGCCAGGGAGCACAAGCTGATCCTGTGGGACATGCGCGGCCACGGCCAGTCCGACTATCCCGATGATCCCAGGGCGTACAGCGAAGCGCTCACGGTCGGCGACATGGCGGCGATCCTCGATGCGGCCGGTGCGGAGCGCGCGATCATCGGCGGGCTCTCGCTCGGCGGCTACATGTCGCTCGCGTTCTATCGCGCCCATCCGGAGCGGACGCGCGCGCTGCTGATCATCGACACCGGGCCGGGCTTCAAGAAGGACGACGCGCGCGAGGCCTGGAATGCGCGGGCGCTCGCCACCGCCGACAGGCTCGATCGCGAAGGCCTCGACGTCCTGAAGTCGGCAACGCGCGAGCGCGCCGCCGCCAGTCATCGCAACGCCAAGGGACTGGCGCTCGCCGCACGCGGCATGCTGACCCAGCGCGATGCCCGCGTGATCGAGCTGCTGCCCGACATCAAGGCGCCCTCGCTGATCGTGGTCGGCGCCGACGACACGCCGTTCCTGGCCGCATCCGACTACATGGCCGCAAAAATCCCGGGGGCACAAAAGGTCGTGATCCCCGCTGCCGGACACGCCGTCAACATCGATCAGCCCAAGGCTTTTGTTGACGCCGTCGCGCCTTTCCTGAAGAACTTGCCTGAAGAACTTGCCGGCATAGGCCAGGCAATCCGGGACGCAAGACCATGATGCGAGCGATCTTCGCGGCGGGCGCAATGGCGACGCTGCTGTCGTCGGCGGCGCCGGCCGAGCCGTTCGGCGCGGTGCCGTCGCGCCGGCCCTTCGTCGCGACCTTGTCCAACAACATTCCGCTCGCCTTCGGCATGGACGCCGAGCAGACCGCCCGCGCCCTCGGGCAGCCGCTGCAATATGTGCGCGGACGTCCCGGCAACGAGATCTATCTCGCGCTGCGCAACATCGGCGGCAGCGGACTGGTCCCTTACCGTCACCGCCTGTTCCTGCAATTCCGCCACGGACGGCTGGCGGGATGGAAGGAGGATTACGGCGAGAACTGGATGTGGGAGTGAGAGCGTCGTGCGCCGACACGTCCGGATCGTCGTGGCCGGGCTTGTCCCGGCCATCCACGTTCTTCTCGCTCGGAAACGAAGACGTGGATGCCCGGGACAAGCCCGGGCATGACGAGTTTGTGGAACGAGCGAATTCTCGATCAACGACCAACCATCAAGGACAACCCGCGTGGGACAGGACATCAAACTGACGGCCTCCGACAATTTCCAGCTCGGCGCCTATCGCGCTGATCCCTCGGCTGCGTCGAAGGGCGCGGTGGTGGTGATCCAGGAGATCTTTGGCGTCAATCACCACATCCGCGCGGTCTGCGACCGCCTCGCCGGGGAAGGCTATGTCGCGGTCGCGCCGTCGATCTTCGACCGGACCGCACCGAACTTCCAGTCGGGCTATTCGCCCGACGAGATCGCCGAAGCGCGCAAGTTCGTCGCCAACCCGGACTGGGCTGCGATGCTGCGCGACACGCAGGCGGCGATCGATGCGGTGAAGAGCATCGGCCCGGTCGGCATCATCGGCTTTTGCCTGGGCGGCAGCATCGCCTTCGTCGCCGCGACGCGATTGACCGGCCTGAAGGCCGCGATCGGCTATTACGGCGGCGCCGTCGTTCGCTTTGCCGACGAGACGCCGAAGGTGCCGACGCAATTGCATTTCGGCGAGAAGGATGCGGGCATCCCCTTGACCGACGTCGAGACCATCAAGTCGAAACGGCCGGAGGTGGAGGTCTTCATCTATCCGGGCGCGCAGCACGGTTTCCATTGCGACGAGCGCGCCAGCTACGACAAGGCCAGCGCCGACATCGCCTGGCCGCGCAGCATGGAATTTTTTGCGAAGCATTTGACGTAAGGCGCGCGTCTCCTTCCTCTTGTCATTCCGGGATGCGCCGATAGGCGCAGGCCCGGAATCCATCGAGCGTCAGCGATAGCGGCGCGATGGATTCCGGGTTCGCGCTAACGCGCGCCCCGGAATGACCGGGGAGAGAGTTGCGCCTGCCTCCAAAGCAGGAATCGGGTGGTTGCATGATGACGCGCGCCGATAGAGTTGGCTGATCAAGCCACCTCTCGCCGGGAACTCGCCATGCAGCAATCCATCACGCATCTCGTCATCCGCAATCCGTTCGGAACCATGGACGTGCCCTCACCCGACGATTCCGAGGTGATGGATTATGCCGCGACGGCCTCGCTGCCCAGTGATGCGGCCGACGGCAATGCGGCGGCGTGGGCAGCGATCGCAGCGCCGTCCGATCCGCTCGAAGGCATATGGGCGAGCCGCTGGAATGGCGGGGCCGATCCGACCATTGCCGGCGATACGCCGGACAGGTGGAAACAGGGGCGCGCGGACATCCGCATCGCGGCCGGCCGGGTCTATCTGCGCTTCGACTGGGACAATGGCCGCCGGCACGGGCTGATCGAGGCCGCGCGCGACGGCGCAGCTCGTCTGGTCGGGAAATACATCAACCTGACCACGCCGGCGATCACGCGGCCATGGGTCGGCCGCGTGATCGACGCCAACAGGATCGACGGATGTTTTCCGAACGGGCGGCTGGATTTTCGGAGGTAGGAGTTGCGCGACATCCCCCGCCGTCATTCCGGGATGCGCCGACAGGCGCAGGCCCGGAATCCATCGCGAGGCAGAGTCGGTAGAGAAATGGATTCCGGGTTCGCGCTTAGGCGCGCCCCGGAATGACGAGAAGAGAGAGTTGGGCTGAAACTAGAACCAGCGCTCGCCGACGAATACGGTGTCGCCGGGATTCAAGGGCGTGCCGAGCGGCACCACGGCGCGCATGGATCCGCCCCGCTCGGTGTGGGTCACCGTGACCACGTCGCGCTTGGCGCGGGGCGAAAAGCCGCCGGCGATCGCGACCGCGCTCTCGACCGTCATGTTCGGCACGTAAGGATATTGGCCGGGTGCGGTGACTTCGCCGAGAATGAAGAACGGACGATAGGCCTCGATCTCCACCGCGACCGAGGGCTCGCGGATGTAGCCGTTGCGCAGCCGCGCGGCGATCTCGCCGGCAAGTCCGGCGGTGGTGCGGCCGCGGGCCGGCACCGCGCCGATCAGCGGCATGGTGATGGAGCCGCCGGCATCGATGGCGTAGCTGTTGGTGAGACCTTCCTGGCCGTAGACGACGACGCGGAGCTTGTCGCCGGCGTCGAGATGGTAGGAGGCGTCATAGCGCACCGGCGCCGCCATCGGCGCGGCGTAGCCGACCGGCATGGGGGCGGGCGACGAGGCAAAGGAGGTGCGCAGCGCGCCGATGGCGCCGCCGCCGTCGGCGACGACAACCGGCTGCGGCGCATTGTAAGGCTGGCCATAGGCCATGGAATCGAGGTCGGCGCGCGGTGGCATGACCGCGACGGGGCCGGCGGTCTGCATGCAGCCGCCAAGGGTCAGCGCGGCGGACGCTGCCAGGGCCACTGCCGAGATCGACGATCGAAACGCGCGTGCAACTGGCACCGGACTATCCCTCGAAACGAGACAGCTCCAGTGATGCACCGGTTATGGTTAATAAAGCGTTTGCGGGGGGTGACGCGACGCGGCTCGATGCAAACACGGGACACTCCCCCAGAGGAAAGAACCCTCACCCGCATTGCATCTGCGATGCAATGCGACCTCTCCCGCAAGCGGGAGAGGCGCACCGAGCCCGGAGCAGGCTTACGCGCTCACACCGACGCCGATCGGGCAGGACACGCCGGTGCCGCCAAGGCCGCAATAGCCGGCGGGGTTCTTCGCCAGATATTGCTGATGGTAGTCCTCGGCGAAATAGAATTCGCCTGAAGGCGCGATCTCGGTGGTGATGGCACCGAGGCCTTTTGCGGCGAGCGCCTTCTGATAGAGCGCCTTCGACTCGTCAGCCGCTTTCCGCTGCGCATCGGAACAGGTGTAAATCGCGCTTCGGTATTGCGTGCCGACGTCGTTGCCCTGACGCATGCCCTGCGTCGGGTCGTGGCTCTCCCAGAACGTCTTCAGGAGCGCCTGGTAGGAGATCTTGTTCGGATCGAACACGACCAGCACCACTTCGGTGTGGCCGGTGCGACCCGAACAGGTCTCTTCATAGGTCGGGTTCGGCGTGTGGCCGCCGGCATAGCCCACCGCGGTGGTGTAGATGCCATCGCCGAGCTGCCAGAATTTGCGCTCGGCGCCCCAGAAGCAGCCAAGCCCGAACACCGCCCTTTCGAGGCCGGCGGGATAAGGCGGCTTGAGCCTGCTGCCGTTGACGAAATGGGTGGCGGCGGTCGGAATGGCCTGCGCGCGGCCGGGCAGCGCCTCAGCTGCGCTCGGCAATGCGGTGGTCTTGCGCATGAACAGCATGGTTGGGTCTCCGCGAAACGAGCCGTCCGTCGCCTCAGCCAGATGCTGGAGGCGGCGTGCTCGCGATCAGGTGGGAATATAGGGACCTACGCGAGCGTGGGCAGCGTCGTTACGGCCGCGCACAGTGTTCAATCGCGGCGGGAACTGAAAGATCAATCCCGCGGGAATTGTAGCTCAATCCCGGGAATAGCCGATCAGCGGTTTCCGCGGCCGGAACAGGATCATCAGCAGGATGCCGAGAATGCCGAGGACGGCAAAGACCGGCTGATCCAGCAGCAGGCGGATCACCGAGGTCCAGAGCCACGGCGCCTTGGCCTCGACCCAGGTGCGGAAGGCCGACTGGCTGGCCTGATTGATGTCGTTCCAGAACTGGCCGAACCGGGTGAATTTGAGGGTCTGGTCGGCCACCCAGCGGGCGCCGTCATAGACCATGAAGATGAACCCGCCGGCGAGCAGCAACAGCCCAATCAGTCGGAAAAAGCCGCGGATCATGCCTCACCTTATATGGTCGTCCGATCGGAGGACCTCAACAAACGCCGCCAGCCAATAGCCGGGCGACGGTAGAAATTCAACCTCTTCAGGGCGTTACAGTGCCCCCTGGAGCGCCTGGGGGCCGCTTTTCCAGCTCCGAAAGCGTTGACGGTGCCGAAGAGCCTCTCTATAAGGGCGCCAACTGGCGGCGGGCGCAATCCTGCCGCCGCTGTTCTTTGAGCAGTTGCAGGCCACTTGAGCTTAGGGCTCTTTGAGGCCTCATGCTCCCGGGACGGCCCAGCAACCGAACACCCTAAATCCGAGCGTCGATTACGCGGTCAAGCAAGCCGGCGCTACCCGACCAAGACGCGACCGGTACCCGCAAAGGATATTGAGACCATGGCCAATACCACTTCCGCCAAGAAAGCGACGCGCAAGATCGCCCGCCGCACCGCCGTCAACAAGTCGCGCCGCACCCAGATGCGTGGTGCCGTGCGGACCGTCGAGGAAGCCATCGCGACCGGCGACCGCGCCGCGGCCGTGAAGGCGCTGGCGAATGCCGAGCCGGCTTTGATGCGTGCCGCGCAGCGCAACATCATTCACAAGAACAACGCCAGCCGCAAAGTCTCGCGCCTCACCGCGCAGATCGCCAAGCTCGCCAAGTAAGCTCGCGAGCAAGCTCGCCAAGTCAGCTTGCAAGTCACGGCGGGTCGACCAGTCGACTGAACGATCGCATCGCACGCGTCAAACAGCCCGGCATCGCGCCGGGCTTTTTTGTTGCCCGGCATATTCATGGGAAGGCGACACGCACGATCGATCCTCGATTGGAAGGTTCGCACGACCTGCACCATTCTTAGTTCCGTAGTTCTACCTGCCGATGCATTGCAACCGCGCAAACCTTCACTGCGTTGCGAAAACCCTTGTGCCGCGGGGCGAAAAACCCCTGTGCCGCGGGGCTAAGTTGAATCCGCACGCGCAGAGTTCTGCACACCGTAGATTCACCGGGATGCAGCTTGCGGTGGAGTTACCCTGCGAAACGAGACTCAAAAAACGATGTCTCGCTAATCACTTATCGACATAGCGAGCGCAAGCATTTGGAAAATTCGTCCGCGCGTCGGGCGCATGAAGATTTTGTTAAAAAATTTTGGCGGTGGCGGAGATTTGTCACATGAGGCGCGGCGTTCTCGATTCTGTGCACGAATCCAAAAACTTGCTCCGAAGCCTGTGCACAAGTCGCGTGCGACGTTAACCGACGTCAAGTTTTTTTGGCGGCTCAAGTGTGAATCAATTCGTTGCGAGTCTTTCCGCTTAGTGTATTCCTTAGGTCGTCAGCGGCGCCCACGATCTTCAGACCAGCGCGGTTTAGGAAACGGGGCGAGCGTGCAAATCGGCGGCGGTGTGCACGTAGGCGACGCTTCAAAAAGCGATATCGGTTCACAACCCATAGCAATATGGGAATGGTAGCTGTTTGTCTGAATGTCTCCAAGCGGGATCTTCCCGCCTCGTGCCAAGCGCATTTGAGGGACATCGCAAAGCTACCCCGATACGCAAGGTGGCGAAGTCGAGCGGACGATTAGTACACGGGCAGGCATCCGCGACATCGTACGCCGCGGCTGTCTTTTGGACACGCAGGACCTTGCCGCGAGCAATCACGGCAGGACGGGGAGGTATCATGTCTTACGGACTCAACGCGGTATTGAAACAGGTCTCCTATTCGAACGATGCCGGTTTAGATCAGTCCGACCTCCAGCCTCCCGCGTGTGACGGAGCGCCGAGTACGCGCTGACCTCGCGAACCCTCCATCTCTGACATCGCTGACCGGACGCGGCGTTCTCGCCGAACGGCGGAGCCATGCCTGACGATGGACTCGCTTGAGGTCGCACCATGACAGACCCCCTGGCGGCAGGAATTCTGCATGGCGCTCACCACGCAACTAAATCTCTCAAGAGAAGTTTTCTGACGATGACAATGGAACAGGATCGCTGGTCACGCGTGAAGGGTCGGCTGCGCTCGAGCGTTGGCGAGGACGTTTACACGAGCTGGTTTGCACGCATGGATCTGGAAGGCGTGCAGGACGAGAGCGTGCGGCTCTCGGTGCCGACGCGCTTCCTGAAGAGCTGGATCCAGGCCCATTATGCCGAGCGCGTGCTGTCGTGCTGGCAGGCCGAGATGCCGGAAGTGCATCGCATCGACCTCACGGTGCGTTCGGCCGTGCGCCCGCTGACGCACCCGAAGGAAGCCCCGGCGCCGGTCGAGACGCGCCGCGCGCCCGCGCCGGAGCTGCGCTCGACCGCAACCGCGCCGGTCTCGGCCAACCACGACGCGCTCGGCGGCTCGCCGCTCGATCCGCGCCTGACCTTCGCGAGCTTCGTCGTCGGCCGCTCCAACACGCTGGCGCATGCGGCCGCGCGTCAGGTCGCGGAAGGCCGCCGCGGCGACCCCGTGATGTTCAACCCGCTCTACATCCATGCCGGCGTCGGCCTCGGCAAGACGCATCTGCTGCAGGCGGTGACCTGGGCCGGCAATTCCGGCAACGAGCGCAAGGTGCTGTACCTCACCGCGGAAAAATTCATGTACGGCTTCGTCGCCGCGCTGAAGACGCAGACGGCGCTGGCCTTCAAGGAGGCGCTGCGCGGCATCGACGTGCTCGTGATCGACGACCTCCAGTTCCTGCAGGGCAAGTCGACCCAGGCCGAGTTCTGTCACACGCTGAACGCGCTGATCGACGCCGGCCGCCAGGTCGTGATCGCGGCCGACCGTCCGCCGTCCGATCTCGAAAGCCTCGACGATCGCGTGCGCTCGCGGCTCGCCGGCGGCCTCGTGGTCGAGATGGGCTCGCTCGGCGAGGAGCTGCGCCACGGCATCCTCAAGTCGCGCGTCGCAGCCGCCCGCACCCATCATGCGACGTTCGAGGTGCCTGAGGAGGTGCTGCATTATCTGGCGCGCACCATCACCCATAACGGCCGCGACCTCGAAGGCGCGATCAACCGTCTGCTCGCGCACTCGAAACTCAACAACCGGCCGGTGACGCTGGAGATGGCGGAGCACGAGGTGCGCGACCTGGTGCGGCCGCAGGAGCCGAAGCGGATCAAGATCGAGGACATCCAGCGCGTGGTGGCGCGGCAATATAATGTCAGCCGCTCCGACCTGCTCTCCTCGCGCCGCACCGCCAACGTGGTGCGTCCGCGCCAGGTCGCGATGTATCTCGCCAAGACGCTGACCCTGCGCTCGCTCCCCGAGATTGGCCGCCGCTTCGGCGGACGCGACCACACCACGGTGCTGCACGCGGTGCGCAAGATCGAGGCCCTGGTCTCCAAGGACACCGCGCTGTCGGAGGAAGTGGAGTCGCTGAAGCGCCAGCTCCAGGAATAAACGCCTGGGCCGCATGGGATGTCGTCATGCCCGGGCTTGTCCCGGGCATCCACGTTCCCGGTCCAGCAGCGCAAGACGTGGATGGCCGGGACAAGCCCGGCCATGACGCCCGGAGACGGAGATTGCCGCCAACCGGCACGTCGGGCTTCGGCACGAAACATCGGTAAATCGTGGGGAACTGCCGCCCAATCCCTTGAAACGGATGGCTTTCCGCGCCACCTTGCGCGACCCTGACGGCTTTGGTCATATCGGCGGGATGGCCTCAGCTTTGGGGGCCTTGCGGTGCCGCGGCGGGCTTCTCGGCCGTCCGGCTTTTTCAACTGGGGATCGGGCGAGTAGTGCAATGAAGGTTACGGTCGAACGCGCGCAACTCCTGAAGTCGCTGGGCCATGTCCACCGCGTCGTCGAGCGCCGCAACACGATTCCGATCCTCGGCAACGTGCTGGTCCGGGCCGAGAACGCCAAACTGTCGCTGAAGGCGACCGACCTCGACCTCGAGGTGACGGAGACGCTGCCTGCGGAAACCGCCACCGCGGGCTCCACCACCGTGCCGGCGCACATGTTCTACGACATCGTGCGCAAGCTGCCGGATGGTTCGCAGATCGTGCTGGAGGCCGATGGCGACCGCGCCGTGCTGGCGATCCGCGCCGGCCGCTCGCGCTTCACCCTGCAGACGCTGCCGGAGCACGACTTCCCGGATCTGGCCGCCGGCGACATGTCGCATTCCTTCTCGCTCGCCGCCAAGGACATCAAGCGGCTGATCGACCGCACCCAGTTCGCGATCTCCACCGAAGAGACGCGCTATTACCTCAACGGCATCTATCTGCACGCCGCCGGCACGCCGAAGGCCGCGACCCTGCGCGGCGTCGCCACCGACGGCCACCGCCTCGCCCAGCTCGACCTGGTGCAGCCCAAGGGCGCCGAGGGCATGCCCGGCGTGATCGTGCCGCGCAAGACCGTCGGCGAGGTGCAGCGCCTGATCGAGGACAGCGACGCCGAGATGACGGTCGAGCTGTCGCAGGCAAAGATCCGCTTTACGATCGGCAACGTCGTGCTGACCTCGAAACTGATCGACGGCACCTTCCCCGATTACGGCCGCGTCATCCCGCAAGGCAACGACAAGGAGCTCGTCGTCGACAAGAAGGATTTCGAGAACGCGGTCGACCGCGTCTCCACCATCTCCAGCGAACGCGGGCGCGCCGTAAAGCTGTCGCTGTCGCCGGGTAAGCTGGTGCTGTCGGTGACCAATCCGGATTCCGGCAGCGCGACCGAAGAGCTGGAGGTCGAATACGCCTCCGACGCCCTCGATATCGGCTTCAACTCCCGCTACCTGCTCGACATCGCCGCCCAGATCGAAGGCAACGTCGCAACGCTCCGTCTCGCCGACCCCGGCTCGCCGACCCTGGTGCAGGACCGCGACGACAAGAGCGCGCTGTACGTGCTGATGCCGATGCGGGTGTGAGGGCGTGCTCCCTCGCCGGGGCACACCGTCCGTAGACCCGAGCGCGATCCGCATTGCTGCGCCCTCTCCCCTTGTGGGAGAGGGCAGCTCCGCTGGAGGATACAGACTCGGTCGGGTGAGGGGTTAGTGCCGCAAGACCCTTCCCATCGGCCGGTCCCCAAACATCTCCGCCAATTTGCGAAGAACATGCGGCACGCGCCGACAGATGCGGAAGCGGCGATGTGGCGCCTGCTCAGAGACCGCCGCATGTCGGCGTACAAGTTTCGCCGGCAGGTCCCGTTCGGAAACTACATCCTCGACTTCGTCTGCTTCGACAAGCGTCTCGTGATCGAAATTGACGGAAGCCAGCATGCAGAGTCGCGAAGCGATGCGGATCGTAACGCGGCTCTGTCCACTGAGGGCTTTGCCATCGCCCGCTACTGGAACAATGACGTGCTTCAGCAGTCCACTTCCGTGTTGGAGGATATCCTTGCAAAGCTTGCCGTGCGGTAAGATACCCCTCACCCGTCGCCTCACTGCGTGAGGCGCCACCCTCCCCCACAAGGGGGGAGGGGAAGAATCGCGTCCATGACGAATTATCGATGACCCCCTCCCGCATTCATCGCCTGACGCTGACGCATTTTCGCAATTATCGGGCGGCGGGGCTCGAGACGGCGGCTGACCTGGTGGCGCTGGTCGGGCCGAACGGGGCGGGCAAGACCAATTGCATCGAGGCGATCTCGTTCCTGTCGCCGGGGCGGGGCTTGCGGCGCGCCACGCTGGAAGACGTCGCCGACAACCAGGGCGACGGCTCCTGGGCGGTATCGGCGCAGGTCGAGGGCGCGCTGGGGCTGGCGACGCTCGGCACCGGCATCGATGCACCGCGGCCCGACAGCGCGGTAAGCCGGCGCTGCCGCATCGACCGCGAGCCGGTGGGTTCGGCGGCCGCCTTCGGCGACCACATCCGCATGGTTTGGCTGACGCCGGCGATGGACGGGCTGTTCATGGGAGCGGCGTCCGAGCGGCGGCGCTTCTTCGATCGCCTGGTGCTCGCCATCGACAGCGAGCATTCCAGCCGCATCAACGCGCTGGAGCGCTCCTTGCGCTCGCGCAACCGCCTGCTCGAAACCCGCAATTACGACGACCATTGGTGTGAAGCGATCGAACGCGAGACCGCCGAGCTTGCGGTCGCGGTCGCGGCCACGCGCGGCCAGACCGCAGCAAGGCTGACCGGCATGCTCAACGCGCGCGCGCAGGCCTCCGCCTTCCCCTCGGCGCAAATCGCGCTCGACGGCTGGATGGAGAATGCGCTGCTGAGCGAGACCGCGACGTCGGTTGAGGACCGCTACCGCCAGATCCTGCGCGACAACCGCCCGCGCGATGCCATCGCCGGCCGCACCACCGACGGCCCGCATCTCACCGACCTGCAGGTGATCTATGCGCCGAAGAGCATGCCGGCGCGCGACGCCTCGACCGGCGAGCAGAAGGCGCTGCTGATCGGCCTCGTGCTGGCGCATGCGAGCCTGGTCGCCGAGATGACCGGCATCGTGCCGCTGCTGCTGCTCGACGAGGTCGTGGCGCATCTCGACCCTGGCAGGCGCGCCGCGCTGTTCGACGAGCTGAAGAAGCTCGGCGCGCAGGTGTGGCTGACCGGCGCGGACCCCGCGGCCTTCGCCGAGATCGGCGCCGGAGGCGAAGTGTTTGACGTCGAGAGCGGACGAGTCTCGGCCAGAGGCTAGGCCGCCGCGTTGAACCCGCTCGTTTCCGTCAGCGACTAGCTGCTTGAGGCCGCAAGACGCGGCCATCGCGCGAATATCTCGGACACGCGCGATATCCTTGGAGCATGGCATGACGACGGTCAGGCATGGGGCGCAAGCTCCGGCACGATGGCAGCTGTTTGCGTGCGGCCTTGCGCTGTTCGCAAGCTGCCTGCTCGCGGCAAGTGCCGGCGCCTTTGTGTCGAATCTGCCGCCGCTGTTCTCGGCCGCGCTCACGCCGGATCCCGCTGCCAAGCTGCCCGCGCCGACCCGCTACCTCTATCGCGGCACCCACACCACCGTGATGCCCGGCATCGAAAGCCCGCTCCGCACCAGGCTCGAAACCACGGTGCCTGCGGAGCTCGGCGACGTCCTCGCTTTCTATCGCACCGAGCTCGGAAAGCTCGGCTGGCAGGAAAAGCCCGATGGCGCAGTGATCGCAGCCGGCCACGTCCGGCTCGCCTTCGCCTCCCCGCTCGGGCCCGCCGCACTGGAGCTCGCCCGCAAGGACAGCAGCACCTCGATCCACCTCGTGCAGAAGAACGCCGCGGCGGCGAGCCGGGCGAACATCATGCCCGAGCCCGGCCAGGCGAAACTGGTGTTCAGCAATATTAGCGGCAAGGACGCCGTGCTCACGATCGACGCGAAGACCGTCAAGCGCGCCGCCGGCACCCACGCGGTCGCGCTGGATCTGGCGCCCGGCAGATATTCCTACGAACTGAGCGTGCCGGACCGTTCAGCCACCACGAAGACCCTCGAGATCCTGGCCGGCGATGCCTGGGAGCTCACGGTCGGGCCCGACGGAGACGCCTGGCCACCGCTCCAGCTGTATTGAGCCCTGCCTGCCTGATCAGGCCCATGACGCCGCTTCGCAGGCCGACCGTTGAACCTCTCCGGTTCCCATCGCGACTTCTGGTCTGAGGCCGCGCGCCGGCGGCGCCGCAGCCTGCCCATGCGCCGGGCGACGGCCCGCGCAACATCCAGGAGTTTTGACGATGCCGATGATCCCGCTTGGGGCGCAAGTCCCGGCAAGATGGCTGCTGCTCGCCTGCGGCATTCTCGCGATGGCGAGCACCTCGCGTCCGGCAGGCGCCGCGGACGAAGGCTTCGTCGACGTCCATACGCTGCCGCGGCTGGACGGCGCAGTGGAGGACACGTCGCGCCCCGACACCTATCGCGTCATCTACACCGTGCCGACCCCGCTTGCCGCCACGTCGGAGGCCACCAAAAAGCTGCTCGGCGCCGACGGCTGGGTGCCCTATGTGTATCCGCTGGATGAGAAGAGCGCCGCGTTGACCTTCAAGAAGGGGCGGCAAGGGCTGCGCGTCTCCTTCACACAGGCGCGCGGGCGCCCCGATCAGTCCGCGGTGTTCTACACGCCGAACCGGATCTATGCGAACGTACCCTTTCCGGACGGCGCGACGGACCTCGTGTTCGACGAGACCCGGCCCTATCTCGGCTGCATCGCGCCCGGCGCGCTCGATGCGACGTCGGAGTTCTTCACCAAGGAAATGGGCGCGATCGGCTGGCGCAAGCTCACGCCCGAGACGGCGGCGCGCTGGCCGAACGCCGATCTCGGCGAAGCCATCCCGAACGGCGTGCGCGCGTTCTACGACCACCCCGATCGCGACGCGACGCACCTCTATCAGAAGCCGGTGATGCTGACCCTGACGCGGCGCGACGACGGCCGCACCCATGTCGAGATCAGGGTGGCGCCGTTCGCGCTGCCCCAAGAGCTCGAGGCCGACGATGACATGGCCGGGCTGCCGCGGCCCAAGCCGACCAAATCGGCAAGGAGCCTCGGCAGCGAAAGCTCCAACAAGCGCGAGATGTCGGCCGCCGCGATGGCCGAGCTGCCCGCCGTGCTCGCCTTCTATCATCGCGAGCTCGCCGCACGCGGCTGGCAGGAAGATGGCAGCGCGCCGCTCGCCGCCGGCGACGACGTCGCGATCAGGATCTCCAACGTCGAGGAAACCGGCGTGCTGCGACTTGGCCGCAAATATGATTTCACCATGGTCAGCCTGACCGCGCAGGTGAAGGACTCCGCGCTTGCCGCCCGCGCCAAGGCCAAGAAGGAGGCGGACGCGAGGTTCCTCGGCGATGCCTTGGGGGCGGCTCAGCAGCTCATCGCCGCCGACGAAGCCCGGCGCAAGGCACAGGCCGCTTCCCTCTCGGACGCACCGCTCACTGCGCTTGCCGACAGCACGACGCCGGTACCACTGCCCGAAAACGCCGAAGGCGTGAAATTCGAAGGCGGCGACGGCCGGCTGGAATTCTCCTCGGCGTCGAGCGTGAAGGCGCTCACCGCGTTCTATCGCGCATCGCTCAAGCCCGCCGGCTGGAAGGAGCAGCCCTCCGTGATCAACCAGCCCAACATGGCAGTGATGGAATTCGCCAGGGGCGGTAAGTCGATCTCGATGACCGTGATGCAGATGGGCCCGAAGGTGAATGTGAGCGCCAGCGGATCGGGCTTGGTGATGGCCACGGCGAAGGCTGCGGCCATCCCGGAGGTGCAGGAGAAATCCTCCGAGCCGCTTCAGCTCGACACTGAATCCCAGCTGCCCGTGCCGACGCAGCGTTCGTCGAAATCGCTTGCCACCACGAAGATACCCGGCGGCGAGGCGCCGCTCCGCCGCGAGCTGACGGCCAGTATTCCCGCGCCGCTCCAGGACGTTCTCGCCTTCTACCGTGCGGAGCTGTCCAAGCTCGGCTGGCAGGAGAGGACCGACGGCGCGGCCGTGTCCGCGGACCACGCGCAGATCGATTTCACTTCGCCGCAAGGCCCGGCCGTGCTCAAGCTCGGCCGCACCAGGGGCGAGACCACGGTCAATCTGGCGCAGAAGAACGCGGATGTCGCTATCAAGGCCGACATCATGCCGAAGGCCGGACAGGCCCGGGTGATGCTCGGCAACATGGGCCCGAAGGAGGCCTCGCTGACGATCAACAAGCAGACCGTGAATATCGCGGCCGGTGCCGGCGGCCCGCGATCGCCGAAAGGCCCGATGCTCGATCTACCACCGGGCAAGTACCAATACGGGGTGCGCACGCAGGGACAGCCCACCCGCACTGACACGCTCACCGTGGCCGCCGGCGACATCTGGGGCCTCATGGTGGGCCCAGGCGGCGACGTGCTGCCGCTGCAGATGTATTGAGCGACCACAAAGGCGGCGCGCACCCTCTCCCGTTTGCAAGCGGGAGAGGGTGCACCGCGCAGGTCGCTCCACCATCTTGGCCAAAATCCGATGCCCTGACCGGCGCCTGGGAATACCTCACGCCCCGCAAAATCCACGCCTTTCAGGGTCCCAAAACGCCCCCTCGAATCGCTTTTTTGCCGCGCCCCAAATCGGCCTTCAGAAGCCTTGAAAATCAGCCAAAAAACCCTATCTGCTCAAAGGGTTGCGGCAGCATACTTTGCGCTAGGCGCAATCCCGCTTTCATGGCACAAATAGCCTGCAAATCAGCGCCTTCTGCGCCGCTGATTCGGGCGACATTTCGAAGGCCTCTCATGACAGAACCAGCTCGGCAGCCCGCTGCCGAAAACGAGCCCTCCAATCCGAGCGAATACGGTGCGGAATCGATCCGCGTGCTCAAGGGTCTCGATGCCGTCCGCAAGCGCCCGGGCATGTATATCGGCGACACCGACGACGGCTCGGGCCTGCACCACATGGTCTACGAGGTCGTCGACAACGCCATCGACGAAGCGCTGGCAGGCCACGCCACGCGCGTCGACGTGATCCTCAATGCCGACAATTCCGTCACCGTGCGCGACGACGGCCGCGGCATTCCGGTCGACATCCACAAGGGCGAGGGCATCTCGGCGGCCGAGGTCATCATGACCCAGCTCCATGCCGGCGGTAAGTTCGACCAGAACTCCTACAAGGTTTCCGGCGGCCTGCACGGCGTCGGCGTCTCCGTCGTCAACGCGCTGTCGAGCAAGCTGGAGCTTCGCATCTGGCGCGACAACAAGGAGCACTACATCGAGTTCGCCCATGGTGACGCCGTGGCGCCGCTCAAGGTCGTCGGCGACGCGCCGGGCAAGCGCGGCACCGAGGTGACGTTCCACGCCTCGACCGAGACGTTCAAGAACGTCGAATATGATTTCGCGACGCTGGAGCACCGCCTGCGCGAACTCGCCTTCCTCAATTCCGGCGTCAACATCGCCCTCTCCGACATGCGCCATGCGGTCGAGAAGCGCGAGGAGATGCACTATTCCGGCGGCGTCGAGGAATTCGTCAAATATCTCGACCGCAACAAGAGCCCGATCGTGCCGGCCCCGATCATGGTGCGCGCGGAAGCCAACGGCATCGGCGTCGAGGCCGCTTTGTGGTGGAACGACAGCTACCACGAGAACGTGCTGTGCTTCACCAACAACATCCCGCAGCGCGACGGCGGCACTCATCTTGCCGGTTTCCGCGGCGCGCTGACGCGCCAGGTCAACGGCTATGCCGAGGCCAACGCCAAGAAAGAGAAGATCGCGCTGACCGGCGACGACTGCCGCGAAGGGCTCACCGCCGTTTTGTCGGTGAAGGTGCCCGATCCGAAGTTCTCGTCGCAGACCAAGGACAAGCTGGTGTCCTCGGAAGTGCGTCCCGTGGTCGAGAACGTGCTCAACGAGGCGCTTGCCGCCTGGTTCGAGGAGCACCCCTCCGAGGCTAAGGTGATCGTCGGCAAGGTGATCCAGGCCGCGGCTGCCCGCGAAGCCGCGCGAAAGGCGCGCGAGCTGACCCGCAAGAGCCCGCTCTCGGTCTCCTCGCTGCCCGGCAAGCTCGCCGACTGCCAGGAGAAGGATCCGGCCAAGTCTGAGCTGTTCATCGTCGAGGGCGACTCGGCAGGCGGCAGCGCCAAGCAGGGCCGCAACCGCGAGTTCCAGGCGGTGCTGCCGCTGCGCGGCAAGATCCTCAACGTCGAACGCGTCCGCCCCGACAAGATGCTGTCGAGCGAGCAGATCGGCACGCTGATCACCGCGCTCGGCACCGGCATCAGCGACGAGTTCTCGATCGAGAAGCTGCGCTATCACAAGATCATCGTGATGACGGACGCCGACGTCGACGGCGCCCACATCCGCACGCTGTTGCTGACCTTCTTCTACCGGCAGATGCGGGACATCATCGACGGTGGCTATCTCTATATCGCCCAGCCGCCGCTCTATAAGGTCTCGCGCGGCAAGTCCGAGCAGTACCTAAAGGACGAACGGGCGCTGGAAGACTATCTGATCGACTCCGGCCTTGACGACTGCGTCTTCATTCCCGGCACCGGCGGCGACCGCACCGGCCGCGACCTGCGTTCGCTGGTCGACGACGCCCGCGTGGTCCGCAGCATCTTGCGCAATTTGCACAGCCGCTATAACCGCAAGGTCATCGAGCAGGCCGCCATCACCGGCGTGCTGAACAAGGCGATCTACGGCGATCCCGAGAAGGCGGCGGCTGCGGCGCAATACATCGCGGGCCGGCTGGACAACCAGGCCGACGAGGTCGAGCGCGGCTGGATCGGGCAATACGTGGAAGGCCAGGGCTTCCAGTTCGAGCGCACCGTGCGCGGCGTCAAGGAAGCCGCTATCATCGACGACGCCTTCCTGGGGTCCGCCGAAGCACGCAAGCTCGACGAGTACACGGTGAAGCTTCAAGATGTTTATGCCCGCCCCGGCAAGCTGCGGCGCAGGGATGTCGAGCACATGGTCTACGGCCCGGTCGACCTGTTCGAGGCGGTCACCGACGCCGGCCGCAAGGGCATCACGCTGCAGCGCTATAAAGGCCTCGGCGAGATGAACCCGGAGCAGCTCTGGGAGACGACGCTCAACACCGACGCGCGCTCGCTGCTGCAGGTGAAGGTCAAGGAGGTCGACGAGGCCGACGACATCTTCACCAAGCTGATGGGCGACGTGGTCGAGCCGCGCCGCGACTTCATCCAGGAGCACTCGCTCAGCGCGACGATCGATATTTGAGACCGGCTGGTTTTAGGTTCCGATCTCTCGGCCGAGCACTCGCTGCACCTCTCCCGCTTGCGGGAGAGGTCGCCACGCTCGCAGAGCGTGGCGGGTGAGGGCTTCTTCCCCTTGGAGATTGTCCCATTGCGGAGACACCCTCTCCCCAACCTCCCCCGCAAGCGGGGGAGGGAGCGCACCGCCGTCATGACGACACCGCCCTGAACCTCACCACGCGCCGTCGCGACGAAGTGGCATGAACCCGTTGGCCGATTCCGGCCGGGAAGCCTCGTGCCATGGTCGCCACTGCTACGTCCAGTTCCGCTACCCCCTCTCGCCGCCTCGGCATTATCGGCAGCATCGTCGGCGTGCTGGCGCTGATGGCGGCGGTGCTGCCGCATTGGGTGGTGCCGATCGTTTTTCCGCCGCCGCCGGCGGACAAGGTGATCGTCGACACCGGCCATCGCATCAAGGACCGCATCGTCGCGAAGGTGAAGGGCGTGGAGTACCAGGCTCCGAAAGTCGAAAAGTCGGCTGGACGAAGCTGGAGTGAAACCGCCTCGGTCGCAGCAATCTCGCTCGGCCTGCTCGCCATCCTGTTCTCGGTTCTCTCGCTGATCTTCCGGGAAGAGCGGCTCCTTGCCGCCGTCGCCGCCACACTCGGCACCGGCGCCATCGCGATCGAGATCTCCTTCTTCATGATGGGGGCGCTGATCCTGATCGCGATCCTCTATGTGATCGGGAATATCATCGGGCTGTTCTAGCGGCCGTTTGTCACAAGCTCCGACCTCATCCTGAGGAGCCCGCGCCAGCGGGCGTCTCGAAGGATGGCCGCGGGCGACATCCGGGCCTTCATGGTTCGAGACGCGCGTTCCGCGCTCCTCACCACGAGGTCTTGCAGTTGCATCCGAATGCCTCCGAACCAGGCCCAGCACAATTGCTCCCGCGCTCAATTCTCTGTAGTTTCCGCCGAAACAGCCCCGCCCACCAACAGGACAGCGAGAACCACGTGGCGCCCATTCAATACATCGTCGAGGGCGGTCACCGGCTCTCGGGCTCGATCGAGCCGTCCGGCAACAAGAATTCGGCGCTGCCGATCATCGCCGCGGCCCTGCTCACCGAGCATCCGGTGACGCTGGAGAACGTGCCGCGGATCCGCGACACCGAGACGCTGGTCGAGCTGATCCGCTCGGTCGGCGCGTCCGCGGAATGGACTGCCCGCAATACGCTCCATATCCACGCCAAGAGCATCCGCGCCGCCGATCTCGACCCCGAGCTGTGCGTGCGCATCCGCGCCTCGATCCTGCTCGCCGGCCCCCTGCTCGCCCGCTGCGGCGAAGTGATGCTGCCGCCGCCGGGCGGCGACGTGATCGGCCGCCGCCGGCTCGACACCCATGTGCTGGCGCTGGAGCAGCTGGGAGCAAAAGTCACCGCGACCGACCGGCTCGAATTCCGCGCGCCCAGGCTTGCCGGTGCCGACGTGTTCCTGGACGAGCCCAGCGTCACCGCGACCGAGAACGCGCTGGTGGCGGCGGTCGCCGCCGACGGCGTCACGCACTTGCGCAATGCGGCCTCCGAGCCGCACGTGCAGGACCTCGCCAACTTCCTGGTCGCGCTCGGCGCCAGGATCGAGGGCATCGGCACCAACACCATGATCGTCCATGGGCCGGCGGCGCTGGGGGAGGCGACCTACCGGATCCAGCCCGACCATATCGAGGTCGGCTCGCTGATCGGGCTTGCCGCGGTGACGCGCTCTCCCTTGCGCATCACGCGCGCCGGCGTCGAGCATCTGCGCTCGATCCGCATGGGGTTCGAGCGACTCGGCATCGTCAGCCGCGTCGAGGGCGATGACCTCATCGTGCCGTCCAATCAGACATTGAAGATCCAGGACGATTTCGGCGGCCACGTGCCGAAGCTGGAGGACCAGCCCTGGCCGGCCTTCCCGGCCGACCTGATGTCGATCGCGATCGTCACCGCCACGCAATGCGAGGGCGTCATCCTGATGTTCGAGAAGATGTTCGAATCCAGGATGTTCTTCGTCGACAAGCTGATCGCGATGGGCGCGCGCATCGTGCTGTGCGACCCGCACCGCGCGATCATCGCAGGTCCCAGCCGCCTGCACGGCGCAACCATGACCTCGCCCGACATCCGCGCCGGCATGGCGATGCTGCTGGCGGCCGTATGCGCCCAGGGCACCTCCACCATCAACAATGCCGATCAGATCGAGCGCGGCTACGAGCGCATCGAGGAACGGCTGAACGCGCTCGGCGCGAAGATCACGCGCGTGCCGGAAAGGAAGGGCTGAGGCTCTTTCTTCTCCCCTTGTGGGGGAAGGTGGCGCGAAGCGCCGGATGAGGGGTTCTCTCCGCGACCGCAGTCTCGTAGGGTGGGCAAAGCGCAGCGTGCCCACGCGTCTGTTGCAATATTGGATAGGTGGTGGGCACGGCGCAAATGCGCCTTTGCCCACCCTACGGCACCGAGCTAGTGGCTGGGGCCATGTTTTCGTCGCGCGGCCGTGCTATTGAGCCGTCATGCTCGACACCGTGCAACATCATGCGCAGCCGCAAGCCGGCGTGCCGCCAAACCATCTCGCGCAGGAATTCGTCGAGACGCTGCGGCTGGCCGTGCCGCTGATGCTGACGCAGCTCGGGCAGATCGCGATGATCACCACTGATCTTGCGCTGATCGGGCGGCTCGGCGAGGCTGCGGTGGCCGCGGCGGCGCTGGCGCATACGGTCTATTTCGTCAGCTTCACCTTCGGGCTCGGATTGATGGCTGCGGTGTCGCCGCTGGCGGCGCAGGCATTCGGTGCCGGCGACGTCAGGCTGATCCGGCGCTCCCTGCGTGTCGGATTGTGGGCCGCGTTCCTGATCTCGCTGCCGATGATGGCCTCGCCGATCTATGGCGAGCAGATCCTGCTCGCGCTCGGCCAGGTGCCGCAATCGGCCGCGCTGGCGCAGCGCTATCTCAACGGCCTCGCCTGGGGCATCGCGCCGGCGCTCGGTTTCATCGCGCTGCGCGGCATGATGAGCGCGGTGAACCGGCCGCAGGCGCCGCTGTGGATCACGGTGGCGGCGATCCCGGTCAATGCCGTCCTCGTCTACGTCCTGATCCACGGCCTGTTCGGCCTGCCGGAGCTCGGCCTGTTCGGCGCGGGGCTTGCGACCACGCTGGTCAATCTCGGTACCTTCATCGCCGCGCTCGCGATTGCCGCATGGCGGAAGCCGTTCGCGGACTATCATCCGCTCGCCCGTCTGTGGCGGATCGACTGGCCGCTGATGCGCCAGCTGATTGCGATCGGCGCGCCGATCTCGTTCTCATTGCTGATGGAGTACGGCCTGTTCTCCTCGGCGGCGCTGCTGATGGGACTGATCTCGACAACCGCGATTGCCGCGCACCAGATCGCGCTCCAGGTCACGGCCGTGCTGTTCATGGTGCCGCTCGGCATCGGCATGGCGGCGACGGTGCGGGTCGGCCATGCCTTCGGCCGCAACGATCCGGCGGCGGTGAGGCGCGCAGGACTCGCCGCGGGCGTGCTCGGAGCAGCTCTCGTCTCGGCCCTGACCGTCGCGATCATCCTCGGTCGCTACGAACTGGGCCGACTGTTCTTCGGCAGCAGCGGGGCGAGCGCAGCGACCGTCGAGCTGACAGCGACGCTGCTGGTGGTCGGCGCCACCTTCTTCATCGCCGACGGCCTCCAGACCATCGTGGGCGGTGCGCTGCGCGGCCTCAACGACACCAGGATGACGCTGGTGTTCGCGGTGATCGGCTATTGGTGCGTCGCCTTTCCCGTCGGTTGGCTGCTGGCATTCCACACGGAGCTGGGCGCGACCGGCGTCTGGGTCGGGTTCTCGGTCGGCACCTTCGTCTATGCCGGCCTCCTGATCTTGCGCTTCCGCATGCTGGCGCGCAGACTGATGGCATGACCAGCACGGTCCGCGCAGTCACTCCCAATGTCGATGCCGGCAAGCTGCTGACCGGAGCGCAGTTCGCCGACGCATTTCGCGTGGAGATCGGAGCTATGGCGATGAACGCCCGCGAGGCCTGCGTCCGGATGGTGCTGAACGGGCCGCGCTGGATCGACGCCCTGCTACGCCTGCGCAACATTCTGGTGAGGCCGTTCGGGCTGAAGACATCCGGCCAGGGCGCGCCGGCGCCGGGCGGCATGATCGGCCTGTTTCCGGTGCTGAGCGAGACGCCCGAGCGGCTGGTCGCCGGCTTCGACGATTCCCACCTCGACTTTCGCATCGTGGTCGACGTTTCAGGCGATGCCGCGAGCCGTCAGGTGACCTCGACGACGCTGGTGCGCACCCACAACCTGCTCGGCCGCACCTATCTCGCGCTGATCATGCCCTTCCACAAGCTCGTGGTGCGCAACATGATGGGACGCATCGTGGAGCCTGTCCGATGAACCATGCGGGCCGACACTGACGAACACGCCGTATTCAGCCCACCGGCCCTGGAGTCCAATTGTCCCCTGCGAGCGGACTGACTTTCACGTCAGGAATGACACCGAGGTCCATGCTCGGATCGAAATGGCGCATCGTCCGCTCATTGAGGTCGATGATGCGGCCAGGTCTTAGTGGCCCCACGTCGTTTATCTTGACGATGACCTTCTTGCCCACGGCCTCGACGAGAGCATATTTCGGCCTCGCGCCAAATTCGACCCCACCAAACTTCCGGCGCAGACCCGTCTTGATGGCGGCCGTCCAGGCAGAGGGATCATAACGCTCGCCGGAGGCCGTCTTCGGACCGCCCTCCTCCTTGCCGGGCTTGAACGGATTGTAGGTGGATGCCGCGCCAATGATCGCATCGCCGGAGGCGGCATCGACGACGGCACTTGAGTGATCCCCACGCGTTTCACTTCGAGCAATGGCAACCGAAATTGCGAGCGCAACCAGGGCGCCGCAAATTGCGGCGCTCGAGCGGAATAGCATCATAAGTCCTGTGATTTTTTAGATTGCCGGTTCCAGAACTGCAAACGTGGTCAAGCGAACGCAGCAGCGTTCATCAACTTGCGCCGATCGTTTTGCGGATTCGACCCAGCCCTGGGTACGGAACCGTTGTGTGAACCGGAGTGGTCCTCACGTCGTGTTTAGCTTCTCGCCGATTAAGACAGAGATTGCGTCAGCAACATGACCCGATGGAACCTTGCGCGTGCAGCGTCAGAACACGCAGGCAGCGATCACGGTTGAGCTGTGCGATGTATGCATCGCTGCCGAAACGGGCGTTTACGATGACGCTCCCGACTCACTCCGCCACACGCACCGACTTGTCGGTTGCGATTTCCGACCATTCGCCGACGACACGGTCGAGATCGCAGAGATTCTGATGCATCTGCTCCAGCGAGAAGCCGAGCGCGAAGAAGCGTTCGGCGGTGTCGCTGGCGTGGCCGCGGATCAGGCCGTCCTGGCGCACGGCGGCAACGGCTTCGGAATAATGCTGGAGCGCGACGTGCACCGGATGGATCGGCGGCGCGCCGGCGCCTTCGCGCAAGGCGCTGGCTGCCGAACGCAGGAAACGGGCGATCGCGGTCGACACCTCCGTCAGCGGAGCAGCTAACCGCATCTGCACCTCGACCGGCAGCGGCACTACGGTGGCGCGGCCGATCATCACGACGTCATGGCGCAGCCGCAGGACGGTGCGTAGCAGCGGACCGGTGTCAGGCCCGCTCGACAGCCGCGCGGCGCGCTCGCGTTCGGCTTCGGTGCCGATCGCATTCATGCCGACCATCGCGGTGCCGATGCCGTCCTGGATCCGGTGCAGCGCGTCGTTGTCGCGGCCGCGGGTGAGGCCCGCGAGCAGCTCGGTGAAGGCGTCCGCAATCAGCTCGAGCAATTGTGCCGCCGCGGCACGGATCTGGCGCACCGCGCGCGAGGGCAGCACCAGGAACGACACCAGCAATCCCGTGACCGCGCCGACCCCGACCTCGCTGACGCGGTCGATCGCCGAGGTCAAGGGATCGGCATGATGCATGGTCGGAACCAGCAGCACGATCACGGCCGTCACCGTGGCCGCGCTGAGGCTCGGATTGATCGCAGCGATGAAGGCGAGCGGGGCGACCGAGAGCACCAGGAGCCCCAACAGTCCCGCCTCGCTGGAATAGGGGATCAGGATCGCGATGGCGCCGCCATAGATCGCGCCGCCGATGGTGCCGAGCATGTAGTCGCGCGTCGCCTTCAGCGAGCGGCCGACGCTCATCTGGGTCACGATCAGCGAGGTCAGCACCGCCCAGAGCGGCAGCAACAGATGCAGCGCGGTGGCGAGCGCATAGGCCGCGGTCGCGGCGACGGTGACCCGGATCGCCAAACCCAGTTGCGTTCGCCGCGACCTGATCCGGTCGAGCAGCTCCCTTGCGAATGCCATCGTCTGAAGTCCCGATCCTCTCGAGGGCAGGCAAAAGCATGGCTGATGCCCGCGGCCGCAAGGCCGCTTGAAAGGCCAAATCAGCCCGCCTAACTTGCCGGCCAAAACGAGGAAACACGATGGCTCACGAAACCGCAACGCTCGCCGCCTATGTCTTCAATCTGAAATACCAGGATATTCCGGCGGAGGTGCTGGATCGCGCCAAGGTGCTGACGCTGGACTTCCTCGGCAGCGCGATCCGGGCACGGCGCGAGGCGGAATCGACCCCGTCGATGCTGAAAATGCTGGAGGCGCTGGCACTCGACACCAAGGGCGAATCCACCGTGTTCGGCGACAGCAAGACCTGGACGCCGGCGGTCGCAGCCCTGCTCAACGGCGCGCTCGGCCATTCCCTCGATTTCGACGACACCCACGCCGATTCCTCGCTGCATCCGAGCGCGCCGGTGGTCCCGGCCGCCTTCGCCGTCGGCGAGATGGTCGGCGCGTCGGGCCGCGACGTGCTGACCGCGATCGTCGCGGGCTATGAGGTCTGCTGCCGGCTCGGCAACGCGCTCGACCCGACCTCGCATTATGCGCGCGGCTTCCACCCGACCGCGACCGCCGGCACCTATGGCGCCGCCGCGGCGGCCGGCAAGCTGTTCGGCCTCAGCGAGAAGCAGCTCATCGCTGCGTTCGGCGTCTCCGGCAGCCAGGCCGCGGGCTCGCTGCAATTTCTTGTCAACGGCGCCTGGAACAAGCGCTACCAGGTCGGCGCCGCCGCGATGAACGGCGTGATCGCCGCGACGCTGGCGCGCAACGATTTCGTCGGCGCGACGGAATCGGTCGAGGGCAAGCACGGCCTGCTCGCCGGCTACACCGACGCCGCGCATCCGGACAAGGCGGTGGCCGAGCTTGGCAAGACCTACGAGACCATGAAGATCGGCGTGAAGCCGTATCCGAGCTGCCGCTACACCCATGCCGCGATCGACGCGCTGATCGCGATGCGGCGCGAGCACAATCTGACGCCTGACCAGGTCAAGCGCGTCGAGATCGGCCTGCATCGCAACGGCATCACCTTGACCGGCGATGCCGCGACCAAGCGGCATCCGCGCTCGATCGTCGGCGGCCAGTTCTCGATGTTCTTCACCGGCGCGCTCGCACTCGACCAAGGCTCGTTCGGCTGGGACGATTACAACCGTCTGGGCGATGCCGCGATCGACGCCCTCGCCGACAAGTTCGACGTGGTGCAGGACGACCGGCTCGAGATCGGCCGCACCCATCCGTTCGGCGCCCGAGTCAGCATCACCACCGACGACGGTGTGCACGAGCGGCTCTATGCGGATCCCTCGGGCGAGCCGACCTCGTTCCCGGATACGCAGGCGATGCAGCAGAAATTCCTGACGCTGGCGCGCCCCGTGCTGAACGCGCGCGCGGAGAAATTCGCGGACGCGATCATGACGCTGGAGCGGTTCGACCGCGTCGCGCAGGCGACGGAATTGGGGAGGTAGTGGATCTCTTCGCCTCTCCCCGCTTGCGGCGAGAGGCCGGAATCCGAGCGCCGCTTGGATTCCGGGTGCGGGGGACTCTCCGCGAGTCCAACTTTCACCTCCCTTGCGGAGACTCCCCCTCACCCCAACCCTCTCCCCGCAAGCGGGGAGAGGGAGAAGGGACGGGGCGCGTTGCCGCCACCACATCGCGCACGAGGTCGAACACGCCGTCCGCTTCGGGCGGCCCATTCGGCGATCGTCCCATGCGCACGATCACCAGCTGCTCCGACGGGATCACGATGGTATATTGCCCGATCGTGCCCTTGGCGAAGAAGGCATCGCGCGGCCAGCCATGGGTGACGCGGAAGTTCGCACCCAAGCTGTCGCCCTGGTTGGTCCAGAAGCCGGCGCCGATGCCGACCCAGGCATTTGGCGTGGCCGTCGCCGAATAATTCACCCAGCCTTCCGGCAAGATGCGTTTGCCGCCGGCGACGCCGTCATTGAGATAGAGCTGGCCGAAGCGCGCCCAGTCGCGCGCGGATGCGAGCATCTCGCTCGACCCTTCGATCGTGCCCGAGCCATCGAGCTGAAGCGTGACTTGGCGCATGCCGAGCGGGGCGAACAATTCGCGGCGCGCAAAGCGGAGCGCGCCTTCCGCTGTGCCGCCGGCCGCATCGCGGATCAGATGCGAGAGGATGAGAAGGTTGCCGTCGTGATAATTCCACGCCGTACCTGGCGCGGTGGCGAGCGGGATGCTCTCGGCATAGGCCGCCATGTCCGATTCCATGAACTTCATCCGGTTGACCGGCTCGAAGGCGGAGCCGAGCGAGGCCTGCAGCGAGCTGCCGAGCGCAAGGCCGGCGGTGTGGCGCAGCAGCTGATCGACCGAGATGGCGTGGCGCGGATCATCGGCATCTTTCCAGGCCGCGACCGGCGCGGGCCCGTCGAGCTTCAGCTTGCCCTGGCGCACCAGCACGCCGATCAGGGCCGAGATAACCGATTTCGTCATGGAGAAGCCGAGCAGCGGCGTCTCCGGTCCAATGCCGTCCGCATAACGCTCCGCGATGACGCGGCCCGACTTCATCACGACCAAAGCGCGGGTGCGCCGGTAAGGCGGCTGCACGGGCTCGGTGAAGGCGCGGTCGAGCGCGGCGGCAAGCAAGGGGCTTTGCGGCGGCACGATCGCTGGGCCGGCGATCTCGGGCAGCAGCGCGGGCTGCCTGTCGGTCGCGGGCGGCTCGACGGGAGCAATTCCAGCGCCATGGTCGAGCGTGCAGCCGAGCCCCTCGCGATAGACGGCGTGGCTGCGGCCGATGCCGAACAACGTCACCGTGACATCCCTGCGGACGCGGTCGACCCGGTAGTCCATCGCCCAGGTGATCAGGCCGGTCCCGGGCATGGCATCGTTGGTCTCGGCAAAGTTGCGCTCCGGATCGAGTCCGGAGACGAACGTCTCCGCGCAGAGGATGTCGGCGACGAAGCCGGTGGCGACCTTCGGGACATCGCGGGCCCGCGCGGCGCCGAGCGCGATACCGGCAGCGGCGATGGTGGTGGCGAGGAGGACGATCTTGCGGCGGCGGGTCACAGGCTTTCTCTCCGGCTTGGGGGCATGCAGGGAAGAAGCCGGAGCCGGCTGAGGCGCGCTCGCCGAATTTGGAAAATGGCCTGCCGGGAACTGTATCGCGGCTCGCCGATTCTGAAATTACTTCGATATTTAAATAACCTATGAATCAGATCGCATTTACCTTCAGCCGCCGATATTCCGTCGGCGTCACGCCCGTGACCGCCTTGAAGGCGCGGTTGAACGGACCGAGCGACTGGAAGCCGGTGTCCATGGCGATGGTGATGACGGGGACCTCGGCCTGGGCGGGATCGGCGAGCGCGGCCTTGGCCTCCTCGATGCGGTGATTGTTCAGGAACACATTGAAGTTGCGGTAGCCGAGGCGCTGATTGATCAGCCGGCGCAGCCGGTATTCCGGGATCTTCAGCCGCCCTGCCAACACGCCGATGGTGATATTCTCCTGGCGATAGACCCGCTCGTCCGCCATCAGCCGCATCAGGGCATCGATCAGCTTCTGGTCGGCGGATTCATCGACCGGTGCGGGCCGGGCCAGAATCGCCGGCGCGGCCGCCGACGCCGGAAACAGATCGGCGCCATCGACGCGCATCATCGCACAGGCAATGGCCGCGACGACGCAGGCAAGCACGCCCGTATTGATCGTGTCGGCGACACCGCCGACCTCGCTGCCGGCGACGGCAATCTGGAGAACCGCATTCAACCCGCCATAGAGCGCGGCTGCGCAGACGATGAAGACGCGAACGCGCCGGCGGCGCTCGACCAGATCAGCCGGCCACGAGGCGATCGTCTGCCCGATCGCAACCGCGATGAAACCGAGGACGAGCAGATTGACTGCGGTCACGGAGAATCGCGCGTAGCCGCCCGGCGCGATCCAGACGCAGCCCGCGAAGCTGAAGGCCGTCACCAGCGCCCAGACCAATCCGTGCCACCTGCGCAGGCGAAATTCGTCGTCGAACAGCGCGCGCGTGAACAACCAGAATACCACGATGTTGCCGGTCGACAGCGCGATCAGCGGCGCGTGCCAGCCCGCAACCAGGGAAGAGACGCCAACCGAATAGCTCGCCGCATGCGCGGCCGAGCCGAGTGCGAAGGCCGCGCCGAGCCGGGCTGCGAGCACGTTGCGGAAGTCGGAGAGCAATGACGCCGCCAGCACCAGCAGCAGCGCGACGCTGGCGGCGCGAAAGGCGAGCTCGGTTGCGGCAAGGGTCATCGGGTGGTGCGATCGGTCGCGTTTGAAGGCCGCCAAACATCGTTGGTTGCGCCAGGTTTTTCAAGGACCATCCGCATGCCACGCCTAGAGTCACCTCCAGCGCTGTCATCCCCCGGCCTGACCGGGCGATCCAGTAATCCGAGACGGCAGTGATGAATCGAGAGGCTGCGACGTACTGGGTCGCCCGCCTTCGCGGGCGATGACAGCGGAGTATGAGGCCTCATTGCGACACGACGTCTTGTCCGGGCTTTGTCGCGACGACGCCGCAGATTCCTGCTAGGCTCGCGTCCAAGAAAGTCAAAAAGGAGTCCACCATGAGCTGGCAGCCCTCTAACGATCCCGTGCTCGGCGATCCCATGTCCTGCGATGCGCTCGATCTCGTCATCGTGCCGCGCACGCGCGATCTCGGCGACGGCTTCGCGGTCCGGCGCGCGCTGCCGCACGGCAAGCGGCAGATGGTCGGGCCGTTCATCTTCTTCGACCATTTCGGGCCGGTGCAGTTCGTCTCCGGCAAGGGCATGGACGTGCGGCCGCATCCGCATATCGGCCTTGCCACCGTCACCTACCTGTTCGACGGCGCGATCATGCATCGCGACAGCGAGGGCAATGTCCAGGAGATCGCGCCCGGCGCGATGAACCTGATGACCGCCGGACGCGGCATCGCGCATTCCGAGCGCACGCCGGATGCGCAGCGCGCCTCGGGCCAGAAGATGCTGGGCCTGCAGAGCTGGATCGCGCTGCCGGCCGGGTCGGAAGAGATCGCGCCGTCGTTCCAGCACTACGGCGCGGGCGATCTGCCCATGATCTCGGAACGCGATTTCACCGCACGCGTGATCGCGGGCTCCGCCTTCGGCATTGCCTCGCCGGTGTCGATGGTCTCGCCCTGGTTCTACACCGAGGTCACGGCCGCGCAAGGCGCCAGCGTGCCGCTCGACCCCGACCACGAGGAGCGCGCGATCTATGTCGTCGATGGCGAGGTCGAGATCGCGAACGAGCGCTATGAGGGGCCGCGGCTCCTGATCTTCCGGCCCGGCGACCGCATCACCGTGAAGGCGCTCAAGGCGACGCGGATGATGTTTCTCGGCGGCGATGCGCTGGAAGGCCCGCGCCACATCTGGTGGAATTTCGTCTCCTCCAGCAAGGAGCGGATCGAGCAGGCCAAGCAGGACTGGAAAACCGGCCGCTTCGCCGCAGTTCCGCAGGAACACGAGTTCATTCCGCTGCCGGAATAGGCTAATCGGGTTTCCGGCTGCGCCATCCGGCGCGGCCGGTTCATTGCCTGAAGGCCCTGCCTGCGAAAGCCATACCGATGTCCACCATGCTCTCCAGCGACCTGCCCCTGCCCAAGATCGGACGCGGCAAGGTGCGCGATATCTACGCCGTCGACGACGACCGCCTGCTGCTCGTCACCACCGACCGCATCAGCGCCTTCGACGTGGTGATGGGCGAGACCATCCCGATGAAGGGCGCGGTGCTGACGCAGATCAGCGCGTTCTGGTTCAACGAGCTCGAGGGCGTGGTGCCGCATCACATGATCAGCGCCGACACCGACGAGATCGTCGCCGCCGTGCCGGCGCTGAAACCGCACCGCGCCGAGATTCTCGGCCGCGCCATGCTGTGCAAGCGCACCACCGTGTTCCCGATCGAATGCGTGATCCGCGGTTATCTCTCAGGCTCGGCCTGGAAGGAGTACGCGGCCAGCGGTACGCTCGCCGGCGAGAAGCTGAAGGCCGGCCTGGTCGAGAGCGAGAAGCTGGAGCCGGCGATCTTCAGTCCGGCGACCAAGGCTGAGACCGGCCACGACGAGAACATCACCATCGCCAAGATGCGCGCGGTGGTCGGCGACGGGGTCGCCTACACGCTGGAGAGCATGACGCGCGCGATCTACACGCTGGGCGAGGAGCTGGCGCGCGAGCAGGGCATCATCATCGCCGACACCAAGTTCGAGTTCGGCCGCGACAAGGACGGCCGCATCATCCTGATCGACGAAGTCATGACGCCGGATTCGTCGCGCTTCTGGGCGGTCGATTCCTACAAGCCCGGCCAGCCGCAGGCGAGCTTCGACAAGCAACCCTTGCGCGACTATCTCGACGTCGAGCGCCGCGCCGGCCGTTGGAACGGCGACGCCCCGCCGCCGCCGCTGCCGGCGAGCGTGGTGGAAGCGACGAGCAAGCGGTATCTGGAAGCTTATCGGCGCGTGACGGGGACGGAGCTGAAGATTTAGGCTGATATGCTGCCGCCGCGCGCTCCGTCATTGCGAGGAGCTCTTGCGACGAAGCAATCCAGTCTGGCTGTGCGGAAAGATTCTGGATTGCTTTGCTTCGCTTCGCTCGCAATGACGTGGAGAGAGAACGGCGGCCTCACACCCCAGCCATCATCACGTATTTGATCTCGACATATTCTTCCATGCCGTGGCGGGATCCTTCACGGCCGAGGCCGCTTTCCTTGACGCCGCCGAAGGGCGCGACTTCGGTGGTGATCAGGCCGGTGTTGACGCCGACCATGCCTGACTCCAGCGCCTCGGCGACGCGCCAGACGCGGCCGAGATCGCGGGAGTAGAAATACGAGGCCAGGCCGAACGGCGAGGCATTGCACATCGCGATGACGTCGGCCTCGTCCTTGAAGCGGATCACCGCCGCGAGCGGACCGAAGGTTTCCTCCTGCGACACAAGTGAATCCGGCTTGACCTCGGCCAGCACCGTCGGCTCGAAGAACGAGCGGCCGAGCTCGCTGCGCTTGCCGCCGGTCACGACCTTGGCGCCGCGCTTCACGGCGTCGGCGATGTGGCGCTCGACCTTGTCGACCGCCTTCATGTTGATCAGCGGGCCCTGCGTGACACCGCTCTCGGTGCCATCGCCGATCTTCATCGCCGCGACCTTTGCCGACAGCTTCTTCACGAACTCGTCGTAGATCTTGTCCTGGGCGTAGATGCGGTTGGCGCAGACGCAGGTCTGGCCCATGTTGCGGTATTTCGAGACGATCGCCCCCTCGACCGCGGCGTCGATGTCGGCGTCGTCGAACACCACGAAGGGTGCGTTGCCGCCGAGCTCGAGGCCGAGCCGCTTCACGCCGACGGAAGCCTGCTGGTAGAGGATCTTGCCGACCGCGGTCGAGCCGGTGAAGCCGACGAAGCGCACCGCCGGATGCTCGCACAGCACCTTGCCGATCGGCGGCGCATCGCCGGTGACGATGTTGAGCACACCCTTGGGGATGCCGGCCTTCTCGGCCAGCACGGCCAGTGCCAGCGCCGACAGCGGCGTCTCGTTGGCAGGCTTGAGCACCACGGTGCAGCCGGCCGCGAGCGCCGGCGACACCTTGCGCGTGATCATCGAGTTCGGGAAATTCCATGGCGTGATGGCGCCGCAGACGCCGATCGGCTGCTTGATCGCGAGCAGCCGCGCATCGGGCCGCTGCGTCGGAATGGTCTCGCCATAGACGCGCCTCGCCTCCTCGGCGAAGAACTCGATATAGGCAGCGCCGATATCGACCTCGCCGAGCGCCTCCGAGAGCGGCTTGCCCTGCTCCGAGGTGAGGATCAGCGCGAGGTCCTCGCGGTTGGCGACGATCAGCTCGAACCATTTGCGCAGGATGTTGGAGCGCTGCTTGGCGGTGTGCTTGGCCCAAGCCGGAAAGGCGCGCTGAGCGGCTTCAACCGCCTTGGTGGTTTCGTCCGCGCCGAGCTGCGGGACTTTCGCCAGCTCGACGCCGGTCGCGGGATTGTTGACGGCAAACACCGGCGTGCCGACCCAGGCGCCGTCGATGTAGCAGGCCTCCTTCAGGAGCGCGGGGTCCTTCAACCGGTCGCGCAGGGTGGCGGTGGCTTGCGGGGCGCGTGCGGCGGCGGTCGGTGTCATGGCGTACTCCCTGAGGGCGATCGGATTGGCACGGAATATAGGGGCAAGCGGTGCCCGATGCACCGCCACGCAACGCACATCTGATGGCAATTAAGCTGGGAGCGCTGTCCCTTCACCTCTCTCTGGGAAAGGTGTGACACCGCCGCGGAGAGGATCAGGCCGCACCGCTCATATAGGTTTCGCGCCGGCCGATCATGCGCTCGGCCGCGGCCTTGGCGTCAGCCTTCGAGGAGGTCGCGCAGGTCCGGTACTCGAGATCGGGCACGTCCGACGCGTTGCGACGTCCGAACCACGATTTCGAGCCGACCGGCAGCAGCGCCAGGGATTGCGCCAGATTGTCGACTGCGCCGAAGGAATAGAGCGCGCCGGTGCCGGCGACACGGACCTCGTAAATGCCAGGCGAGATCGGCGCCTCCAAATTGTCGCCCCGTCCGGGACGGGGATAGCGCTTCCATTCGCTCCAGGTCGAAATCATCTGAGGTCCCCCCGCGGCCGCTTCAGGGCCGCCAATTTGCATCAAGTCTTAACGTCGCCGGCCGATTGGCCGCGTGCTGAAACGCCGCAACGCACAAAATGTTTCAAGTGCTTCAAACAGGTGAAACATATCGCCTGAGCCCATCCACGGTCACTGCGACGTGCGGCCATCCACCGAAGATTGTGCCGGCGTGTCGCGTTCAGCCCTCTGTCGTCCTGCGTGGGGCACGGACCGTCAAGTCACGACATCGCGACCGCCGCGGGCATCCCGACTCGCTTGCCGCGCGGAGCGTGCGGGAGGACAATCGGTTGCTACCAACAATAATCAAATCCGAGGAAACGCCATGCAAAGCAAAGCTGAGATCGATGGGATTCTGCGTCAGAAGAGCGAGGCCAAGGAGATCCCCGGCGTCGTCGCGATCGCCGCGAGCGGTAACGACGTGCTGTATCAGGGCGCGTTCGGCAAGCGCGACCTGTCCAAGCCCGATCCGATGACCGCCGACAGCGTGTTCTGGATTGCATCGATGACGAAGGCGGTGACGAGCGCAGGCGCGATGCAGCTGGTCGAGCAAAGCAAGCTGTCGCTGGATGCGCCGATCGGTGAGGTATTGCCCGATCTCGCCAATCCGCAAGTGCTTGAAGGCTTCGATGCCAAGGGCGAGGCGAAGCTGCGGCCGGCCAAGCGGCCGATCACGCTGCGCCAGCTCATGACCCACACTGCCGGCTTCTGCTACAACATGTGGAACGGCGATCTCGCGGTCTATCTGGACAAGCACGGCATTCCCGCCATCACCACCTGCCAGAACGCGGCGCTGAAGACCCCGATCATGACCGATCCCGGCACGCGCTGGGAGTACGGCACCAACATCGATTTCGTCGGCAAGGCGGTGGAAGCCGTCAGCGGCAAGGGGCTGGACGCTTACTTGCGCGACAATCTGTTCAACCCGCTCGGCATGAGCGACACGGCGTTCAAGATCACCGAGAGCATGCGCAAGCGCCTCGTCGGCATGCATGCGCGCGGCGAGGACGGCCAGCTCGCATCGATTCCGTTCGAGCTCGAGCAGGAGCCGGAATTCCATATGGGTGGCGGCGGCCTCTATTCGACCGCGGCCGACTACATCAAGTTCACCCAGATGATCCTCAACAAGGGACGCGGCAACGGCAACCAGGTGCTGAAGGCCGAGACCGTCGCGACGATGGGGCAGAACCACATCGGCGATCTCGCCATGGGCAAGATGACGACATCGGCGCCGATGTACACCAACGACGTCGACCTCTATCCGGAGCAGGTGAAGAAGTGGGGCCTCAGCTTCATGATCAACACCGCCAAGACCGCGGAAGGCCGCAGCGCAGGCAGCCTCGCCTGGGCGGGCCTCGCCAACACCTATTACTGGATTGATCCTGCGCGCGACGTCACCGGCGTGATCCTGATGCAGCTGCTCCCGTTCGCCGACGCGAAATGCCTGGAGGCGTTCGCGGGATTCGAGCGCGGGGTTTATGCCGGGCTCGATGCGGGCAGCGGGCAGAAGGCGGCGTGAGGGGCGCGGCTCCCACCCCGCGTCATGGCCGGGCTTGTCCCGGCCATCCACGTGCAGCCGCAGGCACAAAGACGTGGATGCCCGGGCCTTCGCCGCGCCGAAGCGGCTTCGGCCGCGCAGGCGGGTCAAGCCCGGGCATGACGAGTGAGAGACTATGCTGGGCATTTTGACGGGAGGATTTCGACTTGGCTGACAATTTGGCTGACAAAGCGGACAGTTACGTTTGCGGCATCTCGGACACGCCGCTGCTCGGCGACACCATCGGTCGCAGCCTCGACCGTGCGGTACGGCGCTGGGGCAACCGCGAGGCGCTGGTCTCGCCCAGCCACGGCGTCAGATGGACCTGGAGAGAATTCGCCGAGCGGGTCGACGCGCTCGCCGCGGGCTTTCTCGCGCTCGGGCTCGAACGCGGCGAGCGGATCGGCATCTGGTCGCTGAACCGGCCAGAATGGACGCTGACCCAGTTCGCCGCCGCCAAGGCCGGCCTGATCCTGGTGACGATCAATCCTGCCTACCGCCTCAGCGAACTTGAATTCGCGCTCAAGAAGGTCGGCTGCGCGGCGATCGTCACCGCCACCGCGTTCAAGACCAGCAATTACATGGAGATGCTCAACGCTCTGCTGCCGGAGCTGGCGGGTGCCACGCCCGGACAATTGCAAGCGGCGCGATTGCCGGCCTTGCGGATGGTGATCCAGATCGGCGCCCCGGCGGCCTCAGGCACGATCCCGTTCGACGAGGTCGCGGGGATGGGTGGGGCCGCGCATCGCGAACGGCTTGCCAAGCTCGGCGCTGCGCTGCAATTCGACGACCCCGTCAACATCCAGTTCACCAGCGGCACCACGGGATCACCGAAAGGCGTGACGCTGACCCACCACAACATCCTCAACAACGGCTATTTCACGGGACGCGCGATGCGCCTGACCGAACAGGATCGCATCTGCATTCCGGTGCCGCTCTATCATTGCTTCGGCATGGTGATGGGTAACCTTGCCTCGGTCACGCTCGGCGCCACCATGGTTTACCCGGGCGAGGGCTTTGATCCGCTCGCGACGCTGCGCGCGGTCGAACAGGAGAAATGCACCGCGCTGTACGGCGTGCCGACCATGTTCATCGCCGAGCTCGATCACCCCGAGTTCAAGACGTTCAATTTGAAATCACTGCGCACCGGCATCATGGCCGGCGCGCCCTGCCCTATCGAGGTGATGAAGCGCGTCAACACCGAGATGAACATGCGCGAGGTCACCATTGCCTATGGCATGACCGAGACCAGCCCGGTCAGCTTCCAGAGCGCAACCGACGATCCGCTCGAGCGGCGCGTCTCCACCGTCGGCCGCATTCACCCGCATGTCGAGGTCAAGGTCGTCGATCTCGAAGGCAGGATCGTCAAGCGGGGCGAACGCGGCGAGCTCTGCACCCGCGGCTACAGCGTCATGCTGGGCTATTGGGAGGAAAAGGAAAAGACCGCCGACGTGCTCGACGCCAATGGCTGGATGCACACCGGTGATCTCGCCACCATCGACGACGAGGGCTATTGCAACATCGTGGGCCGTATCAAGGATCTGGTGATCCGCGGCGGCGAGAACCTCTATCCGCGCGAGATCGAGGAGTTTCTGTACCGTCACCCCAAGATCCAGGACGTGCAGATCTTCGGCGTGGCGGACATGCGCTACGGCGAGGAGCTCTGCGCCTGGATCCGCGTCAGGCCGGGCGAGACGCTAACGGCCGAGGAGGTGCGCGCCTTCTGCGACGGCCAGATCGCCCACAATAAGATCCCGCGCTACGTCGAGTTCGTCGACGAGTTTCCGATGACGGTGACGGGCAAGATCCAGAAATTCGTGATGCGCGATGCGGTGGAGCAGCGGCTGGGATTGAAGGCGGCGAAGACGGCGTGAGGGGCTTGCACTGCCTCCCCAATCACGCTGTCATTCGCCGCGAAAGCGGGGAATCCAGTACGCCGCGGCTTCCCGGCTGAACCACTGACGCCTCTGGAATACTGGGTCGCCCGGTCCCGGCTCCGCTAAGGCTACGCCGAGGCCCACACGAGCGCTCGGCACGCCGAAGCTTCAGCGAAGGCGGCAAGCCGGGCGACGACAGCGGAGAATGAGCTCGCAATGACAGGGAAAGAGACGCGCCCTAACCCGTCAGCCCGCGCTGGCCGGCCAGCTCCTTCAGCGACACCAGCGGACGGGCGCCGATGTGCTGGATGACTTCGGCGGCGGCGAGTGCGCCGAGCTCGCCGCACTGCTTGTAGGCGAGATTGCGCGCCAGGCCGAACAGGAAGCCGGCAGCGAACAGATCGCCGGCGCCGGTGGTGTCGACCACCTTGTCGACCGGGAAGGCCGGCGCGGCGACGGCATCTTCAGACGAGACCACCATGCAGCCCTTCTCGCTGCGGGTGACCACGCCGAGATTGACGTCGTTGCGCAGCTGCTTCAGCGCGGTGTCGAAGTCGGAGGTCATGTAGAGCGAATGCAGCTCGGATTCGTTGGCGAAGACGATGTCGACGGTACCGTTGCGCATCAATGAGACAAACTCGTCCCTATAGCGATCGACACAGAACGAATCCGACAGCGTCAGCGCCACCTTGCGCTTGGCATCGTGGGCGATCTTGGCCGCCTTGACGAAGGCCTCCTTGGCGTTCTTGGGGTCCCAGAGATAGCCCTCGAGATAGACGATGCCGGCGCCGGCGATCTCGGCCGGATCGATGTCGGCGGGCGACAGGTCCTGCGCCGCGCCGAGATAGGTGTTCATGGTGCGCTCGCCGTCATCCGTGACCAGGATGTAGGAGCAGCCGGTGGCGGGGCCGTCCGTCGCGGCGGGCGTGTTGAAGGCGACGCCGGCGGCGCGGATGTCGTGGACATAGAGCTTGCCGATCTGGTCGTCCTTGACCTTGCCGACATAGGCGGCGCGTGCCCCCAGGCTGCCGATGCCGACGATGGTGTTGGCCGCCGAGCCGCCGGAGACTTCCGTGGCCGGCCCCATGTCCTTGTAGATGGCCGCCGCCCGCGCCTCGTCGATCAGGGACATGCTGCCCTTGGTCATGCCGTGCTTGGCCAGAAAGGCCTCGTCGGTCCTGACCAGCACGTCGAACAGCGCGTTGCCGATGCCGAGAACGTCATATTTCACGTCAGCCATTCACCTTGATCCTGTTTGGCGGATTGCGATCCCTGCGGAAATCCGCTTCCTGTCAGCCTGAAATCCGGCTTGCGGCCTATCACGCCCGGCCGTGCGCGAGCAAGCAACGGGATGAATAAAGAGCAATGATCCGCTCCTTCCTGACCGTCTCGACGGGAACACTGGCCTCGCGGCTGCTGGGTTTTGCCCGCGATTCCATGATTGCCGCCCTGTTGGGCACCGGCGCCGTGGCGGACGCGTTCCTGGCGGCGTTCCAGCTCGTCAACGTGGTGCGCCGGCTGCTCAGCGAGGGGGCGCTGAACGCGGCGCTGATCCCGGCCTGGCTGCGCGTCCGCGACCGCGATGGCGCGAAGACCGCCGCCGCATTCGCAGGACGCGTGCTCGGCACGGTCAGCGCGGCCCTGGTCGCGATCTCGATCGTGATCGCGCTGGCGATGCCGCTGATCATCACGGTGATCGCGCCCGGCTTTCTCGGCAGCGCGACGCTCGATCTTGCCGTCGCCAACGCGCGGCTGATGCTGCCTTATCTCGCCTTCGCCGGTCCCGTCACGGTGCTGATGGGCCTGCTGAACGCGCAGGGGCGATTTGCCCTCACGGCCTTCTCGCCGCTGCTGTTCAACATCTCACTGATCGCTGCGATCGCGATGCTGCTCGCTTGGCATGCCGACGCGCGCGTCGCCGCCTGGCTGCTGGCGGCTACCGTCGGAATCGCCGGGCTGCTGCAGCTCTTGATGCTGCTGTCGCAGCGAAGCGCACGCCTCGCGATGCCGCTGCGCGTCAGCTTCGACAACGAGATGCGCGCTTTCTTCGCCAAGGCCGTCCCCGGCATGATCGCAAGCTCCGGGCCGCAATGGTTGATGGTGGCCGGCGCGATCATCGCATCCGCGACGCCGTCCGCGGTATCGTGGCTCTATTTCGCCAACCGCCTGATCGAGCTGCCGCTCGGCATCGTCGGCGTCGCCATGGGCACCGTGCTGGTGCCGGAGCTCACGCGCGCCGTCGCTGGCTCCGACCGGGAGGCGGTGGTGCATGCCGAATCGCGCGCGCTGGAGCTGGCGGCCGGGCTGGCGCTGCCGGCCACGCTCGGCCTGATCGTGCTGGCCGAGCCGATCGTGCGGCTGCTGTTCGAGCACGGCGCCTTCGGCACTGAGGACAGCATGGCGACCGCGCGAGCGCTGATGTGGCTGGCGCTGGGCCTGCCGGCCCACGTGCTGATCAAGGCCCTGTCGCCGGCCTTCTATGCCCGCAGCGACACGATGACGCCGCTTCTCGCCACGGCCCAGGGCTTTGCGGTCGCTGTCGTGCTTGCCGTGCTGCTCGGCCATTTTTTCGGCGCGAGCGGGATCGCGGCGAGCATCGCGGCCGGCGCCTGGAGCAGCGCGCTCTCGCTGCTCCGGAAAGGTGCGGCCGAGTTCGGCTTCTCGGTGGATGCGGCGGCCCGCAACCGGCTGCCGCGGATCGTGCTCGCCGCGGCTGCGATGGGCGCCCTGCTCTGGCTGACCACGGGCCTCGTGCCCTCGGAGGCCCACGGCCTCGTCCGCTTCGTCGTGCTGGGCCTGCAGATCGGGGCCGGCATCGCCGTCTATGGCGTGCTGCTGCAGATCCTCGGTGCCGCCTCCTGGCGCGAGGCGCTGAATGCATTGAAACGGCCCGCTCATTAGAGTGCGCGCCGACGGTTCTCCACCTCTCCCATCAGGAGAGGTGGAATTGCCCTTGACGGGGCAGCCCCGCTGTTGGAAACGACGGCCGAATACCTATGGGAAGGCTGACCATGCCATTCGTTGAACGGGTCTTTTCGGGCGTCCAGCCGACGGGCAATCTGCACCTCGGCAATTATCTCGGCGCGATCGTCAACTTCGTGAAGATGCAGGAAACCCACAGCTGCATCTATTGCGTCGTCGACATGCATGCGATCACGCAAGGCATCGACGTCTGGGGCGGCCCGGCCGAGCTCACGCGCAACACCCGCGAGGTCACAGCGGCGTTCATTGCAGCCGGCATCGATCCCAAGAAGCACATCGTGTTCAACCAGAGCCAGGTCTCCGGCCATGCCGAGCTCGCCTGGATCTTCAACTGCGTCGCGCGCATGGGCTGGCTCGGCCGCATGACCCAGTTCAAGGAGAAGGCCGGCAAGGACCGCGAGAACGCATCGGTCGGGCTGTTCGACTATCCCGTGCTGATGGCGGCCGACATCCTGCTCTACCGCGCCACCCACGTGCCGGTTGGCGAAGACCAGAAGCAGCATCTGGAGCTCTCGCGCGACATCGCGCAGAAGTTCAACAACGATTTCGGCGACTCGATCCGCAGCCACGGCGCCAATGACGGCCTGTTCTTCCCGCTGCCGGAACCCCTGATCACGGGCCCGGCAACGCGCGTGATGAGCCTGCGCGACGGCACCAAGAAGATGTCGAAGTCGGATGCCTCCGACAATTCCCGCATCAATCTGACTGACGACGCCGACACCATCGCGCAGAAGATCCGCAAGGCGAAGACCGATCCGGAGCCGCTGCCGACCGAGGAGAAGGGCCTGGAAGCCCGCCCCGAGGCCGACAATCTCGTCGGCATCTTCGCCGCGCTCTCCAGCCGCTCCAAGGCCGACGTGCTGCGCGAATTCGGAGGCGGCCAGTTCTCCAGCTTCAAGAACGCACTGGCGGAGCTGTGCGTCACCAAGCTGGCGCCGATCGCAGGCGAGATGAAACGCCTTGTCGCCGACCCCGGCCATATCGACGCGATCCTGAACGACGGCTCCGACCGGGCCCGCGCGATCGCCGACGAGACCATGAAGCTCTCGAAGGACATCGTCGGCTTCATCCGCCGCCGCTGAAGACGGTCGGCGCTCGAGCGCCGACCCGCATCTCCCCTCCCCAAGCTTGCGGGAGTGTGGCAGCATGCGCGCCATGCACTCGCCGGGACATGCATGACCAGCAAGCGACTTTGCTTCGAGCCGGGTCACAAGCCCAAATGCCTCGTCGTCGTCGACGACACCGCTGAATGGGATCGCGCGGTCTACTATGCCAGCCGCTGGGCGATCCGCGCCGGCGGCGGCGTGGTGATGCTGCGCATCGTCGAGCCCGAACAGCAGAGCCAGGAATGGCTGGGGGTCGCCGACATCATGCGCGCCGAGGCACAGGAAGCCGCCGAAGCCGCGCTCGACCGCGCCGCGGGCCGCGCCAACGGCATCGCCGCGATCACCCCGGAGCGGGTGATCCGCGAGGGCGCGCCGATGGAACAATTGCTCGCCGTGATCGACGAGGACCCCGACATCGCCATGCTGGTGCTCGCCGCCAATCCCGGAGCGGAGGGGCCAGGGCCGCTGGTCGCGTTGCTCGCGCACGCGGTGGGGACGTTCCCGATCCCCGTGACGATCATTTCCGGCGCGCTGAGCGACCAGAGCGTGGATTCGCTGTCGTAGATCATCCTTCCAACGGGTCACTCGTCATGCCCGGGCTTGTCCCGGGCATCCACGTTCCTGGTGTCGCGAAGCAAGGCGTGGATGGCCGGGTCAAGCCCGGCCATGACGGCGCGGAACCGTTGGACCACCCTAACCAACTGATATTCATAGACTAATATCCCACCTCCCCTTGATCGTGCGTTCGCCATCGCCATCTGCTAGGGAATGGAGCACGCGCCGGCCTTGAACCGGCGACGTCTGGAGAAAACCATGTTCATTCAAACCGAAGCCACCCCCAATCCCGCCACGCTGAAATTCATTCCCGGCCGCGTCGTCGTCGACGGTAGCCCGGTGGAGTTTGCGAGCCGCGAGGCCGCTACGCGCTCGCCGCTGGCCGAACGGCTGTTCGAGGTGCCCGGCGTCACCGGCGTGTTCTATGGATCGGATTTCATCACCGTGACCAAGGCGAGCGGTGAATGGCAGCAGCTCAAGCCCGCGATCCTCGGTGCCATCATGGAGCACTACATGTCCGGCGCGCCGCTGCTCGCAGACGGCGCGGCACAAAGCGATGCCGATCTCGACGACGAGGACGAGTTCTTCGACGAGGCCGATGCCGAAACGGTCGACATGATCAAGGATCTGATCGAGACCCGCGTGCGGCCGGCGGTCGCCAATGACGGCGGCGACATCACCTTCCGCGGCTTCAAGGACGGCATCGTCTATCTCAACATGAAGGGCGCCTGCTCCGGCTGCCCGTCATCGACCGCGACGCTCCAGCACGGCATCCAGAACCTGCTCAAGCACTTCGTGCCCGACGTGGTCGAAGTCCGGCCGATGTGACGACGAAGTCGTCATTCCGGGGCGGTCTGGAGGACCGAACCCGGAATCTCGAGATTCCGGGTCTGGTGCTAACGCACCATCCCGGAATGACGGTTGACGTAGGCGGCATATCGGGGGCCCTGCAAATCGTGCGAGACGAATGGCGGATGGGCGTGTGGTCCGCTAGACTACTCGCCATTCGCCACTCGCCATTCGCTTTTCCATGCTGATCCTCGCCATCGATACTGCGCTCGACGCCTGCTCCGTCGCCGTGCTCGACACCGAAGCGGCCGAGCTCCTTGCGCAGGAGCAGCTTCTGATGAAGCGCGGCCACGCCGAAGCCTTGATGCCGATGATCGCGCGCGTCATGCGGTCGGCCAATCTCGCCTTCACCGCGCTCGACCGCATCGCGGTCACCGTCGGTCCCGGAAGTTTCACCGGCCTGCGCGTCGGCATTTCGGCGGCGCGCGGCCTTGCGCTCGCGGCCGAGAAGCCCGCCGTCGGCCTCACCACCTTGTCGGCCTATGCCGCCGCGATCGTCGGCCAGAGCAAATCAGCGCCCGTGATCTCCGCGATCGACGCGCGCCACGACCACGTCTATTTCCAGATCGTCGCCGGCGACGGCAGCCAGTTGGTGCGGCCGCGCGTCGCTGCCATCGACGAGGCGATCGCGGCCTCGCAGTTCGGCGCGCCGCATCTGGTCGGCAATGCCGCAAACATCCTCGCCGAGCGCTGGCCGAAAGATGGCGAGCAGCCGGTCGCGGTCGACGCGCAAGCAGCGCCGGATATCGGCTGGGTCGCATGGCTCGGCGCCGCGGCCGATCCCGAGACAAATCCGGCGCGGCCGTTCTACCTGAAGGCACCCGACGCAAAGCCCGCCGCGCAACCGCCGTTCGCAGCACAAGCTGCAACCTCATGATGAGATGGCTGTCGCAATGGTGGCGCGGCGGCACCGCCGCCGTCGAGCCCGCATCCATGCGCGACGCCGCGCAGCTGGCGCAGCTGCATGGCGCCTCCTTCGCGCACGGCTGGGGCGAAGGCGAATTCGAGACCATGCTCAATGAGCGCAACACGCTGGTGCACCGCTTGCGCCTGGGACGCAGGACCATCGGCTTCGCGGTATCCCGGATCGGGGCGGACGAAGCGGAGATCCTCTCGATCGCGGTGGACGAGGCCTATCGCGGTCGCGGCCTCTCCCGCATGCTGCTGATGACCCATCTAGGCCACCTCGCCGGGCGCGGCGTCCGCACAATATTTCTCGAAGTCGAGGAAAACAACCAGCCGGCACGGCGGCTCTACGCCGGGTGCGGATTCATGGTGGTCGGGCGCCGCGAACGCTACTATAAGCAACCGAACGGGGAACAATTGAACGCCCTTCTGATGCGACGTGACTTGTCGTAACATCGGTGCCAGAAAGCGCCCCCGGCAGGCAGACAAACAATGACCGCACTGAAACCTTCTTCCGCATCCAAGGCGTCCGGCATCGAGGCGCGCTGTGCCGCCACCGGCATGCGCATGACCGAGCAGCGCCGCGTCATCGCCCGCGTGCTTGCGGAAGCGATCGACCACCCCGATGTCGAGGAACTGTACCGGCGCTGCGTCGCGGTCGACGACAAGATCTCGATCTCGACCGTGTATCGCACCGTCAAGCTGTTCGAGGATGCCGGCATCATCGAGCGCCATGACTTCCGCGAGGGCCGCGCGCGCTACGAGACGATGCGCGACAGCCATCACGACCACCTCATCAATCTGCGCGACGGCAAGGTGATCGAGTTCACCTCCGAGGAGATCGAGAAGCTGCAGGCGGAGATCGCCCGCAAGCTCGGCTACAAGCTGGTCGACCACCGGCTCGAACTCTATTGCGTCCCGCTCGACGACGACAAGCCGACCAGTTAGTGCCCTTGCGAATTCGGCACAGCGGCGACGTCGCTTCACCTCTCCCGGCGGGGAGAGGTGGCACCGTCCGCACCGCACCAAGTCGCCTCAACCTCACCGCCAACTGATGTCCATCGATCTCATCATCTTCGATTGCGACGGCGTGCTCGTGGACAGCGAGGTGATCTCCTGCCGCGCCCATGCCGACGTGCTGACGCGGCACGGCTATCCGATCACCTCGGAGCAGGTGCTGATCCGCTTCCTCGGCGTCTCCGAGAAAGACGCGCGGCGGATGGTCGAGCAGGAAATCGGCCGCAGCCTCCCGGACGACCTGGAGAGCCAGGTGAATGCGGCCACGCTGCAATTCTACGCCAGCGATTTGCAGCCGATCACCCACGTGGCCGCGGCGATCGCCGCGATCGATCTGCCGAAATGCGTCGCATCGAGCGGCACGCCGGAGAAGATCCATCACGGCCTGACATGCGCCGGGCTCTACGACCTGCTCGCCCCACACATCTTCTCGGCAAGCCAGGTCGCACGCGGCAAACCCGCGCCCGATCTGTTCCTGTTTGCCGCCGCGCAGATGAAAGTCGCGCCGGAGCGGTGCCTCGTGATCGAGGACAGCGTGCCCGGGGTGACCGGCGCGCACGCCGCCGGGATGACCGTGCTGGGCTTTCACGGCGGCGGTCACTGTCCGCCGGGTCACGCCGAAAGGCTACGTGCCGCAGGCGCCGCACTGACATTCGACGATATGCGGCAATTGCCGGAGCTGGTCCGGCGAAACGTCGGTATGGCTAAGCTTTGATCATGAGGAGCGTGTCGGCACCATGGACGAGCAACACCACATCGCTCTGATCGGCGCCGGCGACGACGAAAGGGCCGTGTTCACGGAGTACGAAATCGGTCCCGTCTGCAAGCTGACCTGCGCCTACCGCGGCAAGACGATCGAAGCCGAGGCCCCCGATTTCTTCGAGGCGCTCTGCCTGATCCGCCGTCAGCTTGAGCCCGAGGGCCTCATCCCGTTCTGCTACGGCGCCAGCCTCAACGTGTATCCGTCCGGAATGGCGAGGGACATGGGCGCGGGGCTCAAGGCATATCGGATGAAGAAAGGCGTCCATGCGCGCATGGCCGACCTCGTCGAAATCTTCACGTCTGGGCCCGATGTGATCCCGGCCTCGGTCGACGCGCAGGAAGCATTTTGGCGGGAATGGCTCGCCACTCCTCGCGTGTAGCGCGAAATCCACGCAAAGAGAGCCACTTTCGGGGTTTTGGAGCAAGATTCGGCTCCGCCCCCCTCTGGGAGTACCTAGAATGCCCCCTTGAGGCCCCATTCGCTGGATTTTCGCCCCTCCAGCCTATATTTGAGGGCCGTCCTCCACCGCCATTTTCGGGTTCCATGACGCCGCCGCGCAAGCTGCACATCAAATCATACGGCTGCCAGATGAACGTCTACGATGCCCAGCGCATGGTGGACACGCTGGCTCCGGAGGGATTCGTGGAGACCGCGAGCGCCGAGGAGGCCGATCTCGTCATCCTCAACACCTGCCATATCCGCGAAAAGGCGTCCGAGAAGGTCTATTCCGAGCTCGGGCGCCTGCGCGTCGCCAAGGACGAGGCCGCGCGTGGGGGCCGCGCGATGCAGATCGCGGTCGCCGGCTGCGTGGCGCAGGCCGAGGGCGAGGAGATCGTGCGCCGCGCGCCGGTCGTGGACGTCGTGGTGGGGCCGCAGAGCTATCATCATCTGCCGGAGCTCTTGAAGCGCGCCGGCAACGAAGGCCGTGCGATCGAGACCGAATTTCCGGCCGCGGACAAGTTCGGCTTCCTGGCCCAGCCCAGGCCCGATGCGATCCGGGCGCGCGGCATTTCGGCCTTCGTCACCGTGCAGGAAGGTTGCGACAAATTCTGCACCTTCTGCGTCGTGCCGTATACGCGGGGCTCGGAAGTCTCGCGCCCTGTCGCGAAGATCGTCGACGACGTGAAGCGGCTCGCCGACAACGGCGTGCGCGAGCTCACGCTGATCGGGCAGAACGTCAACGCCTATCACGGCGAGGGGCCTGACGGAAAAACCTGGTCGCTCGGCCGATTGCTCGAACATCTTGCGACCATTCCTGGCATCGCGCGGCTGCGCTACTCGACCAGCCATCCCCGCGACGTCGACGACAGCCTGATTGCGGCCCATCGCGATCTCGGTGCCCTGATGCCGTTCGTGCACCTGCCGGTGCAGTCGGGCTCGGACCGGATTCTGGCGGCCATGAACCGCAAACATACCGCCGATGATTACCTTGGGGTCATCGACCGTTTTCGCACCGCCCGCCAAGACATTGCTTTTTCATCAGATTTCATCGTCGGCTTCCCCGGCGAGAGCGAGCAAGATTTTCTCGCCACCCTCGCGCTTGTCACGCAAATCGGTTACGCTGCGGCTTATTCGTTCAAATACTCCGCCCGGCCGGGAACGCCGGCCGCGGACATGCAGGAGACGGTGTCCCCCGCCGAGATGGACCAGCGATTGGAGCGGCTCCAGGAACTGATCGACAGCCAGCAATCGGCCTTCAACAAGGCTGCGATTGGCTCAACGGTCGACGTGCTGTTCGAGCGTCCGGCGCGCAAGGAGGGCCAGATCGTCGGCCGCACCGCCTTCCTTCAGCCCGCCCATGTGATGGCCTCGCCCGACATCATCGGACAGATCCTGCCTGTGCGGATCGACAGCCTCGAGCGCTATAGCTTTCTCGGCGAGCTCGCCATTCCGCGCAACGCGGGCGAGCCCGCTTTATCGCAAGCCAGTGGAGCCTGAACCCTTGCCAAAAAGCGCATCGGATTCGTCTTCGTTCGCTCCCAGCCGCAAATTTGACCGCGACATGCAAGTTCCGCCCGAGACCCAGGTCGTCATCGACTTCGACGACAATCGTGCCGCTTCGGCACTGGTCGGCCCTTACGGCCAGCATCTGGCGCAGGTCGAGCGGCGGCTCGGCGTCGTCGTCGATTCCAAGGGCAACCACATCACGATCGGCGGCACCCGCGACGGCTGCGACGCCGCACGCCGCGTGCTCGAGATGCTCTACGCGCAAGCCGTGAAGGGACAGGATCTCGACCAGGGCGAGGTCGAAGGCGCGATCCGCGCCGTGATCGCCCAGGGCTCGCTGTTCGAGTTCGACGCCAAATCGGCCAAATCGGCCTTCGACAGCATCAACTTGCGCAAGCGCCCGGTGCGCGCGCGCACCGCCGCGCAGGACTCCTACATTCGCGCGCTGAAGCGCCACGAGCTGGTGTTCGGCATCGGCCCGGCCGGCACCGGCAAGACCTGGCTCGCGGTGGCGCATGCCGCGCAGCTGTTCGAGCGCAAGGAGGTCGACAAGATCATCCTGTCGCGCCCGGCGGTGGAAGCCGGCGAGCGGCTCGGCTTTCTGCCCGGCGATCTCCGCGAGAAGGTCGATCCTTATCTTCGCCCGATCTACGACGCGCTCTACGACCTCATGGATGCGCGCATCGTCGAGCGCGCGCTGCAGACCGGCGAGATCGAGATCGCGCCGCTCGCCTTCATGCGCGGCCGCACCCTCACCAACGCCGCCATCATCCTGGACGAGGCGCAGAACACCACGTCGATGCAGATGAAGATGTTCCTGACCCGCCTCGGCGAGAACAGCCGCATGATCGTCACAGGCGATCCCTCGCAGATTGACCTGCCGAACGGCCAGACCTCGGGCCTCGCCGAAGCGACCCGCCTGTTGAACGGCGTCGAGGGTATTGCCCAAGTTCATTTCAAGGCCGAGGACGTGATCCGCCACGAACTCGTGGCGCGGATCGTCGCCGCCTACGAAGGTTCGCCGCAGCGGCCGGCCACTGGCCAATCCTGACGAGGCAACAGCTGGACCCCGGAGGGCGCGGACACGGCGCCTTTTCGTCCCAGACAACACCATGTCCCATCCCAACCTTCCCATGACCGAAGTCCTCGTCGTCGCCGATTGCTGGCAGCACGAGCCCGATTCCGAAGCCGTGATCCAGCGCGCGGTCGCGGCCGCCGCCGAAAGCGTCGATGAAGACGTTGCCGACGCCGAAGTGGCCGTGATGCTGACCGATGACGCCGGCATCCGCACCCTCAACAGCAACTGGCGGGGCATCGACAAGCCGACCAACGTGCTATCGTTTCCCGCACTCCAGCCGGAGGGCGGCTGGAAGCCGGGCGATGCGCCGCGCATGCTCGGCGATATCGCGATCGCCTACGAGACCATGCGGCGCGAGGCGGACGAGGAACAGAAGCCGTTCGACCACCATTTGAGCCATCTTGCCGTGCATGGTTTCCTGCACCTGATCGGCTACGACCACGAGAACGAGGGCGACGCCGAAGAGATGGAAGCGCTGGAGACCCAGATCCTGGCGCACCTTGGAATCCCCGATCCCTATGCAGACCGCGCGGGGACGCACTGAGATGCCCGATTCCGACCCGGTCCACGACAATCCGCGCAACACGGCCAATCTGCCGGCCGTGGTGACGCCGGGCGAGGTGTTGCGCCCGACCGCCGATGGCTGGCTGTTGCGCGCCATCCGCACGCTGTTCGGCTGGAAGGCGGGATCGGTACGCGACGACCTCCAGGTCGTGCTCGATGCAACGACGCCTGGCGATTCCGGTTTCTCGGCGGTCGAGCGCACCATGCTGCGCAACATCCTTGGTCTGCACGAGCGCCGCATCGCCGATGTCATGGTGCATCGCGCCGACATCGTCGCGGTGAAGCGGGATATCCCGCTCGGCGAGTTGATGGACCGCTTCGAGAGCGCCGGACATTCGCGCCTCGTGGTCTACAACGAGACGCTCGACGATCCCGTCGGCATCGTCCACATCCGTGACCTGCTCGCCTTCATGACCGCGCGCGCCCGCGTGTCGGAAACCACCAAGACCAAGCGCAAGAAGCCGCTGCCGGCCGGGCTCGACCTGCGCGCCGTCGATCTCGCGCTGCCACTCGAGGAAGCGCGCATCATCCGCAAGCTGCTCTACGTGCCGCCGTCGATGCGGGCGATCGACCTGCTCGCGCAGATGCAGGCCACGCGCATTCACCTCGCGCTGGTGGTCGACGAATATGGCGGCAGCGACGGGCTGGTTTCGCTCGAGGACATCGTCGAGCAGATCGTCGGCGAGATCGACGACGAGCACGACAGCGACGAGCCGCCTTCGATCGTGCGCCTGCCCGACAACGCCTTCATCGCCGACGCGCGCGCCAGCCTCGACGACGTCCGCTCGGTGATCGGCGAGGATTTCGTCACCGGCGAAGCCGGCGAGGAGGTGGAGACGCTGGGCGGCTATCTCGTCAGCTTCGTCGGGCGCCTGCCGGTGCGCGGCGAGGTGATCTCGGGCCCCGGCACTTACGAGGTCGAGGTGCTCGATGCCGATCCGCGCCGCGTCAAGCGGCTGCGCATCTCGACGCGGAAGGAGCGTCCCGCACCGCGAACCCAGCGCGAGAGAAGCCGCCGCGAGGCCACGCCGGACAGCGGCCAGCCGCCCGCCAGCGACACGCCCAGCCCGCCGCCGAGCGACGGGACCGGCCAGCAGTGAGTCCGTTCCAGCGAGTTCGGCAAATCGCGCTCGCCATCATCCTCGCCTGGGGATGGAAGCGCGCGGCCATCGCCATGGGGTGCGGAGCGCTGTCGGTGCTGGCCCTGGCGCCGTTCAACCTCTTCCCCGTGCTGTTCATCACCTTCCCGGTGCTGGTCTGGCTGATCGACGGCGCGGGCGCCGGCCGATATGGCGGCGTTCCCGTTGCCGCGCTGACCGGCTATTGGTTCGGGCTCGGCTATTTCGTGCCCGGACTCTACTGGATCGGCTACGCCTTCTTCGTCGATGCCGATGTATTCGCCTGGCTGACGCCGTTCGCCGTGCTCGGCCTGCCGGCCTATCTGTCCATCTTCACGGCGATCGGCTTTGCGCTGGCGCGCCTGCTCTGGACCAAGAACGCCACGCGCGTGCTTGCGCTCGCAGCAAGCCTCACCGTCAGCGAGTGGTTGCGCGGCCACGCGCTGACCGGCTTCCCCTGGAACGCGTTCGGCTATGCGCTGTCCGAGCCGCTGGCGCTGGCGCAGGCGGCGTCGCTGATCGGCCTGTGGGGCATGACATTCCTGGCGGTTGCGATTTTCGCGAGCCCGGCAACGCTGATCGACCGCACGCCGGATCGCCGCCTGCCGTGGCGCGTGCCGGCGGCGGCGATCGGGCTCCTGATTGTCATGGGCATTTTCGGCGCGATCCGCCTGTCGCTGCATCCGACCACGATGGTCGCAGGCGCCAAGCTGCGCCTGATGCAGCCGAACCTTCAGCAGGACGCGAAATTCAACTACGCCGCCAAGACGGAGGTGATGAAGAAATACCTGGCGCTGTCGGACCGCGCCTCGGGCCCGCAATCGACCGGCGTGCGCGATGCCACCATCCTGATCTGGCCGGAATCCGCCTTTCCGTTCTTCCTGACCCGCGAAGCCGACGCGATGGCGCAGATCGCCGACCTTCTTCCGAAAGGCACCGTGCTGATCACGGGTTCGGTCCGCGCGCCCGACCTGCCGCGGGGCACGCCGATCACGCGTGCTTATAATTCGATCTATGTCATCGACCACGACGGCAGCGTGCTGGCCGTGTACGACAAGTTGCATCTGGTGCCGTTCGGCGAATTTCTGCCCTACCAGTCGTTGATGGAGAAGCTCGGATTCGAGCAACTGACGCGTGTGCGCGGCGGCTTCATTCCCGGCACGGTACGGCATGCGCTGCAAGTCCCCGGCGCACCGCCCGCGCTACCGCTGATCTGTTACGAAGCGATCTTTCCCGGCGAGGTGGCCGGACGCAACGAACGTCCGGGCTGGATCGTGAACCTCACCAATGACGGCTGGTTCGGCATTTCGACCGGTCCCTATCAGCATCTGGAGCAGTCGCGGATGCGCGCGATCGAACTCGGATTGCCGCTGGTCCGCTCCGCCAATACCGGCATCTCCGCAGTGATCGATCCGGTGGGCCGCACCGTTTCCAGCCTCGGACTTGGAATCGAGGGCATTTTGGATACAAATTTGCCCGCCGCGATCCCGCCGACCGTCTATGCGCGGGTGGGCGATGCGCCCGCAGCCATGCTTGTCGCGCTGGCCGTGTTTCTGGCCCTCCGCCGACGCGTCAGCAAGCGATAGAGCTGATCGCGCCATCGCCGCGGAGGTAGCCGGAAACTTTTGACAACCGTAGTCCCACGGTTGACAGACTGCACGCGGGCTCCCCATTCTGCACCGGCTGCAAAAGACAGTGGTGCGTTGCTAAATTTCTCCGCAATGTTTCCCAATAACAGGGTTTGATTTGACGTTGCTTACACCTGAGGCACTCCGATTGATTGCGCTGAAGGTGGTGTTTGGAGGGCTGAGGAAATGTCGAAAGCGCCCAACCCTGTTGACAAATATGTCGGCAGTCGCGTGCGTATGCGCCGCATCATGTTGGGCATGAGCCAGGAAAAGCTCGGTGACGCTTTGGGCCTGACTTTCCAGCAGATCCAGAAATACGAGAAGGGCACCAACCGGGTCGGCGCGAGCCGCATCCAGCAGATCGCCGAAATTCTGCAGGTGCCGGTGTCGTTTCTGTTCGAGGGCGGTCCGAGCGGCGTGCCGGGGCCGGATGGCTTCAGCGAAGGCGCCTCGCCCTCTTACGTCTCGGATTTTCTCGCGACCTCCGAAGGCCTGGCCTTGACCAAGGCGTTCACGCGAATCACCGATTCGAAGATGCGCCGCTCGATCGTCGATCTCGTCGAGCAGATCGCGGCCCGGGAAGGCCCCGACAAGCGCTGACGCGCCGTCCCGATGGCGATTTGAGACCGCGCGAAATCTGGCCTATGTCGTCATTTGTGGCCGCGCTTCGACGTGCGTCCGCTCCGATGATGTGATTCAAAGGCACAGATGCACCATGGCCAGCACCAATTGGTTCGATTCCCAAACTATCCTCGATGGCATCCGCCGCTGGGTCGAGATCGAGACGCCGACGGAAGCGCCTGAGCAGGTCAACAAGCTGGTCTCCGAGGTAGCGGCGCAATATCGCGACTTGCCCGTCACGCTCGAGCGTGTCGCCGGCGTCGACGGCTGCGGAGATCATCTCCTGGCGCGCTCGACCTGGGGCCAGGACCAGCCGGGTATTCTGGTGCTGAGTCACCTCGATACCGTCCATCCCATGGGATTCATCGAACGCCTGCCGTTCAAGGTCGAAGGCGACGTCGCCTTCGGTCCCGGCATCTACGACATGAAGGGCGGCGCCTACATCGCCCATCACGCGTTTGGCGCGCTGTGTGCGACGGCCGATCGCTCGCCGCTCGGCATCACGCACCTGTTCACCTCCGACGAGGAGATCGGCAGCCCGACCTCGCGCGCGCTCATCGAGCAGGAAGGACGCAAGGCCAAATACGTGCTGGTGACGGAGCCGGCGCGCGACGGCGGCAAGATCGTCACCGGACGCAAGGGCGTCGGACGCTTCCGCGTGTTCGTCAAGGGCGTGCCGGCGCATGCCGGCTCGCGGCCCGAAGACGGCCGCAGCGCCGTCCGCGAGCTCGCCAACGTCATCCTGGCACTGGAAGGGATGAACGACCTTGCGCGTGGCGTCTCCGTCAATGTCGGCGTGGTGCGCGGCGGCACGCGCCCCAACGTCACGCCGGAAGAGGCCTATGCTGAAGTCGACCTGCGCGTGCTGAGCCTCGGTGACGCAGACGAGTTCGTCGGCAGGATTCTCGCCCTGACCTCGAAAACCGAGGGCGTCGCTGTCACCGTCACGGGCGAGCTCAACCGTCCGCCCTATGAGAAGAGCAATGCGGGCGCCTCGCTGTTCGAACACGCGAAGACGCTCGCCGGCGAGATCGGCTTCGAGCTGATCGATACTCACACCGGCGGCGGCTCGGACGGCAATTTCACCGCCCCGCATACCGCAACGCTGGACGGGCTCGGCGTCGACGGCAAGGGCGCGCACACCCATTATGAGCAGCTCTATGTCTCCTCGCTTGCGCCGCGCGCGCGGCTGCTGCATCGCCTGTATCAGACGCTGCGATGAGCGAGCGCAAATCGAATCCCGATCGCGACGACAGCGAGCGCGCCTTCTTCGGGCGCCGCAAGGGTCACAAGCTCAGGGAGCACCAAGCCGAGCTGGTCGATCATCTGCTGCCGCATCTTGCGCTCGACATTCACACTGAGGCGCCGGCGGACGCCCGCGAGATCTTTGGCGCCGAGACCGAAGATGTGCGGATCGAGATCGGCTTCGGCGGCGGCGAGCATCTTGCGGCCGAGGCGCAGAAATTCCCCACGACCGGCTTCGTCGGGTGCGAGCCCTACGTCAACGGCATGGCCAAGATCCTCGCGCAGATCGAGGCCGCCAATATCGGCAACATCCGCCTGTTTGCGGGCGATGCCGCCGAGCTGCTGGCCTGGTTGCCCAGGGCATCGCTGTCGCGGATCGACCTGATCCACCCCGATCCCTGGCCGAAGCGGCGGCACTGGAAGCGACGCTTCGTTCAGGACCGCACGATCGCCGCGATGGCGCGCGTGCTGAAGCGAGACGGCGAATTCCGCTTCGTCTGCGATATCGACGATTACTGCGCCTGGACGCTGTCGCATCTTGCGCGCTCGCAGGACTTCGTCTGGCTTGCCGAACGCGCCGACGACTTCAGGCAGCCATGGGCCGGCTACACCATGACGCGCTACGGCCGGAAGGCCGCGCGCGAAGGGCGCAAGGCGGCTTACTTGCGGTTCAGGAGAGTGTAAATTCTTCGCGGCTGTCGCCATGCCCGGGCTTGTCCCGGGCATCCACGCACTTTCTCTCCGCGGGACGAAAAACGTGGATGGCCGGGACAAGCCCGGCCATGACGAAGACTGTTCGTGATTCAAATCGTCTGCCGGTTGCGCCAGAAATTCACGACGCGCTCGGCGGTCGTCGGCATCAGGCGCGTGAAGTTGACGCGCGCGGCCTCGATGTCGGCATCGGCCGGAATGCGATGCGGCCCGTACCAGAGCAGGATGAGCGCGCGCACCGTGGGCCAGCCCAGATTCAGCACGCGGCCGACGATGAGAATCGGATCGTAGCGGTCGCCTGAGATCAGGCGGTCGAGAACCGAGAGGCGGACGCCGGACATCGCCGAGAGCGAGGCGATCGATTCCTCGTATTTGTTCGCCTTGGCGAAACCGAGCAGCGCGCTCTCGCCGAGATGGCCCTCGCGATGCAAGGAGAGCACCGTGCGCTGGGCCGCCGAGAAGTCGCGCCGGGGCCCGGGCGGCAGCGCGGCTTCCTCGATCGCCGCCAGCGCGCGCTTGATCTCGACCTGGCGCGCGGGATTGACCACAGTGGAGAGGCGCCGGCGGATGACGTCGAGCGTCCCGTCGAGAAGCTCTTTCAGGTTCTCGCCCGAAAGGTCGTTGCGCTGGCCGATCTTGAGCGTCAGCACGCCGTCCCGCGCCGCGCGCTTGATCATCTCGGAATAGCTGCCCGGCGAGAACGACGCGCCGGCATTGCCGGCGGCGCGACGCACCACGTCGCGATCGCCGCGCTCGACCAGCACATCGGTGATGGCAGCCGACAATGTCGGGCGCTCCGTCATCGCCAGCAGATGGCCCTGGCCCTTCAACCGCGCGATCTCGACCAGAGCGGCGTCATCGAGCACGGGCGAGCGGCGCAGCACGGGGCCCGCCACCATGATCTCGTTTTCGCGCGCGAGTTGATTGATCAGGTGCGGCGGCGCGTTGTTCAGGTGCGAGAAGCGCTCGGCGAGGTCGGCGCGCGAGGCAAGCTCCGCATGCGGGACGAGATCGATCAGGAGATTGTCGAAGAGATCGATGAGTTCGGGCCGAAGATTGGCGGAATCCTGGAAGTACAATTCGGAGATGGCGCGCGCGATCTCGCCGCGCCGCCGCGGATCGCCGCGTTTGACGATATCGTCCAGTCCGGGAATGAGCGACGTGGCAACGGTCATGAAAACGCAACTCGATCAGGGCACGCCGCGGGTGCGCCCTTGGTCCAAGCCGCCCCACAATCGGGGAATTTAGCCTCCCCAGGTGAAGGAAGCGTTGCCGCAGGTTGGTCGCGGACCGGCGCAAAAAGGCCCCGTTCCCCCGCAATGGGCCTTGTCCGGGCAGGGGGAAAGCGCTATATCAGCGCCAATTCATCTTCTCATGCGATCCGCGTAGTGAGAGTGGGCCCGAAAGGACCCGCTCTTTTTTATTACCTGAACGCGGCGTGGCGGAAGATGCGGCCCGACGCGTGTCGGGGAAGTTCCGAAGCGGGCTTTGAAACCTTAACCAAGCCTTAACCATCGAGCGCCTGACCCTGGACATGACCGAGCCGAACCCTGGTTCCACGGACGCCGAATTGCTGGCCGAGCCGAGACTCGTGGTCGAGCCGGGCGTGGCGGCACGGGTGTCCGCGGTCGCAGCGCCGGTGCTGGAAGGCATGGGATATCGGCTGGTGCGGATCCGCATTTCCGGCGAGGCCGGCTGCACCGTGCAGATCATGGCCGAGCGGCCGGACGGCTCGATGCAGCTCGAAGATTGCGAGGCGATCTCGCGGGCGCTCTCCCCCGTGCTCGATGTCGCCGACCCCATCGATCGCGCCTATCGGCTGGAAATTTCCTCGCCGGGGATCGACCGTCCGCTGGTCCGCCGCTCCGATTTCGAGCGCTATTGCGGCCATCTGGTGAAGATCGAGATGGCGGTCGCCCATGAGGGACGCAAGCGGTTCCGCGGCACGCTCGGTGCCGTCGAAGGCGACCGCGTGCACCTGCGTCGCGACGACGCCAAGCCGGGTGACAACCCCGACGTGCTCCTGACCATGGAGGATATCGGCGAGGCGCGCCTGGTGCTGACCGACGAGCTGATCGCCGAATCCATGCGCCGCGGCAAGGCCGAGGAGCGCAAGATGCGCAGGGATCTCGGCCTGGAGCCGCCGGCTCCGCCGCACGCGGAGATCAGCGCGAAGATCACCAAGAACACCAAGCCGAAGAAGAAGCCGGCCCCGACCAACACGAAGAAGCATCGCCTTGCCGCCGAACGCGCGCGGCGCGGCGAGATCGATCCTGACCAAGGAGACTAGCCATGGCAGTCAGCGCCAATCGACTTGAATTGCTCCAGATCGCCGACGCCGTCGCGCGCGAGAAATCGATCGATCGCGGCATCGTCATCGCGGCGATGGAGGACGCCATCGCCAAGGCCGCGCGCGCCCGTTACGGCAGCGAGACCGACGTTCACGCCGAGATCGACCCGAAGAAGGGCGAGCTGCGGCTGTCGCGCCACATGCTGGTGGTCGACAAGGTCGAAAATCATTCCAACCAGATCTCGCTGGTCGACGCGCAGCGCGCCAATCCCGGTGCCCAGGTCGGCGACACCATCGCCGATACCCTGCCGCCGCTGGAATATGGCCGCATCGCCGCGCAGTCGGCCAAGCAGGTGATCGTGCAGAAGGTGCGCGAGGCCGAGCGCGACCGGCAATACCAGGAATTCAAGGACCGCATCGGCGACATCGTCAACGGCGTCGTCAAGCGCGTCGAATATGGCAGCGTGATCGTCGATCTCGGCCGCGGCGAAGCCATCATCCGCCGCGACGAGATGCTGCCGCGCGAAGTGTTCCGCAACGGCGACCGGGTCCGCGCCTACATCTTCGACGTCCGCCGCGAAACCCGCGGCCCGCAGATCTTCCTCTCCCGCACCCATCCGCAGTTCATGGCGAAGCTGTTCGCGCAGGAAGTGCCGGAGATCTATGACGGCATCGTCGAGATCAAGGCGGTCGCCCGCGATCCGGGCTCGCGCGCGAAAATCGGCGTGATTTCCCGCGATTCCTCGGTCGATCCGGTCGGCGCCTGCGTCGGCATGCGCGGCTCGCGCGTGCAGGCCGTGGTGAACGAATTGCAGGGCGAGAAGATCGACATCATCCCCTGGTCGCCTGACATCGCCACCTTCGTGGTTAACGCGCTGGCGCCGGCCGAAGTGTCCAAGGTCGTCATCGACGAAGACCGCGAGCGCATCGAGGTCGTCGTGCCCGACACCAACAACCAGCTTTCGCTGGCGATCGGCCGCCGCGGCCAGAACGTGCGTCTGGCTTCGCAGCTCACCGGCTGGGACATCGACATCCTGACCGAGCAGGAGGAATCGGAGCGCCGCCAGGCCGACTTCGAGAACTCCACCCGCGTCTTCATGGAATCGCTCAACGTCGATGAAGTGGTCGGCCAGCTGCTGGCGTCCGAGGGCTTCACCTCGGTCGAGGAACTCGCCATGGTGGACCTCAAGGAACTCGCCGGCATCGAGGGCTTCGACGAGGAGACCGCGCAGGAGCTCCAGAGCCGTGCCCGCGAATATCTCGAGCAGCAGGAAGCCGAGATCGAGGCGAGGCGCAAGGAGCTCGGGGTCGAGGACGCCGTCAAGGACGTGCCCGGCGTCACCTCCAAGATGCTGGTGAAGTTCGGCGAGAACGACATCAAGACGGTCGAGGACCTTGCCGGCTGCGCCACCGACGATCTGGTCGGCTGGACCGAGCGCAAGGAAGGCGGCGAGCCCACCAAACATCCGGGCGCGCTCGACGGCATCGATATCTCCCGCGACGATGCCGAAGCGATGATCATGCAGGCCCGCGTCAAGGCCGGCTGGATCACCGAGGCCGATCTCGCCAAGCCCACCGAGGAGGCTGAGGCGACCGAAGATCAGCCGGCTTGAGGCGTATTCAGCGAAAGCGGAGGCCGGTCTTGCTTAGAGAACACGCGATTTAGAAGGCGAAGGAGGATGTCGCCCGGATGCTCGCCAATATGGACAGCGAACTCGACCATGGACCGCGGACCGAAAGGTCCGCGACCATGCGGATGTGCGCTGTCAGTCGGCAGGTCCGGCCGATCGACGAGCTGATCCGCTTCGTTATTTCGCCGCAGGGCGACGTAGTTCCAGATCTCAAGCGCAAGCTGCCCGGACGCGGCATGTGGCTCACGGCCTCCCGCGGGGTGGTTGCGGAAGCGGTACGGCGTCACCAATTTAGCAAGGCCTTCAAGCGCGAGCTGCGCATCCCCCAGACGCTTCCTGCCGACATTGAGGCGCTCCTGGTTCGGAGCGTGACGGAAGCCCTTGGGATCGCCGCCAAGGCCGGCCAGATCGTGACCGGCTTCGGCAAGGTCGAAAGCGCCCTGAGGGAAGGCACGGTCGAGGTCCTGATCCACGCCAGCGACGGGGCCGCGGACGGAATCCGCAAATTGGACATGCTGGCACGTCAAAATGCCGGAAATCGCGGCGCCAAGCCGCAGATTCCCGTCGTCACCGCGCTGAAATCGATAGAATTGGATTTGGCACTGACCCGGTCAAATGTGATACATGCTGCCCTGCTCGCGGGTCCGGCGAGCAAGTCATTCCTGTCACGTAGCCAGATGCTGGTCCGATACCGGATGGCGGACGATGACAAGACTGCCGAAGAGCACGGCCAGGATTTCTGAGCGACAACGACGACCCAATTGGACGGTGCGGCAACGCACAACACCGATAAATCAGGATTAGGACTGCTGAATGGTTGATACCAAGACCCCTGGCGACAAGAAGCTGAGCGTTCCGAGCAAGACGCTATCGCTCAAGCCGCGCGTCGAAACGGGCACTGTGCGCCAGAGCTTCAGCCATGGCCGCAGCAAGCAGGTCGTGGTCGAGAAGCGCGGCAAGCGCCGCATCGACGGTACCCCCGAGCCGCAGGCTGCCGAGGTGGCGAAGCCCGCGCCGGCTGCGCCCACGCCCGCCCCGTCGCGTCCCGCGCCGCCGCGCAACGCCGGCTCCGGCGTGGTGCTGCGCACGCTGACCGAGGACGAACGCTCCGCCCGCGCCAGCGCGCTGGCCGATGCCAAGGTGCGCGAAGTCGAAGAGCGCCGTCAGGCCGAGGAAGAGGCCCAGCGCCGCGCGGTCCGCGAAGCCGCCGAACGCGCCGAGCGCGAGGCCGCCGAATCCCGCCGCAAGGCCGAGGAAGAGCGCCACCGCCACGAGGACGAGGCCAAGCGCAAGGCCGAGACCGAGGCCAAGAAGCGTTTCGGCGAAGGCGAGCAGCCGCAATCTGCGCCGCGCGCCGCGGTGGCGGCCCCGGCCGCTGCAACATCGCGGCCCGGAGCGCCCGCAGCGCGAACCGGAACCGCGACAGCACGCCCGGCCGCGACGACAGCGCGCCCCGGAACCAACACGCCGCGACCGGCCGGCGGACCTTTGGGTCGCGCACCCGCGGTCGCAGCCGGACCCGACGAGGACGATGGTCCGCGCCAGATCCGTCGCGGTCCCGGCGGCGCCGCGCGTCCTGCCGCGGCTCCCAAGACCACCCACAAGCCCGGCCCGCAGAAAGAGCGCGGCCGCCTGACGGTCGTCACCGCGCTCAACGCCGACGAAGTCCGCGAGCGCTCGATCGCCTCGTTCCGCCGCCGCACCCAGCGCCTGAAGGGCCATGCCTCGAACGAGCCCAAGGAGAAGCTGATCCGCGAGGTGGTCATCCCGGAAGCGATCACCATCCAGGAACTCGCCAACCGCATGGCCGAACGCGCGGTCGACGTCATCCGCATGCTGATGAAGCAGGGCGCGATGCACAAGATCACCGACGTGATCGACGCCGACACCGCGCAGCTGATCGCGGAAGAGCTGGGTCACACCGTCAAGCGCGTTGCCGCCTCCGACGTCGAAGAGGGCCTGTTCGACCAGGTCGACGATTCCACCGACACCGAGACGCGCTCGCCGGTGGTGACCGTGATGGGTCACGTCGACCACGGCAAGACCTCGCTGCTCGATGCGCTCCGTCACGCCAACGTCGTCTCCGGCGAAGCCGGCGGCATCACCCAGCATATCGGCGCCTATCAGGTGGTGTCGCCCGAGAGCGGCAAGAAGATCACCTTCATCGACACGCCCGGCCACGCCGCGTTCACCGCGATGCGCGCCCGCGGCGCCAAGGTCACCGACATCGTCGTGCTGGTGGTCGCGGCTGACGACGGCGTGATGCCGCAGACGGTCGAAGCCATCAATCACGCCAAGGCCGCGCGCGTGCCGATCATCGTCGCCATCAACAAGATCGACAAGCCCGACGCCAAGCCCGAGCGCGTGCGCACCGAGCTGCTCCAGCACGAGGTGCAGGTCGAATCCTTCGGCGGCGACGTCGTCGACGTCGAGGTGTCCGCCAAGAACAAGACCAATCTCGACAAGCTGCTCGAGATGATCGCGCTCCAGGCCGACATCCTCGACCTCAAGACCAATTCGGAACGGCCGGCCGAGGGCACCGTGATCGAGGCCAAGCTCGACCGCGGCCGCGGCCCGGTCGCGACCGTGCTGGTCCAGCGCGGCACGCTCCGCGTCGGCGACATCATCGTCGCGGGCGCCGAGATGGGCCGCGTCCGCGCGCTGATCTCCGATCAGGGCGAGACCGTGCAGGAAGCAGGTCCCTCGGTGCCGGTCGAAGTGCTCGGCTTCAACGGTCCGCCGGAAGCCGGCGATCGTCTCGCCGTGGTCGAGAACGAAGCCCGCGCCCGCCAGGTCACCAGCTACCGCGCGCACCAGAAGCGCGAGAACGCGGCGGCCTCGATCTCCGGCATGCGCGGCTCGCTCGAGCAGATGATGTCGCAATTGAAGACCGCGGGCCGCAAGGAATTCCCGCTGATCATCAAGGCCGACGTGCAGGGCTCGCTGGAGGCGATCCTCGGCTCGCTGGAGAAGCTCGGCACCGACGAAGTCGCAGCCCGCATCCTGCATGCCGGCGTCGGCGGCATCTCGGAATCCGACGTGACGCTGGCCGAAGGCTTCAACGCCGCGATCATCGGCTTCTCGGTTCGTGCCAACAAGGAAGCCGCTGCGGCCGCCAAGCGCAACGGCATCGAGATCCGCTACTACAACATCATCTACGATCTCGTGGACGACGTGAAGAAGGCGATGAGCGGCCTGCTCGCGCCGACCTTGCGCGAAACCATGCTCGGCAATGCCGCGATCCTGGAGATCTTCAACATCTCCAAGGTCGGCAAGGTCGCAGGCTGCCGCGTCACCGACGGTACCGTGGAACGCGGCGCCAATGTGCGCCTGATCCGCGACAACGTCGTCGTGCACGAGGGCAAGCTCTCGACGCTGAAGCGCTTCAAGGACGAAGTGAAGGAAGTCCAGTCCGGTCAGGAATGCGGCATGGCCTTCGAGAACTACCACGACATGCGTGCCGGTGACGTGATCGAGTGTTACCGCGTGGAGACGATCCAGCGCTCCCTGTAAGTCCAAATCTTACCGAAGCGCCCGGATCTTTTTGAGCTGAAATTGCGGGAGTGCGATGGCCGGATTTTTTCCGGCCATCCACCCCTCTTCGTTTCAACAGGACAAGTGACAATGCCCGTGTCCCGAACACGGGCATGACGAGGTGATTTCGAGAATGCCACGCCATCATCAGAAGAAGAGTTCCGGGCCCGGCGGAGGCTCGCAACGTCAGTTGCGCGTCGGCGAGCAGGTTCGCCACGCGATGGCCGATATTCTGGCGCAAGGCAATGTGCATGATGCCGATCTCGAGGGTCACATCATCACCGTGCCGGAGGTGCGGATGTCGCCCGACCTGAAGCTCGCGACGGTCTACGTGATGCCGCTCGGTGGCCGCGACACCGAGATCGTTCTCGCTGCGCTCGCACGCAACAAGAAGTTCCTGCGCGGCGAGGTCGCGCGGCGCGTTAACCTGAAATTTGCACCCGACATTCGCTTCCGCGTCGACGAACGATTCGACGAAGCGGAACGGATCGAGAAGCTTTTGCGAACACCTGCGGTGCAGAAGGATCTCGAACAGGACTTGGAACAGGATCCGGAGACGGATCGGGAAGAAGAACGATGACGATGGACCCGGCTCACGACACGATCAGCGGCGAACAGGCCGATCAGCGCGACGTGCAGAAAAATAATTTCGCGGAGATGGACGGCAATTCGGAGCCGCATCACGAGCCGCGCCGCGTCAACAACGATCCGCGTGCCAAACAGCAGAAGGGCAATCAGGTTCGCCGCGACCGGCGCGACGTCCACGGCTGGGTCGTGCTCGACAAGCCGATCGGCATGACCTCGACGCAGGCGGTTGCGGTGCTCAAGCGCCTGTTCAACGCCAAGCGTGCCGGACACGCCGGCACGCTCGATCCGCTCGCCTCGGGCGGGCTGCCGATCGCGCTCGGGGAGGCCACCAAGACCGTTCCCTTCGTCATGGACGGCCGCAAGCGCTACCAGTTCACGGTGTGCTGGGGCGAGGAGCGCGACACCGACGACATCGAGGGCCGGGTGACCGCGACCTCCGACCAGCGTCCGACCCGGGAGGCCATTCTGGCCCTGCTGCCCCGCTTCACCGGGGTGATCGAGCAGATCCCGCCGCGCTATTCCGCGATCAAGGTCCAGGGCGAGCGCGCCTACGACCTTGCCCGCGACGGCGAGGTCGTGGAGCTGGCCCCCCGCCCGGTCGAGATTCACCATTTAACCCTTGTGGATCAACCGGATAACGACCACGCCGTGTTCGAGGCCGAATGCGGCAAGGGCACCTATGTCCGCGCGCTGGCCCGCGATATGGGCCGGATTCTCGGCACTTTTGGCCATATCTGCGCGCTGCGGCGGACCCTGGTCGGCCCATTTGGCGAAAACGACATGATTCCGCTGGATCAGTTGGAGGCTTTGTGCGATAGAGCCGCGTCCGGCGAGGGCAGCCTCGCCGACGCGCTTTTGCCCGTTGAGACCGCGCTGGACGACATCCCGGCACTGGCCGTCACTCGGGCTGATGCGGCAAGGCTCCATCGGGGCCAGGCCGTTTTGTTGCGCGGACGGGATGCGCCCACTTGTAGCGGCACAGTCTATGTCACGGTGGCAGGCCGGCTTCTCGCGCTTGCTGAAGTCGGCAATGGCGAAATCATCCCCAAGCGTGTGTTCAACCTGACCGGCCTGACTGCCAGCCCCGGTCGCAACGAGAGAAATTGACGATGTCGATTGCCGCAGAACGCAAAGCGGAAGTCATCAAGACGAATGCCACCAAAGCCGGCGACACCGGCTCGCCCGAGGTTCAGGTCGCAATCCTGTCGGAACGCATCAACAACCTCACCAGCCATTTCAAGACCCACGTGAAGGACAACCATTCGCGTCGCGGTCTCTTGAAGCTGGTCTCGACCCGCCGCTCGCTTCTCGACTACCTCAAGAAGAAGGACGAGGCGCGGTACAAGGCGCTGCTCGAGAAGCACAACATTCGTCGTTAAGAGTTCCTGCGCGCGCCACCGGCGCGCGTTTTCGCACGCGGTTTCGAACGAAGGCGCTTATTTTAAGCTTTTTGATCGAGGCTGCGCGCGCGTCGGATGCGGGCCGTCGACGGCCGGCATCCGGGGCATGAAGGGCGAAGACCGAAGGTTCGGTGTTCGCGTTCGTGCCGACTGACAGTCCAGCAGCAATCCGGCGGCTGGGCACAACGGGCAAGGCGCCCGTATGACCCGAAAGGATGGACGCCATCCGAAATCCAAAAACCATGGCAGGATCGCAGGACGCTGATCATCCGCTCCGATCAGCGTCCCGCAATCTTGCGCATGGTTTTTGTTTTTCGAGAGCCGTCCCCACTTTCGAGAACCCATGAAAGAAGACCTCTATGTTCAATAAGCATTCAGTCGAGATCGACTGGGGCGGACGCCCTCTCAAGCTTGAAACCGGCAAGATCGCCCGCCAGGCCGACGGCGCCGTCGTCGCCACCTATGGCGAGACCGTGGTGCTTGCCACCGTCGTCGCGGCGAAGGCGCCGCGCGAAGGCGTCGACTTCCTGCCGCTGACCGTCGACTACCAGGAAAAGACCTACGCTGCGGGCCGCATTCCCGGCGGCTATTTCAAGCGCGAGGGTCGTCCGACCGAGAAGGAGACGCTGGTCTCCCGCCTGATCGACCGTCCGATCCGCCCGCTGTTCGTCGACGGCTGGCGCAACGAGACCCAGGTGATCGCCACCGTGCTGTCGCACGACATGGAGAACGACCCTGATATCGTCGCGCTGGTGGCCTCGTCCGCTGCGCTGACCCTGTCCGGCGCGCCGTTCAAGGGCCCGATCGGCGCGGCCCGCGTCGGCTTCGTCAACGACGAATATGTGCTCAACCCGACGCTCGACGAGATGGTCGACACCCAGCTCGACCTCGTCGTCGCCGGCACCGCCGACGCCGTTCTGATGGTGGAATCGGAGGCCAAGGAGCTGAACGAAGACATCATGCTCGGCGCGGTGATGTTCGGTCACCGCCACTTCCAGCCGGTGATCAACGCCATCATCGAGCTGGCCGAGAAGGCCGCCAAGGAGCCGCGCGAAGTCACCGTCATCGACAACGCCGCGCTCGAGAAGGAAATGCTCGGCCTCGTCGAGCAGGAACTGCGCGCCGCCTACGCCATTCCGGTCAAGCAGGATCGCTACGCCGCGGTCGGCAAGGTCAAGGAAAAGGTGATCGCCCACTACTTCCCCGAAGGGCAGGAGCCGAAATACGACAAGCTGCGCATCGGCGCCGTGTTCAAGGAACTCGAAGCCAAGATCGTTCGCTGGAACATCCTCGACACCGGCAAGCGCATCGACGGTCGCGACAGCAAGACCGTGCGCAACATCGTCGCCGAAGTCGGCGTGCTGCCCCGCGCCCACGGCTCGGCGCTGTTCACCCGCGGCGAGACCCAGGGCCTGGTCGTCACCACGCTCGGCACCGGCGAGGACGAGCAGTACATCGACGCGCTGTCGGGAACGTACAAGGAGACGTTCCTGCTGCACTACAACTTCCCTCCCTACTCGGTCGGTGAGACCGGTCGCCTCGGCGGCACCAAGCGGCGCGAGATCGGCCACGGCAAGCTGGCCTGGCGCGCGATCCACCCGGTGCTGCCGCCGCATCACGAGTTCCCCTACACGATCCGCGTGGTCTCGGAGATCACCGAATCGAACGGCTCGTCCTCGATGGCCTCGGTCTGCGGCGCCTCGCTGGCGCTGATGGACGCCGGCGTGCCGTTGAAGCGGCCGACCGCGGGCATCGCGATGGGACTGATCCTCGAAGACAAGCGCTTCGCGGTTCTCTCCGACATCCTCGGTGACGAAGACCATCTCGGCGACATGGACTTCAAGGTGGCCGGCACCGAAGCGGGCATCACCTCGCTCCAGATGGACATCAAAATCGAGGGCATCACCGAAGAGATCATGAAGGTGGCGCTCGGCCAGGCCAAGGAAGGTCGTATTCACATCCTCGGCGAGATGGCGAAGGCGCTCACCAACGCGCGTGCCGAGCTCGGCGAATACGCGCCGCGCATCGAGACCTTCAAGATCGCCACCGACAAGATCCGCGAAGTGATCGGCACCGGCGGCAAGGTGATCCGCGAGATCGTCGAGAAGACCGGCGCCAAGGTCAACATCGAGGACGACGGCACCGTGAAGGTCGCCTCCAGCGACGGCGAGGCGATGAAGGCCGCGATCAAGTGGATCAAGTCGATCGCGTCCGATCCGGAAGTCGGCCAGATCTACGACGGCACCGTGGTCAAGGTGATGGAGTTCGGCGCGTTCGTGAACTTCTTCGGCTCCAAGGACGGCCTCGTTCACATCAGCCAGCTCGCTGCCAACCGCGTGCAGAAGACCTCCGACGTCGTCAAGGAAGGCGACAAGGTCAAGGTCAAGCTGCTCGGCTTCGACGATCGCGGCAAGACCCGCCTGTCGATGAAGGTGGTCGACCAGACCACCGGCGAAGACCTCGAGGGCAAGGGCGGCGAGGGCGAGAAGGCCCCGCGCGAAGCCGCCGGCGAGTAAGTCTCGCGACTTATCGAAAACACGAAGGGCGGCCGAAAGGCCGCCCTTTTTGTTTGTGCCGTTGTTCATGCTCCGGCCGATATGCGCTCCCTCTCCCGCTTGCGGGAGAGGGCTGGGGAGAGGGTGTCTCCTCAGAGAGACTTCCAATGCGGAGAGAACCCCACCCGCGCCTTCGGCGCGACCTCTCCCGCAAGCGGGAGAGGTGTACCGGCCTCACGCCACGATGTCGTAGCGGTCGAGGTTCATCACCTTGGTCCAGGCCTTGGCGAAATCCTGCACGAACTTCTGCTTCGCATCCGAGGTCGCATAGACCTCGGCGAAGGCGCGGAGCTGCGAGTGCGCGCCGAAGATCAGGTCGACGCGCGTTCCCGTCCACTTCACCGCATTGGTCTTGCGGTCGCGTGCCTCGTAGCTGCCGTCGGCGACCGGCGTCCACTGCGCGCTCATGTCGAGCAGGTTGACGAAGAAGTCGTTGCTGAGCGTACCCACCTTCGACGTGAAGACGCCATGCTTCGAACCGTTGGCATTGGCGCCGAGCACACGCAGGCCGCCGACCAGCACGGTCATCTCCGGACCGGTCAGCCGCAGCAGCTGCGCGCGATCGACGAGGGCTTCCTCCTGCTGCATGAACTGATGCTTCTTGCCGACATAGTTACGGAAGCCATCGGCCCGCGGCTCGAGCGGTGCGAAAGATTCCGTGTCGGTCTGCTCCTGCGAAGCATCCATGCGGCCCGGCGTGAAGCCGACCTTGACGTCGACGCCGGCATCCTTCGCGGCCTTCTCGACCGCAGCGGTGCCGCCGAGCACGATGAGGTCCGCCAGCGAAACCTTCTTCGCGCCCGACGAGGCGTTGAAGTCCTTCTGGATCGCCTCCAGCTTGCCGAGCACCTTCAACAGCTGCGCCGGTTCGTTCACCTCCCAGTCCTTCTGCGGAGCCAGGCGAATGCGCGCGCCGTTGGCGCCGCCGCGCTTGTCCGAGCCGCGGAACGTCGAGGCCGACGCCCAGGCGGTCGAGACCAGCTCGGACACCGACAGGCCCGATGCCAGGATCTTGGCCTTCAGCGCAGCGATGTCCTGATCGCTGACCAGCTCGTGGTTCACGGCCGGAATCGGGTCCTGCCAGATCAGCGTCTCCTTCGGCACCAGCGGGCCGAGATAGCGCTGGATCGGACCCATGTCGCGATGGGTGAGCTTGAACCAGGCGCGGGCGAAGGCGTCCGCGAACTGAGCCGGGTTCTCGAGGAAGCGGCGCGAGATCTTCTCATAGGCGGGATCGAAGCGCAGCGAGAGGTCGGTCGTCAGCATCGTCGGCCGATGCTTCTTCGACTTGTCGAAAGCATCGGGAATGATCGCGTCGGCGCCCTTGGCCGTCCATTGCTGCGCACCGCCCGGGCTCTTGGTCAGCTCCCATTCGAAATTGAACAGGTTCTCGAAGAAGTTGTTGCTCCACTTCGTCGGCGTCGTCGTCCATGTCACCTCGAGACCGCTGGTGATGGCATCGCCCGAATGACCCGACGCGTGCTTGCTCTTCCAGCCGAGGCCTTGATCCTCCAGCGCGCCCGCTTCCGGCTCCGGTCCAACCAGCGAGGGATCGCCCGCGCCGTGGGTCTTGCCGAAGCTGTGGCCGCCGGCGATCAGCGCGACGGTCTCCTCGTCGTTCATCGCCATGCGCGCGAAGGTCTCGCGGATGTCCTTGGCCGCGGCGACCGGATCCGGCTTGCCGTTGGGGCCTTCCGGATTGACGTAGATGAGGCCCATCTGCACCGCGCCGAGCGGCTCGGCGAGCTGGCGTTCGCCGCTGTAGCGCTCATCGCCGAGCCAAGTGCCCTCGGGGCCCCAATACAGCTCTTCCGGCTCCCAGACGTCGGCGCGGCCGCCGGCGAAACCGAAGGTCTTGAAGCCCATCGATTCCAGCGCGACGTTGCCGGCGAGCACCATCAGATCGGCCCAGGAGAGCTTGCGGCCATATTTCTGCTTGATCGGCCACAGCAGACGGCGCGCCTTGTCGAGATTGGCGTTGTCGGGCCAGCTGTTGAGCGGTGCAAAGCGCTGCTGTCCGGCGCCGGCGCCACCGCGGCCGTCGGTGATGCGGTAGGTGCCCGCGCTGTGCCAGGCCATGCGGATCATGAGGCCGCCATAATGACCGAAATCGGCCGGCCACCATTCCTGCGAATCCGTCATCAGCGCGGTCAGGTCCTTGATCACCGCGTTGAGATCGAGCGACTTGAACTCCTTGGCGTAATCGAAGTCCTTCCCCATCGGATCGGACTTGTCGGAATTCTTGTGCAGCACCTCGATATTGAGCTGCGTCGGCCACCAGTCGCGGTTCACGCGCGTGGGTTTTCCGCCCGAAAACGGGCACTTCGAAGTGTCGTCCATGAATACCTCCTCTGGTGGCGTCGAACTCGCGCCTTTGACCAGGTAGAACCACTCTAAGCGTCGCGTTCGATCAGGGGAAGTTGACTTTAATGATCGCTGCAATAAGATTTGCTGATGCTCAACGTGACGCTCCGCCAGCTCCGGTATTTCGATGCGCTGGCGCGTCACGGCCATTTCGGCCGCGCGGCCGAGGCCTGCTCCATCTCGCAGCCGGCCTTGTCGATGCAGATCAAGGAGTTGGAGGAGGCGCTGGGCGGGCTGCTGCTGGAGCGTAGCGCGCGCCAGGTGGCGCTGACGCGGTTCGGCGAGGAGCTTTCCCAGCGCGTCCGCGACATCCTGCGCTCGGTCGATGAGCTCGGCGATTTCGCCCGCGCGTCGCAGGACCGGTTTGCCGGCCGCTTGCGCATCGGCATGATCCCGACCATCGCGCCTTACCTCCTGCCGACGATCACCAAGAATCTCACGCGCCTGCATCCGGAGCTCGATATCCGCGTGCGCGAGACCATGACGCCGCGGCTGATTCAGGAGCTGGTGGAGGGGCGGCTCGACACCGCCATCGTCGCATTGCCGGTTTCGGAGCCCTCGCTCACCGAGGTCGCCCTGTTCGAGGAAAAATTCCTGCTGGTCCGGCCGGGCGCCGACGAGGGCACACCGGCCCCCTCGCGCGAGATGATGCGCGAGATGCGGCTGTTGCTGCTCGAGGAGGGACACTGCTTCCGCGATCAGGCGCTGTCGTTCTGCAACATGCAGTCGGCGCCGCCACGCGAGATGCTCGATGCTAATTCGCTGTCGACGCTGGTGCAGATGGTCAGCGCCGGCATCGGCGTGACGCTGATCCCGGAGATGGCAGTGCCGGTGGAGACGCGATCGGCCTCGGTCTCGCTCGCGCGCTTCCGCGATCCGCAGCCATCCCGCACCATCGGCATGGTCTGGCGCAAGACCAGCCCTCTGGCCCGGCAGCTGCTGCAGATTTCCGAGGTGGTGTGCCTGTCGGCCGGCAAGGTGCGGGCGCGGCAATCCGTGCGCAGCCAGAGACTCTAGCGTCCGATGTCGCCTCCGCTCATCCGTCCCGCCGGCGCAGACGAATACGATGAGGTCGGGCGCGTCTGGATGGAGAGCTGGGTCTCGACCGGGCTCGGCGAGGCCAGCGACTTCCTGCTGGCAAACCTGCGCGCGCGGATCCGGCGCGAGATCGAGGACGGCTGGAGCCTGTTCGTCGCCGACGATCGCGGCACCATCGCCGCCATGCTGGCGCTGCATGCGCCGAGGCGCTATCTCGACATGCTCTTCGTCGCGCCCGCCTATCAGGGCCAATCGCTCGGCCGGCAATTGCTCGCCTTCACCCGCACGCAAATGCCGGATGAGATGTATCTGCGTTGCGTCCGCGAGAACGAAAAAGCCTGGCGCTGGTACGAGCGCGAAGGTTTCGTGTTCGAGAAGGAAGAGATCGAGCCGTCAAACGGATTCATGATGAAATATTATCGGTGGAAGAAGGCAGATTGAAACCTCGCGCTACACTTGCGGGCGCGGCTTGCACGCTCTAGTTTTGCAACTCTCGCATTCTCAACCGCTCATTCCCCGATCATGTTACGCAGTTTCGCCGTCGCCGCCATCTTCGTGTCGTTTTGCGCTACGACGGGGTGGGCCCAGTCCCCCTCTGCTCCACCCACTGCCGCGACTCCGGCGACGACCAAGCCGGCTGCGAAGAAGGCGGGGCCGAAGGCCAAGCAACCGGCAGCGAACAAGCCGCAAGCGGCGGAAATCGGCCCCTGCAAGCTCGGCGTGATCTCGGTGATCGGCGAACGCTACTCCGTCCAGAAGTTCGGGCTGACCATCTTCGAGAACGAGGAGAGCGAAGTTGCCATCGACTGGGGTCTTGACGATCTGGTGTTTGCGCGGGTGAAAGCCGCAACGGGTGGCGATCCCGGTGTTCGCAGGATCACCTATCCCAAGGGAGCCTTCGAACCCTTCTACAATCCGAAATCGCGATTCATTCCCGATCCCAACGAACGCCTGCCAGCGATCGTGCGCGGCATCACGCCGAACGCGAGCTGCGATCGATATCTCGTTGCGACCACGTACAAGGGAGAATTGCCGGGCACGCGACTGATGCTGAATGGTATCGGCACGTTCAATCAGGGGCTCGGGATCCGGCATTCGCATCTGTTCGCCAACATCTCGATCAACCTGATCGACGGTAGAAGCTACGAGCAGATCAACCGTCCGTTCGTGAATTTCGGTGCCAACCTCGCAGCAAGCATGCGGTTGACCGAGGATCCACTCACCAAGCTCGACAACGATCACTTCCCCAATCCGCCCGCGACCGCTTCGAGCAGCGCGATTCTGCGCGAGAGAACACGTGCTCTCGTGACCGACAGGCTCGATCGGGGACTTCCCGGCTATCTGAAGCAAGAGTGACACGCGCTCATTCGGATTGACCAAGATATTGCGCACGGAACACAGCATCCGCCCATGCGTAGGGCGTTGCGGATTCGAAGCAGACACGCGATGAATTAGACTTGGTCTCTCGCACGTTGAGGAGGTTCCTCCCCATGATCAAGCTCTATTGGTCGCCCCGCTCGCGCTCGTTCACGACGCTCTGGCTGATGGAGGAGAGCGGCCTGCCCTATGAGCGGGTGCTGACAGACATCTCGACCGGCGCGCAGAAGGCGCCGGATTATCTGAAGATCAATCCGATGGGCAAGGTGCCGGCGCTGACCGATGGCGATGCCGCGCTCGGCGAAGCCGCGGCGATCTGCGCCTATGTTGCCGACCGCTATCCAGAGACGAAGCTTGCGCCAGGCCTGACCGATCCACGCCGCGCACGCTATCTGCAATGGCTGTTCTTCTCGCCGGGCTGCATCGAGCCGGCCATCATCCAGATCTTCACCAAGATCGAGATCCCGAGCTCGACCGCGGCCTGGGGCAGCGCCACGCAGGTGTTCGACGTGCTGGAAGCCGCGCTCGCCAAGGGGCCGTGGATTCTGGGCGAGGACTTTTCCGCGGCCGACATCGTGGTCGGCTCGGGCCTGAACTTCGCGGTGCGCCAGTTCAAGATGGTGCCGACGCGCCCCGCCTTCGATGCCTATCTGGCGCGCTGCACCGCACGGCCGGCGTTCCAGCGCGCGGAGAAGATCGCGGCGGGGTGAGATCGCGCGAAGGGAGCGCGCCTTTGCCCAAGCTGCGAAACTTGCTCGAAGCTACTCCGAGGACTTCAAATCGTCGGGCCGCGGCATCAGCACGATGTTGTAGCCGGAATCGACATAGTGGATCTCGCCGGTGACGCCGCCGGACAGATCCGACAAGAGGTACAGCGCCGAGCCGCCGAGCTCGTCGAGCGTGACGCCGCGGCGGAGCGGCGAATGCTTCTGCATGAAGGCGAACATCGCACGCGCCTCGCCGATCCCCGAGCCCGCGAGCGTGCGGATCGGACCTGCGGAGATCGCGTTGACGCGGATGCCGCGCGGTCCGAAATCCGAGGCGAGATAGCGCACCGAGGCTTCCAGCGCCGCCTTGGCGACGCCCATCACGTTGTAGTTCGGCATCGCGCGCTCCGAGGCGCCGAAGGTCAGCGTGATCATGCTGCCGCCCTCGGTCATCAGCTCGGCGGCGCGCTTTGCGACCTCCGTGAACGAGAAGCAGGAGATAACCATCGTGCGCGAAAAGTTCTCGCGGCTGGTGTCGGCGTAGCGGCCTTTCAATTCGTTCTTGTCGGCGAAGCCGATCGCGTGGATGACGAAATCGAGCTTGCCCCATTTTTCGCGAAGCACGGCGAAGGCGGCATCGACGCTGGCGATGTCCTCGACGTCGCAAGGCAGCACCAGATCGACACCGAGTTGCTCCGCCAGCGGCTTGACGCGCTTGCCCAGCGCTTCGCCCTGGAAGGTGAAGGCGAGCTCGGCGCCGTGGGCGTGCAGCGTCTTCGCCATGCCCCAGGCGATCGAATGATCATTGGCGATGCCCATGATCAGACCGCGCTTGCCTTTCATCAGACCTTCCATTGCGAAATTACTCTCCGCTCTTCGTCATGCCCGGGCTTGTCCCGGGCATCCACGCCCTTTGCAGCCAGAACGTAAGACGTGGATGGCCGGGACAGGCCCGGCCATGACGAGAAATCACGAACGCGTCGACGACGTCGTCACACATCCATCCGGCTGAACACCAGCGTGGCGTTGGTGCCGCCGAAGCCGAAGGAGTTCGACAGCACGGTGCCGACCTTGACGTTGTCGATGCGCTTGCGCACGATCGGCATGTCGGCAAACACGGGATCGAGCTCCTGGATGTGGGCGCTCTCGCAGATGAAGCCGTTGTTCATCATCAGCAGCGAGTAGATCGCCTCCTGCACGCCGGTGGCGCCCAGCGAGTGGCCGGTCAGTGCCTTGGTCGCCGAGATCGGCGGGCACTTCTCGCCGCTGCCGAACACCCGGCGAAGCGCGTCGATCTCCGGAGGATCGCCGGCCGGCGTCGAGGTCGCATGCGGATTGATGTAGTCGACCTTGGTCTTCACCGTCGACATCGCCATGCGCATGCAGCGCTCGGCACCTTCGCCCGACGGGGCCACCATGTCGTAACCGTCCGAGGTCGCGCCGTAGCCGACGATCTCGCCGTAGATGCGGGCGCCGCGCGCCTTGGCATGCTCGAGCTCTTCCAGCACCAGCACGCCGGCACCGCCGGCGATGACGAAGCCGTCGCGGTTGACGTCGTAGGGACGCGAGGCCGTGGCGGGCGTGTCGTTGTACTTCGAGGACATCGCGCCCATGGCGTCGAACAGCACCGACAGCGACCAGTCCAGCTCCTCGCAGCCGCCGGCGAAGATGACGTCCTGCTTGCCGATCTGGATCGTCTCGTAGGCATTGCCGACGCAATGATTCGACGTCGCGCAGGCCGAGGAGATCGAGTAGTTCACGCCCTTGATCTTGAACCAGGTCGCAAGCGTCGCGGAGGCCGTGGACGACATCGCCTTCGGCACTGCAAACGGTCCGACGCGCTTCGGTCCCTTGGTGCGGGTGATGTCGGCGGCCTCGACGATGGTGCGGGCGGACGGGCCGCCGGAGCCCATGATGATGCCGGTGCGGATGTTGGAGACTTCGTCAGGCGACAGACCGGAATCCTGGATCGCCTGCTCCATCGCGATGTGATTCCACGCCGCGCCCTGGCCGAGGAAACGCATGGCGCGGCGGTCGACCACCGTCGCAGGATCCAGCGTCGGTGCGCCCTGCACCTGCGAACGGAAGCCGAGCTCGGCATATTTCTCAGCCCGAGAAATGCCCGATTTCGCCTCGTGAAGGCTCGCAAGCACTTCCTGGGTGTTGTTTCCGATCGACGAGACGATGCCCATCCCGGTGACCACAACCCGCCTCATGACAGCCTCGCCCTGCTCGTTGTCTTCTCGTTCTCTTCGTGGTGATGCGCTCAGCCCAGGCTCGTGCCCTGCTTGAACAGGCCGACCTTCAGGTCCTTGGCGCGATAAATAATCTGCTCGTCGACCGAAAGCCACCCGTCGGCAATACCGAGCACCAGCTTTGAACGCATCACGCGTTTGATATCGACGTTGTACACAACCTTGCGCGCCTCGGGCAGCACCTGGCCGCTGAACTTCAGCTCGTTCAAGCCGAGCGCGCGGCCGCGACCTTCACCCCCGGTCCAGCCCAGATAGAAGCCGACCATTTGCCACAGCGCGTCGAGGCCGAGGCAGCCGGGCATCACCGGATCGTTCTTGAAGTGGCAGCCGAAGAACCACAGATCGGGCTTCACATCGAGCTCGGCGCGCACCAGCCCCTTGCCGAACTCGCCGCCATTGTCGTTGATCTCGGTGATGCGGTCGAACATCAGCATCGGCGGCAACGGCAGCTGGGCATTGCCCGGGCCGAACATCTCGCCGCGGGCACAAGCCAGCAGATCTTCGTATTCGTAACCGTTGCGCCTGTTCAGCATGCACGAGCCTCTGTTTGTATTCCGATTGAGCGGCGTTTTTTGGCGAAATGGGCCCCGTCGGTCGGAGAGCAACGCCAATTGCCACCGTCAGGCGCGACTCCCGCATGCCCCCGGATGGACTGTCTGCCGGGCCTCCATGCCCGGCTGCGCCAAAATCGGCTAAGCGGAACCGGGCGCTCTCTAACACAGGCTAATCGGGTGGCAAAGTGCATCCATGAAGGTAAAATGACGTGATCCCGGCACGGTTCCAGGCCTGATTAGAACCTCTCTAGTTGCGAGAAACTTGCATCTGCATCTTTCTATTCTTATATTGCAGAGAGATATTGTTCACGCGTGCCCGAAATCTGGAAATGAACGAGAACACCGCGTCCCATCACAACGACGACGTCCACGCCGCGGCCCTCTTGTCCGGCCGTCAGCCGGCTTTGACCGGCTGCCCCTGGCACGACGTCAATGAAATGCTCCAGTCTGCCGGGCTGCGTCCGACGCGCCAGCGCATGGCGCTGGGCTGGCTGTTGTTCGGCAAGGGCGCACGCCACCTGACGGCTGAAATGCTCTACGAGGAAGCGACGCTGGCCAAGGTTCCGGTGTCGTTGGCAACCGTTTACAACACGTTGAACCAGCTCACCGATGCCGGCCTGCTCCGCCAGGTCAGCGTCGACGGCACCAAGACCTATTTCGACACCAACGTCACCACCCACCACCATTACTACCTCGAGAACAGCCATGAGCTGGTCGACATCGAGGATCCGCATCTGGCGCTGTCCAAGATGCCGGAGGTGCCGGAGGGTTACGAGATCTCCCGCATCGACATGGTCGTGCGCCTGCGCAAGAAGCGCTGAACCGGTCCTACATCGCTGATGTGATCGTCATTCCGGGGCGGTGGGCGGCGCCGAGCTCTGGTGCGCGCTTGCGCAGCTGAGAACCTCGAAATCCCGGATTCGATGCTGCGCATCGCTCCGGGATGCCCTTCGGGTCAGTTGACCTGCTCGTCCGAATAGACGCCCCAGAGGCGCTCTTGCTGGATCCAGCCGTCGAAGCCGTTGCCGGTGACGCGGCACCAGTTTGCGGCGCACTTCTTCACCTGCGTGACGACGCCCGCCTGGAGCCTGGCTGTAACCGCACTGTCGGGATCGGCCCGATCGTAGATCGGGGCGAGATCGTCCTTGTGCTTCATGGTGACCACCGCGGTGCGGCGGCCCGAGAGCAGCGAGTGGTAGACCCAGCCCTCGGCGCCCTCGGAATCGCGCACCCGGCGCCAATTCTCGAACTCGGCGGTAATTTCGACCGGCAGGCCGGCGCGGGTATAGACCCAGGCCACGTCATTGTCCTTGGTCGGGCCGGCGCGAACATTGACGTGATCCGACTTGAGGCTGACGTAACGCGGCACCGGCAGACCGCTGGCGGTCTGCGGGGTGTTATCCTTGGCCGAAAGCGAGGGGCCGACCGAGGCGCTCCACAGGGTGCAGACAAGCGCCATCACCGAACAAAAACGCCCCAACGCCATCAACCCGTCTCCTGTCGAAGACCCGGCATTGCCGGACCCTCACCCCGAAATTCCAAACCCTTGCCGCGTCAATCCCGACCCGTCCCACGCAGGTGTTCCCGAAGCCTGGCCCGTGGTTCTTGTCTTGGCCCGGCCTTCTGCTAGAGAGGACGGGCACTTGAACAACCAGTTTGCCCCGATTTTCCGGCCGGAAATCTCGGGAGAGCTTGAAGGAAACGCCGGGGACGGACACGGCAAGGGCAGTGTCGAACAACCGGGTTAATGAGGCCTCAACGGCCGGCCTTTGGCGACAGAGGCGGGCCAGCGACGCCTCATGAGAGCAGGACATGTCGGTGAAGAAAAAGCCCCTCGTCGTCGTGACGCGCAAGCTGCCGGATTCGATCGAGACGCGGATGCGCGAATTGTTCGACGCGCGGATCAATCTCGAGGACACGCCGATGTCCGCCGAGCAGCTCGCGGAAGCGGCGCGCACCGCCGATGTGCTGGTTCCCACGGTCACCGACCATGTCAACGCCGAGATCGTCAACCAGCCGGACTGCAAGCTGCGGCTGATCGCCAATTTCGGCAACGGCGTCGACAATATCGACGTGGAGGCTGCGCACGCCCGCGGCATCACCGTCACCAACACGCCGAAGGTTCTGACCGAGGACACCGCCGACATGACCATGGCGCTGATCCTGGCCGTGCCCAGGCGGATGATCGAAGGCGCCTCGATCCTGACCGAAGGAAAACCCTGGCCGGGCTGGTCGCCGACCTGGATGCTCGGCCACCGCATCGGGGGAAAGCGCCTCGGCATCATCGGCATGGGCCGCATCGGCCAGGCGGTCGCGCGCCGCGCCCGCGCCTTCGGCCTTCAGATCCACTATCACAACCGCCGTCCCGTCGCGCCTATCATCGCCGAAGAGCTCGGCGCGACCTATTGGGAAAGCCTCGACCAGATGCTGGCGCGGATGGACATCATCTCGGTGAATTGTCCGCACACGCCGGCGACCTATCATCTGCTCTCGGCGCGACGACTGAAGCTGATCCGCAAAGACGCCTACATCGTCAACACCGCGCGCGGCGAGGTGACCGACGAGGACACGCTGATCAAGTTGATCGAAGGCGGCGAGATCGCCGGCGCCGGCCTCGACGTCTACGAGCACGAGCCCGCGGTCAACCCGAAGCTGGTGCGGCTCGCCAGGGCCGGCAAGGTGACGCTGCTGCCGCATATGGGCTCGGCCACGATCGAAGGCCGCGTCGAGATGGGCGAGAAGGTGATCATCAACATCCGTACCTTCCTCGACGCCCACAAGCCGCCGGATCGCGTGCTGCCGAGCATGCTCTGAGGCTTACGTCCCACGCCCTTCCCGCTTGCGCCAAGCCGCGACGAAATCGATGAAGGCGCGCAGCGCAGGAGGCGTCTGGCGGCGGCTCGGATAGTATAGGAACGGTCCGGGAAACGACTCGCACCAATCCTCCATCAGGCTGACCAGCGCGCCGGACTTCAAGGCGTCATGCACGTAGCCATCGAGCGTTGCCCACACGCCGACACCGTCGAGCGCGGCGCGCATGGCGAGGCCCATATTGGTCGAGATCAGCTTGGCCGGCGGATCGACCTTCATGATCTGCCCCTTCTTCTCGAACTCCCAATCGTGCATGACCCCGCTCGAATAGCGGGCGCGGATGCAGTCATGATCGAGAAGATCCTTCGGATGCTTCGGCTTGCCGCGGCGCGCGAGGTACGCAGGCGAGGCCACGATGACGTAACGCTGCGGACCACTCAGGGACACCGCCACCATGTCCTGCGCGAGGTGCTCGCCGTAACGGACGCCGGCATCAAAGCCGGCGCTGACGATGTCGACGAACCCGCTCTCGGAAACGATGTCGAGATCGACCTGCGGATGCGCCGCCAGAAACGGCCCGACCATCGGCGCCAGCACCAGATCGACCGCCGGCGGGGGCGCGTTGATGCGGAGGCGGCCCGAGGTGACCTCGCGCAGTCCGCGCACCTGATCCAGCGCATCGCCAACATCGCGCAAGGCCGGAGCGACGCGCGACAGCAGCAATTCGCCCGCCTCGGTCAGCGCGACACTGCGCGTGGTGCGGTTCATCAGGCGGACGCCGAGGCGCTCCTCCAGGTCCCGGAGTCGCTGGCTGAGACTCGACACCGACACACGGATTTCGACCGCCGCACGCCGGAAATTGCGGGTGCGGGCGACCGCCATGAAGACATCGAGATCGCGCAGGTCAGGCTCGGCCATTGTTCGCTAATGTGAACAAGCCATTCCGGATTGTCCAGCTTATCGGCTCAATCGATCGGGCGCATATCTGCCCTCGTCACGCGGCGCTCAGCCGCCGCCCTTCGAGGAGAGCCATCATGGAACAACGAAAACTCGGTTTAACCGGCCCCACCGTCTCGAGCCTCGGTCTCGGCTGCATGGCCATGTCCGACGCCTATGGTCCTTCCGATCGCGGCGAAAGCATCGCCACCATCCACGCGGCGCTCGATGCGGGCATCACGCTGCTCGACACCGGCGATTTCTACGCCATGGGCCACAATGAAATGCTGATCCGCGAGGCGCTCAAGGACGTTTCACGCGAGAAGGTGCGGATTAGCGTCAAGTTCGGCGCGCTGCGCGGTCCCGCCGGCGACTTCATCGGCATGGACTGCCGGCCGGCCGCAACCAAGAACTTCCTCGCCTATTCGCTCCAGCGGCTCGGCACCGACCATGTCGACATCTATCGTCCGGCGCGGCTCGATCCGAACGTTCCCATCGAAGAGACCGTCGGCGGCCTCGCCGATCTCGTGAAGGCGGGCTATGTCAGGCATATCGGCCTGTCCGAGGTCGGCTCCGACACCATCCGCCGCGCGCATGCGGTGCATCCGATCGCCGATCTCCAGATCGAATATTCGCTGATCGAGCGCGGCATCGAACGCGACATCCTCAAGACCTGCCGCGAGCTCGGCATCGGCATCACCGCCTACGGCGTCCTGGCGCGCGGCCTGATCAGCGGTCACTGGTCGAAGGATTCGGGCAAGGCCGGCAAGGACTATCGGCTGATGACGCCGCGCTTCCAGGGTGCGAACCTCGACGCCAATCTCGCGCTGGTGGATTCTCTGCGCACGATCGCGAACGAGGTCGGCGCGACGCCGGCGCAGGTCGCGATCGCCTGGGTGGCGGCGCAGGGCCCGGAGATTGTGCCATTGGTCGGCGCCCGCACCCGCAACCGTCTGGCCGAAGCGCTCGGCACAACCAAGGTGACGCTGACGCAAGCTCATCTCACAGCATTGGGCAAGGCCTTCCCGCCGGACGTCGCTTCGGGCACGCGTTACGCGGCCGAGCAGATGGCGCATCTCGACAGCGAGAAACCGGCCACCAGGTAACGGCGGCAATCAGGTGCGATGGGCGCCGAGATCGCTGATCACAGGCCCGTCGCCGTTGAGCGGATTGGCCGGATCGCGCCCGTAGCGCAGCGTCTCGAAGCGCATCGCGCGCGCATCGATCATCAGGAGACGGCCGACCAGGCCGTCGCCGAAACCGACGATCTCGCGGATCGCCTCCAGCGCCATCATCGAGCCGAGCACACCCGCCAGCGCCCCCATGACGCCGGCTTCGGCGCAGGCCGGAACGGTGCCGGGCGGCGGCGCCTCCGGAAACAGGCAGCGATAGGTCGGGTTGAATTCGCCCTGCTCGTTCCGCTCATGCGCGCGAATGGTGGTGAGCGAGCCGTCGAAGGTGCCGAGCGCGGCGGTAATCAGCGGCCGCTTGGCAAAGAAGCAGGCGTCCGAGACCAGATAGCGCGTGGCGAAATTGTCGGAGCCGTCGAGCACGAGATCATAGTCGCCGACCAGACCGAGCGCATTGTCGGCATTGAGCCAGGTGGCGTGGCCGACGAAGCGGACGTGCGGATTGAGCGCCGCGATCCGCTCGGCGGCGCTCTCGACCTTGTGCCGGCCGATATCAGGCGTGGTGTGGATCACCTGGCGCTGCAGGTTCGACAGCGACACCACGTCGTCGTCGACCACGCCCAGCGTGCCCACACCGGCAGCGGCCAGATACATCAGGGCGGGCGCGCCGAGGCCGCCGGCGCCGATCACCAGCACAGAGGACCGCTTCAACGCGGCCTGGCCTGGGCCGCCGACATCGCGCAGCACGATATGGCGGGCATAGCGTTCGAGTTCGTCCGGGCCCAGCATCGTCGTCCGTCTCTCCTACCGAGCCATCGCTCTATCCCCTCATGGTGAGGAGGCGCAAAGCGCCGTCTCGAACCATGAAGGCCCGACTCCCGCCCCCTGCCATCCTTCTAGACGCGGCCTTCGGACGCTCCTCAGGATGAGGACCTGATTGCATGGCTCGGTCACGAGCCTGAACCAGCCCAACATTGTTCGCGACCAACGAGATGTGCTTCAATGGCATTGCGTTCAATGGGCTGGCTGGATTTGTCATGAGATCGATGCTTGCGGCAACCTTGATGTTTGCGGCCGCCACGGCTGCGAACGCCCAGATGACGACGCAGCAGATCCCCGGCACCAAGCCGAAGACGGTCCAGACCGTGCCGATCCAGCCTCCGGCGATGCAGACACCGTCGGCAACGGCGGATGCCATGGCAAAAGCCGAGCGGTTGGCGCTGCAATCCGACCTCGCCTGGGTCGGCCAGTACAACGGCGCCATCACCGGCGACGTCAGCGAGCGCCTGGTCAACGCCATCAAGGAATACCAGAAGGCGAAGGGCGGCAAGCCAACCGGCGTGCTCAATCCGCAAGAGCGCGCCGCGCTCGCCGAGTCGGCACGAAAGAAGCAGGACAGCGTCGGCTGGAAGATCGTGACGGAGCCGACCAGCGGCGCCCGGCTCGGCATCCCCTCGAAACTGGTGCCGCAGCAGGCGAGCGACGCCAACGGCTCGAAATGGACCTCGCCGACCGGAACCGTGCAGGTGCTGCTCAGCCGCCGCAAGGAGGCGAACCCGACTACGGCAAAACTCGCGGAGCTGGAGAAGGAGCCGTCCGGGCGCAAGGTCGACTACACCGTGGTGAAGCCCGACTTCTTCGTGCTGTCGGGCTTGCAAGGCCAGAAGAAGTTCTATGTCCGCGGCACCTTCAAGGGCGACGAGGTCCGCACCATGACGATCCTCTACGACCAGGCGACCGAGAACACGGTCGAGCCGGTCGTGATCGCGATGTCGAGTGCGTTCAATGCGTTCCCGTCGGGACCGCAGGCCGGGCCGCCGCCGCGCAAGACCGTCGAATACGGCACCGGAATCGTCGTCAGCGACGACGGCGCGATCGTTGCCGACCGCCTCGTCACCGACGGCTGCCTCGCGATCACCATCGCCGGCCATGGCAATGCCGACCGTCTCGCCGAGGACAAGGAGCGCGGTCTCGCGCTGTTGCACATCTATGGCGCGCGCGGCCTGAAGCCGTTCAGCCTCACTGGCGGCGCGGCAAAGACCAATGTCGATGTCGTCGGCATCGCCGATCCGCAGAGCCAGGGCGGCGCGGGCGGCGTGTCGGTCGTCAAGGCCGCGCTGGCGCCGGTCCCGAGCAGCGAGTCCATGCTGTCGCCACCGCCGGCGATCGGGTTTTCCGGTGCTCCGGCGATCGATGGCGAGGGCAGGTTCGCCGGCATCGCGCTGTTGAAGCCGGCCATGGTTGCGGGACCTGCGACATCGGTGCCGGCCTCGCAGGCGGTGATGGTGTCCGCGGACGCCGTGCGCGATTTCCTGAGGGCGAACAATGTCGCGGCGAATGGCACGTCGATGGATGCCAAAGCCGCGATCGTCCGCGTGATCTGCGTGCGGAAGTAAGACGGGCAACGTCACCGCTCTCTCTCTCGTGTCCCGGACGCGGCGCGGCATGAAATGCTGCTCCGCTGAGCCGGGACCCACGCGTCGACAGCTCCGCTTGCGGCCTCTCGGCCCCGGCTCGGCAGCACCGCTTGCACGCTGCGCTTTGTCCGGGGCAGGAGACCGATCGGCACCGCCTTACGTACGACTACTGGTCCAGTAATGGTACGGATTCGCTGGCATTCCCCATTTCGCCATCATCGCTACTGCTGATTCGGACCTCCGCGATCCCCTTTGGATCGGGCCGGCACGTCCTGAGCGAGAAGAGCTCAGCATCGAGATCGATGCACGTTCGCGTGGCGTATTCTGACCCAAGCACTCCAAAGGATTGATCTCAAATGCACACGATCGTACTGGCCACCCAAAAGGGTGGTAGCGGCAAGAGCACGCTTGCCGTCGGCCTCGCGCTCGCGGCCAAGCAGGCCGGCTTCACCGTCCGCCTGATCGAGACCGACCCGCAGGGCACCCTGTCCAACTGGCAGCGCCGCCGCACCGCCGATGATGTCGTCGTCGAGCCGATCTACCATGCCGCCGACATCGAGCCGCGCCTGAAGATGCTGGCTGACAGCGGCCTGCAGCTCGCGATCGTCGACACCGCCGCCGGCCTGTCCGCCGCCACCACCGCTGCGATCCGCCATTCCAATCTCTGCCTGATCCCGGCCCGCCCGAGCGTCGCCGACATCGAGGCGACGGCCTCGACGCTCAGCGTCGCGCGCGCCTGGAAGCGGCCCTACAGCTTCGTGCTCAACCAGACGCCGATCCGGGGCCAGCGCATCGACAACGCCGCTGGCGCGCTCGCCGAGGAAGCTTCGCTCGATCTCGCTGAGGTGCTCGCGCGCCCGCTGATCGTGATGCGCAATGATCATCAGGATTCGCTCGCCAGCGGTCTTGCCGTGAGCGAATTCGCGCCGAACGGCAAGTCTGCGGACGAGATCCGCGGCCTCTGGTGCTGGATCGCGGCCCGGCTCGAGCTTGACGCCACGATCAATGTCCTGATCGACCGGGTGATGTCGGCCGCGGACGGCATGCTGCATGTCGCCGCCGATCTTGCGGCGGACGAGACCACGACACTGGCGTCCTGAGCGGGGCGATCGCTCGGACGGCAGCCGGCCCTTCACCATCCGAAGGGCCCCAGCGACGAAGCAATCCAGGCTCTTCCTCGGAAAGAATCTGGATTGTTTCGCTGCGCTCCATCTGGGCTACGGCACTACCTCACTTCTGACATTTCGGACACCAGAACGTCGATCGTCCGTTCTGCGTAAACCGCTTGATCGTGCCGCCGCAGCCCGGCGTCGTACATTTCTCGCCCTCGCGGTCATAGACCTTGAACGAGTGTTGGAAATAGCCGAGCTCGCCGGAGGTCTGGCGATGATCGCGCAGACTGGATCCGCCGGCCTTGATGGCATCGTTCAGCACAGTGTGAATCGCGCCGACCAGTCGCTTGGCATGATCGGTCGGCTCGCCCCCGCCGACGCCCTTGCGGCCCTTGGTCGCGAGCGTCGCGGCGATCCGGCGCGGCGACAGATGCGAGCGATGCAGCGCCTCGCAGACATAGATGTTGCCGAGCCCGGCAACCACGCGCTGGTCGAGCAGCGCCGCCTTCAGGCTGGTGGTCTTGCCGGCGCAGGCCCGCGCCAGCATCGCGGCGTCGAATTCGTTGCCGAGCGGCTCGGGACCGAGCCCGCGCAGCAACGGCTCGTCTTCGAGCGCGTTGCGCGCTATCACTTTCATGTAGCCGAAGCGGCGCGGATCGTTGAACACGATGTCGGCGCCGGAGGACATCCGAAACAACACGTGGTCATGCGCGGAATCCTTACCCCGCGGATAGTGAAATTCGCCGGGCACGGCGTCGTTGTCCGGCTTGATGACACGGAACGAGCCCGACATGCCCAGATGCATCAGCAGCACATCGCCGGAGGCAAGGTCCGCCATGAGATATTTTGCCCGGCGGCCGAGCCCCGTGACGACCTGCCCCTGCAGCCGGGCGACGAAATCCGGCTGGAACGGAAAGCGCAGGTCCCGCCGGCGAGCCTCAGCTTTGAGGATCTTTGCGCCCTCCATGACGGGCTGAAGGCCGCGGCGGACGGTCTCGACTTCGGGCAATTCAGGCATGGTCAGGCATTCACCTTATGAGGGCGGTGTGATAGCGCCATTGCGGCGGGCGCGCTATGGTCCGCCCAGTGGAGTAGAGTAATGGATCGGCCGGGCGAAACCACGCATTTTGGCTTCAAAGACGTCCCTCTCGGGGACAAGCAGACGCTGGTGAACGACGTGTTTCACAGCGTGGCGTCGCGCTATGATCTGATGAACGACCTGATGTCCGGCGGCCTGCACCGGGTCTGGAAGGACATCATGATCGCGGCGCTCGACCCGCCCAGAAGCGACCGGCCGTTCGCATTGCTCGACGTCGCCGGCGGCACCGGCGACATCTCGTTCCGCGCCGCCAAGGCCGCGGGTACCGGCTTCCATGCCACCGTCTGCGACATCAACGCGGACATGCTGGCGGTGGGCCGCGAGCGCGCCGTCAGGCGGCATCTCGAAACCCGGGTGGATTTCGTCGAAGGCAATGCCGAAGCGCTTGGCTTCGCCGACCGCAGCTTCGACGCCTATACGATCGCTTTCGGCATTCGCAACGTGCCCCGGATCGATCTGGCGCTACGCGAGGCCTATCGCGTGCTCAAGCCCGGCAGCCGCTTCCTCTGCCTGGAATTCTCCACCGTCGAGATCCCCGGGCTCGATCGCCTCTATGACCTGTTCTCGTTCAAGGTGATCCCGCCGCTCGGCCGCATGATCACGGGCGATGCCGAATCCTACCAATATCTCGTCGAATCGATCCGCAAGTTTCCGAAGCCGAACGCCTTCGCCGACATGATCCGCGACGCCGGCTTTTCCCGCGTCAGCTGGCAGACATTGTCCGGCGGCATCGTCGCACTGCATTCGGGCTGGCGTTTGTGATCTCTGCCTTCACCCACATTTCGCGCCTGATCCGCGCCGCGTTCGTGTTTGCGCGCGAGGGCGTGTTCGGTTCGGTCGATCCGAGCCTGGTGCCGCCGCCGGGACAACTCGCGCTGAAGCTGGCGCGCCTCGTCGAGCGGCGCGGCGTCAAGCACGGCCCACGAATCTCGCGCGCGCTGACGCGGATGGGCCCGGCCTATCTCAAGCTCGGACAATTCCTGGCCACGCGTCCCGACGTCGTCGGCGTCATCATGGCCCGCGACCTCGAAAGCCTGCAGGATCGCCTGCCGCCGTTTCCGCAGGACGAAGCCGAGGCCGCCATCGCGACGTCGCTGGAGCGGCCGCTGAAGGACATCTTCGTGAGCTTCGGGCCGGCCGTCGCGGCCGCCTCGATCGCGCAGGTGCATCGCGGCGAAGTCCTGCATGACGGCATCCGCAAGTCGGTCGCGGTCAAGGTGCTTCGGCCGAACGTCGCCGCGCGTTTCCGCCGCGATCTCTCCGACTTCTTCTTCGTCGCATACAAGGCCGAGACCTACTCGGCGGAAGCGCGGCGGCTGCGCCTGATCGAAGTCATCAACACCATGTCGCGCTCGGTCGCCATGGAGATGGACCTGCGGCTGGAGGCGGCTGCGCTGTCGGAGATGGCGGAGAACACGCGCGACGATCCCGACTTCCGCGTGCCGAGCGTCGACTGGGATCGCACCACGCACAACGTGCTGACGATGGAATGGATCGACGGCATCGCGCTGAACGATCACAAGCGCCTTGCAGAGGCGCGGGTCGACCTGCCCGATCTCGGCCGCAAGGTGATCCAGAGTTTTCTGCGCCACGCGCTGCGCGACGGTTTCTTCCACGCCGACATGCATCCGGGCAATCTGTTCCTCGATGACGCCGGCCGTCTCGTCGCGGTCGATTTCGGCATCATGGGCCGGCTCGGCATGAAGGAGCGGCGCTTCCTCGCCGAAATCCTGCTCGGCTTCATCACCCGGGATTATCGCCGCGTCGCCGAGGTGCATTTCGAGGCGGGCTACGTGCCCGCGCATCACTCGGTCGAGAATTTCGCGCAAGCCATCCGCGCCATCGGCGAGCCGATCCACAATCGCACGGCGGAAGAGATCTCGATGGCGCGGCTGCTGACGCTGCTGCTCGAGGTCACCGGCCTGTTCGACATGAGGACGCGGCCCGAGCTGATCCTGCTCCAGAAGACCATGGTCGTGGTCGAAGGCGTGGCGCGCGGCTTCGATCCCAGGCTCGACATCTGGAAGGTCGCCGACCCTGTGGTGCGCGAATGGATCGAGCGCAATCTCGGACCCGTAGGCCGGGTGCAGGGCGCGCTCGCCGGGACCGGGGACATTGCGCGCGTGCTGATGCGCCTGCCGGAGATCGCCGAGCGATCGGTGAAGGTGCTTGAGCAGCTCGAAACCATGACGCGGGACGGCATCAGGCTGTCGCCGGAGAGCATCGCAGCGATGGGCCGTAGCGAGGGGCGCAAGAACCGTTGGCGCACCGTCGCGCTCTGGATCATCGCCGCAACTTTCATCGGTATCCTGATCGCCGTCCGGAATTTGTGATTGCATTGCAATCACTCGGATGATAGCATCGCTATCATTCCGTGCTGGAGGGCGCCGTGGCAAGCCTGACCATCCGCAAGCTCGACGACACCGTCAAAACCTATTTGCGGCTGCGCTCGGCCAAGAATCGCAGATCGGTCGAGGAAGAGGTCCGGGTCATCCTGCGAGAGCTGATCGAGGGCCGCGAGGAGCCGCTGACGCCGTTCTCGGCGCCGCCAACAGCATCCACTGCCCCGACGCCGCAGCGCACCGGAGCGATTCCCGAGGCCAGCGTCACCCTGATCATCGGCGGCGGCATCGCGGCCTATAAATCGCTGGACCTGATCCGCCGGCTGAAGGAGCGCCGCATCGAGGTCCGCTGTGTGCTGACCAAGGCGGCACAGCAGTTCGTCACGCCGCTGGCGGCGAGCGCGCTGTCGCATGAGCGCGTCTATACCGACCTGTTCGACCCCCAGAGCGAGTTCGACGCCGGACACATTCGCCTCGCGCGCGACTGCGACCTGATCGTGGTGGCGCCGGCCACCGCCGACCTGATGGCGAAGATGGCCAATGGCCATGCCGACGATCTCGCCAGCGCCATCCTGCTTGCGACCAACCGCAAGGTGCTGCTGGCGCCGGCGATGAATCCGCTGATGTGGAGCAATGCGGCCACGCGCCGCAATGTCACCCAGCTTCAGCGCGACGGCGTGGTGCTGATTGGGCCCAATTCCGGCGAGATGGCGGAGGCGGGGGAGGCCGGCGTCGGCCGGATGTCCGAGGCGATCGAGATCGCCAATGCCGCCGAGCGGCTGCTGCGGCCGCCGGTGCCAAAGCCGCTCGCCGGCAAGCGCGTGCTGATCACCGCAGGCCCCACGCACGAACCGATCGATCCGGTGCGCTACATCGCCAACCGCTCCTCCGGCAAGCAGGGCTTTGCCATTGCCGCGGCCGCGCAGGCCGCCGGCGCCGAGGTGATCCTGGTGAGCGGCCCGGTCGATCTCGGCGATCCCGCCGGCGTCACCGTCAAGCATGTCGAATCGGCGCGGCAGATGCTGGAGCAGGTGCAGGCCGCGCTGCCCGCCGACATCGCTATCTTCGCCGCCGCGGTCGCCGATTGGCGCGTCGCCAATGAGGGCGAGCAGAAGCTGAAGAAGACGTCCGCCGGCATGCCGCCGCTGCAACTGGTCGAGAACCCCGACATCCTCGCCACGATCTCCAAGCTGACCGACAAGCGCCCGCCGCTGGTGATCGGCTTTGCCGCCGAGACCGAGCACCTCATCGACAACGCCAAGTCCAAGCTTGCGCGCAAGGGCTGCGACTGGATCGTCGCCAACGACGTCTCGCCCGCCACCGGCGTGATGGGCGGTGACCGCAACACGGTGCATTTGATCAGCCGCAAGAATGGTGAGAAGGACGGCGAGATTACAGTTGATTCCTGGCCGGTGATGACCAAGGAACAGGTCGCCATCGAGCTGGTCGCGCATGTTGCGAAAACCGTGAGCGGCAAATTTCTGGAGCCGGCATCTTGAGCACTGAGGTCACCGTCGAACTGCAGCAACTGGCCCATGCCGACGGCCTGCCATTGCCGGCCTATCAGACTATGGAGGCCGCCGGGCTCGATTTGATGGCGGCGGTGGCGGACAGCGCGCCGCTGACGCTCGCGCCCGGCCAATACGCGCTGGTGCCGACGGGGCTTGCGATCGCCTTGCCGCCCGGGCACGAGGCGCAGGTGCGGCCGCGATCGGGACTCGCCGCCAAGCACGGAGTCACCGTGCTGAACTCGCCGGGCACGATCGACGCGGACTATCGCGGCGAGATCAAGGTGATCCTGATCAATCACGGCGCGGCACCGTTCGTGATCAAGCGCGGCGAGCGCATCGCCCAGATGGTGATCGCGCCCGTGGTGCAGGCCGCGCTGGTTCCCGTCGCCACCTTGTCGGCCACCGATCGCGGCGCCGGCGGCTTCGGCTCGACCGGCCGCTGATACAGCCGCGAGTTGGCTTCACCTCTCCCGCTTGCGGGAGAGGTCGCGGAGCGAAGCGACGCGGGTGAGGGCTCTTGCCTCTGGGGGCGCCCCATTGCGGAGATTGCCCGCTAACACACGGCAATCTCAGCCGAATCATCCCGAAGAAATACGTGATGGGGAACACCGCCGCCCGCATTTTTTAGGGGCCATCTTTACGTTCACGATCTGGACTCTTACCGGCGGAGTCACGGTGAGAGTATTGTCTTTTGATTCGCGCGCGACGGGGGTTCGCCGCGCGCAAATTCGTGCGGTCTTGGGGCAACTATGTCAGGCGTGATCGTGTCGATACGTCGGACGCTGCTGTCGTGCACATCGCTTGCGCGCAACGGCTTGTTGGGAGGCGCTCTCGCAGCGCTGCTGCCGGCTGCGCCGGCCGAGGCCGCCGACCTCATCGACACCCTCTCCATCATGCTGGATTTCAACCGGCAGGAACTCGCGGTGCTCGCCACCGCGCTGGCTCTGCTCGGCTTCTCGGTGATGGCCGCGATCCTGTTGATGCGCACGCGGGTGCGGACGGCGAAGAACGAGGCGCGGCTGCGCGCCCGAATCGGGGAACTCCAGCTCCAGGCCGACCGCTTCGGCGCGCTGCTGTTCGCCGAGCCGCAGATTCTGATCTCCTGGCCGGCCGGCGACAATCGCGCCCAGATCTCCGGCGACATCTCCATGGTGCTGCCGCGCGATTCTTCGCCGCAACGCGTGCTCGCATTCGGAACCTGGCTGCCGCCGGAACCCGCGCTGCAGATGGACCATGCGGTCGACGCCCTGCGTGACCGCGGCGACGGGTTCCAGCTGACGCTGAGCACCGCGCACGGCCATACGCTGGAAGCGATCGGCCGCGCCATCGGCGGCCAGGCCATCGTCCGGATTCGCGAACTTTCGGGGCTGCGCCGCGAGCTGGCCGAGACCCATCTGCGCTATAACGCGCTCTCCGACGAGACCGAGATGCTGCGCGGCTTTGCCGCCGCCGCACCCTGGCCGATCTGGGCCAAGGGCGAGAACGGCGCGCTGACCTACGCCAACCCCGCCTATGTCCGTGCGACCGAGGCGAACAGCGTCACCGACGCGCAGGAGCGCAAGCTCGAGCTGCTCGACAGCGCCGACCGCACCGCGATGGAGCGGGGCCTGAAAGAGGCGGCCAATTTCAACGCGCGGTTGCCGATCGTGATCGGCGGCGAGCGCCGTATTTACGACGTGCGCGCCGTCAATGTCGGCAGCGGCAGCGTCGGCGTCGCTATCGATGCCAGCGAGGCGGATGGGCTCAGCGCGGCGCTGGTGCGCATGGCCGAGGCGCATCGCCGCACGCTCGACCAGCTCTCCTCCGGCGTGGCCGTGTTCGACGGCCAGCGTCGCCTGGCCTTCTACAACGATTCCTACCGCCGGCTGTGGGACCTCGACCGCAGCTTCCTCGACGCCCATCCGGACGATTCCAGCGTGCTCGACCAGCTCCGCGCCGCGCGCAAGCTGCCGGAGCAGCCGGACTTCCGGGCCTGGAAGGCCAAGCTGCACGAAGCCTATCGCGCGGTCGAGACCGCGAAGGAGACCTGGTATCTGCCCGACGGCCGCGCGCTCTCGGTCGTCACCACGCCGAACCCGGAAGGCGGCGTCACCTATCTGTTCGACGACGTCACCGAGAGCCTCGACCTCGCCCGCCGCTTCGACGGCCTGATCCGCGTCCAGCGCGAGACCCTGGACAGCCTCGCCGAGGGCGTCGCGGTGTTCGGCAGCAACGGCAAGGCGCAGCTGTTCAACCCGGCCTTCGTCCGGATGTGGAAGCTGTCGAGCGACGCCATGCGCGACGAGCCGCACATCCAGACCGTGGAAGGCTGGTGCCATCAGCTGTTCGACGACCCCGCGGTCTGGCGCCAGATTCGCGAGGCCATCACCTCGATCGAGAACCGCGCCGACGTCCCGCTCAAGCTGGAGCGCAAGGACGGCAGCGTGCTCGACGGCATGATCCGCCCACTGCACGACGGCGCCACCATGCTGACGTTCCAGGACATCACCGACACCGAGAACGTCGAGCGCGCGCTACGCGAGCGCAACGAGGCGTTGGAGGCCGCCGACCAGATGAAGGTGGATTTCGTCCACCACGTCTCCTACGAGCTGCGCTCGCCGCTCACCACCATCATCGGCTTCGCGCATTTCCTCAGCGATCCCTCGACCGGGCCGCTGACGCCGAAACAGGCCGAATATCTCGACTACGTCACCAAATCGACCAACGCGCTGCTTGCACTCACCAACAACATCCTCGATCTCGCCACCATCGATGCCGGCGCGATGAAGCTGGAACTCGGACCCGTCGACGTCAGCAAGGCCATCGAGCTCGCGGCCGAGGGCATCCAGGACCGGCTCGCCACCGACCGCATCCGCCTCAAGGTCGAGATCGCGCCCGATGTCGGCAGCTTCGTCGGCGACGAGAAGCGCGTGGTGCAGGTGCTCTATAACCTCCTCGCCAACGCCATCGGGTTTTCTCCACAGGATTCCACCGTCGGCATCAGCGCGCGGCGCACCGAGCGCAGCGTGGTCTTCACCGTGACAGATTCCGGGCCTGGAATACCTGCCGACATGAAGGACAAGGTGTTCAACTGGTTCGAAAGCCGCTCGCAGGGCTCGCGTCATCGCGGCGCCGGCCTCGGCCTGTCGCTGGTGCGCTCCTTCGTCGAGCTGCATGGCGGCAAGGTACGGGTGGATTCGATCGTCGGCCGCGGCACGGTCGTGATCTGCGATTTCCCGACCGACCAGGCGGCGCATCGCGACGCCGCCGAATGACAGAACCCACCAAACTCTCCGTCGCACTCCACAACGAAACGGCCACCGCGCAATTGATGGCCGACCTCGCGCTTCTGGTCGGCGCCGGCGACGTCATCACGCTCACCGGCGATCTCGGCGCCGGCAAGACTGCGGCGGCGCGCAGCCTGATCCGCTATCTCGCCGGCGACGAGGAGCTGGAGGTGCCGAGCCCGACCTTCACGCTGGTGCAGGGCTACGAGCTGCCGCCCTTCCCGGTGCTGCATGCCGATCTCTACCGCGTCGAGGACGAGAGCGAGCTCGAGGAGATCGGGCTGTCGCCGCTGCCCGATGCCACGCTGGTCCTGATCGAATGGCCGGAGCGTGCACCGTCGGCGATGCCGCAGGACCGTATCGACATCGCGCTGACGCACCGGCCGGCACTGGGATCGAGCGCACGCGCGGCCGACATCACGGGCTACGGCAAGAGCGCGGCCGTCGTGGCACGACTGAAGGTGTTGCGCGAATTCCTCGACGCGTCCGGTTACATGGACGCAACGCGCAGGCGCATGGCCGGGGATGCTTCGACGCGCTCCTATGCCCGCCTGTTGCACGACGACGAGGTCGTCATCCTGATGAACTTCCCGCAGCGGCCCGATGGCGCTGCGATGTACAACGGGAAATCCTACAGCGCCGCCGTGCATCTCGCCGAGAACGTCAAGCCGTTCGTGGCCATCGACGAAGGCCTGCGTGCGCAGGGACTCTCGGCGCCGGCGATCCATCATTTCGATCTCGACCACGGTTTCCTGATCTCCGAGGATTTCGGCAGCGAAGGCGTGATCGAGGGCGATCCGCCCCGCCCGATTGTCGAGCGTTACGAGGCCGCGATTGACGTGCTGGCCGCCCTGCACGGCAAGACGCTGCCGGAGACGTTGCCACTCGACGGGCAGACCTACGCCATTCCCGTCTTCGACATCGAGGCGATGCTGATCGAGATCGGGTTGATGCCGGAATGGTATCTGCCCGACCGCAACGCACCGCTCGCCGACGAGAAGCGCGCGGAATTTTTTGCGATGTGGCGCGAGCTTTTGGAGAAGCCGCTAGCGGCACCGCGGACGTGGATCATCCGCGACTATCATTCGCCCAATCTGATCTGGCTCGGCAATCGCACCGGCATCGAGCGCGTCGGCGTAATCGATTTCCAGGACGCCGTGCTCGGGCCGCAATCCTACGACGTGGTGTCGCTGCTCCAGGACGCCCGCATCGACGTGCCCGAAAGCATCGAGCTGACGCTGCTGTCGCGTTACATCAAGGCGCGCCGTGCCGCCGACGCCGGTTTTGACGCGGCCGGCTTCGCCGAGCTCTACGCCATCATGTCGGCACAGCGGAACACGCGCCTGCTCGGCACTTTCGCGCGCCTCAACCGCCGCGACGGCAAGCCGCATTATTTGCGCCATCAGCCGCGGATCTGGACCTATCTCCAGCGTTCGCTGGCCCATCCCGCGCTGGGCTCCTTGCGCGACTGGTATCTCGCCAACGTGCCGCCCCCTCAAGGCTGATCTGGAGCATGATCCGGAAAAGTGCGCAGCGGTTTTCCGAAAAGATCATGCTCAAACAACAACCTAAAGCGCCATGACGATCCTGATCTCATCGCGCTTCAGGCCCGGTTTACCGGCCGTTAGCCAAGATGTCGCTATTCTGACGGCGAGGCAGCCGGTTCATTACGGGGCTGGAGCAAGGCAGATGGCGGCGAAAGCGGATCAGCGCGGAAATAGCAGGGTTATTTTCGAGCGTGGGATTCCGGCCCAGATGATGGGAATCGACGGGACCTGGCGGCGCGAATGCACCATGGAAGACGTCTCCGATAGCGGCGCCAAGCTGACCATCGACGGCTCGGTCGAGGGCCTGCATCTGAAAGAGTTCTTTCTGCTGCTGTCGTCCACCGGGCTGGCCTACCGGCGCTGCGAGCTTGCCTGGGTCAATGGCGACCAGATCGGCGTCAATTTCCTCAAGGTGGGTGACAAGAAGAAAAAGGCCCGTTCCACAGCCGTCGGGGCATGACGGCAACACCCGTCGTACAACCGTCACGGCGGGTGGCTAAGGCGGTTGAGATGCGGTGCGGCTGGTCTAACCTCGTGCTAGGATTGCTGCGAACGCGAAAGGTCTGAGAAAGCGAAGGATGTCCGTCAAACCGACCAAAGCCATGGTGCTCGCCGCGGGGTTCGGCCTGCGCATGCGTCCGCTGACGGACAAGATGCCGAAACCGATGGTGCCTGTGGCCGGCCAGCCGCTGCTCGACCACGTGCTCGACAAGCTCGCCCGGGCCGGCGTGACCGAGGCCGTGGTCAACGTGCATTACCTGCCGGACCAGATCATCGATCACGTCGCATCGCGCCAGCATCCGCGCGTGACCATCTCGGACGAGCGCGATCAGGTGCTCGGCACCGGCGGCGGCGTGGTCAAGGCGCTGCCGCTGCTCGGCGATGCGCCGTTCTTCCATGTCAATTCCGACACGCTCTGGATCGACGGCGTGCGCTCGAACCTGACGCGGCTTGCCGAAAATTTCGACCCCGCGCGCATGGACATCCTGCTGCTGATGGCGCCGACCGCGACCAGTATCGGCTATAGCGGCCGCGGCGATTACGGCATGCTGCCCGACGGGGCCTTGCGCAAGCGCAAGGAAAAAGAGGTCGTTCCGTTCGTCTATGCGGGCGCGGCGATCCTGTCGCCGTCGATCTTCGAGGGCGCGCCGGAGGGCGAGTTCTCGCTGACCAAGATGTTCGACCGCGCCAACGAGCAGGAGCGGCTGTTCGGCCTGCGTCTCGACGGCGTCTGGATGCACGTCGGCACGCCCGATGCCGTGCATGCCGCGGAAGAGGCGTTTCTGGAGAGCGTGGCGTAGGGCCCCGCGAAGGCGGGGCATCCAGTACGCCGCGGCCTCTGGGGTCAAACTCCATCGCCTCTGGAATACTGGATCATCCGCCTTCGCGGATGATGACACCTGTCCAGCCTGGCGAACAGCGGGGACTACTCGCGTGAACCCATGACCATTTGACCCCGCCTCCCTATATTGCCTGATCTTTCGAATCAGGCAGCTCATGCGCGTTTTCAGCGTTCCCATCTCAGTTCCGTTCCTGCGCACGGTCGTCACGGCCCTGCTCGAGGGACGGCTGGTCGAGGGATTCGAGGCGCGCAAGGAACCGGCGCGGCTTGCCGATGCCACGCTGTATCTGCCGACCCGACGCGCCATGCGCGTCGTCCGCGAGATTTTCCTCGACGAGATGAAGGCCGATGCAGTGGTGCTGCCGCGCATCGTCGCGCTCGGCGACATCGACGAGGACGAGCTCGCTTTCGCCGGTGAAGGCGAACAGTTCTCGGGCGCGACGCCGCTCGACATTCCGCCGCGGCTCGGCGAGCTCGAACGGCGACTGACATTGGCGCGGCTGGTCGCGGCCTGGGCCAAGGGTCCGGTGCTGGCGCCGCTGGTGGTCGGCGGGCCCGCCTCGACGCTGGCGCTCGCCGGCGACCTCGCGCGCCTGATCGACGACATGGTCACGCGCGGCGTCGACTGGAATGCGCTCGACGGCCTCGTGCCTGATAACCTCGATCGCTACTGGCAGCACTCGCTCGAGTTCCTGCGCATCGCGCGCATCGCCTGGCCCGGTCATCTTGCCGAAATCAACCGGATCGAGCCGGCGGCACGGCGCGATCTCCTGATCGCGGCGGAAGCCAAACGGCTGACCGCGCATCCGAACGGGCCTGTGATCGCGGCGGGCTCGACCGGCTCGATGCCCGCGACGGCAAAATTCCTGCACGCCGTCGCAGCGCTGCCGCATGGCGCCGTGGTGCTGCCCGGCCTCGACACCGATCTCGACGACGACGCCTGGCGGACCATCGGCGGCGTGCGCGATGCGCTCGGCAAATTCGTCGAGCACCCGGCCTCGAACCATCCGCAATATGCCATGCACGCGCTGTTGCAGCGCTTCGGCATCAAGCGCAGCGACGTCGAGATCCTTCAGCCACCGGCCGAAGGCGGCCGCGACCTGCTCGCCTCCGAATCGATGCGCCCCTCCGCCAAGACGGAAGTCTGGCACGACCGGCTGAAGCAGCCGGATGTTGCCGCGAAGATCGCAGGCGGCATGACCAAGCTCGCGGTCGTCGAAGCCCCCAATCCTGAAATGGAAGCCCTCGCCATCGCGATTGCCATGCGCGAGGCAAGGCATCTCGACAAGACGGCCGCGCTGGTGACGCCCGACCGCGCGCTGGCGCGACGGGTAATGGCCGCGCTCACCCGGTGGGGCCTCAGTTTCGACGATTCCGGCGGCGACGTCCTGATGGAAACCTCCGCCGGAATCTTCGCACGCCTCGCGGCAGAGGCGGCGACGAAGGGATTGGAGCCGCCGACGCTGCTGGCGCTGCTGAAGCATCCGCTCTGCCGGCTCGGCCGCGCGCCCGGCGCGTGGAAGGCGGCGATCGAGGGCCTGGAGCTGGCGGTCTTGCGCGGCACGCGTCCGCCTGCCGGCACGGCCGGCCTCCTGCGCGAATTCAACCGCTTTCGCGAGGAGCTTGCCAAACTGTGGCGCAGCGAGGTCTCCGCGCTGCACCGCGCCGAGCCGCGCGCACGTCTCAAGGCCGAGGATCTCGATCGCATCCAGGGCCTGATCGACGCCCTGCAAAAAGCGCTGGCGCCGATCGAGAGCATGGCGTCATCGAAGCCATATGACTTCGCCGAGCTCGCGCACCGGCACCGCGAGATCATGATCGAGCTGGCGCGCGACGAGCAGGGCATCCCGCTCGCCTTCGAGGACCGCGAGGGCCTCGCGCTCGCTGCCGCCTTCGACGATCTGCTGCGCGGCGGCACGACCAGCGGATTGATGGTGCCGCTGCCGGACTATCCGGACGTCTTCCAGACCGCGTTCAGCGATCGCGCGGTGCGGCGGCCGGACAGACCAGGCGCGCGGCTGCAGATCTACGGCCCGCTGGAATCTCGCCTGATGCAGGCCGATCGCATCATCGTCGGCGGTCTGATCGAAGGCGTCTGGCCGCCGGCGCCGCGCATCGATCCCTGGCTGAGCCGGCCGATGCGGCATGAGCTTGGGCTCGACCTGCCGGAGCGCCGCATCGGCCTCTCCGCGCACGACTTCGCGCAACTGCTCGGCGGCGACGAGGTGATCCTCACCCATTCCGCCAAGGCCGGCGGCGCACCCGCGGTGGCTTCGCGCTTCCTGCACCGGCTGGAGGCGGTCGCGGGAGACGATTTCTGGAAGGCGGCGATCCGCGCCGGTGAAAAATACGTGCAGTTCGCGGGCGCGCTGGATCAGCCCGACAAGGTCGAGCCGATCAAGCAGCCCGAGCCACGGCCGCCGCGCGCGACGCGACCGCTCAAGATGTCGGTGACCGCGATCGAGGACTGGCTGCGCGATCCCTACACGATCTACGCAAAACACATTCTGCGGCTGGATGCGCTCGATCCGGTCGACATGCCGCTCTCGGCAGCCGACCGCGGCTCGGCGATCCACGAAGCCATCGGCGAGTTCACCGAAATCTATGCAACGCGTCTGCCCGACGATCCCTCGCGCGTGCTGCGCACGATCGGCGAAAAGCATTTCGCGCCGTTGATGGAACGGCCCGAGGCGCGGGCATTGTGGTGGCCACGGTTCCAGCGCATCGCGCGCTGGTTCGGCGAATGGGAGACGGCGCGGCGGGATGCGATCGAGGCGATCATGGCCGAGACAAGGGGCGAGATCTCGATCCGGCTCGACAATGCGCGCACGTTCTATCTGTCTGCGCGCGCCGATCGCATCGAGCGGCGCCAGGGCGGCGGCTATGCCATCCTCGACTACAAGACCGGACAGCCGCCGACCGGCAAGCAGGTCCGCATGGGCCTGTCGCCGCAGCTGACGCTGGAGGCGGCGATCCTGCGCGAAGGCGGCTTTCCGGATATCGACGCGGGTTCGTCGGTTAGCCAGCTCGTCTATGTCCGCCTCAGCGGCAACAACCCGCCGGGCGAGGAGCGCATCCTCGAGCTCAAGTACAAGCAGGGCGACGAGCCGCAGCCGCCGGATACGGCGGCCGCTGAGGCAAGGGCGAAGCTGGAGGCGCTGATCCGTGCTTTTGAAGACGAGAATCAGCCCTACACCTCGCTGAACCTGCCGATGTGGACCAACCGCTACGGCGCCTATGACGATCTCGCCCGGATCAAGGAATGGTCCGCGGCCGGCGGATTGGGGATCGAGGAATGGTGAAGGCGCCGCGCCCCATCCCGGATGAAGTGCGTGGGCGGCAGGCGCGCGCATCGGACCCGACCGCCTCGGCTTTCGTGTCGGCCAATGCCGGCTCCGGCAAGACCCATGTGCTGGTGCAGCGCGTGATCCGCCTGCTGCTGGCGGGCGTGCCGCCCGAAAAGATCCTCTGCATCACCTTCACCAAGGCCGCCGCGGCCAACATGGCCGAGCGCGTGTTCACCACACTCGGGCATTGGGTGACGCTGGATGATGCCGGGCTCGATGCCGCCATCCGCGCCGTCGGCATCCCGCATCCGAGCGCAAAGCTGCGGCGCGAGGCACGGAAGCTATTCGCCTGCGCGCTGGAGACCCCGGGCGGGCTGAAGGTGCAGACCATCCATGCGCTGTGCACCCGCCTGCTCCAGCAGTTTCCGTTCGAGGCCAATGTGCCCGCGCGGTTTTCCGTGATCGACGAGCGCGACCAGACGGACATGATGGAGCGCGCCAATCTGAAGGTCTTGCTGGAGGCCGCGCGCGATCCGGACAGCGTCACCGGCCGCGCCTTGCTGACCGCGATGGCGAGCGCCGCGGACGTCACCTTCAAGGAGGTCGTACGCGAGGCCTGTCTCAGCCGCGATCATTTCATGGCCTGGACCGACGAGGCCGGCAATGCGGAAGCCGCCGCTGCGCAGATGGCGAGCGTGTTGGGCGTCGATGCAAGCGACCGCATCGAGGACGTCGAGAGCGAGATTCTTGATGGGCCCTACCTGCCGCGCTCGCGCTGGGACGACATCGCGTTTGCGTTGGAGGACGGCAGCAAGTCCGACAACGATCAGGCCGGCCGGCTGCGCGAGGCCAAGATGTTTTCCGGCGGCGCGCAGGTCGATGCCTATCTGTGCGTCTTCCTCACGGACGACAAGCTGCCGCGCAAGGCGGTGCTGACCAAGAAGTTTTGCGATCACAATCCGGCCGTCGCCCGCCTGTTCGAGAACGAGGCGCAGCGCGTCAGCGGATTGGTCGAGAAGCGCCGCGCCGTGACCATGCGCGACCGCACGGCGGCCCTGCTGCACATCGCAACCGCCGCCGCCGCGAACTACCGCCGCGAGAAGCAGGAGCGCGGCCTGCTCGACTACGACGATCTCATCGACAAGACGCTGGCGATGCTCGACCGCGTCGCTTCGGGTTGGGTGCACTACAAGCTCGACCGCGGCGTCGATCACGTCCTGATCGACGAAGCCCAGGACACCAGCCCGCGGCAATGGGACATCGTCGCCCACATCATCTCGGAATTCACCGCCGGGGAAGGCGCGCGCGAGGGGCTGAACCGCACCATCTTCGCGGTCGGCGACGAGAAGCAGTCGATCTTCTCATTCCAGGGCGCGGCGCCGCACGAATTCGATGCGCGCCGGCGCGAGCTGCACCGCAAGTTCACCGCCGCCGGGCTGAAATTCGATCCCGTCGCCTTCACCTATTCGTTCCGCTCGGGCGCGACGATCCTGCACTCGGTCGACCACGTCTTCCGCGATCCGCAGATCTACAAGAGCATCCATTCGGTCGAGATCGGCCATCCCCTGCACAATGCGCTCGCTGACGCCGGCCCCAGCATGATCGAGCTGTGGGATCTTGCCGAGGCCGACGACCGGCAGGACATCGAGGGCTGGCGCGCCCCGTTCGACGGCGTCGCCGTCACCAGCCCCGAGGTCAAGCTTGCGCGCCGCATCCAGGCCGAGATCAAGCGGCTGGTCGAGAGCGGCACGCTGACGGGACACGAAGGCGAGCGCCGGCCGCTGCGTTACGGCGACATGCTGATCCTGGTGCGCCGGCGCGGCAATGCGTTCGACGCCGTGATCCAGGCGCTGAAGCACGCTGGCGTCCCGGTCGCCGGCGCCGACCGACTCAAGCTCACCGAGCATATTGGCATCATCGACCTGATGAACCTCGCCGATGCATTGCTGCTGCCGCAGGATGATCTCGCGCTGGCGGTGGCGCTGAAGAGCCCGCTGTTCGGGCTCGACGACGACGACCTGTTCCAGTTGGCCCATGGCCGCAAGGGATCGCTGCGCCGCGCGCTCGGCGAACACGCGGCAGCAAGCGAGAAGTTCGCGACCGCGTTGCGCCGCCTCGAAGCCTGCGAGATGCGTGCGCGCGAGGAGACGCCGTTCGCCTTCTACGCCTGGCTGTTAGGGGGCGACGGCGGGCGCGCGCGCATCCTGCGCCGGCTCGGTCACGAGGCCAACGACGCGCTCGACGAGTTCCTCGAGCTGGCGCTGAACTACGAGCGCAAGGCACCGGCCTCGCTGCAGGGCTTCATGGCCTGGCTGCGTTCGGCTGACACCGAGGTTAAACGCGACATGGAGATCTCGCGCGACGAGGTGCGGGTGATGACCGTGCACGGCGCCAAGGGCCTCGAAGCCTCGGTCGTGTTCATGGTGGACACCACGTCGTCGCCCGCGGACTCCCAGCGTCTGCGCCTGATTCACGTGCCCCGCGGCAATGGCGGCGAGGTGGTGGTCTGGGCCGGGCGCAAGGCTGACGATCCCAAGCCGGTCGCGGAGGCGCGCAAGGCGATGATCGAGGAGACCGAGGACGAATATCGCCGCCTGCTCTATGTCGCGATGACGCGCGCGGCCGACCGCCTGATCGTCGGCGGTTGCATGCCGGGCAACATGAAGACGGTCCGCAAGCTGAGCTGGTATGACCTGGTCGACACCGGGCTCGCCGGCTCGAGCCTGGACAAGCAGGTGATCGAGACGCCGCTCGGCAAGGTCACCCGATTCGCCCGGCCGGAGGACGTCGCGGCGCTGGGCACGCCGACGGCGTCCGTCGATCAGACCATCGCCCTGCCCGACTGGCTGCGGACGCCGGCACCACACGAGACCGTCGACGATGACCTGGTCCGCCCGTCCGGTCAGCCGGCCGAGGAGGGCCGCAGCGTACGCTCAGGCGAATCGGTGCAGTCGCGCGCGCTGGCGCTGCAACGCGGCACGCTGGTGCACCGTCTCCTGCAATCCCTGCCGGATATCGCAACCGAACGCCGCCGCGAGGCGGCACTCGGCTTCATGGCCCGCAATGCCGCGGACTGGACCGAGGCTGACCGCGCCGCGCTGGCCGACAAGGTGCTCGGCTTGATTTCGGACCCGCGCGTTGCGCCGGTCTTTGCCACCGGCAGCCGGGCGGAAGTCGCCATCGCCGGCAGGCTGGAGCGGCCGGGCCGCCCTCCGGCCTTGGTGTCGGGGCAGATCGACCGGCTGGTCGTTCGCCCGGATGAGGTCTTGATCGTCGATTTCAAGACCAACCAGGCCGCGCCCAGGAGCGCCGGCGAGGCGCCTGCGGCCTATGTCCGGCAGCTGGCGCTGTACCGGGCGGTGCTATCGCGGCTTTATCCCCAGACCCCGATCCGGGCCGTCCTGCTCTGGACCGAGGCCCTTGAATATATGGAGATTTCAGCCCCCGCGCTGGACGCGGCGCTGGCATCCCTTCATCTCGGCGTGAGCGTCCTTGACCCGGCAAGGGGCCGTTCATAGGTTGGCTGCATGATCCCGGGCGCGATTCCAGGTCGCGCCGATTCTTTCAACCGAGTGAGGTAATCCCCATGGCCGTTAGCAAGGTTTCCGACGCCGATTTCGAAGCCGAAGTGCTCAAGGCGAACGGCCCCGTGGTCGTCGATTTCTGGGCCGAGTGGTGCGGCCCGTGCCGCATGATCGCGCCCGCCCTCGACGAGATCGCCGGCGCGATGGGCGACAAGGTCAAGATCGTCAAGCTGAACGTCGACGAGAGCCCGAAGACCGCCTCGAAATACGGCGTGATGTCGATCCCCACCCTGATGATCTTCAAGGGCGGCGAGATGGCCTCCCGCCAGGTCGGCGCGGCGCCGAAGGCGAAGCTGCAGCAGTGGATCACCTCCGCGGTCTGATCCACCTGCCATAAGATTATTTTCGACAACGGCCGGCGAAATGCCGGCCGTTCTGCGTTGATGGGGCGTGTCCGGCGTATGACGAGTCCCAGCCCTTGCCTGCTCCTGCCGTAAAGCGCGCCCGAAGCTCGACCTCGCTCGTCGCGATGGAGGCGCGGTCGGTCGACGAAATCCCGCGCGGCAAGGAGTGGCAGTACGAGCCGAAATGGGATGGCTTCCGCTGCCTGCTCTCGCGCGACGGCAACATCGTCGATCTGCGCTCGAAGTCGGGTGAGGACCTCGCGCGCTATTTTCCCGAGATCGTTTCCGCCGCGCTGCAACTGAAAGCGGATCGATTCACCCTCGACGGCGAGCTCGTCGTGCCGCACGGCAAGGGCTTTTCCTTCGACGCGCTGCTGCAACGGATCCATCCCGCTGCAAGCCGCGTGAAGAAGCTCTCGCAGGACACGCCGGCGCTCTATCTCGTCTTCGATCTGCTCGCGACCGCCAGAGATAAGATGCTTGCCGAAAAGCCGCTGAGCGAACGGCGGCCGGCGCTGGAAGCATTTGCGAAAGCCAATCTGAAGGGCAGCCCCTTCCGTCTTTCGCCGACGACGACAAGCTACGCCACGGCCAAGAAATGGCTGGCCCAATCCGGCGGCGGCTCGGACGGCGTCATCGCCAAGCGCATCGATCTGCCCTATCAGGCCGGAAATCGCGACGGCATGCAGAAGATCAAGAAATTCCGCAGCGCCGATTGCGTGGTCGGCGGCTTCCGCTACGCCACCAACAAGATCGCGGGCCGCAACGTGGTCGGCTCGCTGCTGCTCGGGCTGTACGACGATGCCGGCCTGCTGCACCATGTCGGCTTCACCTCCGCGATCAAGGCGGAGCAGAAGCCCGCGCTGACCGACCGGCTGGAGGCGCTGATCGGCGAGCCTGGCTTCACCGGCAACGCGCCGGGCGGGCCGAGCCGCTGGTCGACCGAGCGCTCGGCAAAATGGTGTCCGCTGAAGCCGAAGCTGGTGATCGAGGTCTGCTACGACCATTTCAGCGGCGAGCGCTTTCGCCACGGCACCTCGATCCTGCGCTGGCGTCCCGACAAGGCACCGCGGCAATGCACATTCGAGCAGCTGAAGCAGAAGGCGGCGGATCCGATGAAGCTGTTGAAGTGATCCGCGCTCGTGCCCCGGACGCAGCGCGGAGCGCTGCAGAGCCGGGGCCCATGTCGCTACATTCTGGGTCCCGGCTCTGCGGAGCAGCGCTAGCGCCGCACCGCGTCCGGGACACGAGAGCATTTACCTGAGCCATCCGCTCGCGATTGCTTGTGCCAGTTCTGGCTGCCCATTGCGCCGCGCCAGCGACGCCATGGCCTGGTGATCATACGCGACGTGGCGGAACGTCACCTGCCAGGCACCGTTCGCAAGTTCGAGGATCGCATAGCGCGCATGCGGCGTGCCGGCTTCGACGACATGCGGATACGGATGCTTGTCGCGAAAGCCGGGACTGCCGACGCTGCCGGGATTGACGATCAGCCGGCCGTCGCGCAAGCGCACGGCACGGGCGAGATGGGTGTGGGCGCAGAGGATCAGGGATTGCGTGAGCCCCAGCGCGAATTGCTCGATCCGGTCCAGCGGCGACAGCGCCACCGCGCCATCGGGATGCACAATGTCGAGCCAGTACACCTCGTCATTGCCGGGCGTCGCATGACAGAGAAACACCTGGTCGCGGAATACCCGCGTCATCGGCTGCCCGCGCAGCCAGTCGAGTTGCGCGGCATCGAGCGCGGCATGGGCAGGGCGATCCCAGGAGCCCATCTTCTCCGGCGGACGGTCGAGCAGATAGCGATCGTGGTTGCCGAGCACATGCACGGCGTCGAGATTCATCAGGATCTCGATGGTGCGGCGCGCATCGAGCGGACCGCTCAGCATGTCGCCGAGATTGACGATGTCGGTGATGTCAAGCGCGTGGATGTCGGCGAGCACCGCCTCCAGCGCGAGATAATTCCCGTGGACATCAGCGATGACGGCAATGCGCATTGTTGTTATCCCTGCTCTCGTGCCCCGGACGCAGCGCAGCACGTCTTCCGCGGTGCGCTGCAGAGCCGGGGCCCATATTGCGGCAGTCTGGGTCCCGGATCGGCGCTGCACCGCGTCCGGGACAAGAGACATCATGCAGGCGGCGTGCCGTTGATGGCGAGCACGTGGCCGGCCAGATACAGCGAGCCGGTGATCAGGATACGCGGCGGCACCTCGTAGGCCAGTTTCGACAGCGTCCGCAGCGCGGCTTCGATTCCGGGCGCGATCTCGACGCGCATGCCGAGGCTGCGCGCGGCATCCGCAAGACGATCGACCGGCATCGCGTTCTCGGTGTCGGGGATCGGCACCGCGATGATGTGACGGGTGAGGCCGGCGAAATTGGCGAGAAAACCCTGCGCGTCCTTGTTGCCCATCATGCCCGCGATCACGACCAGCGGCCGCGACACCCGCTCTTCGAGATCGCCGAGCGCGGCGGCTGCAACGCGGCCGCCTTCGGCATTGTGCCCCCCATCGAGCCAGATCTCCGAGCCCTGCGGACCCCAGGACAGCAGCTCGCCCGAGGTGATGCGCTGCATCCGCGCCGGCCATTCGGCGCCGACGATGCCGGCCTCGAACGCGGCTTGACTCACCTTGAAAATCGGGACCGCCCGCAGCGTCGCGATGGCGAGGCCGGCATTGGCGAATTGGTGGCGGCCGAACAGACGCGGCGCCGGAAGATCCATCAGGCCGCGGTCGTCGGAATAGACCAGGCGACCGCGCTCGACATTGACGTGCCAGCTCTCGTTCGCGGCAAACAGCGGCGCACGCATCTGCTTGGCTTGCGCCTCGATCACGGCCATTGCTTCCGGCGCCTGCTCCGCGGAGATCACCGGCACGCCGCGCTTGATGATCGCCGCCTTCTCGCCGGCAATCGAGGTCAACGTGTCGCCGAGAAAGTCCATGTGGTCCATGCTGACGGGCGTGATCACGCAGGCCGCGGGAGCGTCGATGACGTTGGTCGAGTCAAGTCGGCCGCCAAGGCCGACCTCGAGCAGCACCACGTCGGCCGGGTTCTGCGCGAACAGGTGAAAGGCGGCTGCCGTCTTCAGCTCGAACAATGTCGCGGCCTCGCCGGCATTGACGCGCTCGACCTCTTCCAGCGCGGCGCGCAGCTCGTCGTCACCGACGAGCACGCCGCCGCCCACGCGGCCGAGCCGGAAGCATTCGTTGATGCGGACGAGATAGGGCGAGGTATAGGCGTGGACCCGCAAGCCCGCAGCTTCCACCGTCGCGCGCAGATAGGCGAGCGTCGAGCCCTTGCCATTGGTGCCGGCGATGTGGATCACCGGCGGCAGCTTGCTTTCGGGATGCCCGAGCCGCGCGAGCAGCCGGTGCATCCGTTCGAGCCCGAGATCGATGCGTTTCTGATGCAGGACCGACAGCCGCCCGATCAATTCGCCGAGCGGCGCCTTCGTGCTGTCCGGGGACGCGTTCACGCGTGGGGCGCAGCCGGCGCCGTCTCAGCGGCCGATACGATCTGTGCCGGGCTGGTGACGGCCTGCGTCGGCTTCGATGCGCCCTCTTGTGCCGGCGCCTTGGTCAGCAGACGGCAGAGCCGCGCCAGGGTCGGGCGCAGCTCGTGGCGATGCACGACCATGTCGACCATGCCGTGCTCCTTGAGGTACTCGGCGCGCTGGAAACCCTCGGGAAGCTTTTCACGAATGGTCTGCTCGATCACGCGCGCGCCGGCAAAACCGATCAGCGCGCCGGGCTCGGCGATCTGCACGTCGCCCAGCATCGCGTAGGACGCGGTGACGCCGCCGGTGGTCGGATTGGTCAGCACGACGATGTAGGGCAGCTTGGCCTCACGCAGCATCTGCACCGCGACCGTCGTGCGCGGCATCTGCATCAGCGACAGGATGCCCTCCTGCATGCGCGCACCGCCGGATGCGGCGAACACGATGAACGGCGAGTTCTTCTCGACCGCAAGCTCCATCCCGCGCACGATGGCCTCGCCGGCTGCCATGCCGAGCGAGCCGCCCATGAAGTCGAAATCCTGGACAGCAACGACGACAGCGGAGCCTTCGAGCTTGCCATAGCCGACCTTGATCGCGTCGTTGAGATTGGTCCGCGCCCGCGCATCCTTGATGCGGTCGGCGTATTTCTTTTCATCGCGGAACTTGAGCGGATCGGCCGTCACCTCGGGCAACGCGACGTCGAACCAGGTCTCGTTGTCGAAGATCGACTTCAAGCGCGCCACCGCGCCCATCCGCATGTGGTAGTTCGAACCGGGGATGACGAACTGGTTGGCCTCGACGTCCTTGTAGAACACGAGCTGTCCGGAATCCGGGCATTTGATCCACAGATTCTCCGGCGTCTCCCGCCGCAGCATGTTGCGGATCTTCGGCCGGACCACATTGGTAAGCCAGTTCATGGTTTGCTCCGATGTGCGGACCCGTGGAGGGCCGCCTGAAAGGATATATGGCGGCCGGACCTCCGCCCGGCAAGCCGCCGTGTCGCCCGCCTCGAAAGCGGAATTATGGCCTATTCCGCCGCCTGTTGCGCGCCCTTGACGCCCTGGGCCAGGGCCGCCGTCAACTCGGCGACCGCGTTAACGGTTTTGGCGGTCGCCCGACCCTCGGCATCGAGGCTGTTCTTGAGCGCATCGACCAGCGCGGTACCGACAACCGAACCATCGGCCTTCTCGGCAATGGCGCGCGCCGCCTCCGGCGTGCGGATGCCGAAGCCGACGCATATCGGCAGCTTGGTATGCCGCTTGATGCGCGCGACAGCTTCACCGACGACATTCGCGTTCGCCGCCGCTGCACCCGTGATACCGGCGATGGAGACGTAATAGACAAAGCCTGACGTGTTCGCGAGCACCGCCGGCAGGCGCTTGTCGTCGGTGGTCGGCGTCGCCAGGCGAATGAAGTTCAGGCCCGCCTTCAGCGCGGGAATGCAGAGCTCGTCGTCTTCCTCCGGCGGCAAATCGACGATGATGAGGCCGTCAACGCCGGCCGTCTTGGCATCAGTCAAGAACTTGTCGACGCCATAGACGTAGATCGGATTGTAATAGCCCATCAGGACCAGGGGCGTGACGTTGTCGTCCTTGCGGAAGTCGCGCACCAGTTCCAGCGTCTTCTTCAAGGTCATGCCGGCCTTGAGCGCGCGCAGACCTGCAGCCTGGATCGACGGACCATCCGCCATCGGATCGGTGAAGGGAATGCCGAGTTCGATGACGTCGGCGCCCGCCCTGGGCAGCGCCTTGACGATGTTGAGCGACGTCGTGAGATCGGGATCGCCGGCCATCACATAGGTGACGAAGGCCGAGCGGCCCTGCTTTTTCAGCTCGGCAAAGCGAGTGTCGATACGCGTGGTCACTTCTTGCCCCTCAGGATGTCGCCGACCTGAGGGACGTCCTTGTCGCCGCGGCCGGAGAGGTTGACGACCATCAGGTGGTCTTTCGGCCGCTTCGGCGCGAGTTCCATCACCTTGGCGATGGCATGCGCGGGCTCGAGCGCGGGGATGATGCCTTCGAGCTTCGACAGCAGCTGGAACGCGGCCAGCGCCTCCTCGTCGGTCGCTGACAGATAATTCACGCGGCCGACCTCGTGCAGCCAGGAATGCTCGGGCCCGATGCCGGGATAATCGAGGCCGGCCGAGATCGAATGGGCGTCCTGGATCTGGCCGTCCGCGTCCATCAAGAGATAAGTGCGGTTGCCGTGCAGCACGCCGGGACGTCCGCCGGCGATCGAGGCCGCATGCAGCTGCGTCAGCCCGTGACCGGCAGCCTCGACGCCGAAGATCTCAACGGAGGGATCGTCGAGGAACGGATGGAACAGGCCCATCGCGTTGGAGCCGCCGCCGATGCAGGCGACCAGCGAGTCCGGCAGGCGGCCCTCGACCTCCTGCATCTGCGCCTTGGTCTCGTTGCCGATGATCGACTGGAAGTCGCGCACCAAGGTCGGATAGGGGTGCGGGCCCGCCACCGTGCCGATGCAGTAGAAGGTGTTGTGCACGTTGGTGACCCAATCGCGCAACGCCTCGTTCATGGCGTCCTTGAGCGTGCGCGTGCCCGACTGCACCGGCATCACCTTGGCGCCCAGCATCTCCATGCGGATGACGTTGGGCTGCTGCCGCTCGACGTCGACGGCGCCCATATAGACGACGCATTCCAGGCCGAAGCGCGCGCACAGCGTCGCGGTGGCGACACCGTGCTGGCCCGCGCCGGTCTCGGCGATGATGCGCTTCTTGCCCATCCGCCGCGCCAGCATGATCTGGCCGAGCACGTTGTTGACCTTGTGCGAGCCGGTGTGGTTGAGCTCTTCGCGCTTCAGGTAGATCTTGGCGCCGCCGAGATGCTCCGTCAGGCGCTCGGCGAAATAGAGCGGCGAGGGCCGGCCGACATAGTTCTTGAGATAGCCGTTCATCTCGGCCTGGAACGCCGGATCGGCCTTGGCCGCGGTGTAGGCCGTTTCGAGGTCGAGGATCAGCGGCATCAGCGTTTCGGCGACGAAGCGTCCGCCGAAAATGCCGAAATGGCCGCGCTCGTCGGGGCCGCTGCGGTAGGAATTTGGCTTGGCGATGTTCATCGGACGCTCAACTCTCTGACGCTCAACTCTTGGGTGGCGCGCGCGGCGCGGATGAAGGCTTTGATCATCTCCGGATCCTTCACACCGGGAGCGCTCTCCACCCCGGAGGACACATCGACGCCGCCGGCGCGGGTCAGGCGCACGGCTTCGGCAATGTTCCCGGCATGCAGGCCGCCTGAAACCATATAGGGCAGCGCGAGCTCGAGGTTTTGCAGCAGGTGCCAATCGAACGGCGCTCCGAGCCCGCCCGGCCGGGTCGCGTCCTTCGGAGGCCTCGCGTCGAACAGGATGCGGTCGGCGACCGCGGCGTAGCCCGGCAACACGGCGAGATCGGCCCCAGTCTCGACCGGCAACGCCTTCATCACCGGGCGGCCGTACTTCTGCTTGATATCGCGCAGCCGCGCGACGCTTTCCTTGCCGTGGAGCTGGAAAATGTCGGGCGACAGCGCGTCCATGATGTTGTCGAGCGTGGCATCATCGGCATCGACGGTCAGCGCCACCTTGAGCGCGCGCCCCTTGACCTGGCGGCCGAGCTCACGGCCGAGCTCCAGCGACAGGTGCCGCGGCGACGGCGGGAAGAACACGAATCCCACCATATCCGCACCCGCCTCGAGCGCCGTTTGAAGCGTCTCGCGCGTGGACAGGCCGCAGATCTTGACGAGCAGGGACATGGTCTCAAAGCAAATGGAGGCCGCTGGCCCGCGGCCGGAAAACGGGGTTTTGCGTTGCGGCCGCTTCTACAACGTCGCGCGCTGCTTGTCTCGCCCGATGGGCCCGTAAAGCCCCACCCCGATCGGGGCGGGAAGGCGCTGGGACTCCGGCCTTGCCGCGGCCGCCCGGGCCCGCAGATCGGCCAGTTCGCCCTTTGCGGCCCGGGCCTCCGCCTCATGCCGGCGCGCGGAGCGCCGCCAATGCCGCTGGCCGAACCAAACGGCACAGCCGCCGGCGAAGACCCCGACGGCCGCCACCAGGATCAGCAGCAGGAACAGCGGCAACGTGACCGAGAGCGAAGGGTCGTCGGCAATGAAGGGGTCGAACGAGACCGTGACGAAATGCCGGTTGGCGACGGCAAACGCCACCAGGATCAGGCCCAGCGGAATGACGATCAGCGCGGTCAGGAACTTTCGCATCGCGATCGCTCGTCTTGAATCCAGCTTGCAGCCGCATCATGCGGCCGTTCCGTTAAACGCCGACGACGACAGCCTCAGTCCGCCGCGCCCGGATCCGGATGGTCGCGGTTCAGCCGCTCGCGCATTTCCTTGCCGGTCTTGAAGAACGGAACGCTCTTCTGATCGACGGGCACATGGGCGCCAGTACGCGGATTGCGCCCGGCGCGTGCGGGGCGATGCTTGACCGAGAAGGCACCGAAGCCACGCAGCTCGACGCGATCGCCGCGTGCGAGGGCCGCTACGATCTCTTCGAGAATCGCATTCACAATGTTCTCGACATCCCGCTGGTACAGATGCGGGTTGTGCTCGGCGATGCGCTGAACAAGTTCGGATTTGATCATCGAGAGATAGGACCCGGAAGCGTGCGGATGACCATTTCCGTGAAAATACCTTGATCTGTCAAGACGCTAAATCAAGGTTGAGCGTCGTGAAAATGCGTGACAAATGCCGAAAAAGCGGGCTGTCCCGATACGCGTCAGACGGGAAAACCTTGGGAAGCTCGCCTGAACCCCTCAGTTTGAGGTGGCCGGTTGCCACAGGGCCAGCATTCCGTCCATTCCGAACCGATCGACCGCCTGCGCGACGCCGGTTTGCCCGATTTGATGCGCAATCGAGCCTAAACCAAGCGCTTCCAGCGTGACGGCGGCCGCCGTCTTGAGGAACGGCAGATCGCCAAAGCGCGGCTCAAGCTTGTAGTCGCGTACCGGCAGACCCTTCTTGACGCTCTTGTGCTCGACGAGCCAGGTCACCGCCGTCTTCTCGTCGCCGATCTGGTCGATCAGCTTGAGGTCGATCGCCTGGCGTCCGGTGAAGACGCGGCCGTCGGCCACTTTCTCGAGCTGCGTGTCATCCATGCCACGCCGATCCTTCACCAATCCCCTGAACCAGGCGTACGAATCCTTCACCAGCGCATCGAGGGCGGCCCGTGCTTCGGGGCTGGTCGGCTCGAAACCGTTCGGCGCGGCCTTCAGCGGCGACGACTTCACCTCCTCGACCTTGACGCCGATCGTCTTCAGCAGCTCGCTGACGTTGGGATATTGGAACAGCACGCCGATCGATCCGACCAGCGAGCTCTGCTGGGCGATGATGTGATCGCTCGCGATCGCCGTGATGTAGCCGCCGGAGGCAGCCAGGCCCTCGACCACCACGACCAGCGGCTTCTTCGCCTTCAGCCGGACCAGCGAATCGTAGAGCTGCTCGGAGCCGGCGGTGGTGCCGCCCGGCGAGTTGATGTGAACGATGACGGCGGCAGCCTGCGAATTCTCCAGCCGCTCCAGCGCCTGCGTGCGATCGGAATCGCTGCGGATCAGGCCCTCGATGTGAACCCGCGCGATCGAGCCGGCGGATGCGAAGGTACCCCGCGCGCCGGGTGTCGCAATCAGGGCAGCGCTGGCGATCGCCGCGATCGCGATCAGCGCGGCCACGACGCGCCAGAACGTCAGCTTGCGACGAATCCGGCGGCGATCGACGATGATGTCCGAATCGAGCGACATCGGAATATCTCCAAATGAAAGACTGGACGCGTTGTGCCGTCACGGCGTGACCAACGGCTTATCTGGATACATCAATTGCGGCGCAATTTGAACAAAACAAGGCCTCGTGAGGGCAAGCAAGTCGCCACAGAATTCAGTCGTCATCCCCGCGAAAGCGGGGATCCATAACCACAGGGCGGCGTGACGCGAGATGCCTACTCCGAGTCTTCGCCAAACCACTGCCGGTGGGTATGGGTCCCGGATCTGCGCTCCGCTCCCGACAACGCTGCGCATTGTCGGGAGCTGCGCTTGTCCGGGACGACAGCGGAGTTTGTAGAGACCGCAAAAAAAGCCCCGGCTCGCGCCGGGGCTTCGATGTCAGCGAAAGAAAGTTTCGCTTACTTGCTGTCGCGGTTCTTGAGCGCGGTGCCGAGGATGTCGCCGAGCGTCGCACCCGAATCGGAGGAGCCGTACTGCGCGATGGCCTCCTTCTCTTCGGCGACTTCGAGCGCCTTGATCGACACCTGGACCTTGCGGGCCTTCTTGTCGAACTGGATCACGCGGGCATCGACCTTCTCGCCAACGGCGAAGCGTTCGGCGCGCTGGTCGTTGCGGTCACGGGCAAGCTCGGAGCGCTTGATGAAGGTCGAGAAGTCGGTACCGGCGATCTTCACCTCGATACCGCTTTCCTTCACTTCGAGCACTTCGCAGGTCACGACCGCGCCCTTCTTGACATCGCCCGGCTCGGCGAAGGGGTCGCCTTCGAGCTGCTTGATGCCGAGCGAGATGCGCTCCTTCTCGACGTCCACATCGAGCACCACGGCCTTCACCATGTCGCCCTTCTTGTAGTTGTCGATCACCTGCTCGCCCGGAAGCTTCCAGTCGAGGTCGGAGAGATGGACCATGCCGTCGACGTCGCCCTCGAGGCCCAGGAACAGACCGAACTCGGTCTTGTTCTTGACTTCGCCCTCGACCACCGAACCGGTCGGGTGACCTTCGACGAAGACCTCCCAGGGGTTGCGCATGGTCTGCTTGAGGCCGAGCGAGATGCGGCGCTTGACGGAATCGACTTCCAGCACCTGCACTTCGACTTCCTGCGAGGTCGAAACGATCTTGCCGGGGTGCATGTTCTTCTTGGTCCACGACATCTCGGAGACGTGGATCAGGCCTTCGATGCCCGGCTCGAGCTCGACGAACGCACCGTAGTCGGTGATGTTGGTGACGCGGCCGGTGAAGCGGGCACCCAGCGGGTACTTGGCTTCGATGCCCTGCCACGGATCGTCCAGCAGCTGCTTCATGCCCAGCGAGATGCGGTGCGTCTCGTGGTTGATCTTGATGATCTTGACCTTCACGGTCTGGCCGATCGAGAGCACCTCGGTCGGGTGGTTGACGCGGCGCCACGCGATGTCCGTGACGTGCAGCAGGCCGTCGATGCCGCCGAGATCGACGAACGCACCGTAATCGGTGATGTTCTTGACCACGCCGTCGATGACCTGCCCCTCTTCGAGGTTCTGCACCAGCTCCTGACGCTGCTCGGCGCGGGTCTCTTCCAGCACGGTGCGGCGCGACACCACGATGTTGCCGCGGCGGCGATCCATCTTGAGGATCTGGAACGGCTGCGAGTTGTTCATCAGCGGCGCAACGTCGCGGATCGGACGGATGTCGACCTGCGAGCGCGGCAGGAAGGCCACGGCACCGTCGAGGTCGACGGTGAAGCCGCCCTTGACCTGGTTGAAGATGACGCCGTTGACCTTCTCGTTGTTCTGGAACGCCTTCTCGAGCTTGCCCCAGCTCTCTTCGCGGCGCGCCTTGTCGCGCGACAGCACGGCTTCGCCGAGAGCGTTCTCGATGCGATCGAGGAACACTTCCACCTCGTCGCCGACCTTCAGTTCACTGTCACGGCCGGGGCCGGAAAATTCGCGCAGGGCGACGCGGCCCTCGGTCTTCAGGCCGACGTCGATGACGGCCATGTCCTTTTCAATTGCAACCACCTTGCCCTTGACGACGGAGCTTTCCTGCAGGTTGCCGCCTGCGAAGGACTCGTCGAGCATCGCGGCGAAATCGTCGCGCGACGGGCTGTAGGTATCAGCAGAAGTCGAAGCCATTTGTTCTCCAGTTGCGGAAGCATGCCGGCCGTTGGGTTCATGGGCGCATCGCACGCGCAGTGTCGGAAGGTCCGCAGAACCTTCGAGCGACCGCTCGCTGCCCCGGCTCGACGCCGAAACAGCGGAAGCGGGCCGGCTGAGGCCCGCGCGTTCGATACGTTGAAATCTTGTGTCCGGAGCCTGGATCGTGCCGGTCCCGAAACGCGGGGCCTGACGTATCGACCTCAAAGAGCGGGAGCGGGCACTTCCTCCAATGACGGCTGCGGCTTAACCCCGCGACCGGCCCGCTCGGACAGCCTCGATAATGTCGATGGCGGCCCGGACGCCGCCTTCTATATCCAGTTGGGAGTTATCTAGCAAGTAAGCATCCGGGGCCGGTTTCAAAGGCGCAATCGGCCGGTTCTTGTCGCGTTCGTCGCGCTGGATGATGTCGGCGAGCACGGCGGCCTCGTCCGCGTCCTCGCCCCTCGCCCTGGCCTCCATGGTGCGGCGGCGGGCACGGACCCTGGGGTCGGCGACGACGAAGATCTTCACGTCGGCGTCCGGGCAGATCACGGTTCCAATGTCGCGGCCGTCCAGCACCGCGCCGGGCGGATCGGCCGCGAATTGCCGCTGGAAATTGACCAGGACCTCGCGAACCCTGGGGATCGCCGAGACGATCGAGGCGCCCTCGCCGGCCTTCTGGGTCTTCAGCGCGGGATTGCCGAACTTTTCGGGATCGAGCTCCAGCGCGGCCTGCACCGCGGCCGCCTCGTCGCGGAGATCATGACCGGATTGCATCAAGGCGTAGGCCACCGCGCGGTAGATCACGCCGGTATCAAGATGACGATAACCGTAATGATGGGCGAGACGCTTGCCGAGCGTCCCCTTACCCGAAGCCGCGGGTCCGTCGATGGCGATGATCATGAAAACTCGGCCCCTAACGAACGCATCATCGGAATGAAGTCCGGAAAGCTGGTGGCGATGAAGGCGGTGTCGTCGACGGTCACGGGCTGGTCGGAGGCGCAGCCCATCACCAGCGCGGACATCGCGATGCGATGGTCCATATGGGTGGCGACGGTGCCGCCGCCGGGAACGTGACCGCGGCCTTCGACGATCAGATCGTCGCCGGAGATCTCGACCTTCACGCCGTTGACGCGCAGCATCGCGGCGGTGGCCTCCAGCCGATCGGATTCCTTGACGCGCAGCTCGTGCAGGCCGCGCATGATGGTGGTGCCCTCGGCGAAGGAGGCCGCCACCGCCAGCACCAGATATTCGTCGATCATCGAGGGCGCGCGCTCCGGCGGCACCTCGACCCCGCGCAGTTTCGAGGCCCGCACCCGTAGTTTCGCCATCGGCTCGCCGGCGTCCCCGCGCGCCTCGCTTTCCTCGATCGAGGCGCCCATTTCGCGCAGCGTGGTGAACAGGCCGGTGCGCAGCGGATTGGTCATGACGTCGGACAGGACGACATCGGAGCCCTCGACGATCAGCGCTGCGACCACCGGGAAAGCCGCCGAGGAGGGATCGGCGGGCACCACCACGGTGGCGCCGTGCAGCTCGGGCTGGCCCTTGAGCGTGATACGGCGGCCATGCGCGCCCTCCCGCGCCGAGGAGATGTCGGCACCGAAATGCTTCAGCATCAGCTCGGTGTGGTCGCGGCTGGCTTCGGTCTCGATGACAGTCGTGGTGCCGGGTGCGGCGAGGCCCGCCAGCAGCACCGCCGACTTGATCTGGGCCGAGGCGACCGGGGTCGTGTAGGTGATCGGCCGCGGATCGCGCGCGCCCTGCAGGGTCAGGGGCAGACGGCCGCCCTCACCACCGGAGATGACCTTCGCGCCCATCTTCTCCAGCGGATCGAGGATCCGGCGCATTGGGCGGCTGCGCAGCGAGGCGTCGCCGTCGAAGATCGCCGAGATCGGGCAGCCGGCGACGGCGCCCATCACCAGCCGGCAGCCGGTGCCGGAATTGCCGAAATCCAGAGCCGCCTTGGGCGCGGCGAAGCCCGCGACGCCCACCCCGTTCACCCTCCAGGCGAAATCGCCGGTGCGCTCGACCCTGGCGCCCAGCGCCTGCATGGATTTGGCGGTGTTGAGGACGTCCTCGCCCTCCAGCAGGCCCGAAATCTTGGTCTCGCCGACCGCCAGAGCGCCCAGGATCAGCGCGCGGTGAGAGATCGACTTGTCGCCGGGCACCCGTACTGTCCCGGTCAGGGGACCGCTGGCGCGGGACTGAAGCGGCCTCGGATGGTCGGAATGAGTCAAGATTGTGTCCTTGGATGAGCCCTGAGGGGACTTCGGCGCAGGTACCACATGGTCCGTGCCTCGTCACGGGCATGTCGTTCTCCCGTAATGCGCTATTGACAGCGGGCCGCCAACTAGCCAAGTGAAACACCGCTTTTCAGACATTCCCAGGATTCCTGCCGTGGCCAAGTCCGAACTCGGAACCAAACGTATTTGCCCGACCACGGGCAAAAAGTTCTATGACCTCAACAAGAATCCGGTGATCTCGCCCTATACCGGCGAAGTGGTGCCGATCGCCCCGGTGGCGCCGGCGCGCATGCCCCGTGGCGCCGAAGCCCGGCACGCGGCGACAGCGGATGCGACGCCCGAGCCGGCAGAGGTCGAAGAGGTCTCGCTCGAGGAAGCCGATGCCGAGGAGAACACCGGCAAGGTCAAGGCCGTGGTGCCCGAATCCGAAGACGATATCGAGGTCGACGAAACCCTCGACGACGACGATGACGATGATTCAACCTTCATCGCCGACGAGGAAGAGGGCGACGAGGACGTGACCGACATCATTGGTGATGTCGGAGGTGATGAAGAGACTTGAGATCAGTCCTGATCTGTGAAAAAGGGTGCACCGCGCGAGTCGCCAGGACTCGCCGGTTGGGGTGATCCACCAGATTCACCCCGTTAAGGACTAAGGGGCCATAGCTCAGCTGGGAGAGCGCTTGCATGGCATGCAAGAGGTCGGCGGTTCGATCCCGCCTGGCTCCACCAGCCTTCGCAGGCTCCGCCTGCTTCGGCTCGGCAAGCCCTCTCGTAGCGAAGGCTGCCGCGGCGTAGCCCAAAGGGCGAAGCCGGGCTCCATCCGCAAACCTCCAGTTCGCAGCTTCGGCTCGGCAAGCCCTCTCGTAGCGAAGGCTGCCGCGGCGTAGCCCAAAGGGCGAAGCCGGGCTCCATCCGCAAACCTCCAGTTCGCAGCTTCGGCTCGGCAAGCCCTCTCGTAGCGAAGGCTGCCGCGGCGTAGCCCGAAGGGCGAAGCCGGGCTCCATCCGCAAACCTCCAGTTCGCAGCTTCGACTCGGCAAGCCCTCTCGTGGCGAAGGCTGCCGCGCGTAGCCCGAAGGACGAAGCCGGGCATCAGGAGAACGGAAGCGGGTATAAGAACTCCTCGACAACTGGGGAGCGTGCCGTGAAGTACGTCTACATCCTTGAGAGCCTTGATTCCCTCCACTTTTATGTTGGGATCACCGACGACCTGCGCGCCCGATTGGCAAAGCACAATGCCAGCGAGGTACCTCACACTTCGAAATTCGGGCCTTGGCGCCTCAAGACTTACGTCGCGTTCAGCAATGCAAAGCAGGCCGTCGCGTTTGAGAGATACCTGAAGTCAGCGTCCGGCCGCGCGTTTGCCAAGAAGCGCCTCTAACCCCCCTACTCCCCGATCACCGCGTTCAGCCGATCCCGCAGCGCCACGATCTCGTCCTTCATCGCGACCAGCTCCGGCACCGTGCAGTGGGAGGCCGCCAGGATCGACTGCGGCACGCTGCGGGCCTTTTCCTTCAAGGCATGGCCCTGCGCCGTCAGCGCGATCAACACTTGGCGCTCGTCCTCGCTGGAGCGCGTGCGCTTGACGAGATGCGCCGCTTCCAGCCGCTTCAGCAGCGGCGTCAGCGTGCCCGAATCCAGGAACAGCCGCTCGCCGATGTCCTTGACCGGCACGTCGTCGCGCTCCCACAAGACCAGCATCACCAGATATTGCGGATAGGTCAGGCCGAGCCGATCCAGCAGCGGCTTGTAGACGCGGTTGAAGGCATGCGCGGCCGAATAGACCGCGAAGCAGATCTGGTTGTCGAGCCGCAGCGGCGCGTCCGCTGCCGACGATTTTCGAGGCATGGAGAATCTCCCGGGGTTGGTCTCATTGTGGCGCCCCCTGGCGGCACATTCAATTGCGAACAATTAAATGTGAGCCCCGGCAATTTCGATTGCACACAATCTAATTGTCTGCAATAAACACCACACCCACCGAAACCCAGGGAGACGACAATGTCCGTGAACGTGCTCTACAAGACCAGCGCCAAGGCCACCGGCGGCCGCGACGGCCATGCTGCAACCCTCGACGGCGCGCTCGACGTCAAGCTGACCACGCCGAAGGAGCTCGGCGGCGGCGGCGGCGCCGGCAACAATCCCGAGCAGCTGTTCGCGGCCGGCTATGCCGCCTGCTTCATCGGCGCAATGAAGTTCGTGGCCTCGCAGGGCGGCCCGAAGGTTCCGAATGACGCCTCCGTCACCTCGACCGTCGGCATCGGCCCGCGCTCCGAAGGCGGCTTCGGCCTCGATATCGACCTCGCGGTCTCGCTGCCGGGCCTCGCCCGCGCCGAGGCCGAAGCGCTGGTCGCGAAGGCGCACCAGGTGTGCCCCTATTCCAACGCCACCCGCGGCAATGTCGACGTTCGCCTGACGGTCGTCTGATCGAACGGCGGATTGGCTGGCCCGGGATCCCCCTCGGGCCGGCCGCTTCCGCCAGAATCCGCATTTGCCGCGTCGCGGGATCGACGCAACGGCGGGCGCATGCGGCCCTACGCCGGGAGCCATTGCTGCTCCCTGCAAACCTCGCTAGGCCTGTGATCAAACGTCGATACAGGGGAAGCGAAGGCATGAGTTCTGAAGCCGCCACAGGTGCCATGAGCGGACTGCGCGTCATCGATCTCACGCGCGTGCTCGGCGGCCCCTATTGCACCCAGATCCTCGCCGACCATGGCGCCGACGTGATCAAGGTCGAGCCGCCCGCCGGCGACGAGGTGCGTGAATGGGGCCCTCCCTTCCACGAGGAGGACGCGGCCTATTTCGTCGGCATCAACCGCAACAAGCGCTCGATCGGCCTCGACCTCGCCTCCGAGGGCGGCCGCGTCGTGCTGCTCAAGATGCTGGAGACCGCCGACGTCCTGATCGAGAATTTCAAGCCGGGCACGCTGGAGAAATGGGGCATCGGCAACGACGTCCTCAGCAAGAAATTCCCGCGCCTCGTGCATTGCCGGATCTGCGGCTTCGGTGCCGACGGTCCGCGCGGCGGCAATCCCGGCTACGACGCCATCATCCAGGCCATGACCGGCATGATCGCCGCGACCGGCTCGCCCGAGAGCGGGCCGATGCGGATCGGCGTGCCCTTGGTCGACATCACCACCGGGCTCTATGCGGCGATCGGCATCCTGATGGCGCTGTCGGAGCGGCAGCGTTCGGGCCAGGGCCAGTTCCTGGAGACGACGCTGTACGAGACCGGCCTTGCCATCATGCATCCGCACACCGCGAATTATTTCATGCATGGCAAGCCGCCGTCGCTCACCGGCAACGAGCACCCCAACCTCGTGCCTTACGCGATCTTCCCGACGAAGACCGACAACATCTTCATCGGCGTCGGCAATGACGGCACCTTCCGCAAACTCTGCAAGGAGATCGGCAAGCCGGAGCTCGGCACCGATCCGCGCTTTGCGCGCAACAAGGACCGCATCGCCAATCGCGAGGCGTTGCGCGCCGAGCTCGCCGCCGTGTTCAGCCAGCACGAAGCCGAGCCGCTGTGCAATCGCCTGCTCGCCGCAGGCCTGCCCGCAGGGCCCGTGCAGAAGATCGACCAGGCGCTGACCAACCCGCACACGATCGCGCGCGGCGATATCATCGAGAAGGACTGGTACAAGGGCGTGGCCTCGCCGATCCGGCTCGACCGCAGCAAGCCGAGCCTGCGCCGGCTGCCGCCGAAATTCAGCCAGCACGCAGCCGAGGTGCTCGGCGAGTTCGGCTACGCCAAGGCCGAGATCGACGCGATGGTCGAAAACGGCACGGTCTGCGGCCCCGAGCGCAAGCGCTGAAGTGCTGAAGTAAGGCGAGCGTCAACGGTGGTGCGCTCCCTCCCCCGCTTGCGGGGGAGGGTTGGGAAAGGGTGCCTCCGCGACGGGACAATCCCTGGAGGAGAGAACCCTCACCCGGCGCTCCGCGCCGACCTCTCCCGCGAGCGGGAGAGGTTTAGGAGACCGGAGCCGCATCGGCTGCCTCACGCCGCACCACGTCAAGCCCTTCGCCTTCCACATCCAACATCAATGCCGCAGTGCGGCGCGGGCACGATAATGCACCGCGAACGAGGAGGTTGCCCGCGGCGTCTTCGCCTATTTGACGGCTTCCCTTCTGCAGCGCTTGCCGCTTTCGTATCGGCCGCTTACACAGTCATGTGAACGTCATATGGCGCTGCTAGCGCAAGCGCCTCTTTATTGACGGGCAAGGGAGGTTTTCTTGATGGCTCTTCGACACTTTGGCGCAGCTGCCGCATTTGCACTCACGGTCGGCATGACGGCGTCGCCGGCTCTGGCCCTGACTGAAATCCAGTGGTGGCACGCGATGACCGGCGCCAACAACGACGTCATCGTCAAGCTCGCGAGCGACTTCAACGCCTCGCAGACCGACTACAAGGTGGTCCCGACCTACAAGGGCAACTACCCCGATACAATGAATGCGGGCATCGCGGCGTTCCGCGCCGGCAACGCCCCGCACATCATGCAGGTGTTCGAAGTCGGCACCGCGACCATGATGGCCGCGACCGGCGCCGTGAAACCCGTCTACAAGCTGATGGCCGACGCCGGCGAGAAGTTCGATCCGAAGAACTATCTGTCCGCGATCACAGGCTATTACTCGACCTCGAAGGGCGAGATGCTGTCGTTCCCCTTCAACTCGTCGTCGACCGTCATGTGGGTCAACCTCGACGAGCTGAAGAAGGCCAATGTCGAGATCCCGAAGACCTGGCCCGAGGTGTTCGACGCGGCCAAGAAGCTGCATGACAACGGTCATGCGACCTGCGGCTTCTCCAACTCGTGGGTGACCTGGGTCAATCTCGAGCAGCTTTCGGCCTGGCACAACGTGCCGCTCTCGACCAAGGCCAACGGCCTCGACGGCTTCGACACCGTGCTCGCGTTCAACGGCCCGCTCCAGGTCAAGCACCTCGAGAAGCTGGTCGAGCTGCAGAAGGACAAGACCTACGACTACGCCGGCCGCACCAACACCGGCGAAGGCCGCTTCACCTCCGGCGAATGCCCGCTCTACCTGACCTCGTCGGCGTTCTTCGGCAACGTCAAGGCGCAGGCCAAGTTCAACTTCACCGCGGTGCCGATGCCGTATTATCCTGACGTCAAGGGCGCGCCGCAGAACTCGATCATCGGCGGCGCTTCGCTGTGGGTGATGGGCGGCAAGTCCGCCGACGAATACAAGGGCGTGGCGAAATTCCTGTCCTTCCTCTCCGACACCGATCGCCAGGTCTACATCCACAAGGCTTCGGGCTATCTGCCGATCACCAAGGCGGCTTACGCGAAGGCCAAGGCCGAGGGCTTCTACAAGGATCAGCCCTATCTCGAGACCCCGCTGCTCGAGCTGACCAACAAGGAGCCGACCGAGAATTCGCGCGGCCTGCGCCTCGGCAACATGGTCCAGCTTCGCGACGTCTGGTCGGAGGAGATCGAGCAGGCGCTCGCCGGCAAGAAGACCGCCAAGCAGGCGCTGGACGCGGCGGTCGAGCGCGGCAACACCATGCTGCGCCAGTTCGAAAAGACCGCCGTGAAGTAAGGCGATCGGCGGCAGGCCGGTGAGCCCGGCCTGCCGCTCCGGGGCATCATGCAAAAGCAAGCCATTTTCCAATCGAAGCTGTTGCCGTACGCGCTGGTTGCGCCGCAGCTCGCGATCGTCCTGATTTTCTTCTATTGGCCGGCCCTGCAGGCCGTGATCCAGTCCTTCCTGCTGCAGGACGCCTTCGGTCTATCGACCACCTTCGTCTGGTTCGAGAATTACGTCGAGCTGTTCAGCGATCCCGCTTATTTCGAGGCGATCCTGCGCACCTTCTTCTTCTCGTTCGCCATCGCGGTCTCGTCGCTGTCCTTTGCACTGCTGCTCGCGGTGATGGCGGACAAGCCGCTGCGCGGCGTGATGCTCTACCGCACGCTCTTGATCTGGCCTTATGCGGTGGCGCCGCCTGTGGTCGGCGTGCTCTGGATCTTCATGCTGCATCCCTCGCTCGGCGTGCTCTCGCGATATCTGCGCGGCCTCGGCATCGACTGGAATCCGCTGCTCGACGGTGATCAGGCCGCAGCGTTGATCATCCTCGCCGCCGCCTGGAAGCAGATCTCCTACAACTTCCTGTTCTTCCTCGCCGGCCTGCAGAGCATTCCGCGCAGCGTGCTCGAGGCCGCCGCGATCGACGGCGCCCGCCCCATGCGAAGGTTCTGGACCGTGACCTTCCCGCTGCTGTCGCCGACCATCTTCTTCCTGCTGGTCGTCAACATCGTCTACGCCTTCTTCGACACCTTCGGCATCATCGACACCATGACCCGCGGCGGTCCCGGCAAGTCGACGGAGACGCTGGTCTACAAGGTCTATTCCGACGGCCTGCTCGGCGGCAATCTCGGCAGCTCGGCGGCGCAATCGGTGGTCCTGATGGTCATGGTCATCGTGCTCACCGGAATCCAGTTCCGCTTCGTCGAACGCAAGGTGACGTACTGATGGTGGAGGAAGAGGGCTTTCGGCGCTACGTCGCCCACATCATCCTCTGGATCGGGATCGCGATCGTCGCGTTCCCTGTCTACATCGCGATCATCGCCTCGACGCAGGAGAACGCGCTGATCGCGAACGGGCAGATGTCGCTGCTGCCGGGCGGCCATTTCCTCCAGACCTATTACCAGACCATCTTCGTCGGCACGAGCGGCTCGACCCGCGAGCCGGTCGGCAACATGATGCTGAACTCGCTGGTGATGGCGCTGATGATCGCGGTCGGCAAGATCGCGATCTCGATCATCTCGGCCTATGCGATCGTGTATTTCCGCTTTCCGTTCCGCATGCCGATCTTCTGGCTGATCTTCATCACGTTGATGCTGCCGGTCGAGGTCCGCATCTATCCGACCTACAAGATCGTCGCCGACCTGCACATGCTCGACAGCTATGCGGGTCTCGCGCTGCCGCTGATCGCTTCGGCCACGGCGACGCTGCTGTTCCGCCAGTTCTTCATGACCGTGCCGGACGAGCTCCTGGAGGCCTCGCGGATCGACGGCGCCGGCCCCTTGCGCTTCTTCTGGGATACGCTGCTGCCGCTGTCGCGCACCAACATGGCGGCGCTGTTCGTGATCCTGTTCATCCTCGGCTGGAATCAATATCTCTGGCCACTACTGATCACCACGCGCGACGACATGCAGACCATCCAGATCGGCATCCGCAAGATGATCACCACCACCGACGCGCTGACCGAATGGCCGATCGTGATGGCGACCGCCGTGCTGGCGATGCTGCCGCCGGTGTTCGTCGTCATCGTGATGCAGAAATTGTTCGTGCGCGGTCTGGTCGAGACGGAAAAGTGAAGATGGCGAATAGTGTTTGGCGAGCAGCGAATGGGGTCGCTGCGTCCGCCTTGCGTACTAACCAGTCCCCATTCGCAACTCCCTGTTCGCTATTCGCCGGAAGATCCCATGGCTAACGTCACCCTGCGCAACGTCCGCAAGACCTATCCCGGCGGCTTCGAGGCCATCAAGGGCGTCGACGTCGATGTCGGCGACGGACAGTTCTGCGTGCTGGTCGGACCAAGCGGCTGCGGCAAGTCCACCTTGCTGCGCATGGTCGCGGGCCTCGAGACCGTCACCGGCGGCGAGATCGACATCGGCGGGCGCATCGTCAACGGAATCGAGCCCGCCGATCGCGACATCGCGATGGTGTTCCAGAACTACGCGCTCTATCCGCATATGAGCGTGTACAACAACATGGCCTATGGCCTGCGCAACCGCGGCATGGCGGAGACAGAGATCAGGACCCGCGTCGACGAAGCCGCGCGCATCCTCGAGCTGACATCGATGCTGGAGCGCAAGCCGCGCCAGCTCTCGGGCGGCCAGCGCCAGCGCGTCGCCATGGGCCGCGCCATCGTGCGCCAGCCGAAGGTGTTTTTGTTCGACGAGCCGCTCTCCAACCTCGACGCCAAGCTGCGCATCGCCATGCGGGTCGAGATCCGCAAATTGCAACGCCGGCTCAACACCACCTCGATCTACGTCACCCACGACCAGCTCGAGGCGATGACGCTCGCCGACATTCTGGTCGTGATGAATGGCGGCCAGGTCGAGCAGGTCGGCAATCCCCTCGCGATCTACGAAAGGCCGGCGACCACCTTCGTCGCCTCCTTCATCGGCGCACCGCCGATGAACCTGATGTCGACGCGGCCCGAGGAGATCAGATCGCAGCTCGCCGGCAGCGCGGCGGCCGACGCCGGCATCCTCGGCATCCGCCCGGAAGATTTCGTCATCACCGACCAGACCCCGGCCGGCGGCGTCGCCTTGCCGCTGACCGTGGAAGCGATCGAGCGCGTCGGCGCCGAAACCTTCGTCTACGGCTGCCGCGAGCAGGAAGAGCAGCACGTCGCCGCCACCCCGGGCGAGCTGCCGCCCGGCGAGATCATCGTCCGCATCCCCGGAACCGACGCCCCCGCGATCGGCGCGAAAATCCGGGTCGCGGCGGTGCGCAACAAGCTGCACCTGTTCAGTGGCGACGGGCGCAAGCGCCTTGAGGCCTGAGCGGTTCCGAAGGGCCGGATAACACAAACCGCGAAAACAACCCCATGCACAGTAGGAGGGGGCTTGTTTTCATTGGGATAAATCGCGCCGCGTTTTCGTCATGCCGGCCATGACGATCCAGACGCATCTGGTGCGGTGGGTGGCCGCGTGGCGGATGAATCGCGCATCCACAGCTTCCCCGCTACCTGCTTGAACCTACACGGGAACATGCCCATATTGCTGATCAAGGGGTGCCTTGACGGGCCCTGAAACACCAAAGTCGCTTCTGCGAGGACTTTGTAAACTATGTCTCGTGTTCCCACGTTATCCAGTCCGTTCCTTCTGGGCTTCGACGAGATTGAGCGCGTGCTCGATCGCGTCGTCAAAGGCGCCGACGGCTACCCTCCCTACAATATCGAGAGGTGCGACCGATCGGACGGCCAGCCCGAGCGCTTGCGCATCACGCTGGCGGTCGCCGGATTTACGCGCGACCAACTCGATGTAACCATTGAGGAAAACCAGCTCGTGATCCGCGGGCGGCAGCAGGACGACAAGTCCCGGCAATACATCCATCGCGGCATCGCCGCGCGCCACTTCCAGCGCACCTTCGTGCTGGCGGAGGGGATGCTGGTGCTGGGTGCGGATCTGAAGAACGGGCTGTTGTCGATCGATCTGGCCCGGCCTGAACCGGAGCGGATCGTTAAGACAATCGCTATCAATGAGCACGAATAATGGAACGAGTAGCGGACTCGACCGCTTAGTGTTCCAGAGGAGTCGAGACCATGAGTGAAGGTCACGTTGCGTTCGAATACGAAGCCAAGAACGTCTCGCCCGAGACGCTGGCAACCCTCGGCGAAGGCCATATCGCCTATGTGAAGCAGATCCGCTCGGAAGACGTGCCGGGCCTGTTTCCCGAAGCGCCGAAAATCGCGCCGGGCCTCAAGCTCTTCGCGCTCCATGCCGCTGACGGCACGCCGATCATGCTGACCGACAGCCGCGAAGCCGCGGTCGCCAACGCCTGGAGCAACGAGCTGCAAGCGGTGAGCGTGCACTGAGCGCACGCACGTCGCACGGATAGAGTTTCGAGCGGGCATGCCTTCGCACGAAGGCGTGCCCGTTTTCATTTCGACGCGATGACGTTCGGCATTGTCCCCAACGCGGGCCTCAATGCACCGCCGGAATCAGCGCCCGCAAAATGTCCGGCTTCCAGGTCTGACGCGCGCTGTCGAAGGCGGCGAAGTCATGATCGAACTGCCAATAGGCCCAGGACCAGCCAAGCCGCTCCGCATTGCGCGCCACGAACGAAAGATACTTCGAGCGCGCTGCGGCCGGAGCGGCCTCGTACACGCCGAACTCGCCGAGATAGATCGGGCGCTTCTCCCTTTCGGCCCAGCTACGCATCTTCTCGAAATCGGCGAGAGCCTTCCGTTCGTCCTCCGGCGAGCCCCAATCAAGTGGCCCGAGCCGCGAGAACGTTGGCGACCACGGCGCGCCCTGATGCGTGAAGCGTATCGGCGCGTAATAGTGAAACGTGACGACGAGGTTTCTGTCACCTGACGGCAGGGCCAATTCCTCGACCGGCACGTCGTCGACGTTGAGAATGGCAGCAATGACCGTCCGTCCGGGGTTGCTGCTGCGGATGATGCCGAGACACTCATTCAGAAGGGCGTTCCAGCTGGCTGACGTCATCTGCCCACCCGGCTCATTGAGGACCTCGAAGACGAGCTTCGGATATCTTCCGGCATAGCGTCCGGCGATTTGCGCCCAGAACGCCTTCAGCTTTTCGGTGCATCCGGTCACGTCGCCCTGGCAGACATGGGTGTCGTGCTCGTCGAGAATCGGAATGAGATCCCGGGCGAGCACTTCCTCGATGACGGCGTCGAGCCGCCTCAAGACGGTTTCATCCAGCAGATTCCCTGGCCCCATGAACTTGAAGCCGAAGAAATTGATCCGAACGTGCGAAAACCCGGCCTTTCGGATGGCAGTGAGGTTGTCCAGGCGAAACGGCGCGTTCCATCCTCCTTCCCAGATCCCGTCGTAGCCGAGGATGTTGATGCCGCGCCCCAATTCTCCCGGGGCGCGCGCGGTGCCCTGCCCGGCTGCGTCGGCCCGGAAGCAAATTGCGAGGACGGATATGGCCAGGGCGAGACCACAAGCCACCGACCAGCGGGCGCAGACGACCTTCATCCTGCTTCCTCCATCATTGCTGCGGCACCGGCCTGCACACCGCAAAGAAGAATGCGACGAGAAGCACCGAGGTGAACATCGTCGAGCGCAGGAACATCGTCTCCGTGAAATTCGATTGGAAGCTCAGGACGACGAATCCGATGATGAGGGCGCAGTGGCCGCGATCGATCGACCGGGTGGCGATCAGGTAAAGGACCTTCTCCGAGAACAGATAGACGCTCGCGGCGAACAGCACATAACCCAGAAATCCCGTTTCGATCGCCACCGCGATGTAGCCGCTGTGATAATTGTCGAGCACCCAGCCATGATTCTGGTTGAAATAGTCGTAAATCGCAGGGCGCGTCCAGAATCCGTTGATGCCGAAGCCCAGCAGCGGCGCTTCGTTGAAATGGCCGATGGCGTACTGCCAAATGAAGGTCCGCTCGGTCAAATCGACGGTCGATTCGCCGAGATGGATGGAATCGTATCCCGTCACATAAAAATACAGAAACAGAAAAACGGCCAGGATGCACATGATGAAGGGCAGCACCGCGTAAATCCTCATGCAGCGGATCGACCACATCGAGGTCACCAGCAATCCCCCGGCGGCAGCCGCAACTGCACCGGCGCCACGGGATTCCGAGGCGATGACGCAGGTAGAGGCCAGGAGAAACGTCGCGAGAAATGCGATCCATCCCTGCCCCGTCATCTTCCGGTAGCAGGCAAAGAACATCAGATAGGCGCTGATGAAGCCGAGCGTCTGCTTCGATTCGTAGATTCCCTGCCACTGGCCATTGTGCATCCAGCTCTGATCGACGCCGATCTCCGGCAGGAAGAGCGCACACAAGGCTGATGCGGCGACCAGAATGATGAGCCCTAGCGCCGTCGATCCGACGATCTCGTCGATGTCGATCCGCGTGATGAGGCAGTACGCACCGAACGTCGTCACTACAAGTGCCGCGCTCTTCATGATCGCTGCGGCGGCGAGGCTGGTCCAAAGAACGGACACGGCAGCGAAAGCATAGAACGCGACCAGTACGATGAGATCTGGATTAGGTTGCACGCGTATGCGTGGACGTACGAAGACGCTGGCGTAGATCAGGACGATCCACATCAGGAGCGCGACGGCCTGTTGCAGGTAGCTCCACTCGGCAGGCAGAAGCGCGGAGTGGAGGACGCCCATCGACGCGACCACGTTGACGGTGATCGAGCCGCGGATCACGTGTCTGGCGAGCTTTTCGACGCCGGCGCTGGGCGCTTTCCAAATTGCACTGTCGTAAGCCCCGGAATCCGGTGCAGTGTGCAGGCTGGTCATGAGCTGACCTTCCTGGAGCACGAGTGGTGTTTCCTTAGCGCGCGTCGCGACCGCCTTCGTGCGGTCGACGTTCCCGGGAACTCGCGCTGCCGGGGCGTCTCGCGAGGCGCGAAGCTCTTGGACGGTGGCGGGCCGGCGGCCATTTGCCGACCGACGTCCGGCTCCTCGTGCCGCTCTCTCGTCGCGGCGCCAATGCGTAAGGGCGCCCTTTCATTCCAAATCACGTCCGCTCAGTCCAAAGCTTCGAACGACCCCTAAAGCATGATGGAGTTAGGCTCGATCGGCGCGGACGATTGCCTCTCCCGACGGGCAGAGGTGATCTGAGTTCTCCGCACGCATCGATTCAACCAAACACATTCCGCTCTAGCGGATTCTGGCGGCGTCCGATGTGCCGTACGTCTCAAACGCGAAGATCTTTGGAGCGTCTACCTTTGGAGGCCACGATGCTCCGCCCGCCGGCTCAGGCTGCTTGCCGAGTCCACCGGCCCTCAACAGGCACGAAGAAGGTGGCCTTACGCCGCGGTCGCCGGCGGCAGGGCCAGCACCGAGTAGATCGCCTGGGCGTCGCGCGAGGCGCGGAGCTTCTTGGCGATGTCCTGGTCGCGGAGCAGGCGGGCGATGCGCGCGAGGGCCTTGAGGTGATCGGCGCCGGCGCCTTCGGGGGCCAGCAGCAGGAAGACCAGATCCACCGGCTGGCCGTCCATGGCCTCGAAATCGATCGGGCGGTCGAGCCGCGCGAACAGGCCGAAGATCTTTTCGAGCTTGGGCAGCTTGCCGTGCGGAATGGCGACGCCATAGCCGACCGCGGTGGTGCCGAGCTTCTCACGCTGCAGCAGCACCTCGAACACGGAGCGCTCGTTCTGCCCGGTCAGCTCGGCGGCCCTGGCCGCGAGCTCCTGCAAGGCCTGCTTCTTGCTGTTGACCTTCAATGCCGGGAGAATCGCCTCGGGTGCGACCAGATCGGTAATCGGCATGGAGGCTTTCCGAGGTGAATTAAACCGTCAGGTTCCGATTTGGCCCGCTTGATAGACCAAGCTGGGCCGGCGTCAATAACATGAAGCAGGAGGTGGACTTAGCCCAATCCAGATGTGGGGGGCTTCTACTCCAACGCAATCCCGGTGCCAACTCCCGCGTGCGGCTTTGCCACGGTCATTGTTAAGGGCCGGGATCGTACGGCCCCCCCGCCCGGCCTAACCGCCCGCCTTGCCGTCGACCTTGCCATCCGCCTTGGCCCCCGGCGGGTCGATCCAGCCGACATTGCCGTCCGCCCGGCGGTAAATGATGTTCACCCGGCCCGAAGAGCCATGCTGGAATACCAGGCAAGGTGCGCCGCTGAGGTCGAGTTCCATGACCGCCTCGCTGACCGAGAGCTGTTTCAACGACGTGGTTTGCTCCGCAATGATCACGGGGCTGTAGCCGGTGACTTCCTCTTCGCCCTCTCCGGGCGCCTCGAGCACGTAAGCCGTCGCGTCGAGCGCCGCCAGCGCTTCGGAGGCGACATGGGCCTTGCGGGCGGAGCGGTCCTTGAGCCGGTTCTTGTAGCGGCGCAGCCGCCTCTCGATCATCACCAGCGCCTGGTCGGCGCTGGCATAGGCATCCGGCGCGTTCGAATCGGCCTCCAGCGTGATCCCCGAATCGAGGTGCAGGGCGCAATCGGTGCGGAAGCCGAAGCCATCCTTGCTGAGCGTGATGTGGCCGGAATAATTGCCGTCGAAATATTTGCGCAGCACCTCGTCGGTGCGATCGGCAACGCGGCCCCGCAGGGCCTCCCCGACGCTGATGCTCTTGCCCGAAATCCGAAGAGTCATGGATGCCTCGCTTGGTTTGCTCATCAGCTGCGACGACATCATCGCAGCTGAAGTCGTTCCCTGCGCGTGATCTCCCCACGAGCACGTTCCGCGTTGATGGGGAGGGGAAACCGCTGTGCACTTTTCCGGATCATGCGCGTGCTTGGATCGGTTGCAAAGGGGAGCCGAGAGTAGCGCGATTTCGCGCCAGCGCAATCAGGCCGGTTCGGGATTGCGCGAGCGATCGGACAAGGCGGTGGAGAGGACGTTACCAAGGGCGCTCTGCTTGTCGCGGCGGCGTTGCACCGAGGAAGGAATGCGCATGGCTTCGCGGTATTTCGCGACCGTGCGGCGGGCAATATCAATGCCCGAGGCGCGCAAGCGTTCCACGATGGTGTCGTCCGACAGGATCGCGCTGGGCTCTTCCGAATCGATCAGCTGCTTGATGTGATGACGCACGGCTTCGGCGGAATGCGCCTCGCCGCCGTCGGCCGAGGCGATCGAGGCCGTGAAGAAATATTTCAACTCGAACGTGCCGCGATTGGTCGCCATGTACTTGTTGGCGGTGACGCGCGACACCGTGGATTCATGCATCTGAATGGCGTCGGCGACGGCCTTCAGATTCAGCGGGCGCAGATGCGCCACGCCGTGGGTGAAGAAGCCGTCCTGCTGGCGCACGATCTCGGTTGCAACTTTCAGGATGGTGCGGGCGCGCTGGTCGAGCGCGCGCACCAGCCAGGTCGCGTTCTGTAGCGCGTCGGTGAAATAGGATTTGTCGCCGTCCTTGCCGACCTTCTTCGACAGCTCGGAATAATAGGTCTGGTTGACCAGCACGCGCGGCAAGGTGTCGCTGTTGAGCTCGACATGCCAGCCGCCGTCGGGACCGGGGCGGACATAGACGTCGGGCACCATGGTCTGCAAACGCGCCGAGCCGAACTTCATGCCCGGCTTGGGATTGAGGCGGCGGATCTCGCCGATCATGTCGGCGATGTCCTCGTCGTCGACGCCGCAGATCTTGCGCAAGGCCACGATGTCGCGCTTGGCGAGCAGATCGAGATGCTCGACGAGAGCCTGCATCGCGGGGTCGTAGCGGTCGAGCTCGCGGAGCTGGATCGCGAGGCATTCGCTTAAGGAGCGCGCGCAGATGCCGGGAGGATCGAATTTCTGCAGCACGGCGAGGACGCCCTCGACGTCGGCTTGCGATGCGCCAAGACGCTCGGCGGCCTGGCCGAGATCGGGCGGCAGATAGCCGGCCTCGTCGACGAGGTCGATCAGGTACTGGCCGATCATGCGCTGCGCAGGCGCGGTGAAGGCCACCGAGAGCTGCTCGGCAAGATGATCCGAGAGCGTCATCTCCGCGGCCACGAAGGCCTCGAGATTGTAATCCTCGTCGCCGGAGGCGCCGCCGCCCCATTCGGTGTAGGTGGTCGGCGCGGCGTCCTGGGCGTTGCGCGCGGCCGCCTCGGCCGGCTCCTCGGAGAAGACGTTGTCCAGGCCCGTGTCCAGGGTCTGCTCGATCTCGGCGCGGGTGCCGAGATCCTTGCTCATCCATTCGTCCTGGCCCGGCTCGAAGCCGTCGGCGCTGCCGCCAAAGCCGTCGTCACCCTGACCTTCGCCCTGGCCACCGGCCTCGTCGCCATTGCCGTACTGGCCGGCATCAGTGGGGGCCTCGCCCGCGGGGGCCTCGTCATTGGCCCGTTCCAGCAGAGGGTTCCGCTCCAGCTCCTCTTCCACGAACGTCGTGAGATCGAGATTGGACAATTGCAGCAGCTTGATCGCCTGCATCAGCTGCGGCGTCATTACCAGCGACTGCGATTGCCGGAACTCTAATCTCTGCGTGAGCGCCATGAAGCAAGAACCGTTCCCAAAAAATTGGTCCGATTTTTGCTTATCTTACTCCAAGCCCGATGTACATGTCTTGACGAAACGCAAAAACGGGCTAGAGGCGGAATTCCTCGCCAAGGTAAAGGCGGCGCACGTCCGGATCGGCGACGATCTCATCCGGGCTCCCCTCGGTCAGGATTTCCCCGGCATAGACGATATAGGCGCGATCGGTCAGGCCGAGCGTCTCGCGCACATTGTGGTCGGTGATGAGCACGCCGATGCCGCGATTGGTGAGATGGCGGACGAGGTCCTGGATGTCGCCGACGGCGATCGGGTCGATGCCGGCGAAGGGCTCGTCGAGCAGCATGTAGTTCGGCCGCGTCGCCAGCGCACGCGCGATCTCGACGCGGCGGCGCTCGCCGCCCGACAGCGCGATCGACGGCGATTTGCGCAGCCGCGTGATGTTGAATTCGTCGAGCAGGGAGTCGAGCTGCTGCTCGCGCTTCTTGCGCGAGGGCTCGACCACTTCGAGCACGGCGCGGATATTCTGCTCGACGGTGAGACCGCGGAAGATCGAGGCCTCCTGCGGCAGATAGCCGATGCCGAGTCGCGCGCGCTGATACATCGGCAGTCTGGTGACGTCGTGGCCGTCGAGCTCGATCGCGCCGCGATCGGCCTTGATCAGGCCGGTGATCATGTAGAACACGGTGGTCTTGCCGGCGCCGTTCGGGCCGAGCAGGCCGACCGCTTCGCCGCGGCGCACATAGATGCTGACGCCGCGCACCACCTGCCGGCTGCCGAAGGCCTTTTCCACGCTATGCACAGCCAGGAAACCCGGCCGCTTCAGGAGCTGGGGCCCGCCGGCGCCGTTGGACTTGCCGGCAGCCCTGACGGGGTGAACCGGCTGCGGACGCGGCTCGGGTTGATAATCGTGCTGGTAGTCGCCTTGATAGTCGCCCTGGAACTGCCCGGGCGCATGCATCGCCTGGTCACGGGCAATCGGCGGCACCTCGCGGATCGGGCTGGTCACGAGCCCGCCGACACCGTCACCGAGCGTGGTGATGTCCTGACGGGCAAATCCTGGCCGGCCGCGCTTGGCGGGGCGCCGACGGAACATGCTGAAGAGATCGACCATCCCCGCCTTCCAGCCTTTCGCGACGATCCTGCGCGAATTCGCGCGATCTGCCGCAGCGGCCTTCGATTCGCCGATGCAGCATGAGTGAAGGGATGTCTCATGCCCAGTGAAACACGCCCGAAAAGCGGCGAACCCCGCTTCGAAGCCTTGTGCGCTAGATACAGTCTCGCCGGCCAAGCTTCAACCTCGGTTCGGCCGCATCCGAACCAAGCCGTTGAATTATTTCGGTTTACTTGCACCGGGCAATTGCAGAGGCGGCGCCCCGCCGGGCTTGCCGCCCTGTCCCCCCTGGCCGCAATCGCTGCCACCGCCCTGCGGCAGCAGGGCCTGAACCCGGCCATTGTCGGATTCCACCCGCGACACGCCTGTCGTCATGTCGACCATCAAGCGGTCGCCGCGCAGCACGTTCTTGCATTGGGTCAGGACGACCTGGCCGGAGCCACCGAGCATGGTGATGAGATTGGTCTTGGTGTCGAACACGGCGGTATCGCCGGTCACCACCTGGTCCTTCTGGGTGACCACGACATTGCCGCGCGCCTCCAGCCGCTTGATCGAGGAGCTGCCGCCCGGACCCGGCTGCGCCGACTGCATCGGTGCGGATTTGGCGCCTTTTGCGGGTGCGGGCTGCGGCGTGGCCGGCTTGTCGCCGCCGGATTCGTAGAACACCACCAGCGTCTTCGAGGTCATGGTGGTGTCGCCCTGGATGACCTTCACGTTGCCGGCGAAGGTCGCCTCCTTTTTCTTGTCGCGCATCTCGAGCGAGGCGGCCTCGATCTGGATCGGCTGATCGCGGTTCTGCGAAAAGCCCTGCATCGCGTTGGGCACGCCCTGCATCGCGCTCTGCGCGATGGCCGCGCTGCCCGCGACCAGCGCGATGCCGACCGCAAGTGCAGCCGCGCTGATGATGGCGCACCGCTTGTCGTCGCTGCGCGAAAAGATCCTGGTCATGAAAATCATCTTGTGTTGGCAGACTTGTTCTGAGGCGTACGTGTCTTCGCCGGCGGCGCGGGCTCGACCGGCGCAGGCTGTGCGGCGGCCGGGTCATCCAGCTTGTCCAGATGCATCACCACATTGCCTTCGAAACGGATGACGTCGCCGCCTTCCGTAATTCGCAGGCGATCCGCAGTCAGCGTGCCGTTGGTCAGCTTGACGTCGACACGCTCGTCCGAGGAGACCGTGCCCTTGTTCATGTCGACGAAGGCGGAGTTCAGCCGCGCCTCATAGCCGGTGGAGGTGCGCAGGAAGATGTCCTTGTGCAGGTCGAGCTGCTGCTGCTTGTTGTCGAAGCGGCCGGTGCGGGCATCGAGGAACAGGGTGGATTGATCCTCCATCAGCACTTTCGCGCGCAGGTCGTTGAGATCGACATGATCGGGATCGGTGATGTCCTGCGTCGCGGTCTTGGCCCAGAGCTCATAGGGCCGCCGATCCGGCGTGAAGCCGGACAGATGCGGCGATTCCATCGTGATCTTGGTGCCCGACACCACCATGTTTTCGACCGTGAGCGGCAGCTCGGGAATCCTGAACTTGTTGAAGAACGCGATGTAGATGATCACGGCCATGGCCACGACCACCGTCGCGGGGACCCCGACCCGCAGAATCCGCACCAGACGGCTGTGGCGCGCCGCGCTGGCAAACTTCGCCGCGAGCGCGGCGTCGTAGGTGGGATTGTGGGCCGAATTCACCTGAGCTCCTGAGGTGTCGCTCGCCAAGCCGGGTCGAGGGCGCCCCATTGTACCCGCCGCCGCCGCAATATGCAGCCTTGGACGTATCGGGCTTGGACGTACCAGGCTTGGACAGGCCGCAGGAAAGTGTCCGAAACGGGGCGCAGACCCGAGTCTACCCGGCGGCCGAGGGCTCAGGAATGCGCGAAAATGTCCTCTTCCGCCCAGCCCTGGAGGTCGAGCAGGGCCCGGGTCGGCAGGAAGTCGAAACAGGACCTCGCCAGCTGAGTGCGGCCTTCCCGGACCAGCATGGCATCCAGCCGTTCGCGCAAGGCATGCAGGTGCAGCACATCGGAGGCGGCGTAGGCGAGCTGCGGCTCGGTCAGGCTGTCCGAACCCCAGTCGCTGGATTGCTGCTGCTTGGAAAGGTCGACATTGAGCACCTCGCGCACGAGGTCTTTCAGGCCGTGGCGGTCGGTGTAGGTACGGATCAGGCGCGAGGCAATCTTGGTGCAATAAATCGGCCCGGTCATGACGCCGAAGGTCTGGTACAGCACCGCGACGTCGAACCGCGCGAAATGGAAGATCTTGGTGATGGCGGGATTGGCGAGCAGGGCCTTCAGGTTGGGCGCGTCGGTGTGGCCCTTGGGGATCTGCACCACGTCGGCGCTGCCGTCGCCGGGCGAGAGCTGCACCACGCAGAGCCGGTCGCGGTGCGGGTTCAGCCCCATGGTCTCGGTGTCGATCGCCACCGCATTGGTGTAGCGCGTGAGGTCGGGCAGGTCGCCGCGGTGCAGGCGTACGGTCATGGCGTTTCAAAGCCTCGGGTCGAATCGGTTGCGTCGGCACAATAGCTAATTCGGATTGCCGGCGCTGTAGCCCTTGCCGGCGGGCCGCGCAAGCACGCGGTTCGGTCAGGTCGTTGCCGTAGCGGGCGCCGCGCAACCCTTCAGGGCGTCTTCTTCTGCGCAGGCACGGCCGGCCTGCCGGGCGTCGCCTGGGCTCGCGGCTGTGCCGATGCAGCTTCCGGCGTCGCGATCGCGATCGCGAACAGGTGCCATTGCCCGGCCACGACCTGAAACGTCAGATCGAACTGGATCTGCTGCGGCCGGGTCGGAATGTGACCTGCAAGGCGCAGCATTCCGCGCTGATCGAGCGCGGGCGCATCGCTGAACTGAGGCGCCAGCAATGCCGCCGCATAGAGATCGAAGTTACGGCGCCGCAGGTCGAGAAAATTCAATGCGAGATCTGCGGCGGTGTTGCGCGCCTGGAAGTCGGGCGCAGCGAGATCGCGCAGCACCGTGTAATTGCCCGTGCGGTTGGCATCGTTGAGCGTGAGCAGCGTCGAGCGGATCAGATAGAGTGCCTTCTCCAGCGTGACAGGCAGCGAGGACTGCGCCGGGGCCGGCTCAGGCGTCTTCTGCTGCGCCATCGCCCTGTCGCTGCCGCAGGACAGCAGCAACGCCAGGGCAATCGCGGCTCGCGTAATCAATCGCATGGAACGGCCCTGTGCATGCAACGGCTCTGCTGCATTTACCAGCTGACGCGCATACCGACGCGGCCGCCCAATCCGCCGCCATTCGTGCCATAGGTCAGACCGCCGCTGGCCTGCACGTGCTCGCTGACGCGCAGCGCCGCACTCATGGAGAGCGCATTGGTATTCTGAAACGTCCCCCAGTTCATGCTCATCGCGATCTTCTCGGAAGGCATCAGCCAGGGCGAGCCGGACATCGCAAAGGCCATCGCGACACCGTTGATCGCCTTGCCGGTTCTGCCGTCGAGGTCGTTGAGGCGGGCATTGATGCCTGCAAGCTGGCTATTGATGCTTGCAATATCTGCCGAGCCCGCAAACCCGAGCGCGCTGAGCGGGGTGGCGGCAAGATTGCCGGCAGCGTCGGTGGTGACGAGCTGCAGCGGTCCGGACTGCGCGGCCTTGCTCGCGGCCGAGGTAACGCCTGACATCGTGTAGGTATTGCTCGCCGTCCCGTAGACCTGTTGGTCGGCGCGCGTCGCGGTGGCCCCATTGCCGATCGCGGTGGCGTTCGCGAAAGTTGCCGATGCGCCATTGCCGAAAGCCGACGAGTTTGCGCCGGTGGCGTTGGCGCCGTTGCCCACCGCGGTGTTTGCCACGCCGTTTCCGATCGCATGGGCGCCGTTTCCTATGGCGATGTTGAAGCTACCGGTGCCGCTGGCATCAGATTGCGCACCGTTCGCGACGTTCCCCGAATTGGTGCCATGGGCATGCGCCAGATAGCCGGTCGCCGTGTTGAAGCTGTTGGTGCCAAGCGCGACGGCGGCGTTGCCGGTGGCGACGTTGTTGCTTCCGGACCCGCTCGCGTTGGTATTCAGGCCGGTCGCGATATTGTAGCTGTTGTCGCCGGTCGCGTTGGAGTTGACGCCGGTCGCAATGTTGCTGCTGCCGTTGCCGAAGGCGTTGGCGTTGGTCCCCGTCGCGGTGTTGGCGCTGGCGTCCCCGTAAGCCCTGGCGACAAACCCGGTCGCAAGATTTCTGCTGTTGTTGCCGGAGGCATTGGAACTGCGCCCTGTCGCGACGTTCCTGCTGTTGTCTCCGTTGGCCAGGGCGGTGAGCCCGGACGCAAGATTGCCGCTGTTGTTGCCGCTGGCGTTGGCGCCGGCGCCGGCCGCGATATTGGTACTGTTGTCACCGCTGGCTTGCGCGTTGTTTCCGGACGCCATGTTTTTGCTGCCTTCACCGCTGGCAATGGCTCCCGCTCCGGTCGCGCTGTTGAAACTGTTGTTGCCGCTGGCGTTGGCATTGTTTCCCGTGGCCCCATTGGAGCTGCTATCGCCGCTGGCGTTAGCGCCGGCCCCGACCGCGGAGTTGTTGCTGCCGTTGCCGGCAGCGGAAGCGGAGGGCCCGCAGGCAAAATTGCCCCCTGAGCCGGCCGCACTGGCGCCTTGATCGGACAAGGCACCATCCACGCAGATGAACTGGGCCCGGGCTTGCGGCGCGCCGGCGCAGGCCGCGATCACGGCAAACAGCGCCGTTGCGAGACAGGCGGCGATTCGCGCGCGCAACGAAATCATCATGTTGGTCCCCACCCCGTCCTCCAACCTTGCGACCGGCAAGTGGCGCAGGAGGATCGAAGACCGCCGTCACTTCCAGCCCCAGGCCGCCACCGCGTCAAAACGATTGACGCTTGCGCGGCACGGCGACACTCAAAGCATGCAGTCCATGGCTTTGGAAGACGCCGGATGCGCGAGGGACCGCGCGGCATTGCGTCCTCCCATATTCATGGGGTGCGGGGCCGGCGCCCGGCTTCTCAGCCCGCGCACGCCTTTCGCGAAGCCGCCGGACGGTTGGTCGGATCGCGGGCTGTTGCACGTATCCCACAACCCGGCGCGTGCTTCGGATTCCGTCAGGAATGAGGGCCGTGCGCCCGTGAAAATCATGCGGGCCCACCCCATCTTCCGCTTTCTCTCCCCGCCACCCGACGAAATCGAGATCCATGACCGAACAGACGCTCGCTGCGCCTATCGAGGCCCCATCGGAACGCCCGCGCGGCTTTTCGCGCTATCAGGCGTTTCTCATCGCGCTGCTCGCGTTCACGCAGTTCACCATCATCCTCGACTTCATCATCATGTCGCCGCTCGGCGCCATCCTGATGCCAGCGCTCGACATCACGGCCACCCAGTTCGGCGTGGCGGTGTCGGCCTACGCGTTCAGTGCCGGCATTTCGGGCGTGCTGGCCGCCGGCTTTGCCGATCGCTTCGATCGCAAGCGCCTGCTGTTGTTCTTCTATGTCGGCTTCACGCTCGGCACCGCGCTCTGCGCGGCTGCGCCGAACTACCACGTGCTGCTGCTCGGCCGGGTCGTGACCGGATTGTTCGGCGGCGTGATCGGCGCGGTGGTGCTCGCCATCATCACCGACCTGTTCCCGCTGCACATGCGCGGCCGCGCGATGGGAACCATCCAGACGGCGTTCGCGGCGAGCCAGGTGCTCGGCATTCCCGCCGGGCTGTTTCTCGCCAATCGCTGGAGCTGGCATGTCTGCTTCATCGCGATCGTCGTGGTGTCGGTCGCGGCGATCGTCATCATCGCCTTCGCCATGAAGCCGGTCGACGCGCATCTGAAGCTGAAGCATGACAGAAACCCGTTCCACCATCTGATCGCGACCCTCGCGCAGCCACGCTATACGCTGGCGTTCGCGGTCACGACGCTGCTGGCGACCGGCGGATACATGCTGATGCCGTTCTCCAGCGCCTTCACCGTGAACAATCTCGGCATCGACATCACGCATCTGCCGACGATCTATCTCGTCTCCGGCCTGTTCAGCATCGTCACCGGGCCGCTGGTCGGCCGCGCCAGCGACGCGTTCGGCAAATACCCGACCTTCGTGTTCGGCAGCGCGGTGTCCGTGATCATGGTGCTGGTCTATACCCATCTCGGCCACGTCACGCTCGCGACCGCGATCCTCGTCAACGTGCTGATGTTCGTCGGCATCTTCTCGCGCATGATCCCATCGCAGGCGCTGATGTCGGCAATCCCCGATCCCGACCAGCGCGGTTCGTTCAGCGCCATCAGCGCCTCGCTGCAGCAGCTCTCCGGCGGCCTCGGCTCGGTGCTCGCCGGCGCGATCATCGCGCAGGCGCCCGACGGCGCGCTGCTGCATTTCGACCGGATCGGCTACGTCGTCGTCGCCACGACGCTCGTCGCGCTGGTGATGATGTATTTTGTGCAGAAGGCGGTGGCGGAGCGGGCGGGGAAAAGGGTGGTGTGAGGGG